>CAWBHU010000006.1:0-216200 GCA_963788805.1 uncultured Alphaproteobacteria bacterium
CGGGTGGGATGACGCTGGTGCGCTCCGCTTCGCCACGAGCGGGGGCGAGGTGACGGCGAATGCAGATGTGGTCGTGCTGGCGCTCGGCGGGGCGAGCTGGCCGCATCTGGGCTCGGACGGGAGCTGGGTCGAGCCGCTAACCGCGGCAGGCGTCGAGACTGCACCACTTGCGCCATCCAACGCCGGCTTTCTCGTCTCCTGGTCGCAAATCTTCCGCGACAAGTTCCAGGGCGAGCCGCTGAAACGCATCGCCTTGAGCTTCGGCGGAGAGAACGTCCGAGGCGAGGCGATGATCACAAAAGCCGGCCTCGAAGGGGGCGCCATTTATGCCCTATCGGGCCCCTCGCGCGAGGCCGTCCGCACGGACGGCGAAGCCGTCCTCCACATCGATCTGCGCCCCGACATGCCGCACACCGCGCTCGAACAGCGCCTTGCGAAGCCGCGCGGCAAGCAATCCCTCGCAACGTTCCTGCGCAAGGCGGTACAACTTTCAGCCGTCGATATCGGCCTCCTACAGGAAGTGGCCCACGCCACCGGGACGCCGCTGACCACATTTACGCCCGAAGCGCTAGCCGCGCAGATCAAGTCGATGCCGGTGCACCTCAACGGCATGGCGCCAATCGCGCGCGCCATCTCCTCCGCGGGCGGCGTCGCCTTTGGCGGCATCGACGATCAGTTCATGCTGACGGCGCGTCCCGGCGTGTTCGTCGCCGGCGAGATGCTTGACTGGGAAGCGCCGACGGGCGGCTACCTGCTGCAGGCCTGCTTTGCCACGGGCGCCGCTGCCGGACGCGGTGCACTCGCTTGGCTTGAAAACACAAGGGCGGCTTAGCGCAGTCGACTGCCCAGCCGCGTCAGCCGCGTGAATGCGAACGCGCCGACAAACGAAAAGGCGACGAGGGCCACAAGCGGGACAAATCCCTCGCCCAAACCGAGTTGGGTCACGACAAGGAGCGACACTGCCGCTCCGGCAAGGCCGCCCAGCGCGCCGAGCAGCGTGTTCCAAAGCCCTCGAAGTGACAGCCCGTAAATGGCGCCGACGATGATACCGGGATAAAGCGCGGGCCAGATGTGGTCGGCGGTCAAAGTCGGCTCCTAGTCGGCTGTTCGAACTCGGAATATTTAGCCCGGCATGGCAGGCGGGTCGATGATCTCAATCAACGAACCCGCCGCCGAGCGCGTGTTTGCCGCGGGCCAATCGAAGCCGGCAACCCGGTTGTGCTGTTGAAATCCCTATTGTGACGATCCCGGCGGGTTGGACCGGGGTGGTCAATTCAGAGATGGTGACGGCTCGCGCATTTTGGAGCGCTGGAGCCGCCATGAGCCTTCTTTATCGCATCATCTACGCAGCGCACGCGAACGGCACGCATCACAAGCTGGCGCTCGACGCGCTTCAGAAGCTTGAGAATCCGCAGGCCGAAGGGTGGCGGAACCTCATGCTGAAGCATGTGGCGCTTCTGCTCGAAGGTTCGAAAGATCCCGACAACCGCTTCAAGGACTTCAAGAACCACGTCCTGCACGTGAAGGACGGCTATTGGGGCGGCGCGCCCGAGAAGGTGCAGAACTGGTACCAGCACCTCGTGGCGGCCCTTAAAGAGAGCAACTGGAGCGAGGCGGCCTACGCCGCCGGCGTGCTATCGCACTATTACACCGACCCCATACAACCTTTCCACACCGGCCAGACGGCAGCCGAGAACAACATCCACCGCGCCGTCGAGTGGAGCATCAACCGCTCCTACGACACGCTGAAGCGCATCGCCGACGAGAGCTATGCGTCGATCGATGTGCCAGTGCGGGAGGGCGAGGCCTGGCTCAAGGAGATGACCTGCGACGGCGCCGAATTCTCGCACCGCTACTATGAGAAGCTGATTGCGCACTACGACATCACACGCGGCGTGACCGATCCGCCGTCTGGCCTCGACGACATCGCACGCAAATTCGTCGCCGAGCTGATCGCCTATGCGTCGACGGGCTTCGCGCGCATTCTCGACCGCGCCTTCACCGCGAGCGATATGACGCCGCCGGATGTGGAGCTGGCGCTCGATACGCTCATCGCCACGCTGCAGATCCCGATCAAGATGGTCCAGAAGCGGCTTTCGAACGCCGCGGATCGCGATCTCGTGCAGCGCATGTACGACGAGCTCAAGGCGACGGGTACTGTCGTCAAGAACCTGCCCGAGGACGACAGGCAGGTGCGCGATCTCTATGAAAAGGAGGTCCTCGCCCCACGAGCCGCCGAAGCCGAGGCCGCACGCGCCAAACGGCTTGCGCCTCAGCCGCCACCCACCCCACGTTCGCAACCACGCGTGAGCGCCGCCGCACCACCGGCTCCGGCGATCCCTGTCGCTACGCCCGTGGCTGAGCAGAGGGAGACATTGCCTGCGTCGCGCCTAGTGGCACGTCTCGCCAATGTCGATCCCGGCGACGCACCCGAAGAAAAGCCGCACGTCCCCCGTTTCCATCTCGCGACGTCGGATAATCTGGAAGCCGCTCCCTCCATCGGCCCCAAGACGGCCCAGCGCTTCGCCGAAATCGGCGTCATCACAGTCGCCGATTTCCTGGCCCGCGACGCAAGCGAGATGGCCAAGCTCTTGAAGTCGCGCGCCCTGGCGGCTCATATTCTGCGGGACTGGCAGGCGCAGTCGCGCCTCGTCATGTCCGTCCCGAGGCTCAGAGGAACGCACGCGCAATTGCTCGTCGGAGCAGGATATCGCGACGTGGAAGCTATTCGCGCCGCTGATCCCGACGCGCTTGTCGGCGCCGTACTGGCATTTGCTCAGAGCGAAACCGGGCAGAAAATTCTCCGCGAAGGGCGCCCGCCCGATGCCGACAAGATCCGGGGCTGGGTCGAAAACGCCTCGGTCCACGCGGAAGCCGCCTAGCGCAACTCCAATTCCTCGCGCAGCATTTCAAGCTCGAGCCAGCGTTCCTCGGATTTGGCGAGCTTCGCGTCGACGGCGGCGAGGGCTGCGGTCGCTTCGGTGAAGGCCTTATGGTCGCGCGTGTAGAGGTCGGGGTCGTCGAGGCGCTTCTGCAGCTTTGCCTTCTCAGAATTCAGCTTTTGCATCTCCCCGGGAAGCGTCTCCAGCGCGTGCTTGTCCTTAAAGGTCAGCTGCTGTTTATGCGGACTTGCCCGCTGGCGTCGCTGCGATCGGCTCCAGCGACTTCGCTGATTTCTGCGGCTTCTGGCTCGTGTCGTCGCGCGAGACGCCGGCGCCGCGCTGGGCGACCATGTCGGAATAGCCGCCGGCATATTCGGTCCAGCGGCCGTCGCCTTCGGGGACGATGACGCTGGTCACGACGCGGTCGAGGAAGTCGCGGTCGTGGCTGACGAGGATGACCGTGCCGGCGTAGTCGGCGAGCATCTCCTCGAGCAGGTCGAGCGTTTCGAGATCGAGATCGTTGGTCGGCTCGTCGAGCACCAGAAAGTTGGAGGGCATCGCCAGGGCGCGGGCGAGCATCAGGCGGCCGCGCTCGCCGCCCGAAAGGACGCCCAGCGGCGTGCGGGCCTGCTCGGGCGCGAACAGGAAATCCTTCATATAGCCGACGACGTGCTTGGGCTGGCCGTTGATCGTGACCGTGTCGCCGCGGCCGCCGGTCAGAGCTTCGCTCGAGCGTCCAGTTGGGATCGAGGCTTTCGCGGCGCTGGTCGAGCGTCGCCATTTCGAGGTTGGCGCCGAGCCGGATCTCGCCGCTGTCGGGCGTCAAGCCGCCGGTCAGCAGCTTGATCAGCGTCGTCTTGCCGCGCCGTTCGGGCCGACGATGCCGACGCGGTCGCCGCGCATGATGCGGGTCGAGAAATCGTCGACGATCGTGCGCTCGCCGAACGCTTTTCGAAATGCCCTTGGCTTCGACAACCAGCGCGCCGGACTTCTCGGCCTCGGCGACCGTCGATCGTCGGCCTTGCCCGGCGGCGCCGCGATGCTCGCGCCGCTGCTGGCGCAGCGCCTGCAGCTCGGCCATGCGCCGCACGTTGCGCTTGCGGCGGCCGGTGACGCCGTAGCGCACCCAATGCTCTTCGGCGACGATCTTGCGGTCGAGCTTGTGCTGCTGCTCTCCTCCTCTCGAGCGCTCGTCGCGCCAGGCCTCGAACTCGCGAACCGCTGGTCGACGCGGCGCGTCTGGCCGCGGTCGAGCCAGACGGTGGTGCGCGTCAGGTCGCTCGAGGAAGCGGCGGTCGTGGCTGATCAGGACGAGCGCCGAGCGCAGCGCTGCGAGTTGCTTCGAGCCATTCGATGGCCGGCAGATCGAGATGGTTGGTCGGCTCGTCGAGCAGCAGGATATCGGGCTCGGGCGCCAGCACGTGGGCCAAGCGCCGCGCGGCGCGCCTCGCCGCCCGAAGATGCGCCGGATCCTCGTCGCCGGTGAGGCCGAGCTGCTCCGAGCAGATAGCGCGCCTGATAGGGATCGTCGGATGCCTGAGCCCGGCTTCGACATAGTCGAGCGTCGTTGCGTAAGCCGGAAGGTCCGGCTCCTGCTGCAGATAGCGGACGTCGCGCCGGGCTGGACGAAGCGGTCGCCGCGGTCGGGCTCGAACAATGCCGGCGGCGATCTTCAGCAACGTCGACTTGCCGGAGCCGTTGCGTCCGACAAGGCATACGCGCTCGCCCGCGGCGACGGAGAGATCGACGCCGTCGAGCAGCGGCGTGCCGCCGAAAGTGAGTGCGATGTCCGTAAGTTGAATGAGGGGAGGAGCCATAAGCGCAGCGCACCGGTTAATGAGTGAGGTCCGCTCTATAGCCGAGCCGGCCGAAGGTGTCTCGTGCGCCAGCCGCGCACTTATACTTGGAAACGACTAGATGAGCGTTCGCCGTTCAGGATGAGCCCACGCCCGCTACTCCTCCGTAGGCTTCGGAAAAATCGAATTTTGTTCGTGCGTTGTGTAAATCGTTTTGCACAAGGCCAAGCGCCGCATGGACAAATTGAGGAAGTGATTCGCCGTCAACACTTTTACTTAGATTTATTTGCACACATCAGTCGAACTGCGCAGGACGAAACAGCACTTCAAGTGTAGATTTAAACGCGTTGTTCGCGTTACTTGAACAACGCCCAATCCCAAAACCTTCTCCCAAGGAGTTGCCATGGATCTGCAAGAACAACGCATGCAGTGCCTGCGAATGGCGTTCGAGCTCGGCGGTAAGCCGGACGCGATCATTGCCGCCGCCCAGAAGTTGGTCGATTTCGTGATGATGGGCGATCCCGAGCCCGCGATGGTGGCCGGCCCCGAAGCTATCGAAGTCGTTTCTCTCGAACCTCCCATCGAGCAGATCGCGCTTCCTGAAGCTTCTGCCGAAACCGCCGCCGCGGATGCGATCGCCGCATGCGGAACCGCGCTCGTGATGCCGGAAAGCGGTGATCTGGCGGATGCCGTACCCGCGGAAGTCGAGGCTGCTGCGGAACCGGTTGCCGAGGCCGCGCCCGCGGTCGAAGCCGAACCTGTCGTCGAAGCTGCCCCTGCTGCCGAAGTAGGGGTAGAAGAAGCAGCACCCGCTGAAGAAGCCGCAGCGGTTACTGAAGAGGCACCTGCGACGGAAGCCGAACCCATCGTCGAAACAGCACCCGCTGCCGAGACCGAGACCATTGCCGAGGCTGCTCCCGCTGCCGAAGCGACCACAGAAGAAGCACCTACCGAGGAAGCACCTGTTGCCGAAGCCGAGGCAGTAACGGAAGAGGCGCCTGCGATCGAAGCAGAACCAGTCGCAGAAGCCGCTCCCGCCGCCGAAGCTGAAGCAGTCATCGAAGCAGCTCCCGAAGCTCCCGCCGAGGCTGTTGCTGAAGAAACGGCTCCCGCTGCCGAAGCTGAGCCGGTCGTGGAAGCAGAGCCGGTCATCGAGGCTCACGCCGAGCCCGTGGCCGAGGAAGCTCCCGCTGCCGAAGCTAGTCCTGAACCCGAAGCCGAAACAGTGGCTGACGCAGCTCCCGCTGCCGAGGCTAGTCCTGCACCCGAAGCTGAGCCTGTCGCTGAAGCAGCTCCGGCTGCCGAGGCTCCAGTGGCCGAAGCTGCACCTGCTGAAGCTGCACCTACCGAAGAGACTGCCATTCCGCCAGCCGCGCTCGTGAACGGCGCAGCGACGGAGCCGGCGCACGTACCTGTGTGAGACGAGTTGGGAAGGCGTGAGACGACAATCTGCGATCTAGGCGGTTAAAGACAATAAGACTTGGACCCGGCTCACATGAGCCGGGTCTTTTTGTTGGTGTCATCAAAGTTCGGAAAGCCTAGCCGCGGCCGCGGTAGGGCTGCACGCCCTGATCCGGCAGCCACACGCCCTTGGGCAGCTCGCCGGTCTGCCAGAAAACGTCGATCGGGATGCCGCCGCGCGGATACCAATAGCCGCCGATGCGGAAGTAGTGGGCGCGAGCAGAGTCGACGAGCCGTTTGCCGATCGCGACCGTGCAGTCCTCGTGAAAGGCGCCATGATTGCGGAACGAGGCGAGATAGAGTTTGAGCGACTTGCACTCGACCAGCCAGTCGCCCGGCACGTAGTCGATGACGAGATGCGCGAAATCCGGCTGGCCGGTGACGGGCACAAGCGACGTGAATTCGGGCGCCGTGAAGCGCGCAACATAGTGCGTGTCCGCGTGCGGGTTGGCAACGCGTTCGAGCACGGCCTGTTCCGGGCTATCCGGGATCCCGACGGATCCGCCAAGAATGGATGCCGGGTGGCGCTTTGCGTCCCATGGCTACTCGGCGGCCAGCCGCGACTGCGCGCGGCGGGCCCGGTAGAGCAGCCTTCATCGCAGCTGTCGCGAGTAGATGGAATTCGGCGAGGCCCGGCACCCGGTTCGCGAGCCGGTTCCACAGCCAGATCGCGATGCGCTCGAGCGTTGGTGCTGCGAGCCCGTCGACCTCGTTCAGCAAGCGATGGTCGAGCGCGTCGCGCGCGTCCTCGAGG
This sequence comes from uncultured Alphaproteobacteria bacterium, assembly GCA_963788805.1. Taxonomy (GTDB): domain Bacteria; phylum Pseudomonadota; class Alphaproteobacteria; order Rhizobiales; family Xanthobacteraceae; genus Pseudolabrys. The sequence goes on from CAWBHU010000006.1 coordinate 6,894, forward strand.
GCCGCGCGAGATCGTCGAAATGAAACACGTAGCCGGTCCGGCGTCCGGCTCGCCCTCGACGACGACGCGGGCGCGGAACGAATGGCCATGCACGCGCGAGTTCGGACGCTCCGGGGGTGCGCTCGGCAGTAATGGGCGGCCTCGAAATGGAAGTCCTTGTAAATACGCATGGCGCTCAAATAGGGGATTTTGGCCCGGTTACGCCACCCCTGCGGGGCCGTAAATGGGCTATCGGGAGGGCCTATTGCGCCCGCTGCGCTGCCGTCGTCTCACGGAATGCCGATTAACTTGTGCGTCTGCATCGACAGCCGCCATTCGGGGTTGCGCCTTGCAGTAGGCGACCGCCGCAGCCGTGTTCGGCGCCGCGTCGGCCCGTCCATGGGCTGCAGGAAACGATGCGTGAAAGTCGAATGCCGTAACGCTTCCGGCATCAGCCCGGCTGCGGATAAGACGAGCTTCAATTCGTCGCCGCGTCGTCTGACGCGAGCGTCGGCGCCGGCTTTCGGGCTGACGCAGATCCAGTCGATGCCCGCGGCGACGGGCAGGGTGCCGTTGGTCTCGATGGCGATCGGAAACCCGTGCGCATGCAACGCATCGATAGCGCCGCGTCGAGCTGCAGCACCGGCTCGCCGCCGGTCAGCACGACGAGGCGGTCCGCGCTGCCGCCGGTCCATTGCGCGAGAACGGCTTCGGCAGATCGCTCGGCCGTCGCGAAACTTGCCGCCGCCCGCGCCGTCGGTGCCGACGAAATCCGTGTCGCAGAACTGGCAGACCGCCATGCGCGCGATCTGCCTCGCGGCCTGACCAGAGATTGCAGCCGGTGAACCGGCAGAACACCGCCGGCCGAGCCCGCGTTCGCGCCCTCGCCCTGCAGCGTGTAGAAGATCTCCTTGACGGCATACATGGGCAGATCCGTAGACCGCCCCCGCTTGATGTCAAGCGCAGCCCGGTCGCCCCTTCGGCGCAGGGAACGGGCAGGAGCAGCAGGGACGAAATCAGCACCGCTGCCTGCTGCCGGTTGCCCGCTGCCTTCTTTTGCTTAGTGGCCGGTGATCTCGTTGCGGCTCGACTCGAACAGGAACCAGGGGCGCCGCTCGGTCTCGTCGATCCAGACCTCGATGAGGCTCGCGGTGGCCACGTCGTCGTGCTCGTCGCAACGCCATGGACCGAGCGCATGCGGCCGACCAGATCCTTGTTGTCGTCGCGCAGCTCGGCCAGCATGTCGAGCGGATCGACAAATTCGGCGTCGTTGTCCTTGATGCGCTGCTGCCTGCGCGATCTGGCCGATGGAACGCAGCGTCGTGCCGCCGATCTTGCGCACGCGCTCCGCGATCGGATCGGTCATGGCGAAGATCTGGTCCGACTGCTCGTCGAGCATCAGGTGATAGTCGCGGAAGTGCGGTCCGCTCATGTGCCAATGGAAGTTCTTGGTCTTGAGGTAGAGGCCGAACACGTCGGCAAGCAGCTCGTTCATCGCGCCGGAAATGTCGCGGACGGCGTTGCTGCCGAGATCGGTCGGGGTATCGAGGGGAGCTTTACGACGTTCTGCAGCCTTCTTGAGATCGGCTTTCACTTCGGCCATGGCGGGTCTCCATCTTTGGGGCGGGGGGATATAAGCGGCGAAGGTACGCGCCGGGGTTTAAATGGGAAACTACCCCACGACGAAACAAGATGTTTGCGCTCGCGCAACACCGTCTACCGTACTCGGATTAACCAAGCCAGTCGCGGAATTATGACGTTGTCGTCAGGGCTTGCCAGGTCTGCCAGCCTTTGGCTCGGAGATCGCAAGCCGGGCAGGCCCCGCAGCCATAACCCCAATCGTGCCGGTGTGTTCGGTCGCCGAGGTAGCAGCTATGCGTTTCCTCGCGGATGAGTTCCACGAGAGCGGGCCCTCCGAGCGCGTCCGCCATGGCCCAGGTACCCGCCTTATCGATGTACATGAGCGGCGTTTCGAGCCTGAACGGCTGATCCATGCCGAGGGCAATGGCCTGCTCGAGTGCATCGATGGTTGCGCGGCGGCAATCCGGGTACCCCGAAAAATCTGTCTCGCACATGCCGGCGATAAGCGTAGACAGGCCTCGGCGGTAGGCGAGGGTAGCGGCATAGGTGAAGAACAGGAGATTGCGACCCGGAACGAACGTGGACGGAAGCCCCGCGGTGGTCATCTCGATTTCCACTTCGCGCGTCAGCGCCGTCTCACTGATGCGGCCGAGCTCCGGCATGGCGATGGTGTGATCTTCGCCGAGGCGTTCTGACCACGCCCGGAAAGGCCTCGCGCAACCGATCGAGCACGCGCAGGCGAGCCTGCAGCTCAACCGCATGGCGCTGGCCGTAATCGAAAGCAACCGTCTCGACGCGCTCGAAACGATCGAGTGCCCATGCAAGGCATATGGCGCTGTCCTGACCGCCCGAGAACAGGACGAGAGCCGCCCCCGGCGTGATCGGTTGGACCATTCAGCGGCTCTTGCCGTCGAAGGGGGTGGTGTTCAGCCCTGCGAGGTCGACGTCATCCAGGCAGCGCACGTTGATGGAAACCATTTCCGACCCCTCGCGGCCTTTGCCGCGCCCGAAGGGCTCGATGCCGCAATCGCGGCAGAAGAGATGCTGAATCCGGCGCGTGTTGAAGCGATAGTCCACGAGACTGTCCTCGCCCTTGAGCAGCTTGAATTGCTCTGCCGGAACAAACGTAAGCATCAGCCCCCGCTTGGCGCAGTGGGAGCAGTTGCAGGAAATGACGTGGGCGAGATCGGTCTGGGCCTCGAACCGGACATTTCCGCAGTGACATCCGCCTTGGTGAATGCCTTGTCCGGTCATGCGAGCTATCCTTTTGGGCTTGAAACAGAATTGGGCCTGGGCGGGCTGTCGCTACCCGTTAGGGTCTTTCCGGTGTCACCGAACCCGGCTACAACGCCGCAACCTTTCGAGCGGCCCGCCCGCCGCAACTCACCGCTATTTAGCCTATTCCACGCCAAGGGACACCCATGACTGCCATCGTCGACATCATCGGCCGCGAAATCCTGGACAGCCGCGGCAACCCGACCGTCGAGGTCGATGTCATGCTGGAGGACGGCTCCAAGGGCCGGGCCGCCGTGCCCTCGGGCGCCTCGACCGGCGCGCACGAGGCGATCGAGCTGCGCGACGGCGACAAGAGCCGCTATCTCGGCAAGGGCGTCCTGAAAGCGGTCGATGCCGTCAACGGCGAAATCGCCGACGCTCTCGTAGGCCTGGATGCCGAGGACCAGCGCGGCATCGACCCGGCCATGATCGAGCTCGATGGCACCAAGAACAAGAGCCGGCTAGGCGCCAACGCCATTCTGGGCGTCTCGCTGGCGGTGGCGAAGGCCGCGGCCGAGACCACGGGCCTGCCGCTCTACCGCTACGTCGGCGGCGCGACGGCCCATGTGCTGCCGGTGCCGATGATGAACATCATCAACGGCGGCGCCCACGCCGACAACCCGATCGACATCCAGGAATTCATGATCATGCCGGTTGCGGCAGAGACCGTGCGCCGACGCCATCCGCATCGGCGCCGAGATCTTCCACACGCTGAAGAAGGGCCTGAAGGACGCGGGCCACAACACCGCCATCGGCGACGAGGGCGGCTTCGCGCCCAACCTCAAGAGCGCCGACGAAGCCTTGGCCTTCATCATGAAGTCGATCGAGAAGGCCGGTTACAAGCCCGGCGACGACGTCGTGCTGGCGCTCGACTGCGCCTCGACCGAGTTCTTCAAGAACGGCAAGTATGAGCTGGCGGGCGAGGGCAAGAGCCTCGATAGCGCCGGCATGGCGAAGTACCTCGAGGACCTGGTCAAGCGCTTCCCGATCGTCTCCATCGAGGACGGCATGGGCGAGGACGACTGGGCCGGCTGGAAGGCGTTGACCGAACTCATCGGCAAGCGCTGCCAGCTCGTGGGCGACGACCTGTTCGTCACCAACACCGAGCGCCTCGCCGAGGGCATCAAGACAGGCGATCGCCAACTCGATCCTGGTCAAGGTCAACCAGATCGGCTCGCTGACGGAGACGCTGGACGCCGTGTCCATGGCCCAGCGCGCCGGCTACACGGCTGTCATGTCGCATCGCTCTGGCGAGACCGAGGACTCGACCATCGCCGACCTCGCCGTCGCCACCAACTGCGGGCAGATCAAGACGGGCTCGCTGTCGCGCTCCGACCGGCTCGCCAAATACAACCAGCTGATCCGCATCGAGGGCGAGCTGGGCGATGTTGCCCGTTATGCCGGTAAGAGCATCTTAAGATCTTGAAAAAGCAGGGCGACCAGCAAAAAGGGGACAGGGGTTTACTTCGCCTTAATGAGCTTCGGCCTAGAGTTGTCTCGTTCCCGGATCTCATAACGCGTAACGACGAACATCCCCGTGCTGCGTCAGCCAATACATGATCGACGAGCAAGGCCCCGGCAGGCGCTGGTGTTGCTTCTCTGCCTAACGTTGACGGCCTACTTCGCCTATCACGCATTCAATGGCCGCCACGGCCTTGAGGCTCGCCAGACGCTGATCGAGCGTTCCAGTCTTCTGGAGTTCGAGATCAGAAGCCTCGAGGCCGTGCGCGCCAAGCTCGAGCGTGACGTAGCCCTCCTCAAACCCGAGCTTCCCGACGCCGATCTCGTCGAGGAAATCGCGCGCGACGTTCTCGGCTTTGCCCGACCGTCCGACCGCGTCTACAGCCGGGACACCGAAACCCGCGTCGTCCGCTGAGCCAGCACGCCTATTTCATCATATTGCAACGCAGCATCGCCCTGGGGGAACCCTGGCGCGCCTTGAAGCATGTCGACAATCGGGGAGCACGTCGCGGCGACGCTGGCTTCCCCCTTATTTTCTCGTGTAGATTTTGGAGCCGTCGAAGGCGGCTGCGGCCGGCGGGACTGGATCCCGGCAGGGAACGAGGAGCGGATATGCCGCTGAATGTAAGCGCGGCTCATGTGGCTGACGGCATCGCCTTTTCCAGCGATGAAGAGCTTGTCGCCTATCGCCGCATGCTCATGATCCGCCGCTTCGAGGAGAAGGCAGGCCAGCTTTACGCACTCGAGGCTTTCCATGGGCCGTGCCCGCTGTCGATTGGCCAGGAGGGTTCGATCGTCGGCGTGCTCATGGCCGCCGAGCCGCACGACACCGTCATCACCGCCCAGCGCACGCACGGCCACATGCTGGCGCGCGATCTCGATCCAAAGCTCGATCATGGCCGAGCTGTTGGGCCGCGAGGCCGGCGTCTCGAAGGGCAGGGGCGGCTCGGTCAACATGTATGCGCCCGAGGTGGGCTTCTACGGCGGCCACAGCTTGCCCGGACTTTGCGCAGCGCTGGGAACGGGCCTCGCCTTCGCAAGCCGCTACAACAATACCGGCAGCGTGTGCCTCTGCTTCTTCGGCGAGGGTGCGGCAAGCCGCGGGCGTGTGCTCGAGAGCTACAAGATCGCTGCCGACTGGCGGCTTCCGATTGTCTTCGTCATCGACAACAGCGTGGCCGCGCCGGGATCGGTGATCGTCCTCGGCGAGCTTCCTTCGGCGCTTGCATCGAGCGGTGCGCGCGTCGCCATTCCAGGCGAGCAGGTTGACGGTATCGACGTGCGCAAGGCACGCGCCGCGGCATCGCGCGCCATCTCACGGGCGCGGCGAGGCGATGGGCCTACCATCCTCGAGATGCTAACCTTCTCCTATCGCGGCCACGAAGGTTTGCCGGCGCAGCCTGGCCGAACGGAGCGGCGGCGCGACGAGACCGATCCCGTTGCCAAATCGCGGACCCGCATCCTGGCCGACGGCCTTGCGGCAGAAGCCGACATCAAACTGATCGAGAAGGAAGTCCGCGACACGGTCAACGCGGCGGCAGCATTTGCCAAAAGCGCAGCGCGCCCAGAGCCCGCAACGCTGGCGGACGGGGTTTACGCATGACGACCTCGACACTGCGCCGAGAGATTTTGATGCCCAGGCTGGTCCCGTCCATGGCGGACGGGCGCATCGAGCGCTGGCATGTGTCCGAAGGCCAGGTCGTCGCAGCCGGCGACGTGCTGGCCGAAATCGCGACCTCGACTGCGACCATGGAGATCGAGGCCAAGGCCGAAGGCCGTGTCGAGCGTATTCTCGTGCCGGCCGGCACCGCCGGCATCAAAGTCAACACGCCCATCGCCATTCTGCTCGACGAGCCCGATGAAGGCGCTCGCGTCCCGTCATCGGCCAACCCCATGGCGCTTTTCATGGCGCAGTCCCCGACGGGCAAATCCACGCTGCCAGACAACGACCGCCCGACCTACCGCGAGGCGCTGCGGGATGCGCTCGCCGCAGAAATGCGCCGCGATCCATCGGTCTTCGTCATTGGCCTCGACGTGGCCCAGAACCGTGGTGCGCAGAAGGTCACCCAAGGGCTCCTCGACGAGTTCGGATCCGCCCGCGTAGTCTCCGTACCGCCGCTCGACGACGCCGTGTTCGGGCTCGCCATCGGCGCGGCTTTCAAGGGCCTCAAGCCCGTGGTCGAGATCGCGTCGTGGGCCAAGGCCGCAGAGGCGCTCGAGGCCGTGCTGGCGACGGCAGCGGCAGCTCATTACGTCTCGGGCGGCGCGCTCTCGGTTCCGATCGTCTTTCGCGGACCGGACGGGCTCGAGCGCCGGCGTGCCCGGGGCCGAAGGCCGCAGCATGGCCGCGACGCTCGCCCAGGTCCCGGGTCTCAAGGTCGTGGCGCCTGCAACGCCTGCGGCCGCGGCGGCGCTGCTTCAGGCCGCAATTCGCGATCCGGGTCCCGTGGCGGTGCTTGAGCACAGCGCGCTCTATGCGGGCCTCGGCCCCCTCGCCAATTCCGGCGCCGGCGAAACTTTCGAGATCGGCCGCGCGCGCGTTGCGGCGCCCGGCTCGGACCTCACGCTCGTAGCCTACGGGCGTTCGGTCAGTCTGGCTCATCAGGCCGCCGCTGTGCTGGAAGGTGAGGGGATCTCCGTCGAGATCGTCGACCTCATGAGCCTCCGGCCGCTCGATACCGAGACGGTCATCCAGTCCGTGAGCAAGACCGGCCGGCTCATGACCCTGGAGGAGGGGCTTGCTGCTGGCGGCATCGGCGCCGAGATCATCGCCGCAGTCACGTCCATGGCCTTCGATACCTGACGGCGGCCCCGGTTCGTCTCGCCGGCCGCGACGTCCCGATGCCCTACGCGGAGGCGCTGCAGGCCAAGGCTGTGCCCTCGGCAGAAGACGTTATCGCAGCCGCCCGCGCGCTCCTCGCCCGCCGCTGAGGAATTCGAAGCCGCCTTTACCGCACTTGTCTCTCGATGATTCGCGCGCATTCGCGCTGATTCGGATCTTTACGCTGTTCGTTGCCTCAGAGGCCAAGTTTTAGGCGCAACACTTGGCCCGAATATTGTGTCCCCCTCGCAACTCCACTTTGGTTTCCACAGATTCGCCCCTGTCAAACGGCGCCATGCACGGGCAAAGTGCCGGGGCCTTCTTGTGACAGCTCTGTCTGGGAGCCTACAGAAACTGAATAAGTACTAACGGCATCCGCCCAAGCACGAGACGTGTGGGCACGGGGGAAGACATGAAAAAACCCTTCGCGACAGTTGTGACGCTGCTTTCGGGAGTAACCCTCCTCGCCGGCTGTTCCTCGGACGGCAGCCTTCTGCCGCCGTCGTTGACGACCTCGTCGCTGAGCTCGCCGACGCAGACGGCCTCGACGACACCGAGAGTTCGATCCGGCCTGCGCCGGTCTCGCTCAGCGCATCGAAGCTCTGCGCCGGGACGGCGTAATCGATCGGGCGGAGAAAGCCTCGGTCGGCAAGACCACGACGGTATCTAACGGCGCCAGCCTGACAGCGAGTTTCACGGTGGCGCCCGGCACCGTGCTGAACATCGTGGTCGGTGGGGTGGGCCAAAATGGTGTCATGATCGGCGGTGTCCAGAGCGGCGGCGGCGGCGGCGGCGGCTCGTTCGTTTACACGACAGCAGACGCCAACGGGCTCCTCATCGCCGCAGCGGGCGGCGGCGGCGGCGGCCACCTGACGAACGCGGGTAAGCCCGGCAGTGCCACCACGACAGCGTCGAGCACCCCGTTTAGCGGTGCCGCGGGCACCGGCGGCAATGGCGGGGCCGGCGGCACCGATATCGTCGGCAATGGCGGTGGCGGCGCCGGGCTGTTGTCCAACGGTGGCGACGGTGACGGCGGTAGCGCCAGTAGCAGCGGTAGTGGCGGCAAGAGCCCGGCGAACGGCGCCGGCGGCGGCGCCGGCAACACCAGCGGCAACGGCCCCGGTGGCAACGGCGGCTTCGGCGGCGGTGGCGGTGGCGGACGCATCGCCGGCGGCGCCGGCGCCGGCTATAACGGTGGCGGCGGCGCCGCCGGCTTCGACGGCAGCGGCGAGACTGGCGGCGGCGGTGGCGGCTCTTTCAGCGCCGAGCCCCTTATCACCGGGGTTAGCGGCGCGCGCGTCCGGCAACGGCGCGGTCAGTGTCTGCTATAGCGTGCCGGACCCCACCACCGTCACGGCCCTGACCTCGTCGGTTAATCCGAGCCGGGCCGGGCAGACAATTACCTTTACGGCGACGGTAAGCGGCAGCGGCACGCCGACCGGCACCGTGACCTTCAAGGATGGCGGCACCACGCTTGCGATCAAAACTTTGGCGAGCGGCCAGGCGACTTACGCAACAGACGCGCTCAAGCCGGGACGGCATCGCATCGTCGCGACTTATAATGGCGGCGGAATCTTCGACGCGTCGAATTCCCCGACGCTGAAGCAAGACGTCAATCCGCATGTCGGCGCTGAATTCCGCGTCAACACCACGACCGCCGGCTCGCAGCAACAGCCGGCGATCGCCAGGCTTGCCGGCGACAGCTTCGCGATGGTCTGGACATCCAGCGCGGATGACGATGCAGCGCCCGAGATTTTTGCGCAGCGCTACAGAAAGACCGGCGCCAAAGCGGGCGGCGCAATTCCGTATCAATGTCACGCCGATGAAAACGCTGACGCGTCCGGCCGTGAGCGGATTGAAGGACGGCGGCTTCGTCGCGGTCTGGCAGTCGGACGGAACCAGCGCACCCGCACCGGCCGCGCGCCGCGGCGGCGGCGGCGGGGGCGGCGCAATCGTCGGCCAACGCTTCAACAAGAACGGCGTCAAGGCCGGCGGCGAATTCGAAGTCGGTCCTGCAGCAGCCAGCCAACTGGCGGAGCCGGCGGTGGCGGGGCTCGCCGATGGCGGCTTCGCGGTCGTGTGGAATCTGGGTCAAGGCCCGGGCGTCGTCGGCCGTCTCTTTAATGCGGCGGGCACCGGCCAGGGCCAGGACATTCGTGTCACCCCCGCCAACGCAAAAGACCCAACGCAACCCGCGATCGCCGCGCTTGGCGGCGGCGGTTTCGTCGTGGCGTGGCAAGAAGGCGCGGCGTCGAGCCGTACCATCGCCGGCCAGCGCGTGAACGCAAATGGGATGACGGAGGGCGCGGTGATCCGCTTCGGCGGCAGCGGTGCGAGGTCGGCGCCTGCCTTGGCGGGGCTGAGTGACGGCGGTTTTGTCGCCGCATGGCAATCGGCGGGAGGCGACGGATCCGGGTTCGGCATCTTTGCCGAGCGCTACGGCAGCAACGGCGCGAGGCAGACCGCGGCCTTCCGGGTCAACACGATGCGGACCAACGATCAGTGGCAACCCGCGGTGAGCGGCTTCGCCAATGGCGGCTTCATCGTTGCCTGGACATCGAGCGGCCAGGACGGCTCCGGCAACGGCGTGTACGCGCAAGGTTATATGTCGAGCGCGACGCCTGTGTTCTCGGAATTCCGCGCCAACACCACGGTGGCGCAAAACCAGTGGCAGCCCGCGGTCGCCGCTTTCAGCAGCGGACAGCTCATCGCCGCATGGACCTCGGCAAACCAGGATGGCGCGCTCGAAGGCGTCTATGGCCAGCGGTTCGACCTGATGGGCCTGACCGGCGAGTAAACATTACGGCGGGGTCGCTTGCCTCGCCCGCTGCGCTATGCAAACTCAGTGGCTTCTGTTGCGGGGTAGGCTGTGGTGGGCGTGTTGAGAGCGTCTGTGGTCGCGATCGTGCTGGGCGGGCTCGTACAGAGCGCGGCCGCCGCCGAGCCGCCGGCCTTAAATCAGTGGACCGGCTTTTACGCGGGCGTCGCCGCCGGCGCCGGCTGGGGCGCCGCCGAGCAAACCGACACGTCGATCTTCGGTCCCTTCACCAGCGGCACGTACCACACCCAGGGTCCGATCTTCGGCCTGTCGGCCGGCTATAACTGGCAGGCGGGAGCCTTCGTGGTTGGAGCCGAAACCGATCTGTCCTTCGCGGCGATCAAAGGCGTCCAGGACAATCCCGGCATTTGCATCAATTCACTGCGAAAGCGAAATTCAGGCGCTCGGCACGCTGCGCGGCCGGCTCGGCGTCGCTTGGGGCGAGTGGCTGCCTTTCGTCAGCGGCGGCCTCGCTTACGCGAAGCTGCGCGGCTCCGAAGGCCCGTTCATCGGACTAGGCGGCGGCGGCTCGGCCTGGGTTGCCGGCTACACGATCGGCGGCGGCGCCGAGGTGAAACTCGCCTCGCAGTGGAGCGCAAAGCTCGAATATCTGTACGTCGATCTCGGCAAGCACGAGGTCTGGACCAACAATCTGGGCTTCGGGATCTTCGCGCGGGAAAACCTCGACGTGACCGCGCACATCGTGCGTCTCGGCATCAATTACCGCTTCTAAGCACCGCTCGGCGATTGAGGACGCGCCTATCCGACCCGGCGCATCGCGAGTAGCGCGGCAACGCTGATCGCCGCGGCGAAGATCAGGTAGAAGCTCGGCGCCAGCGGCGTACCGGTCGCCTGAATGAGCCACACATTGATGAACGGCGCGGTGCCGCCGAACAAAGTGGGGCCGATCGCATTGGCGAGCGACAGGCCGGAGGTGCGCACCCGTGTCGGGAACGAGCCTGCAATCAGGCCGCCGAGGCAGCCGAGCGTGATCGCATTGAGCACGCCGAGCACGGCCTGCACCAGGATCAATGTCGTCAGTGTCGGCACCGCGGCGAGCCACGCGAACAGCGGATAGGCGAGCACCAGCACGCCAACCGCGCCGATCAGCGACAATCCGGTGCGGCTGTAGCGGTCGGACAGCCAGCCGACGGGCGGGATGAGCACCATCATCAGCGCGCTCGCCAGCAGGCTGCCCACGAAAGCCAGCGAAGGCGACAGGCCGAGCTGGCGGATCGCGAAGGTCGGCATGAAGAGCGTGGAATAGAGCGCGACGGATGACACGACGATCACGCCCACGCACAGCAAGATCTGGAGCCAGTAATTGGCGATGACGTCGCGCACCGGCGAGCGCGAGCGCGCCGCCTTGCTGAACACTTTGGTTTCGGTCAGGTGCCGCCGTACATAATAACCGACCGGCCCGATCAGCAGGCCGAACACGAACGGGATGCGCCAGCCCCAGGCTTCGAGGTCGGCGGGCGCGAGCATCGCATTGAGCGCAATCCCGAAGGCCGTTGCCAGCACGGCGGTCAGCGCCTGGCTGGCATATTGCCAACTGGCCAGGAAGCCCCGCTGCTTCGGATTCTGCTCGACCAGGAATGCGGTCGCCGCGCCGTATTCGCCGCCGACCGAGAAGCCCTGGATGCTGCGCGCCAGAACGATGATCGCCGCGGCCCAGGGGCCGATCGTGCTGTAGGTCGGGGTCAGCGCGATCGCGAGCGTGCCGGTCATCATCAGCGCGATGCTGAGCACCAAAGTCTGCTTGCGGCCGTGGCGATCGGCATAGCCGCCCATGAAGATTGCGCCGAGCGGCCGCGCCAGGAACGGCACGCCGAATGTCGCGAAGGTCAGGAGCAGGGAGGCGATGTCGTCGCTGGCCGGAAAAAACAGCTTCGCCATGATGACGGCGAAGAAGCCATAGGCGACGAAGTCGAACCATTCGAGCGCATTGCCGATCGAGGTCGCGGCAATGACGCGCCATCGATAGCCGCTTGCATTTTTAGCGGCCATGACTTTGCGGCTCAGTCGTTCTTCTTGAGGGCGCGGCCGATCAGGCGCACCAGCTCGGCTTGCCGCCGCGCGCCGGTCTTGTCGAAGATCTGGTGGAGATATTGCCGGGCGCTGCCTTCGGTGATCGCCATGGTCTCGGCGGCCTGCTTCACGCTGGCGCCGTTGAACAGCGAGATCGTCAGCTTTGCCTGGGCGGGCGACAGGGTGAACATTTGGCGCAACAGCGCGTCGTCGGATTCCTCCGGCTCGGCGTCGACGGGCGCCGGGGCGGGTGCGGTCTTTTCGTCGATCGCACGGCGGAGCACGAAGCAGCGCTCGAGATGCGGCGCGAGTTCGTTGAGAAGGTCGCAATCGAGGCCGCTGAATTCCGGCTTGTCGCGTCCGCGCGTCAGGCCGAGATGGTGAGTGACGCCCTCCCGCACCGGAAAGGTGGCGACCATCGTGTATTCGATGTCGAGCGGCGCGAGATATTCGCGATAGGCGCGTGAATCGTGCAGCCGCTCATCGGTGGTCGCCATGCGGCAATGCACGGCGCGCGCATTGGCGAGCTTGAACAGCGCCATGCGCGGATCCTGGTCGATCAGCGACCCGAACTTGCTGACCGGAACGACTTCGCGGTTGGCTTGCGGCAGGCCGATATAGTCGAGCGTGCGGCGCTGGTGCTCGATCTGCGAGACGTAGGCATTGTCGGCGTCGAACAGCGAAGCGAGCGGCGACAGGAAGCTCGGCCATTCCGTTGGCGCGACCGCGGCGGCGTAAAGCCGGTCGATCGTTCGCAGCAGCGAGCGGTAATCCGAGCCGGGCATGGTCACGCGGCGTCCCCCTGAAAACCCCGGCAATTCCCGTATTATAGGACCCTTATCATTTGATAACTACCGGGCCTGTGAGGTCTCGGCGATTGTCCGTCCAGCTTGCTGGAGGGATGAAATGCGCCGGAATTCAAGGCTTCGCGCCCTGGCATTGGCCGCCGCTGCGGCATTTTGCGCTCCGGCAGCAATCGCGGCGGACGTCGCCATCAGCGATGCGAAGATCGCCGGCGGCAAGCTGGTTGTGAGCGGTACCACCGCAACCGCGAACATGAATTTGATGCTCGACGGTGAATTCGCCGCCAAGTCGAGCGCCGCCAAGGCTTTCAACTATTCGCTGGTCTATCTGCCGCCCCCGGCAATGCCCTCACCGGCAACGTCACCGGTGGCGTCAATGCGAGCATCACGATCATGCGCATCAAGTGAGATGGGCCGGCATTTAGGGTCACCGAAACTCATTCCCCAGGCTCGCTGAGCCGCTTTGGAATCGACAGACATGCCGATCACCGGACATTCGAGAAGCTTCGTGCGAAGCGCCTGGTTAGGCGCCTTGCTTGTCGCCGGTGTAGCGGCGATGCCGGCCGCCGCGCCCGGACAGACCAGCGTCGAGATCAAGTCGTCACTCAATCCGAGCGACGTCTTGCAGCCCGTCACGTTCACGGCCCGTATGTTCGGGCAAGCCAGCACCTTTCCTTCGGGCTCGGTCTCGTTCGGCGATGGCAGTACTTGGCAGGTAACAGTTGATCTGACGATGGGGCAGTCGATCGCCGCAGGTGACCGGCACACCTGCGCCTTGCTCGCAAATGGCGGCATCAGTTGCTGGGGCCATAACCGCTACGGCCAGGCCGGCAACACCACGAACAACGGCACTGACACTGCCAATCCGACGCCCGCGGCGGTAGCCGGGCTCTCGAACATGAAGGCGATTACGGCAGGCTCGCTTCACACTTGCGCGCTGACATCCAGCGGCGGCGCCAAGTGTTGGGGCCTGAACTCCTTCGGGCAACTCGGCGTCGTCCCCTTCACCTCCACCAATCCGACGCCTGTCAATGTGTCCGACCTCAGTGGGGCGGTCGCCATTGCCGCGGGCACTTATCATACGTGCGCGCTGACAGAAGCTGGTGGCGTGAAGTGCTGGGGCTACAACGCCCTGGGCCAACTCGGCAGGTCCACCGGCGCAGGCACCGCGACGCCGTTGCCGGTCGGCAGCGTACCCGGTGTCCTGAATGCAACGGGTATCGCGACGGGCGACTATCACACCTGCGCACTGAAGGCCGACGGTGGAGTGGGGTGCTGGGGTTACAATCTCTATGGACAGCTCGGCCGCGGCACTAACGTCGGCACCGAAACTCCGAACCCGCCCCCGGCGGACGTCGCAGGCCTGAGCGGCGCGGTGGCGATTGCGGCAGGGAATAACCACACATGCGCAGTGATGTCCGACGGGAAGGTCAAGTGCTGGGGACTCAATAACAAAGGACAGCTCGGCAGTGTCACCAACGCGGGCACCACGATCCCCAACGTGACGCCGGCTGAAGTGACCGGCGTCACCGGCGTCGTTGCGCTGGCACTGGGCGACGATCACAGTTGCGCGCTGACAAGCACCGGCAGCATCAAATGCTGGGGCGCCAACAGCAAAGGCCAGCTCGGGTGGAGCAGCAATTTCGTCGACCAGACGATCGCCGGCCAGGCCGGATCTGGCACATCGCTCGCGATCACGGCGAACGGTACCCATAGCTGCGCGCTGACCGCGAGCACGCTCTCGTGCTGGGGTGGAAATCTTTATGGACAGCTCGGCAACACCACAAACAACGGCACGAACACCGGCACGATAACATTCCTGCCGGTGACCGGCCTGACGACCAGCCTGGTCGCAAAAACCAGCTGGGCGACCCTCACAAAGGAGCTACTGGAAGTTGGCGATTACGCAATCACTGCGAACTATAACGTCGACGGTTCGTCCGCTTCCCTGACCCAGACCGTCAGGGCATTAAATCAGAGCGTCGTTTTCATCACGAGCCCCCCGCAAGATCCGTATGTCGGCGTGATATACTCGCCGTCCGCAACTGCATCGTCCGGCTTAACTCCGGTTTTAGGCGCTTCCGGCAGTTGCTCCTATTTCTCATCGACCGGCTTCGTCGTCTTCATCGCAGCCGGAAGCTGCACCGTCACTGCAGGCCAGCCTGGCAACGCGCAGTACAATGCCGCGCCGGATGCCTCGCAACAGATCAACGTCGCGAAGTCGACGCCCAGCGTCACGCTCGACAGCTCGAGCTCGATGTTTTCCGTCGGTCAGCCCGGCACATTCACGGCAACGATCACGGGCGGCGTCTTCAACGCTCCTAGCGGTGTGGTGACATTCAATTTCGGTGACGGCACCCCGGCCGAGCAGGTGGCCGTCACGTCCGGCACCGCCGTGGCGTCACACAGCTATTCCGACCACGGCGTCTATAGCGTCGTCGCCAGTTACGGGGGCGACGATAACCTCAACAGTCCGGATCCGAAGGTAATCTCGCAAGCCGTCAGCAGAGTGACCCAGACCGTCAGTTTCTCGACCAGCGCACCCGGCGCTCCGAAAGTCGGCGATACATATACGCCGGCGGCGAGCGCAACCTCGGGGCTCGCGGCGAGCATCGGTGCGAGTGGCGGATGCTCGCTCGCCACCGGGCAGGTGAAATTCACCGCCGCGGGAAGCTGCATCGTGAGCGCCGACCAGGCGGGCAATACCACCTACGCGGCAGCGTCCCAGGTGAACCAATCGATCAGTGTCGGTAAGGCGACACCGACGCTCGCCGCGTCTGCGGCTGCGACCGTGATGCCGGGCCAGGCAGTCAGCGTGACGGCGCAGATCACGGCGCCTGCGGGGATCACGCCGGGTGGATCGGTGTTCTTCAAGGAAGGCACAAAGCGTCTCGCCATCGGCGCGGTCTCGGCCAACCAGGCAGCAGGCCACATTCCAGGCCTGAAGATCGGTGAGCACGTCATCACGGTCGAATACCAGGGTGATGCCAATCTGGCTCCAGCCTCCACGACCACGCGGATCAAGGTCAGCGCGGCGCGCGGCCCGGAATTCAAGATCAATGTCGAGACGGCAGGCGCCCAGCAATATCCGTCGATCGCCAAAACGAAGAACGGCTATGTCGTGGTGTGGGCGTCGCGAGACCAGGACGGCTCGGGCTACGGCGTCTACGGCCAGCGCTACAATGCGAATGGCGTCGCGCTAGGCGCCACGGATCTGCCGATCAGCACAACAACGACCGGCAATCAGACCATGCCCAAGGTCGCCGGACTGACCAGCGGCAAGTTTGTCGCGGTGTGGCAGTCGGACGGACAGGACGGCAGCGGCATGGGCATCTATGCGCGCAGCTTTACCGCGGCCGGCGCGGGCAGTGCAGAGTTCAAGGTCAACAAGACCAGCGCAGGCGCGCAGACCCAGCCGGCGATCGCCGCGCTTGAGGACGGCGGCTTTGTCGTCGTCTGGACCAGCGATCGCCAGGACGGCTCCAGCACCGGCATCTATGCGCAGCGCTACAATGCCGCCGCCAAGGCGGTGGGTGTTGAGTTCAAGGTCAACACCACGACCAGCGGCGCGCAGTCGGCGCCGGCTGTCGCCGGACTCGATGGCGGCGGCTTTGTCGTCATGTGGCAGAGCGCGGATGCAAACGGGCTCGGGATCTTCGGACAGCGTTACAGCGCAACAGGCGTCGTCGCCGGCAAGCAATTCGCCGTCAACAAGACCACCGCCGACGACCAGTCGCTGCCATCGGTCGCGGGATTGAGCGGCGGCGGCTTCGTTGCCGCATGGCAGTCGGACGTGCAGGACGGCGACGGGCTCGGTGTCTTCGCGCGGCGCTTCGACGCCAACGGCAAGGCTGCTGGTAACGACCTGCGCGTCAACACCACGACCGCCGACGACCAATGGCAGCCGCAGGTTTCTGCGTTCGGCGACGGTGGCTATGTCGTCGTCTGGACGTCGCAGGGGCAGGACGGTGCGGGCAAGGGGGTTTACGCCCAGGTCTATGATGCCGCCGGCGCCAAGGCCGATGTCGAATTCCTGGTGAATACGCGGACGGCGAAGGACCAGTGGCAGCCGGCCGTGGCGGCGGGCGCCGCCGGCAACTTCACCGCGGTGTGGACCTCGCGCGACCAGGACGGCTCGCTCGAGGGCGTTTACGGCCAGCGCTTTCAGATGCCGATGGGCGATTGAGCGAGCCGCCGAATCCGGTCGGCGGCCGAAAAATTGGCCGCTTCCGCCTTGCAAAACGCGCAAAACGCCGTACGAAAGGCCATTTTTTCTGAAGATCCGCAAAAATTCCACTTGGCAAAGGGCCTTCGAGGCTCTAAATCACCGCCACTGGGGCGTGCTGGCCTGTCTGTCAGCACGCCTTTGCGCGTTCCAGAAAAGCAGGTGATTGAACCCGTCCTTTTAGGCATCCCGGTGGGACTATCTGAAGGGAAGGAAGCAATTACCCGTCGATCTGGACGCACCTGTCCAAGACTGCCGGTGCCGCGGCCGCAAGGCCAAGGCTTAATCCCGCGCCCGCCCTGCGTCAGCAGGTCGGAAGAGGGGCCAGCACAGACGGGGATGAAGACTGTGCCGGACTCATATGTATGTGAGTCCTATCGGTTCGAACCTCGGAGACCCGCGGCGGCGCTTGTCCGCTTCGGGGGGCAGGCTTTCAAACGTCGCCCTGCCTGGTTCGCTGTTTGTGAATCTGCGGGACGGCTGGTGCAACCGGCGGCTCCGCAGCCCAGCGGACCGCCAAACGGAAAGAGCTTGCAGTGGATCGAGCGGCTAAGCAGGACGCCATCAACGAGCTGAGCGGGGTGTTCAAGACCTCGAACGTCGTTGTGGTCGCCCACTATAGCGGTCTCACCGTCGCCCAGATGCAGCAGCTGCGTAAGCAGATGCGGCAGGCCGGCGCCATGGTGAAGGTCGCGAAAAACCGTCTCGCCAAGATCGCTCTCAAGGATACCGACGCGGCATCAATCGCGGACCTGCTCAAGGGTCCGACCGTGCTCGCCTACTCAGGCGATCCGATTGCCGCGCCGAAGGTCGCCACCGATTTCGCCAAGGCGAACGAGAAGTTCGTCATCCTTGGCGGATCGATGGGCAAGACCGCGCTCGACCCGAACGCCGTCAAGGCGCTCGCGTCGCTGCCGTCGCTGGATGAGTTGCGCGCGAAGATCGTCGGCCTGATCCAGGCCCCGGCGACCAAGCTCGCTCAGCTCACCAATGCGCCGGCCGCCAAGTTGGCGCGCGTCGTGCAGGCCTATGCCAACAAGGGCGCTGCGGCGTGATCATTCTCAACAGTTCGAACCGATAGGATTTGTAGGAACACTCCAATGGCTGATCTGCAGAAAATCGTCGAAGACCTTTCGTCCCTGACCGTCCTCGAGGCGGCCGACCTTGCCAAGATGCTCGAAGAGAAGTGGGGCGTCTCGGCTGCTGCTGCTGTTGCTGTTGCCGCTGGTGGCGGTGCGCGCTGCTGCTGCTCCGGCCGAAGAAAAGACCGAGTTCACCGTGGTCCTCGCCAGCCGCTGGCGAGAAGAAGATCGAGGTGATCAAGGAAGTCCGTGCGCTCACCGGCCTGGGCCTCAAGGAGGCCAAGGACCTGGTCGAGGGCGCGCCGAAGGCCGTCAAGGAAGGCGTCAACAAGGAAGAGGCCGACAAGATGAAGGCGGCGCTCGAGAAGGCCGGCGCCAAGGTTGAGTTCAAGTAAGAAACGACTATCTAAACGGTATTCCCGGGCGTGCGGCGCCCGGGAATCCCAAAATTAAAGAGTGCGGCCCGGGGCTCTACCCCGGCAGAGGCGAAACAGAGTCGGTGAGGGGCCATGCGCCTCGCTCACGCGGTGATGTGAAGAGTGCGGCGGTTCGGACGTGGGTCCGGATCTTGGAAATCGGACGAGGCAGTCGGGCGCTTGTCTCAAAAGTCGCGATTGGATTGCGGCTGTTGAGAGAATCGCCGTCGCTGCCGGCGTTCTCACCTATTAGAGAGAAGAGAAACGAATGGCGCAGACGTTTACCGGTCGCAAGCGCATACGGAAGTTTTTCGGCAAAATTCGAGAAGTCGCGGAGATGCCGAACCTCATCGAGGTTCAGAAGGCCTCCTATGACCAGTTTCTGATGGTGAAGCCGCCGGAAGGCGGCCGCCCCGACGAAGGCCTGCAGGCGGTCTTCCGGTCGGTTTTCCCGATTTCGGATTTCTCGAATTCCTCGCAGCTCGAATTCGTCAAATACGAGTTCGAACCGCCGAAGTACGACGTCGACGAGTGCCGCCAGCGCGGCATGACCTACGCTGCGCCGCTCAAGGTAACGCTGCGCCTCATCGTGTTCGATGTCGATGAAGAAACCGGCGCGCGCTCGGTCAAGGACATCAAAGAGCAAGACGTTTACATGGGCGACATTCCGCTCATGACCAACAACGGCACCTTCGTCGTGAACGGCACCGAGCGCGTCATCGTCTCGCAGATGCACCGTTCGCCCGGCGTGTTCTTCGATCACGACAAGGGCAAGACCCACTCCTCGGGCAAGCTGCTGTTCGCCGCCCGCATCATTCCGTATCGCGGCTCCTGGCTCGACATCGAGTTCGACGCCAAGGACATCGTCTATGCGCGTATCGACCGCCGCCGCAAAATCCCGGTGACGTCGCTGCTCTATGCGCTCGGCATGGACGGCGAGGAGATCCTGCGCACCTTCTACAAGCACGTCTCCTACAAGCGTGCGAAGGAAGGCTGGCGCGTTCCCTTCGATGCCAATCGCCTCAAGGGCTACAAGGCGGTCAACGACCTGATCGACGCCGACACCGGCAAGGTCGTGGTCGAGGCCGGCAAGAAGCTCGCCGTCCGCCAGGCCCGCTCGCTCGCCGAGAAGGGGCTGAAGTTCCTGCGCATGGCGGATGAAGAGCTGGTCGGCCACTACATCGCCGAAGATCTCGTCAATCCGACCACCGGCGAGATCTATCTCGAGGCCGGTGACGAGATCACCGAGAAGAACCTCAAGATGCTGATCGAGGTCGGCTACAAGGAGCTGCCGCTCCTCGACATCGATCACGTCAATGTCGGCGCCTACATCCGCAACACGCTTGCGGCCGACAAGAACCTGACGCGTGAAGACTCGCTGTTCGACATCTACCGCGTGATGCGCCCGGGCGAGCCGCCGACCGTCGACACTGCCGAGGCGATGTTCCGTTCGCTGTTCTTCGATAGCGAGCGCTACGACCTCTCGGCCGTCGGCCGCGTCAAGATGAACATGCGGCTCGACCTCAATGCGCCGGATACGATGCGCGTGCTCCGCAAGGAGGACATCGTGTCGGTGATCCGCACCTTGGTCGATCTGCGCGACGGCAAGGGCGAGATCGACGACATCGACCATCTCGGCAATCGCCGGGTGCGCTCGGTCGGCGAGCTGATGGAAAATCAGTATCGCATCGGCCTGTTGCGCATGGAGCGTGCGATCAAGGAACGCATGTCGTCGGTCGATATCGACACCGTCATGCCGCAGGACCTGATCAACGCGAAGCCTGCGGCTGCCGCGGTGCGCGAGTTCTTCGGCTCCTCGCAGCTCTCGCAGTTCATGGACCAGACCAATCCGCTCTCGGAGATCACCCACAAGCGCCGCCTCTCGGCGCTTGGCCCGGGCGGTCTGACCCGCGAGCGGGCCGGCTTCGAGGTGCGCGACGTGCACCCGACCCATTACGGCCGCATCTGCCCGATCGAGACGCCGGAAGGCCCGAACATCGGCCTGATCAACTCGCTCGCGACCTATGCGCGCGTCAACAAGTACGGCTTCGTCGAGACGCCGTACCGGCGCGTCAAGGAAGGCCGTGTCAGTGACGAGGTGGTCTATCTCTCCGCGATGGAGGAAGGCCGCTACACCGTCGCGCAGGCCAACGCCGAGATCGATCCGAAGGGCCGCCTGGTGGAAGACCTGGTGGTCTGCCGCCACGCCGGCGACGTGCACGCTCTATCCGCGTGACAAGGTCGACTTCATGGACGTGTCGCCGAAGCAGCTGGTTTCGGTTGCCGCGGCGCTCATCCCGTTCCTGGAGAACGACGACGCCAACCGCGCGCTGATGGGCTCGAACATGCAGCGCCAGGCGGTGCCGCTGGTTCGCTCCGAGGCGCCGTTCGTCGGCACCGGCATGGAAGGCACGGTCGCGCGTGACTCAGGCGCCGCGATCGGCGCCCGCCGCACCGGCACTATCGATCAGGTGGACGCAACCCGTATCGTTGTGCGCGCCACCGAAGAGATGGATCCGACCCGTCCGGGCGTCGACATCTACCGGCTGCACGAAGTACCAGCGCTCGAACCAGAACACCTGCATCAACCAGCGTCCGCTGGTGAAGGTGGGTGACCTGGTGCAGAAGGGCGACATCATCGCGGACGGTCCTTCGACCGACCTCGGCGAGCTCGCGCTCGGCAAGAACGTGCTGGTCGCGTTCATGCCGTGGAATGGCTACAACTTCGAAGACTTCGATCCTCCTTTCCGAGCGTATCGTGAAGGACGACGTGTTCACCTCGATCCATATCGAGGAATTCGAGGTGATGGCCCGCGACACCAAGCTGGGCCCGGAAGAAATCACCCGCGACATCCCGAACGTCTCGGAAGAGGCGCTCAAGAACCTCGACGAAGCGGGCATCGTCTATATCGGTGCCGAGGTCCATGCCGGCGACATTCTGGTCGGCAAGATCACGCCGAAGGGCGAAAGCCCGATGACGCCGGAAGAGAAGTTGCTCCGCGCCATCTTCGGCGAGAAGGCCTCCGACGTTCGCGACACCTCGCTCCGCGTGCCGCCCGGCGTGCAGGGCACGGTGGTCGAAGTGCGCGTGTTCAACCGCCACGGCGTCGACAAGGACGAGCGTGCGCTCGCGATCGAGCGTGAGGAGATCGAGCGTCTCGCCAAGGACCGCGACGACGAGCAGGCGATCCTCGACCGCAACGTCTACGGCCGTCTGGCCGAGCTGCTTGAAGGCCGCCAGGGCATTGCCGGCCCGAAGGGCTTCAAGAAGGACACCAAGATCACCAGCGCGATCCTGGAAGAGCATCCGCGCTCGCAGTGGTGGCAGTTCGCTTCGCCGAACGACAAGCTGATGGCCGAGATCGAGGCCATGCGGAAGCAGTACGACAAGTCGAAGAAGCTGCTCGAGCAGCGCTTCCTCGACAAGGTCGAGAAGCTGCAGCGTGGCGACGAGCTTCCGCCCGGCGTGATGAAGATGGTCAAGGTCTTCGTCGCGGTGAAGCGCAAGATCCAGCCCGGCGACAAGATGGCCGGCCGCCACGGCAACAAGGGCGTGGTGTCGAAGATCGTGCCGGCCGAGGACATGCCGTTCCTCGAAGACGGCAGCCCGGTCGACATCGTGCTCAATCCGCTCGGCGTGCCGAGCCGCATGAACGTCGGCCAGATCCTCGAGACGCATCTCGGTTGGGCCTGCGCCGGCCTCGGCCTCAAGATCGGCCAGGCTTACGACACCTATATGGCCAAGCACGACATGCGGCCGGTCCGCGACATGCTCAAGAAGATCTATGGCGACGACGAGACCATAAAGAGCATGGGCGATGAGGAAGTCGCCGAGCTTGCCGGCAACCTGCGTCACGGCGTTCCGATTGCGACGCCGGTGTTCGACGGCGCCAAGGAGTCCGACATCGAGAAGATGCTGGACCTCGCGGGCCTCGATCACTCCGGCCAGGTGACCCTGTTCGACGGTCGCACCGGCGACACTTTCGATCGCAAGGTGACGGTGGGCTACATCTACATGCTCAAGCTCCACCATCTCGTGGACGACAAGATCCACGCGCGTTCGATCGGTCCGTACTCGCTCGTCACCCAGCAGCCGTTGGGCGGCAAGGCGCAGTTCGGCGGCCAGCGGTTCGGCGAAATGGAGGTGTGGGCGCTCGAAGCTTACGGCGCCGCGTACACGCTCCAGGAGATGCTGACCGTGAAGTCGGACGACGTCGCGGGCCGCACCAAGGTGTACGAGGCGATCGTGCGCGGCGACGACACGTTCGAAGCCGGCATTCCCGAAAGCTTCAACGTGCTGGTCAAGGAGATGCGCTCGCTTGGCCTCAACGTCGACCTGCACAATTCCAAGCAGGGCAGGCCGGGCGGCGAGCCATCCGCGGAAGCCGCGGAGTAATGACAAGGGCGGAGCGGGCCAGGTCCCTGACCTGGATCCGCTCCGCGGTTTGAACGAGAAAGTTTCAACGACGCATGGGGATCGCGCGGTCCCCGGTCGAGGAGAAGACGATGAACCAAGAAATCATGAATCTTTTCAGCCCGGCGGTCCCGGCTCAGGTCTTCGACCAGATCCGGATCTCGATCGCGAGCCCGGAGAAGATTCTGTCCTGGTCCTACGGCGAGATCAAAAAGCCGGAGACGATCAACTACCGCACCTTCAAGCCGGAGCGTGACGGCCTGTTCTGCGCCCGCATCTTCGGGCCGATCAAGGACTACGAGTGCTTGTGCGGCAAGTACAAGCGCATGAAGTACAAGGGCATCATCTGCGAGAAGTGCTCGGTCGAAGTGACGCTCTCCCGCGTGCGGCGCGAGCGCATGGGCCACATCGAGCTCGCGGCGCCGGTTGCGCACATCTGGTTCCTCAAGTCGCTGCCGAGCCGCATCGGCCTGCTGCTCGACATGACGCTCAAGGAGCTCGAGCGCATCCTCTATTTCGAATATTACGTCGTGCTCGAGCCGGGTCTCACCCCGCTCAAGGACAAGCAGACCCTGTCCGAAGAGGAGTATCTCAAGGCGCAGGAAGAGTATGGCGCCGACAGCTTCACCGCCTCGATCGGCGCGGAAGCGATCCGCGAGATGCTCAAGGGCATCGACCTCAACAAGATGCAGGGCGAGCTGCGCGTCGCGATGACGGAGACCGACAGCGAGATCAAGAAAAAGAAGATCGCCAAGCGCCTCAAGCTGATCGAAGCTTTCATCGGCTCGAACAACCGTCCGGAGTGGATGATCCTGACGCAAGTGCCGGTGATTCCGCCGGACCTGCGCCCGCTCGTTCCGCTCGATGGCGGCCGCTTCGCGACCTCGGACCTCAACGATCTCTACCGCCGCGTCATCAACCGCAACAACCGCCTCAAGCGGCTGATCGAGCTGCGCGCGCCGGACATCATCATCCGCAACGAGAAGCGCATGCTTCAGGAAGCGGTCGATGCGCTGTTCGATAACGGCCGCCGCGGCCGCGTCATCACCGGCGCCAACAAGCGTCCGCTGAAGTCGCTCGCCGACATGCTCAAGGGCAAGCAGGGCCGGTTCCGCCAGAACCTGCTCGGCAAGCGCGTCGACTATTCCGGCCGCTCGGTGATCGTGGTCGGTCCGGAACTCAAACTGCATCAGTGCGGCCTGCCGAAGAAGATGGCGCTCGAGCTGTTCAAGCCGTTCATCTATTCGCGGCTCGACGCCAAGGGCCTCTCCACCACGGTGAAGCAGGCGAAGAAGCTGGTTGAGAAAGAGAAGCCGGAGGTTTGGGACATCCTCGATGAGGTGATCCGCGAGCATCCGGTGCTGCTCAACCGCGCCCCGACCTTGCACCGCCTCGGCATCCAGGCCTTCGAGCCGGTGCTGATCGAGGGCAAGGCGATCCAGCTGCATCCGCTGGTCTGCGCCGCGTTCAACGCCGACTTCGACGGCGACCAGATGGCCGTGCACATTCCGCTGTCGCTCGAAGCGCAGCTCGAAGCGCGCGTCCTGATGATGTCGACCAACAACATCCTGCATCCTGCCAACGGCTCGCCGATCATCGTGCCGTCACAGGACATCGTGCTCGGTCTCTACTACCTCTCGCTGATGACGCGATGCGGTCGCGCCCACCGGCAAAGCCGGCAAAGGGGGCGACGGCAAGGAGCGTGTGAAGGGTTTCGCCGACATGGCGGAGATCGATCATGCGCTGCATGAGAAGGTGGTCACGCTGCACAGCAAGATCCGCTATCGCTGGGAAGGCCTCGACGAGAAGGGCAACAATGTCCGCAAGTGGTACGAGACCACGCCGGGCCGCGTCGTGCTCGGCTCGGTGCTGCCGAAGAACCCCAAGGCTCCCTTCGACATCGTCAACAAGCTGATGACGAAGCGCGAAATCTCTTCGATGATCGACACGGTCTATCGCCACTGCGGCCAGAAAGAGACCGTGATCTTCTGCGACCGCATCATGTCGCTCGGCTTCTACCATGCCTTCAAGGCCGGCATCTCGTTCGGCAAGGACGACATGGTGGTGCCGGAGTCGAAGTGGAAGACCGTCGACGAGACGCGCGAGCTCGCGAAGGACTTCGAGCAGCAGTACAACGACGGCCTCATCACCCAGGGCGAGAAGTACAACAAGGTGGTCGACGCCTGGTCGAAGGCGACCGACAAGATCGCCGACGCGATGATGAAGGAAATCTCGGCGGTGAAGAAGGTCGAGGGTCAGCCCGATGCGCAGGTCAACTCGATCTACATGATGGCGCATTCCGGCGCGCGCGGCTCGCCCGCGCAGATGCGTCAGCTTGCCGGCATGCGCGGCCTGATGGCGAAGCCGTCGGGCGAGATCATCGAGACCCCGATCATCTCGAACTTCAAGGAAGGCCTCTCGGTGCTCGAGTACTTCAACTCGACCCACGGCGCCCGCAAGGGTCTGGCCGACACCGCGCTCAAGACGGCGAACTCAGGCTACCTGACCCGCCGTCTGGTCGACGTGGCGCAGGACTGCATCATCACGACCGACGACTGCGGCTCCAAGAACGGCATCAAGGTGCGCGCCATCATCGACGCGGGCACCGTCGTTGCCTCGCTGGCAATCCGCATTCTCGGCCGCACCACGGCCGAGGACGTCAAGGACCCGGACACGCACAAGACCGTCGTCAAGCGCGGCACGTTGCTGGGCGAGCCGGAGGTCGAGCTGATCACCAATGCCGGCGTGCAGGAGCTCAAGATCCGCTCCGTGCTCACCTGCGAGGCGGCCACCGGCGTGTGCGGCGCCTGCTACGGGCGCGATCTTGCCCGCGGCACGCCCGTCAACATGGGTGAGGCGGTCGGCGTCATCGCCGCCCAGTCGATCGGCGAGCCGGGTACCCAGCTCACCATGCGCACCTTCCACATCGGCGGCGCGGCGCAGATCTCCGAGCAGTCCTTCATCGAGTCGAATTTCGACGGCAAGGTGAAGTTCAAGTCGAACAAGAACGTCGCCACCAACTCCGATGGCGAAACTGTCGCGATGGTCCGCAACATGGTCGTCTCGGTGGTCGATCCGGACGGCACCGAGCGTGCGCATCACCGTATCCCGTACGGCGCGCGCATGCGGGTGAAGGACGGCGACACCATCAAGCGCGGCCAGCGCATCGCGGAGTGGGATCCCTACACCCGTCCGATCCTGACCGAGGTCGAGGGCATCATCGGCTTCGAAGACCTGGTCGACGGTCTCTCGATGTCGGAAGCGCTCGACGAGTCGACCGGCATCGCCAAGCGCGTTGTGGTTGACTGGCGCACCGGCTCGTCCCGCAACCAGCAGGATCTGCGTCCGGCGATGGTCATCAAGGGCGCGGCAAGGACGGCAAGATCCTCAAGCTGGCGCGCGGTGGCGACGCCCGTTATCTGCTCTCGGTCGACGCGATCATCTCGCTCGATCCTGGCGCCAAGGTGAAGGCGGGTGACGTGATTGCCCGTATCTCGACCGAAGGCGCCAAGACCCGCGACATCACCGGCGGTCTGCCGCGGGTGGCGGAGCTGTTCGAAGCGCGGCGTCCGAAGGAATCGGCGGTGATCGCCGAGATCAACGGCACCGTGCGGTTCGGCAAGGACTACAAGAACAAGCGCCGTCTCACGCTCGAGCCGACCAACAAGAATGACGAGCCGAAGGAATACCTGATCCCGAAGGGCAAGCACATTCACCTTCAGGACGGCGACGTCATCGAGAAGGGCGACTACATCGTCGACGGCAATCCGGCGCCGCACGACATCCTGGCGATCAAGGGCGTGGAGGAGCTTGCGGCTTACCTCGTCAACGAGATCCAGGAGGTCTACCGGCTGCAGGGCGTGGCGATCAACGACAAGCACATCGAGGTGATCGTTCGCCAGATGCTGCAGAAGGTCGAGATCGACGATGCCGGCGAGACCGAGCTGTTGCAGGGCGAGCACCTCGACAAGGTCGAACTCGACGAGATCAACGCCCGCATCGAGGCCGACGGCAAGAAGCCGGCGACCGCTCACCCGGTCCTGCTCGGCATCACCAAGGCCTCGCTGCAGACCCGCTCGTTCATCTCGGCGGCGTCGTTCCAGGAGACCACGCGCGTCCTCACCGAAGCCGCCGTCAACGGCAAGGTGGATACGCTGCAGGGCCTCAAGGAAAACGTCATTGTCGGCCGCCTGATCCCGGCCGGCACCGGCGCCACCATGACGGGGCTGCGCGAAGTGGCGGTCAAACGCGACGCCCTCATCCTCGAGGAGCGCGAGAAGGAAGCCGCCAAGGCGGCTGCCAAGCTCGAGGAAGTCCCGGCTCTGCCTCCCGCGGAGTAGGCGAGGTCGCAAAACGATGTTGAAGGGCCGCCGCGAGGCGGCCCTTCTGCTTTGTGGTTCGACGCATCGCAGGTAAAATGAAACCTGGAATGGGGCGGTGGTTCGTGGCGTCCACAGGTCGGGTTGATTTGCGCGGTGTTGGGCTCGGCGCGATGATGGTCGCGCTCAGCGCCACCGCGCTTCATGCCCAGAGTGCGACCTGGCTCGCAAACCCGGTCAATCGCGAGTTCACCGACGACGCGAATTGGAGCGGCGGCCAGACGCCAATCGGCAAAGGCGAGCTTCGGCCAGTCGAGCAATCCGCGACCTCACGATCGGCGGTCCCTGGGCCGTCAATACGATGCAGTTCAACGCCGGTGCGCCGGCTTATACGTTCCGCATCGACGGCACGCCATTCGCGCTGCTCGGCGCAGGTATCATCAACAATTCGAGCAATGCGCCGCGTTTCATTGTTACCAACGGCGGCTCGATGGAGCTCGATGGCCGTGCGACTGCCGGCAATGCCACGATCAAAGTCACAAACTTCGCCGCCCTCGGATTGTTCGACAAGTCGACGGCGGGCACGGCGACCGTGCGGGTCGGCGATTTCGGCACCGTGCTGTTCTTCGACAACAGCACCGGTGGGACTGCGAGGTTTGTCGTCAATGGCAGCGGCTTCGTCGATTTTTCCGGATCGGTCGGGTCAAAACGGCGTCGTTACCGCGGGGTCGATCGAAGGTAACGGCACAATTCTGATCGGCGACAATTTCGTCGTCGGTGGAAATAACCGCTCCACCACGTTCAGCGGTGAGATCGGGCCGTGCGGTTGCCTCGGCGGAGTCCTCACCAAGGTGGGGACCGGAACGCTGACGTTGTCAGGGGCCAACACCTATACGGGCGCCACTATTGTCGATGGCGGCGTGCTCAACGTCACCGGTTCGATCGAATCCTCGCGCGGCGTCTTCATCAATGACGGTGGGACGCTGTCCGGTGACGGCCGGGTGTCGGACGTCGTCGTCAGAGCGGGCGGTTTGCTTTCGCCGGGAACGGCGAACCTCGGCACGCTGCAAGGTGCAGGGCGACCTCACATTCAGGAATGGCAGCGGTTATCTCGTCCATCTCACGCCCGATGCGGCCTCGCGCACGCGCGTCAGCGGCACTGCCAACCTCAACGGCACGGTGTTCGCGAGTTTTGCGCCCGGCAGCTACGTATCGCGTCAATACACAATTCTGACTGCAGCAGCGCTCAACGGCCAGTTCGATGACGTCGAACGCCGGCGGCTTCCTGGCCACCTTGGTCTATACGAATACCAAGGTGGTGTTGGAGCTCCAGGCTGCGCTGGGCGCACAGGGCGGCCTCGGCGGCAATCAGCAAGGCGTCTCTGCGGCGATCAATAATTTCTTCAACAATGGTGGAGCGCTGCCGCCGGCCTTCGTGCCGTTGTTCAGTCTGAGCGGAAAGCCGCTGGCGAGCGCGCTCTCGCAAATCACGGGCGAGCCTGCGGCTGGAGCATCGACTGCGGGAATGCGCGCGGGCAGCATCTTCCTCACGCAGATGCTCAATCCTTTCGGCGGAGGGCCCAGCGGCAATGTCGCCGAGCAAGGCGCGGCGCGAAGCTTTGCCGCCGAGAAAAATAACTCCGATGCTCGTCTTGCCTTCGCATCGGTTGGCTCCACCGACAGAGCGGCGGCGGGCCCGTGGAGCGTGTGGGGCGTTTCCTACGGAGGGCAGGGGCACATTGACGGCGATCGAAGGGACGGTACGCAAGACGTGAGCCTCAACGGCTATGGCGTTGCTGCCGGCGCGGATTACCGGGTGGGCGCCGGCACGACGCTCGGCTTTGCAGTATCCGGCGGACATGCAGGCTGGGATGTCAGCCGTGGTCTTGGCGGCGGATCGAGCGACGTATTCCAGGTTGGCTTGTATGGCGTGCAGCGGTGGGGCCCTGCCTATCTCGGCGCTGCGATCAGTGCCGGCTGGCACAACATGGACACCAAACGCACCGTCACGCTCGCCGGTGGCGGCCCGTTGAGCGCAGACTTCGATGCGCAGACTTACGGTGCTCGCATCGAGGGGGGATATCGCTTCGACGTCGCAGGTTTGGGCGTCATGCCCTATGCGGCCGTTCAGGCGATCGCGATTGAACTGCCGGCTTACCGGGAAGGGCCGGGTGCCAATCCATTCGCGCTCTCCTACTCCTCGCGTTCGGAATCCGCGCTGCGCACCGAGCTCGGCGCGTGGTTCGAAACGGTTCTTGCCCCGCTGCAGAGCGGAGTGCTGATCGCCCGGGCGCGGGTGGCCTGGGCGCATGACGAGGGCGCCGACCAGGGCGTGACCGCGGCTTTTCAAAACCTCCCCGGCACGACCTTCCTCGTGACCGGTGCTGACGCTCCCAAGAACCTGGCCTTGCTGTCTGCTGCGACAGAGCTGCGCCTCGCCAATGGGCTCAGCCTGGGCGCGCGGGTCGACGGTGAGCTGGCCAGCACCGCCGCGGCTTATGACGTGCGCGGCGAGCTTAAAGTGGCGCTGGTAACCGCGTTTCTGGCCCAGAATCGTCAGAAACCCTCGATTTTTCGGGCTCTTTGGCTTGACTTAGACGATTCCCACAGATAGATACCCCACACTTTGCGGCAGGCGGTGAGCTTCGCTTTGTCGGCACGGCCAACCCGGTAACTTGCTGAATTCGTTCAGTCTTCCGGTGCCAAGGCCTCGACGAAAGAAGCTCAGACGCTGCCTCTGACAGCCGATGTCAGGTTGCGAATAGCGAAGCGGGGCGACGACCGCCGCGCTTTCGTTCGAATGCGGAAAGGGCGCCCGCCGGCTTTGAGGTGGAGCGCACTTTCGTTTTGCGCGTGGGTGAAGAACCGCGCGTGAACAAAATGCCGGGCGCAAGCCCAACAGAACCCGGACCCGTGGGTCCAAACGAGAGTGACGAAGGCGAATGCCGACGATCAATCAGTTGATTGCGAAGCCGCGCAAGCCGCTCAAGGCGCGTAACACCGCCCCGGCGTTGCAGAACTCGCCGCAGAAACGCGGCGTATGCACCCGCGTCTACACGACCACGCCGAAGAAGCCGAACTCGGCGCTGCGCAAGGTCGCCAAGGTTCGCCTCACCAACGGCTTCGAAATCATCGGCTACATCCCCGGCGAGGGGCACAATCTCCAGGAACACTCGGTGGTGATGATCCGCGGCGGTCGCGTGAAGGACCTGCCGGGCGTTCGCTATCACATCCTGCGTGGCGTGCTCGATACGCAGGGCGTCAAGAACCGCAAGCAGCGCCGTTCGAAGTACGGCGCGAAACGTCCGAAGTAAGGGTCAGTCATGTCGCGCCGCCATTCCGCAGAAAAACGCGAAATCCTGCCGGATCCGAAATTCGGCAACGTCGTCGTCACCAAGCTGATGAACTCGATCATGTACGCCGGCAAGAAGTCGGTGGCCGAAGGGATCGTGTACGGCGCCTTCGACACGATCGAAGGCAAGACCAAGGGCAACCCGCTCACCGTGTTCCAGCAGGCGCTCGACAACGTGATGCCCTCGATCGAGGTGCGTTCACGCCGCGTCGGCGGCGCCACCTATCAGGTGCCGGTTGAAGTGCGCACGTCGCGCCGTCAGGCGCTTGGCCTGCGCTGGATTATCGAGGCCGCGCGCGGCCGCAATGAAAAGACGATGACGGAGCGGCTCTCGGCCGAGCTGCTCGACGCATCCAACAATCGGGGAAACGCCGTCAAGAAGCGCGAAGACACGCACAAGATGGCGGAAGCCAATCGCGCGTTCTCGCACTATCGCTGGTGATCAGGACAATTTGAAAAATGCCCCGCAAGCATAAAATCGAGGACTACCGCAACTTCGGCATCATGGCGCACATCGATGCCGGCAAGACGACGACGACCGAGCGGATCCTCTATTACACCGGCAAGACCCACAAGATCGGCGAGGTGCACGAAGGCGCCGCGACGATGGACTGGATGGAGCAGGAGCAGGAGCGCGGCATCACCATCACGTCGGCCGCGACCACCGCGTTCTGGAACGACAAGCGCCTCAACATCATCGACACCCCCGGCCACGTCGACTTCACCATCGAGGTCGAGCGCTCGCTGCGCGTCCTCGACGGCGCGGTGGTCGTGCTCGACTCCAACCAGGGCGTCGAGCCGCAGACCGAGACCGTCTGGCGCCAGGGCGACAAGTACAAAGTGCCGCGCATCGTCTTCGCCAACAAGATGGACAAGATCGGCGCCGACTTCTTTCAATGCATGAAGGATATCGTCGACCGTCTCGGCGCCAAGCCGGTCGCGATCCAGCTGCCGATCGGCTCTGAGCAGCAGTTCAAGGGCCTGATCGACCTGGTGCGCATGAAGGGCGTGATCTGGAACGACGAGTTGCTCGGCGCCAAGTACGAGGACATCGAGATTCCGGCCGACATGCTCGATCAGGCCAAGGAATATCGCGAGAAAATGGTCGAGGCCGCGGTCGAGCTCGACGACGACGCGTTGGCCGCTTTCCTCGACGGCAAGGAGCCGGACGAGGCGACCCTCAAGAAGCTTATCCGCAAGGCCGTGATCACCGGCGCGTTCTATCCCGTGCTGTGCGGCTCCGCCTTCAAGAACAAGGGCGTGCAGCCGCTGCTCGACGCCGTGGTCGATTACCTGCCGTCGCCGCTCGACGTGCCGCCGATCATGGGCATCAATCCCGACAAGCCGGACGAAGAAGTCGTGCGCAAGCCGGTCGACAGCGAGCCGCTGGCTTTGCTCGCCTTCAAGATCATGGACGACCCGTTCGTCGGCACCATCACGTTCTGCCGCATCTATTCCGGCACGCTCACCTCCGGCACCGGCGTCATCAATTCGACCAAGGAGCGCAAGGAGCGGATCGGCCGCATGCTGCTCATGCATGCGAACAACCGCGAGGACATCAAGGAAGCCTATGCCGGCGACATCGTCGCGCTGGCCGGCCTCAAGGAAGTGCGCACCGGCGACACGCTGTGCGATCCCGACAAGCCGGTGATCCTCGAAAAGATGGAATTCCCGGATCCGGTCATCGAGATCGCGATCGAGCCGAAGTCGAAGGCCGACCAGGAGAAGCTCGGCGTCGCGCTGGCGAAGCTCGCGGCCGAAGATCCGTCGTTCCGCGTCTCGACCGATCAGGAGAGCGGCCAGACCATCCTCAAGGGCATGGGCGAGCTCCATCTCGACATCAAGGTCGACATCCTCAGGCGCACCTACAAGGTCGACGCCAATATCGGCGCGCCGCAGGTCGCTTATCGCGAGAAGCTGACGCAGCGCGCCGAAGTCGATTACACCCACAAGAAGCAGACCGGCGGTACCGGCCAGTTCGCGCGCGTCAAGATCGTCGCCGAGCCGACCGCGCCCGGCACGCCGTTCGAATTCGAGAACGAGATCGTCGGTGGCTCGGTGCCGAAGGAGTTCATCCCGGGCGTCGAGAAGGGCCTGGAGTCGGTTCTGGGAGCAGGCATCCTCGCCGGCTTCCCGGTGGTCGACCTCAAGGTCTCGCTGATCGACGGCAAGCACCACGACGTCGACTCCTCGGCGCTCGCCTTCGAAATCGCCGCGCGCGCCGCATTGCGCGAAGCATTGCAGAAGGGCCGTCCGGTCCTGCTCGAGCCGATCATGAAGGTCGAGTGCGTGACGCCGGAAGACTACACCGGCTCGGTGATCGGCGACCTCAACTCACGTCGCGGCCAGATCCAGGGCCAGGACATGCGCGGCAATGCGAACGTCATCAATGCGATGGTGCCGCTCGCCAACATGTTCGGTTACGTCAACAACCTGCGCTCCATGTCTCAGGGGCGCGCCACCTTCACCATGCAGTTCGACCACTACGCGGAAACGCCCGCGAACGTGTCGGCCGAAGTGCTCAAGAAATTCGCTTAATTCGCAAGATTCTGAACGGAGAGTCCGATGGCAAAAGAGAAATTCAATCGTACCAAGCCGCATTGCAATATCGGCACGATCGGCCACGTCGATCACGGCAAGACGACGCTGACCGCAGCGATCACCAAGGTTCTGTCCGAGACCGGCGGCGCCACCTTCACGGCCTACGACCAGATCGACAAGGCGCCGGAAGAGAAGGCGCGCGGCATCACCATCTCGACCGCGCACGTCGAATACGAGACCGCCAAGCGCCACTACGCGCACGTCGACTGCCCCGGCCACGCCGACTACGTGAAGAACATGATCACCGGCGCCGCGCAGATGGACGGCGCGATCCTGGTCGTGTCCGCCGCTGACGGCCCGATGCCGCAGACCCGCGAGCACATCCTGCTCGCCCGCCAGGTCGGCGTTCCCGCGCTCGTCGTGTTCATGAACAAGGTCGACATGGTCGACGATCCGGAGCTGCTCGAGCTCGTCGAGATCGAAGTTCGCGAACTCCTCTCCAAGTACCAGTTCCCCGGCGACAAGATCCCGGTCGTCAAGGGCTCGGCCCTGATGGCGCTGGAAGGCAAGGATGAGAAGCTCGGCAAGGCCGCCATTCTCGAGCTGATGAAGGCGGTCGACGACTACATCCCGCAGCCGGAGCGTCCGATCGATCAGCCGTTCCTGATGCCGGTTGAAGACGTGTTCTCGATCTCCGGCCGCGGCACCGTGTGCACCGGCCGCGTCGAGCGCGGCATCGTCAAGGTCGGCGAGGAAGTCGAGATCGTCGGCATCCGCCCGACCCAGAAGACCGTCGTCACCGGCGTCGAAATGTTCCGCAAGCTGCTCGATCAGGGCCAGGCCGGCGACAACATCGGCGCGCTGCTGCGCGGCACCAAGCGCGAGGAAGTCGAGCGCGGCCAGGTGCTCTGCAAGCCGGGCTCGGTGAAGCCGCACACCAAGTTCAAGGCCGAGGCCTACATC
Source organism: uncultured Alphaproteobacteria bacterium (assembly GCA_963788805.1). Classification (GTDB taxonomy): domain Bacteria; phylum Pseudomonadota; class Alphaproteobacteria; order Rhizobiales; family Xanthobacteraceae; genus Pseudolabrys. Next base: position 40,975 of record CAWBHU010000006.1, read on the forward strand.
CTCACCAAGGAAGAGGGTGGCCGCCACACGCCGTTCTTCACCAACTATCGTCCGCAGTTCTACTTCCGCACCACCGACGTGACCGGCATCGTGCATCTGCCGGCCGGCACCGAGATGGTGATGCCGGGCGACAACATCGCGATGGAAGTGGACCTGATCGTGCCGATCGCGATGGAAGAGAAACTTCGCTTCGCCATTCGCGAGGGCGGCCGCACCGTCGGCGCCGGCGTGGTGGCGAGCATCATCGAGTAACGACCTGTCGCGCCCTCGCGAAAGCGGGGGCGCCCAGTTTCTGAGAGGCGAATAACTGGTTCGTCCGTTCGCGGGCGAGGGCAGTCAGAGAGAAAAGAAAATGAACGGCCAGAATATCCGCATCCGGCTCAAGGCGTTCGACCATCGAATCCTCGATGCATCGACGCGGGAGATCGTGAACACGGCCAAGCGCACCGGCGCCCAGGTTCGTGGCCCGATTCCGCTGCCGACCCGCATCGAGAAGTTCACGGTCAATCGCTCGCCGCACGTGGACAAGAAGAGCCGCGAGCAGTTCGAAATGCGCACGCATAAGCGGCTGCTCGATATCGTCGATCCGACTCCGCAGACGGTGGACGCGCTGATGAAGCTCGACCTCGCCGCCGGCGTCGATGTCGAGATCAAGCTGTAAGGAATAAGGCAATGCGTTCCGGAGTTGTCGCGCAAAAGCTCGGAATGACCCGGGTGTTCACCGATGCCGGTGAGCACATCCCGGTCACCGTGCTGCAACTGGCGCAGTGCCAGGTGGTCGCCCATCGCACCAAGGACAAGAACGGTTACGTCGCGCTGCAGCTCGGCTCCGGCGGCCGGCGGGCAGGCAACATGTCCAAGGCTGATCGCGGCTACTTCGCCAAGGCCAAGGTCGAGCCCAAGCGCAAGCTCGCGGAATTCCGCGTCAGCGACGATGCGGTTATTCCGGTCGGCGCGGAGATTACCGCGGATCACTTCATCCCCGGACAATTCGTCGATGTGTGCGGCATTTCGATCGGCAAAGGCTTTGCCGGCGGCATGAAGCGCTGGAATTTCGGCGGCCTGCGCGCCTCCCACGGCGTGTCGATCTCGCACCGCTCGATCGGTTCGACCGGCGGCCGTCAGGACCCGGGCAAGACCTTCAAGGGCAAGAAGATGCCGGGCCACATGGGCGCGGAGCGTGTCACCACGCTCAACCTCAAGATCGTGCAGACCGACGTCGAGCGCGGCCTGTTGCTGGTCGAAGGCGCGGTGCCGGGCGCCAAGGGCGGCTGGATCACCGTGCGCGATGCGGTGAAGAAGCCGCTGCCGAAAGATGCGCCGAAGCCGGGCAAGTTCAAGCTCGCCGAAGCCGAGCAGGCCGAAGCCAAACAAGACGCAAAAGTCGAGGCGGCGCCTGCTGCTGAGGCCAATGCAGCCCCCGAGCAGAAGGAGGGCGCATAATGGACATGAAGATCACCACGCTCGACGGCAAGGAAGCCGGCTCGGCGAAGCTCTCCGACGAGATCTTCGGCCTCGAGCCGCGCACCGACCTGATCCAGCGTTGCGTCAACTGGCAGCTCGCCAAGCGCCAGCGCGGCACCCACAAGACCAAGGGCCGCGCCGAGATCTGGCGCACCGGCAAGAAGATGTATCGCCAGAAGGGCACCGGTGGCGCCCGTCACGGCTCGGCCCGCGTTCCGCAATTCCGCGGCGGTGGCCGCGCGTTCGGTCCGGTCGTGCGCAGCCACGCGCATGATCTGCCGAAGAAGGTGCGCGTGCTCGCGCTGCGTCACGCGCTCTCGGCCAAGGCCAAGGACGGTGCGATCGTCATCGTCGACAAGGTTTCGGTGAAGGACGCCAAGACCAAGGGGCTCGCCAAGCAGTTCGGCAAGCTCGGCTGGGAAAACGCGCTGATCATCGACGGCGCCGAGGTCGAGGTGAATTTCGCCAACGCCGCGCGCAACGTCCCGAACGTCGATGTGCTGCCGGTGCAGGGCATCAACGTTTACGACATCCTGCGCCGCAAGACGCTGGTCCTGACCAAAGCTGCGCTCGATGCGCTGGAGGCACGGTTCAAATGAGCACCAGCGATCCACGCCATTACGACGTCATCCTCGCCCCGGTCATCACCGAAAAGGCGACGCATCGCGTCCGAGCAAACAAGGTCACCTTCAAGGTGCGTCCGGACGCGACCAAGCCGCAGATCAAGGAAGCGGTCGAGAAGCTGTTCGACGTGAAGGTCAAGCGCGTCAACACGCTGGTGCGCGAAGGCAAGCAGAAGATGTTCAAGGGCCGCCGCGGCCAGCGCTCGGATTCAAAGCGCGCCATCGTGACCCTCGAAGAGGGTCACAAGATCGACGTGACGACGGGACTCTAGAGTCATGGCACTCAAGACATATAACCCGACCACGCCGAGCCAGCGTCAGCTGGTCACGGTCGATCGTTCCGGCCTCTACAAGGGCGCGCCGATCAAGGCGCTCACCGAGGGCAAGAGCTCGACCGGCGGACGCAACAATACCGGCCGCATCACCTCGCGCTTCCGCGGCGGTGGCCACAAGCGCGCCTATCGCATCATCGATTTCCGCCGCACCAAGCAGGACGTGCCGGCGACGGTCGAGCGGCTGGAATACGATCCGAACCGCACGGCGTTCATCGCGCTGATCAAGTACCAGGACGGCGTGCTCGCCTACATCCTGGCGCCGCAGCGCCTGGGCGCGGGCGACACGGTGATCTCGGCCGAGCATGCCGACGTGAAGCCGGGCAATGCGATGCCGATCGCCAATATTCCGGTCGGCACCATCGTCCACAATGTCGAGATCAAGATCGGCAAGGGCGGCCAGATCGCGCGCTCGGCCGGCAGCTACGCCCAGATCGTCGGCCGCGATGGCGAGTACGTCATTCTGCGCCTCAACTCGACCGAGCAGCGCCTCGTCAACGGCCGCTGCATGGCGACGATCGGCGCGGTGTCCAATCCGGACAACATGAACATCACGATCGGCAAGGCCGGCCGCCAGCGCTGGAAGGGCCGCATGCCGCACAACCGCGGTATCACCATGAACCCGGTCGACCACCCGCATGGTGGCCGCACCAAGGGCGGCAAGCACTGGACCACGCCGTGGGGCCAGCCGACCAAGGGCATGAAGACCCGCAAGAACAAACGCACCAAGCGGTTCATCGTGGCGAGCCGCCACGACCGCAAAAAGAAGCAGCAGTAGGACGAGATAGATGACCCGTTCAGTTTGGAAAGGCCCGTTTGTCGACGGCTATGTGCTCAAGAAGGCGGAAGCCTCGCGCAATTCCGGCCGTCACGAGATGATCAAGATCTGGAGCCGCCGCTCGACGATCTTGCCGCAATTCGTCGGCCTGAACTTCGGCGTTTACAACGGGCAGAAGCACATCCCGGTGATGGTCACCGAAGAGATGGTCGGCCACAAGTTCGGCGAGTTCGCGCCGACCCGGATGTTCTACGGCCATTCATCCGACCGCAAGGCCAAGCGCACCAGCGCGCCTGCCGCGGGCGGCGGCTGCGCCGGCTGCGGCACCGAAACTAAGAGAGACGTATCATGGGCAAGACCGCACGCGAGCGCGACCTGAAAGAGAACGAGGCCAAAGCGGTCGCCCGCATGATCCGGGTGTCGCCGCAGAAGCTCAACCTCGTCGCGCAGATGATCCGCGGCAAGAAGGTGGCGAGCGCGCTCGCCGACCTCGAATTTTCGCGCAAGCGCATCTCCACGGAAGTGCGCAAGTGCCTGGAATCGGCGATCGCCAATGCCGAGAACAATCATGACCTCGACGTCGATGATCTCGTCGTCGCCGAGGCGAGCGTCGGCAAGGCGCTGGTGATCAAGCGTTTTCGGCCCGCGGCCGTGGCCGCGTCGGCCGTATTTTCAAACCGTTCTCGAACCTCACCATCGTGGTGCGTGAGGTCGAGGAAAAAGCCGCGGCGAAAGCCTGAGGCAGGAGTAGTCGATGGGTCAAAAAATCAATCCGATCGGGCTGCGTCTCGGCATCAACCGCACCTGGGACTCGCGCTGGTACTCCAGCAAGGGCGAGTACGGGCAGTTGCTGCACGAGGACATCGAGATCCGCAAAGAGCTGATGAAGCAGCTCAAGCAGGCCGCCGTGTCGAAGATCATCATCGAGCGCCCGCACAAGAAGTGCCGCGTCACCATCCACTCGGCCCGTCCGGGCGTGGTGATCGGCAAGAAGGGCGCCGACATCGAGAAGCTGCGCAAGCGCGTCGCCGAGCTCACCAAGAGCGACGTCGTCATCAACATCGTCGAGATCCGCAAGCCCGAGCTCGACGCCCAGCTGGTCGCTGAATCGATTTCGCAGCAGCTCGAGCGCCGCGTCGCGTTCCGCCGCGCCATGAAGCGCGCCGTGCAATCGGCGATGCGGCTTGGCGCCGAAGGCATCCGCATCAATTGCTCGGGCCGTCTCGGCGGCGCCGAAATCGCCCGCATGGAGTGGTACCGCGAGGGGCGCGTGCCGCTGCACACCCTGCGCGCCGACGTCGACTACGGCGTCTCTACCGCATTCACCACCTACGGCACCTGCGGCGTGAAGGTGTGGATCTTCAAGGGCGAGATCCTCGAGCACGATCCGATGGCGCAGGACAAGAAGATGGCGGAAGGCGATCAAGGCCGCCCGCGTCGTGAACCGGCGACCGCCTAAGGACGAATATTATGCTGCAACCGAAGCGCACCAAATTCCGCAAGCAGTTCAAGGGCCGCATCCATGGCATTGCGACCTCGGGCGTCACGCTCGCTTTCGGCCAGTATGGCCTCAAGGCGATCGAGCCTGAGCGCGTCAATGCGCGTCAGATCGAAGCCGCCCGCCGCGCGCTGACCCGCTTCATGAAGCGCGCCGGCCGCGTCTGGATCCGCATCTTCCCGGACGTTCCGGTCTCGAAGAAGCCGATCGAAGTGCGCATGGGCAAAGGCAAGGGCACGCCGGAATTGTGGGTGGTGCGCGTGAAGCCCGGCCGCATCCTGTTCGAGGTCGACGGCATTCCGCTGGACGTCGCGCGCGAGGCGCTCAGCCTCGCCGCCGCGAAGCTCCCGGTGAAAACCCGGTTCATCGAACGTATCGCTGAGTAACGGTCATGAAAATTGAAGATATCCGGGCGATGTCGCTCGATCAGATGGACGACGAAGTCCTCAAGCTGAAGAAGGAGCGCTTCAACCTGCGCTTCCAGAAGGCGACGGGGCAGCTCGAGAACACCTCGCGGGTGCGCCTGGTGCGCCGCGACATTGCGCGCCTGAAGACGGTCGCAGCGATGAAGCGCGCCGGCGCCGAGCCCGAAGGCCGCGGCTGCGCCGAAAGCCGAAAGCGAAAACGAAATCTCCTGCCAAGCCGAAGGCGAAAGCCAAGGCTGCGGCCGAAAAGTAAAGAGGATCGAGAATGCCGAAGCGTACGCTCCAAGGCGTCGTGGTGAGCGACAAGCAAGCAAAGACGGTCGTCGTGCGCGTCGACCGCCGCTTCACCCATCCGGTGATGCACAAGACCATTCGTCGCTCGAAGAAGTATCACGCGCACGACGAGAAGAACGAGTTCAAGGTCGGCGACACGGTCTGGATTGAAGAGCGCCGTCCGATTTCCAAGCTCAAGTGCTGGGAAGTCATCAAAGGCGAACACAAGGCGGCGAAGTAAGCCGTCGCGACAACGAATAGACGAGAACGCACATGATTCAGATGCAAACCAACCTGGACGTCGCCGACAATTCCGGCGCGCGCCGTGTCATGTGCATCAAGGTGCTCGGCGGCTCGAAGCGCAAATACGCCACGATCGGCGACATCATCGTCGTCTCGGTCAAGGAGGCGATCCCGCGCGGCCGCGTGAAAAAGGGCGACGTGATGCGCGCCGTGGTGGTGCGCATCTCCAAGGACATCAAGCGTCCGGACGGCTCGGTGATCCGCTTCGACCGCAACGCCGCCGTCCTGATCACGCCGCAGCTGGAGCCGGTCGGCACCCGTATCTTCGGGCCGGTGCCGCGCGAGCTGCGCGCCAAGAACCACATGAAGATCATCTCGCTCGCCCCGGAGGTGCTGTGATGGCTGCGAAAATCCGCAAGGGCGACAAGGTCGTTGTGATCGCCGGCCGCGACAAGGGCCGCACCGGCGAAGTCATCGAGGTGCGTCCGTCGGAAGGCCGCGCGCTGGTGCGCGGCGTCCATATGGTCAAGCGCCATCAGCGCCAGACGCCGCAGCAGGAAGGCGGCATCATTTCCAAGGAGGGCAGCGTCCACCTGTCCAACCTCGCGATCGCCGATCCCAAGGACGGCAAGGCGAGCCGCGTGAGCTTCAAGTTTGTGGGTGAGGGCGATGCGCGCCGCAAAGTGCGCGTCGCCAAGCGCTCGGGAGTTGAGATCGATGGCTGAAACAGACCAAACCTCGAAAGCCAAGGCCGCCGAGAAGGCCGAGAAGAAGGCCACGCAGGCGAAGGCCCAGGCGGCCAAGGCCAAAAGCGCCGAAAAGGGCGAGAAGAAGCCGCGCCAGAAGTCGGACTATGTCGCGCGCCTCAAGACCGTGTACGAGAGCGAGATCCGGCCGAAGCTCACCAAGGATCGCGGTTACACCAACCCGTTCCAGGTGCCGAAGATCACCAAGATCGTGCTCAACATGGGCATCGGCGAGGGCGTTGCGGACCGCAAGAAGGTCGACAATGCCGCCGCGGACCTCACCATGATCGCCGGCCAGAAAGCGGTGATCACCAAGTCGCGCAAGTCGATCGCGACCTACAAGCTGCGCGACGGCCAGGCGATCGGCTGCAAGGTCACGCTGCGCAAGGCGCGGATGTACGACTTCCTCGACCGGCTGGTGACGATCGCGCTCCCCCGGGTGCGCGACTTCCGCGGCCTCAACCCGAAGAGCTTCGACGGCCGCGGCAACTACTCGCTCGGCATCAAGGAACACATCATTTTCCCGGAGATCGACTTCGACAAGGTCACCGATGTCTGGGGAATGGACGTCACGGTTTGCACCACCGCGCGCAGCGATGATGAGGCGCGCGCGCTTCTGAAAGAATTCAACTTCCCGTTCCGGCAGTGAGCGGACGTACCGTCCGGTCAAACGCGGGACCTTAGGAGCAGTAGATGGCTAAGAAGAGTTCGATCGAGAAGAACAACAGGCGGCGTCAGGATGACGAAGCAGTACGCGAGCCGCCGCGCCAAGCTCAAGGCGATCGTGCAGGACAAGAAACTGCCGGTCGAGGAGCGCTTTGCCGCGACCCTCAAGCTCGCGACGCTGCCGCGCAATTCCTCGAAGACCCGCATCCGCAATCGCTGCGAGCTCACCGGCCGTCCGCGCGCCTATTACGGCAAGGTGAAGATGAGCCGTATCGCTCTGCGCGAGCTCGGCAACAAAGGCCTGATTCCGGGCCTTGTGAAGTCGAGCTGGTAAGGGAGGGCGACAGTTATGAATGATCCAATCGGCGATATGATCGCCCGCATCCGCAACGCGCAGATGCGCAGCAAGCCCAAGGTCTCGATACCGGGCTCGAAGATGCGCGAGCGCGTGCTCGAAGTGCTCAAGTCCGAGGGCTACATCCGCGGCTTTGCCAGCGTCTCGCACGAGAGCGGCCGCAACGAGCTCGAAGTCGAGCTTAAATATTTCGACGGCACGCCGGTGATCCGCGAGATCGAGCGCGTGTCGAAGCCGGGCCGCCGGGTTTACGCTTCGGTCAAGGCGCTGCCGCGCATCAATAACGGGCTCGGCATCTCGATCCTCTCGACGCCGAAGGGCGTCATGGCGGACCACGACGCCCGCGACGCCAATGTCGGCGGCGAAATCATCTGCACGGTGTTCTGATGTCACGCGTAGGCAAAAAGCCGGTCGCAGTCCCGCAGGGCGTCACCGCCTCTGTCGAGGGCCAGACCGTCAAGGTGAAGGGCGCCAAGGGCGCCATGCAGCTTGTCGTGCCGGACGAGGTGGTCGTGAAATTCGACGCCAAGACCGGCATCACGCTCGACCCGAAGAACGAGACCAAGCGCGCGCGCTCGATGTGGGGCACCTCGCGCACTTTGGTCAACAATCTGATGACCGGCGTGACCAAGGGCTTCGAGGAGAACCTCGAAATCACCGGCGTCGGCTATCGCGCCGCCGCGCAGGGCAAGACGCTGAACCTTCAGCTCGGCTTCTCGCACGACGTGAACTATCCGATCCCGGAAGGCATCACGATTGCGACGCCGAAGCCGACCGAAATCAAGATCACCGGCATGGACAAGCAGAAAGTCGGCCAGGTTGCGGCCGAAATCCGCGGTTACCGCCCGCCCGAGCCCTACAAGGGCAAGGGCGTGAAGTACGCCGGTGAATTCATCTTCCGCAAGGAAGGCAAGAAGAAGTAACGGAGCGCGCCATGTCGAGACTCACAGACCGAACTGCACGGCGCACCGCAGCGATCCGCCGCAAGGTGAAGGCGGCCGCCAATGGCCGCACGCGCCTTTCGGTGTTCCGCTCGTCGAAGCAGATCTATGCGCAACTGATCGATGACGTGAAGGGCGTGACGATCGCCTCCGCCTCGTCGGTCGAAAAGCCGTTGCGCGAAGGCCGCAAGACCGGCGCCAACATCGACGCCGCCAAGGCGGTCGGCAAGCTGATCGCCGAGCGCGCCAAGGAAAAAGGCATCAAGGACGTCGTGTTCGACCGCGGCGGCTATCTCTATCACGGCCGCGTCAAGGCGCTGGCCGATGCCGCCCGTGAGGGCGGTCTGAACTTCTAAGGACCGCGCATCATCCAGGATGATGCGCAAAAGGAAAGAGTCAGATGGCAGAACGTGAACGACGGGATCGGGGTGACCGCGGCGGCCGGCGCGACCAGCGCGAGCCGAGCGAGTTCATCGACAAGCTCGTGCACATCAACCGCGTCGCCAAGGTGGTGAAGGGCGGACGCCGCTTCGCCTTCGCCGCGCTCGTCATCGTCGGCGACCAGAAAGGCCGGGCCGGGTTCGGCCATGGCAAGGCGCGCGAAGTGCCGGAAGCGATCCGCAAGGCGACCGAGGCGGCCAAGCGCTCGCTCACCCGCGTGCCGCTGCGCGAAGGCCGCACGCTGCATCATGACGTCTATGGCCGTCACGGCGCCGGCAAGGTGTTCCTGCGCGCCGCGTCGGCCGGCACCGGCGTGATCGCCGGCGGCCCGATGCGCGCCGTGTTCGAGTCGCTCGGCCTCCAGGACGTCGTTGCGAAGTCGCTCGGCTCGTCCAATCCATACAACGTGGTGCGTGCGACGTTCGACGCGCTCAAGCGGCAGGATTCGCCGCGTACCGTTGCGGCTCGCCGCAACATCAAGGTCTCGGCCTTGCAGTCGCGCCGCCGCGAAGGCGGCGAGGCTGAGCAGGTCGCGGAGTAAGAGCGATGGCAGGCAAAGAAAACAATAAGACCATCAAGGTGAAGCAGGTCGGCAGCCCGCAGCGCCGCCACCACGACCAGCGCGAGACCCTGGTGGGTCTCGGCCTCAACAAGATCGGCCGCGTCAAGGACCTTCCTGACACGCCGTCGACCCGCGGCATGCTGCGCAAGGTGCAGCACCTGGTGCAGGTCGTCGAAAAGTAAGGATCGACTGCAATGAAACTCCACGAGATCGCCGACAATCCGGGCTCACGCCACAAGCGCACGCGCCTCGGCCGCGGCATCGGCTCGGGCAAGGGCAAGACCGGCGGCCGCGGCGGCAAGGGCCAGACCGCGCGCACCGGCTATCGCAACAAGGGCTTCGAAGGCGGCCAGATGCCGCTGCATCGGCGCCTGCCCAAGCGCGGCTTCCGCAACACGCCGTTCGCGATCAAGCTCAACGAGATCAATCTCGGCGACGTGCAGGAAGCGATCGACGCCGGCACCCTCAAGATCGAGGGGCCGCTCGACGTTGCGGGCATGATCAAGGCCGGGCTGCTCAGCAAGGCCAAAGGCGGCGTGAAGCTGCTTGGCAATGGCGAGCTCAAGGCCAAGGTCGATTTTTCGGTGTGGCGTGCCTCCAAGTCCGCCATCGAGGCGGTCGAAAAGGCCGGCGGCACCGTGAAAATCCTGGCGCCGACCGACGAAGAGGCGGCGGCACATCGCGCCAAGCACCGGCAGAAGAAGGCCAAGGCGCCGGCGCAATAGACACTGTTGCTGCCCGTCCACACCGGCGGGCGGTTCAATTTGCCGCGCTACCCCTGAGCACGGCGCGGCATATCTAGACTGACGGTCCGCGCTAGCGGGTCGATGCGGGGGCGGGAAGCGGAGCGAGCATGGTCTCGGCGGCAGAACAACTGGCGGCCAATCTCAATTTCGGCGCCCTCGCCAAGGCCGAAGAGCTCAAGAAGCGCATCTGGTTCACGATCGGCGCGCTGCTGGTCTATCGGCTGGGCACCTACATTCCGCTGCCCGGCATCGATCCGCAGGCGTGGCAGCAGATCTTCAATACCCAGGCCGGCGGCATCCTGGGCATGTTCAACATGTTCTCCGGTGGCGGCATCAACCGGATGGCGATCTTCGCCCTCAACATCATGCCGTACATCTCGGCCTCGATCATCATTCAGCTGATGACGACCGTCTCGCCGACCCTCGAAGCCTTGAAGAAAGAAGGCGAAGCGGGCCGCAAGATCATGAACCAGTACACGCGGTATCTCACCGTGCTGCTGGCTGCGTTCCAGGCTTACGGCATCTCGATCGGCCTTGAAGGCGCGGGCAACACCGTCGCGGATCCCGGCTGGTTCTTCCGTATCTCGACCACGATCACGCTGGTCGGCGGCACCATGTTCCTGATGTGGCTCGGCGAGCAGATCACCTCGCGCGGCATCGGCAACGGTATTTCGCTGATCATCATGGCGGGCATCGTCGCCGAATTGCCGTCGGCGATCGCCGGTACCCTCGAGCTCGGCCGTCAGGGCGCGCTGTCGACCGGCCTGATCCTCGTCATTCTCATCATGTCGGTCGCGGTGATCGGCTTCATCGTCTTCATGGAGCGCGCGCAACGCCGTCTGTTGATCCAGTATCCCAAGCGCCAGATCGGCAATCAGATGTTCGAGGGCCAGACCTCGCATCTGCCGCTCAAGCTCAACACCTCGGGCGTCATCCCGCCGATCTTCGCCTCGTCGCTGCTGCTGCTGCCGACCACCGTCGCCAACTTCAATTCGGGGCAGGGGCCGGAATGGCTCAGCACCATCACGACGATGCTCGGCCACGGCCGGCCGCTGTTTCTGATCCTCTACGTCAGCATGATCGTGTTCTTCGCCTTCTTCTATACGGCGATCGTGTTCAATCCGACCGAGACGGCGGACAACCTCAAGAAGCACGGCGGGTTCATTCCAGGCATTCGTCCTGGCGAGAGAACGGCCGAATACATCGACTATGTGCTCTCCAGAATTACGGTGATCGGCGCGATCTATCTGTCGATCGTCTGCCTTATTCCGGAAATCCTGATCTCTTATGCGGCGGTGCCGTTCTACTTCGGCGGCACCTCGCTCTTGATCGTCGTCTCGGTGACGATGGACACGGTGGCGCAGATCCAGGGCTACCTGCTCGCGCACCAGTATGAAGGCCTGATCAAGCGGTCGAAATTGCGAGGCCGTAATCGATGAGGCTGATCCTTCTGGGGCCCCCGGGGGCGGGGAAGGGCACTCAGGCGCAGCGTCTCGTCCAGAAGCACGGCATTGTGCAGCTTTCGACCGGCGACATGCTGCGCGCCGCCGTTGCCGCGAAAACTCCGATCGGGCTGAAGGCCAAGACGCTGATGGATCGCGGTGACCTGGTGCCGGACGACATCGTAGTCGGCATCATTGCCGAGCGTATCGAGCAACCGGACGCCAAAAAGGGCTTCGTGCTGGATGGGTTTCCGCGCACGGTTCCGCAGGCCGAGGCGCTGGATAGGCTCTTGGCCGAGCGCGGCCTCAAGCTCGACGGCGTGATCGAGCTCAAGGTTGACGAGGGCATCCTGGTCGACCGCATCAAGACCCGGGTCGCCCAGATGCAGGCGCGCGGCGAGCAGCCCCGCGCCGACGACAATGCCGAGACGATGAAGAAGCGGCTCGACGCCTACCGGGCCCAGACCGCTCCGCTGGCCGACTATTACCGGGGCAAGGGGACCCTGAAGTCGGTGGACGGCATGGCGCCGATTGACGCGGTTACCAGCGCGATTAATGGCCTTCTGGACGGGGGTTCCGGCCATGCTTGAAACCCTGGGTCCTGACAGCGCCGGAACGGCCCTCCGCATGGCCGAAATGCGCCCGAAAACCTAGGTAGAGGTTGACGAAACGGCGCTAAATCCCCTAATAAGTCACGCATTCAAGCGTCCGCAACGATGCCGCGCCCCGCACAGGGAGGGGACGGTGTCGCGCTACGCTTTGCGCAATCCCCTTAACTGGGCAGCACAATTCGGCGCCGACCAACGGCAGCCGGGGTAACAGGAGAGATTTCACGTGGCTCGCATCGCCGGCGTCAACATTCCCACCAACAAGCGCGTGGTGGTTGCTCTCCAATACATCCATGGCATCGGCGCGAAGAACGCGGCCGACATCATGGAGAAGACCAAGATTCCGCAGGAGCGTCGCGTCTCGCAATTGACCGACGCTGAAGTTCTGCAGATCCGCGAGATCATCGACCGCGACTTCGTGGTGGAAGGTGATCTGCGCCGCGACGTTGCGATGAACATCAAGCGTCTGATGGACCTCGGCTGCTATCGCGGCCTTCGTCACCGCAAAGGCCTGCCGGTCCGCGGCCAGCGCACGCACACCAATGCGCGCACCCGCAAGGGTCCGGCCAAGACGATCGCCGGCAAGAAGAAGACGACCGTTTAACAGAGCTAACTTTAGAGAGAGCGCAGGCGCATCGCGCCGCGCGCGAAAGGGACTACGAATGGGCAAGGAAGCCACCCGCGTCCGCCGGCGCGAAAAAAAGAACATCGCGTCGGGCGTCGCGCACGTGAACGCCTCGTTCAACAATACCATGATCACCATCTCCGACGCGCAGGGCAACACGATTGCCTGGTCGTCGGCGGGGACCATGGGCTTTAAGGGCTCGCGTAAGTCGACGCCCTATGCCGCGCAAGTCGCGGCGGAGGATGCGGCCAAGAAGGCGCAAGAACACGGCATGCGGACGCTTGAAGTCGAAGTGTCCGGGCCGGGATCGGGACGTGAATCGGCACTGCGCGCGCTGCAGTCGACCGGCTTCACGATCACATCGATCCGTGACGTGACCACAATTCCGCATAACGGCTGCCGTCCGCGTAAGCGCCGGCGCGTTTGATTTTTTTCGAGGCGGGCCTCGCGTCCGCCGCCGCCGAACAGGACCCACTACGGCGGGTGGGATGGCGCGGAGCAGGACCGCGCGACGACATGGGTGACCAGGTGACAATCCAAAAGAATTGGCAGGAACTGATCAGGCCGAACAAGCTGCAGGTCGCGACCGGCAACGATGCAGCGCGTGCGGCCACCGTGGTGGCGGAGCCGCTCGAGCGCGGCTTCGGCGTCACGCTCGGCAATGCTTTGCGCCGGATTTTGCTCTCCTCGCTGCAAGGCTCGGCGGTGCAGTCGGTGCATATCGACGGCGTGCTGCACGAGTTCTCCTCGATTCCGGGCGTGCGCGAGGACGTGACCGACATCGTCCTCAACATCAAGGACATCGCCATCAAGATGCAGGGCGAAGGCCCCAAGCGCATGGTGGTGAAGAAGCAGGGCCCGGGCACCGTGACCGCCGGCGACATTCAGACCGTCGGTGACGTGGTGGTGCTCAATCCCGATCTCATCCTCTGCACCCTCGACGAGGGCTCCGAGATCCGCATGGAGTTCACCGTCAACACCGGCAAGGGCTATGTGCCGGCCGAGCGCAATCGTCCGGAAGACGCCCCGATCGGGCTCATCCCGGTCGACTCGCTCTATTCGCCGGTGCGCAAGGTCAGCTACCGGGTCGAGAACACCCGCGAGGGCCAGATCCTCGACTACGACAAGCTGACCATGACGATCGAGACCAACGGCGCGGTGTCGCCGGAGGACGCGCTCGCCTACGCGGCGCGCATCCTTCAGGATCAGCTCAACGTGTTCGTCAACTTCGACGAGCCGCGCAAGGAAGTCACCGCCGAGACGATCCCGGATCTCGCGTTCAACCCGGCCTTCCTCAAGAAGGTGGACGAGCTCGAGCTGTCGGTGCGTTCGGCGAACTGCCTGAAGAACGACAACATCGTCTATATCGGCGACCTGGTGCAGAAGACGGAGGCGGAAATGCTCCGCACCCCGAACTTCGGCCGCAAGTCGCTCAACGAGATCAAGGAAGTGCTGGCACAGATGGGCCTGCATCTCGGCATGGAAGTGCCGGGCTGGCCGCCGGAGAACATCGAAGAGCTCGCCAAGCGCTTCGAGGATCACTACTAGGCTTTGGTCAACGTCGTGGCCGGCATGAGCCGGCCATGACTTTTCTGGGCGAACGCAGGAAGCCCACCTGCAGCGACGAACCGTCGCGACAAAGAAGAAGAGAAGGAAGATTTCAAATGCGTCACGGCAAGGTTCATCGCAAGTTCAACCGCACCGCCGAGCATCGCAAGGCGATGTTCGCCAATATGTGCGCCGCGCTGATCAAGCACGAGCAGATCACCACCACGCTGCCGAAGGCCAAGGACCTGCGTCCGGTGGTCGAGAAGCTGGTGTCGCTGGCCAAGAAGGGCGGGCTTTCCGCCCGCCGTCAGATAATCGCGGAAATGCGAGACCTCACCCAGGCCAAGAAGCTCTTCGAGGTGCTCGGTCCGCGCTACAAGGACCGCAATGGCGGCTATACCCGCATCATGAAGGCCGGCTTTCGCTACGGCGACAGCGCCGCGATGGCGGTGATCGAGTTCGTCGACCGTGACGAGAGCGCCAAGGGCAAGGATTCCGGCCCGGTCGAGGCGAAGGTCGTGCCGGCCGAGCAAGAGACCGCCCCGGCGTAATGTCCGCCATGGCTGATGAGTTTCGAAAAAGGCGGCGTTATGCGCCGCCTTTTTGCTTTTCTGGAGCGTAGGCAGCGCGATGCCGGACGAGGCCGCCGAGCGCCAGCTGGTCGTGGCGGCCATCAACGGCAACATCGATGGCGTGCGAGCGGCCCTCAAGAACGGCGCCTCGATCAACGTGCGCGACAATCGCGGCCGTACCCCATTGTTGATCGCCACCCATGCCGACAATGTCGAGATGGCGCGGGTGCTGATCGCCGCCGGCGCCGACGTCAATGCCAAGGATCACATCGAGGACAGCCCCTATCTCTACGCGGGGGCGGAGGGCCGCAACGAAATCCTGCGGATGACGCTCGAGGCCGGGGCCGACCTCAAGAGCACCAATCGCTATGGCGGCACTGCGCTGATCCCGGCCGCGCATCACGGCCATCCGGAGACGGTGGCGATCCTGCTGCGCACCAGGATCGACAAGGATCACGTCAACAAGCTCGGCTGGACCGCGCTGCTTGAGGCGGTGATCCTCGGCGACGGCGGGCCGACCTATGCGCGGATCGTGCAGATGCTGGTGAAGGCCGGCGCCAATCCGAACATTGCCGACCGCGGCGGCGTCACGCCGCTCGCCCACGCGCGCGCCCGCAATCTCACCGAAATCGCAAAAATCCTGGAAGCCGCCGGCGCCCGCTAGACCTCGACGCGCCGCCACGGCGCGATGCGCCGCTCGACCGATTTCAACAGCGCGGTGAGCGAGACGCCGAGGATCATCAGCGTGATGACCGGGACGAACGTCTTGTCCATCTCGAACACGTTGGCGTATTTCGTCACCATGAAGCCGAGGCCGGAGATCGTGGTGTAGAACTCGGCGATCACCATGCCGACCAGGCCGCGGCCGATCGCGAGCCGGATGCCGGCGGCGATATAGGGCAGGGCGAAGGGCAGCAGCACGTCCTGCCACATGCCTCTCTCGCTGGCGCGGAACGACTTCGCCACTTCGAGCAGGTTCTTGTCGCATTCCCGCACGCCTTGATAGGTGTTGATGATGATCGGGAACACGGCGAACAGGAAAACCACGATTATCTTCGCCTGCAGGTAGATGCCGAACCACAGCACGAGAATGGGGACCAGCGCGACCATCGGCGTCGCGTAGAAGGCGGTCAGCGGCAGGTCGAGCGCCCAATCGAGCTTGGGCAGCCGCGCCATCGCGACCGCGAGCGGAATGCCGATCAGGATGGCGAAGCCGAGCCCGTAGACCAGCACTTCGAGGCTTTGCAGCAGGTAGTACGGCAGCTCGCCGTTCAGCATGAGCGTGACGAAGGCCTGCGCGATCTTCGAGGGATAGGTGAAGAAGATCGGGTCGATCGTCGGCCCGACCAGTTCCCACACCAGCAGGATCAGCGCGAGCGCGCCGTAGCGATAGAAGGCGCGCCGCTCCCAGAACGGGACCGGCGCGTCTTTCTTTGTTGCGACTGGCGTTGCGGCCGCCACCTGAGCTTCATGGATCGCGCTCATGTTGTTCTCCTCAGTGGCGGCCTTCGCCGATCAGAATGCGGCCGACGGGCAGACCGGCCCTTTCCATTCGCCGAGGTCGGCAATCGCCTTCTTGGCGAAAGACAGCTCGGTGACGTCCTCATAGGTCGGCGTCTTGCCCTGCTCGATATTGCCGACGCGGGTCATCAGGTCGGCGGTGAACTTCACGCGCTCGGGGCTCAGCCCGGTATTGGCGTCCCAGATGCATTCCTTGACCATGAAGTCGTAGGTCTCGGAGATGATCTTTTCCGGATAGCCGGTGTGCTTGACGAGGATCGGCATCACCTTCTTCTTGTCGGAATAGAGGACGCGGGTCGCTTCGATCGTCGCCGTGACGAAGGCCTGCATCGCCTGCGGCTTCTCCTTGATCGACTTCTCGGTCGCGACCGCGACGGTATAGAGGTTCAGCGGCTGGATCTCCCACATGCGCGCGATGGCGTGCAGGGAGGGGACCTTCTCCTTCGCCAGCATTTCCTGCTCGACGTGCAGGATCGCGGTGTCGACCTGGTTGGCGACCAGGGCCGGCACGTCTTCAGTGGCGATCGAGACGAAGTTGACGTCTTTCGGATCGAGCTTGGCGGCGCGCAGCACGCCCCGGCTGATCGTGTCGGCAAAGCCGCCGGGCTCCTGGATGCCGATCCGCTTGCCCTTGAGGTCGGCCATGTTCTTGACGTTGTCGCGCACCACCATCGATGCTTCGAACTTGTGCAGGTTCGCCGACAGCATTTTCGCCGGCGAGCCCTTGGAGCGCGCAACCAGCGTCACGCTGCCGGGCGAGAGGCCGACATCGGCATTGCCGGACAGCACGGCGCGGAACACGTGAACGCCGCCCGGGCAGCGACACGGTCTTCACGTCGAGGCCGTGCTTTTTATAGAGCCCGAGCTCTTGCGCGATAATCACCGGCATATGCACGACGTTGGGCGGGCTGGTGGGCAGCCCCACGGTGATCTGCGTCTGCGCGGCAGCCAGTCCTGGCAAGGCCAATACTGCGCCGATGGCAGCGCCGATTGAATTGATAGGCAGTCTCATCGCTCTACCTCCCTGGTCTCGTTTCCTCGCCCTGCACCTTTTTGAACAGCGGTGCTTGGGCCTGATGCCGGATAGCCGGTCGTAGAATTTATGCCAGATTGATACCTAACCCGCCACTATGGCCCATCCGAGGCTCGGAAGTTCGTGGAGATTGAACCGCTTGGCGTGACAAGGGGGGAGCAAAGCGCTTATTTTTCACGGCGAGGCTATTGCAGGGGGGAATCGATGCGAGTTGGAATCTTCGCGCTGGCGGCGCTCCTGTCGCTGTCCGGCAATGCTGCGGCGCAGTCAGGCCTGGTCGAGCGCGGCAATTATCTCGTCAACACGGTGCTGACCTGCGCGAACTGCCACACGCCGAAAGGTCCGGGCGGTGACGTCGCCGACAAGGCCTTGTCCGGATTTCTGCATTTCGACGAGCCGCCCTTCAAGGTGACGGCCTCGAACATCACCCAGGACAAAGAGACCGGGATCGGCAACTGGACCGACGAGCAGATCAAGACGGTGCTGCGCAAAGGCACCAAGCCGAATGGTGTCCCGGTGGCGATGGTGATGCCGTCGGGCTTCTACGAGATCATGACTGAGCGCGATCTCAATGCCGTGGTCGCATATCTGCGCACGGTGAAGCCGGTCAGCAACAAGGTGCCCGATCCGATCTACAAGATGCCGCAAGGCCATCCGATTCCGCCGGGCGGCGAGAAGCCCTACACCGAAGCGATGCTCACCGACAAAGTGAAGAAGGGCTTCTACCTCGTCACCGTCGCGCATTGCATGGAGTGCCACACGCCGATGGGGCCGCGCGGCCGCGACTTCGACAAGCTCGGCGCCGGCGGCTTCGACTTCCACGGCCCATGGGGCAAGTCGACATCGCGCAACATCACATCGAGCAAGGCCAAAGGCATCGGCGACTGGACCGATGACGAGATCAAGCGCGCCGTCACGCAAGGCATCCGCAAGGATGGCAGCCGCCTGCTGCCGCCAATGGGCTATCCGTATTATGCGAAGATGACCGCCGACGATCTCGACGCCATCGTCGCCTATCTGCGCACGGTGCCGGCGCAAGAGTAAGGAAGAGTAGCGGCTACTCGGCGGCCTGCATCGGCTGCGGAACCGTTGCGTCAATCGACGAGGCCGGCACCAGAGGCGGTGACTGCCAATCGCCGCGGTCAATCGCGGCGATCTGCTGCCGCACCGATTTGACCACCGACGCGGCGAAACGGCCGAGGTGCAGGTAGAGCACCATCAGCGTCACCACGCTGCCGAGTGCATTGGGATTGTCGCGCCAGCAGTCGCGCCCGGTGCGCCAGAACTTGCCCAGCAAGCGCGGCTCGTTGCGGCACAAATAGGCGGTCAGCCGCACCAGGCCGAAGAGGTGCATGAACGAGAACGAGCCGGCATCGCCGGCGGGCGGCAGCTTCAGCTTTTGCCCGACCCTGCGCACGCGCTCGAAATAGGCGGCCGGCGCATAGACCTGCTCGAGCACCTGCGCGTAATCGGCCAAAATGTCGCGGCGGCTGCGCGCTGTTTCGTAATTGAGCCCGAGCGCGCATTGATCGCCGATGTCATCGACGATGCGGAATTGGTCATGCTTGCTGTGCAGCCGTCCTTCGCGCGTCAGGCGGCGGGTGAGCTGCGTATTCGGCAGGGCATAAAGCAGCCCGATCATGCAGACCGGGATCGACATCGCCTCGATCGCCTCGATCATCGGCTTGGCGATCGAGCCGCGTTCGCTGTCAAAGCCGAGAATAAAGCCGGCGGTGACGAAAATACCGGCGCCGTAAATCTTGTGCACGCTCTCCACCAGGCTGCGCCGCGTATTCTGCTTTTTCTTCATCGAGATGAGCGTGTCGGAATCCGGGCTCTCAATGCCGACGAACACCGCGATGAAGTTCGCGTCACGCATCATCTGCAACAGCTCGGGATCGTCGGCCAGATTGACGGAGGCTTCGGTCGAAAACTCGAACGGGAAATTGTGCTCGCGCTGCCAGGCGGCGAGGTGAGGCAGGAACTGCTTGATCGCCTTCTTGTTGCCGATGAAATTGTCGTCGACAAAGTCGACATGGCCGCGGTGACCGAGATCGTATAGCGCCTGGATTTCGGCGAGCATCTGCGCATTGGTTTTGAAGCGCGGCACCCGCCCGTACAGCTCGATGATGTCGCAGAATTCGCAGGTAAACGGACAACCGCGGGAATACTGCACGCCGACGTAGAGATAATTGCTAAATTGCAGCAGATCGAAGCGCGGGGCCGGCGTGCGCGTCACATCGGCCTGTGAATTTTTCGGCCTCGAATAAGCCGCTCCGCTCGCCGCGCTCCCAGGCGGCGATGAAGTCATCGATTACGAGCTCGGCCTCGCCAAGCACCCGGAAATCGGCCGCGGCGTAGATATGCGGGCTCGATGTGACGTCAGGCCCGCCGATCCCGATCGGCTTGCCGTGGGCACTGTGCCAGCCGGATGATTTCGAGCGCATCGAGTCTGCTGCGGCAGCATCCCGGTGGTGAGGACGAGGTCGGCCCAGTCGAGATGCTCGGGCTTCAAGGTCGCAACGTTGCGGTCAACCAGCCGGATCTGCCACGAAGCCGGCAGCATGGCCGCGACCGTAATCAGGGCGAGGGGGGCCATCGGATACCGCGCGCCCATGATCGGGCAGGCTTCGCGGAAATCCCAGAACGACGGCGCCAGAAACTGCGGATTGACCAGCAGGACGCGGCATGGGGACGCTGAGGCTTTGCCAGCCAGCATGGCGAGGCTCCGTCAACTTGACGTTGGCCCCCACGAGCTCGCGCTCTCCCCGTACAAAGGATAGAGGGCAATCGCGCCATGTCCAGCAGATTGCGGGCGCACTTCAATTGCGTGCCGAGCCCGCCTATATCTGCCGTGGAACTTCGCTCGTCTCCGAATTGCTCCGGAACTCAATGTCCCGCCTCGCCACAATTGCTCTGGTGTCTGCACTCGCGCTCAGCGCCGCCAATCCGCTGGCGGCGCAGGAGCGGCGCCTGCCGTCATCGCCCGCCGAGGTGCGGCTTTCCTATGCGCCGGTGGTGCAGCGGGTCGCGCCGGCGGTGGTCAATGTCTACGCCGCCAAGACCGTGCAGGCGCGCAATCCGCTGTTCGAGGACCCTCTGTTCCGCCGCTTCTTCGGCGGCCCCGGCGAGCGGCCGCGCACGCAAAGCTCGCTCGGCTCCGGCGTGATCATCGATGCGTCGGGTCTGATCGTCACCAATGGCCACGTGATCGAAGGCGCCGATGAGGTGAAGGTCTCGCTCGCCGACAAGCGCGAATACGAGGCCACGCTGGTGCTCAAGGATCCGCGCACCGATCTCGCCATCCTGCGCATCAAGTCGAGCGAAAAATTCCCGTTTCTGGAGTTTGCCGATTCCGACGCGCTTGCGGTCGGCGACCTGGTTCTGGCGGTCGGCAATCCGTTCGGCGTCGGGCAGACCGTCACCCACGGCATTGTTTCGGCGCTGGCGCGCACCCAGGTCGGCATCACCGACTATCAGTTCTTCATCCAGACCGACGCCGCCATCAATCCCGGCAATTCCGGCGGCGCGCTGGTCGATCTCAACGGCAAGCTGATCGGCATCAACACCGCCATTTATTCGCGCTCCGGCGGCTCGCAGGGCATCGGCTTCGCGATCCCCACCAATATGGTGCGGGTCGTCGTCGCCTCGGCGCTCGGCGGCGGCACCGCGGTGAAGCGGCCGTGGCTCGGCGCGCGGCTGCAGCCTTTGACCTCCGAGATTGCCGAGAGCATGTCGCTCAAGCGGCGGGTCGGCGCGCTGGTTGCCAATGTCGTGCCGGACGGGCCGGCGGCGAAAGCCGGAATCAAACCGGGAGACATCATCCTGTCGGTCGACAGCCAGCAGGTCGACGATCCCAATGCCTTCGACTACCGCTTCGCCACCCGTCCGCTCGGCGGCAGCGCCAAGCTGGCGGTATTGCGCAATGGGCGCGAGCAGACGCTGACGATCGCCCTGCAGACCGCGCCGGAATTCCCGCGCGAAGAGATCACCATCCGTGAGCGCTCGCCGTTCTTCGGCGCCAAGGTCGCCAATCTTTCGCCGGCGCTGGCCGACGAGTTGCAGCTCGGCACCATGAGCGAGGGGGTGGTGGTGCTCGACAGCGACGCCGGCTCCTATGCCAGCAATCTGGGTTTCCAGCGCGGCGACATCATCGAGGAGGTCAATGGGGTCAAGGTCGAGAAGACCCGCGACCTCCAGCGCATCGCTCAGCAAGGCGCGCGCAGCTGGCGGGTCATCCTGCAAAGGCGCGGCCAGCGCATCGTCGCGACGTTCGGCTGATGGCAACGAAACCCAAGCGTGGCGCGCCCTCGCTGTTCGCAGCCGCCGGCCTCGACGCCGACGCGCCGCGCCCGCTGGCGGATCGGCTGCGACCGACCAAGCTCGACGAGGTGGTGGGGCAGGACCATCTGCTCGGGCCTGACGGCGTGCTCACCCGCATGCTGGAGACGCGCTCGCTCGGCTCGCTGGTGTTCTGGGGGCCGCCGGGCACTGGAAAGACCACGGTGGCGCGGCTGCTCGCGCAGGCCACCGACCTGCATTTCGAGCAGATCTCGGCGATCTTCACCGGCGTCGCCGACCTGAAGAAAGTATTCGAGGAGGCGCGAGGGCGCCGCGAGACCGGGCAGGGCACGCTGCTGTTCGTCGACGAGATCCACCGCTTCAACCGCGCCCAGCAGGACTCGTTCCTGCCGGTGATGGAAGACGGCACCATCATTTTGGTCGGCGCCACCACCGAAAACCCGTCGTTCGAGCTCAATGCACCCTTGCTGTCCCGGGCGCGGGTGCTGGTGTTCCGCTCGCTCGATGCCGAGGCGATCGGCAAATTGCTGGTGCGCGCCGAGGAGATCGAAGGCCGCAAGCTGCCGCTCGATCCGCAGGCCCGCGAGACCTTGATCGGCATGGCGGATGGCGACGGCCGCGCCTCGTTGACGCTGGTGGAGGAAGTCTGGCGCGCCGCCCGCAAGGGCGAGACCTTCGACAGCGCGCAGCTGCAGGAGATCGTGCAGCGCCGCGCCCCGATCTACGACAAGTCGCAGGACGGCCACTACAACCTCATCTCCGCGCTGCATAAGTCGGTGCGCGGCTCCGATCCCGACGCCGCGCTCTATTATCTCGCCCGCATGCTCGATGCCGGCGAGCCGCCGCTCTACATCGCGCGCCGCGTCGTGCGCATGGCGATCGAGGATATCGGCCTTGCCGATCCGCAGGCGCTGGTGATCGCCAATGCGGCGAAGGACGCTTACGACTTCCTTGGCTCGCCGGAGGGCGAGTTGGCCATCGCGCAAGCGGTGATCTATGTCGCCACCGCGCCGAAATCGAACGCGGCCTATACCGCCTACGGCGCCGCCAAGCGCGTGGCCAAGGAAGGCGGCTCGCTGCTGCCGCCCAAGCACATCCTCAACGCGCCGACCAAGCTGATGAAGGAAGAGGCCTACGGCCGCGGCTACGCCTACGACCACGATCGAGGAGGAGGGGTTCTCCGGCCAGGACTACTTCCCGGAAAAGCTCGGCCGCCAGCAATTCTACGATCCGCGCGAGCGCGGCTTCGAACGTGAGATCAAGAAGCGGCTCGAATACTGGGCGAAGCTTCGCAAAGAACGAAATCCGGAGCGCGGCTCGTGAGTATCGACCTCGACGCTTACTTCAGGCGGGTGGGTTACGCGGGCGACCGCAAGCCGACGCTGGCGACCTTGCGCGAACTGCACCGCCGCCAGCCGCAGGCCATCGCCTTCGAGAATCTGTCGCCGATGCTCGGCCATCCGGTGCCGATCGACGCGCCATCCCTGCACAACAAGATGGTGACCGGCGGCCGCGGCGGCTATTGCTACGAGCAGAACCTGCTGTTCGCATCGGTGCTGGAGGCGCTCGGCTTCAAGTTCCGGCATCTGACCGGCTGGCCGCGCTGGCAGGTCGCGCCGGGACGCCCTTTGCCGCGCACGCATCTGTTGCTGCTGATCGATGTTGACGGCGAGGAATGGATCGCCGATGTCGGCTTTGGCGGCAATACGCTCACCGCGCCCTTGTTGCTGCGCTCGCGCGAGGAGCAGGCCACGCCGCATGAGCCGGCGCGCATCGTCGACCACAACGGGCGCATGATGATCCAGGTGAAGATCCGCGACGAATGGCAAGATCTGGTCGAATTCGGACTCGAACAGCAGAACTTCGCCGAGCTCGAAATGGGCAACTGGTTCACCTCGGCGCATCCGCGCTCGCGTTTCAAGGCGGAGCTGTTCCTGGCGCGCGTCGATGAAGGCTGCAGACACGCGATGTCCGGCAATGTGCTGAGCGCGCACCGGCTCGATGGCGCGACCGAGAAACGGACGCTGCGCAGCGTCGCCGAGATTCGTGAGGCGCTGACCGACGTCTTCCGCATCAAGCTTCCGTCCGATCCCGCGCTCGACAAGGTGCTCGAACACGCCGCAGGTGCCGCATGAGCCGCCGCGGCCGACAGCGCGGCCCGCGCCAGCCGGGCGGCGGCAAGCAAACCGCGGGACCGCGGCATCGCGGCGGCGGTAAGCAGGCCGCGGGGCCACGGCATCCTGGCCGCGAGCGCGAACGCCAGCACCGCCACCCTGAGAGAGCGAGGCGCAGCCGAGCCTCGAAGGGCGACGGCCCCGAACGGCGAAGCACGGGCCGTCATCGCACCGATCGCGGATTTACCCGAGATCGCGAATAAGAAGCGCGCGGCGCGGCCAAGGCCGGCCGGCGATGGGCCGCGCTCACGCGCGGCCACCTCAGGATGACGGGTCAGAGGCTGAGCCGCGCGCCCTTCCCGCTGCTGCTCCGGTGGCCGAACTTCCGATCCAGGCGACCAGGGTCCAGACCGTCACCGTCTCCGCCGACGAGAACGACATGCGGCTCGACCGTTTCTTCGAGGCGAAATTTCCCGGCCTGTCGTTCAGTCACATCCAGCGCATCATCCGCAAAGGCGAGGTGCGGGTGAACGGCAAGCGCAGCGAGCCGAAGGCGCGCATCAAGACCGGCGACAATCTGCGCATTCCGCCGCTCAAGCTCGAGCCGCCCAAGCTGCGCGAAGACGCCCCGCAGGCGCAGAAGGATCGCGCGTTTCTGAAGTCGATCATGCTCTACGAGGACGACGACGTGCTGGTGCTCAACAAGCCGGCCGGCCTCGCCGTGCAGGGCGGCTCCGGCACCAAGCACCATGTCGACGGCATGCTCGGCGCGTTGACGCCGCCGGGCAAGGACGCGCAGCGGCCGCGTCTGGTCCATCGTCTCGACAAGGACACGGCCGGCTGTCTGCTCGATCGCCAAGTCGCGCTTCGCCGCCGCGGCGCTCGCCAAGACCTTCCGCTCGCGCTCGGCGCGCAAGATCTATTGGGCCATGGTGGTCGGCGTGCCCAAGCCGAAGCAGGGCCGCATCTCGACCTTCCTCGCCAAGGAAGAGCGCGAGGAAGATTCGTTCATGCGTATCGCCAGCCATGGCGAGGAGGGCGCGAGCCACGCCGTCACCTATTACGCGCTGGTCGAGACCTCGGGCCAGAATCTCGCCTGGCTGTCGCTCAAGCCGGTGACCGGCCGCACCCATCAACTGCGCGCCCATATGGCGCATATCCACCATCCGATCGTCGGCGATCCGAAATATTTCAACAAGGAGAACTGGCAATTGCCGGGCGGCATGCAGAACAAGCTGCATCTGCTGGCGCGCCGCATTGCGGTGCCGCATCCGCGCGGCGGAAGCGATCGACGTCACGGCACCGTTACCCGATCACATGCAGCAATCGTTTAATCTGCTCGGGCTCGATGCCTCGCGCTACGATCCGATCGAGGAGGCGCCGGAGGAATGAGGCTACGCCTCGCCATAGCTGTGCTTGCCGCGCTGGCGGCGCCCGTTCATGCGGCCGACGACATCTACAACATCATGAAGCCGGAGCCCGGCGCTCGTTCCGCGACATCGGAGCCGTGGCTGGCGCCGAAATATAAATTGCCGCGCGGCACCATCCAGCGGCCGGTCGCGCCGCGTCCGCCGCGGGTCGAAACCCGCCGCATTCCGGACGTGCCGCCGCCCATCGTTGTCCCGCAAACGGGGCGTTCGCTGCCGAACATCCAGCCGGTTGTTCCGGGCGCCGGCGTGGGTGGCCGCGAGACCTCGCAGGATCGCGCGCACGCGCTGCACGCATCAGGCCGGAATGTATGGCGCGCAGGCCGGCGACCGCTCGTCCTACATCACCACCTGCGTGAACCAGTAGCGCAGGCCAGCGCTAGATCTCTTCCTTGACCTGCGCGTAGGACAGCACGCGCGAACAGCGCCGTGCCGCCGATGATGTTGCCGATCAGCACCGGCACCAGGAATTGCCAAAGCAGGGTGCCGATCGACCACTCGCCGGCAACCAGCAGCAGGAAAGCCTCGACGCTGCCGGCGACGATATGGGTGAAGCCGCCGACCGCGATCAGCCAGGTCATCAGCACGATGACGTACGACTTTGAGCATCTCCGCGGCAGGGATCATCCAGACCATCGCCGCCATCAGGAAGCCCGAGCTGACGCCGTCGAACACCATCTCCCACCACGAATGGCCGTTGAGGGCGTATCGGCTGATGCTGCGCATGCTTTCGAGCAGCTCACTGGGCAGGACCGGCGCGAAGCTGCAAAAGATCGCGGCGAACAGGGTGCCGGTGAGGTTCGCGGCCAGCACGATCGCCCACAGCCGCGCCACCTGCCAGAGATTCTCCAGCGTCGTGTCCTTGAGCACCGGCAATACGGCGGTGATGGTGCTTTCGGTGAAAAGCTGCTGGCGGCCGAGAATGACGATCAGGAAGCCGATCGTGTAACCGAGGCTGGTGACGAGGACGCGCCAGCCGGCTTCCGGAAGGTGGGTTTCGAGGATCGCCATGGCCAGCAGCGAGAAGCTGATCGACAGGCCGCCGGCAACGCCCGACCACCACAACGAGGAGGCGGGGCGGGCAAGCTCCTCGACGCCCTGGCGGCGGATCACCTCGTAGATGACCGGCGTGCGCGGCGTCGACATCTCCTCGACGTCACGCACTTCCTTTTCGGTGATGCCCCTGCGCGCGCGCAGGCGGTTCGGCTTCTTTCTCGCCATGAAGCCCTGGCTAAAGTGTTCAGCCCGGAACGTCGAGCGCGGCGAGGTCGTCGGCCGACAGCTTGATCGCGGGCGCCTTCATCAGTTCTTGAAGCTGCGCCACGCCGGTCGCGCTCGCGATCGGCGCGGTGATCAAGGGCTGCGCGATCAGCCAGGCCAGCGCGATCTGCGCCGGCGTCGCATTGTGGCGCGGCGCGATCTCGCGCAGCGCCTTGAGGATGCGAATGCCGCGCGCGTCGAAATAGCGCTTGAGCCGGCCGCCGCGGCCCGGATGTTTGGCGGCTTCCTCGGCGCTGGCATATTTGGCCGAGAGGAAGCCCGCTGCCAGCGCGTAGTAATTGATCACGCCGATGTTTTCTTCCCGGCAGATCGGCGCGTATTCGCGCTCGAATTCATTGCGGTCCGACAGGTTATAGAGCGGCTGCAGGCTCTCGTAGCGCGGGGCGCCATTCGCCTTGCTCGCCGCGAGCGATGCCTTCAGCCGGTCCGGCGTGATGTTCGACGCGCCGATCGCGCGCACCTTGCCGTCCTTCACGAGCTGCGCGTAGGCGCTCAGCGTCTCTTCGACCGGCGTCTTCTCGTCGTCGAAATGCGTCTGGTAGAGGTCGATGCAGTCGGTCTGCAGCCGCTTCAGCGACGCTTCGGCCGAGCGCAGGATGTAGTCCTTGCGCACGCAAATGCCTTCGCCCATGTCGGAGCCGACCTTGGTGGCGATGACGACCTTGTCGCGCTTGCCGGAGCGTCTTGACCCAATTGCCGATGATGGTTTCGGACTCGCCGCCCGTGTGGCCCGGCACCCAGCGCGAATAGCTGTCGGCGGTGTCGAGGCCGTTGAAGCCGGCATCGACGAAGGCGTCGAGGATCGCGAACGAGGTCTTCTCGTCCACGTTCCAGCCGAACACATTGGTGCCGAGCATCAGCGGCGCGATTTTGATGCCGGAGCGGCCGAGTTCACGAAATTGCATGATTTTTCCCGGGCGCTGCGGCCCGGCTCACCGGAATGACAGGTGAGGCTTATCGCAAACTGGCGTTGATCTTGTCGAGCACGCTCTGGCCGGGGCAGAGGTCCTTTTCGCCAAGCGCAAACAGCGGCGTCTTGGTGGTGCGCAGATGCGCGTGCAGGTCTTCCGACTCCGGCTCGACAAACAGCAGCCCGGTGACGATCTGGCCCTTGGCCGCGTGCTTCTGCAGGAAGCCGAGCGCCGCGGTGCGGTCCTACACGTCGTAATCGGCCGCGAGCTTGCGCAGCGCGATCTTGGAGCCGTCATGCTGCTCGACGATCTCGACGGTGCCCGGTTCATACTCGACCTCGATCGGCATCCGCGACGAGATCACGTCGAGCCGGTTCACCGCCTCGTTGTGCTCGCGCACGAAGTCGAAGCTCTTGGTCGAGCCGGCATGGTTGTTGAACGCCACGCAGGGCGAGATGACGTCGATGAAGGCCGCGCCCGCGATGCGAGATCGCCGCCTTGATGATCGGCACCAGCTGCTGCTTGTCGCCGGAGAAGGAGCGGGCGACGAAGGTGGCGCCGAGCTGCAGCGCCATCGCCACCAGGTCGATCGAATTGTCGGTGTTGATGAAGCCGCGCTTCGACTTCGAGCCGCGGTCGGCGGTGGCGGAGAACTGGCCCTTGGTGAGGCCATACACGCCGTTATTCTCGACGATATAGACCATGTTGACGCCGCGGCGCAGGCAATGCGCGAACTGGCCGAGCCCGATCGAGGCGCTGTCGCCGTCGCCCGAAACGCCGAGATAGATCAGGTCGCGGTTGGCGAGGTTGGCGCCGGTCAGCACCGACGGCATGCGGCCGTGCACCGAGTTGAAGCCGTGCGAATTGCCGAGGAAATAGGTCGGCGTCTTCGACGAGCAGCCGATGCCGGAGATCTTCGCCACCCGGTGCGGCTCGATCGACAGCTCGAAGCAGGCCTGGATGATCGCCGCCGTGATCGAGTCGTGGCCGCAGCCGGCGCACAGCGTCGACACCGTGCCTTCGTAGTCGCGGTGCGTATAGCCGAGCTCGTTCTTCGGCAGGGCCGGGTGGTGGAATTTCGGCTTGGCGAGATAGGTCATGATGCCACCTTTGCCGGCTTGACCGTGAGCTGGTCGAGATGGTCGCCGATAGCCTTGGCGATGAAGCGCGCGGTGATCGGCGTGCCGTCGTAATGCAGGATCGGCACCAGCCGCACCGGATCGATGCCGCATTCATTGACGATCAGCGAGCGCAACTGCGCGTCGCGGTTCTGCTCGACCACATAGACGAAGTCGTGGTCGGCGACGAAGCTCGCCACGCTGGAATGGAACGGGAAGGCGCGGACGCGCATGCGGTCGAGCGTGTGGCCGCGCGCCTCGACCATGTGGATCGCTTCGTCCATCGCCGGCGCGGTCGAGCCGAAATAGATCACGCCGTATTTGGTCGGCTTGGCCGCGTTGGCGACCAGCGGCTTGCGGCACGATGTCCTTGGCGGTCTCGAACTTGCGCAGCAGCCGCTGCATGTTGTCGACGTAGGGCCCGGCCTCTTCGGTGTATTTCGCGTAGCGGTCGCGCGAGGTGCCGCGGGTGAAGAACGAGCCCTTGGTCGGATGCGTGCCGGGATAGGTGCGATAGGTGATGCCGTCGCCATCGACGTCGAGATAGCGGCCGAACTCCTTGCCGGCCTCGAGCTCGGCCGCGGTCATCACCTTGCCGCGGTCCATCTTCTTGCTGTCGTCCCAGGCCAGCGGCCGGCACAGCCGGTTGTTCATGCCGATGTCGAGGTCGAGCATGACGAAGATCGTGCGTGTGCAGCCGGTCGGCGAGATCGAAGGCCTGGGCGCCGAACTCGAAGGCTTCCGCCGGATCTTCCGGGAACAGCAGCACATGCTTGGTGTCGCCATGCGAGGCATAGGCGCAGGAGATGATGTCGCACTGCTGGGTGCGGGTCGGCATGCCGGTCGAGGGGCCGGCGCGCTGCACGTTGAAGATGACGGCCGGAATTTCCGCGAAATAGGAAAGCCCGATGAACTCCTGCATCAGCGAGATGCCGGGGCCCGAGGTCGCCGTGAAGGCGCGCGCGCCGTTCCAGCCGGCGCCGATCACCATGCCGATCGAGGCGAGCTCGTCCTCGGCCTGGATGATGGCGTAGCGCGCTTCCTTGGTGACCGGATCGACCCGCAGCTTCGCGCAATGCCTGGTGAAGGCATCGGCCAGCGACGATGACGGCGTGATCGGATACCAGGCGCACACCGTCGCGCCGCCATAGACCGCGCCGAGCGCGGCGGCGGAATTGCCCTCGATGAAGATGCGGTCGCCGACCTTGTCGGCCTTGCGCAGCTTGATCGGCAGCGGGCAGCTCAGATTGAGCAGCGCGTAATCGCGGCCGATATGCAGCGCCTTGAGGTTCGGCTCGATCAGCTTTTCCTTGCCCTTGTACTGCTCGCCGATCAGCTTCTCGACCACCTGCACATCCATATCGAGCAGCGCGGTGAGCGCGCCGACATAGATGATGTTCTTGAACAATTGCCGCTGCCGCGGGTCGGTATATTCGCGGTTGCAGATCGCGGTGAGCGGGATGCCGACGACCGTGATGTCCTGGCGGAATTTCGAGGCCGGCATCGGCTTGGTGGAATTGTAGAACAGGTAGCCGCCCGGCTCGATGCCCGCGATGTCCTTGTCGAAGGTCTGCGGGTTCATCGCCACCATGAAGTCGGTGCCGCCGCGGGCGCCGAGATGGCCGGCTTCGGAGACGCGAACCTCGTACCAGGTCGGCAGGCCCTGGATGTTCGACGGGAAGATGTTGCGCGGCGCGCAGGGAATGCCCATGCGCAGCACCGCGCGGGCGAACATTTCATTCGCGCTCGCCGAGCCGGAGCCGTTGACGTTGGCGAACCGGATGACGAAGTCGTTTATGCTGCCGATCGGCGCGTGCTGGACTGGGCCGGCATGATGATCCCGCGTGAGTCATATCCAGGAAGAATTTCTGCATGTCCCAGGCACCGGTCGGGCAGCGCTCAGCGCAAAGCCCGCAGTGCAGGCAGACGTCCTCGTCCTTGACCATGACGCGGCCGGTCTTGAGCCCGTTCGCCACGTAAAGGTCCTGGGTGATGTTTTTGCGCCGGGGCGGTGAGCCGGGTGCGCAGATCGGCTTCCTCGCCGTTCGGCGTGAAGGTGATGCAATCCATCGGGCAGATGTCGACGCAGGCGTCGCACTCGATGCATAGCGACGAGGAAAACACCGTCTGCACGTCGCAATTCAGGCAGCGGCCGGCTTCCTTGAGCGCGAGCTGCGCGTCGAAGCCAAGCTCGACCTCGGCCTTGATGTCCTTGAGCGCGACCTCTTTGGCGCGCATCGGCACCTTGTAGCGGATATCGAGCGCGATCTCGTTATCGTAGGACCATTCGTGGATGCCCATCTTCTGGCTGATCAGCTCGGTCGCCGGGAGCGGGCGGTCGGTAATGTCCTCGCCGTTGAGCATCTTGTCGATCGAGACCGCGGCTTCGTGGCCGTGCGCCACCGCCCAGATGATGTTCTTCGGCCCGAACGCGGCGTCGCCGCCGAAGAACACCCTCGGATTGGTCGACTGCATCGTCACCGTGTCGACCTTCGGCATGCCCCATTCGTCGAACTCGATGCCGATGTCGCGCTCGATCCAGGGAAAGGAGTTCTCCTGGCCGACCGCGACCAGAACGTCGTCGCAAGGGAAATGCTGGTCCGGCTCGCCGGCATGCACCAGCTTGCGGCGGCCCTTGGCGTCGTACTCAGCTTTTACTTTTTCAAATGTAATGTCCGGTCAGCTTGCCGTTTTCGTGGGTGAATTCCTTCGGCACGAGGTAATTGTGGATCGGAATGCCCTCGTGCATGGCGTCTTCCTTTTCCCAGGGCGACGCCTTCATTTCCTCGAAGCCGGAGCGGACCACGACATTGACCTCTTCGCCGCCGAGCCGGCGGGCGGAGCGGCAGCAGTCCATCGCGGTATTGCCGCCGCCGAGCACGATCGACGCGCTTGCCGATCTTGCTGACGTGGCCGAACGCGATCGAGGACAGCCAGTCGATGCCGATGTGAATGTTGGCCGCGGCTTCCTTGCGGCCGGGAATTTCGAGGTCGCGGCCGCGCGGCGCGCCCGAGCCGACGAAGATGGCGTCCCACGGCTCGGCGAGCAGCGCCTTGAGCGAGTCGATGCGGGTGCCGCCGCGAAATTCGACGCCGAGATGGAGGATGTAGCCGCACTCTTCGTCGATGACGGAATCCGGCAGCCGGAATTTCGGAATTTGCGAGCGCATCATGCCGCCGGCTTTCGGATCGCCGTCGAACACGACGCAGTGGTAACCGAGCGGGGTGAGGTCGCGCGCCACCGTGAGCGAGGCGGGGCCGCCGCCGACCAGCGCGATGCGCTTGCCGTTCTTCTTCGCCGCAGGCTTCGGCAGCCGCGCCGTGATGTCGGATTTGAAATCGGCGGCGACGCGCTTCAAGCGGCAGATCGCGACCGGCTCGTCCTCGACGCGCACGCGCCGGCACGCCGGCTCGCAGGGACGATCGCAGGTGCGCCCGAGAATTCCCGGGAACACGTTCGATCGCCAATTGATCATGTAGGCGTCGGAGTAACGCCCGTGCGCGACAAGACGGATGTATTCAGGAACGGGCGTGTGCGCCGGGCAGGCCCACTGACAGTCCACGACCTTGTGGAAGTAGTTCGGATGCGAAACGTCGGTATCTTTCATTCCGTCCTCGAAACGCGAACCGCTACGCCGAAACAGCCGCCATGGTCGCGTTGCGATATTGCCCCCGGATACGCCGCCGCACCTGCGAATCCGAGTTTATTGGCTCATAAGCATGAATGCCACCTGAAGGCGTGTCACAGCTCGGTGTGACGTTAATCAGGCGAAAGCGCGCCTTAGTTGGTTTCTCTGCCTGAAATGGCGGTGGTAAAAGCCGCCAATGCCGCGGCCAAGTTCCATTGGTGCGGCGCACAAGAGATGTGATGCGCGATTTGCTCAACGAGCTGCTCGACCAGCAGCAACGCAATCCGATGGAGGCGGCGCGCCGCAACATGCGGCCGGCGCTGCGCAAGCGCTTCTACAAGAGCGCGAGTGTCGGCGAGGGCAATGCGCTTGTGCTCGACGGCAAGCCGGTGCGGACTCCGGCGCGCCGCCTGCTTGCCGCGCCGGACTCGCGCGTCGCGCAAGCGCTCGCGGCAGAATGGAATGCGCAGGGCGAGCACGATCGATCCGGCGGCCATGCCGCTGACGCGGCTCGCCAATGCGATCATCGATGGCGTGGCCGATCAGCCCGATGCGGTGCGCGGCGAGATCGAAAAATATCTGCGCAGCGATCTGGTGTTCTATCGCGCCGACAGCCCGGAGGGTTTGATCGCGCGCCAGGCCGAGCTGTGGGATCCGTTCGTCAATTGGGCGCGCGATGTGCTCGATGCGCGCTTTGTGCTGGCGCAAGGCGTGATCCACCAGGCGCAGCCGCCTCACGCGGTCGAAGCTGTGGCGAAGACGATCCCGCGCGATCTGTGGCGGCTCGGCGCCGCCGCGTCGGTCACGATCATCACCGGCTCGGCATTGATCGCGCTCGCCCTTGCCGCCGGCGCGGTGACGGCAGAGGAGGCCTGGACCGCCGCCCATGTCGACGAGGACTGGAACCTGGAGGCCTGGGGCCGCGACGAGGACGCGATGCTCAGGCGCGCGGGGCGGCGAGCGGAATATGACGCGGCCGTGCTTGTTCTGGAATTCACAGCATAAAGCGGCCACCAAGTTCCGGCATGTTGGCGACAGATTGTTAAGGCCATATTCAGCTTCAGCGGTGTCTTTCGCGTCATTGCGCGTTAGCAGGGCATCAGCCCGGAGATCTTCGTGATGTTCTTTGGAAAAATTTTGCGCATTGGCAGCGTCGCCTGCGCGACATTGATCGCGGCAGCCGGCCTTGTCTCGGTCGCCGCTGCGCAGCCGCGT
This sequence comes from uncultured Alphaproteobacteria bacterium, assembly GCA_963788805.1. Taxonomy (GTDB): domain Bacteria; phylum Pseudomonadota; class Alphaproteobacteria; order Rhizobiales; family Xanthobacteraceae; genus Pseudolabrys. Next base: position 74,414 of record CAWBHU010000006.1, read on the forward strand.
GACCCCTCCACCTCGGTCGCCGATGACGGCAGCGACGCGCCCGAGTTCGCGCCGTGCCGCGACCACTCGCGTTCTTTCCCGGGCACCGGCCGCGAGCTTCGCCGCGGCGAAAAAGATGACGCGCGCGCCACGTCCGCAATCCCGGCTCGAGGAAGAGCGACTACCGAGCGCCGCGTGCGCAAGGCCAAGCCGATTCGCGGCACCAGCGCCCGCGCAAGGGCGGTGAACGGCCGGCGGCCGAGACGGTGATCGGCAGCGACGACCGCACCCGCGTCACGCCGACCACGCACCTTTCCCGCGCGCGCGACCGTGATGATCCTGTTCAGCGACGGCGGCAGCGATTTCCTGTGCAGCGGCTTCATGATCAGCGCCGACACGGTCGCGACCGCCGGGCATTGCGTTGCGCCGGGCGATGGCGGCGGCTTTTACGACAGCGCAACGACCTACGGGTGTCGCCGGGCCGCGACGGCGGCGCCAAGCCCTACGGCGTCTGCCGGGCGCGCAAGCTCTACAGCGTCAGCGGCTGGCTCGATGCCGGCCGCGACGATTTCGACTACGGCGCGATCAAGCTCGATTGCACGATCGGCACCACCACCGGCTGGTACGGCCTCACTGCGGAATGGCGGCGTCGGCACGCCGGATCACGATCCAGGGCTATCCGGGCGACAAGCCGCTGCACCCAATGGGATGTCGGCCGATAGGGTGACCGGTCGCAGGAGGCGCGCCGGGTGTTTTACCGGGCCGACACGCACCGGCGGCATGAGCGGCTCGCCGGTCTGGCTCAACAATGACACACGTGCACGCGCTGCGCGCATCGCGATCCACGCCTATGGCACCTTTGGCGGCACGCCGCCCGACAGCAACAACAACCACGGCACGCGCATCAACAGCTGCGGTGTTCGACAAGCTCACGGCCTGGAAAGACGCGCCGTAACAGCGCGCGCCGTTTCCTGCACAGCGCCCGCCCACAGAGGCGGGCGCTTTCGTTTTGGCCCCGCGCGCATCGTGCTATCCATGAGTTGCCGGGCAGGGGCCATGCAATGAAGGACATCCTCGACAAACTCGAGAAGCGCCGCGAAGAGGCGCGGCTCGGCGGCGGGCAAAAGCGCATCGACGCCCAGCACGCCCGCGGCAAGCTGACCGCCCGCGAGCGCATCGAATTGCTGCTCGACAAGAACTCGTTCGAGGAGTTCGACATGTTCGTCGAGCACCGCTCGAACGATTTCGGCATGGAGAAGCAGAAGATCCCCGGCGACGGCGTCGTCACCGGCTGGGGCACCATCAACGGCCGCACCGTCTACCTGTTCTCCAAGGACTTCACGGTGTTCGGCGGCTCGCTCAGCGAGACCCATGCCCAGAAGATCATCAAGGTGCAGGACATGGCGCTCAAGGCGCGCGCGCCGGTGATCGGCCTGTTCGACGCCGGCGGCGCGCGCATCCAGGAGGGCGTCGCCGCGCTCGGCGGCTATGGCGAGGTGTTCAAGCGCAACGTCATCTCGTCCGGCGTGATCCCGCAGATTTCCGTCATCATGGGCCCCTGCGCGGGCGGCGACGTCTATTCGCCGGCCATGACCGACTTCATCTTCATGGTGCGCGACACCAGCTACATGTTCGTCACCGGCCCCGACGTGGTGAAGACCGTCACCAACGAGGTCGTCACCGCCGAGGAGCTCGGCGGCGCCTCGATCCACACCACCAAGTCCGGCGTCGCCGACGGCTCGTTCGAGAACGACGTCGATTGCCTGCTGCAGATGCGCCGGCTGATCGACTTCCTGCCGGCCAACAACGAGAGCGGCGTGCCGGCCTGGCCGAGCGCCGACGAGGCCGAGCGCATCGATGAATCGCTCGACACGCTGATCCCGGACAATCCGAACAAGCCCTACGACATCAAGGAGCTGATCCTCAAAGTCGCCGACGAGGGCGACTTCTTCGAGATCGGCACGGCGTTCGCCAAGAACATCGTCACCGGCTTCGGCCGCATCGCCGGCTCAACGGTCGGCTTCGTCGCCAACCAGCCGATGGTGCTGGCCGGCGTGCTCGACTGCGACGCCTCGCGCAAGGCGGCGCGGTTCGTGCGCTTCTGCGACGCCTTCAACATCCCGATCGTCACCTTCGTCGACGTGCCGGGCTTCCTGCCGGGCACCGACCAGGAATATGGCGGCCTGATCAAGCACGGCGCCAAGCTGCTGTTCGCCTATTCGCAGGCCACCGTGCCGCTCGTCACCGTGATCACGCAGGAAGGCGTTCGGCGGCGCCTATGACGTGATGGCGTCGAAGCACGTCGGCGGCGACCTCAACTATGCCTGGCCGACCGCGCAGATCGCGGTGATGGGCGCCAAGGGCGCGGTCGAGATCATCTTCCGCGCCGATGCCGGCGACAAGGACGCCATCGCCGCGCGCACCAAGGAATATGAGGACCGCTTCCTGTCGCCGTTCGTCGCCGCCGAGCGCGGCTATATCGACGACGTGATCATGCCGCACTCAACGCGGCGCCGCATTGCGCGGGGGCTGGCGATGCTCAAGGGCAAGCACGTCGAGTGGCCGAAGCGAAAGCACGACAATCTGCCGTTGTGAGCGGTCGGCGGCTAACCCTCTTATTGTCATCACGTCACCAGTCTGCAACCATCACGTGTTGATGGGGCGGGCGCGATGAAAGAACTTTTTGAAAAAGTCCTTCAGTATCTGCCGCGATACTTTCTGGATTTTGGTGAGGTTTTTTCCGGGCCAAAATCCTTCATTGGCCAGCGCAATCTTGCGTCCACCGACGCCTTTACGGACGCGCTTTTATTTTTCGGGATTTCCATTGTCCTGCTGATCGCGCTCCAATTGCCGATACAGCCTGCCGATCAGGACTTCTGGAAATTCGCCGGAAGCGTGGGTGTACTGCAACTGATCGCCGTAACACTGAGTGCAGTGATTACGCGCATCGCATGGTGGCTGGTAGGCGGTCGAGCCAGCGGTCAAAGCTTTTTTATCACCTATTCCTACTTTGGCGGCGTGATGATCGTGCTGATCAGCGCTATCCAGCTGCTTGCCTTCGGCGTCGTAAAAGTATTCGACGGAAAGTTTTTTCAGCAGTTGGTCGACGCACCCAAGATGGACTTGGTTGTTCCGCAGACTGACGAGCAATCTGTTCTTTTTCTTATATTCGGAGCAATTATTGCTGTGGGAATTGTTCTTGTGTCGGCGTGGTTCTTTATTGGCTGGGGCGCATTTCGGCAGTTGAATGCATTGAGCAAATGGCGCTCATTCGCGGCGGCTGTTATCTACGGGCTTTTTGCGATACCGGCAGGAGCGGCCGTTGTGTTTATTTCAGCTGCAATGGGCCGATAGGTTAGATCACCTTTAGACAAGGATGCCGCCGCGCGCACCAAGGAATATGAGGACCGGTTTTTGTCGCCGTTCGTCGCCGCGGAGCGCGGCTGTATCGACGACGTGATCATGCCGCACTCAACGCGGCGGCGTATTGCCCGCGGGCTGGCAATGCTCAAGGGCAAGCACGTGGAGTGGCTGGAGCGGAAGCGCGATAATTTACCGGTGTGAGATAAGTTGCGAGCGCCAAAATCGTTTGCAACTATCGATTGCTTCAAGCGTCGGAGGTAGCGATGTGGCGCGATTTTTTACGTATGAAATTTTCTCTACGTATTTTTTGCCGTCGTTGCGTACATTCTTATTCTCTTATTGCTCGACGTTGGGCGGTTTGAAATAGGTAGGAGTGACATTCTACCCATATCGCGTTGCAGTTGTATTATTCATTGCAGCGATCCTTGCGATGGCCTATCGCGCGATGTCTTTTTATCTGAACAGAAATGTTAGTCGGTCCACCGGTCACATTCCTTCAGCGTTTTCATTGGAACTTGAAACAAGACTTCTCGATGCATTTCGACAATTAGAGAAACGGGTTAGCGACGTCTCGGACGAGTTGGCGAAGCCCAGGTCTAATCGGGTTACCGACACGGCGAACATCTTTAAGAATGAAGATGACGTCACCGCGTTCAGGAGATCATTAGCGTCGGCGATTACCAGTTGGTTTCGGAAAATCTTAAATCGGAGATTTCGGCTGGGCTCGCTACTGAGGGAAAATATGCGGCCGCGGAAAAATTCCAGGTAGAAGCAAGAGAACGTCTGTATAGGGTAGTTGGCGCTCTGGAACGGCGCGCAAACCTCAACCTTTCGGTTGGCGCACTTATTGGAGCATCGGGCGTCGCGACGTTGATTTATTTACTCTACATCGCTCCGCCGCAGATAACTTCAAGCGACTATATGCTTTTAACATTTCAATATTTGTCACGAGTTACGGTTGTCTTTCTTATCGAAGTTTTTGCATTCTTTTTTTTGAGGCTCTACAGTCAAACGTTGGGTGAACTCAGGTACACTCACAATGAGATCACGAACATCGAAGGTAGATCTTCGGCATTAAGCATGGCAATCGCACTGTCAGATAAGGCGTCGATTGCGAAAGCAATTCTAACTCTTATGCAAACCGAACGGAATTTCATCCTAGACAAGGGAAAGACAACAGTGGATCTTGAGCGCTTTCGGCAAGAAGTCGAAATGCGGCTCTGGCTGTTGACTTGAAGCCATTACGTGAAGGAATGGGGTTTGGTGCTTCGGTTTCGAAGAGGTCAGCCCCCAAAAGTTAAGTTCAGTCAAACGGATCATGTGCATATGACCAAGCAGAATTTGAGCCCGCGTTTGCGCTGCTGTTCGCAGTGAGTGTAATTGGCGCCCACGCCCAAACAGGATCCCGCATGACCAACCCCTCCGGCCTCCAGATCATCGACTCCACGGTCGGCACCGGCGCGTCGCCGGCGGGCAAGACCGCGGTCGTGCACTACACCGGCTGGCTCTATGAGAACGGCGCCAAGGGCAAGAAATTCGATTCATCGCTCGATCGCGGCGACCCGTTCTCGTTCCGGGTCGGCGCCGGTCAGGTGATCCGCGGCTGGGACGAGGGCGTCGCCACCATGAAGGTCGGCGGCAAGCGCACGCTGATCGTTCCGCCGGAGCATGGGCTACGGCGCGCGCGGCGCCGGCGGCGTCATCCCGCCGAACGCGACGCTGATGTTCGACGTGGAGCTGCTCGGGGTGAAGTAGCGATGCGGCGGCGCTTCGCCAATCTTGCCACCGCGTTGTGCTTTCTTGTGCTCGGAGTTGGCTTCGCCTTTTTCGGCTATGAGAACTGGGCCAGCGCGCCGGATTGCGTGCGCCAGCCGGCCTCCTGTGCCTCGTTTGGCGATTTTTATGGAGGCCGGGACCGGGCTTTGACGTTCGGCTTTGCCTTCCTTTTCTTCGCCATGGCAGCGCGCGTGATCTGGAACATGCGCCACGGCGACCCGAGCTAGCGGCAGCACCCGCCTTCGCGCTAGCCTGCCTGTCCTTCGCTCGTCTCGTAACGCTGCATTGGCCGGGGGAAAACTCATGACACGCCACGCATCCGTCCGCGCGCTGTTCGCCTCATGCGCGCTCATCGCGCTGCCGTCGCTGACTCTCGCGCAATCGCCAAGTTCGCCCGTGGCCCGCCGGCGACGAGATCGGCATGGCCAACACGCTCGGCACCGCCACCTGGAAGCGTTGCGCGCCGCATCTCGCCAATCCGCAAGGCGAAGTCCTACGAGCTGTCGTATCTGCGCTCCAACACCATGCCGCAGTCGCCGTTCGCGATCGCCGCTGCAAGCGACAATGCCAAGCCGACGGTCGGCATTCCGGGCACGCGCCACGCCTTCAACACCGACGAGATCGTGAGCGGCGATCCCGGCCAGCAGGGCACGCAGATGGACGCGCTCGGCCATTTCGCCGTGCTGCCGGAGAAATGGGACGGCAAGGGCGATTTTCCCTCGGCCGGCGCGAAATATTACGGCGGCTTCACGCAGCAGCAGGTGAAGCCGGCGCCGGACTCGCCGTTGCAGAAGCTCGGCATCGACAAGGCGCCGCCGATCGTCACCACCGCGGTGCTGCTCGACGCCAAGATCGCATCTCGGCAAGGGCAAGGCGATGGAGCCGGGCGCGCTGGTCACCGCCAAGGACATCGAGGCGATGCTGAAGGCGCAGGGGCTCGGCAAGCGCGGCCTGCAGGCCGGCGACGTGCTCTACATCTACACCGGCTGGGGCGACAACTGGAAAGACCCCGACACCGAGAAGTTCTACTACACCAAGGGGCCGGGCCTTGCCTACGACGCGCGCCAAGCTGATCGAGCAGAAGAAGGTCGTGCTGGTCGCGCTCGACAATCCGTTCACCGATCCGGTGCCGGACGGCATGCTGCAGGGCAAGGCCGCGCCGCCGGCCGGCGTGCCGGACGGCCTGCCGTTCGCGATCCATCACCACAATCTGGCGGTCGCCGGCATTCACAACATCCAGAACGCCAATCTCGGCGCGCTCGCCAAGGACAAGGTCTGGCTGTCCTGCACCATGATCCTGCCGCTGCGCGCGCAGGGCGCGCTCCGGCTCGCCGGTGCGGCCGGTCGCGATCGGCGTGCCGGGGCAGAAGTAGGCTTGCGCGGCCGCATCTACGACAGCGCCCAGCGGTTCCTGCTGGCGCGGCGCTGACCGCGACCTTTTGTCCGCATCCCTTGCCCGTCCTGCCCACCCGCGCCAAGCTTGGCCTGACGCTCGCCGGTCAACAGGCGACGATAGGGGTGACGCACATGATTTCCAGAACAGCCGGAATCCGTCTTTCGCTCGCCGCGGCCGCGCTGGCGGGCGCAGCCACGCTGGCGCTCGCGCAATCCAATTATCCGGAGCGCAACATCACGCTGATCGTGCCTTACGGCGCGGGCGGCGGCACCGACATCACCGCGCGCATGCTGGCGAAGGATCTCGAGCAGGCGCTCGGCAAGTCCGTCACGGTGGAAAACCGCGCCGGCGGCGGCGGCTGGGTCGGCTGGGGCGCGCTCGCCAACGCGACGCCGGATGGCTACACGATCGGCTATCTCAACGTGCCGTCGATGTATGCCGGCTATCTCGACAAGCAGTACAAGCGCACCGAGACGCTGGAGAGCTTCACGCCGCTGATGAACCACGTGCTCGACTACAATGTCTGGGCGGTGAAGGCGGACTCGCCGTTCAAGAGCGTGAAGGACGTGGTCGAGGCGGCGAAGAAAACGCCGGACAGCGTCACGGTCACCGCGTTCGGCGCGGGCTCGGACGATCATCTCGCCATCCTGTCGATGCAGACCGAGAACAACATCAAGCTCGTCACCGTGCATCACAAGAGCACGGCCGAGGGCAAGACCGCGGTGCTCGGCGGCCACATCCAGGTGCTCGGCGCCAATATCAGCGAAGTGGCGGAAGAGGTGAAGGCCGGCACGATCCGCATGCTCGGCGTCATGTCGCCGGAGCCCTCACGCTTCCTGCCCGATGCGCCGACCTTCAAGCAGCAGGGCTTCAACCAGGTGTGGTCGGTGTCGCGCGGCATCGCCGCGCCGGCCAAGCTGCCGAAGGACATCGAGGCCAAGCTCAATGCCGCGCTGGAAAAGACGCTCAACTCGCCGGAGCATCAGGCCCAGGCGGTGCGGCTCAGCCTCGAGCCGCGCGTCATCAAGGGCGACGATTACAGGAAATTCCTCAAGGACAATGAGGTCTCGACCAAGACCTGATGGGATGGTGAGGCCGCGCCGCGACGACGATCGCCTCAGTTCAGATTGGCCTTCGCCGAATTGTAAACGATGCGGACCCAGTTGCGCCCGGCCTGCTCGTTCGCCGCCCATTTCGGATCGAGATCGGCGAACGGCTTGAGCTCGCTCGCCTCGGCCTCGCTGTTCACCTTCTTGTCGGTGATGAGCTTGGTCATGCGATCGAGCGACGGTCGCCATCATGTCGCGGAATTCCTTGAGCTGCGCCTTGGTGGCGAGCGCGCCGTGGCCCGGCACGATCTTGGTCTGGTCGTTGCCGATCGCGAGATAGATATCCGCCAGCGCGATCATGCCCTTGAGATTGCCGCCATTGACCCAGTCGCTGTTCGGGTAGCGGCCGTTGTTGAACGTGTCGCCGGTCGAGAGCACATTGGCGTCGGCGAAATAAATGTAAGTGTCGCCGTCAGTGTGCGCGCGGGGATGATGCTTGAGCTGCGCGACCCGGCCTTTCACCTCGACGGTCGTGCTGTCGCCGGCATAGGTGCGGCTCGGCAAGGCTTCCGCCGGCAACCGGCGGATTTGGCTGGCCGCTGATATTGCTGGTGGTGCCGGCGGCAAGCCGCTTCTTCACGTTCTCATGGGCGACGATCGTCACGCCGTCTTTGGCGAACGGCAGCGTTGCCGCCGGTGTGGTCGCCGTGAACATGCGTGTTGATCAGAAACTTGATCGGTTGCGGCGAGACCGCAGCGATGGCGGCTTTGAGCTTCTCGTGCATCGGCGCGTGCTGGCCGTCCACCATGATGACGCCGTCATCGCCCACCGCGATCGTGACGTTGCCGCTCATCCCGTTCGACAGCATGTAGGTGCGGTTGCCGAGATCGGTGGTGGTGACATTGACCTTGGTCCAGTCGGGCCCGACCGGCGGCGTTGCGGGGTGGGCCTGCTGGGCGAGGGCAGAGGGTGCGACAAAAAGTACCGTCAGGGCGAGCGCGGCGCGGAGCATGGAATCCTCCCGGGTTTTGTAAGCTAACGCGCCGCGAGGCGGATTATTCCGTTATCGCCAGCCGCCGCCGCCATTCACGAACACCGTATCGGCCGTCATGAACTGGCAGGCATCGGAGCACATGAACAGGACCAGCTCGCCGATCTCCTCGGGCTCGCCGAACCGGCCCATCGGAATGTCGTCGAGAAAGCGCTTCATGATCTCCGGCGAGGTGTTGGCCGAGGCCTGGAACGGCGTCTTGATCGGTCCCGGCGAGATCGACAGGCAGCGAATGCCGTCTTTGGCGAATTCGCGCGCCACGCCGAGCGTCATGCGAATTCACCGCGCCCTTGGCGGCGGCGTAATGGATCGAGGTGCCGGGCCCGCCGCGCTTGGCCGCCATGCTGGCGACATTGACGATCACGCCGGCCTTGTTCTTGAGCATGTGCGGCAGCACCGCCTGCATCGCGTACCAGCGTGCCCTTGAAATTCAGGTCGAAGGTTCGCTCGAGCAGGTCGTCATCGATCTCGAGAAACTTGGCGCGCTTGAGCGCGGCGCCGGCCGAGTTGAACAGGAAGTCGATGCGGCCGAATCCGTTGACGGCCAGCTCGACCATGTCGTTGACCGCGGCGCGCTTGGTCACGTCGATGGTCAGCGCCAGCGCCTGGCTGCCGATCGCATTGACCTTTTCCGCCGTTTCCTTGACGCCGGCTTCGTTGATATCGGCGCAGACCACATTGGCGCCTTCGCGCGCGAAGATCAGCGCGGTGGCGCGGCCGATGCCGCTGCCGCGCCGGTGATGAGGATGGTCTTGCCGTGGAAGTAGTCCGGTGTTTTGGGCATCTGCCGCATCTCCGCTTGCCTGCGCCGCGACTATGCTAGCCTTCGCGCACACATAAAGGGGAGACGCCATGTCAAAAAATCACTCATCGCCGCGACATTGACCGCGCTGGTGCTCGGCGGCGCTGCGTTCGCGCAGCAGCAGGCCGCGCCGGTTGCGCCGTCGCCGGTCAAGCGCACGGTGGTCGGCAAGGTCGAGGTGCCGGGCTCCAACTACGAGGCGGTCACCGCCACGGTCGAGATCGCGCCGGGCTTCAAGGCCGGCCGGCATCTGCATCCCGGCGTCGTGTTCGCTCTGGTCACGGAAGGCGAGTTCTGGCTCGCGCTCGATGGCCAGCCGGAAAAGACCTACAAGGCGGGCGAGCAGCTCACGCTGCCGCTCAAGGGCATCCACAACGAAGGCGCGGTCGGCTCTGTGCCGGTCAAGCTGATCGCCACCTATGTGGTCGAGAAGGGCCAGCCGCTGGTCATACCGGTGAAAGACTGAGCGCAGGGAGCGTCCGCCAATGAAGCCCATCGAATATGCGGACGCTTCGCCTGCCGTCCGCGCGGTGTTCGACGACATCAAGAAGACCCGCAACGTGCCGGACGTGAACAATTTCTGGAAATATCTCGCGCACGATCCGGTCACGCTCAAGCGCACCTGGGAGAGCGTCAAGGAGGTGATGGCGCCCGGCGCGCTCGATCCGCTCACCAAGGAGATGATCTATCTCGCGGTGTCGGTGACCAATGGCTGCGGCTATTGCATCGCCAGCCACAGCGCGGCGGCGCGCAAGGCCGGCATGAGCGAGGCGATGTTCGGCGAGCTGATGGCCGTCACCGGAATGGCGAACGAGACCAACCGCCTCGCCAATGGCTATCGCGTGCCGATCGACGAGGCGTTCAAGACCTGACGCCTAGCGGCCGGCTGCGCCGGTACCTGTCGTGGTGCCGCGCTCGTCGGTGAGCGGACGCGCCACCGGCGGTGTCGTCGCCGCATTGCTGTTGTCGCGGCTGGCCGGCATCGCGGTTCGCGGCGTCGTGCCGGCTGGCCGGACTGCGGCCGTTGACCACGCCCGCGGTGTTCGTCAGCGGCGGGGCGATGGCGATCAGCACCAGCACCACGATGGCGACGCAGGCGAAGGCGATCGTCCATATCATGATTGGCCTGGCGCGGCCGGGACGCAGCATCGGATCGGGCTGAGGTCCGGGCTCGCGAGCGAGGTCTCTGTCATCACGCATGGCGCTTCCTCCTGCCGATTCAAAGCATGAGCGAACAGCCAGTTCCTGAATCGAAACGCTGGAATGTGAGGAGGGCGAGCGAAGTTCCGGTCAGCCTGAGTAGCTGACGCCGCGAAGGCGCATGCCGAGCTGCACCACGCCGGTGATCGCGCGAGACAGCAGTTCCATGTCGTAGGGCATTTCCGGCCGCCACACGTCGAGCAGCAGTGCGGCACGGACTTCGTCCGAATTGTTCCGGACCTCGTGCGGGTAGGTGTCGTCCCACAGCAGGCATTCGCCGTCTTCGAGCCGATAGGGCTCGCCGTCGATCTCCAGGATCGCTGCGACGCCGCCATCCGCGGCGCGCGGCATCGTCAGCATCAGATGAAATCGCAGGATGCCGCGGAACGGGCCGCGATGTTTCGGCACGTGCTTTCGGGGCGCAAGATAGGAGAACACCGCCGAGACGACTTCCGGTGACTCATCGAGCAGCGCCGAAACGGTCAGGGCAGCGGCTCCGGTTCTCCGGCACGTCGCGGCCATAGGCCCGCATGATGAACATGCGCCAGTCGCGGCCGTCATTGGCGGAGATGTCGGCCTGCTCGCGCATGATGTCGTGGAAGCGGGGAACGCTGGCGAGGTTCTGCTTTACCGCCAGCGCCTCGTCGCGGATGTCGCGCCATCTGGCGACGAACGCCTGCGCATTCGGAAAAAACCGCTCAGTGTCGAGCACCGCCGGTGTGTGGATCCGCGCGTCGTAAACCGAGCGCACGACGTCGCGGGCATGATCGTACAGCCTCACGGCATCTGCCTCGCGGCCAGCGGATCAGGCGATCCGCCGGGCGATCTGCCAGCTGGTGTACAGCGTGGCGAAAAAGCAAACGAGGAAGACGATGAGGCTGGTGGTCTTGCGACCAGTTCTCGGCGATGCGTCCGGCGCCATAGGAAATCAGGACGCCGACCAGAACCAGTCCCACGTAAGTCAGAATCAAACGCATGCACTTGATCTCCCCACGTCGTCGCGCGGAGCATATCACGTAGAACCGGAAAGCAAGGCGTGTTTGGCCGGCAAAAATGCTATAGGCCCGCTTCAGCCGGACGAGATTTCACCACAATGCGCTTGAGCCACGCCGCCATTGCGACGGCGCCCCTGACTTTCGTGTTCCTGTGGAGCACGGGCTTCATTGGGGCGAAATACGGGCTGCCCTATGTCGAGCCCTTCACCTTCCTCGCGGTGCGGATGGTGTTCGTGGTGCTCATCAGTATCGGGCTGGTCTGGGCAGCCGGCGTGGCGTGGCCGACGCGGACCGAGGCCGGTCACAGCGTCGTGGTCGGCCTGCTGGTGCACGGCATGTATCTCGGCGGCGTCTTCACCGCGATCAGCCAGGGCGTGCCGGCCGGCATTTCGGCGCTCATTCCCGGGCTGCAGCCGCTGCTGATGGCGACCATTGCCAATCGCTGGCTTGGAGAGAAGGTAGGGGCGCTGCAATGGGTCGGCCTCGCGCTCGGCCTCGCCGGCGTCGCGCTGGTGCTGCACGACCGCACACTGGTCGGCTCCGGCACGATGCTCGGCTGGATCGCGAGCTTCCTCTCGCTGCTCGGCATCACAATCGGCACGCTCTACCAGAAGCGCTATGGCGGCCGTCTCGACTGGCGCAGCGACAATCTCGTGCAGTACGCAGCGGCGCTTGATTTTCTTCGCGCTCTGCGCCTTCCTGTTCGAGACGCGGGTCATCCAGTGGACCGGCGAGCTGATCTTTGCGCTGGCCTGGCTGGTGCTGGTGCTGTCGATCGGGGCGGTGACCCTGATGTACTGGATCATCCGCCGCTCGGCGGCGGCGAGCTTCGCCAGCCTGTTCTATCTGGTGCCCGGCGTCACCGCGCTGATCGCGTATTTCCTGTTCGGCGAGAAGCTCGACCTGCTCTCGATCGCGGGAATGGCGGTCGCGGCCGCCGGCGTGTTCCTCGTCAACCGCGCGGCGGCCGCAGCGCGCTAAGCCTTCTTCTCCAGCACCATCTGAGTCTGCGTGACGATCGCGCAGAGCTTGCCGTCGCCGCGGGTGATCCTGGTCTGCCACACCATGGTGGTGCGGCCGCGATGCAGCGGCGTGCATTCGGCGTAAGCGACGTCGCCGATCGGCACCGCCGCGAAGAAATTGGTCTTGCTCTCGATCGTGGTGGTGGACTGGCCGGGCTTCAGGTTGGCGGTTGTCGCGGTGCCGCCGAGATTATCCGCCAGCGCCATGATGGCGCCGCCATGCAGGATGCCGAACCGGTTGTTGAGCTCGTCGCGCGCCTGCAATTCGGCGGTGACGCGCTCCGGCGAGACATGCGTGATCTTGATGCCGAGAAATTCGGCAAAGGCCGGCTGATTATGCGCCCGGTCGTCCATTGAGCTGCTCCAGCCACTCGGTGGCGAGGTAAAGATCGTTCTGCGTGAGGTTATGGCCGGCGTCCAGCGTGCGATGGGTCAGCTTGGCGCCGCTCTCGGCCAGCAGCGCCGCAAGCCGTTCGCCGCGAGGCTGCCGGCATGAACGGGTCGGCCTTGCCGGACAGCAACAGCACCGGCTTGCCTTCAAGCTGCGGCTTGCGGTCCGGCTCGAACGGCAGCATGGCGCGCAGCAGGATCGCACCGGCGAGAACGTCGGGCTGGGTCAGCAGCAGGGATGCGGCGATATTGGCGCCGTTGGAAAAGCCAAGCGCGATGACGGGCCCAAGCTGATACGTCTCGCGCGCCGCTTCGATAAAAGACGCAAGCTCGCGCGTGCGCGCCTTCAGGTCGTCGAGGTCGAACACGCCTTCGGCCAGCCGGCGGAAAAATCGCGGCATGCCGTGCTCCAGCACCTTGCCGCGCGGCGAGAGCAGGGCCGAGCCGGGCGAGACGTCCTGTCCAAGCGGCAACAGATCGTTCTCGTCGCCGCCGGTGCCGTGCAGCAGCAACAGCGGCGGACGGTCCGGCTGGCTTGCCGGCACGAAACGATGAATGAAGTCGAGATCAGCCATGACAGAGCAATAGCGCAGCCCTGCGCGAAAACAAAAAGGGCGCGGTCGAAGCCGCGCCCTTTCCGGGAGGACAGCCGCGATTAGCGCGGCTGCGGAACGATGCGGATATAGGGCTTCGGCGACTTCCAGCCCTGCGGATAGAGCTTCTTCGCTTCGTCGTCGGTGACGGCGCCGGTGAGGATCACGTCCTCGCCTTGTTTCCAGTTGGCGGGCGTGGCGACGCGGTGCTTCGCCGTCATCTGCAGCGAGTCGATGACGCGCAGCACTTCGTCGAAGTTGCGGCCGGTGGTCATCGGATAGACCAGGATCAGTTTGATCTTCTTGTCCGGTCCGACGATGAAGACGTTGCGCACCGTCTGGTTGTCGGCCGGCGTGCGGCCTTCCGAGGTGCCGCCGGTCGCAGCCGGCAACATGCCCCAGGCCTTGGAAATCGACAGGTCGGTGTCGCCGATCATCGGGTAGTTCGGCGCGAAGCCGACCACGTCCTTGATGTCCACGCCCCACTTCTTGTGGTTCTCGACCGGATCGACCGACAGGCCGATGATCTTGGTGTTGCGCTTGTCGAATTCCGGCTTGAGCCGCGCCATGGTGCCGAGCTCGGTGGTGCAGACCGGCGTGAAGTCCTTCGGATGCGAGAACAGCACGCCCCAGCTGTCGCCGAGCCATTCGTGGAAGCGGATTTTGCCTTCAGTGGTTTCCGCCTCGAAATCCGGAGCGGTGTCGCCAATCGCGAGTGCCATGACAATGTCTCCTGTCGTGAGAAATCCTGCGCCGAAACCGGCGGCTATGGCTCGAAATATAGTCCTTGCGGCGGGAGCAGGTAAGGAGGCGATCGTTGCAAAAATCCCCGGCGCGGCCGGAACGGCGCGCGCTGCGGAACACGGCGCTCGAAGCATAAAGCGGATGTGCGCGCTGGCAGATGGGCCGGCAGTTCAGTAAGGTGGGCCGCCGGACCGAAGGCCTGAAGGCGACCGATTTCCCGCATGTTCAAGCGTATTTTGATCGCCAATCGCGGCGAAATCGCCTGCCGGATCATCAAAACCGCCCGCCGCATGGGGATCGCGACCGTCGCGGTCTATTCCGACGCCGACAAGGACGCGCTGCACGTCGCGATGGCGGATGAGGCGGTTCCGATCGGCCCGCCGCCCGCGGCCGAGAGCTATCTCGTCATCGAGAAGATCGTCGAGGCCTGCAAGCAGACCGGCGCCGAGGCCGTGCATCCCGGTTACGGCTTTCTCTCCGAGCGCGAGGCCTTTCCGCTGGCGCTGTCCAAAGCCGGCATCGTCTTCATCGGCCCGAACGCCAAAGCCATCGCGGCGATGGGCGACAAGATCGAGTCCAAGAAGGCCGCCGCCGCGGCCAAGGTCTCGACCGTGCCCGGCCATCTCGGCGTCATCGCCGATGAGAAGGAAGCGGTGAAGATCGCCGACGAGATCGGCTATCCGGTGATGATCAAGGCCTCGGCCGGCGGCGGCGGCAAGGGCATGCGCATCGCCCATTCCACGGCCGAAGTGGCGGAAGGGTTTGCGCGCGCGCGCTCCGAGGCGAAGTCATCGTTCGGCGACGACCGCGTCTTCATCGAGAAATTCATCGTCGATCCGCGCCACATCGAAATTCAGGTGCTGGGCGACAAGCACGGCAACGTCATCTATCTCGGCGAGCGCGAATGCTCGATCCAGCGCCGCAATCAGAAGGTGATCGAGGAAGCGCCGTCGCCGCTGCTCGATGAAGCCACGCGCAAGAAGATGGGCGAGCAGGCGGTCGCGCTGGCGAAAGCGGTCGGCTACGACTCCGCCGGCACGGTCGAATTCGTCGCCGGGCAGGACCGCTCGTTCTTTTTCCTCGAAATGAACACCCGGCTCCAGGTCGAGCATCCGGTGACCGAGCTCGTCACCGGCATCGATCTGGTCGAGCAGATGATCCGCGTCGCCGCCGGCGAGAAGCTCGCCATCAAGCAGAGCGACGTGAAGCTCAAGGGCTGGGCGGTCGAAAGCCGCGTCTATGCCGAGGATCCGTATCGCAATTTCCTGCCGTCGATCGGCCGCCTGACCAAATATCGGCCGCCGGCGGAGAAGAGCGACGGCGGCGTCACGGTGCGCAACGACACCGGCGTCTACGAAGGCGGCGAGATCTCGCTCTATTACGATCCGATGATCGCCAAGCTCGTCACCCACGCGCCGACGCCGCGAGCAGGCGATCGACGCGCAGGCGCGAAGCGCTCGACGCGTTCTACATCGACGGCATCCGCCACAACGTGCCGTTCCTCGCCGCGCTGATGGCGCATCCGCGCTGGCGCTCCGGCAAGCTGTCGACCGGCTTCATCGCCGAGGAATTCACCGGCGGCTTCCATCCGCAGGTGCCGCAAGGCGAGGAGGCGCGGCTGCTGGCTGCGGTCGCGGCGGCGATCGATCACGTGGTGGGCGAGCGCAAGCGCGCCATTTCCGGCCAGCTCAATGGCCGCAGCGTCACGCGCGAGAGCCGCCGCGCGGTGCGGCTCGGCGAGAACGAGCATGCGCTCGAGATTGCGCGAAACGCGGCCGGTTTCGAAATTCGCTTCGGCAAGGACCGGCTCGCGCTCGCGTCGGACTGGAAGATCGGCAAGCCGATCTGGACCGGCACGGTGAACGGAACTCCGGTCACGGTGCAGGTGCGGGTGATCCCGAACGGCTTTGCGCTGTCGCACCGCGGCGTCGAAACGCAGCGCCTACGTCTATACCGAGCGCGAGGCCGCCTACGCCCGCCTGATGCCGGTCAAGCAGCAGGCCGATACCGGCAAGCGCGTCACCTGCCCGATGCCGGGCCTGGTGAAGTCCATCGCCGTGAAGGAAGGGCAGGAGGTCAAGGCGGGCGAGACCGTCGCCGTGGTCGAGGCGATGAAGATGGAGAACGTGCTGCGCGCCGAGATCGATGGAACCGTGAAGAAAATCCACGCCAAGCCTGGCGACAGCCTGCCGGTCGACGCCGTGATTCTGGAGTTCGCCTAGGGGCTTAGGAACGGTCGGCGAGGGAAGGCGTTTTGCTCCAGGAAGTGGAGCAGCGCCATGTCGCTCGAGACGATGCTGGGCGGAACGAAATCCGCCTCAGATGCCCGCCCAAGAGCAGGACCATCAGCCCGGCCGCGAAAGCGAGATGATTCCGCAGCCGGATTACATGCCGAAGGTGGCCGGCTCCGGGCGGCTCCGCGACAAGGTTGCGCTGATCACCGGCGGCGACAGCGGCATCGGCCGCGCGGTCGCAATCGCGATGGCGCGCGAAGGCGCGGACGTCGCGATCGCCTATCTCGAAGAGCGCAAGGATGCGCTCGATACCTGCAAGCTGGTCGAGGCGGAGGGCCGCAAGGCGCTGCTGCTCGAAGGCGATGTCGGCGACGAGAATTTTTGCCGGGCCGCGGTCGAGACCACGATCGAGGAGTTCGGCCGGCTCGACATTCTGGTCAACAACGCGGCGGAGCAGCACGAGACCGACGACATCCGCGAGATCGACGCCGCGCAGATCGAGAAGACCTTCCGCACCAACATCTTCAGCTTCTTCTTCATGACCAAGCACGCGCTCAAGCACATGAAGCGCGGCGGCAGCATCATCAACACGACTTCGGTGACCGCCTATCAGGGCCACAAGACCTTGCTCGACTATTCGGCGACCAAGGGCGCGATCGTCACCTTCACGCTACTCGTTGTCGCAGGCGCTCACCGAGCAGGGCATCCGCGTCAACGCGGTGGCGCCGGGGCCGATCTGGACGCCGCTCATTCCGGCCTCGTTCGACGCCCAGCACGTGGCGAAACACGGCCAAAGCGTGCCGATGAAGCGGCCCGGCCAGCCGAACGAAGTCGCGCCCTGCTACGTGTTCCTCGCCAGCGACGACGCCTCCTACATCAGCGGCCAGGTGCTGCATCCCAACGGCGGCAAGGTGGTCGGCTCGTAGGAACTGCGATCCGCGGCGCGGGCGTTGATGTTCCGAACAGGGAGCACAGTCATGCCACCGAAACCGCAATCGCCGCGCCGCGAATCCTCCGCGCCGCCGGATTCCGTCACGCCGAAGCCGGACGCTTTGCCGGGCGACCTTCGCCGTGAAGACCAGACCGCCATCGCGCCGGACAGTCTGCCGGGCAGCGAGGACGAGATCGCCGAAGACGAGCCGCTAGGCGCCCACGCTTTGGCGCCGGATGGCGGCGCGCCCGATCATCCGATCCACGACGACGATCCGTCGCAGGAATTCACGCCGCGCGATTATGAGGAGCAGATCGACGATCTCGCCAAGGCGCGCGTCGACGAGCAAAAGCGCGCAACGGCGGACGAGCCGTAGCGGAGCTGCCGCGCATTGCGTGGTAAAAACGCGCAATGACAGTCGCAGAGCGAAAAGCCATCCACGTGATCGTGCGCGGCCGCGTGCAAGGCGTCGGCTTCCGCGCCTTCGTCGAGCATGAGGCGCTGTCGCGCGGCATCGAAGGCTGGGTGCGCAATCGCCGTGACGGCACGGTCGAGGCGGTGTTCGCCGGCGATCCGGCCTCGGTCGAGGCGATGATCGCGGCCTGCAAGACCGGCCCGCTCAGCAGCCGCGTCGACGACATCGAGCAGCGCGACGCGATCGAAGACGATCTGCTGGCGCTGCGCCGTCAGGCCGAGATCTTTTCCTGCCTGCCGACTGTGTAATCCGCCGTCGCGCCGAACAGCTTCTCGAATTCCTGCCGCAGGACGATGTCGAGATCGTGCATCGTCGCGGTGATGCCGAGATCGGCAAGGCTCGTGACGCCGTAGCGCGCGTCCTTGACCCCGCACGGCACGATGCCGCCGAAATGCGACAGCTCCGGCTCGACGTTGATGGCGATGCCATGCAGCGTCACCCAGCGCTGCACGCGGATGCCGAGCGCGGCGATCTTGTCTTCATGGCCCGCGCCTTTGTCCGGCCGGCGCACCCAGACGCCGATGCGGTCCTCGCGCCGCTCGCCGCGCACGTTGAAGGCGGCGAGGCGTGCGGATAATCCATTCTTCCAGCGTCGCCACGTAGCGGCGCACATCCGGCCCGCGCCGCTTGAGATCGAGCATCGCATAAGCGATGCGCTGGCCCGGCCCGTGATAGGTGGTCTGGCCGCCGCGGCCGGCCTGAAACACCGGAAAGCGCGCCTCCACGACCTCGTCGGATTGTCCGCTGGTGCCGGCGGTATAGAGCGGCGGATGCTCGAGCAGCCACACCAGCTCCGGGGCCTGCGCCATCGGCGATCGCGCCCGCCCGCTGGTCCATCGCCGCGACCGCGCTTTCGTAGGCGACCTGCAAATCGCTGATGCGCCACTCAACCGGCGCCATTCCGGGCCTCGCCGGAAGCCCGAGTGTCAGCGTCTCGCGCGGATTAACCATTCACTAACCATAGCATGGTGACGTGGTCTCGCAGTTTTGCACATAACAACGGGAGGCCCTCCTGGCCACAGTCAACAAAGTCGGCGTCGATATCACCGTCGTGCTCGGCACCACCACGATGCCCATCCACCAGGTTCTTCGACTCGGGCGAGGCGCCATCATCGAGCTCGAGGCAACCGAGGACGATGCTGTCAGCATCCTCGCCAACAATCTCCCGGTCGCCAAAGGGACGGTGGTGGTCAACGGGAACCGGATTGCCGTCGAGGTTGGCAATCTGCTGCCGCGCTCGCCGGATATGCGCTGAAATCTCGCGCCGGAATCGCAGCCAAAGCGGCCTTGTTTCACTGAACCCTATTTGTTAGAGAGCGCCGCTCGGGACGGGGCCGGCTTCGCGCCGTAATTCGTCCATCCCCATGCGGTCATGGCGGAATTGGTAGACGCACTAGCTTGAGGTGCTAGCGGGGCAACCCGTGGAGGTTCGAGTCCTCTTGACCGCACCAATCTTGAACGAAGGTCAGCGCACGTAGGTCCAGTGCGGCGGCGGGCCGCGTGTCTGCGGATCTCGTAGCGGCGTATGACCTGCGGCGCGCTCCGCACGTATAGCGCTGCCGTGCCGTAGCGCTGCACGCTCGGCGCGGGCTGGCGCTGCACGCTGGGCTGCCCCCATTGCTGGAATCCGAGGTCGGTGACCGGTCCGGTGGTGGCGACGCGCGGCCAGCCCTGCCGCTCCGCCTGCATTTTCTGCTGCTGTGCTGTTGCTGCTGCGGTGCGTTTGACGCCATCAGCGGCGGCGCCTGCCGCACCGGCCCTTGCGGCACGACATGGACGACGCGGTAGCCGCGCTGTTTCAAGGCGCGCAGCACCTGCGGCAGCGCCAGCGCCGTCACCGGCTGGACGTCGTGCAGCAGCAGGATGCCGCGGCCGCGCTTTTCGATCCGGCTGAGAAGTTTCGCCGTCACCGCGTCCGGGCGTCGCGCTGCGCAGCCAGTCGTCGGCGTCGGCATCGACGCTCCACACCGAAAGGCCGCGCGAGGCGAGGTAGTCCTCGACTTCATTGGTGCGCAGCAGGCCCGGAATGCGGAAGATCGGCGCGGCGGTTCCGGCCAGCGCCGAGCGCAGTGTTGACGGCCGCGATGCCGTCCTCGACTTCGCGCCGGGCGAGCGACATCGCCATCGCGTCGAACGTCAGCGGATGATTTTGACTGTGGGTGCCGATCGTGTGTCCGGCCTCGTGCACGCGCCGCACCGCTTCGGGATAAAGCGCGGCCTGCCGGCCGACCATGAAGAACGTCGCCTTCACGCATTCCGCCGCGAGCGTGCGCAGCACGCTGTCGGTGTATTGCGGCACCGGTCCGTCATCGAAGGTCAGAACGACTTCGCGGTCGGCGAGCGGCAATTGCTGGAATTGCCCGTACTGCATCGTGCCGAGCCGGGCATATTGAGCCGGGTCGATCGTGATCGTGCGGCTGGTGCCGAGCGCATTCGGATTGCCCGGGCAGGGCGCCGCCAGCGCAGGCGCGCACAGTCCGGTGGCGGCCAGATACGCGGCCAACACAACGCAACGCATTACAAACCCCAGCCCGTCGGGCAATCGCGCGTGACAACGCGGTCACTCGGTCACTGACCGAATGCAGGGAATGTTAACCTTAACGGCCGCGCCGAGGCGAGCCTTTGAGGTCGTGCATTGCACGACTGTCCCATTTTAGAACAATTTTTTAGTTGAGAAGGCCGCGGCTTCCGGCCGGGACGATGTGCACGATCTTGTAGCCGCGCCGCTTCAGCTCGCGAAGAAACGACGGCAGCATGTGCGCGGTCTGCATGCGCGTGTCGTGAAGCAGAACGATGCCGCGGCCGGTTGCCTCGATCCTGCGCAGGACCAGGTCGAGCTCGACCGGCGGGCTCATTTCATTCCAGTCGCTCGCCCAGACATCGGCGCCGAACACGACGATCTGCCGCCGCGCCAGTTCATCGAGCAAAGCGGGCGATGAGGCAAAGCCCGGAAAGCGGAAGAATGGCGCGGCCGGATCGGTGCGCCGCTGCCCGTAAACCGCGACCTCGTTCTCCTCGAAGCCGCGATTGATGTCGGCAATCGCGGCGGGAAGCCGCATCTGGCTCAGGATCGGATGCGAATAGCTGTGATGCGCAACGGTGTGGCCGTCGGCCAGAATGCGCCGCGCCAGGCCGGGATTTGCTTCGGTATTGCGCCCCAGCAGAAAGAAGGTGGCCCGCACGCATTCCGCCTTCAGCGCTTCAAGAACTTTCGGCGTCGCGCCGGGCACCGGGCCGTCATCGAAGGTGAGCACCAGCTCCTTCGCCTGCAGCGGCAGGCTCTCGGGAAAATGCTTGCGGCCGACGCGCGGCGTGGTCTTGGCGTCCACTTCGAGGACGCGCGACGTGCCCAGCGCATAGGGATTGCTGCACTCGACCGCCTCGGCGGCGGTGGCGAGGAGGCCGGCGGTCAAGAGGCTGCAAGAGGGCTGCAAAGCGCAAAAACATGCCCAAAGACTGTCGCTCCAAGCCAATCACCCTGCAATCGCGCGTTTCAAACGTGCTTTACGCCGCTCACGCTTCGTTCACCGTGTTTCCTGAGCCGGCATTAACCCTGTCGCCCTAGCGTTCAAGGCCGTTCTGGCTGGGGTGTGTTGTGGGCGTTGAGGGTGTCCTTTCGGCGGCGGCCGAAGCGGTTGCGGCGAGCCGTGCGCGGGTGCGCCGGCATCTGTCCGGTATCCGGCTGATCCTGCCGCTGGTTCTGCTCGGCCTGGCCGCGACGCTGTTGTGCGGCTTCGCCGGATTCAAGATCGCCCGCCAGAGCGACGCCGTCGGACTGGAAAACCAGCGCGCCATGGTGCGTGCCGGCCTGCTCGAATTCCGATCCGCCTATGGCGAGAGCGATCGCGTCGATCGGCGGCTGGTTGAGATGGTCGCGCAATTCTCCGGGCTCGGCGGACTGAAATTCGAATCCGATCCCATCACCAATGACGACATGGCCGAGCCGGTGCTGACCACGCAGGGCCGCATCGCCGGCTTTCTCACCTGGCCGCGCGAGACGCCGCTGACCTCATTCATGCTTCGCCTTTCGCCGTTGGTCGGCGCGATCGTGATCGGCCTGATCGGCTTTGCCGGCGTGTCGGCGCGCGAGCTGCATCGTGCGCGTCAGCAGCTCGTGCTCAGCGAGAAGCAGGCGCGCGAGGCGCTCGAGCAGGACGCCCTGACCGGCCTCTACGGCCACGACAAAATGATGATGCTGCTCGATGCGGCGCTCGCGGCGCAAAGCGAGCAGGGTGTGGTGACATATGCGCTGCTCGCGCTGCGCGGCGTCGATGTTCTGATCGAGAATTCGGGGCAGAGCGCGAGCAATGAGGTGATTGCCGCCGCCGCCACGAACCTGCGCGGAGCGTTGCCGGCAGGCGCAGTGTGCGGCCGGGCCGGGGCGCATGAATTCGCCATGATGTGGACCGGTCTCGACGATCCCGCAACGGTGCTGCGTGCGGCGATCGATGCGGTCACCCAGCCACATTGGATCGAGAATGTGGTCCACGTCGCGGCCCATGCCGGCTACGCGCAGGCGCCGCGTGACGCCCGTTCGCGCGAAGATCTGGCGCGCCGTGCCGAGCGCGCCTTGCGCGTCGCTGGAAAGAGAGATGCCGGGACAATCATCGCGTTTGATCACGACATCGATGTTGCCGCGGCCGAGGAGCAATTCATCCGCCGCGAATTGCCGCGCGCGCTCGCCGCGCAGGCGCTGGAGGTGCACTACCAGCCGGTGGCCGCTGCCAATGGTTCAGGCATTGTCGGCGTCGAAGCGCTGCTGCGCTGGACCCATTCGACGCGCGGCGCCGATTCCGCCGGCGCGCTTTGTGCCGGTCGCCGAGCAAATGGGCCTGATCGGGGAGGTCGGCGCCTTCGTGCTCAAGCGCGCGCTTGCCGAAGCGGGCCGGTGGCCGGACCTCTATATCGCGGTCAACCTCTCGCCGCTGCAGGTGCGCGACCGCGGCATTGTCGATCTGGTGCGCGGCGCGCTGGAAGAAGCCGGTGTTGCGCCGTCGCGCCTGGTGCTCGAAATCACCGAAGGCGTTCTGATCGACAATCCGGACGAAGTGCGAAAGCGCATGCAGGATTTGCGCGCCATCGGCGTGCGCATCGCGCTCGACGATTTCGGCTCGGGCTATTCCAGCCTCGGCTATTTGCAGCGGTTTCCGTTCGACAAGCTCAAGATCGACCGCAGCTTCGTCGATGCGCTGGGCCGCTCGTCGAACGCCGGCGTGATCGTGCAGGCGATCGTCGCGCTTGGGCCGCGCGCTGGACGTGACGGTGGTGGCGGAAGGCGTCGAAACCGACGAGCAGCGGGTTCTGCTGCGCCTGGCCGGTTGCGACGAGATGCAGGGCTTCCTGCTGGCGCGGCCCGCGCCCGCGGCGCAGATCGACAAGCTGCTCGCCAAGATCAAGCCTGCGAAATTCGCCGCCGCGTAAACGCTGACAGCGGCGCGCGCAGCTTATAAGGTCGGCTGCGGTTTCTGCCGGAGCGCGACTGATGATTCCCAATGCCTGGAGCGGTTTTGATTTCGGCCTCGGCGACGAGGTCGACATGTTGCGCAAGACCGCGGAGGGCTTCGCGCAGGACAAGATCGCGCCGCGCGCCGAGGAGATCGACCGCACCAACAAGTTTCCGCGCGACCTGTGGCCGCAAATGGGCGCGCTCGGCCTGCACGGCATCACCGTGGAAGAGGAGTTCGGCGGCTCGGGGCTCGGCTATCTCGAGCACTGCGTGGCGATGGAGGAGATTTCGCGCGCCTCCGCGTCGGTCGGCCTGTCTTACGGCGCGCATTCCAATCTCTGCGTCAACCAGATCCGCCGCAACGGCACCGAGGCGCAGAAGAAGAAGTATCTGCCGAAGCTGATCTCCGGCGAGCATGTCGGCGCGCTGGCGATGTCGGAGCCCGGCTCCGGCTCCGACGTGGTCTCGATGCGCACCCGCGCCGAGAAGAAGGGCGACCGTTACGTCCTCAACGGCTCCAAGATGTGGATCACCAACGGTCCGGAAGCCGAGACGCTGGTCGTCTACGCCAAGACCGATCCGAATGCCGGTGCGCGCGGCATCACCGCCTTTCTGATCGAGAAGGGCATGAAAGGCTTCTCCACCGCGCAGAAGCTCGACAAGCTCGGCATGCGCGGCTCCGACACCTGCGAACTGGTGTTCGAGGATTGCGAAGTGCCGGCCGAGAACGTGCTCGGCAAGATCGGCGGCGGCGTCACTGTGCTGATGTCGGGCCTCGACTATGAGCGGGTCGTGCTCGCGGCCGGTCCGCTCGGCATCATGCAGGCCTGCCTCGACGTCGTCATGCCTTACGTCCACGAGCGCAAGCAGTTCGGGCAAGCGATCGGCGAATTCCAGATCATGCAGGCCAAGCTCGCCGACATGTATGTGACGATGAACGCCGCCAAGGCCTACGTCTATTCGGTGGCGCGCGCCTGCGACGCCAACCGCACCACCCGCGAGGACGCCGCCGGCGCGATCCTCTATGCCGCCGAGAACGCCACCAAGCTCGCGCTCGATGCGATCCAGTGCCTGGGCGGCAATGGCTACATCAACGAATACCCGACCGGGCGGCTGCTGCGCGACGCCAAGCTCTACGAGATCGGCGCCGGCACCAGCGAAATCCGCCGCATGCTGATCGGCCGCGAGCTGTTCGAGAAGACCAAGTAACCGCCGTTAACTCCTCCATTGCACGAATCAGCTAGCCCGCTGGCCTAGTCTGGCAAGCGGAGGGGACGATGATGCGGGTGCGGCTCAAGGCGGACGGGCGGATCGTCGAGGTGATGCCGGACGGCACCGAGAAGACTGTCGACCACTCCGATCCGGCGACCTTCGTGCGCCATGTCCGCTCGCGCTGCGGGCTGACCCAAACCGCCTTCGCCGAGAAGATCGAAGTGCCGGTCGAGACGGTGCGCAACTGGGAGCAGGGCAAGCGTGTTCCGCGCGGCCCGGCGCGCGCGCTGCTCAAGCTGATCGCGACCGCGCCGGATCAGGCTTTCGCGGCGCTGGGCGGCCGCAAGGCGGGATAGTTTCAGGCGCCGAAAGGCGCGCGCTCTTTCCGAGCAACACCGGTTGGCAGCGGCGGCGGGAGAAGGCATTCTCCGCGCCCGCCCATCTTTCATTTAAGCCGGAGTTGCTCATGCCAGTCGCGCCAGCCCCCATCGTTGAGGCTCACGGGTGCCGTATCCCGCAGATCGGCCTCGGCACCATGACGCTCAAGGGCGATCTCTGCGTCAACGCGGTCAAAGACGCGCTGCAGATGGGTTACCGCCACATCGACACTGCGTGGTTCTACGGCAACGAAAAGGAAGTGGGCGAGGGGCTGCGCCAGTCCGGCGTCAAGCGCGAAGACATTTTCCTGACCACCAAGGTGCGCGAGACGCATCTGATGGGCGACAAATTCCGTGCAGTCGCTCGACGAGAGCCTCGCCAACCTCAAGGTGCCGCAGGTGGACCTCTTTCTGATCCACTGGAACAACAAGGATGTCCCGTTCAAGGAGTTGATCGGCTCGCTCTGCAAGGCGAAGAAGGATGGGTTTGCAAAGCATGTCGGCGTCGCCAACTTCACCAGCACAATGCTGGATGAGGCCTGGGCGGTGACCAGCGAGCCGCTGGTGTGCAACCAGATCGAGGTGCACCCTTATATCAACCAGGACAAGGTGATCGCCGCGAGCAAGAAGCACGGCATGGCGGTCGTCGCATATTGCCCGATCGCGCGCGGCAAGATCACCAATGCGCTCGACGCGATCGCTGCCGCGCACAACAAGAGCGCGGCGCAAGTCTCGCTCCGCTATCTCGTGCAGCTTGGCCTCATCCCGATCCCGCGCACCGCGACGCCGGCGCATCTCGAAGCGAATCTCGACGTGTTCGACTTCAAGCTCAGCGATGCCGAGATGGCCGAGCTCAAGAAGCTCAACGCGGCCAACATGCGAGTCGTCAGCCCGCCGCACGCGCCGGTGTGGGACGCGGCTTGAGCAAGATCGTTCAGGCGAACGGCGCCGAGATTCCGGCCGTCGGGCTCGGCACCTGGACTCTGCGCGGCAAGGAATGCACGCGGCTGGTCGAGCAGGCGGTCGCGGCCGGCTATCGCCACTTCGACACCGCGCAGATGTACGACAATGAGCGCGCGGTGGGTGAGGGCATCCGCGCCTCCGGCAAGCGCAACGAGATTTTCGTCACCACCAAGGTGACGCCGGAAAATCTGCGCGCCGCAGACCTCGAACGCTCGACCCATGAGAGCGTGCAGAAGCTCGGCTTCGAGCCCGACCTCCTGCTGATCCACTGGCCGAACCCGCGGATTCCGCTGGCCGAGACCATGGGCGCGCTCAACAAGGTCAAGCGCGACGGCCTGACGCGGCATATCGGCGTCTCGAATTTCACCGTCGCCTTGATCGAGCAGGCGGTGAAGCTCTCCGAGGCGCCGCTGGCCTGCGACCAGATCGAGTGCCATCCGTTTCTCGACCAGAGCAAGGTCCGCGCCGCCTGCAAGAAACACGGCATCGCCGTGGTCGCCTATAGTCCGATTGCGCGCGGCGGCGCCGAAGGCGACAAGGTGCTGACCAAGATCGGCAAGGCGCATGGCAAAAGCGCCGCGCAGGTGTCGCTGCGCTATCTCGTGCAGCTCGGAATGGTTGTCATTCCGCGCACCAGCAAGGCGGAGCGCCTCAAGGAGAACATCGATATCTTCGATTTCGAGCTCACTGCCGGGGACATGAAAGAGATCGACGCGCTCGCCGCCCGGCGAGGCCGCATTGTCGATTGGGGCTATTCACCGGAGTGGGACTGACATGGATCGCAAGCGCAAGATCGAAGGCATCATCTTCCTGGTGCTGTTCTGCCTGACTATTCCGGCGGCCAACTGGATGATCGGGAATGTCGGCACAATCTGCGTGCCGAACAGCGCCTGCCTGATCCCGGTCGCGCCGGGCCTGATGGCGCCATCAGGCGTCATCATGATCGGCGCGGCTCTGGTGCTGCGCGATCTGGTGCAGCGCCGGCTCGGCATCGTCTATGGCTTTGCCGCCATCATCGTTGGCACGGCGATCTCGGCGCTGGTCGCGCCGCCGGCTCTGGTCATCGCCTCCGCGACCGCGTTCCTGATCTCCGAAACCGCCGATTTCGCCGTCTATACGCCGCTGGCGAAGCGGCAGCTGGTCGCGGCCGTGGTCGCCTCGAGCCTGGTCGGCCTGGTGCTCGACTCCATCATCTTCCTGTGGCTCGCCTTCGGCTCGCTCGATTTCCTGCTCGGCCAGATCGTCGGCAAGGCCTGGATGGTGTTGCTGTCGATTCCGTTTGTCGCTTATCTGCGCCGCCGCGACGAGCGGCTTGGTCTCGCCTCGGCCTGAAGGAGCTTGTTCATGACTGCCGCGCTCGACGCCTTGCGCAACATCACCACCGGCACCATCACGACGATCCTGCTCAAGAAAGGCATCCGCCGCTGCTGGATGGAAGGCGCAATGCCGTTCGGCTTTTCCGGCCAGCGGGTGGTCGGCCCGGCCTTCACGCTGCGTTTCGTGCCGGTGCGTGAGGATCTCGCCACGCCGGAAAGCTGGTCGAAGCCGATCTCGACCCGCAGCGCGATCGAGGACATGCCGGCCGATTGCGTGGTGGTGGCCGACGCCATGGGCGTCACGACCGCGGGCATTTTCGGCGACATTCTGTGCATGCGCATGGTCAAGCGCGGCGTCACCGCGCTGATCACCGACGGCGTCATGCGCGACAAGCACGGCGTGCTCGGCGACCAAGCTGCCGGTCTGGTGCGCCGGCGTCGCGGCGCCGGCCTCGGTCAATCAGCTCACCTTCGTCGGCTGGAACGAGCCGATCGCCTGCGGCGGCTGCGCGATCTTTCCGGGCGATGTGATTGTGGCCG
Organism: uncultured Alphaproteobacteria bacterium; assembly: GCA_963788805.1. Lineage (GTDB taxonomy): Bacteria > Pseudomonadota > Alphaproteobacteria > Rhizobiales > Xanthobacteraceae > Pseudolabrys. The sequence continues at coordinate 102,269 of CAWBHU010000006.1, forward strand.
ACGACGACGGCGCGGTCGTCATCCCGCAGGCGCTGGTCGATTTCGTCGCCACCGAAGGCGCCGAGCACGAGCGGCTGGAGACCTGGCTGGTGCAGGAGGTCGAGAAGGGCGCCAAGCTCCCCGGCCTCTATCCGCCCAATGAAGAAAACAAGAAGCGCTACGAGGAATGGAAGAAAAAGCAGTAGCGCCGCGGCCGAATCGAAGTTCCACGCAACTTGTCATGGCGCCGTCAAGGAATTGAGTCCGGCCTGATTCGCCCCCAAGGTCGTCTGCTGTGAGTCGCGTCTCTTGTGTCTTTCGCGCCAAGAGGGGGCCACGCGATGATTTTGAGATCCATTCTGCCGGCTATGATGGCGAGCGCGCGGCGCGCCGCCAACGAGCCGGATATCGATGGCGATCAGCGGCGGACTGATACGCTGTCCAGCATTGCGGCGACTGCGCTTGCCGTTCTGGTGGTCGGTTTGATCGCCGTGTTGCTCGGAATGACCTGACGGCGGTCTATTTGTCAGCCGAGTCGAAGGCCTGGCGTGACGGCGACCGAAACTGTCGCCGCCACATCACGATCACGACGCCTGTCGTGGTGAGCGCGAGCGGCACCGGGCCGAGAAACCAGCCGAGATAGCCGAGCGCGAAGAAGAATGCGCGCTGGCCGCGATTGAAATGGCGGCCGGCGTCTTCGCAGATCCGCGCCGTGCGCTTGACGAATTGCCTGGCGCGCTTGCTGTGCCGCTCTTTGGGCTGCGGCGCCGCGCCGACCAGGATGGCGACGTAGTTGTAGAGCCGGTACGACCAGGCGAACTTGAAGAACGCATAGACGAAGATCACGGCAAGGCCGAGGATCTTGGCTTCCCACACGGTCTGCGTCGGCACTTCTCCGAACGGCAGCCACGCCACGACCGACAAGGTTTCCTGCGGCACGCGCAGCATGGCGAGCGAGCCGCCGATCGCGAGCAGGCTGGTCGAGGCGAAAAACGCCGTGCCGTTCTGCAGCGACGTCGTCACCTGCGCGTCCACCATGCGCATCGGGCGGACCAGCAGCTCTTCCATCCACTCGTCGCGATAGCGGTTCATCAACGAGTTGAGACTGGAGCGCCCATGATCGGTGCAGTTCGACCAAAATCGAATAGCCGATCCAGGCCGCGAGGAAATAGAGCAAGGCCAGAGCATCGGCGAGGTGGAAGTCCATGCCGGCATGGTGCCGCGCCGCCCGGCGGCTCGCAACTGCGCTTGAGTGAGGCTGCGCGCTCTGCCAGATTGCGCCGATGCCACAGCAGATCACCAAAGGCTATCGCGCCCTGGTCGACAGCGCGATGCGGGAAGTCGAAACCGTGCCGATCGACCAGGCGGTTGCGCTTGCCAACCGGGACGACGTCGTTCTGGTCGATATCCGCGACATCCGCGAATTGCAGCGCGACGGCGTCGTGCCCGGCGCCTTTCATGCCCCGCGCGGCATGCTGGAATTCTGGATCGATCCGGGCAGCCCGTATCACAAGCCGGCCTTCGCGCAGGACAAGAAATACGTGTTCTTCTGCGCCGGCGGCCTGCGCTCGGCCTTGGCGGCGCAAACCGCCCAGGACATGGGGCTCAAGCCGGTCGCCCATATCGAAGGCGGCTTCGGCGCCTGGAAGAAGGCGGGCGGTCCGGTCGAGGCCTATGTCGAGAAGAAGAAAACCTGATCATTCGCCGCATTGATCGAGCCGATCATGAAATATCGTTTGCGGCGCGCGGCCGCTTGCCCGATTTTGTAAGCGCATGGCGCTGAAGCTCATCATCGGCAACAAGAACTATTCGTCGTGGTCGCTGCGGCCGTGGATCGCGATGAAGGTCGCCGGCATCCCGTTCGAAGAGGTCGTCATCCCGCTCTATGAGGGTGACTGGAAGGCGCAGGTCGCCAAATACACGCCGGCTGGAAAAGTCCCGGCGCTGATCGATGACGATGCGACCATTTGGGAATCGCTCGCGATCCTCGAACATCTCGCCGAGAAATTTCCGCAAGCCGATCTGTGGCCGAAGGACGCTGCGGCGCGCTCGCATGCCCGCGCAATTTCCGCGGAGATGCATGCGGGCTTTGCGCCGCTTCGCCAGAGCTGCCCCATGAATATGTGGCTGCCGCCGAAGCCCCGTCCTCAAAAGGAAGAGGTGATGGCCGATGTGCGCCGGATCGAAGAGATCTGGCGCGAATGCCTCGGACGATGGCGAGGACCGTTTCTGTTCGGAAAGTTTGGCGCCGCGGATGCGATGTATGCGCCGGTGGTGGCGCGCTTTTACAATTATGGTTTGCCGGTCAGCGAGCGCACGCGAAGCTACATGGACCGCGTACGCGCCTTGCCGGCATGGCAGGAATGGCGCGAGGCATCTCTGAAAGAGCCGTGGGTCATGGCGCACAACGAGCCGGACTGGCCCAACGTCCAAAAGGTTTGAGCCAGCCCGACGCGTTTAGGGCGTTTACGGAGCGGATTACTCCGTGTTCTCTCGGATCTTGTCCTTCAGGCCGCCGATCGTGTTCTGCACCTTGCCGGTGAACTGATCGGCCTTGCCCTCGGTCTCGAGCTTGCTGTCGCCGGTCGCCTTGCCGACGCCTTCTTTGATCTTGCCTTTGGCCTGCTCCAATGAGCCTTTAATGCGATCTTTGTCCATCGTTTGCCTCGATTCTTCGGGTTTTCGGATTGTCGTGCGGAATCAACGTTTGCGCTGCGGCGACGTTCCCGCACTCGCACCTGAAACCTTTTAAGTTCCATCGCATTTCCGTCCGGGATGTTGACGCGCCCTGACCATACGATCTGGCGACGGGAGCACGCGCGCCGTGCTGCCGTGCTCATCGACGCTGCGCCCTATTTCGGCGCGGCGCGCGCCGCGATGCTCAAGGCGAAATCGCAGATTTTCATCCTCGGCTGGGACATCCACAGCCGGGTGCCGCTGGTCGGTGAGAGCGGCCGTGCCGATGACGGCTATCCTGAGCCGTTCGGCGAGTTTCTGTCGGCGCTGGCGCGCGAGCGGCCCAAGCTGAAGATCTACGTTCTGCTGTGGGACTTCGCCGCGTTCTACGCCAGCGAGCGGGAAGTGCTCCCCGTCGTGTCGCTGCAATGGCGCACGCCACCGGGCGTGAGTTTTGCGCTCGACGACGCGGTGCCGATCGGCTCCTCGCAGCATCAGAAGCTGATCGTCGTGGACGACTGCGTCGGGTTCTCCGGCGGCCTCGACGTCACGATCCGGCGCTGGGACACCAGCGACCACGACATCGACCAGCCGCTGCGCCGCGACGTCTACGGCAAGACCTACCGGCCATTCCATGACGTGCAGGCCATCGTCGAAGGCGATGCCGCGCAGCGCGCTCGGCATGCTCGCCCGCGCCCGCTGGGAATGCGCGACCGGCGAACATCTCGCCAAGCCGCGCGGCGGCGGCGACTGCTGGCCCGAGCACCTCGAGGCGGATTTCCGCGACATCGAGATCGGCATCGCCCGCACCCAGCCGGCTTATGAGGATCAGGAGCAGGTGAGGGAGGTCGAGGCCCTGTTCCTCGACATGATCGCGAAAGGCCGAACGCTACATCTACATCGAGAACCAGTACTACACCGTGCTCAAGATCGCGCAGGCGATCGCCAGCCGGTTGCGCGAGCGTCCGGAACTCGAAGTGGTGATGGTTGCGCCGGCCTCGCACGAAGCCTGGCTCGAAGCGCGCACCATGCGCAACGGCCGCATCCGCTTCTGGTCCACCTTCAACGATCCCGCCTTCAAGGGCCGCATCCGGCTGATGTATCCGCGCGTCAAGAAAGGCCGCCGCAGCACCGACACGATGGTGCACTCCAAGGTGATGGTCGTGGACGACCGTTACCTGCGGGTCGGCTCGGCCAATCTCAACAACCGCTCGATGGGCACCGACACCGAGTGCGATCTCCTCATCGAGGGACACAATGCGCGCGACCGCGCCAAGATCGCCGAGATCCGCAACCGTCTGATCGCCGACCATTGCGGCTCGACCGCAGAGGAGGTGGCGCGGGCGTTCAAGGAGACCGGCTCGCTCATCAAAGTCGCGGAAACCGTATCCGGCAAAGGCCACAGCCTGCGCCCCATCAAGGACGGGCCGCCCGACAAGAACGAACTCGCGATCTATCTCGAGGAGATGGCGGATCCGGAAGCGCCGATCGGCGCCGAGCAATTCGTCTCATCGCTGTTCGGAGGAGCCATGCCGCAACGAAGCGTCCCGACCATGCTCAAGGCGCTGGTGATCGGGCTTGCGCTCATCCTCGCCGTGATGGTGTGGGAATACACGCCGCTCGCGACCTACGTCGATCCCAAAGAGGTCGGCCGCGCCCTGCAGCGCTTCGCCACCGGCCCGTGGGCGCCGTTCGTGGTGATCGGTGCTTTCGTGCTTGGCGGCCTTATCATCTTCCCCGTGCTGGTGCTGATCGCCGCGACCGCCGCCACCTTCGGCCCGCTGCTCGGCTTTGCCTATGCCGGCGCGGGCACGCTCGCCAGCGCGCTGGTCACCTTTGGCATCGGGGCGATGATCGGCAGAAAGACGCTGCGCGACATGCTTGGGCCCAAGCTCGACAGCGTGCGAAAGCGCGTGGCGCGCAAGGGCGTGCTCGCCGTCGCCGTCATCCGCATGGTGCCGGTCGCGCCGTTTAGCATCGTCAACATGCTGGCCGGCGCCAGCGAGATCACGCTGACCCAATATGTGCTCGGCACCATTATCGGCATGGCGCCCGGCATCCTGGTCATGTCGCTGCTCGGTCATCAGCTCTCGCAGCTTTTCCTGCATCCGAGCGCCACCCAGCTCGCGCTGCTCGCCGCCGCCATTATCGGCTGGATCGGGCTCTCGATCGGCGTGCAGGCGCTGGTCACCAAATATTGGGACAAGAAAGCTTGAGCGCGCCCACCGTCCGGGTGCTGACCTGGAACATCCACGGCGCGCTCGGCCGCAATCCGCGCTTCAATCTGGAGCGCGCCATCACGCTGATCCGCAACTGGAAGCCCGACCTGATCGCGCTGCAGGAGATCAACTCCCGCCGCAAGCTGCCGGACGGCGATCCGTTCGAGCTGTTGCAGGCCGCGCTCGGCAAGCACGGGGTGAGCGCGCGCTCGATCACGACCAAGGACGGCGAGTACGGCCAGATGCTGATCAGTTGCTGCCCGATCCGCATGAGCGAAGTGCACGACATCTCGGCGCCGGAGCGCGAGCCGCGCCGCGCCATCAAGGCGGAGATCGAGATGCCCGGCGGGCCGTTGCGGGTGGTCGCGACCCATCTGGGCCTGAGCATCGGCGAGCGGCGAGGGCAGGCGCGCAAGCTGCTCGAACTGGCGGGGCCGCCCGACATGACCACCATCGTGCTGGGCGACTTCAACGACTGGTTCTGGGCCGGTTCGGTTCACAGCGTGCTGGCGCGCGAGTTTCCCGGCTGCAGCCAGTACCGCACGTTCCCGTCGTTCTTCCCGTGCCTGCGGCTCGACCGGGTGTTCTGCCGCCCCGCCGGCGCGCTCAAGCAGCTGTTCAGCGATCCGAATGCGCGGCACATATCCGACCATCTGCCGGTGATCGCCGACGTGACTATCGTCTCTGCGACGACGGGCGAAAGCGCGCGCGAGCTTTCCGCGACAGAGGCTTAGCTCATCGCGACAAGCAGGCTGCGCGTCACCATGGCCGCTCAACGGAATTCGTGACGTGCTCGCGGTCCGGCGCGGTGAGGCAAAAGCCGATGCACGCAAAGGCAAGTTCCGGATGCGGATTGTGTCCGCGATGGAACTTGGCGATCGGTTCCGAATAGCAGTCGCCGGCCTTGGCCTTCACCAGCACGCCCTCCTGGAAATGCGCTTCGAATTGCCCTTGCAGCGCGACGAAGAACGTCGCGCCGTTATGGCAGTGCCAGTTGGTGAAGCCGCCCGGCACGATCTCGGCGTTGTAGATCTGCACCTGGACCTGCGGATCGCGCGGCAGCGAGGCGTAGAGCGTCTCGAAAAGCAAATTGCGGTGGAAGCCGTGGCCCGGCGGCACCATGCCCTCGAGCTTGAGCTTGAGACCCTTGTAATCCTGCGGCGCGTGCATCGAGACCCTCCAGCGATGCGCCGAGCATGGCACCAGGCCGCGCCTAAAGAAAGCGGGCGGCCGAGACGACGCAGCTCAGTGCATCAAAGAAAAGGCCGCCCAGCGGTTGCCCGCTGGCCGGCCTCACGCGAATGAACGCTCGTCGATTACTGCTTCTTGTCGGTCTTGGTGCTCATGCCAGAACCGGTGGTGCCTTTGTTCTGGATGCAGGTGCCTTTGGTCTTGGCTTCTTTCTGGCAGTCCGCCTGCGAGGCAAACTTACAGGACAGCGACGTGCCGGAGCCCGAATCCTGCAAACACCAGGCCGCGGTGCCGCTGGTGCTCGACGCCGGCATGTTGGTGCTGGCGCCCATATTGCTTTGAGCGTTCGCGACGGCGACGCCGGCGATAAGAGCCGCAACCGCGGCGAATGTGGTGAGTGTCTTCATGGATGTTTCCTCCTGTTTGGTGCCTGACGCACCTCGGAACAACAGGAGCAAGGAATGTTAGTTCCTAGACTTGTAGTGAGAAAGTTCGTCTCCGCAATGTCGAGTTCCCGACAAAGAAAACGGGCGGCCTCGCGAGAGACCGCCCGAATACTTTCAGCTCAAGACCTTAGACGATGATCTCGACGATCTCGAAGCTGGCCGGATCGATGATCACGATCTGATCATTGACGAGGACGAAGTGGTAACCACTCCAGCGCCGGATGGATCTTCACGAGCTCGGCCGGCACCGGATAGTACCGCACGTCACGCGGAACCCGGGTACCGACGTTGACCGAGAAGGTCACGTTGGTCAGCGGCTGCGCCTTGATCTTCTCGCGGATCACGGTCCGGACCGTGGTCTTCTGCTCGGTCGACAGGTTCGCTTTAGCGCGCGAGCCCGCGGCGCCCTGGCCGGTCGTGGTCGTCGTGCGCGAGCTTCGCCCGCCTTGTTGTCGGAAGCGGCTTTGCTGCGTGTCTGCCTTCGACTTGTCGGCAGCCGCCTTGTTCGCATCGGCCTTGTTGTCCATCGGCTTGGTGTCGGCGCGGTTCGGCATCGCCTTGCTGTCGGCAGGCTTGCTGTCGGCCGCGGCCTTGCCCGGCTGATTGGCCTCGCCGGCCTTCTGAGCCTGGCCTGCCGGTCTCGGCCGGCTTCGACTGGGCACCACGCGACGGGTCGCGCTGGTCCATCTTCTCAGCCGGGGCGCTACGCTGCACTGACGGCGCAGGCGCCGCGCCTTCCTTGCCGCCCTGCGGGGCGCTCGTGCCCATGCCCTGTGCCGCCGCAAGCGCGGTGCTGGCGAGCAGCGCGGTCGTAATCAGAATCGTTTTCCTCATGTCATCTCCTCTGGGGTTTCGCGCTCTCCCCATGCGCATGTGAGTGGCAACGCCCCGGGCATAGTCGTGTTCCCGCCATTCATCCTGCGTTCACATCTGAACCGCGGTCCGCCATAGTGGCGGAGGAGGGGACCCGCTTGCCGCCAATCGGAACCGAAATCGACCGGTCTTCCGCGGATTTCCGCGCCAATGCGGAGCGGATGCGCGCTCTGGTCGAGGAACTGCGGGCAAAACGTGAGCAGGCGGCGCTGGGCGGCTCCGAGCGGGCCCGTGAACGCCATCAGGCCCGCGGCAAGCTGTTGCCGCGCGATCGCGTGCTCGACCTGATCGACCAGGGCTCGCCCTTTCTCGAACTGTCGCCGCTCGCTGCCAACGGCATGTACGGCGAGGACATTCACGGCGCGGGGATGATCACCGGCATCGGCCGGGTCGAAGGCCGCGAATGCGTGATCGTCTGCAACGACTCGACGATCAAGGGCGGCACCTACTTTCCGATGACGGTGAAGAAGCACCTGCGCGCGCAGGAGATCGCGCGCGACAACAGGCTGCCCTGCATCTATCTGGTCGATTCCGGCGGCGCCAACCTGCCGCATCAGACCGAGGTGTTTCCCGACCGCGAGCACTTCGGCCGCATCTTCTACAATCAGGCGACCTTGTCCTCGCTGCGCATTCCGCAGATCGCGGTGGTGATGGGCTCGTGCACCGCGGGCGGCGCCTATGTGCCGGCCATGTCGGACGAGACCATCATCGTCAAGAACCAGGGCACGATCTTCCTCGGCGGCCCGCCGCTGGTGAAGGCGGCGACCGGCGAGGTGGTGAGCGCCGAGGATCTGGGTGGCGCCGATGTGCATGCGCGCAAGTCGGGCGTCGCCGACCATTACGCGCAGGACGATCATCACGCGCTGTCGATCGCGCGCCGCATCGTCTCGAACCTGAACACGAAGAAATCGCCGGACATTCCGGTCGCGCAGCCGCGCGATCCGGCGCGCGATCCGGCCGAGCTCGACGGCATCGTGCCGGCCGATCTGAAGAAGCAGTACGACATCCGCGACGTCATCGCGCGCGTCGTCGACGGCTCGGAGTTCGACGAGTTCAAGGCGCTGTACGGCACCACGCTCGTCACCGGCTTTGCGCGCATCTACGGCATGCCGGTCGGCATCCTCGGCAATAACGGCATCCTGTTTTCCGAGAGCGCGCTCAAGGCCGCGCACTTCATCGAGCTGTGCTGCCAGCGCCGCATTCCGCTGCTGTTCCTGCAGAACATCGTCGGCTTCATGGTCGGCCGCGAATACGAGGCCGGCGGCATCGCCAAGGACGGCGCCAAGATGGTGACCGCGGTCGCCTGCGCGCAGGTGCCGAAGATCACGGTGATCGTCGGCGGCTCGTACGGCGCCGGCAATTACGGCATGTGCGGCCGCGCCTATTCGCCGCGCTTCCTGTTCACCTGGCCGAATGCGCGCATCTCGGTGATGGGCGGCGAGCAGGCGGCGTCCGTGCTGGCGACGGTGCGCCGCGACAATATCGAGGCCGAAGGCAAGAGCTGGAGCGCGCAGGAGGAGGACGCCTTCAAGACGCCGATCCGCGATCAGTACGAGACCGAAGGCAATCCGTATTACGCCACCGCGCGGCTGTGGGACGACGGCATCATCGCGCCGTCCGAGACGCGCCGCGTGCTGGGGCTGGCGTTTTCCGCCGCGCTCAATGCGCCGGTGCCGGAGACACGGTTCGGCGTGTTCCGGATGTAGTTGAGTTTGCAAAGGTCAGACATGGACGAATTCCCCAAAGACACTGCCGCCAAGCGCAAATTGCTGCTCGATCGCGTCGAGGCGATTGCGCCGGTGTTGCGCGCATCCGGCCCAAAGAGCGAAGAGCAGGGCACGCTGGCGCCGGAGGCGGTGCAGGCGCTGCGCGACAACGGCATATTTCGCCTGAAGCTCTGCACCGAGCTTGGCGGCGCCGAGGCCGATCCGATCACCGAAATGCTGGTGCTCGAGCGGCTCGCCTATCACGACTTCACCAGCGCGTGGTGCACCATGGTCGGCGCCACCGGCATTGCTGCGCTCGGCATGTTCTTGCCGGACAAGGGCATCGCGCAGGTTTTCAAGGACGGGCGACATCCCGACCGTGGCGATTTCGGTCTTCCCGGCCGGACGCGCCACGCCCGAGGGCGACGGCTATCGCGTCAGCGGGCGCTGGCGCTTCAACAGCGGTATCCGTCATGCGGAGTGGGTGGTCGGCGGCGCCCTGGTTGAGGGCAGCGATGCAGGGGGCGGCCAGCCGGCCGCGATTCTGGTCGCCTTTCCGGCCAAGGAGGTCACGCTCCACAATAACTGGGGCGGAGTGACCGGACTTCGTGGCACCGGCTCCGAAGACTGCTCGGTCGAGAAATTTCACGCACCGAAGGAGCTGACATTTAGCTGGGATCGGCTGCAGCCCAAGCCGCTGCGCGGCGGGCCCGGATATCGGATGCCGCCTTACGCTTATGTCGCCAAAGAGCACGGCAGCGTCGCCATTGGGGCAGCCCGGCGCGCGCTCGACGAGCTGATCACCATCGCCACCACCACGCGCGGCGCGTTCCGCGCCTCCAAGCTCGACGAGCGGCAGGTGGTGCATCGTTTCATCGGCGAGGCCGACCTCAAGCTGCGCGCGGCGCGCGCGCTCATGCACGAGCGATACGCCGAGCTTTACGACAAGGTTTGCGCGGGCGAGAGCATCAACGGAAGCGAGATCGCCGATGTGCGCGCCATGGCGGTCCATGCGACCGATCTGGCCGTCTGGGTCGCGACCAACGCGTTTCATTTCGCCGGCAACACCGGCCTGCATCATCCGCATGTGCTGGGCCGCCTGCTGCGCGACCTCAACACCGCCGGCGTGCATCAGGTGATGAGCGACACGGCTTACGAGAACCACGGCAAGTTCCGGCTCGGACTGCCGGCCGATCCGATGGCATAAGCAATCTCCAACCGGAAAACTCGAATGATTGACCATCTCGCACCAACCGGCCGCCTGCGTGGCGGCGTGGTCGTCGCGCCGGCGCCGTCCGTGTTCTTTGCGGTGGACGAGGGCGGCAAGCCGAAAGGCGTCACCGTCGATCTGCTTGGCCTGTTCGCCGAGCAGATGAAGCTGCCGCTCGATCTGCTGGTGTTCCCCAATTCCGGCGAGGTCACCGAAGCGGTGGCGAAAGGCGAGTGCGACGCCGCCTTCATGCCGCGCGACGCCGAGCGCGCCAAGAAGGTCGAATTCGGCCCGGCCTATTACATCATCGAAAGCACCTTTCTCGTTCCGGCGCGCTCGAAGGTGCGCACCCTCGCGGAATCGAATTTTCCCGGCGCCCGCGCCATCGTCGATCGCGTCGACCACGACGGGGCGCGCGGCGGCGCGTTTCCTCACCCAAGGCTCGATCGAGGAGGTGCGCAGCGTCGACGAGATGACCGCGATGGCGAAAGCCGGGAATGGCGATCTCTTTGCGCTGTCACGCGACGCATTCGACACGCTGCTTCCGGCAATGCCGGGCGCGCGCGTGCTCGACGGCGGCTTTCAGCAGACCGGCGTTTGCTGCGCCGTGCCGAAGGGCAGAACCGGGGCGCTCGAATTGCTCAGCAAATTCGTCGAGGCTGCGAAGGCCGACGGTGTCGTGCGCAAAGCGCTGGACATGCACGGCTTCAAGAGCGCGGAGGTCGCGCCGGCGGCTTGATATTGTTACAAGACACAAACCCGAAGGAGTGAACATGCCGAAGGCTTATTGGGTCACCACCTATCGTTCGATCAAAAATCCGGACGGGGTGGCCGCTTATGCGAAAATTGCGGGGCCTGCGATCAAGGAGGCCGGCGGGCGTTTCATCGTGCGCGGCATGCCGGCTCACACTTTTGAGCAGGGGCTGAAGGAGCGCACCGTCGTCATCGAATTCGACTCGCTGGAGAAAGCCTTGGCCGCGCACGAGACGCCCGCTTACGGCGAGGCGCTCAAGGCGCTCGGCAATGCTTGCGAACGCGATATGCGGGTGGTCGAAGGCGCCGAGTAAGCGCCGTCAGCTTCACGGACGCGGAGGTTGCGCCGGCCGCGTGACGGCGAGCAGCCGCGTCGCGGAGAAGTAGAGCAGGCCTGCGCCGGCAAGCGCCCAGCACACGATCGGCGCCCACTGCAAAACCGGTTTGAAGTCGGCGCTGGTGGGGAATCCGCCGGCGACCATTGCCATGCGGGCAAGCGTCGCCACCGCAAGCGCCGCGAACAGCACGCCGGCCATGGTGCCTTCGCGGCCGTCCCGCCCGATCGTGAAAGCGAGGGTGAACGCCGACACCAGGATGAAGCCCCACGCCGCGCCGGCGACAAGCTGGGCGCTGATCAGAAAGTCGAGCGAGTTTGCGAATGTCGTGCCGAGCAGCGCCGCGCCGCCGAGCAGAGCCGAGACCGCCATCAGCGGGTAGGCGCCGATCCGCCGGCCGAGCGCGCCGGCCGGGAACATGGCGATGTTGAAGCCGATCCAGAACACCGGCATCAGCCATTCGAGCTGCGATTGCTGCGCGAAGCGCAGGAAGCCGGGCGCGCTGTTGATCGAAAAGTGGAGCTGATAGCCGAGCGCCACCACAATGACGATCAGGGCGAAAATGGCGGCGTTTGCGTTAATCGGGGGCTGCGGCGGGCGGGATGGCGCCGGCTTGGCGGCTTTGCCGGCGAGATTGCGCTCCGCCCAGCCAAGGCCGAGCGCAGTCAGCGCCACGGCGACGCTCGCCAACACGAAGGGCAGCCGCGGGTCGACGTCGCGCAACGTGACCGCAAGATAGGGCGAGATGGCGCCGGCGATCCCGTAGCCGAGCATGGTGAGGCTGGTCAGCCACGGGAGGGCGGGCTTCGCCGCGTATTTGCCGATCAGCATCAGGGGCGGCGCGCGAAGTGCCGAGGAGGTGACGGTCCACAGGATCGTGACGGCGAGGAACGCAGCGGCGCTCCCCGGCGCGATGAACGGCAGCAGCAGGAAAGCAGCGCAGGAGACGAGGGTGATGGCGGCCGCCCAAGTACCGATCCGTCCCAGCACTTTCGACACGCGGTCGGCCCAGACGCCGGTTGCGAAGTCGGCGACCATGAACACCGCCTGATCGAGCATCAGGATGAAGATGACGGCGCTCGCCGGAATGCCGGCGGATTTCGCCAGCGCAGGCAGGTAGCTCGCATACACCGTCCAGCACAGCGTGAAGAAGAGCTGCAGAGCAGCGAAGTAAAGCCCGATGTAAGTCGGCGTCACCATGGTCACAGCGCGACAATCACGTTGCCGGTCGCGCTGGCATCTTCGACCGCCTGATGCGCTGCGACGATCTTCTCGAGCGGGAAGGACGGCGCAGTCCGGTTGCTCAGAATGCCCTGCTCGAGCGCGCGATTGACCGCATGGACCACATGGTCGCGCCGCGTCGCATCGAGCTCATAGACGAGGAAGAACTGCAGCCGGATCGACGAAACCAGACACCATTGCGCCGGTATGGTCGCTTCCATCGCGCCGGTGCCGTAAATCACGACGCTGCCTCTTGGCTTGAGCACCGCCGGGATCAGCTTGGCGTTCGCCGCGATGTCCATCTCGATGATCGCATCGACCCCGCGCTTGTCGGTCAGCTCCGCGATCCGTTCGCCGACATTTTCTCGTTTGTAGTCGATCGTGTGATCGGCGCCGCAGTCCCGCGCGATCTTGGCCTTCTCCGGCGAGGAGATGTGGTGATGACCTTGGCGCCGCGCGCCTTGGCGAACTCAATCACATACTGGCTGACCGAGCCGGCCCCGCCCGACACCAGCACCGTCGTTTCCTTGGTGGCGGCGGCAAGCTCGATGGCGTGGAACGCGGTCATTGCGGGAATGCCGAGGCAGGCGCCAGCCTCGAAGCTGACCTTGTCCGGAGGCGCACGGCCTGCGCAGAGGGCAGCGTGATGTACTCGGCGGCGGTGCCGAACGGGCGCTTCCACTGGCCGTTCCAGATCCAGACGCGCTCGCCGATGCGGGACTGCGGCACGCCATCGCCGACCGCGTCGATCGACCCCGCTCCGTCGCTATGAGGTATCACGCGCGGGAATGACATCTTTCGGGTCAGCCCCATGCGGGACTTCACGTCAGATGGATTGACGCCCGAAGTCTTCAGCTTGACCCGGACCTCACCTGGTCCCGGTTCCGGCGTCGCAACTTCATCGATCTTGAGAACGGCGTCAGCAGATCCGTTTTTCTCGTAGAACGCGGCGCGCATGCGACAACTCCCGGGCGGAACTGCAGTCTAGCAAAATCGCGTCAATCGGAACGGTGTCACGTTCAACTTCGTTGGCCAATGGGGCCAATCGTGAGCAATTCATGACGCGATATCGGGTCTACACCGGCGATTCGGGTTCGGAAAACGTCTCCCTCGTGCGCGAGCAAATGCTTTTCAAGGAATTTCTGATGCTTGACGATGCTTTGGGATTTGCGCGCCATCTCGAACGCGGAGGACGCAAGGCTCTCCTGATCGAAGGCGATGACGGAACGCGGATGAACAAGCGCGAAATCGGCGAGGCACTTCGGCTCGGTGACCGCGAAACGGTCGGGGCACGCGCGTTAAGCATGTCGCCATAATTTGTCGGAACTTCCACGTAAGCCTTTGAAAACAAGGTCTTTTCAGAGATAAAAAGTTCTGCCGGGCGCCCAGTTCTTTGCTATAGTCGGCCCCATGAGCAAGACCAAGGCAAAAAAAGCCGAGAGCGGCGGCAAGTCGGCCCGCCGTTCGAGCGGCAAGAAGAATTTGAAGCTGGTGCGGGCCGCCAAAAAGTCCGCGAAGGCGAATGCGCGCCGTAAGGCAGCGGCGCCGACAGCCGCGTCGCGGCCGCGCCCCGGTCGCCGATAAGGTGATCCACACTGCCAGCCCGCCAATGCAGCCGATGGCGTCTCCTGTGCAGCAGGAAATCATCATCCGGTCGCACAAGTATCGAGGTCGGGAAGACGGTGTTCTTCACTTCGCCAAGCTTTGGCCGCGCCGCCGCCACAGGCAGCTACACGGTCGTGAAGCTTCTGCCGTCCGAAGGCGACGACTATCAGTACCGGATCAAGAACACGGACGAGGCCTTCGAGCGCGTCGCCAAAGAGAGCCAGCTCGACCGCGCCTGACGCGCTGAACGGTCATTTGGACTATGATGCGGCGGCTATGATGCCGCCGCAGTCGTTTTCGGAGGGCTCATGACGATCTACATCACCCAAGGCCGTTACACGCGTGAGGCGATCAAAGGCATGATCGTCAAGCCCGAGGATCGCGCCGATGCGATATCGCGCGCCATGTCGAAGGTCGGCGGCCGGCTGATCGGCTATTACGTGACCTTCGGCGAGTTCGATTTTCTCGCGATCTGCGAGGCGCCGGACGAAACCCATATGATGGCGGCGCTGCTGGCCGCTGCGGGCGGCGGCGGCGTCACGGACATGCGCACCACGGTGGCGCTGACCTCGACCGAAGCGACCGGGGCCTTCGCCGCCGCCGCCGACGTCGCACCCGGTTTCCGCTCCGCGGGCGGAGTGTAAGAGCCGCTTTGAAAAGCTCACAAAAAATGTCCAGGGAGGATTTCATGAACACATCTCGTCGTCTGCTTCTCGCCGCAGCGTTGATGGCCGGCTTCGCCGGCTCGGCATTTGCCGACACCTTTCCATCCCGCCCGATCAAGTTGATCGTGCCGTTCGGCGCCGGCGGACCGGCCGACGTGTTCGCGCGCGTCCTCGCCGAGCACATGTCGGACTCGCTCAAGCAATCCGTGGTGGTGGAAAACCGCCCGGGCGCCGGCTCGGTGATCGGCACGGAAGCGGTGCGGCAATCCACGCCCGACGGCTACACGCTGCTGGTGATGTCCAACACCCACACCACCAACAAATCCCTGATGCCCAACAAGCCGTTCCAGCTGATGCGGGATTTCGTTGCGGTCGCGCCGATCAACTATTCCGACCTGCTGATGGTCGTTCATCCGTCGGTGCCGGCCAAGGACCTCAAGGAATTCATCGAATTGGCGAAGTCGAAGCCCGGCCAGCTCAATTACGCCTCATCCGGTCCCGGAACGCCGTATCACATGGCCGGCGAGCTGTTTAAGGCGATGAGCAAGACCGACATCCAGCACGTGCCGCACAAGGCCTCGGGCGATGCCCGCACCAGCGTCGTCGGCGGCCATGTCCAGATGATGTTCGACGCCATCACGACCATGCGCGCGGTGGCGGAAAGCGGGCAGGTGCGCGCCATTGCCACCACCGGAACGAAGCGATCGGCGCTGACGCCGAACATTCCGACCGTCGCCGAGGCGGGCGTGCCGGGCTACGAAGCGACCATCTGGCTCGGCGTCATGGCGCCGAAAGGCACGCCGGCCGAAGTCGTTGCGCTCCTCAACAAGGAGATCAACAAGGTGATCGACAAGCCGGCCGTCACCGAGGCCTGGGCGAAGCAGGGCGCGGTGCCGATGCACATGAGCGTCGCCGAGTTCGATGCCTATCTCAAAAAGGACATCGAGAAATGGGCGGAAGTCGTAAAGATCTCAGGGGCCAAGGCCAACTGACCGGATGGACCTGCCGCTGCCATTTGCGTGGGAAATCGTCGCTCTCGCGGCGCTTGCGGTGACCGTTACGCAGCTCCTGGTGCCGCGCAGCCGCCGCATGGCGGCTGCCGTCATCGTGCGGGTGACGGTCGCCGTCGTGACCGTGGCCGCAGTGCTGGCGGCGGTGAACTTCGCCGAGGAGTGGCAATCGGCCAACGAGCGCCGTGCGCTGCAGGCGCGGGCCGGCGAACTGGCGAGCCGCGCGCTCGCGCCCGGCTCGGCGCTGGCCTGCCTCGGCTCGCAGGCCGGCGAGGCGGTCGAGACTGCTTGCGAGAAATCGGTGTTCGCCAGCCCGCAGAGCGCCGCGGCGGCGCTTGCCTTTACCGAGGCGCGCATGGCGCTCCTGGCCGACGCCCAGGCGATCGCCGGCGATGACCCGGCCTTCGCCGCTCTGATCGCCGGCATCCGCCGCGCCGTCGAGCTCGACCGTTTCGGCCTCGCGGCACAGGTGCTGGCGACCCGGGATAGCTGCACTGCCGAGGACTGCACGGCCTTCGCCCTGGTCAGCGAGACCACCGCATTGCGCGCCAATCTGAAGGCCCGCGCCTATGACAGCTATGTGGCCCGCTACGCTGCCGCCTGGGAGAAGCGCGAGAGCGGCCCGGCCGTAGCCGAGGCCAAACCGGCCGAAGAGCCAACACTGACGCCGGCAGCCCCATTATCGAGCCGGTATGATTTTCCCTCGGCCGCCTCAATTCCGCCGGTCAGCATCATGACCGCTGAGCCGCCGCGGCCCGCTGCCCCGGAAGCAGCAGCCCGCCCCGGCCACCGACGGCGCCCGGTGCTCCGGCCGCGACTGCCTGCCGCCGCGCCCGCAGACGCAAGGCGCCGCCACGCGCTAACATCGCCGCGCACCGGGGTTCGCCTTTGTTCAAATCCGTCCTCATCGCCAATCGCGGCGAGATCGCCTGCCGCATCGCCCGCACCGCGCGGCGGCATGGGGCTGCGCACCATCGCGGTCTATTCGCGAGGCGGATGCGCGAGGCGCTGCATGTGCGCGCTCGCGGACGAAGCGCATCCGATCGGTCCGGCGCCGGCGGCGCAGAGCTATCTCGATCGGCGCAAAGATCATCGAGGTCGCGCGCAAGGCCGGCGCCGAGTGCATTCATCCCGGCTACGGCTTCCTGTCGGAGAACGCCGAGTTCGCGCAAGCCTGCGCGGACGCCGGCATCGTCTTCGTCGGTCCGCCGCCCGATGCGATCCGCGCCATGGGCCTCAAGGATCGCGCCAAGGCGCTGATGGAGAAGGCGGGCGTGCCGGTGGTGCCCGGCTATCACGGCGAGCGGCAGGACGCCGAATTCCTCAAGCGAGAAGGCCTACGAGATCGGCTATCCGGTGCTGATCAAGGCGGTGGCCGGCGGCGGCGGCAAGGGCATGCGCCGCGTCGATCTGCACGCGCGAGTTCGAGGAGGCGCTCGAAGGCGCGCAGCGCGAAGCGCAAGCCGCGTTCGGCGATCCGCGCGTGCTGATCGAGAAATATGTGATCGCGCCGCGCCACATCGAAATGCAGGTGTTCGCCGACAATCACGGCAACGCCATTCATCTCAACGAGCGCGACTGCTCGCTGCAGCGGCGCCATCAGAAGGTCATCGAGGAAGCGCCGGCGCCCGGCATGACGGCGCGAGCTGCGCAACGCGATGGGCGCAGGCCGCGGTCGCGGCCGCGAAGGCGGTGAGCTATGTCCGGCGCCGGCACGGTCGAATTCATCGCCGACGGCTCGAAGCCTGCGGACCAGCGGCTTCTGGTTCATGGAAATGAACACGCGGCTGCAGGTCGAGCATCCGGTCACCGAAGCGATCACCGGGCTCGATCTGGTCGAATGGCAATTCCGCGTCGCCGCCGGCGAGCGCCTGCCGCTCAAGCAGGAGGAGGTGCAGCTCGACGGCCACGCGGTCGAAGCGCGGGTTTACGCCGAGGATCCGGAGCGCGGCTTCCTGCCGTCGACCGGCAAGCTGGTCGCGCTGCGATTTCCCGTCGCGAGGGCATGCGGGTCGATACCGGCGTCGAGACCGGCGCGGAGGTGTCGCCGTTCTACGATCCGATGATCGCCAAGGTGATTGCGCACGGGCCGAGCCGCGATGCGGCGCTCGATCGGCTTGCGGGCGCGCTTGAGCGCAGCATCGTCGTTGGACCGCGAAGCAACGTCGCGTTCCTCGCCGCGCTCTGCCGCACCCGCGATTTCCGCGCCGGCAAATTCGACACCGGCTTCATCGACGCAGCATCTTGCCGCGCTCACCGCGCAGGCCAAGGGCCGCGACAATGCCGCCATCGCTTTCGGCGCGGCCAAACTGCTCGAGCGGGAGCGCACAAGGCTGACCGACGGTGGTATCGCGGCCCGTGGGACATCGCCGACAGCTTCCAGCTTGGCGGGCCGCGCACGACCCGGCTGCCGCTGTCAGCCGACGGTGAGCCGGTGGTTGCGACCATGACCGGCGGTGCCGTCACGGTCGAAGGGCAGGGTCCCGCGCCGGGCGCGGTCGCGATCGAAGCCGGCGACGCGATTTACGTCGTGCATCACGGGCAATCAGACCAAGGTCACGCGGCGCGATTTCGCGGCCGCCGCGAGCCCATGGCGAAGGCAGCGGGCTCATCCGCGCGCCGATGCATGGCAAGGTTCTGGCGGTTTTTGTGGATGAGGGCGCCGCCGTCCATCGCGGTCAACGTCTCGCCATACTAGAAGCGATGAAGATGGAGCACACTCTGGCCGCGCCGTTCGATGGAACCGTGACCAAAGTGGCGGTCGCGCCGAACAGCCAGGTGGCGGAAGGCGCGACGATCATGACGATTGAAGAGACGCAATGGCTGAACCGCTTCACCTCATCAAGCTTTGCGTCGGCTGCGACAGCGTCGCGCGACCTCGAAGAGTGGATCGCCGAGAAGCTCAAGGAGAAAAAGCGCAAGCGCCAGCCGGTGGAGCACATTCATACCACCCGCATGACGCCGACCCGCGCCGACGAGCTCAAAGCCGGCGGCTCGCTCTATTGGGTGATCCGCGGCCAGATCACCTGCCGCGAGAAGATTCTCGATATCCGCCCGTTCACCGACAAGGACGGCATCCGCCGCTGCCGCGTCGTGCTCGACGGCAAGGTGGTGCTGGTCGAGCCGCGCCCGCGTTCCGCATTCCAGGGCTGGCGCTATCTCGTCGCGAAGGAATGCCCGCGCGATCTCAAGCGCGCCGCGCCCGGCGTCGCCCGCATGCCGGAGAGCATGCGGCGCGAGCTGCATGAGCTGGGATTGCTCTAGACCGCCAAATTATCGATCAGCCGCGTCTTGCCGATCTTCGCCGCAACGAGCAGCCGGATCGGTCCGTCCGCGCGTGAGGCGACCGGCTGCAACGTCTGCGCGTGCCGGGCTTCCAGATAATCCAGCGCAAAGCCGGCCTGCCGGATGTCGTCCCGCCCGACATTGAGAACCGCCTCGATGCTCTCGCCGGCCTTGATCCGCCGCGCGCTCGATTTGAGCGTTCTGTAGAGAACGGGGGCGGTCCGGCGCTCCTCGGCGCTGAGATACGCATTGCGCGACGACATCGCCAAGCCGTCCTTCTCGCGCACCGTCGGCACGCCCATGATCTTCGGCGTCAGGTTGAGGTCCTGCACGACCTGGGTGATGACCCGCAGCTGCTGATAGTCCTTCTCGCCGAACATCGCGAAGTCGGGCTGCACCTGCGGTGAACAGCTTGCTGCACACGGTGGCGACGCCGCCAAAGAAATGCGGGCGGAACTTGTCTTCCAATCCCGCCTTGGCGGGGCCTGCGGGTTCGACTTTGGTCGCAAAGCCCTCGGGGTACATCACCGTCGCAGTCGGCGCCCAGACCAGATCGACCTTGAGCTGCGCCCAGCGCCGCGAGGTCGGCCTTCCAGGTGCGTGGATAGCTGCCGAAGTCCTCATTCGGCGCGAACTGCGTCGGATTGACGAAGATCGAAACCACGACGCGGCGGGCGCGCTTGCGCGCATGCTTAACGAGGGTGAGGTGGCCTTCGTGCAGGGCGCCCATGGTCGGGACCAGGGCGGTGGTTGCCGCGCCGAACTCGACCAGCGCCCGGCGGAGCGCGGAAATCGTCCGTACGACGCGCGGAGCCTTTGCCATAATTGATCCCCAGCCCGGTTCTCGCTTTACGCCGGGTTGATACCGCGGGAGTCGCGCCGTTGCTAGCAAAGCTCATGGTGAACGGCCGCCGCAGCGTTAATAGTTAAACTTGTAGCAAGTTGACCGAACCGCGCTAAGATTTATCACAGCGTGATCTCGAGACATGTCAAATGATAATGCAGCCGATCCAAAATAATAAACAATCCGCCCACGTCGTCGTGCTCGGCAACGAGAAGGGCGGCTCCGGAAAATCGACCACCGCTCTGCACATCGCCGTCGCGCTGATGAAAGCAGGTCAGCGGGTCGCGACCATCGATCTCGATTCACGGCAGCAGAGCTTCACGCATTACGTCCGCAACCGGCGCAACTGGGCCGAGCGCTCGCGCGTCCAGCTTGAGATCCCGACGCACTATTGCATCGCGCGCGGTGAGGGCATCTCGCTCGACGTCAACGAAGCGCAGGAATTCGCAAACTTCTCGCAGGCGATCGCCGCGATCGAGCACAATCACGATGTGGTCGTGATCGACACGCCCGGCAACGACACCTATCTGATGCGGCTCGCGCACTCGATGGCGGACACGCTGGTCACGCCGCTCAATGACAGCTTCATCGACTTCGACGTGCTCGGCCAGATCGACGCGGCCACCTTCTCGGTCACCGGCGAAAGCCATTACTCCGAGATGGTGCGTGAAGCGCGCCGCCAGCGCCGCCTGGTCGACGGCAAGCTCACCGACTGGATCGTCGTGCGCAATCGTCTCTCGGCGCTCTCGTCGCGCAACAAGCGCATGGTCGGCGAGGGCATCAACGAACTGTCCAAGCGGCTCGCGTTCCGCTGGGTCGATGGTTTCGCCGAACGCGTCGTCTATCGTGAATTCTTCCCGCGCGGCCTGACCGCGCTCGACGATCTCGACGAGACCACGCTCGGCACGCGGCCGAGCCTGTCGCATGTCACGGCGCGCGAGGAAGTCATCGCGCTGCTCAACGCCTTGCACCTGCCGCTGTCGGAAAACGGCAAGCGCCGCGCCGCTGCCCGCGCCGAGTGGTATTCGGTCATGGACCAGCCGCTCCAGGTCCACGACGTCATCGCGTAATTTGCTTCACAGTTCCTCGCGAAAGCGGGGCCCATCTCCGACCTCTCACATTGTCTAAACTGCCCTGGATCCCCGCTTGCGCGGGGACGAACGGGGTGGTGCTGCGCCTTGTCGCCGGGTCCTCTGCACATAAATCAGTGTAGAACTCAACCCATGACCGCCGATCGCAACACGCCAACCAAGCCGGGCAACGCCAAGCCCGCGCAGACCAACGTGCGGCCGGAGGTCGCCGAGTTTCTTGATCGCGTCAAATCGCTCGGGCCTGCCGCGACCGCGGGCAAGCGCGGCCGGCTGATCTTTGCGCTCGATGCGACGATGAGCCGGCAGCCGACCTGGGACAGCGCGTGCCAGCTGCAAGCCGACATGTTCCGCGAGGCGGCCTCGACCGGCGGCCTCGACATCCAGCTTCTCTACTTCCGGGGGCTGGGCGAATGCGGCGCGTCGAAATGGGTGGCCGACAGCAACAGGCTCGCCGAGCTGATGGCGCGGATCGATTGCCGCGGCGGGCATACCCAGATCGGCAAGGTGCTCAGCCACGCTCTCAAGGAAAACGAGCAGCAGAAGGTGCAGGCGCTGGCTTTCGTCGGCGATGCGATGGAAGAATCCGTCGATGCCTTGTGTGCTCAGGCAGGTCAATTGGGCCTGAGAGGATTGCCGACCTTCATGTTTCAGGAGGGCGGTGACGCGGTGACCGAGGCCGCCTATCGGGAGATTGCGCGGCTCTCGCGCGGCGCCTATGCGAGGTTTGACGCCGGCTCGGCGCAACAGCTCGGCGAATTGCTGCGTGCCGCGGCGGCCTATGCGGCCGGCGGAATGAAGGCGCTGCAAAACATGTCGGCGCGGGATCGTGGCGCGCAGCAAGCTCTTGGCGCAGATGAAATAATGCCAACTCTCATTTTCGGCGTTCTGGTGCTGGTCGCAGTGCTGTGGGCGCTCAACGTCGTCTCCAAGGTCGATCCCAAGCTCGCCGCGCGGGTGATGAAGGCGGGCGGCGGCCTGCTGGCTTTGGGAATGGCGGTGTTTCTCGGGATGCGCGGCGAATTGATGGTCGCGTTGCCGCTCGGCGCTTTCGGGCTGGGCCTGCTCGGCTGGCTGCCGTTCGGCCCGGCCGGCTTTTCCGAGCGCACGCAGAAGTCGACCGGTCAGGTCTCGCGGGTGCGCTCGCAGTTTCTCGAAATGGAGCTCGATCACGACACCGGCGCGATGCGCGGGCGGATCGTTGCCGGCAGCCGGGCGGGGCGCTCGCTCGACGATCTGCCGGTCGAGGCGCTGGCCGCGCTCGTCACCGAATTCGACGATGAGAGCCAGACGTTACTGGTGGCGTATCTTGACCGCCGGGATCCCGCCTGGCGTGAGCACGCGGACCATGACGCGGCAGCGGGGGCGGGCCGGCCCAGCAGCGCGCGCGGCAAAATGTCGGAACAGGAAGCCTATGAGATCCTTGGCCTGAAACCGGGGGCGAGCAAGGGCGACATCACGCGGGCGCACCGCACTCTGATGAAGAAGCTCCACCCCGACCAGGGGGGCTCGACCTATCTCGCTGCCCGTATCAACGAGGCGAAGGAAGTTCTTACGCGACGCCACTGAAGTCTCCTTCAGTGGCTCCCGGTGCTCAGTCTGACGCGCCTGTTATTGAGTTCTTGAGCCTGTTCTGACCGACAGGCGTTAATTTTTCAGAACCATGCAGGGGATTTCGCCGCGTCGCAGCGCCTTGCAGGCATGCTCGGCGGCATCCCGGTCGAAGCCCGCGAAACGGGCCCGATAGAGCGTCTTGTCGCCCTTTTCGACCTTCTCGGTGAACGGATCGGCGCGGCCGAGCACGTCAGACGCCTTGCTGCGGGCCGTGGCAAGCCGGCCCTTGGCCTCGCCTTCCTCGGGGAAGGCGCCGACCTGGATCAGGTAGTCGCCACTGGCATGCTGTTTCGAGTCCTGCCGCGGCTTCGGTCTCGGCGGGAACGCTGTTCTGAGCTTCCAGCGCCTTGGCCGGCAGCGTGCCGAGGATGCCGGGCTTTGCGTTCGCCGGCTGCGGCTGATCGGCCGACTTCACGGTGTTGACGGTCGTGACGTTCACCGAGGCGGTCGAGTTCGGCGCAAACTGGCCGTCGCCGGTGACCGGCGCGACGCTGAGCGCGCGCATCGCGGTCGCCTTGACCTTCACGGTCTTTACCGCGTTCGGCTTGATGGGATCGGTGGAGCCGGGGAGTGGTCCGGCGGCCTGCGAGATCGCAACTGCGGCTGGTGCGGCAGCCGCCTGGACCCTGGTGTCGGCATAGGCCGGCGCGATCTGCATCGGCCCGCCAATTTCCTTATCAGGCGCCGACGGCGTCTTTGCAGCAGCAAGGACGGTCGCGGTCTTCTCGAGCGAGGCCACCTTGATGTATTTGCCGACCAGCTCGCGCATGCGCGCGTCGCGCGAATTGCCGGTGCGGCCGCCGAACACTGCGGCGACGACGTGGCGCCCGCCACGCTTCATCGAGGTGACGAGATTGAAGCCCGACGCGTTGGTGTAGCCGGTCTTGATGCCGTCAATGCCCTCGACATTGCCGAGCAGCTTGTTGTGGTTGCGCATCGCGCGGCCGCGATAGGCGAAGCTCGTCGTGGCGAAATACCGGTAGTACTTGCGGGAAACGCTCCTGGACCGCGCGGCCGAGCAGGACCTGATCGCGTGCTGTCGTGATCTGATCGTCGTGCGGCAGGCCCGAGGCGTTGTAATAGGTGGTGCCCTTCATGCCGAGTTCGCGCGCCTTGCGGGTCATCATCCGGGCGAATTCATCTTCGCTGCCGCCGATCGCCTCGGCGACGACGACCGCCACGTCATTGGCGGACTTGGTGACGAGCGCGCGGATCGCGGTTTCAACGGTGATGCTTTCGCCCGGCTTGAGCGCGAGCTTCGAGGGCGCCTGCATGGCGGCGTGGGCCGATACCGGCAGCTCGGCTTGCGGTGACAGCTTGCCCGCTTCCATCCGCTCAAACAGCAGATAAAGCGTCATGATCTTGGCGAGCGAAGCCGGATGGCGCGGGCTGTCGCCGTTTTCGGAATAAAGGACCGCGCCGGTATTGGCGTCGACCACCATCGCCGCGTAGGGCGGGTTGTAGCGCTCGACCTTGACGTGCTTGACCGCTTTGGCGCGGGAGCGGCGCGAGCGGGCGTCAGCGTGATCGGTGAGGACGAAGGTCGTGGCGAGCAAAGAGGCGAGCGCAATCGCGCCGCCACGCATGCCACGCCACTCAACGGCTCCCGCACGCCACATCGTCTGCCCGACCCCTGTTTTCCTCAACAGATCCTTACCGCGTTTGGCGGCAGTTTAGCCTTCGCGGAAGCGTAAGTTACAACCCTAGAAGGGCGTGGTTACCAAAAACTTACCCGAATCCCACGGATTTTCTTGGTTTTTTCGCGCCGCAACATAATCCTTGACTTTATTGTGCAGTGCACTATTTTCATTCTAACCGGCGTTGCCGGGACCATTGATGGGGCTCCCACTTGGGGCAGCCGGGAAAGGGACGACACATGGTGAAGAATTTGGAAGATCTGCAGGCGGTCGGCAAAGAGAACGTCGACGCGACCCTGAAGTCCTTTGGCGCGCTCACGAAGAGCGGCCAGGCGATTGCGGTTGAGCTCGCCGACTACTCGAAGAAGGCTTTCCAGGACGGTTCGTCCGCCCTCGAGAAGCTGTTCGGCGTCAAGTCGCTGGACAAGGCGATCGAGGTGCAGACCGAGTACGCCAAGACGGCCTACGAGGGCTTCGTCGCCGAAGCGTCCAAGCTCAGCGAGCTGTACAGCGACCTCGCCAAGGAAACCTACAAGCCGTTCGAAGGCATGTTCGCCCGCGCGAAGTAACGCGTGCGCCGGCGATTGCCGGTAGCGTTTGTAGCGTTGCGTATTGTTGTGGAAGTAAGCCCGGCGGTTGAGCCGGGCTTTTTCTTTGGCCGCGTCTATAGGGCGACGCGCAACTTGCGTGATGTTGGTGCCGATCTGTCTTGAAGACGTTGCCGAGCTGATCGGCGGCGTGATCATCCAGAACTTGTTGGTTCGGCTGGCGCAGCTCTCGAGCAGCGTCGATTTCGGGTCGCCGTCGGTGTTGACGTGCACCGTGTAAATAGTGATCCCGGCTTTCTTGATGTAGTCGCATGTCCCGATGCCGGCATTGGCGCCGTCGTACATGCGCCTGTCGATGTTTGCCTGCGTCCGGCTCCAGCGGTTCTGCGTATTCAGGCCGTCCGACATCAGGACGATGACTTCGCTGTAGATATAGTTCGGATCCTTGGCAGGAGCGGTGAGAGGGCCGCCGCCGACCAGTGACTGCCACGCCCAGACGAGCCCGATCGGCTGATTGGTGTTGCCGTCGGCCTGCAGGTTGTCGACCAGGGTGTCCATCGCCGTCCCACTCGTAACTCAAGCCCTTCATCGGCGCCGGACAGCTGCCGTACTGCTCGGCAGGCCACAGCGACGCGCGGATCGATGTCGACGGCTCGGTGACCTTGCGATCATACTCGTCGGCATGCGGACCGCTGCTGCTGCCGCGGTCGCTCACGCAGCCGTTCCAGGTCTGGTGCGTGCAGCCGCCCGCGCTGTACCAGTTGCCGTTATACTTCCACAGCGTGCCCTGGTAGCAGACGCCGCCGCCGGTGCCTGAACACGGGCCGCTGTTGCGCCAGCCCGAGGCGTCGGTTTCCCACAAAGTGCCGTTGTAGCAAATGCTCCCGACCATCGCGCCGGAGCTCGAGTTGGCCGCGTCCCACGCGGTCCAATCGAGCCAGGTCGCGTTGTAGTTCGACGCGCCGACATTGACGTCCTTGTTGAACGGAATGATCGAGACATAGACGTCGCCATCCACGGTGCCGGCGTTCTTGAGTTGGGTGAGAAGGCTTTTCGTAGCGCTTTTGAGCGCTGCCAGTTTTCCGGCGGAGGCCATCGAGCCGGTCACATCGAGCGCGAGCGCAACGCGCAGGCGGTCGGTTCCCCACTTGGCGGTGGAGGATCCGTTGATGGTGATGAAGTTGTAGCCAAGAACGCCCATCACGGACGTCGCAACATTTGCCGATCCGTTGACGACCACCTTCGATCCGGCGCCCGATGTGTAGAGCGCGGAGACGGTCACCGCAGTGGCCTCCGGCCGGTTGAACATCGCGGTGAAATAGGCCTGGACCTTGGTCTGCAGGTCGGTTTCGTTGAGAGTTGGCGCGTCGCGCGAGATCATCAGCGCGGTCGCATCGAGCGCCGACTGCATCGCGGACTTCACGGCATGGGCGTGACCGAAGTCGATCGCGGCGCCGACGCCGCCGATGATCGGCAACGTGGCGAGTCCAAACGTCATCGCGACATTGCCGCCGCTTCGCGGCGGCAAACTGAAACAATTTGCCGCCGTTCGCGGCGACAAATTTCTTCAGTTTGGCGGAAAGCCTGCCAAATACGTTGCCCATAAGCCCACCAGCCGAGTCTGGCTGGGTTGATAGGGTTTCGCGCTTAAATGGGCCGTGTATCGAACCGCCGAAAAGCTGCGTCCCGCGGTAATCTTGCGATTGCCACGGGACGCTAAAGTGCCGGGGGATCAGGCACTTCGCTGGTTAATGGGCGCGGCGTGTTCAGCCGGTCATTTCGCCACGCGCAGCTTGGTGATGTCAGTGGCGATCTTGCTGAAGACGGCTGCCCAGCTCGCCCGCCGACGTGATCATCCAGAACTTGTCGCGTGCCGCTCGCGCAATTCTCGAGCAGCGTCGATTTCGGATCGCCGTCGGTGTTCACGTGCACGGTGTAGATGGTGATGCCGGTGCCTTGGCGTTCGCGCAGGTGCCCGTCGTGGCATGCTCGTACATGCGCTTGTCGATCTTTTTTTGCTTGTCGGTTTCGCTATCGGCTTTTGAGTCCAGCGGTTCTGGGTGTTCAAGCCGTCCGACATCAGGACGATAATCTCCTTGTAGTTGTAGCCGGAGGTCTTGGCGGGCGCGGTGAGGGGTCCGCCGCCGACCAACGACTGCCATGCCCAAACCAGGCCGATCGGCTGATTGGTCATGCCGTCCGGCTCCAGCTTGTCGACCAGGCCGTTGAGCGCGTCCCAATCGTAGGTCAGGCCCATCATCGGCTCAGGGCAGCTTCCGTATTGCTCGGCCGGCCAGAGTGACGACTTGATCGATGTGCTGGGCGCGGTGATCTTGCGGTCGTAGTCGGAGCTGCTCGGCGTGGTCTTGTCGCCGCGATCGGTCACGCAGCCGTTCCACGTCATGTGGTTGCAGCTGCCGGCGTTGTACCAATTGCCGTTAAACTTCCAGAGCGTGCCGTTCGCAGCAGAGGCTGCCGCCGTTCTTGCTGCAGGAGCCGACATTATGCCAGCCGTCCTCGTCGATATCGTAGAGCGTGCCATTCCAGCAGATGCTGCCGCTCATGCCCTCGCCGCCGGAGTTCGACGCATCATAATCGGTCCAGTCGATCCAGTTCGCGGCGTAATTCGACGAGCCGACATTCACGTCCTTGTTGAACGGAATGATGGACACATAGACGTCGCCATTTTTGCTGGCGGCGCCCTTGAGCTGAGTTGAGCAGATTCTTGGTCGCGCTTTTCAGCGCGGTCATTTTGCCGGCCGAGGCCATCGAGCCGGTGACGTCGAGCGCCAGCGCAACACGCAAGCGCTCGGTGCCCCACTTGGCCGTGGATTCGCCATTGATGGTCATCGTCGTGTAGCCGGCGATGGCCATGATCGTCGTCGGCACTTTTGCCGAGCCGGTGACGAGGACCTGTGAACCAGCTGGTGGTGGAGAAGGTGGCATTGACGACGATGTTGGTCGCCTCGGGCTTCGTGAACATCGCGGTGAAGTAGGCCTTCGCCTTGGCGTCGAGATTCGGATCCGTCATCGTCGAGGCGTCGCGCGCGAGCATCAGCGCGGTTGAGTCGAGCGCGGATTGCATCGCCGCTTTCACCGGAATTGGCGTGGCTGTAATCGACCGCGGCGCCCACCGCGCCGATCAGCGGCAGCGTCGCGATGCCGAACGTGAGCGCGACATTGCCGCGGCGATCGCCGGCAAACCGGACTGCCTTTGCGATGAGCTGTTCGAAAATCCTGAGCATGGCGGCGACCAATCGGTTGGGTTCGCCTGCCTTGATAGACGCCGCCTTTTAAAGACAAGTTGTAGCTATCTCGGAAAAAGAGCCGTTACCGGTAAGGCTCGACTGCGCCGCAACTCGGCCAAAACCGCAGCCGATCAAAGGCTTCGCTGGTTAACGGGTTCTGGCGAAGATGAGGCGAATGCCGAATAGTCTTTAGGCGTGTCCTTAAAAACCGGTTGGCGCGACCGCCGTACCCGCGGGTACGGCGCGTCGAGCCGAAACTGTTCAGAGCGGAGGCGCAAGCCGGGAAATGGTGGGAAAAGCGCCGTGGAATCAGCTTGTGATTGGCCAAGCAATGGTTATCTGCGCATTGCCGCCGCATGGAACCGTGCCGAAACGGGGCAATTCGCCTAACTGGCAGGGCCACAGGGCGGTGCTTATGATGCGAACGGTCGCTGATTTGGGTCGCGGCCGAGCGCCATGAGGTTATTTGCCAACGTCTGTGACTGCGATGTTCCACCCGAAAACCTTTGACCAGCTTTCGTCGGCCTTAGCCCATTTGCCGGAGCAAATGGCCGACGGCGATCGCAAGGGGCGCAACGAGCCGGGCGGGCCGGGAACGTCGGTCATCACCAAGACCAAGCCGCAGACCAAGCGGCCCAATCTCTATCGCGTGCTGATCCTCAATGACGACTACACGCCGATGGAATTCGTTGTTCACGTGCTCGAAAAGTTCTTCAGCAGGGATCATGAGGCTGCGACCCGCATTATGTTGCATGTGCATCACCACGGGATCGGCGAGTGCGGCATCTACACTTACGAAGTTGCCGAGACCAAAGTGACGCAAGTGATGGACTTCGCGCGCAAACACCAGCATCCTTTGCAATGTGTGATGGAGAAAAAGTGAGTCTCGGAAGAACCGAGTTCGAGGGGCGCCCTACAAGACCGGAAATGGAAATCTAAATGCCGACTTTCTCACGCAGCCTCGAACAATCGCTGCATCGCGCACTGGCTCTCGCCAACGAACGGCATCATGAATACGCGACGCTCGAGCATCTTCTGCTGGCGCTGATCGACGACCAGGACGCATCGGCGGTGATGCGGGCCTGCAATGTCGATCTCGACAAGCTGCGCCGCGCCGTGTCGGGCTACCTCGAATCCGAACTCGAAAATCTGATCACCGACGGCGCGGAAGATTCCAAGCCGACCGCCGGCTTCCAGCGCGTGATCCAGCGCGCGGTCATCCACGTGCAATCGTCGGGGCGGGAAGAGGTGACGGGCGCCAACGTTCTGGTCGCCATCTTTGCCGAGCGCGAGAGTCACGCGGCTTACTTCCTGCAAGAGCAGGACATGACGCGCTACGACGCCGTCAACTACATCAGCCACGGGATCGCCAAGCGGCCCGGCCTGTCGGAAACGCGGCCGGTGCGCGGCGCCGATGACGAAGACCGACGCCAAGTCCGGCGAAGAGCCCAAGAAGAAGGGCGATGCGCTCGAGGCCTATTGCGTCAATCTCAACAAGAAGGCCAAGGACGGCAAGATCGATCCGCTGATCGGCCGCGACGCCGAGATCAGCCGCACCATCCAGGTGCTGTGCCGCCGGCAGAAGAACAATCCGCTGTTCGTCGGCGAGGCCGGCGTCGGCAAGACCGCGATCGCGGAGGGTCTCGCCCGCCGCATCGTGCACGGCGAAGTGCCGGATGTGCTCAAGAAGTCGACCGTGTTCGCGCTCGACATGGGCACGCTGCTGGCCGGCACGCGTTATCGCGGCGATTTCGAAGAGCGCCTCAAGCAGGTGATCAAGGAGATCGAAGCGACGCCCGGCGCGATCATGTTCATCGACGAGATCCACACCGTGATCGGCGCGGGCGCCACCTCGGGCGGCGCGATGGATGCGTCGAACCTGCTCAAGCCGGCGCTGGCCGGCGGCACGATCCGCTGCATCGGCTCGACCACCTACAAGGAGTACCGCCAGTACTTCGAGAAGGATCGCGCGCTGGTGCGGCGCTTCCAGAAGATCGACGTCAACGAGCCGACCGTGCCGGACGCGATCGAGATCCTCAAAGGGCTCAAGCCGTACTTCGAGGAGTACCACAAGCTCAAATACACCAACGAGGCGATCAAGGCCGCGGTCGAATTGTCGGCGCGCTACATCCATGACCGCAAGCTGCCGGACAAGGCGATCGACGTGATCGACGAGTTGGGCGCGGCGCAGATGCTGCTGCCGGAAATCGCGCCGCAAGAAGACGATCGGCATCAAGGAAATCGAAACGACGATCTCCACGATGGCGCGGATTCCGCCAAAGACCGTGTCGAAGAACGACGCCGAGGTGCTCGCGCATCTCGAGCAGACGCTCGAGATCGGTGGTGTACGGCCAGGACAAGGCGATCGACGCGCTGTCGGCCTCGATCAAGCTCGCCCGCGCGGGCCTGCGCGAGCCGGAAAAGCCGATCGGCTGCTACCTGTTCTCAGGCCCGACCGGCGTCGGCAAGACCGAAGTGGCGAAGCAACTCGCCGTGTCGCTCGGCGTCGAGCTCACGCGCTTCGACATGTCGGAATACATGGAGCGGCACACCGTGTCGCGCCTGATCGGCGCGCCTCCCGGCTATGTCGGCTTCGACCAGGGCGGCCTGCTCACCGACGCGGTCGACCAGCATCCGCACAGCGTGCTGCTGCTCGACGAGATCGAGAAGGCGCATCCGGACCTGTTCAACGTGCTGCTGCAGATCATGGATCACGGCAAGCTGACCGATCACAACGGCAAGCAGGTCGACTTCCGCAACGTCATCCTGATCATGACGACCAATGCGGGCGCATCCGATCTCGCCAAGCAGGCCTATGGCTTCACCCAGAGCAAGCGGGACGGCGACGATATCGAGGCGATCAACAAATTGTTCGCGCCGGAATTCCGCAACCGGCTCGACGCGGTGATCACCTTCGGTCATCTCTCGCAGGAGATCATCAAGCAGGTGGTCGAGAAGTTCGTGCTGCAACTCGAGGCGCAGCTCGGCGACCGCAATGTGACGATCGAGCTGTCCGAGGAAGCGACGCGCTGGCTGATCGCCAACGGCTATGACGAGCTGATGGGCGCGCGGCCGATGGCGCGCGTGATCCAGGAGCACATCAAGAAGCCGCTCGCCGACGAAGTGCTGTTCGGCAAGCTCAAGGACGGCGGCCACGTGCGCGTCGTCGTGGTCAAGGAAGAGAGGCAGCGACAAGCTCGGCTTCGAATATCTCGAGGGGCCGGTGAGGCCCAAGCCGGACAAGGTGCCGGCGGTACGGCCGAAGGCGAAGCGCCGTCCGCCCAAGCCGCGGCCGAAAGGCGATGGCGGCAAGGGCGACGGCGGCAAGGGCTCCGTGCCCAAGGTGCCGCTGGTCAAAGCCTAAGCGCCAAACGCGATAGCGAACGAAGGCCGGGTGAGAGCCCGGCCTTCGCATTTTCGCAAAGCCCGCATTCGCTCACGCCACGTTGCGACTCCGCTTTGCGCGTGTGAGACAGACGGGGATGGCGGAGCTGAGGACTTTTTCGAGCAATGGGCGCTGCCTTTGCCGCAGGCATGCGGTCCGCCTGGGTCTCGGTGTTCTTCCTCGTCCTCGCCGGCACCTATATCGGGCTCGGCGCGCTCGCTCACGATTTCGGCTTCACGGTCTGGTGGCTGACCGCCTCGACGATCGTCATCTGGGCGGCTCCGGCGCAGGTCATCCTGATCTCGACGCTCGGCGCGGGCGCGGCGTTCCTCGAAATCGCGATTGCGGTGTCGCTCTCGGCGGTGCGGCTGTTCCCGATGGTGGTGGCGCTGCTGCCGCTGGTGCGGCCGGCCATGAAAACGCAGAGCGCGACTACGCCCTCGTCACGCATTTCACCTCGGTCAGCATGTGGGTGGAAGTCGCTGCGGCTGTTGCCGGGCATCACGCCGGAATTCCGCCTGGCGTTCTGCTACGGCCTTTCGGTCGGCTACATGGCGACCGCGGTGGTGTTCGGCTTCATCGGCTTCTATCTCGCCGCCGGTCTGCCACCGCTGCTTGCCGCCGCCCTCCTGTTCCTGACGCCGATGTCGTTTCTGACCTCGACCGCGCGCAATTGCCGGGAGATGATCGATATTCTCGCTTTCATATTCGGCATCGTGCTCGGACCGTTGCTCGCCTGGTATCAGGTCGGCCTCGACCTGTTGTGGACCGGCGTGATTGGCGGCGGGCTTGCTTACGGCATCCATCGCCTGCGCGAGGCGCTGACATGATGGCGTCGGCCGAGCTCTGGCCCTATGTCGCGCTGATCCTGCTCGGCTTCCTGCCGAACGAAGTGTGGCGGTTTCTCGGCCTGTGGCTCGCCCGTGGTCTCGACGAGGATTCCGAGATCGTCCTGATCGCCCGCGCGGTCGCGACCGCGCTTATCACCGGCGTGGTCGCCAAGCTGATCGTGTTCGCCACCGGTGCGCTCGAGACGATCCCGTTTTCAGTGCGGTTTGCCGCGGCGCTCGGCGGCTTCATCGCGTTTCTTGCGATCCGCCGCTCGGTCTTTGCCGGTGTCGCCGTCGGCGAGGTGTTGCTGCTCGCCGGCGGGTTCTTCTTCGCGCGCTGACTATTCGATCGCGGCCGCGATCTTCTTGGCGTGGTCCGCCAGCACGTCCGGCTTTTCCTTCTCCGCGGCGGGCGGCTTCATGGCGACGCCTTGCTTGCGGGGAATGACGTGGACGTGGAGGTGAAACACCACCTGGCCGCCGGCGCCTTCGTTGAATTGCTGGATGGTGACGCCGTCGGCATCGAAAGCCTTCATGCCGGCCTTGGCGACTTTCTGGGCCACCATCGCGACATGGCCAAGCACGTCGGCCGGCACATCGAGAATGTTGCGGGCAGCGGCCTTGGGCAGCACCAGCGTGTGCCCCGGCGCGCGCGGCATGATGTCGAGGAAGGCGAGCGCCTTGTCGTCCTCGTAGACTTTGTAGCAGGGCAGTTCGCCGCGCAGGATCTTGGCGAAGATGTTGTTCTGGTCGTAGGCCGGCATGCGCGCTCCGCTTAATCCTGGTCTTGCTCCGCCAAATCCTTACGGAACGGCGCGGCCGCTGCAAGCTCCCTGCCGGCGGCATCAACATAGGCGCGCTCGCGCTTAAGGTAGTCGGCGACCGCCCGCCGCAACGCTGGGTTGGCGATGTAATGCGCGGAATAGGTGGTGACCGGCAAATAGCCGCGGGCCAGCTTGTGCTCGCCCTGGGCGCCGGCCTCCACGCGCTTGAGCCCGTGCGCAATGGCGTAATCGATCGCCTGGTAGTAGCAGAGCTCGAAGTGCAGGAACGGATGGTGCTCGATCGCTCCCCAGTTGCGGCCATAGACGGCATCGGGTCCGATGAAATTGATGGCGCCGGCGATCCAGCGCCCGTTGCGCCTGGCCATCACCAGCAGGATGCGCTCGCCCATTGCGGCGCCGACGATCGAGAAGAACTCGCGGGTGAGGTAAGGCCGCCCCCATTTGCGCGAGCCGGTCTCCATGTAGAAGGCGAAAAACGCATCCCAGACGCTTTCGGTCAGGTCCGAGCCGGTCAGGCAGTGGACCTCGATGCCGGGCGACAGGGCCTCCTTGCGCTCGCGGCGGATGGTCTTGCGCTTTCGTGAGGCGAGGGCGGCGAGAAACGCCTCAAAATTGGCGTAGCCGTCGTTATGCCAGTGGAACTGCTGATCGGTTCGCTGCAGGAAGCCACGCTCGCCTAGATATTTCGCCTCGTCCGCGGAGGCGAAGGTGACGTGTGCGGACGAGAGATCGTTGTCGTTGGTGACCTGAACCAGCGCCTGGGCCAAGCGCCTGACGGGCCGCGCCTTGGGTGGGGCCGGATTTAGCGAGCAGGCGCGGTCCGGTGACCGGTGTGAACGGCACCGACACCTGGAGCTTGGGGTAATAGGAGCCGCCGGCCCGCTCGAACGCCTCGGCCCAGCCGTGGTCGAACACGTATTCCCCCCGCGAGTGGGATTTGACGTAGCAAGGCGCGACGCCGATCAGGCCTTTGCCGTCGCTCTCCACCAGGAGATGGCGCGGCTCCCATCCGGTGCGGCCGCCGACCGAATGCGACGCCTCCAGCGATGAGAGAAATTCGTGGGAGACGAAGGGGTTAGTCCGATTTCCTCGTGTGGATAGGACGGTGGATAAGTTGTCCACATTATCCTCATCCATCACATGAGGTATCGGCGGCACCTCACCGATGGCGCAGGCGTTCCACGCGGCCGCCGAAACCTCCTCGATCGAGGAGGCCAGTCGCACGCTAAGGGCAAGGTCGCTGGTCGTGTCGCAGGTCACGGCCCAATCTAGCCGAGGCTGCGTGCCGATGGGACCGTCACAAACGCATTAGCGGCAAACGATGATGTCAAAGCCGGTCGGCATGCCGTCCCAGGTCATGCCGGGTTCCGGATGGCAATTGGCCGGAATGGTCTGGCAGCCCACCACCGTGCAGGCGATTTTGGACCCACTGGCTGCGCGCTTGTGCTTCTGGGCGCCGAGCGTCGTTTGTTTCTTTGTCTGCGCTGGCTGGGCTTGCGCCACGCCAAGCGGCGCCACGATCAAGGCAACAGCAAGCGGAGCAATGAGGGCGAAGATCTTCATTGGCGTATGTCCTCCGAGGTTGTGCTTGATCTAATGCGCGAGAGCGGCGCCGGAAGGCGAGCCGAACCAGTTCCGCATTAAATTACGGCAAGAAACCCTCAAAGATGACCTGATCGGCAAAGCGCAGGACGCGGGCCCGCTCGGCCTCGCTGCGGATCGTCCAGGTCAGGAGTGGCAGGCCGAGACTGCGTGCCGCGAGCGGGGCCAGCGCCGGCAGGTCGCGTCCCGAATAAGCGATGAAATGCGGCCGGGTGCTCAGCGCGTGCAAAAGAAAAGCAAGCCGGAATTTCTCGGCGCGGGAGAGCCGGTCCCATTCGTGATGGGTGTAGTGCCGCTCGGCGACGATACCGCGGGTCAAGTTCCGGTGCGATAGCGCGGATACGTTCGACCAAGGCGGGGTCGAACGACATCACTGCCGCCGAACCCCGATACGTCGCCAATACCTCGGCCACGCGCGCGGCCAGCCGTGTATCGCCATCAAAATGGCTCTTGAGCTCGATGACGATGGGGACGCGGCCCGCCACGAGATCGAGCAATTCAGACAGCGTCAGAATTCGATCGCCGGTCGCTTTGAACTTCGCTGACCGGATGTCCGATGCGGCCATGTTCGCGAGCGCGGTGTGGCCCTCGGTCAGGCGTCCGAGCGCGTCGTCATGATGCACCATGGCTTCGCCATCGGCGCTGATCTGCACATCGGTCTCGATGCCGTAATTGCCGTCGATCGCGGCGCGGAAGGCTGACGCCGTGTTCTCGATGACTCCGGCTGCCGCGTTGTGCAGGCCGCGATGGGCGATCGGCCGCGCCGTGAGCCAGGCATGTTTCATTATGAGTTTGGGTGCGCTCAGGCCACTTCGAACAGTCCTTCAACCTCGACGGCGGCGTCGAGGGGTAGCGCCGATACGCCGACTGTCGTGCGGGCGTGCCGGCCTTTGTCGCCAAAGACTTCGACCATCAGGTCCGATGCGCCGTTCATGACTTTCGGTCCATCGACGAAGCCGGCGGCCGAATTGATGAAACCGCCAAGCCGCACCACGCGGACAACTTTATCGAGACTGCCGAGCGCCGCTTTGGCCTGAGCCAGCAGATTGATCGCGCAAACCCGCGCGGCTTTCGCCCCGTCTTCGATCGAGACCGCGCCGCCCAGCTGTCCCTTGGCGACCAATTTGCCGTCGTTCCCGAGGCAAAGTTGCCCGGAAACCACCAGCATGTTCCCGCTCCGCACCGTAGGGACGTAGTTTGCGAATCGGCGCGGCCGGGGTCGGCAGGGTGATCCCGAGTTCGCGGAGCTTCTGGTCAATGGCGGACATTACGGGCTCCTTTGGGCAAGAATGGCTCGTGTCCTTATCTTGCCTTCATCCTGTTTGAACAGGGGTTGCTTGGACAAGCCGGGCGGCAGGACTATTGAAGCGTCATGAGATTCGCACCGCTCACCATCGTCGCGGCAATTCTGGCTGGCGCTACGCTGTCATCCCCGCTGGCAGCTCCCGCCGACGGCGTCGTGCTGGCGCCGCACCGCGCCATCTACGACCTCAAGCTGGCGACGACCAATGGCAATCGCGGTCTCAGCGGAATTCACGGCCGCATCCAGTACGATTTTTCCGGCAGCTCATGCGAAGGCTATGAGCTGAAATTCCGGCAGATCTCCGAACTCGACTCGATGGAGACCAAGGACGCGCTCAGCGACCTGAGCTCCACGACCTGGGAAGACGGCGAGGCGAAGAAATTCCGCTTCAGCTCCGAAAACAAGATCGACCAGAAGACAGCGGACATCGTTGCCGGGCGTGCGGAACGCAGGAGCGACGCTGTCGCAGTTGCGTTGCAGAAGCCGGCCGAAAAGAGCTTCCGCATTCCTGCCGAGGCGGTGTTTCCGACCGAACACATGCGCAAGATCATCGCGGCGGCAAGGGCCGGGAAGAAGGTGCTCGACCTGATCGTCTATGACGGTTCGGAAACCGGCGAAAAAATCTACAACACGCTCACCGTGATCGGACAGCCGATACCGGCGGGCGAAAAGCAGCCGGCCGAGACTGCCGCCAAGTCGCCGGAGCTTGGCAAGCTGCGGCGCTGGCCGGTGACCGTGAGCTATTTCGACCGCAAAGAGTTCGGACCGCTCGGGCGAACAGACGGCGGTCTATACGATCAATTTCGAGCTCTACGAGAATGGCATCTCGCGCGCGCTGCGGCTCAATTATCCGGATTTCAGCATCAGCGGCGACCTGACCGCGCTGGAAATTCGGAAAGCGAAGCCTTGTCGCTAGCGACCTGACCGTCGTCGTCCTCATCATCGCCGTCCAGCGACAGGCCTTTCACGACCGCGGAGCGCCCGAACTTGCGGCGCAGCTTGTCGATCGCCTGCTCGGCTTCGGCGGCGCGGCGGTCGATCAGGTCGGCCATGTCGTCGCCTTGCGCCTCCTCGATGTGGCTGACGCCGATGCCGATCAGGCGGTATTTGGTCGGGCCGACTTCGCGCTCGAGCAGTTCGCGGCCGGTCGAGAAAATGAGAGTGGCAAGCTGGGTGGGGTGGGCGAGGGAGGCAGCGCGGGTGCGGATCTTGAAGTCCGCGCTCTTGAGCTTGAGCGTCACCGTCGAGCCGGCGAGGTTGGCGGCCTTGAGCCGCATCGAGACGCGCTCGCTCAGGTCCCAGAGATATTGCTCCAGCGGCCGGAAATCGGAGATGTCGCGTGTTGAAGGTCGTTTCGGACGACACGCTTTTGGTCTCGCGGACCGGATCGACCTTGCGATCGTCGAGCCCGCGCGACAGGCGCCACAGCCGCTGGCCTTCCATCGCCATAGCGGCGGATCAGGTCGCGCTCATTGGCCTTTTGCAGGTCGGCAATGGTGCGGAAGCCGTCGGTGGCGAGCTTTTGCGCGCTCACCGCGCCGACGCCGTAGATGAACTGGACCGGCCTTGGCGCCAGAAACGCCGCCGCCTCCGCCGCGCCGAGCACGGCAAAGCCGCGCGGCTTGTCGAGGTCGGACGCGATCTTGGCGAGAAATTTGTTGGCGGACAGCCCGACTGAGATGGTGATGCCGAGGTCGCGCTCGACCTGGAGCGCAAAGCGCGCCAGCTGCTTCGCTGCGGAAAGGCCATGAAGCCGCTGCGTCCCGGACAGGTCGAGGAAGGCTTCGTCGATTGAAAGCGGCTCGACCAGCGGCGTCAGGTCGAACATCGCCTTGCGGACCGCGCGGCCGACTTCGACGTATTTCGACATTTGCGGCTTGATCACGACCGCATGCGGACAGCGGCGCCTTGCCTCGAACATCGGCATGGCCGAGCGGATGCCGAAGGTGCGCGCCACGTAGCAGCAGGCGGCGACCACGCCGCGCTTGCCGCCGCCGACGATGACCGGCTTGTCGGCCAGCGAAGGATCGTCCCGTTTCTCGATCGTGGCGTAAAACGCGTCACAATCGATATGCGCGATGGTCAGCGTATCGATTTCGGCATGCCGGATGAGGCGCGGCGAGCTGCAGGACGGGCAGCGCTTGTCGCTCGCTACGTCGCTCAGGCAATCGCGGCAAAAGCCCGTGGTCACGGCAGTTCGCGCTCCCATTGCGCGCCGCCCAGCACCTCGCGGGCCAGCGCCACATCGAAGGGCTCAATGCCGGCATCCTTGGCAAAGGTCAATCAGCGTCGGCTCATGGCCCAGAATGTGGTCGAGCACACCGGCCAGGAATCCCGGCTCATGGGCGGCCTGCCGCAGTTCCGCCGGCCCAATTCCGGTCAGCGCAAGGAAACGGCCAAGCTCGGTGGGGTCCTGGCCGATAAAGTTAAGCGCCTGAATCGCAAGCGCTTCCGCCACTTCCGGCGGCATGGATCGCTTTTTCAGGACCATGAATTTGCGTTTCCGTAATGAATCAGCCTTAGCGTTCAATCATGCCTCAAGGGCCGCCGGGACGCGACGCGTTTCCGGCGCGATCGCACTTGAGGTTGGGGAAGAAGGGGCCGGGGAAATGGCCAAGACGGTCCTCATCGTGGAGGACAACGAGCTCAATATGAAGCTCTTCCACGATCTTCTCGAGGCGCATGGCTACCGCACGGTCGGTACCCGCAACGGCATCGAGGCGCTCGATCTCGCCCGGCTGCATCGGCCCGACCTCGTGCTGATGGATATTCAATTGCCCGAAGTGTCGGGCCTGGAAGTGACGAAATGGCTCAAGGACGATCCGGAGCTGCGCGCCATCCCGGTGGTCGCGGTTACCGCCTTCGCCATGAAAGGCGACGAGGAGCGGATTCGGGAAGGGGGCTGCGAGGCCTACCTGTCGAAGCCGATCTCGGTCGGCAAGTTCATCGAGACGATCCGTCATTTCCTGGGAGCTGCGTGAGATAAAAATATGAGTGCCCGCGTTCTTGTCGTCGATGACGTCCCCGCCAATGTGAAGCTGCTGGAAGCGCGGCTTTCCGCCGAATATTTCGACGTCACCAGCGCGTCGAACGGTACCGAAGCGCTCGCGATCGCCGAGCGCGGCGAATGCGACATCGTGCTGCTCGACGTCATGATGCCGGACATGGACGGCTTCGAGGTCTGCCGGCGGCTGAAGTCCAATCCAGGCACCCACCACGTTCCGGTCGTCATGGTGACGGCGCTCGATCAGCCGTCCGACCGCGTGCGCGGGCTTGAAGCCGGCGCCGACGATTTCCTCACCAAGCCGGTGAGCGAGGTCGCGCTGCTCGCTCGGGTGCGTTCGCTGGCGCGGCTCAAGCTCGTCACCGACGAGCTGCGCATGCGCGCCGTCACATCGAAGGAAATCGGAATCCGCAGCCCGGAAAACGACGCGGTGGCGGAAAGCGGCCGCGGCGGCTCCGTGCTGGTGGTGGATGACCGCAAGTCGTCCTACGAGCGCGTGGTCACGATGCTTTCGGCCGAGCACAGGGTCGAGGTCGAGAGCAATCCGAACGAGGCCCTGTTTCGCGCCGCCGAGGGCAGTTACGACCTCATCATCGTGTCACTTGGACTGGAAAATTTCGATGGGCTGCGGCTGTGCAGCCAGATCCGCTCGCTCGAGCGCACCCGCAACGTGCCGATCCTGGCGATTGCAGAAGCCGACAATCATGCGCGGCTGATGCGCGGGCTGGAGATCGGCATCAACGACTATCTGGTGCGGCCGATCGACAAGAATGAGATGCTGGCGCGCGCCCGAACCCAGGTGAAAAAGAAGCGCTACTCCGAACAGCTGCGCGACAATGTGCAGAAGTCGGTGGAGATGGCGATCACCGACGGCCTTACCGGCCTGTTCAACCGCCGTTACATGGAAAATCATCTGACCACTTTGGTCGATCAGGCGGCGGCGCGCGGCAAGCCGATCGCGGTGATGGTGCTCGATATCGATTACTTCAAGTCGATCAACGACAACCACGGCCACGATGCCGGTGACGACGTGCTGCGCGAATTTTCGCTTCGCATCCGCAAATGCATCCGCAACATCGATCTTGCCTGCCGCTATGGCGGCGAGGAGTTCGTGCTGGTGATGCCGGAGACCGACAAGGCCGTCGCGACGATGATTGCCGAGCGATTGCGGCGGCGCATCGCCGCCGAGCCGTTCTCGATCGCGAACGGCACCAAGAGCCTTGAGGTCACAATCTCGATCGGCATCGCTGCGGCGGCGGGCGCCAATGACACCGCAGCCACCATCCTCAAGCGCGCCGACCAGGCGCTCTATCGCGCGAAGCGCGACGGCCGCAACCGGGTCGTGCCGGACGCCGCATAAGCGAATCGCTTGAGTTCCGCGGCTGTGGATTTCCAAGCCGCGCAGGAACGAATAGCTGGGCAATTCCAGCCACTTAAAATTTGATTTGGCGGGGCAGGGTGTTCGTCTAACCTTGCGTGACTTCGGTGTTGCGCGCCGTCAATGCGGCCTGCGCGCAAGCGGTCCAATTCGAACTGCCCCTCGGGTTGCTCAGGTCCGCCGCATCTCCTGGGTCCGTGGGGTTCGGCCGGCCTGGGAGCGGTGCGAGTGGCCTCCTCAAGACGCCGTTTCCGGCCGGCCACCTAATTCGCGGCACTCAAGGCCGCACGATCGTCCAGCCTTTTTCCGCCAGCTCGATCAGGCGAACCACGCCGGCTTCGACGTGCTCGATATTCTCGACCAGCGGCGGCTCCTTGCCTTCGTTACGCGTCATCGAATGCAGCGTGTTGTCGCAGGCGATGAAGCTGACGTTCGGCATGCTCTGCTTGAACGATTGCAGCCGCGGTTTCACCGGCGACGTGTCATCACGCAACATGTGCAGGCCGGCGTTGAAGGCGACGATCTGAATCTCAACCTCCTGGCCTTTGTCCGAATAATATTTCGACACGTTGGCCGCGACATTGAGCACCGCGTTCATCTTTTCCGGTGTGTTGTCGCTGATCTGGAGCGCGAGCTTGTGCGGCTCGCCGGCTTGCGCCGGGACGACCAGCAGCGCGAACAGGGCGACGATCAGTGCAAACGCTTTTGACATCGTGAGCCTCCGGGAGTCCTAGATAGGATCACGGCACCGGCGGCTGCAATCGGTTGGCTGAAAAAGCAAA
The DNA here is from genome assembly GCA_963788805.1 of uncultured Alphaproteobacteria bacterium. Classification (GTDB taxonomy): domain Bacteria; phylum Pseudomonadota; class Alphaproteobacteria; order Rhizobiales; family Xanthobacteraceae; genus Pseudolabrys. The sequence goes on from CAWBHU010000006.1 coordinate 143,491, forward strand.
GGGCGCCTCGCGGCGCCCTGATCCTGGAGAATTATTTGATCTTGGATTCGCGATATTCGACGTGCTTCTTCGCGACCGGATCGTACTTCTTCTTGACCAGCTTCTCGGTCATCGTGCGCGAATTCTTCTTGGTCACATAGAAGTGGCCAGTGTCGGCGCTCGAGACGAGCTTGACTTTGAGGGCGATGGCTTTGGCCATTGGGAACTCTCGTTTGTGTCGGAATTTGCGCGGAAACTAGCGGCAGAGGGTGGAAAGTCAACCGCTACAGCAAGTCGCGGAAGAATTGCTGGTTTTCCATGAAGTAGAACGGCACCGGCAGGTCGTGGCTCATGCCGGCCTTCACGCGCATTTCCAGCTCCTGCAGCACGGTCGCGGTGATGGCCGGGATGTCGAGGGTCTGGGCTTCCTTGATCGGGATCCAGACCAGCTCGACCAGCTCGCTGTCGGCGCTGACGACGCCCTCGATGCGATGACCGATGGCCTGCGCGTCGGTGGTGAAGAAGCGGGTGTCGAACCGCTTTGGGCGCCGCGGCGGGGTGATCGCCCGCGCAATGAAGTGGATGTCGGCGAGGTCCGGCAGCAGTCCTGATTTGACGAAACCTGCCCATTCATCATTCGGCGCGGTCACGGCCTTATCGGCCTTCTTGCCGAGCAGCAAGGCCGGTCTCTTCGTAGGTCTCGCGGATCGCGGCGAGCGGAAACGCGCGGGACGCCGGCACTTCAGCGTCGCGCGGCCGCAGCGCCAGCTTTGCCTCCGCCGCTGCATCCAGCTCGGTCGCCGCCGCCATTTCCACGTCGGCTTTTTCGATCCGGCCGCCGGGAAAAACGAACTTGCCGGGCATGAATTTATGACCGGCATGCCGGCGGCCGAGCAGCACTTTCGGGTCGGGCCCCTCGCGGTCGATCAGGATCATGGTGGCGGCGTCGCGCGGCACACTGTCGGGGAATGACTGGTCGCGTTCCGTCTTCGTCATGCGCTCGGTGAGCGCCTTCGCAATGTCGTCCATTACGCCCTGCGTCGTTTCTTCTGTTTGCGGGGACCGCGCTCGTCATCGCGTCCGCGGCTCCGTTGGTCGCCGCGGTCGTCATGATGGGGGCGCCGGCGCGGGGCGTCAAAGCGGCCCTGCGAGAGGAGCTCGAAGCGCAAAGCGCCGGCGACCGGCGCGGCCTCGATCAGCTTCACCCGCACCGGATCGCCGAGCCGGTAGGTCTCGCCGGTGTCGCGGCCGGTCATGGCGTGATGGCGCTCATCGAAGCGGAAATATTCGTTGCCGATCGTGCGGGCCGGGACGAAACCGTCGGCGCCGGTGTCGCGCAACCGCACGAACAGCCCGGCGCGATGGACGCCGGAAATGCGGGCCTCGAAGGTGGCGCCGATACGATCGGCGAGGAAGTGGGCGATCAGCCGGTCCGCGGTCTCGCGTTCGGCCAGCATGGCGCGCCGCTCGGTCGCCGAAATCTGCGCCGATATTTCTGCCAGCGACTTTACATCGGCATCATTCGGCAAACCGTCATCGCCAAGCTTGAGCGCGCGGATCAGGGCGCGATGCACGATCAGGTCGGCATAGCGGCGGATCGGGGAGGTGAAGTGCGCGTAGCGCCGCAGGTTGAGGCCGAAGTGTCCGTAATTTTCCGAGGCGTACTCGGCTTGCGCTTGCGAGCGCAGCACGACGTCATTGACGAGCTGCTCGGAATCCTTGCCCTTCACGCGCGCCAGCACGTGATTGAATTTCTCAGGCCGCAGCGCGCCTTCTTTCGAGAACGGAATGTCGAGCGTGGCGAGAAACTCGCGCAGCGCGACGACCTTCTCCATCGAAGGCTCGTCGTGAACGCGGTAGATCAATGGCGTGCGGGCGCGCTCAAGCGACTCCGCCGCGGCGACGTTGGCCTGGATCATGAATTCTTCGATCAGCTTGTGGGCGTCGCGCCGCTCCGGCGTGACGACGCGATCCACCGTGCCGCCGGCTGTGAGCAGGATTTTCCGTTCCGGCAGGTCGAGATCGAGCGGCGCGCGTTCGCTGCGGGCCTTCTTGAGCGCTTCGTAGGCGGCGTAGAGCGGCTTGAGCACGCCCTGCAGCAACGGGCCGGTCAGTCTCATCAGGCCGCCCGTCAATCGCAGCCTGGGCCTGCTCGTAAGCGAGCTTCGCCGCCGAGCGCATCATGATGCGGTGAAAGCTGTGCGAGCGCTTGCGCCCGTCGGCGCCGATGATCATGCGAACCGCAAGGGCAGGGCGCTCGACATTGGGACGCAGCGAACACAGATCGTTGGAAATGCGTTCCGGCAGCATCGGCACGACCCGGTCCGGGAAATACACCGAATTGCCGCGGACCAGCGCTTCGCGATCGAGCGCCGAGCCGGGCGTCACGTAATGGGCGACGTCGGCAATCGCGACGGTGAGGACAAAGCCGCCTTTGTTATTCGACGCGCTGTCCGGCTCGGCGTGAACCGCGTCGTCGTGATCTTTCGCATCCGGCGGGTCGATGGTGACCAGCGCCAGGTCGCGCCAGTCTTCGCGGTCCTTCATCGTCGCCGGCTTTGCGGCCTCGGCCTCTTTCAACGTGTCGTTACGAAATACCGAGGGAATGCCGTGCGCCGCGATCGCGATCATGCTGACCGCTTTCTCGGTTTTCAGCGAGCCGAGCCGCTCCGTAATCTTGCCTTGCGGCGGACCGAGGCGGGTCGACTTGCTGACTTCGACAGCGACGAGGTCTCCGTCCTGCGCTTCCCGGTGGCATGCGCCGGCACGCGCAGCTCCTTGCCGAGCTGCTTCTTGTCGACCGGCTCGATGCGCCCGCCGCCGCCGGGGATGGCGTGGAAAATGCCGAGCACGCGATGCTTCGGCCGGTCGAGAATGCGGATGACGCGGCCGCGATAGCGCACGTCCTCGTCGCCGCTCGCCTCGATACGCAGCAGCACGCGATCGCCGATGCCGGCGGCAACCTCGCGGTCGCGCGGCCGGCGCGGGGCGTGGACCGCGATTTTCGGGGCAGGGCCGTGGGCGGCCTCGTCCCATTCGTCCGGCGCGGCGATCAGCTCGCCGTCGCTGTCGCGTGAGACGATATCGGCGAGGATAGTGTCAGGCAGCGCGCCGGCGCGATGCATCTTCTTGCGGCGCTTTTCGATCTGTCCTTCGTCGCCGAGCTCGCGCAGCATGCGCTTGAGGTCGGCGCGCAGATTGTTCTTGAGGCCGAAGGCGCGCGCGATCTCGCGCACGCCGGCCTTGCCGCCGTGTTCGCCGATGAAGGCCATGATGTCGGCCTTCGAGGGCAGTTCGTGGGCTTGATGTTTAGGTTGTTTTTTCAAGTTCGGAGTTCAAATGGATGAAAATAAATCGATTGATATGACGAAACGTTCCGGCGCGCCGAGCGCGCCAGAACTTAGATAGGAGTTGAGCATCGGAATTTCAGCTATTCGGCCGCGGTGATCTTGTCGGCCTTCTTCTTCGCGGCCTTCTTGCGCGGCTTGGCGGCGGGCTTTTCGGCGGCTTCGATTGCTGCCTTCTTCTTGCGGCCCTTGGGTGCTTCCGAGGCTTCGCCCGCCTTCTTGCGGCCGGCGGCACGGCGCGGCTGCTGGCCGAGCGCCTCGGCACGCGCGTCGAGCAGCACCACGGCTTCCGTCAGCGTGATGGTCTCCGGCGTCTTGTCGCCGGTGATCGTCGCGTTGATGCCGTTATTGCTGACATAGGGCCCGTAGCGGCCGTTCTTGACGACGACCGGGCCACCCTTGTCGGGATGCTCGCCCAGCTCCTTGCCGGGATCGGCGCCGAAGCGGCGGCCTTTCTTCGGATTGGCTTTCTTCTCGGCGATCAAGGTGACGGCGCGGTTGAGACCAATGGTGAGGACCTCATCGCCCTCCTCGAGGCTCGCATAGATCTTGCCGTGCTTCACGTAAGGGCCGAAGCGGCCGATGCCGGCGAGGATCGGCTCACCGTCCTCGGTCGACAATCCGACTTCGCGCGGCAGCGCGAGTAGCGCCAGCGCCTTTTCGAGATCGACATCGTCAGGCGCAAGGCCTTTCGGCAGGCCGGCGCGCTTGGGCTTCTCCGGCTCGACTTTCGGCTCGCCCCGCTTTCGCTTCGGCGGCTTTATCTGCTCGCCGATCTGGAGATAGGGACCGAAGCGGCCGCCGCGCAAAGTGACTTCGAGGCCGGTCTTTGGATCTTCGCCGAGCACTTTCTTGCCCTGAACGCCGTCGGCGCTCGGGGAGATCTGCCGGGTGAAGTTGCAATCGGGATAATTCGAACAGCCGACGAAGGCGCCGAACCGGCCGGTCTTGAGCGAGAGCTGACCGGCGCGGGCACTGCGGGCATTGCCGGCGCGGCACGCCATCCGCGCGTACCGGAAAGATGTGCGGCTCAAGCAGGTCGTTGAGCGCATCGAGCACGACACGATTGCGCACTTCCTTGATGTCGTTCACCGAACCGATGAACTGCGTCCAGAACTCGGCGAGCACCGCGCGCCACTCCATCTTGCCGGCGGAAATCTCGTCGAGCTTCTCTTCGAGACTGGCGGTGAAATCGTATTCGACGTAACGCGCGAAGAAGCTCTCGAGAAACGCGACGACGACGCGGCCTTTGTCTTCGGGAATGAGCCGCTTCTTGTCGATCCGCACATAACCGCGGTCCTGAAGAACCTGCAGGATCGAGGCATAGGTCGAGGGGCGGCCGATGCCGAGCTCTTCCATGCGCTTGACCAGCGCGGCTTCGGAGAAGCGCGGCGGCGGCTCGGTAAAGTGCTGCGAGGACTCGATCGCCTGCTTTTGCAGGTTCTCGCCCTCGCTCATGGGGGGCAGGCGGCGCGACTCCTCGTCTTCGGCCTGCTCGTCCTGGCCTTCCTGATAAAGCTTCAGAAAGCCGTCGAACTTCACGACCTGGCCGGTGGCGCGCAGGTCGATATTGCGGGCGCCGGCTTTCGCCGTGATGTCGACGGTGGTGCGCTCGAGTTCGGCCCCTTCCATCTGGCTCGCGACCGCGCGATTCCAGATCAGCTCGTAGAGCCGCGCCTGGTCGCGATCGACATATTTGGCGACCTCGGCCGGCGTGCGGTGCGCGCTGGTCGGGCGAACCGCTTCGTGCGCTTCCTGCGCGTTCTTCGACTTGTTGTGATATTCGCGCGGCGACGACGGCACGTACTCCTTGCCGTAATTGCTCTGCAGCATCGCGCGCACTTCGGCGATCGCCTCCGGCGCCATGTCGATGCCGTCGGTGCGCATATAGGTGATGAGACCGGTGGTCTCGCCGTCGATCTCCACGCCTTCGTAAAGGCGCTGCGCCATCCGCATCGCCACTGCCGGCGCAAAGCCGAGCTTGCGGCTCGCCTCCTGCTGCATGGTGGAGGTGGTGAAGGGAGGCGGCGGATTGCGGCGGAACGGTTTGGCTTCGACGGAAGCCACCGTGAAGGTCGCGTTTTCCAGATCGCGGGTGAAGGCTTCGGCTTCGGCGCCGGAGCCGATATCGAGCCGCTGGATCTTCTGGCCGTCGGCGCCGACCAGCCGCGCTTCGAACACGTCGTTGCGCGGTGTCGCCAGCTTGGCCAGGATCGACCAATATTCCTTGGCGACGAATTTCTCGATTTCGAGCTCGCGGTCGCAGACCAGGCGCAGCGCCACCGACTGAACGCGGCCGGCCGAGCGCGCGCCCGGCAATTTGCGCCACAGCACCGGCGAGAGCGTAAAACCGACCAGATAGTCGAGGGCGCGGCGCGCGCGGTAGGCATCCACCAGCGCGCCATCGATCTCGCGCGGATGCTTCATCGCCTCGCTGACCGACTGCTTGGTAATGGCGTTGAAGACGACGCGCTCGATCTTGTGGCCCTTCAGCGCATTCTTTTCCTTGAGCACTTCGAGGACGTGCCAGGAGATCGCCTCGCCCTCGCGATCCGGGTCGGTCGCCAGGATCAGCTTGTCGGCGCCCTTGAGCGCGCGGGCGATGTCATTGATGCGCTGGTTCGACTTGGCGTCGACCTCCCACAGCATCCGGAAATCTTGCTCGGGATCGACCGATCCATCCTTGGGGGGCAGGTCGCGGATATGCCCAAAGGAGGCGAGAACCTCGTAGTCAGGCCCAAGGTATTTGTTGATCGTCTTCGCCTTGGAGGGCGACTCGACTACGACAACATTCATGCAATTCCAGTGGGTTAGCCGCCTTTTGCCGCAAAAACTCAGGCGGAATCGGCCTCTTCAGTTGCCGGAACATGGGGAAGGCGGCTCCGACCTGTCAAATCTGGCGGGTTTTGATGGCTCATAAGTCATTGAAATAAGGCGCGAAAAAGGTTTGCTCGATGCAACTTTTACGAGAAATATTGAATAGCTGCGTCTTTGACGTTAGTCCTACGTCCACATGCCGGACAGCCACCCGCGAAAACCCAGGAAATGCAGCGGAGTTCGCCGACTACGCGGCGTTGCTGACGGGTGACTTGGCCGTCCTGGCCCGGAGCTATGGGCTCCAAACCTTGGCCGATCTCGCTCGACATGGCGCGGCTTGAGGCTGAGGCCGCGGCCGGCCGCCCCAAAGCAAACTGATTGTCGAACTGATCAGCGGGTGACGCTCAGCCCGAGCTTCTCCAACAGCGCCGGGGTCGGCGTGCCGTCGGGGACCATGCCCAGCTTCACTTGCTCGGCGCGGATGCAGTCGCGCAGGTCGAAGTCGATGTGGCCCTCGAACTTCGGCACCTTGCAGCCGGATGCCGCAAGCTTCCTCTGCAGCGCCGATGCGCGCTTCGCGCGAAAGCTGGTGGTCATCGGGCGGCCAGGCTGTCTTGAGCGGCGGGCCGCCGGCGATGCGATCGGCCATGTGGCCGACTGCGATCGCGTAGGCGTCGGAGTTGTTGTACTCCTTCAAATTCTCGAAATTATGGGTGGCGATGAAGGCCGGTCCTTTATGGCCGGCCGGGAAGAACAGAATGCCGTCGCTGTCCGGCGGATATGGCTTGCCGTCGGCGCGGCGCACGCCGAGCCGGTCCCACTCCGAAAACTTCGCGCGTGATTTGCGATAGTCGAAATTCGCCGGGACGATCACCTCGAAGCCCCAGGGCAGCTTCGGCACCCAGCCATATTTCTTCAGGTAATTGCCGGTCGAGCCCATCGCATCCGGCACATTGGTCCAGATGTCGGCTTTGCCGTCGCCCGAAAAATCGATCGCGTAGTCGACAAAATTGGTCGGCATGAACTGCGTCTGGCCCATGGCGCCGGCCCAGGAGCTCAACATGTTGCCGCGCGCAATGTGACCGTCCTGCATGATCTTGAGCGCGACCAGAAGCTCGTTGCGGAAGTAGGGCGGCCGGTACTGGACGTAGGCCAGCGTTGAGAGCGAGCGGATCACGTCCCAACGGTCCTTGGCATTGCCGAAGTCGGTCTCGATGCCCCAGATCGCGATGATGATTTCGCGCTCGACCTGAAACTGCCGCTCGACGCGGTCGAACAGCTCCTTGAGCTGGGCGGCCCTGCGCTGGCCCTCGGCGATGCGGCGCGCATTGGCGACCGAGTTCACATACTCGCCGAACGGCTTTCCGTATTCCGGCTGCCGCTTGATCGCCGCACTGACGCGATCATCCGGCGTGACGCCTTTGAAGCCGATGTCGAAGGTTTGCCGGGTGATGCCTTTGGCCTTGGCATCGGGCCACAGCTCATCGAGGAATTGCTGGAAGGTCTGCTGGCCTTGCGCGAAAGCCGTTCCGCTAAAGGCGAGCGCGAAAGACGAGCGAGCAGCAAAAATCGCGGCATCTGAAAAGTCCCGTGCGAATCCGGCCTTGCTTATAGCAAGGACACCATGCCCGCACCGTGGCGTTCGAGCCGCCCCGCAATGTCGAGTTCCAGCAGCACGGTGCGCACGATTGCCGGCCTGCAATTCGACAGGCGCACGATGTCGTCGATCGAGACCGGTGTCGGGCCGAGCAGGGAGACGATGCGGCTTCGCTCGTCATCGCCGGGCTCTGCGCCAGCCTGCGACACTTGGTCCGGCTCCTCGAGAGGCGTCTCGACAGGCCGGCCGAGGATCGGCTGCAGCGTTTCGATGACGTCCGCCGCTTCGGTCATGAGCGTCGCGCCCTGCTTGAGCAGCGCATTGGTTCCTTCGCAGCGCGGATCGAGCGGGGAGCCGGGGACGGCGAAGACTTCGCGGCCTTGTTCGGCGGCCATGCGCGCCGTGATCAGGGAGCCGGAGCGTTTCGCCGCTTCGACCACGACGATGCCGGCGGCAAGACCCGAGATCAGCCGGTTGCGGCGCGGAAAATCGTGCGCCCGCGGCTCCCAGCCGATCGGCATTTCCGCAATCGCCGCGCCGGTCTCGACAATGCTCTCGAGCAGGCCTTCGTGCTCGCTCGGATAGATGTGGTTGTGGCCGCCGGCCAGTACGGCGACCGTGCCGCTCGCGAGCGAGCCGCGATGGGCCGCGGCGTCGATGCCGCGCGCGAGACCCGATGCGATCACGAAGCCGGCTTCGCCCAGCTCGCGGGCGATGCGTTCGGCAAATTTCATTCCGGCCGCGGAGGCGTTGCGTGAGCCGACGATGCGCGACCATCGGCTTCGACAACACCTCGGCACGTCCCGCGTATCGTCAGCAGCGGCGGCGCGTCGTAGATCGTTTGCAGCCGGGACGGGTAGTCCGGCTCGCCGAGTGCGACCAGGCGGGCGCCGCGCACATTGATGGCGGCGAGCTCGCGTTCGGCGTCTTCGCGCGGCAAGAGCCGGAAACTTGGCGGCGCCGCCACGCTTGGCCAAAGTCGGGCAGCGCGTCGATGGCGCCACGTGCGCCGCCGTAGCGATTGATCAGCTCACGGAACGTGCGCGGTCCGATATTCTCGCTGCGGATGAGCTGCAGCCAATCGAGCCGCTGCTCGTCGCTCAGCTTGACGCCTTTGAGACCGCGGTCACTCACGCCACCACCTCAGGCAGCAGCGTAACACCGCTCAGGACGAACTCAGCTTGATTTTTCCTTCGCTGCCGTCGATGAGCCGCCTGATATTGGCGTGGTGCTTGGCCCAGAGCAGGACAGTCAGCACCGCAAAGAGAAGCGCCGTGTACGGCAGCGCCAGAAACCAAAGCGCAATCGGCGTCAGCGCGCTGGCGACCAGGGCGGCAAGCGACGAATAGCGGGTGGCAAAGGCGACCGCGAGCCAGACGAACCCGAACAGGACGGCGACAGGCCAGGCGAGGGCGATCAGCACGCCGATATAGGTGGCGACGCCTTTTCCGCCGTTGAATCTCAGCCAGACCGGAAAGACATGACCGATGAACGCGCCAAGCCCCGCGATGAGGGCCGCTTCAATGCCGAACAGGTGATGCGCGATCAGAACGGCGACCGTGCCCTTGAACATGTCGCCGAGCAAAGTCGCGGCGGCGAGGCCCTTCTTGCCGGTGCGCAGCACATTGGTTGCGCCGATATTGCCGGAGCCGATGCCGCGCAGATCCGGCCCGCCGGTGAGTTTGGTGAGCACAACGCCGAACGGGATTGAGCCCAGCAGGTAACCCAGCACAAAGGCGAGGATTGGGGCAGGGCGAGCGCGCTCATCTTCAGAGATATTCGTAAACCGTGCGCCCGGCGACGATGGTGCGCACGACGCGGCCCTGCAGGCGCGCTTCATCGAACGGCGTGTTCTTGCACTTCGACTTGAGCTCGGTCGGGTCGAGCACCCAGGGCACGTCGCCGTCGATCACGATCACATCGGCCGGCGCGCCGTTGCGCAAAGTGCCGCCCGACAGGCCGAGCAGTTCGGCCGGCCTGGTCGACATGGCGCGCAGCAATTTCATCAGGTCGAGCTCGCCGCTATGAACCAGCCGCAAGCCCGCGGTCAGCATCGTCTCCAGCCCGATCGCGCCGGGCGCCGCTTCCGCGAATGGCAGGCGCTTGGTCTCGACGTCCTGCGGATTGTGGTCGGACATGATCACGTCGATCAGCCCGTCGGCGACGGCCTGCACCAGAACCTTGCGGTCGTCTTCCGCGCGCAGCGGAGGCGAAACCTTGAGGAACGTCCGGTAGGGCCCGATGTCGTTCTCATTGAGCGTGACGTGATTGATCGAGGCGGAGGCGGTGACGCGGTGGCCGGCGTCTTTCGCGCGGCGCAGCACTTCGAGCGACTCCGCGCAGGTGACCGAAGCCGCGTGATAGCGCCCGCCGGTCAGCGCGACGAGGCGCACGTCGCGCTCGAGCATGATCGTCTCGGCGGCTTTTGGAATTCCGAGCAGGCCGAGCCGCGCGGCGAATTCGCCTTCGTTCATCACGCCGTCGGAAACCAAATCGGGATCCTCGGTGTGGTGCACGATCAGCGCGTCGAAATCGCCGGCATAGGTCAGCGCGCGGCGCAGCACCTGCGCATTGGTCACGCTCTTTGCGCCGTCGGTGAAGGCGACGGCGCCGGCCGCCTTCAACAGGCCGATCGGCGTCATTTCTTCGCCGGCGAGCTCCTTGGTCAGCGCCGCCATCGGATGCACGTGCACGATCGCCGTGTCGCGGGCGCGGCGCAGCACAAAGTCGACCGTGGCCGGATCGTCGATCGCCGGCGACGTGTCGGGCTGGCAGATGATGGTGGTGACGCCGCCGGCGGCCGCGGCTTCGCTGGCGGAGGCGAAGGTCTCGCGATGTCCCGCGCCCGGCTCGCCGATAAAGGCCCGCATGTCGACCAGGCCGGGCGCAACGACCTTGCCGTGGCAATTGAAGATCTCGGTGCCTTCAGGAACGCCGGCTGCGCCAATGCCGCGCTTGGTGTCGCGGATCTGGCCGTCGGCAATCAGCACGTCGCCATTGGTGTCGAGGTCGCGTGACGGATCGATGATCCGGGCGTTGGCGAGCAGGATCGGGCGGCGGTCGGACAGCATTATGCGTTCGGCAAATTCCGTGACAGCGCTTCGAGCACGGCCATGCGCACGGCCACGCCCATTTCGACTTGCTCGCGGATGAGCGACTGCGCGCCGTCGGCCACCGCGGAGTCGATCTCGACGCCGCGATTCATCGGGCCGGGATGCATCACCAGCGCGTCCGGCTTGGCGTAGGCGAGCTTCTTCTCGTCGAGGCCGTAGAAGTGGAAGTACTCCGACATTGACGGCACGTAGGAGCCGTTCATGCGCTCCTTCTGCAGCCGCAGCATCATCACGATGTCCGCCCCGGCCAGGCCCTCGCGCATGTCGCGCACGACTTCGACGCCCATGCGCTCGATGCCGACCGGCAACAGCGTGGAGGGCGCAACGACGCGCACCCGCGCACCCATCGTGTTGAGCAGGATGATGTTCGAGCGCGCGACGCGCGAGTGCAGGATGTCGCCGCAGATCACGACCAGCAGGCCTTCGATGCGGACCGCGGTTGCGGCGGATCGTCAGCGCATCGAGCAAAGCCTGGGTCGGATGCTCATGCGCGCCGTCGCCGGCATTGATCACCGAGCAGTCGACCTTGTTGGCAAGCAGCTCCACGGCGCCGGACGCATGATGGCGCACCACGATGATGTCCGGGTGCATGGCGTTGAGCGTGATCGCGGTGTCGATCAGGGTTTCGCCCTTGCGCATCGAGGACGAGCTGGCCGACATGTTCATCACGTCGGCGCCAAGCCGCTTGCCTGCAAGCTCGAACGAGGCCTGGGTGCGGGTCGAGACTTCGAAGAACAGGTTGATCTGGGTGCGGCCGCGCAGCGAAGCGCGCTTTTTCTCGATCTGGCGATTGAGCTCGACGAATTCTTCGGCGAGGTCGAGCAGGCCGGAGATTTCCGCGGCGGAAAGCCCTTCGATCCCCAGCAAGTGCTTGCGGCTGAGGACGAACGACGTCTGCGGCGCGATGTTCATTAAAGGCATTTCTATAGGCGCAGAGCGCCGCTGCGGCAATGGCCGCAAACTGCCGGTGGAAAAGCCGTCAGCGCTCCGCCGTATTACGGTTAATCTACCGGCAGCGGGTCGAACAAATGCCTGAGTCCCGGACCGCAGAGCCTCTCAACCAGTCGCCGCCGTTTGCGGACGTCGATCTGTTTGCCTGTGACGTTCCGCTGCAGGAGGCGGTGAAGGCCAACGGCGGTTCCGCGCCGGCCGCCGTGCTGTCGGCATTCGGCAAGCATTGGGGCAGCGCCGCGATGCTGGAGCAGGGCCGCCTCGCCAACGAGAACCCGCCGCGATTGCGCGCCACCGACGAAAAAGGCGCGCGGCTCGACATCGTCGAATTTCATCCGGCCTACCACGCCTTCATGACCGAGAGCATGAAGTCGGGCCTGCACAACATGACGTGGCGGCCGGACGGCACCCGCGCCGGCGCCCGTCCGAGGTCGCGCGGGCGGCCCGCTACTACATGGTCGCGCAGATCGAGAACGGGCATATGTGCCCGATCACGATGACCCGCGCGGCGGTCGCGGCGCTCGCTGCCGAGCCGGCTGTGTGCGCGGCGCTGATGCCGAAGCTTGCGGGGCACGCTTACGACCCGGCCTTCAAGTCGTGGAAAGACAAGACCGCGATGACGATCGGCATGGGCATGACCGAGCGCCAGGGCGGCACCGACGTGCGCACCAACATGACGCGCGCCGAACAGTCCGGCGATGGCTATGTGGTCAACGGCGAAAAGTGGTTCATGTCGGCGCCGATGTGCGACGGCTTCCTGGTGCTGGCGCAAGCCAAAGGCGGGCTGACCTGTTTCTTCATGCCGCGCTTCCGGCCCGATGGCAGCGTCAACGGCCTGCATTTCCGCAAGCTGAAGGACAAGCTCGGCAACCAGTCGAATGCATCGTCGGAAGTCGAGTTTCACAACGCGTACGCGCAGCGCGTCGGCGCCGAAGGCGCGGGCATCCGCACCATCATCGAGATGGTGCAGCTCACGCGGCTCGATTGCGCGATTGCGTCCGCCGGCCTGATGCGCATGGCGCTGGCGCAGGCGCTGCATCACTCGCGCCATCGCACCGTGTTCCAGAAGAAGCTGGTCGACCAGCCGATGATGCGTTCGGTCCTGACCGATCTTGCGCTGACGATGGAAGGCATTGTCGCGCTGGTCATGCGGCTTTGCCACGCATTCGATCACGCCGCGAGCCGATCCGAAAGAAGCGGCCTATGCACGGCTGCTGACGCCGGTGGTGAAGTATTTCGTCTGCAAGCGCGCGCCGGGATTTGTCTACGAGGCGATGGAGTGCCTGGGCGGCAATGGCTACGTCGAGGACTCCACGATGATGGGGCGTCTCTATCGGGAGGCGCCCGTCAATGCGATCTGGGAAGGCTCCGGCAATGTCATGGGCCTCGACATGCTGCGCGCGCTGTCGCGCGACTCCGAAGCCGCGCAACAGGTGATCGCGAGCCTGGTGGAGCAGGCGGGTGATCTGCCCGGCGTGCGCGATGCCGTCTCGCGCATTGTCGCAACATTGCGCGGGCCGGAGGCCGAATCGCACGGCCGCTACATGATCGAGCAACTCGCTTTGCTTGCCGCTTGTGCGGCGCTACGCCGGCAAGCGCCGTCCGGAGATCGCCGAAAGTTTCGCGCAATCGCAGTTCGGCGCACGCGGCTTGATGTACGGATCAGCGAGAGTTTCTGCCGCAGACACTGTCCTCAGCCGCGCGCTGGCCAATTGATCTAAACATTTCGTGAGTGTTCCGCGGTTCCGTCGCGAAAAACGGAACGTGGCCATGCCTCCGTCGTTATCGACGCAGATGCGCGATGCATTTTTAAGGAGGCAAATATGAACTCGATGATCAAGAAGGCGGCGGCCGGCGCGACGCTGATTGCTGCGGTTGCTCTGGCAACGACGCCGAGTCAGGCGCGCTGGAATCGCGGTGAGGCTGCGGCAGCCGGCTTCGTGGCCGGTGCGGCGGTTGGCGCGGCGGCGACCAGCTCGTATTACGGCCCGCGCTATTACGGCGGTCCGGCCTACGGATACGGCTACTATGGCGACGCCTATGCCTATGAGCCGGTCTACAGCGAGCCGGTCTATGGCGCCCCGGTCTATGCCGCTCCGTCTATGCGGCCGTGCTGCTGGATTGCGACCGACGATGCGCGTGGCTTCGGCTACTACGGCCCCTGCACGCGGTTCAGGGAAACGCCAGAGTCGCGTCAGGGCAAGAACGCCCAATAACCAAGCGATTCGCAGATGAAGAGGCGGGCTTCGGCCCGCCTCTTTTTTTACGTGCCGGCGATGTTGCGAAGCCGGTCGATCGCGCCTTGCAGGATGAATGCGGCCGCGTGCTGATCGATCACCGCGGCACGCTTGGCGCGGCTGACATCGGCCGCGATCAATTCCCGCTCGACGGCGGCGGTCGAAAGCCGTTCATCCCATAGTGCAATCGGCAAATCCGTGAGTTTCGAAAAATTGCGTGCGAAGGCGCGGGTCGCCTGAGCGCGCGGGCCTTCGCTGCCATCCATATTGAGCGGCAGGCCGAGCACAAAGCCGACAGCGGCGCGCTCGCCGGCGATTTCGGCGAGGAGGGCGGCGTCGCCGGTGAACTTGCTTGCGCGCAATGGTTTGCACGCCGGTCGCGAGCCTGCGATCCGGATCGCACGACGCGACGCCGATGGTTTTCTCCCCGAGATCGAGTCCGATCAGCGCGCCGCGCGGCGGAAGAATACGCGCAGCCTCTTCGAGTGGGATTATCGCGCCCATGCGGCAGGGCCTAGCATGCGGTTACCCTTGCAAGCGAGCGCGGTTTGGCATTGAGATACGCCGGGCTGGGAAGGGGAGGCCGTAATGAATGTCAGTGCACCGCGCAGACCTCGCGCGGATATCGATATGAGGGCGTTTGCCAAGAGTGCGGGCGCAACCGCGCGCTTCGGCGCCGGCGCTGCAATCTTCAATCAGGGCGATCCCGGCGACTGCATGTACATCGTGCAGTCCGGAACGATCGAGATGGTGGTCGGCGACCGCGTGGTCGAGACTGTCGGAGCCAACGAAGCGCTCGGCTTCATGTCGATGATCGACGAGCAGCCGCGCACCTCGACCGCGCGCGCCAAGGAGGCCTGCGAGCTGTCGCAGATCGACGCGCGGACCTTTCGCTTCATGGTCGATGAAGTGCCGAACTTCGCCGCCTACATCATGGGCGTGATGGCGCGCCGCATCCGCGGCATGAGCCAGGCGATGTAGCTTACGGCACGCTGCCTTCGCGCAGCGTGCCGGCATGTTTTGCGATCGCGCCCGCGGTCGTGAACCACACTTTGTCACCGGCGCGCTCGCGAATGGTCTCGAGCGCGCGCGCCAGGTGCACGAAGCGATGCGGCCAGCCGACAATGTATGGGTGAAGCGCAATTCCCATCACGAGCGGCCGCTGTTCGCACTCGGCGTGCATGACATCGAATGCGTCGACGATCATGCGGGCGAACTCATCGCCCTCGCGCTTGCGCGCGACGATCTGCGGAATGTCGTTGAGCTCCTGCGGATACGGAATTGACAGGATCCGGCCGCACGCGGGTCTTCATCCAGACCGGCTGGTCGTCGTGGCACCAGTCGAGCAGGTAGGTGTAGCCCGCCTCGTGCAGAAGATCGGGCGTCAGCGGTGATTGCGAGATCCACGGTCCGAGCCAGCCGGTCGGCCGCGTGCCGGAATGCTTGCTGGATCGCTGCCGTGGTCTCGTCGATCAGCCGCTTTTCCTCGTCCTCCGACAGCTCACCTTGCCGCTCGGAGTTGGTGCGGCCGTGGCCGATCAGCTCGACCTCGCCGAAGGCATCGATCGCCTGCGGCGCGTGCACGCACATTTCGGCGTTGATCAGAAGCGAGACCGGCAATTGCAGCCGGGTGAACAGGTCCGCGAGCCGGAATACGCCAACCCGATTGCCGTAGTCGCGCCAGCTGTAATTGAGCACATCCGGCTGCGGTCCGCCTGGCGCAAGCTCGGCGCCGAGGCCTTTGCCGAACGCGAACCATTCGAGATTGAGACCGATGTAGAAGGCGAGCCGCTTGCCATCCGGCCAGTCATAAACCGGCCGCGCGGTGATCGGAGAATAGGGATAACGGCCGTGGTGATTGGGCATGCGGCGCCAGTCTAGCGCATTGCGCCGCGACGTGAGTCTGCTATCAGGTGCGAAATTTCCTCTTGAGCCACATGTCTGTTGACGCCGCCACCGTTCGCCGGATCGCCCACCTCGCGCGCATCGCCGTTGCCGAGGAGGAGGTCGAGCATCTGCGCGGCGAACTCAACGCCATGCTCGCCTTTGTCGAGCAGCTCGGCGAGGTGAAGGTCGACGGCGTCGAGCCGATGACCTCGGTGACGCCGATGGCGATGAAGAAGCGCGCCGACGTCGTCACCGACGGCAATAATGCCGATGCGGTGCTCAGAAACGCCCCGGCGACGCAGGACGGCTATTTCCTCGTGCCCAAAGTGATCGAGTAATGGCCGAGCCGACGTCTCTGACCATCGCGCAAGCGCGCGCGGCGCTGGCAAAAAAGGATGTCTCGGCGGTCGAGCTCGCCGACGCGCATCTGGCCGCCATGGAAAAGGCGCGGGCGCTCAATGCCTATGTGCTGGAGACGCCGGAGCGGGCCCTGGCGATGGCGCGCGCCGCGGATGCGCGCATCGCGGCCGGCAAAGCGGGCCCGCTCGAAGGCATTCCGCTCGGCATCAAGGATCTGTTCTGCACCGAAGGCGTGCGCACCACCGCATGCTCGAAGATCCTCGGTGACTTCACGCCGACCTATGAAGTCGACCGTCACCGCCAATCTTTGGCGCGACGGCGCGGTGATGCTCGGCAAGCTCAACAATGACGAGTTTGCGATGGGCTCGTCGAACGAGACGTCGTGCTTCGGCCCGGTGGTCAATCCCGTGGCGCCGCAAGGGCTCGAACGTCGGCTTGGTGCCCGGCGGCTCGTCGGGCGGTTCGGCCTCGGCGGTCGCCGCGCGGCTTTGCCTTGGCGCGACCGCGACCGATACCGGCGGTTCGATCCGTCAGCCCGCCGCGTTCACCGGCACGGTCGGCATCAAGCCGACCTACGGCCGCTGCTCGCGCTGGGGCATCGTCGCGTTCGCGTCCTCGCTCGATCAGGCCGGGCCGATCGCGCGCGACGGTGCGCGACAGCGCGATCCTGCTGCGCTCGATGGCGGGGCACGATCCGAAGGACACGACGTCGGTCGATCGTGCCGGTGCCGGATTACGAGGCGGCGCTCGGCAAGTCCGTGAAGGGCATGAAGATCGGCATTCCGAAGGAATACCGGCTCGACGGCATGCCGGCCGAGATCGAGACGCTGTGGGAGAAGGGCAAGGAGTGGCTGGAGGCGGCCGGCGCCGAGATCGTCGACGTCTCGCTGCCGCACACCAAATACGCGTTGCCGGCCTATTACATCGTCGCGCCGGCCGAAGCCTCGTCAAATCTCGCGCGCTATGACGGCGTGCGTTACGGCCTGCGCGAGAACGGCCGCGACATCATCGAGATGTATGAGAACACGCGCGCCGCGGGCTTCGGCGCCGAGGTGCGGCGGCGCATCATGATCGGCACCTATGTGCTCTCGGCCGGCTATTACGACGCCTATTATTTGCGCGCGCAGAAGGTGCGCACGCTGATCAAGCGCGACTTCGAGGAATGCTTCGCCAAGGGCATCGACGCCATGCTGACGCCGGCGACGCCGTCGGCGGCGTTCGGCATCGGCGAGAAGGGCGGCGCCGACCCGGTCGAGATGTATCTCAACGACATCTTCACCGTGACGGTGAACATGGCCGGGCTGCCGGGCATCGCCGTTCCCGCCGGGCTCGACGGACAAGGGCTTGCCGCTCGGCCTGCAGCTGATCGGCCGCGCCTTCGACGAGGAGACGTTGTTCTCGCTCGGCCACGTGATCGAGCAGGCCGCGGGACATTTCAGCCCCACGGCGTGGTGGTGAAGCGCTGACGCGGTCGCGCTTATTTCTTCGTGGTACCGGTCGCGACCGGCGGAAGGTCTTCATCGCCGTCGACCGTCTTCTTCCCACCATACGTGCCGCCCGTCACGATGAAGGCAAACGCCACCACCGCTACCGAGCGCGCCCAGCATGAGGCCGATACCGCCTTTTTGTTTTTCCATGTCGGACTTCCCGAGGATTACCGGCGACAACGCATCGCTGCGCGGCTGTGTTCCGAAAGTTCCAGACGACGCATGACATCGGCCAAGCGCTGCCGTAGATAAGCCGCATGGACGCCAAGACGAATTCAAAGTTGATCCGCGGCGCGACCGGCGACTGGGAAGTCGTGATCGGCATGGAGGTCCATGCCCAGGTCTCCTCCGAGGCGAAACTTTTCTCCGGCGCCTCGACCGAATTCGGCGGCGCGCCGAACTCTCATGTCTCGCTGGTCGATGCCGCGATGCCGGGCATGCTGCCGGTGATCAACGAGGAGTGCGTGCGGCAGGCGATCCGCACCGGCCTCGGCCTCAACGCCAGGATCAATCTCGAAGTCGGTGTTCGACCGGAAGAACTACTTCTATCCCGATCTGCCGCAGGGCTACCAGATCAGCCAGTACAAATCGCCGGTCGTCGGCGAGGGCGAAGTCACGGTCGATCTGGAAGGCGGCGACAGCGTCAAGGTCGGCATCGAGCGCCTGCACCTCGAGCAGGACGCCGGCAAGTCGCTGCACGATCAGCACGCCACCATGTCGTTCGTCGATCTCAACCGCTCCGGCGTCGCGCTGATGGAGATCGTGTCGCAAGCCGGATATGCGCTCCGCCGACGAAGCCAAAGCCTTCGTGGCGAAGCTGCGCTCGATCCTGCGCTATCTCGGCACCTGCGACGGCGACATGGAGAAGGGGAGCCTGCGCGCCGACGTCAACGTCTCGGTGCGCCGGCCCGGCGATCCGCTCGGCACGCGCTGCGAGATCAAGAACATCAATTCGATCCGCTTCATCGGCCAGGCGATCGAGCACGAGGCGCGCCGCCAGATCGAGATCATCGAGGAGGGCGGCACGATCGATCAGGAGACGCGGCTGTTCGATCCGGGCCGCGGCGAGACGCGCGCCGATGCGCTCGCAAGGAAGAGGCGCATGATTATCGTTATTTCCCCGATCCCGACCTGCTGCCGCTCGAATTCGACCGCGCCTATGTCGATGAGCTGAAGGCGCACATCCCCGAACTGCCGGACGTAAAGAAGGCGCGCTTCGTCGAAGCTCGGGCTGTCGGACTACGACGCCGGCGTGCTGGTCGCGGAACGCGAGACCGCCGACTTCTTCGAGGCGGTCGCCAAGGGCCGCGATGCCAAGGTCGCGGCGAACTGGGTGATCAACGAGCTGTTCGGCCGGCTCAACAAGGAAGGCAAGGACATCGCCGCATCGCCGGTTTCTGCCGGAGCAACTCGGCGCCATCCTCGACCTGATCGGCGAGCGGCACCATCTCCGGCAAGATCGCCAAAGATCTGTTCGAGATCGTCTGGAACGAAGGCGGCGATCCGCGCGCGATCGTCGAGGCACGCGGCATGAAGCAGGTCACCGATCTCGGCGCGCTCGAGAAGACGATCGACGACATCATCGCCGGCAATGCCGACAAGGTGGCGCGATGCAAAGACCAATCCCAAAGCGATCGGCTGGTTCGTCGGCCAGGTGATGAAGGCCTCGGGCGGCAAAGCCAACCCGCAGGCGGTCAACGATCTTCTGAAAAAGAAGCTCGGGCTCTGAGCGAGAGCGAATCACGGCTGCTGATTCGCTCGTTTTTGATCGATTCAGCGTCCGACGTGACCCCAAAACGGTGCGCCTGTGAAAAAAGTTTTGCAACGCACACCGAACACGATCTTGACTGCTGCATCGAAAAAAAATCAGCGCGCATTTTATTTTTCTCGCGCATGTTCAATCAACGAACGCGCGCGAGCGTGCGAGAAATCCTTATTTCATCGCTATTATTTTCACACGCGCGATATGTCGGCGTGCCGAACACGTTCGCGATGAACAGCGTGCGCGATGCAGATGCGTGTGCGTGTGACGTGTGACGCGCGCGTCACGAGCGCGCGCATACACTCTTCGTTAAGCGGAGTCGCTGTTTTTCTCATTGTGCGGTAATACAGAACCGTGCAGTGCGCTTGAATTCGCGATCGCACTGATGCGACACCCGCCATGACTAGTCATGGCTAGGAGGGCAGCAATGGCTAAACGTAGAAAGAAGATGGCGAAAGCTGGCGAAGAAGACCAAGAAGAAGCGCAAGATCTAGGCGCGACTTCCGGTCTTCGACGCTAATTCGACGTCGAAGATGTCTTACGGGCCGGGACGTGCGTTGTGTGCTGGTTCGCGTTACGCAAATCGCCACACGCAGTCCCGGACCCGGCTGACACGAGGGCGTCGGCGAGACTTCATAGTCTCACCGACGCCCTTCGCTTTTGTGAGTGATTGAATCGGAAGCCCAAGCGTGGGTAGCCTGTGCTCGGCAAGGAGCACAGCATGGCGCGCGGCAAATCCAAACCAGCATCAAAGAGCAAAGCCACCGCGAAAAAGCGGGGCGCAAAGCCGATCGCGCTTTATTACTGGCCGACGCCGAACGGCTTCAAAATCTCGATCATGCTGGAGGAGTGCAAGCTTCCCTACACGATGATCCCGGTGAACATTTCGGCGGGCGAGCAGTTCAAGCCGGACTTCCTGAAAATCTCGCCGAACAATCGCATGCCCGCGATCGTCGATCCGGACGGGCCTGGCGGCCGGCCGATCTCGATCTTCGAGTCCGGTGCAATCCTGCAATATCTCGGCCGCAAGACCGGCAAGTTTTATCCGGCCGACGAGCGGGCTCGCGTCAAAGTCGATCAGTGGCTGTTCTGGCAAATGGGCGGGGTCGGTCCGATGGCCGGCCAGCTCAATCACTTCAAGCATTACGCGCGCGAGACGTTGCCCTACGCGATCAAGCGCTACGAGGACGAGGTCAATCGTCTCTATGGCGTGATGAACAGGCAGCTCGCCGGGAATGAATTCCTCGCCGGCAAATACTCGATTGCGGACATGGCATGCGTCGGCTGGGTGAATCTGTGGCAGCGCCAGGGCCAGGACATCGAAGAATTTCCAAATCTCAAGCGCTGGCTCGAAGCGATCAAGGCGCGCCCCGCGGTTCAGCGCGGCATGGCGCTCGGCGTCGAGCTGCGCAAGGGCATCGACATGAAGGACCCGAAAGTGCAGGGGGTCTTGTTTGGCCAGCGCGCGCGCAAAGACTGATGCTGGTTATCGCGCCCTGAACCGTCAGCGTTAGCGGAGTATGACCGCGCGCAGAAATGCGCGTCTGACGCTGACTTCCTGGCGAGCGCACCAAACGCGTTCATGTTCAATTCATCGCGTCGCTTAAAGCTCGATTCAAATTTTCTGCGCAAGATCGCCCCTGTTCGGACGAAGAAATCGTCCGTGCCAATCGCGCGCCGCTGCGGGGACAGCGGCCGCACCACAGAACGGGGACGGGCATGTCGGAGCTGAGTGGACAGGGGCTGCGTGGCGAGCCAACGGACGCAGCGAATTGCTTTGAGCGCGGGATCGTTTACTCGAGCGGTCGCGAGGTCGAGATTGACCTGGTTGAGGCGCACAAGTGGTTCAACATCGCCGCCGCGCGGGGCCACGCCGCAGGCGCGGAGATGCGCCGGGAAATCGCCGAGCTGATGAGCGATGCGGACATCGGCCGTGCGCAGCGCGCGGCACGGGACTGGCTCAGCGCCAATCCGCTGCCTGCCAGGCCGGTCGAAATCCGCGCAGCCGCCTGATCAGCTACTGCTGCACCGAGCGACGCGCTTTGCTTCGCCGAGGCGGCTGATAGCGCGGGTTGGTCTGGCAAAAGCCGCCAACGCCCGAGATCGCCGCGCGGCATTGCGCCTGGGTGCTGAAGCCACAATTGGTGGCACCCATGCCGAGCGAGCCGTAATAGGCGCACCACGGATATTCGTTGATGGCTTGAGCGGGGGCGCCGGCGAGCAGCATCGTTGCTGTTAGCGCCGCGAAGCCGGTCAGAATTTTGCGGGTCATGGCAGCCTCATTGGTTGACCAGTACAACCTCGTGCAGGGTCAAGAGTTCGGGCTCCAGTTCGGACAGATGGCCTCATCGCCATCTGTCGATCCGGATTATAGACCCTCCAACACCACTTGCCTTGCCTTAGCCGCATGCGTCGGGCATATCCGCGACCTTGGGCATGGAGCTGTGGCCGAGTGGCTGAAGGCGGCGGTTTGCTAAACCGTTATACGCTCTAAAGGCGTATCGAGGGTTCGAATCCCTCCGGCTCCGCCAGCCTTCGACATGACTGGAGTAGGCGGTCAGCCGGACGTGGCGCGCTTTCTGGCTGCGGCTTCGTCGACAAGTTGCGCTCAGGCCTTCTGGACCCAGAATTGATACATCGCGGCGAAGCAGCCGGGATTTTTTGTCTCAAAATCGTGCCACCGATCGAGATCGGTTGAAGACCAGCCGGCCTGCGAGAACACCGCCCGGTAGTGGCGCTGCAGCCGGTGGCTCGAACTCAAATCCAATAAATGTCAGGCCATGCTCGGCGATGAACGATTTGATCTCCGGGATGGTCAGCTGCTGTTCCTGCACGTGAAACAGCAGATCGCGGCATTCGCTGATGCTGAAAAAATCGCCCGCCGTCGCGACACCCTTGAACGGTGAGTTCAACAGATCCTGCCGGCAGCGGCGAATATCATCGCTGGTTGAACGGTAGCCTCGCTCGGCAATGAAGGCGCGGGCGGCGTTGATCTCGCGCCGGCCGATCTGGCTATAGAGAGCGACTCGCATGAAGCCGTGCGGCCGCAGCAAGGTGAGGAGCGTGCCCCATGCGGCAAGCGGATCGGCCATGTGATGCAGCACGCCGCTGGAGTCGATCATGTCGAAAGACCGATCGAGCGTGCCGAGCTTGAGGATGTCGGCTTGCGCGTATTCGATCCGGTCCGCCACGTCCGGCGGCGTCTTGCGTTTGGCGTAGCAAAGGCTGCTCAAGCTGAGATCGATCGCCAGCACCCGCGCGTTTTCGTAGAGTTCGCGCGAGCTGGATCGGATGCCGGCCGGTGCCGCAGCCGGCGACGAGAATGTCGAGCTCGCCTTCTTTTTCAAGCGGCCGGAACGGCGCGGTCGGAAACGCAGCGCGCAAGTGCCGGTCGATCGTGGTGGTCGCGGACGACTGACGGCGCATGCACCCACCGCGGATAGGGATTTTCCTCGTACTGCTGCTGGACCGCAAGCGAGACCGCGTCGTCGATCGGCGGTCAGGCGCGGAATGGCATCGCGGTAACGCTCGCTCTTGCCAAGGCTCCTCGCACCTGCTGCGCCAGCACGTCGGACACCGGAGCCGGCCAACTGCGGTCGAGCAGAGCCTGCGGCGCCAGGCAGGCTATGCAGCGGAAAGTACATTGCGACCGTGAGAACGGGCAGGGGTGCGAGCGCCGCCCCGGCGGTGATCGCTTCCGCGAGCTTGTCCTTTAATTGCTCAGCCTGCCTGGCTTCTTCCGCGGTCGTCGCAAACACGTACTCGTTGATGAAGCACTGCTGCGCCAGCGCGCCGCAAAAGCTGAGCAGGTCTTCGTCGATGCGATCGTCGCCTCCAGGGCGAGTCGCGGCTTGCAGAAGCGAGAAGCGGATGGAGGTCAGCAATCGCTCCAGAGCAAGGTCGCGCACCGGCGTGGATCGCAGCACATGGCGCAGCAAGACATCGGCGGTGATGCCGGGGAGGCTCGACAGATTGGGCGAGGGCGGCCGCGCCGGCCAGGCTTCCGCAGCTTGCTTGCAAGCTTCGCGTAGTGCGGGATTAACGTCGGCAAGCAACGCCGCGATGCTCGCGAAGTCATCACACAACTGCGGCAGCAAAGTCAGCGACCGTACAAAGTGCACTGCCGCTTCTTTGGGCTTGCCCTCCGCGAGCAAAACGCAACCGAGATTATTGTGAGCTTCCGCGTGATCCGGATTGAGGGCGAGCAGCCGCTTGTAGAGACGGACGGCCTCATTTGTTTGGCCGTGATGCTGGTGCGAGACCGCTTGCTGGAATAGGCGACTTGCCTCGGCCATCGGGGCTGTGCCCGGCCGATTTGCAGCGGATTGATCCTGCCGCGCGGCGGCCCGGCGTTCTTTTCGATTCATCCGCCTTTTTGGTCCCTTGCCGCGGCCGCAATTTGCAATTCGTTATCCTTGGGACCGCGGCCACCATTTGACCCCGCCGGGCTGGGATTTAACCGCTTGAAAATGTACGGAAATGCCACATCTTTCGCCACCTGTAGTCATCTAAGCCGCCAATGGCGGCCGTATCATTGTTCGTGATTTTTGCGCAACAGTCGGTCGAAAACCGCGCTAACCCCCTGTGAAAAGCCCGCTTCTTCGTTGCCTGAGGAGGCCATTTGGCTAAGGTGCCGATGCGACGGAGGGGGCGTCCCCTGGGTCGTGCTATTTGGCGCGGCGGAGTAATCCGGCAAGTCTGATAGCGGGGAGCATGGGGAAGTTCCTTCGGTGCGCTCGCACTGGTCGGATACGAACCCTCTCACAAAAACTCTGTTTGGAGGTTCAAGAGATGAAGATGGTGAAAAGCCTTCTCCTCGGCACCGCAGCGGGTCTCGTTGCGATGACTGGGGCGCAGGCTGCCGATCTTCCCGTTAAGGCCAAGCCGGTCCAGTACGTGAAGATTTGCAGTCTCTATGGTGCGGGTTTCTACTACATCCCCGGCACCGATACGTGCATCAAGATTGGCGGATTCGTCCGCACTGAGATGAACTTCAACGCTGGCGGCTCGTTCAGCGTCGCTGCGCGGCGACCTGGACACCCCTGCCGAAACGACCTGCTGTGGCGTTCGCGCGCCGTCGTGACGTTCGACGTTCGCTCGCAGACCGAGTACGGCACGCTTCGCTCGTACATGGCCGGTGGCTATCAGTGGGATAACGGCGCCGGCTCTGGCGTCTCCGGCACAGCTGCTGGTGCGGTCGACGACAACTCGCTCAACATCTATCGCGGCTTCATCCAGTGGGCCGGCTTCACCGCCGGTCGCTCGAAGTCGTTCTTCGATGTCTTTGATACTCCGGTCTATTCGAACACCACTAACGTGTTGACTTCGGATACCGGCGGCACGGGCATCAACCTGCTGGGTTATACCGCCCAGTTCGGCAACGGCTTCTCGGCGACGATCTCGCTTGAAGACGGTGCTCATCGTCGCATCAGCGGTGGTGGCGCGGTGATTCAGCCCGGTACGCGGGTATTGCTGGCACCGCCTACGCCGGCGTGAGCTGGCCGGATGCGGTGGCAAACCTCCGTATCGACCAGTCATGGGGCAGTGCGCAGATCATGGGCGCATTGCACTATGTCGAGGCCGTCAATGGTGCCGGAACCGGCACCACCGATGAAATCGGCTGGGCGGTTGGCGCAGGCGTGCACTTCAACCTGCCGATGCTTGGCGCTCGTGACTACGTTCACGGCCCAGGTGACCTACGCCGAAGGTGCGATGCACTACGTCGGCAGCGGCATCGGTGCTGGCATGACGGCGACCCAAGGCTTCCCGGTTGTTACCGATGCGGCTTTTGCGCCGGGCTTTGATGCGGCCCTGACCGGTCCGGACGCTCTCGACCTGACGACCGGCTGGAGCGTGGGTGCTGGCTTCCAGCACTACTGGACTCCGACCCTGAGGACCTCGCTGTACGGCTTCTACGGCGAGCTCTCGTACTCGGCGGCTGCAAGTGCGGTCATAGCGCCGCCTGCGGCGTGCCGCAAGCTGCGACTGGTCCATGTGGCAGATCGGTTCCCGCACCGTGTGGAACCCGGTCACCAACCTCGATCTGAGCGTCGACATTATGTACAATAACGTCGATGGCGCGTCGGGTGGCGGTGGCACGACCAACAACCAGGTCGGCTGGCTGCAGGGCATGGTTCCGCGCCCAGCGCAACTTCTATCCCTGATCATCTGATCAGAGCCTGAAGTAACGAACCCCCGGCGGGAAACCGCCGGGGGTTTTGTTTTGGCGGCCCGCATTGATGCGGCTGAAAAGCTGAGTCGGACTAGACGGCGTTCACGAATTGCTCGATCGCCGCGAGAGTAGGTTCGTCTTGCAGCATCGGGGCGTGGCCCTGGTCGGCGACTTCGACCGACCCGCATGTCAGGATGTCGAGCGCTCATCGCTTCTACCGTCGCCGCAGAGAGCAGATCTGACAGCGCACCGCGGATGACCATCACTGGCACCTGCGCCAAGGCATCGAATTGCGGCCAAAGGTCGGGGACTATTGTTTCGGGGCCAACATCTTTCAGCGTCTCGGCGATCTTTACGTCGTAGGTCGGCACCAGCCGGCCATCGTCCTGTTTGAACGCACGGCGGGCAAAGCCAAGCCAATCCTCGTCGCTGAGGTGGGGAAACGAAGCCGCAAACACTTCGCGCAGAAGTCCGGCGGCATCCGCGTAATTCTCCGGCGCAGGCAGCTTGCCGACATAGCTTTTGATGCGCTGCAAGCCAGACAATTCGATCACCGGCCCGATGTCATTCAAGATCGCGGCGGCAACGGCCTGCGGACGAACGCTGGCAAGCACCATTGTGAGAATGCCGCCGCGCGACGTCCCGATGAAGATGGCGGGCAGGACATCGAGTGCGTCGAGAACGGTGAGGGCGTCGCCGAGCTCGACCTGGACGTTGTAGTTCGCCGGATTGGGATCGTAGGCCGACAATCCACGGCCCCGGTAGTCGAGCGCGATAACGCGCCGGCCGGCGGCGCTCAACCGTTCCGCCAGCACCTCAAAGTCGGCAGCCGTGCGCGTGAGGCCCGGCAGGCAAACCACCGGTCGTGGCAGCAGTCTCGCGCGCGCCATAGCAGCGCGCGTGGAGCCGCAGTCCGTCGTTCGAAGTGAAGAAGATGCTTTCGCCGCTCACCGCTGCCACTTATGGCAGGCGAGCTTCCCGCAGGCTAGTTCGCGCCGGTGTCCCGTCGCAGATCGGCTTCGATCAAGAGCTTGTTGCCGCCGCCGAACCGGGCCCGATAGACCTGAAGATTTTCCATGATCCGCTGCACGTAATTCCGCGTCTCAGCGATCGGAATGCGCTCGACCCAATCAACCGGATCGACGTGCTTGTCACGCGGATCGCCTAGCGAACCGATCCATTGGCGCACGCGGCCACGCCCTGCGTTGTAGCCGGCAAAGGTGAGGATCCAGGAGCCGCGATACTGGTCGAGCAGGCCCGCAAGCTCCGCCGCGCCCATCTGCATGTTGTAGACCGGATCGCTCAGCAGTCTCGCCTTGTCATAGATCGCCTTGAAGCGTTTCGCCGAATCCTGGGCTGCGACCGGCGTCACCTGCATGAAGCCCATCGCGTTGGCGGGCGAGACAACCTTCTGGTTGAAGTGGCTTTCCTGCCGGGCAATCGCGTAGGTCACGGCATCTTCGACCGGCGGCGCAACCGGCTTGTAGCTGGGCAACCCAACGGTCGGGAACGCGTAATGATCGAGCGGCAGGCCGCGGGAGAGGGCGGCCTTGCCGAGCAGCAGCATGGCGCGGCCGTCATTGTAGCGGGCCGCCGTGTTGCCGAGCGCAGCCATTCCGGCGGTATCCGTGCCGCTTTCGCCCAGTTCGGCGAAGATCGGGGCGATCAGGTCTCGTTCGTCAAGGCCGTAAAGAATTTCGACAGCGCGGACGACTTCGAGGTTGGCAAGAACCTTGGTTTCCTCGGGCGTGAACTTTGGCGGCTCTCGCAGGCCGATGTCCGGCAGCCCCAGCCGCGCGCGGGCCAGTTGGCCGTAATAGGTCGCGCTGTGGATGGCTGCATCCTCGTAGTGAGATTTGGCTTGAGGCTTCTGTCCGGCTGCGTCGGCGGCGCGGCCGAGCCAATAGCCGGCCCGCGACAGGGCGTGAGGATTGGCCGTGCCTTCCGGAATGCGGGCGAAGTGCGATGTCGCGGTGGCGGCGTCGTGCAGGTATCGCAGCGCGATCCATCCCGCGGTGAAATGCTGGTCGACGCGGTAATTGCCTTTCTCGGCGGGGGCGGAGTCCCGGGCGATACGATAGGCGCTCTTGTACTCACCCTCATCGAGCAATTTGCGCACCAGAAGGCGCCGCTCGACCCACCACTGATCGGGATCGACCGCTTCTTTCGGGTCGCTCGGCGCCGTCATCATGAGTTGGCTTGCTTCCGCGATCTTGTCGTTGCGGCGCAGCCAGACAGCGCGATGGAAAATGTAGCCGGCGTTTTTGCGGTCGGCTTGCGGAATGGCATCGAGCAGCGTCTTCGCGTTGCCGGCTTTGCGGATCACCGCGACGCGCGCTTTGGCGATTGCCACCGCAGAACCACCGACGCGCTCGGCTGCGCTCAGTCCGGAGTCGGTATCGTCAACATAAAGCCGGGCGTCCATGCGCCACTTGTGGTCTTCAGCCGTAATCAGCGAACCGAACAGCTCGAGCGCCATCCGCTCGACCGCTGCGGAGAAATCATCGTCGCGCCAGGCGCTGCGGACCAACTGCTGTGCCTTGGCTTCATTGCCCTGCGCGAGGTAGGCGCGGGCCAGCATGAATTTGCCTTTGGCCGTGGCCGGCTCGCGATTGGCGAAGAAAGCCCGCACCGTGTCGAGATTGGCCTTGTCATCCCAAAGCGCATTCTCTGCACGCCGGCGGAACATCGGGACGTGCGGCCATGCCGGATTGGTCGAGATGAATTCAGAGAAACGCTGGAAGCTCGGATGGGTGTTGTAGCTGCGCAGATAGGCCCACTCGGCCAGCTTGCGGGCGACCGGGTCGCTCATGCCCTTGATGGTGGCGTCGATTTCCGCGTCTTTGCCGGTGCTGCGCGAAAGCTCAATGACACGCTTCACCGCGGCGACGTCGGGCGGTGGGGTGTTGGACGATGAGGCA
This sequence comes from uncultured Alphaproteobacteria bacterium, assembly GCA_963788805.1. Taxonomy (GTDB): domain Bacteria; phylum Pseudomonadota; class Alphaproteobacteria; order Rhizobiales; family Xanthobacteraceae; genus Pseudolabrys. The sequence continues at coordinate 172,121 of CAWBHU010000006.1, forward strand.
ACTGCGAAGGGTCCGGATGCCGGCCGGACCAGCGGCTTGAACTGAGCGCTGGCGTTGACAAGGCTGCCGCGCAATCCAACGGGCGCCTGGGCGAAGGCGGAGTTTGCTACCGCGGGATTTCCGCCGGGCCGTTTTGCCGGTATCGGCGCAATAGCGCTGGTCGTCGTTACGTTGGGCGTGACCGGCCGGGTCGTGGATGCGATCTTCGGCGCGCTATCGGGTCGCTTGCGCGGCAAGGGCACATTCGTTGCCGCGACGGCGGTCGTCGCGACAAGCGCTGTCGCTGCGATCAAGGCGCGCGTAGGAATAAGGTGTTTCCGCAAGCCCTCAGCCCCTTGGCCCCGATTTTTGTGCCAGATTCGAACGTCCCACGCAGCCCCGGTTGATCAGTAACATTGATAGCTGAAGTGCCCAAAACGATCAGGTTTGGGAGTATGAAGACTGCCAGAAACCTTGCAATGGCGCCTAAAAGGTGACGCGCGAGTTCCGTTGACGATCATGCTTAACCCGTCCGGCCCTTTCGCACCCCCACCCGAGGCGATAACAATATTCGCGTTTCCTGACCGTTAAGGAGCCAGCCATGGCCGCCGCAAAGTCGAGTTTCCGAGGCTCGTTCACCGCATTGGTGACGCCGTTCAAGAATGGCTCCCTGGACGAAAAAGCGTTTCGGGAACTTGTCGACTGGCAGATCGCGGAAGGCACCAACGGGCTCGTTCCGGTGGGCACGACCGGCGAAAGCCCGACGCTCTCTCACGACGAGCATATGAAGGTCGTTGAATGGTGCATCGAGCAGGCGAAGGGCCGGGTGCCGATCGTCGCCGGCTCAGGGTCCAACTCGACCAAGGAAGCCATCGAGCTGTCGAAGCACGCCGAAAAGGCGGGCGCCGACGCCGTGCTGATCGTCACGCCCTATTACAACAAGCCGACCCAGGAAGGGCTCTACCAGCACTTCAAGGCGATCAACGACGCGATCGGCATTCCGATCATCATCTACAACATCCCGGGCCGCTCGGTGATCGACATGTCGGTCGACACCATGAAGCGGCTGTTCGAGCTCAAGAACATTGCCGGGGTGAAGGATGCGACCGCCAACGTGCTGCGCGTGTCCGATCAGCGCGCCGCAATGGGGGAGGGCTTCAACCAGCTCTCCGGCGAGGATGGAACCGCGCTCGGCTTCATGGCGCATGGCGGCCACGGCTGCATTTCGGTCACCTCAAACGTTGCGCCGCGGCTGTGCTCGGAGTTTCAGGCAGCGTGCCTGAAGGGGGACTACAGCGCTGCGCTGAAGCTTCAGGACAAGCTGCTGCCGCTGCACCACAACCTCTTCATCGAGACCAATCCGGCGCCGGCCAAATATGCACTGTCCGTGCTCGGCAAGTGTGCCGAGACGGTGCGCCTGCCGATGGTGCCGCTGTCCGAAAAATCAAAGACGGCGGTGCGGCAAGCCATGGTACATGCCGGGCTGATCAACTAGTCGCGGCCCCGCGGCCGCCTGTGAGCGTGCCATGCTTGAAGAGTTCAAGAAATTTGCCCTGCGCGGCAATGTGATCGATCTCGCGATCGGCGTCATCATTGGCGCCGCGTTTAGCGGGATTATCAACTCGCTGGTCCAGGACGTCATCACGCCGATCATCGGCGCGATTGCCGGCGGGCTCGATTTCTCAAATTATTTTATGCCGCTGTCTCCCAAGGTGACGGCCGACACGCTGGTGGAAGCCAAAAAGCAAGGTGCTGTGCTCGCTTGGGGTAGTTTCCTCACGCTTTGCATCAACTTCGTCATCATTGCTTTCATTCTCTTCCTTGTGGTGCGGGCGATAAACAGACTGGTTCGTCGCGCCAAGGAGGAGGAAAAGCCGGCCGAACTTTCCAAGACGGAATCGCTGCTCGCCGAAATCCGCGACCTGCTGAAGTCGCGCTGACCGTCCCCACATGGCCGTGAAGTCCAAACGCGCGATCAAAGTCGTCGCCGACAACCGCAAGGCGCGCTTCAATTACGAGATCGGCGAGGTATTCGAAGCCGGGCTGGCGCTCACCGGCAGCGAAGTGAAATCGCTGCGCGGCGGCAAGGCGACGATCGCGGAATCCTATGCCGATGCGCGCGGCGAAGAGATCTGGCTGATCAATTCGAACATCCCGGAATATCTGCAGGCAGCGCGCTTCAATCACGCGCCAAAGCGGCCGCGCAAATTGCTGTTGCACCGCGGGCAGATCAACAAGCTGATGGGCGCGGTCGAGCGGGAAGGCATGACGCTGGTGCCGCTCAAGCTCTATTTCAACGAAAAGGGCACGGCCAAGATCGAGATCGCGCTTGGCCGCGGCAAGAAGCTGCACGACAAGCGTGAAACCGAACGCAAACGCTCATGGGAGCGCGAGAAGGGCCGGCTGCTGCGGCAGAAGGGATAGCGCGTGATCCCGAAAAGCATGTCCTCGACCCCGATCGGGGATGGGCACCGGTTTTCGGATAAGATCACGCGCAAAAGGAAAAGATCATGGCGGTACCGACGAGCCTGGATCACTGCGTCATCCACGTCACCGACTGGCAGCGCTCGAACAAGTTCTACGTCGAGGTGATGGGCGCGGCGCTGGTGACCCGCGAGGCCGGCTACGCCTATCGGTTCGGCGATCGCCAGCTCAATGTGCATGGCCCGGGGGTGAAGCCGGCCGAAGTGGCGCGCCTGCCGGTACAGCCCGGCAACAGCGATCTGTGCTTCGAGTGGCAGGGGCCCATCGACTGATGCCATCGCCCACCTCAAATCCCACGGCGTTGCCGTCGAAAACGGGCCGATGCAGCGCTTCGGCGCCAAAGGGACGGGGACCAGCGTCTACTTCCGCGATCCCGATGGCTCGCTGATGGAATTCATCAGCTACGCCTGAAGCGCTGCTCGCGACTTTATGAATTGACAGCGATCGATGGCTGCCGGGAAGATCGTCGCGACACAAGCCGGAGAGGGCCCATGAACCTCGTGACGCGACGTGGAATTCTGTCTGCCAGCCTTCGGCGGCTGGCGGCGACGCTCATCGGTTCGCAGCGTTTGTCGGACCTGCCTTTGCGCAGGCCAATCTCGGCAATGCAGCGCCGGCCTTCGCGCTGACCGACTCGAACGGTCGCGCCCGCACGCTCAATGAATTCAAGGGCAAGACCGTGGTGCTGGAATGGACCAATCACCAGTGCCCCTATGTCGGCAAGCACTATCGCGGCAATAATATGCAGGCGTTGCAGAAGAAATGGACCGGGCAGGGCGTGGTCTGGCTCAGCGTGATTTCATCGGCGCCCGGCGAGGATGGACACGTCACGCCGCAGCAAGCCAATCAGTTGACGTCGGAGCGCAAGGCAGCGCCGAGCGCCGTATTGTTCGATCCCAAAGGTAGCACCGGGCGCGCCTATGGCGCTCGCACCACGCCGCACATGTACATCATCAACGGCGACGGCGTGCTCGTTTACGCGGGCGGTATCGACGATCAGCCGACCGCGCGGCTTGAAGACCTCAAGGTCGCCAAGAACTATGTCGACCAGGCGCTCACTGAAATCGCGCAGGGCAAGCCGGTCTCGGCCAATCGCTCGCGCGCCTATGGCTGTTCGGTGAAGTACGCGTCGTAAGGTCAGCGGCCGCTTTTCTTCAGATAAGCGCGCACGTTGGCGAACACCTGCTTGAACATCTTCGGCGTCAGCACGCCGGTATTGGTGTTGTAGCGCGAGCAGTGATAGCTCGAAAAAATCGTCAGCGGCCCCGCCGAAGCTGTCGCGCCGTGAGAAAAGGCTGCGGCCGATCGCTTCAGGCTCAGCGCCTTGACCGTGCTTTCATGTGAAATGCGCCCGAGCGTCACGACAGCACGAAGCTTCGGCATTTCGCGCAAGGTCGCGATCAGGAAGTCGCGGCAAGTATTGATTTCAACGGGCAGCGGCTTGTTTTCGGGCGGCACGCAGCGAACCGCATTGGTGATGCGGCAATCGATCAGGGTGAGCGTGTCGTCGGGCCGCTCTTCATATTGTCCTTTCGCGAAGCCGTATTCGCCGAGCGTCTCGTAGAGAAGATCGCCGGCCCAATCGCCGGTAAAAGGCCGGCCGGTTCGATTGGCGCCCTGCAGGCCCGGCGCCAGCCCAACGATCAGGACGCGTGCATCAAGCGGCCCGAACGAGGCGACCGGCGCATTGTGCCAGTCAGGCTTTTGCGCACGCCAATGCTCGCGAAAGGCGACAAGCCGCGGACAGCGCGGGCAATCGCGCCCGGGCTTGCCGGAGCTTCGCATAGTTCACTCGTCGTCGAATTCGTCATCCGCGGCGCCCGCAGGAACGGGCCGCTGTGGCGCGGAAGGACGTTGCAGAAATTGCGGCGTGTGCTGTTGCTCGCGCGGCCGGTTCTCGCGCGGCTCTCGCGGGCCGCGTTCGCCGGGGTCACGGCCGATCTTCGATTGCAGCTCGACAATGTCCAGAAACACATCGGCCTGACGGCGAAGCTCGTCGGCGACCATGGGCGGCTGGGTCGAGACCGTGGACACGACGGTGACGCGAACCCCTTTGCGTTGCACCGCTTCAACCAGCGAGCGGAAATCGCCGTCGCCGGAAAACAGCACCATGTGGTCGATTGTACCGGCCAGCTCCATCGCATCGACCGCGAGCTCGATGTCCATATTGCCTTTGACCTTGCGGCGTCCCGCCTGATCGACGAATTCCTTGGTCGCCTTGGTGACGACGCTGTAGCCATTGTAGTCGAGCCAGTCGATCAGGGGCCGGATCGAGGAGTATTCCTCATGCTCGATCACGGCGGTGTAATAGAACGCGCGCAGCAGGTAGCCGCGCGACTGGAATTCCCGCAGCAGGCGCTTGTAGTCGATGTCGAAGCCGAGCGACTTGGCGGTGGCGTAAAGGTTGGAGCCGTCAATGAACAAAGCGATTTTTTCGCCGGGTACGGTCATGGTCGTCTCTTTTTGTTGTGTTCTTGTGCCGAATTTCTGAATGAGCGGACTTAATGGCGTTGGTTAGGCGTGAAGCAGACGTCTTTAAAATGAATAGCTGTGAAATAGGGCTTCCGGCGCCGGAAGCGCGCCAGCCTAGCATTCGAGGCAAGCCAAAGAAAAACCTTGAACTTTTTGGCCTATCCCTATAGCTAACCCTCAATCCCGTAAGCCCGGTTCCATTTCAGGAGCGCCCAGCGCATGGCCCGCGTCACCGTCGAAGATTGCATCGACAAAGTCGACAACCGTTTCGATCTTGTTCTGCTCGCCAGCCATCGCGCGCGCATGATCTCGTCCGGCTCCCAGATCACTGTGGACCGCGACAACGACAAGAACCCGGTGGTGGCGCTCCGCGAAATCGCGGAACAGACGGTGTCGCCGGAAGACCTCAAGGAAGACCTGATCCACAGCCTCCAGAAATATGTCGAGGTTGACGAGCCGGAGCCCGAGGTGCCGCTGATCGGCGCCGCTGCCGGCGACAAGGTCGACTCCGACGACACGGAAGTCGCGGCGACCGAGCGGATGACCGAGGAGGAGCTTCTGAGGGGCCTCGAGGGCCTCGCTCCTCCGGAGGAACAGCCGGAAGACGACACCGAATAATCTGGCGTTTACACTGCAATTCTGGACGGCCCGGCTCGCAAAGCCGGGCCGTTGGCTTTTTGGCAACTTCGATCCGCCAATCTTGCAGCCGCGGCAAGACGACGTGATATCTTGTCGGGCCCTCCGCGATGCCGGAGGCCAGGAAACCGATGGCGCGCTCGCAGATCGAACTTCCGCGTATGCAAGGGCAGGCCCGCAGCCGGGCGCCCCTGGCGCAGGCGGCCGCGCCGGCGACTGCACCGCTGACTGACGGCGCAGGGCAGAACCGCAAGCCGCCGATGATGCGGCAGTACGACCTGATCGAGCGGGTTCGCGCCTACAATCCGAACACCGACGAGGCGCTGCTCAACCGCGCTTACGTCTATGCCATGAAGGCCCATGGCGAGCAGCGCCGGGCGTCGGGCGATCCCTATTTTTCTCACCCGCTCGAGGTCGCCGCGATCCTCACCGACCTCAAGCTCGACGACGCCACCATCGCGGCGGCGCTGTTGCACGATACGATCGAAGACACCGAGGCAACCCGCGCCGAGATCGATGAGATGTTCGGGCGCGACATCGGCGCGCTGGTCGAGGGCCTCACCAAGCTCAAAAAGCTCGACCTCGTCACCCGCGAAGCCAAGCAGGCCGAGAATCTGCGCAAGCTCTTGCTCGCGATCGCCGACGATGTGCGCGTGCTGCTGATCAAGCTCGCCGACCGGCTGCACAATATGCGCACGCTCAATTACATGCCGCCGGAGCCGCGGCGGCGCGCCGCCGAGGAAACCATCGAGATCTATGCGCCGCTTGCCGGCCGCATGGGCATGCATGAGATGCGCGAGGAACTCGAAGACCTTGCGTTTCGCGAGCTCAATCCGGAAGCCTACGGCGTCGTCTCAGGCCGCCTCAACGCCTTGGCCGAGCGGCATCAGCACCTCATCACCGAGATTGAAAAGCAGCTCACCAAAAAGCTTGCCGATCGCGGCATCAAGGCCCGCGTCAGCGGCCGCCGCAAGCGGTCGTATTCGGTCTGGCGCAAGATGGAGCGCAAGTCGGTCGGCTTCGAGCAGCTATCGGATATCTTCGGATTCCGTGTCGTCGTGAAGTCGCTCGACGATTGTTACCAGGCGCTCGGCATCGTCCACACCACCTGGCCGGTCGTTCCTGGCCGCTTCAAGGATTATGTGTCGACGCCAAAGCAGAACGACTACCGCTCGCTGCACACCACCGTGATCGGACCGGGCAAGCAGCGGGTCGAGCTGCAGATCCGCACCAGCGACATGCATGAGATCGCCGAATACGGCATCGCCGCGCATGCGCTTTATAAAGACAGTAAGGGCACGCCGACCGAGACGCTGTCGCGCGAGTTGAGCGCCTATGGCTGGCTGCGCCGCACCATCGAGCTCCTGGCGGAAGGCTCAAATCCGGAGGAATTTCTCGAGCACACCAAGCTCGAACTCTTCCACGACCAGGTGTTCTGCTTCACGCCGGGCGGCAAGCTTATTTCGCTGCCGCGCATGGCAACTCCGATCGATTTCGCTTACGCGGTCCACACCGACGTCGGCAACACGGCGATCGGCTGCAAGATCAACGGCAAGGTCGCGCCGCTCGTCTCCGAGCTCATGAATGGCGATGAGGTCGAGATCATCACCTCAAAGGGACAGACCGCGCCGCCTGCCGCATGGGAATCCATCGTTGTGACCGGCAAGGCCCGCGCCGCGATCCGGCGCGCCACCCGCGCGTCGGTGCGCACGCAGTACACCGGCCTCGGCCGGCGTATTGTCGAGCGGCTGTTCCAGCGCGCCAAGATCGCCTACTCGGACGAGAAGCTGGTCGGTGCCCTGCCGCGGCTGGCGCGTTCCTCACTCGAAGACGTGATGGCGGCAGTGGGCCGCAGCGAACTCAAAGCCTCCGACGTCGCGCGCGCGATGTATCCCGACTACAAGGAAGAGCGCGCCGCGGCGATGGCCGCGGTGCAGCGCAAGACGGAATCCACCGGCTGGTTCGGCTTCGGGCGCTCCAAATCGGTGAAATTCAAGATGCCGGAAGCCCAGGGCCCGGCGATCCCCATCCGCGGCATCAACAGCGAATTACCCGTGCAATTTGCGCCCAATGGCGGCGCCGTGCCGGGCGACCGCATCGTCGGCATTCTTACGCCGGGTGAGGGGATCACGATCTATCCGATCCAGTCGCCGGCGCTTTCCGAATTCGAGGACCATCCGGAGCGGTGGCTTGATGTGCGCTGGGATGAGGAGGGGGCGCCGCAGCGCTTCCCGGCGCGGCTTTCGGTGCAATCCGTCAACGAGCCCGGCTCGCTTGCGCAGATCGCCCAGGTGATCGCGGAAAACGACGGCAATATCGACAACATCCGCATGACCCGCAGCTGCGCCTGACTTTACCGACGTGACGATCGATCTGGAGGTCTATGACCTCAAGCATCTCAATGCGATTATCGCGCAATTGCGGGCCAAGAAGGTCGTCGCCAAAGCCGAGCGGGTGAATGGCTAGGCGCATGATCCCGAAAAGCATGTCCTCGACCCCGATCGGGGATGGGAACCGGTTTTCGGGTAAGATCATGCGCGGGCGAACATGATTCCCCGGCTGCGGCTCGGCGTGAATATCGATCACGTCGCCACCATTCGTAACGCGCGTGGCGGGCGCCACCCGGACCCGGTGCGCGCTGCCAAGCTTGCGATTGCGGCCGGCGCCGATGGGATTACCGCGCATTTGCGCGAAGACCGCCGCCACATCCGCGACGAGGATATCGCCCGCCTCAAGGCGGAGATCGACAAACCGCTCAACCTGGAAATGGCGGCGACGGACGAGATGCTCGGCATTGCGCTTCGGACCAAGCCGCACGCCGCCTGCATCGTCCCGGAAAAGCGCACCGAGCGCACGACCGAAGGCGGGCTCGACGCCGCGGGACAACATAATCACCTCGCGCCGCTCATCGCTAAACTCAATGATGCGGGCATTCGCGTCTCGTTGTTCATCGCAGCGGAGCGGCGGCAGTTTGAAACCGCCGCGAAACTGCGCGCGCCCGTCGTTGAAATCCATACCGGCGCATGGTGTGAGGCGCTCGTTCATGGCGACAAGGCCGCGGCGCAAGCGGAATGGGATCGCATCCGGGAGGGCGCCAAAATCGCGCACGATCTCGGCCTCGAAGTCCATGCCGGCCACGGGCTCGACTACGCGAGTGCCGAAACGATCGCTGCCTTGCCCGCTGTGGTCGAACTCAACATCGGTCACTACATGGTTGGCGAAGCCGTGTTCGAAGGATTGGAGCAAGTCGTGAAATTGATGCGTGCCGCAATGGATCGCGGCCGCATGAAAGCGGAGGCGGCATGATCATCGGGCTCGGCTCCGACATCGTCGACGTGCGGCGCATCAAGGAGGTGCTGGATCGCCACGGCGAGCGATTCCTCAACCGCTGTTTCACGCCCGCAAGAGCGCGCCAAGGCGGATCGCCGCGCGCGTCGCGTCGAAACCTACGCCAAGCGGTTTGCGGCCAAGGAGGCCTGCGCCAAGGCGCTCGGCACCGGCCTTGCCGCCGGCGTGTTCTGGCGCGACATGGGCGTCGTCAATCTTCCCGGCGGGCGGCCGACCATGCAGCTGACCGGCGGAGCCTTGAAGCGGCTGCAGGCCCTTACGCCGAAAGGCTACGAGCCGCGCATCGATGTGACGCTGACGGACGAGGGGCCGACCGCCCAGGCCCTTGTCATTATCTCTGCCGAGCCGGCACCCGTTCACAAATAGGAACTGCAGGATCCTCAGACACTTAATGCGGGGTCGAGCGGCTTGGATTTGCGCTGGCCAACCGCTACAAACCGCGGCGGGCGCGCGGGATTCCCGGGACAAGAGGCCAATGAGCGTGACATCCGGAGCAAAACGGAAAGAAGGGGGTATTGGCGAGACCCTCCGCGTCATTTTTCACGCGCTCATTATCGCGCTCGTGATCCGGACGGTGCTGTTCCAGCCGTTCAACATTCCCTCCGGCTCGATGAAGGCAACGCTGCTGGTCGGCGATTACCTGTTCGTCTCGAAGTATTCGTACGGCTACAGCCACTTCTCGCTGCCGTTTTCGCCGCCGCTTTTCTCCGGCCGCATCTTTGGATCGCAGCCCGATCGCGGCGACGTCGTGGTGTTCCGTCTGCCGAAGGACACGTCCACCGATTACATCAAGCGCGTGATCGGTCTGCCGGGCGACAAGATCCAGATGGTCGATGGCGTGCTCCACATCAACGGACAGGCGATCAAGCGCGAGGCGGCCCCGGCCTTCGTCGAAGCCGAGGAAGGGCTGCCGGCGGCGCCGGTCAAGCGCTGGAAGGAAACGCTGCCGAACGGCGTGTCGTATTACGCGCTCGATCTTGTTGCGAACGGCTTCGCCGATAACACCCAGGTCTATACCGTCCCGGCCGGCGAATATTTCATGATGGGCGACAACCGCGATAATTCGACCGACAGCCGGTTCTCGCAGGTCGGTACTGTCCCGTTCGAGAATTTCATCGGCCGGGCGCAGATCATTTTCTTCTCGGTCTATGAAGGCGAGCGCGCCTGGGAATTCTGGCGCTGGCCTGTTTCGGTGCGCTGGAGCCGCCTGTTCACGATCGTGCGATGAGCCGCAAGGCCACGGAGCGGACCAAGGAGCGCGCTGCGCTCGAGGACCGCATTGGGCATACCTTCAAGGACAAGGACTCTGCTCGATCGCGCGCTCACGCATATCTCCGCGCTGTCCGGCGGCAGCCGCGCGCAATTCCTATCAGCGTCTGGAGTTTTTAGGCGACCACGTGCTCGGCCTGGTTGTCTCCGACATGCTGTTTCGGCCTATCCGCGCGCCAACGAGGGCGAATTGTCACGCCGCCTCGCCGACCTGGTGCGCAAGGATGCCTGCGCCGATGTCGCGCGGGCCATGGACCTCGGGCCTGCGCTGCGGCTCGGCAGCTCCGAAGCGGTGGCCGGCGGACGCTCGCGCACCACCATTCTGGCGGATGTCTGTGAAGCATTGGTCGGCGCCGTGTTCATCGATGGCGGTTACCGCGCGGCCGCGAAGCTGATCGAGAAATATTGGAAAGAACGGATGATGCGGCCGGCGCGGCCGCTGCGCGATCCAAAGACGATATTGCAGGAATGGGCGCAGGCACGCGGCCTGCCGACGCCGTCTTACCGGGAGGTTTCGCGCACCGGGCCGCAGCACAAGCCGAAGTTCAAAGTGGTCGTTGTGCTGCCGGATCGTGAGCCTGCGGAGGGAATGGGCGCCTCAAAACGCGCAGCCGAGCAGGCCGCGGCGTCAGCTATGCTGACGCGCGAGGGCATTGCCGCGGATCTTCCGAATGGCTGACGAAGCCAAGACCCGCTGCGGCTTTATTGCGCTGATCGGCGCGCCGAATGCCGGCAAGTCGACCCTGCTCAACGCAATGGTCGGCTCCAAGGTCACGATCGTCTCGCGCAAAGTGCAGACCACGCGCGCGCTGATCCGCGGCATCGCGATTGAGGGCAATTCGCAGCTTATCTTCGTCGACACGCCGGGCATCTTTTCGCCCAAGCGGCGGCTTGACCGCGCCATGGTGGCAACGGCCTGGAGCGGCGCACACGATGCGGACCTGGTCGGTCTCCTGATCGATGCGCGTGAAGGCATCGACGAGGAAGCCGAGCACATCCTCGCTCAGCTCAAGGATGTCAGGCAGCCGAAGCTCCTGGTGCTCAACAAGGTCGACGTGGTCGCAAAGCCCGACCTGCTTGCGCTGGCAAAGCGCGCGAACGAAGCGGTCGCGTTCGAGCACACATTCATGCTCTCCGCGCTCAATGGCGATGGCGTGCCGGATCTCAAATCATGGCTGGCGCAACGCGTGCCGGAAGGGCCGTTTCTCTATCCGCCCGACCAGATTTCGGACGCGCCGATGCGCCATCTGGCCGCCGAAATTACCCGCGAGAAGCTGTTCGAGCGGCTGCACCAGGAACTGCCTTATCAGTCGACCGTCGAGACGGAGGCCTGGAAGGAGTTGCGTGGCGGCGATATCCGCATCGAGCAGACGATCTACGTCGAACGGGAGAGCCAGCGCAAAATCGTGCTCGGCAAGGCAGGGCAGACGATCAAGGCAATCGGTGAATCGGCGCGCAAGGAAATCGCCGAGATTGCCGACGCAAAGGTGCACCTGTTCCTGTTCGTCAAGGTGCGCGAGGGCTGGGGTGAGGATCCGGAGCGCTTCCGGGCAATGGGCCTCGACTTTCCGAAGGAGTAAACTTCGAATCGATGCAATGGACTGACGACGCCATCGTGCTCGGCATCAGGCGGCACGGCGAGGCCAGCGCCATCGCCGAGCTGTTCACGCGCGAGCATGGCCGGCATCTTGGTCTGGTGCGCGGCGGCTTTGGCTCACGGCTCAAGCCGGTCCTGCAGCCTGGCAACGGCGTGCGCGCCGTGTGGCGGGCCCGGCTCGACGAGCATCTCGGCACCTATACGGTCGAACCGGTGAAGACCCGCACCGCGTCGATGTTCGCATCGGCGCATGCTCTGTTCGGGGTGACCCATCTGGCGAGCCTTGCGCGCCTGCTGCCGGAACGGGACCCGCACGCTCGTGGTCTACGACGATCTCGAAGCGATCCTCGACCGGCTCGACGACACGCAAGGCATCGCGCCGCAGGTCGCCCGCTTCGAAATGCAGATGTTGTCCGAGCTCGGTTTCGGGCTCGATCTTGCATCCTGCGCGGCGACCGGGGTGACGGACGAGCTCATTTACGTCTCGCCAAAGTCCGGACGCGCGGTGTCGCGCGAAGGCGGCGCGGCGATGGGCCGACAAACTGTTCCGGCTGCCGGCATTTCTTCAGGACAGCGACGTCGCGCCGGCGCCGGAGGATGTGACCGATGCCTTTGCGCTATCAGGCTATTTTCTGAGCCGTCTGGTGCTCGAGCCGCGCGGCCTGGCGCTCTCCGACGCACGCGCGCATTTGATCGCAGCGGTCAGCCGGTCTCTCCCCAGCGTCGCGTAAAGCGCCGGTTCCGCGCTTGTTCGCATCATCACAGCCGACTAGCTAGGTCTTCATGGGCAAACAACTGATTCCCCCCGAGCCGTCCGACGTTCAGGAAGTCGGGCTGCGAGAGGCGCTGGAAGAGCGCTATCTCGCTTACGCGCTCTCCACCATCATGAACCGTGCGCTGCCGGATGCGCGCGACGGCCTCAAGCCGGTGCACCGCCGCATCCTTTACGGCATGCGCGTGCTGCGGCTCTCGCCGGAAGCCGCCTTCAAGAAATCGGCGAAGGTGGTCGGCGACGTGATGGGCAATTACCATCCGCACGGCGACCAGGCGATCTACGACGCGATGGTGCGTCTCGCCCAGGATTTCGCGCAGCGCTATCCGCTGATCGACGGGCAGGGCAATTTCGGCAACATCGACGGCGATAACGCCGCGGCGATGCGCTACACCGAGAGCCGGCTGACCGCGGTGGCGCAGCTTCTGCTCGACGGCATCGACGAGGACGCTGTCGATTTCCGCCCGAGCTATGACGGCTCCAATCAGGAGCCGTCGGTGTTGCCGGCGGCGTTTCCAAATCTGCTCGCCAACGGCTCGCAGGGCATTGCGGTCGGCATGGCGACATCGATCCCGCCGCATAATGCGGCGGAGCTGTGCGATGCCGCGCTGTTTTTGATCGACAATCCGAGCGCACGCAGCCGCACACTGCTGAAATATGTGCCGGGCCCGGATTTCCCGACCGGCGGCATTATCGTCGATCCAAGTCGGCGATCGCCGAAGCCTATACGACCGGCCGCGGCTCGTTCCAGGTGCGCGCCCGCTGGACCAAGGAAGACACCGGCCGCGGCACCTATCAGATCGTCATCACCGAAATTCCGTGGCTGGTGCAGAAATCGCGGCTGATCGAAAAGATCGCCGAGCTGATCAACGAGCGCAAATTGCCGCTGGTCGCCGATGTGCGCGATGAATTCGCGGCCGACGTTCGCCTGGTGATCGAGCCGCGCGCCCGCACCGTCGATGCCGAGCTGCTGATGGAGTCGCTCTTCAAGCTCACCGAGCTCGAGAGCCGCATCGGCCTCAACATGAACGTGCTGGTGAAGGGCCGGATCCCGAAGGTGCTCGGCCTCGCCGAAGTGCTGCGCGAATGGCTCGATCATCGCCGCGAGGTGCTGGTCCGCCGCTCGAAATTCCGTCTCGGTGAGATCGAGCACCGGCTCGAAATGCTGGGCGGCTTCCTGATCGCCTATCTCAATCTCGACAAGGTCATCAAGATCATCCGCAAGGAGGACGAGCCCAAGCCCGTCCTGATGAAGACCTTCAAGCTCAGCGAGATCCAGGCCGACGCCATCCTCAACATGCGGCTGCGCAATTTGCGCCGGCTTGAGGAGATGGAGATCAGGGCCGAGGACAAGGCGCTCAAGATCGAGCGTACCGAAGTGAAATCGCTGCTCGGCTCGACGCCGAAGCAGTGGAAGACGGTGGCCGGCCAGATCAAGGACATTCGCGAGCAATTCGGGCCGAAGACCGCGCTCGGCAAACGCCGCACCGGCTTCGGCGAAGCGCCCGAGCATGACGAGGCGGCGATCGAAGAGGCGATGGTGATCCGCGAGCCGGTCACCGTCGTCGTCTCGGAGAAGGGCTGGATCCGCGCGCTGCGCGGCCACGTTACCGATCTGTCAGGCGTCGCCTTTAAAACGGGCGACGAACTGCATTTCGCTTTCCCGACCGAGAGCACCGCGAAGGCACTGTTGTTCGCCAGCAATGGCCGCTTCTACACGGTCGACGTCTCCAAGCTGCCCGGCGGCCGCGGCTTCGGCGAGCCGATCCGGCTCTATGCCGACATGGAGCAGGACACCAATATCGTCGAGGCGATGCCATTCGTCGGCGGCCGCAAATTCCTGGTCGCCAGCAAGGGCGGCAACGGCTTTGTCGTGTCGGAAGACGAATGTCGTCGCGACCACCCGCAAGGGCAAGACCGTGCTCAACCTCAAGGGCGATGAGGCGCGGGCCATGACAATCGTCGAAGGCGAGCTGGCCGCTTCGGTCGGCGAGAACCGCAAGATGCTGATCTTCCCGCTCGCCGACGTGCCGGAGATGGCGCGCGGCCGCGGCGTCCGCCTGCAGCGCTACAAGGAGAAGGGCCTCTCCGACATCAAGACCTTCAAGGCCGAAGACGGCCTGAGCTGGTACGACACCGCCGGGCGCACCTTTGCGACTCCGCTCAAGGATCTGCGCGACTGGCGCGGCAAGCGCGCCGACGCCGGCCGCATTGTCCCGAAGGGTTTCCCGAAGAACAACAAGTTCGGCAAGCTGCCGCAGACCAACGGCAAGGCCAGGGAAAAGGCTTCGGACGGCGAGAAGGCCGACGAATAGTCAGCTCGCCACGAACAGCAATGAGCAGCCGGCATTTTCGAGCAGGCCGGCTGCAGTATCGCCGAAGAACAGCTTGTCACCGGGCCGCCGGCCGACACCAAGCACGACGAGATTGTGCTTGCGGCGCTCGGCTTCGCGCAGGATCGCCTCAGCCGCGGCGGTGTTCGTCGTCACCGCGGTGCGCACCGCGACATGGTCGCCGGCGAGGCCGACAATGTCTTTGAGGATCGCGTTTTCGTGCCGCCGGGTGCGGCTGCGTTTTCGTTTGCCGTCGGGCCCCTGCGGCGCCACGTAGAGCACCGTGATCGATGCATCCGTGGCTCGCGCCAGCACCAGCGCAACTTCGGCGCCGCGCCGCGCCTGCTCGGTCCCGTTGACCGGGACGAGGATGCTCAAATCATTACTCGGCATCTTGTCGAGCTCGCCGTGCGTCGCCGTCACGACAAGTGGGCCGGCAAACCCCTGGGCGATTTCGGTCACCGCCGGGTGGAAGTCCTTGTTGGGAGCGGAGGTCTTGTCGACGCCGATGAACAGCAGATCGTAACCCTTCTGCGCCTCAAGCGCGACTGCCTGGGCGCTGGGCGACTTGTGCACGATCGTCGTCACATCGACTTCGGTTTCGCCTTTTTCTTTTTCCTTCTTCCCGCTCTTGGTCTCCTCGGCGGCGCCTTTGACCGCTTCGCTGACTTTTTCAGCTTTCGCGGCGATCGGCGGCGAGGGCACATGCACGATGACCTCTTTGAGCTCTTCGTCGCGCGCTTTATCGATCGCCTGATTTTCTCGCGGCGTCTTGGCGGCGCGTGATTTCTTGGTTGCCGGCTTCTTGGCCGCCGCCATCACTTTGCGGCGCGCCGGCGTGGCGGGCTTCTTCGTCACTCGGCTTGTCGAGGGGGTTAGGCGGCTCCGATTCCGCAGGTTTAGCCTCCGCATTGATGTGGATGACCGTCGTCGGCATCCCCTTGGTGCCCGCAAGCATGCCCGCCACCCGTGAGGCGAAACGGCCATTCGGGCTGTCGTCCACGGCAATGAGCAGGCGCTCCAGGTTGCTGACAAAGCCTTTTTCTTCGCGGGCCTCGCGCTCGAGCCGCAGCCGCTCCTCCTTGCGCAGCGGGATGCGCGACAGCGCCCAGCGCAAGGTCGGCGGCATCGCCATCGTGGTGACCACCGCCATGGCGACGATCATCGTGAACAGGTTCTGGCTCAGCGCGCCCATCGACAGGCCGACCGTGGCGATGATCACCTCGGTCGAGCCGCGCGCATTCATGCCGCAGGCCAGCGCGAAACCCTCGCGCCTTGTGAGGCCGCCGAGCTCGGCGCCGAGGAAGGCGCCGCCGAACTTGCCGACGCTGGCGATCAGGATCAGGCCGGCGGTGTACATCGCAATTTGCGGATCGCCGAGCACCGTCAGGTCCGCGGTCAACCCGGCCATGCCGAAGAACACCGGCGCGAAGAATGCGGTGACGATGCCGCGCAACTGCTCATCGATGTGCTTGGTCAGGATCGGAGATTCACCGACCAGAATGCCGGCGACGAATGCGCCGAGCACGGTATGAACGCCGATCGCATGGGTGATCAGCGCCATGAGGCCCATGATGATCAGGATGCAGGTGATCACCGCAAATTCGCTGACGAAATTGTCGTTGACCCAGCGGATCGCGAAAGAGACGGCGCGCCGTCCGACCGTGAAACTCGTCACCATGAAGATAAAGGTGCCCGCGACGCTCCAGGCCAGCGCCGTCAAATCCACCGAGCCGTGCAGCGCGATCGAGAAGATGATGGAAACGATGATCCAGCCGATACTGTCGTCGATGATCGCCGAAGCCAGGATCACCTGACCGACGGTGCGCCGCATGAAATTCATCTCGCGCACCACCATCGCGACGATCTTGACCGACGCGATCGACAGCGCGGTGCCCAGGAAGAGCGATGTCACCAGCCGCTTGTCGGGATCCGGCAGCATCGAGTCCGGCAGGAATTCGCCGAGCGCAAAGCCGCAGGCGAACGGCACCAGAATGCCCATCAGCGATGCGTAGGCCGAGGCCTTGCCGGTCTGGCGCACCAGCCGCAGGTCGGTCTCCATTCCGGTGATCAGCAGCAGGAACAGGACGCCCACCTGCGAGACGGCGTTGATCATCGCCTTCTGCTCAGGCGTGCCCGGAAAGACGGCGTGCTGGATGTCAGGCAGCAGGGCGCCGAACAGCGACGGACCGAGAATCAGTCCGGCGATCAGCTGGCCCATGACCGCCGGCTGGCCGATCCGCAGCATGGTCTCGCCGAGCAAGCGGCCGACAATCATCAGGATGACGAGCTGGGTGATGAAAACCCACTCGGACGGCCCCTTGTGGGCGCCGGGCTCCGCGGCCCAGGCCAAGACCGGAAGGGCGACGGCCGCAAACAGGGCGAGCGTACCGGTCAGCCGGTTTGCAATCGGCATTGGGTGTTATCTCGCGCTCGCCAGTGTGAAGGTGTGGCCCACCAGAGTTCCATCAACCCGATTTTGGGCCAAATGTTCCCGGTGTCCGGCCTAACCGGGTTCGCTTTCAACGCGAGCCCAGCCGGCGGGCGCGAGGCGCTCCTGCGGCAAGAAGCGGCCCTTGTAGTCCATCTTGCGCGAATTCGGCACCCAGTAGCCGAGATAGACGTAGTCGAGCCCCATCTCATTCGCGCGCGCGATGTGATCGAGGATCATCTGCGTGCCCAGCGAGCGATCGCCGTATTCCGGGTCGAAGAACGAATAGACCATCGAGAGCCCGTCACCGAGCACGTCGGTCAGCGCAACGGCGAGCAGCCGGCCGGTCCCGCGGCCGGTGATCCTGCTGTCCGGTCCGCGCAGCCGGTACTCGACCATCCGGGTCTCGACATGGCTGTCCTCGATCATCATCGCGTAATCGAGCACCGTCATATCGGCCATGCCGCCATCGCGGTGACGCGAGTCGAGATAGCCGCGGAACACCGAATATTGCTCGGAAGTCGGCGTCGGGCCGCGCATTTCGCCGATCACATCGGCATTTCGTTCGGCGATCCGGCGCATGCTTCGCGTTGGCCTGAAGTCTTTCGCGACCACCCGCACCGATACACAGGCCCTGCACGTTTCGCAGGCCGGCCGGTAGGCGATCGACTGGCTGCGGCGGAAACCGCCTTGCGTGAGCAGGTCGTTGAGCTCGCCGGCCCGCTCGCCGACCAGATGCGTGAACACTTTCCGCTCTTCCTGGCCCGCGAGATATGGGCACGGCGAGGGCGCCGTCAGATAGAATTGCGGGGTGTCGCGGGAATGCTGAGTCACGCGAGAAGCCTACCCGGCTGGCTGGAGCGGGCGCAATGATTGCGCGCGCTCCGGATTATTGATGATTATCGTTCCAAGCAGGATGTCGTGCAGCAGGCGCCGCCGCTGGTTGAAGAACGGGACCAGCAGAACGAACGGCGTGAAGAATGACACCGTGAACCAGAAGCCGATGGCGTGCACCGCGCCGAGCACAAAATAAGCCGGCGAGCCGTACCAGGTGCGCATTTCGATATCCATCACCCGCATCCCGATGGTCGAGGATCGCGGGCCGCCCAGCGTGAAGCCGAAATAAAGAATGGCCCATATCACCGCAGCAGTCGGCAGCAGCCAGTACAGCGCCCAGCCGAGGCCGAGCGTCACGATTCCGAAGACGAAAATGAACATCGCCCCCAGCACGATGGGAACGGCGATCACGACAAAGTCGATCAGGAAGGCGACCACCCGGCGGGCCAGAACGCCCTCGAACAGTTCCGGGTGCTGGACCGGATCATAGGCATGCGGTTTGACGTCTATCGGCACGGCCATCCCTCGGAAGAACCACCGGCTAGAGATGGAGGTTAGGCGATTCCACCACAAGGTGGGTAGATCGGCCCGTTCCGCTGCGGCAATCTGGCCCCGGCAAAGGAGCAAAGCGTGGACATAAATGCGGCCGATATCCAGAAGGCCCGGGCACTCATTGAAGGGCCAGGTGCTGCGCACCCCGATGCTGCCGGCGCCGAAATTGTCGGCGCTGACCGGCGCAACGGTCTTCGTCAAATACGAAAATCTGCAGGTCACCAATTCCTTCAAGGACCGCGGCGCTTTGGTGAAGCTGTCGGCGCTCTCGGCCGAGGCGCGCAAGCGCGGCGTCGTCGCCATGTCGGCCGGAAACCATGCTCAGGCGGTTGCCTATCACGCGGCCCGGCTCGGCATTCCGGCGACCATCGTCATGCCGGTAACCACGCCATCGGTGAAGGTCGCCTCGACCCGCGCCCATGGCGCCGAGGTCGTGCTGGAAGGCGAGGAGATTTCCGAGGCGCAGGCGAAATGCGAGGAGTTGGTCCGGGAGCGGCACCTGACTTTGGTTCATCCTTATGACGATCCGCTGATCATTGCCGGGCAAGGCACGGCGGCGCTCGAAATGCTCGAAGACGTGCCGGACCTCGACGTGTTGGTGATCCCGATCGGCGGCGGCGGTCTGATCTCCGGCAGCGCCATCGCGGCCCGCAGCATCAATCCGAAGATCGAGATCGTCGGCGCACAAGCCGCGCTTTATCCCTCGTTCTGGAACGCGATCAAAGGCGACAAGAAGCCGATCGGCGGCCCGACCCTGGCGGAGGGCATCGCGGTCAAGAATGTCGGCAAGCTGACGCTGCCGGTGGTGCGCGAACTCGTGTCCGACATCGTGCTGGTCGAGGAGGCGCATATCGAGCGCGCGGTGAACGCTTACGTCACGTTACAGAAGACGATGGCGGAAGGCGCGGGCGCCGCCGGTCTTGCTGCTTTGCTGGCGAAGCCGGAGCGCTTCAAGGACAAGCGGGTCGGCCTGATCCTGACCGGCGGCAATATCGATCCGCGCATTCTCTCCTCGATCATGGTGCGCGAGCTGGAGCGCGCGAGTCAGATCGTCGCCTTCCGGCTCACCATTCCCGACCGGCCCGGCGTGCTCGGGCAGATCGCCACACGACTTGGTGAACTGGGCGCCAATATTCTTCAGGTCGAGCACAGCCGCCTGTTTCTCGACGTGCCGGCAAAGGGTGCCCGGCTTGATGTCACGGTGGAAACCCGCGATCCGGCGCATGCCCAGGACATCCTTAGGCACTCATTGCCGAGGGATTCAGCGTCCGTCTCATGGAACCCGGCTCCGTGCTAGGGAACACAGCAGTCTCCCGCCGCGTTGATCGTGCCGAAACCCCCTTCTCGCACGAGGCACCGCCATGGCCACCACCTATCACCCGACCGATGTCGAGCGGACCACCTATGACGGGCCCGTCGCCGTCGGGGATGTGCGCGCAGCAGCCGGCGTCAATGACGCATTCGTCCTGATCGGGCGCATTCTGCTTGCCGCTCATCTTCGTCGCTTCCGGCGTGGAAAAATTCATGGATCTCGCCGCGACGGCGGCGGCGATCGAGTCGAAGAATTTGCCGATACCGCAGATGCTGGCCGCCTATCTGCCGTCAGGCTGGACGATGCCTTATGTGCTTGCGGTCAAGACGGCCGTGCTTGAATTTGCTGGCGGCGTTTTGATCATCATCGGCTGGCAGGCGCGCCTGTTCGCGCTGTTGCTCGCGATCTTCACCGCGATCGCGGCCTACTTCTTCCACGACTTCTGGCACTATCCGCCGGGCGCCGAGTACACCAACAACATGATCCACTTCATGAAGAACGTGAGCATGATCGGCGGCTTGGTGATGCTGGCCGGAGTCGGCGCGGGCCGTTACTCGCTCGACGGGCCCTGCATTCGTCCGCAATATCTGAGGTAGCGCTCAGCTTGCTGCGTGGATGATCCGCCACAGCCGTTCCGGCGTGGCGGGCATCTCCACGTGCTTGACGCCGTATTCCTTCAGCGCATCGACAACCGCATTGGTCACGGCGGGCAGGGCGCCGACGCAGCCCGCTTCGCCCGCGCCTTTGGTGCCGAGCGGATTGGTCTTGGTCGGCACCGCATTGCTTTCGACCTTCATCGGACAGATGTCGTGCGCGCGCGGCATCGCGTAATCCATGAACGACGCGGTGACGAGCTGCCCGCTTTCGTCGAAATGGATGTCCTCCATCAGCACCTGGCCGACGCCCTGCACGACGCCGCCGTGGATCTGGCCGTGCAGCAGCATCGGATTGAGCACGGTGCCGACGTCATCGACCACGGTGTAGCGCACCACCTCGGCGACGCCGGTCTCGAGATCGATCTCGATTTCGCAGATGTGGCAGCCGTTCGGGTAGTTGTTGACCGGCGTCTTGTGGACCGCATTGGCTGACAGGCCGGGCTCCATGGTCGGCGGAATTTTCGCGGGAAGCTGGGCGTCGGCGGCGATTTCCTTGATCGTCTTGGTCTGGTTGGTCTTTGGCGACGAGAACACGCCGTCGGCAAACTTGATCTCCTCGGGCGCCACCTTGAGCGCATGCGCGGCAATCGCGCCGGCCTTCTCGATCACCTTTTCGGTTGCGCGCAGCGAGGCCGAGCCGCCCATGGTCGCCGAACGCGAGCCGCCAGTGCCTTCGCCGTAGAACACCAGATCGGTGTCGCCGGAGAGGTAGCGAATGTCGTTGGGATGCAGGCCCAGCTTGTCCGCCACGATCTGCTTGAAAACGGTCTCGTGGCCCTGGCCCTGGTTGTTGGAGCCGACCATGAGCGTAACCGTGCCCGATTTGTCGAAGCGGACTTCGGCGCCTTCGGTGCCGGGAGCGGCCGCGCGTTCGATCGTGTTCGAGAGCCCGATGCCGCGCAGCTTTCCGTTCTTGCGGGATTCTTTCTTGCGCTTCTCGAAGCCCTTGAAGTCCGCCATGCCCATGGCGAGGTCCATGTTCTTTTCGAACTCGCCGCAGTCATAGGTGAAGGTGAGGCCGGTCTTGAACGGCATCTCCTGCGGCGCGATGTAATTGCGCCGCCGCAGCTCGGTGCTGTCGATGCCGAGCTCCTTGGCGGCAAGCTCGACCATCCGCTCGATGATGAAAGCCGAACTCCGGCCGGCCATTGCCGCGATAGGGGCGCACCGGATTGGTGTTGCTGTAGACGCCGGACGTATCGACGAAGATTGCCGGCGTGCGATATGTGCCCGCCAGCGTGCCGGCATTGAGGAAATAGGCCGGCATGTTGGGCTGCAGATAAGCGCCGATCGCGGCGTAGGTGGTCACGCGCAATGCAAGGAAATGGCCGTCCTTGTCGAGCGCAAGCTCGGCTTCGGTGACGTTGTCGCGCGCCTGCGCATCCGACAGGAAGCTTTCGGTGCGGGTGCTGATCCATTTGACCGGGCGGCCGGTCAGCTTGGACGCGTAGCAGCACATCGGGATTTCGTTGAACACCGGCGTCTTCATGCCGAAGCTGCCGCCGGTGTCGCCGGTGACGATGCGAATGTCGCTTTCCGGCACTTTGAGGACGCCCGCCATCTCGGCGCGGTAGCCGTGCGGGCGCTGGGTCGCAGTGTAGATCGCGAAGCGGCGATCACCCGGCGTGTAGTGCGCGACCGCGCCGCGCGGCTCCATCGTCACCGCGGTGACGCGGTTGATGACGAAGCGGTGCTTGACGACATGCGCCGCCTTGGCGATGCCGGCCTCGCACGCCGCCTTGTCGCCGATGAATTCGGTAAAGGCGATGTTGCCTGGGCAGTCCTCGAAGACGCGCGGCGCGTCCGGCTTGACCGCGTCTTCGGTCGTCACGACGATCGGCAATTCCTCGTAGTCGGCCTCGATCAGTTCGGCGGCGTCGAGCGCCTGCGCGATCGTCTCTGCGACGACAAACACCACGGGATCGCCGACCCAGCGGACATGGTCTTCGGCCAGCACGGTGTAGCGCGGCTTGTACATCGGCGAGCCGTCGCGGCGCTTGAGCCCGGGATGCGAGGGCAGATCGCCAAGCCCCGCCGCTTTCCAGTCAGCGCCGGTGATGACGGCGAGCACGCCGGGCGAGGCTTTCGCCGCTTCCACATCGAGCGACTTGATTTTGGCGTGGCCATGCGGCGAGCGAACCACGATGCCGTAGGCCATGCCGGGAAGCTGCACGTCGTCGGTATAGCGGCCGCCGCCGCGCACCAGCCGCGGATCCTCGAAACGCGGCACGCCTTGACCGATCGCAAACTCACCCATGCACGAATGACCTTATGAGGAGACTTTAGCCGCGGCGAAGAAGCTCGGCCGCGCGCGGCGCGAAATAGGTGAGAACGCCGTCGGCGCCGGCGCGCTTGAAGGCGGTGAGGCTTTCCATCATCGCCCGCTCGCCGTCGAGCCAGCCGTTCTGCACGGCGGCAGACAGCATCGCGTACTCGCCGGACACCTGATAGGCGAAGGTCGGCATGCCGAACGTCTCTTTCACGCGGGAGACGATGTCGAGATAGGGCAGGCCCGGCTTGACCATGATCATGTCGGCGCCTTCCTCGATGTCGAGCGCGACTTCGCGCAGCGCCTCGTCGGTGTTGCCGTAATCCATCTGGTAGGTGCGCTTGTCGCCGGTCAGCGTCTTGGCCGAGCCGACCGCGTCGCGGAACGGGCCGTAGAAGGCGGACGCGTATTTCGCCGCATAGGACATGATCGACACGTCGGTGAAGTTTGCGGCGTCGAGACCCTTGCGGATCGCGCCGACCCGGCCGTCCATCATGTCGGAGGGCGCGATGATGTCGCAGCCGGCTTCGGCCTGCACCAGCGCCTGCTTGACCAGCACGGCCACCGTCTCGTCGTTGAGGATGACGCCGTCGCGCAACAGGCCGTCATGGCCGTGGCTGGTGAACGGATCGAGCGCCACGTCGCACAGGATGCCGATGTCCGGCACCTCTTTCTTGACGGCGCGGATGGCGCGGCAGACCAGATTGTCCGGGTTCAGCGCTTCCGAGCCGTCCTCGTCGCGCAGCGCCGGATCGGTGTAGGGAAACAGCGCGATGCACGGGATCGTCAGCTTCGCGGCGCGCTCGGCCTCGCGCACCACCTGATCGACCGAGAGGCGCTCGACGCCCGGCATCGACGGCACCGCGGCGCGCTTGTTGTGGCCGTCCATGATGAACAGCGGCCAGATCAGGTCGTCGGTGGTGAGCTGATGTTCGCGCACCAGACGGCGCGCCCATTCGGCGCGGCGGTTGCGCCGCATCCGCGTCGAAAGATCGAGCCGCTCGGCGCTGGCCGGCTGCTCGACCGGCGAGAAGCGCACCTTGGATTCCAGCGGACGGCCGAATTTGATCGCCATAGAGATATCTCCGGCCGATGTTTTAGCGTCTCGCCGCCGCGCGTGCCACCGGTCAGTTGACGCCCCAGCGGGCCGCCACTTACGGTCAAATCATGGATTTCGAGCTTACCGAGGACCAGCGCGCCTTTCAGGCGACCGCGCGCAACTTTGCACGCGATGAAATGATGCCGCATGCGCGCGACTGGGACGAGGGCGAGATCTTCCCGGTCGAGGCGCTGCGCAAGGCCGCCGCGCTCGGCTTCGGCGGCATTTACGTCAAGGACGATGTCGGCGGCTCGGCGCTGACCCGGCTCGATTCCACGCTGATCTTCGAGGAGCTGGCGCAAGGCTGCACCTCGACCGCCGCCTACATCTCCATCCACAACATGGCGGCGTGGATGATCGATGCCTTCGCCAATGACGAGCAGCGCAAGAAATTTCTGCCCAAGCTCTGCACCATGGAGCATTTCGCCAGCTACTGCCTGACCGAGCCGGGTTCGGGCTCGGATGCCGCGGCGCTCACGACCAAAGCGCGCCGCGACGGCGACCACTATGTGCTCGACGGCGCCAAGGCCTTCATCTCCGGGCGGCGGCGTCTCCGACATTTATGTCGTGATGGTGCGCACCGGTGAAGCGGGGCCGCGCGGCATTTCCTGCATCGTGGTGGAGAAGGGCACGCCGGGTCTCTCCTACGGCGCGCAGGAGAAGAAGCTCGGCTGGAAATCGCAGCCGACCGCGATGGTGATGTTCGAGAATTGCCGCGTGCCGGTGGCAAACCGCATCGGCGTCGAAGGGCAGGGCTTCAAGATCGCGATGGCGGGGCTCGACGGCGGGCGGCTCAATATCGGCGCCTGCTCGATCGGCGGCGCGCAGTTCTGCCTCGACCGCACCATCGACTACATGAAGGAGCGCAAGCAGTTCGGCACACGGCTTGCCGACTTCCAGGCGCTGCAGTTCCGCGTCGCCGATTACGCGACCGAGCTCGACGCCGCCCGCCTCCTGCTGCATCGCGCGGCCGTCGCGGTGACCAACGGCGAGGGTCACGGCACGCGGCTTGCCGCCCAGGCCAAGCGCCTTGCCACCGATGCTGGCTTTGAGGTCGTCAATGGCTGCCTGCAGCTCCACGGCGGCTACGGCTATCTGCGCGACCATCCGATCGAGCGGGTGTTGCGCGATGTGCGCGTGCACCAGATCCTCGAGGGAACCAACGAAATCATGCGGCTGATCATCAGCCGCGCTATGCTGGGCAACTAGAACAAGTACCGGGAGGACGTCATGGAAAAGCTTCCCCGCAAATATTTGGCTCGCGCCGAGATGATGAAGCGCGTGGCCCGCTTCAAGGACCTCAAGGGCTTCGACGGCGGCCTGCCCGACAGCAAGATGCCCGGCAGCATCCGCACCTTGTTCAACGTGATCGGCTTCCAGCCGCCGGACGACCACGGCGACGAACGCGACTTCACCGGTCGGCGACGACGCCGCAAAGCTCGCCGCCATCAAGATCAGCGAGGGCTTCAACCTCGGCTATTGCAAGGCCAAGCCCGGCAACGGGCCGATGATGCACAATCACGACACCAACGAGACCTTCATCTGCATGACCGGCAAATGGCGCGCGAGCTGGGAAGATGAGACCGGCAAAGTCGAGCATGTCGATCTCGATCCGCTCGACGTGATCTCGTTTCCGCCCGGCATGATCCGCCGCTTCGAGAACGTGACGGCGGGCGATCCGAACGCGGAATCGATCCTGATGTTCGTGATCGGCGGCAACGGCCCGCAGGCGGAGTTCACCGATCAGGCGATCGACCAGGTCGTGAAGGCGGGCGTCTGGTCGCCACCACCGGCACACTGAAGCTGCGGAGCGCGCGATGTTTACCGGCTTTCTCGCATTGACCACCGCGGCGCTGTTCGCGGGCGCCGCGATCTATGTCAGCGTCGTCGAGCAGCCGGCCCGGCTCGATCTCGATTCATCTGCAATGCTCAAGCAATGGCAGGAGAGCTATCCGCGCGCCGCGATCATGCAGGCGGGGCTCGCCATCCTCTCCTGCGGGCTCGGCGTCCTTGCATTCATGTTCAGCTATGACTGGCGCTGGCTGCTCGGCGCCGCGCTGATCATCCTGCCGTGGCCCTATACGATGTTCCTCATCATGCCGACCAACAAGATCCTCAAGTCGACCTCGCCTGCGCAGGCCAACGAGGACACGCACAGTCATGGTGCGGCAGTGGGGCCTGCTGCACGCCGTGCGCACCATCCTCGGCGTCGGCGCCGTCGCTGCCTATCTGTGGGCGCTGCGCGGGTGACATCCGACATTCTGTTCGAACGGCGGGGTGCCGCCGGCGTCGTCACGCTCAATCGTCAGCAGGCCCTCAATGCGGTGACGCATGAGATGGTGCGGGCGCTGCGCGCCGCGCTCGAGGACTGGGCAAAAAACGACGCCATTACGCGTGTGGTCATCACCGCCGCGCCGGGCCGCGCATTCTCTGCAGGCGGCGACATTCGCGCGCTCACCGACCTCGGCAAGGCCGGCAAGCACGATGAGGCGGTGGCGTTCTGGCGCGATGAGTATCCGCTCAATGCCTACATCAAGAGCTATCGCAAGCCTTACATCGCCCTGATCGACGGCATCGTCATGGGCGGCGGCGTCGGCATTTCGGTGCATGGCTCGCATCGCGTCGCCGGCGACAAATACGGCTTCGCCATGCCCGAGGTCGGCATCGGCTTCTTCCCGGATGTCGGCGCCACCTGGTTTCTGCCGCGCATGCCGGGCGAGCTCGGCACCTATTGCGCGCTGACCGGAGATCGTTTCAACGCGGCCGACGCGCTCGCCGGAGGAATTGCAACACATCGCGTGCCGACCGCGCGGTTTCCCGCGTTGCTTGAGGCGCTCTACGGCACCGGCTCGGTCGACGCCACGCTTGCTGCCTTCTCGGAACCGGCAGGCGAGGGACCGATCATGGCTCGCCGCGACGCGATCGATCGTTTGTTTTCCGGCGATAAGGTCGAAGACATCCTCGCCAGGCTTGATCGGGAAACCGGCGAGCATGCCGATTGGGCACGCACCACGGCAGCCACGATCCGGACCAAATCGCCATTGAGCCTCAAGCTCGCGCTGGCGCAGGTGCGCCGCGGCAAGGAGTGGGACTTCGGCCAGTGCATGCAGGCGGAATTCCGCATAGTCTCGCGTGTTATCCGCGGCCATGATTTCTACGAAGGCGTGCGCGCTGTGATCATCGATAAAGACAACAAGCCGCGCTGGCAGCCCGCGACCCTGGCGGAGGTAAGCGACGCCGACGTCGAACGTCATTTCGCCGATCTTGGCGGCGACGGGCTCAAGCTATGACCGAGCCCGCCTTTTCAGACGATCCGCATACGCTCGAGCCGGTCCATTCGGAGGAGGGCGATCGTCACGTCCTGCCATGGACCGAGCGGCTGGTGCTGTTTCTGCGCATGATGGCGATCATTTCGCTGCTCAAGGGCCTGTATCACTGGGCGCAGGTGACCGGCATTTTCGTCAAGCCGGAAGATGCCTTCGAGGTGCGCTCGGTCGCCTGGCAGGCGTCGACCATCTTCTTTGCCGTGATCGATCTGGTCGCCGCGGTCGGGCTGTGGCTCGCGGCGGCATGGGGCGCGGTGATCTGGCTCACCTCGCTGGTGTCGATGATTGCGCTCGACCTGTTCTTTCCGCAGGTGTTCGAAGCCGGCTTCACTTTCGATCTCGTGGAGCTGTCGTTTCTTCTGATTTATCTCTGGCTCGCGCTGAAATCGGCGCAGGAGCATCCGGCATGACAAGGGGAGGGACTTGATGGCGCGGATCGCATTCATCGGGCTTGGCAATATGGGCCTGCCGATGGCGCAAAACCTGATCAAGGCGGGCCATCAGGTCGAAGGCGTCGATGTCAATCCTGCCGCTCTGGACAAGCTCAAGGCGGCCGGCGGCACGTCGGTGGAAACCGCAAAGACCGCTGGCGCGCGCGCCGACGTCGTCATCACCATGCTGCCGGCGGGAAAACAGGTCCGGGAGGTCTATCTCGGCCCGAACGGCATCATCGAGAATGCGAATGCCGGCACGTTGCTGATCGACTGCTCGACAATCGACGTGGAAACGGCGCGCGCCGTCGGCAAGGCGGCCGAGCAGAAAGGCCTGCTGATGATCGACGCGCCGGTGTCCGGCGGTGTCACGGGCGCGGCAGCGGGCACGCTCACCTTCATGTGCGGCGGCAGCACGCAGGCTTTCACCCGCGCGCAATCCATCCTCGAGAAGATGGGCAAGACCATCGTGCATGCCGGCGGCTCCGGCAACGGACAGGCCGCCAAGATCTGCAACAACATGATCCTCGGCATTTCGATGATCGCCGTGTCGGAAGCTTTCGTGCTGGCCGAGAAGCTCGGGCTCGATCACCAGAAACTGTTCGACATTTCCTCAAAATCGTCGGGCCAGTGCTGGGCGATGACGAGCTATTGCCCGGTGCCGGGCCTGGTACCGGCCTCGCCGGCCAATCGCGACTATCAGCCCGGCTTTAGCGCGGCGATGATGCTTAAGGACCTGAAACTGGCGCAGGACGCCGCAAAGGCCGCCGGTGCCAAGACCGAGCTCGGCGCCGGCGCGGCAAAACTTTATTCACGCTATGCCGAGAGCGGAGAAGCAGGGCGCGATTTTTCCGGTATTATTCGGATGGTACGCGGTTGATGCGGGCGCACAGAGTGAACGAACGGTAATCACGTTCGATTCAATTCGAGTCCATTGCCGGCGCGCGGCTTCCAAATAAACCTAATCTTTATGGTGTTATTTAAGCCGATTTTAGAAGGCCCTCCGTATTGTCGTGCACAAGGCGGGGACAACAGGGCCCGTCGCATAAAGAACGACAAAACTAATAAGGGGCGTTGGACATGAAAGCCGTTGCAAAGACGGTAGAGCCGGCCGAACGCGAACAGCGTTTCGATCACATTCGTCCGCTCTATCTCGAAGCTCTTACGTTGGTTGAGCGGCTCCATCGCCGCCTGCTCGACGTCATCAAGGACGAATTCGATCGCCGCGGCCGCGCCGACATCAATTCGGTGCAGGCGTTGCTTCTCTACAATATCGGCGACAAGGAGCTGACCGCCGGCGAGCTGCGCACGCGCGGCTACTATCTCGGCTCCAACGTCTCCTACAACCTCAAGAAGCTCGTCGAGATGGGCTTCCTCGATCATCAGCGCTCGCGCGTTGACCGCCGCTCGGTCCGCATCAAGCTGACCCAAAAGGGCCAGGACGTGCGCGACATCGTCGAGGCGCTCTATCAAAAGCACGTCCGCACCATCGAGCAGGTGGGCGGGATCGCTGCCGACGAGTTCTCGACGCTCAACAAGTCGCTGCACCGCCTCGAGCGGTTCTGGACCGACCAGATTCTCTATCGCCTCTAATCAACGCTTCTGGTGCGACGAGCCTCCAAACCCGGGCCTCACGGCCCGGGCTTTTTATTTTTTTCGAACGAAATACTCGCGCATGGGGGACAGAAGGCGCCTCCTGCTTGGCGCTTGGGGACCAATATGGTATCGCCGCCGCACACCGGAGTTCCCGAATGTCCGCGACGGCAAAACCGACGTCTGCGCTCGATCCGTCGTCCTTGTTCACGGCGCGCGTTGGTGACATCGATCCCGAGATCGCCGAAGCCATCGAGCTGGAGCTTGGCCGCCAGCGCGATGAGATCGAGCTGATCGCGTCCGAGAACATCGTCAGCAAGGCGGTGCTGGAAGCGCAAGGCTCGGTGCTCACCAACAAATATGCCGAGGGCCTGCCGGGCAAGCGCTATTACGGCGGCTGCCAGTACGTCGACATCGTCGAGCGTCTGGCGATCGAACGCGTCACCAAATTGTTCGGCTGCGCAATTCGCAAACGTGCAGCCGCATTCAGGCGCGTCGGCCAATGCCGAAGTGTTCTTCGCTCTGATGCAGCCCGGCGACACGTTCATGGGGTTGAACCTCGCCGCGGGCGGACACCTGACGCACGGCTCGCCGGTCAACCTGTCGGGCAAATGGTTCAAGCCGGTGCCGTACGGCGTGCGGCGGGACGATCACCGCATCGATATGGATGAGGTGGCGAAGCTCGCCAAAGAGCATAAGCCGAAGCTCATCATTGCCGGCGGCTCGGCTTACCCGCGCATCCTCGATTTTCGCCGCTTCCGCGAGATTTGCGACGAAGTCGGCGCCTACCTCATGGTCGACATGGCGCACTTCGCCGGCCTGGTGGCGGGCGGGGCGCATCCGTCGCCATTCCCGCATGCGCATGTCGTTACCACCACGACGCACAAGACGTTGCGCGGCCCGCGCGGCGGCGTGATCCTGTCCAACGACGAGGAGATCGCCAAGAAGCTCAATTCGGCGGTGTTCCCCGGCATGCAGGGCGGACCGCTGATGCACGTGATCGCCGCCAAGGCGGTGGCGTTCGGTGAGGCATTGCAGCCTTCCTTCAAGCTTTATGCGAAGAACGTGGTCGAGAACGCCAAGGCGCTTGCCGAGACGTTGAAGTCGAAGGGTCTCGATATCGTATCCGGCGGCACGGACACTCATCTCATGCTGGTGGACCTGCGGCCGAAACGCCTGACCGGAAAGATCGCGGAGCTTGCGCTTGGTCGCGCCCACATCACCTGCAACAAGAACGGCATCCCGTTCGATCCGGAAAAGCCGATGATTACCTCGGGTATCCGCCTTGGCAGCCCGGCCTGCACGACGCGCGGCTTCGGCATCGCGGAATTCCGCCAGGTCGGCGACATGATTGCCGAAGTGCTCGATGTTCTTTCCCAGAAGGGCGTCGAGGAAGATTTGCTGGTGGAACAGGCCGTTCGCGGCAAGGTGAAGACGCTGCTCGCGCGATTTCCGATCTATCAGTGAGAGTGGGGCGCGGGGGACTAGATGCGCTGCCCAAGTTGCGCAAGCCTGGATACGCAGGTGAAGGACTCGCGGCCCACCGAGGATTCCGCGGTGATCCGCCGCCGTCGCGTGTGCCTGAGCTGCAATTTTCGTTTTACCACCTTCGAACGTGTGCAGCTTCGCGAGCTGACCGTCATCAAGCGCAATGGCCGCCGCGCCCCGTTCGACCGCGACAAGCTGATGCGCTCCGTCCAGATCGCCTTGCGCAAGCGGCCGGTCGAGCCCGACCGGATCGAGCAGGTGGTCTCGAAAATGGTGCGCGAGCTGGAAAGCGGCGGCGAAAGCGAAGTGTCGTCGGAGACGATCGGCGAAGCGGTCATGACGCATCTGCGCGAGCTCGATGACATCGCCTATGTCCGGTTTGCGTCGGTGTACCGGAATTTCCGCGAAGCGAAGGATTTCCAGGCCGCGCTGGATGAGCTGTCCGGCGAAGACGACAAGCCGGCGCCCGAACGCAAATGAGCATGACCGCGCCAGACACGGCGGTTGAACCGGCGCCGGTTGCGGCGGCGGACGACGAACGCTTTATGCGCCTTGCGCTCGAACTTGGACGTCGCGGGCTTGGCAACACCTGGCCTAATCCGGCGGTCGGGACGGTCATCGTCAAGGACGGGGTGATCGTCGGGCGCGGCTGGACGCAGCCTGGCGGCCGGCCGCACGCGGAGACGCAGGCGCTCAAACGCGCCGGCGAAGCGGCGCAGGGCGCGACCCTCTACACGTCGCTTGAGCCGTGCTCCCATACCGGCAAGACGCGTCCATGTGCCGACGCGATCGTGCGAGCCGGCGTTGGGCGGGTCGTCTCCGCGCTGGAAGATCCGAACCCGGAAGTCGCGGGGCAGGGCCACAAAAAGCTGACCGACAGCGGCATCCGCGTCGATCTTGGATTGTTGGCGGAAGAGGCGCGGCGCGCTCATGCCGGGCACTTGCGGCTTATCACGGACGGCCGTCCGCACGTCATGCTCAAGCTTGCGATCTCATCCGACGGCAAGGCCGGGCTTGGCGGCCGCCGGCCGATCCAGCTGACCGGCGAAGTCGCGACCGAATATGTGTTCCGCATGCGCGCCCAGGCGGACGCCATTCTGGTCGGCATCGGCACGGTGCTTGCCGACAATCCGGCGCTGAGCTGCCGGCTGCCCGGCATGTTCGAGCGCTCGCCAGTACGCGTCCTGCTCGACTCCACGCTCAAAGTGCCGCTGGCGGCGCACGTGATTGCAACGGTGCGCGACACGCCGACCTGGGTGTTCGCCGGGCAGGGCGCCTCGCAGATCGCCGAAGAAATCCTGGTCGAGCGCGGCGCCAAAGTGGTGCGGGTGGGCGGCGAGAACGGACGGCTTGATCTTTCCGCCATTCTCAAAATCCTCGCCGGGCGAGGGCATTACCCGGCTGATGGTCGAAGGCGGGCCGACGGTGGCGGCGTCCTTTGTCGAGGCCGACCTGGTCGACGAGGCCGTGCTGTTGCACGCGCAGCAGGCGATCGGCGCGCAGGGCATCGACGCGCTGGAGGGCATGCCGCTCACCGCGCTCACCCAGTCGCCCAAGCTCAAGCAGCGGGGAAGCGAGGAACTCGGGACGGACCGCGCCGACCTCTACGAGCGCGCCTGATGTTCACCGGCATTGTCAGCGATGTCGGCGAGGTGCGCGCTGTCACGCCGCGCTCAGGCGATCTGCACCGCATCAGCATCGCCTGCGCCTATCCGCGAGATTCGATTGCGCTCGGCGCTTCGATCGCATGCTCCGGCATCTGCCTGACGGTGACGGAGACGGTCGAGGACGCCGGCCGCACAATGTTCTCCGTCGATGCCGCCGCGGAAACGCTGCGCGTCACCACGGCCGGTGACTGGAAGCCCGGCAGCAAGATCAATCTCGAGCGCTCGCTCAAAATGGGCGACGAGCTTGGCGGCCACCTGATCCTGGGCCACGTCGACGGTGTCGCGACGCTCGAGCAGCGCGAA
Source organism: uncultured Alphaproteobacteria bacterium (assembly GCA_963788805.1). Lineage (GTDB taxonomy): Bacteria > Pseudomonadota > Alphaproteobacteria > Rhizobiales > Xanthobacteraceae > Pseudolabrys. The sequence continues at coordinate 204,975 of CAWBHU010000006.1, forward strand.
GACCTCACCGACTCCGCCCGCATGACCTTGCGCGCGCCCGACCCGCTGATGCGCTTCATCGCGCCGAAAGGCTCGGTCGCGCTCGACGGCGTTTCGCTCACCGTCAACGAGGTCGGCCGCGACACATTTTCCGTCCTCATCATCCCGCATACCTTGCAGGTGACGACGTTCGGCGCGTTGCGCACAGGCGCCGCATCAATCTTGAAGTCGACCAGATGGCGCGCTACGCCGCGCGGCTCGCCGAGGCGCGTGGCTGAGCGGCTTGTCCGCCCGCTGCGCGCTTGCTACCACCCATCGCAATCCGGAGACATGTAATGGCCAAGCGACGGCGCAGTGCGCCCAAAGCGTCAAATGCGTCAAAAAAATCGCCTCGCGCGAGCGCGAGCAACAAGACGCTGCGCGTCCTCATCGTCGAGGCGCGTTACTACGCGCACATCGCCGACAATCTGCTCAAGGGCGCAACCGCGGCACTCGACGAAGCCGGCGCCGCAGTACGACGTCATCACCGTTCCAGGCGCGCTCGAAATTCCCACCGCCATTGCGATCGGCACCGATGCCGGAAACTATGACGGCGCGGTCGCGTTGGGCTGCGTGATCCAGGGCCAGACCTTCCACTTCGACATCGTTGCCATGCAGTCGGCGCGGGCCCTGATCGATCTCTCCGTCGCGCGTCAGCTGCCGGTCGGCAACGGCATTCTCACCGTCGACAACGAGGCGCAGGCGCTCGAGCGCGCCAAGCCCGATCAGCGCAACAAGGGCGGCGAGGCGGCCAAAGCCGCGCTTGCGCTCATCCGCCTCAAGCGCGACGTCGCGTGATGGCGGACGGCGGCGCCGGACAGACGACAAGGAGCCGCGCAAGGCCAATAAGCGCGGCGCGGCCCGGCTCGCGGCGGTGCAGGCGCTCTACCAGATGGACGTCGCCGGCACCGGCGTCGACGATGTCTTCGCCGAGTTCGAGAGCCACTGGATCGGGCAGAAGGTCGAGGGCGAGCAGTATCTGCCCGCCGAGGCGGCTTACTTCCGCGACATCGTGTCCGGCGTGTTGCGCGAGCAGCGCAAGCTCGACCCGCTGATCGACGACACGCTCAACAAAGGCTGGCCGCTCAAGCGCATCGAGACGATCCTGCGCGCGGTGATGCGCGCGGGCGCCTATGAGCTGGCGCACAAGAAAGACGTGCCCGGCCGCGTGGTGGTTGCCGAATATGGCGACGTTGCCAGCGCTTTTGTCGAGCGGGACGAGATCGGCATGGTCACGGCGGTCCTCAACGAGGTCGGCCGCCATTTCCGCGGTGCCGATTTCACGGCAAACTAGGCCATGTCCAGCGACGAGCACGGCTCGGCGGAAGATCGCCTGATCGCGCGGTTCTTCAAGCCGCTTGCGACCCATCCGGGCGCGCTGGGCTTGACCGACGACGCCGCGATCCTCACGCCGCCGCCCGGCTGCGATCTCGTCTTCACGACCGATGCGATTTCGGCGGGCACTCATTTTCTGCCCGACGATCCGCCGGGGCAGCTGGCCCGCAAGGCGTTGCGCACCAATCTGTCGGATCTCGCTGCCAAGGGCGCCAAGCCGCTCGGTTTCCTGATCTCGCTCGCCTTGTGGAAGGACATTTCGGAATCGTGGCTGTCCTCCTTCGCCGCCGGGCTTCAGGACGATGCCGAGAAGTATGGCTGCGCGCTGCTGGGCGGCGATACGGATCGCACATCCGGTCCGCTCACCATCTCGATCGCGATGCTCGGCTCGTTGCCGACCGGAACCATGGTCAAGCGCGCCGGCGCGCGTCCGGGCGACGCGATCATGGTCACAGGCACGATCGGTGACGCCGCGCTTGGCGTAAAACTTCGGCGCGGCGCGGCGTGGAAGGTGCCGCTCGAAGCACGCGAATATCTTTTGTCGCGCTACCTCTTGCCGCAGCCGCGCGTGGCGCTTGCCGATGTGCTGCGCCAATACGCCTCCGCGGCGATGGATATTTCCGACGGCCTCGCCGGCGATCTCGCCAAGCTGTGCCGCGTGTCCCACGTATCCGCCTCGGTCGAAAGCGAGCGGCCTGCCGCTGTCCGATGCTGCGCAGACCGTGCTGTCCAGTGAGGCTGACCAGCTCGAGACCATCGTGTCGGGCGGCGACGACTACGAAATCCTGTGCACCGTCCCCACGGCAAAACTGGCTGCTTTCAAAGGCGCCGCCACTGCGGCAAACGTGCAGGTGACGCAGATCGGGGAAATAGCCAAGGGAGAGGGCGCAATTATCATCGGTCCGGACGGCAAGCCGATGGCGCTGTCGCGCCCTTCCTACAGCCACTTCTGAGCCGTTATACTCGCCGCCTTTCAAGGAATTTTGCAGATGCATGGAATGCCGCCGAAAAAATCCCGCAAGAGCACAGCCAAGAGCCTTCCGGACGCTGCGCCGGCGGCGCCACTGAACGTGTATGCGCAGCACGCGGATTACCGCAAACGTCACTCGCTTTTTCCGACTACGGAATTTCTTCGGAGAGGCGCGCCAAAGAGCGTGCCGTTCTTCTCGTACGAATACGGCGACACCGGCGCGGGCGCGGATGTCGGCATCGCGCATAATTGGGCGGCGTTCGACAACATCAAGGTGGTGCCGCGCTACGGCACGATCGTTTCGCCACCGCCGGTCGATGTCACATTATTCGGCCAGCGCTATTCGGCGCCGGTCGGCATTGCGCCGATGGGCGGTCCGTCGCTGGTTTGGCCGGGCGCCGACCTTCTGATGGCGCAAGCGGCGCAACGCGCGCGCGTGCCTTACACGCTGGGCGTCGCCGGCGGCGCCACCATCGAGCAGGTGGCCAAGGTTGCGCCCGACGTGTTCTGGCTGCAGCTCTATCGTTTTTCGCTCAACGAGCACAAAATCGGAATGGATCTGGTGCGCCGCGCCAAAGACGCCGGCGTCAAAGTGCTCGCGCTCACGCTCGACGTGCCGGTGCGCACGACGCGCTCGCGCGAGTCCTATGCGGGCCTCGGCGGCGAGTTCAAGCCGACCGCGCGCATGATTTCCGAAATGATGGTGCGGCCGAAATGGCTTTGGGCGCTGTGGCGGCACGGCTATCCGCGCTTTGCGACCATCGGTCCGTATGCCGGCAAAAATCCGAGCACCAATGAAACCATCAGCTTTGCCCGCAAGGAAATGGGCGGGGCTTTCACCTGGGACGAGGTCAAGCGCTACCGCGACGCATGGGACGGACCGCTCGCGCTCAAAGGCATTCTGCATCCCGACGATGCGCGAAAAGGCGGTTTCGCTCGGCGTCGAGGGCATCTGGGTGTCCAACCACGGCGGCCGGCAGATCGAGGCGCTGGCGCCCGTCCATCGACTGCCTGCCGGCGATTGCCGCCGCAGTGGGCAAAAAGGCCACCATCCTGCTCGATAGCGGCATCCGCAGCGGCCAGGACGTGATGCGGGCGCTGGCGCTCGGCGCCGACGCTGCATTCGCCGGCAAGTCCTTCCTTTGGTCGGTCGGCGCCATGGGCGACGATGGCCCGGGCCATCTGATCGACCTTTACATCGAGGAACTGCGCGCCTCGCTGGGCCAGATCGGCGCGAGCTCGGTGGCGGAAGCCCGGCTCGCCGAGATCAGCCATCCCGGCGCGTGGAAATTCGCGAAGAGGGCAAAGCGCTAGCCGGCGCGTAGCTGCCCTGCATCCGGCCCTGTGGCTTAACCGCGCACTCCCGGCTACACAGCGCCGTCCGGGAGTCTGCCACCATGTCGGCGATCGCCGATCAATCGACCCAGCACGGCGTCGACGACCGCCTCGCGCGGCGCAACGCGCTCGTGCTCGCGGCAGGGCAGGCGCTCGCGGGCGGCAATAACACGGTCATCGTCGCGACCAGCGCCATCATCGGTGTGGTGCTCGCACCGGACAAAGGTCTCGCCACGCTTCCGATCACCATGATGGTTTTTGGAATGTGGCTCGGCACCGTGCCGCTCGGACTATCTGGTGCGCCGCTACGGCCGGCGTAACGCGCTCCAGGTCGGCTCGTTGTTCGGCGTGCTGTCCGGCTTGATTTCGTGTGTCGCGGTGCTGATCGGAAGCTTCTGCGCTGCTTCTGCTCGGTACGTTCTGCGGCGGGCTCTATGCCGCCGCGCATCAGTCTTACCGCTTCGCCGCCGCGGATACGGCGAGCGAGGCATTCCGGCCGAAAGCCATTTCCTGGGTGCTGGCCGGCGGCATCTTTGCCGCCATTATCGGGCCGCAGCTCGTCATCTTCACCAAGGATTTGCTGTCGCCGCATCTCTTTGCCGCGACCTTTCTCGGCCAGTCATTGTGCGCTCTGCTGGCCGCCGGCGTTCTCCAGTTCGTCAAGATTCCGCCCGAGCGGCAACGTCATGCCCAACCGCACCGGCCGTTGAAGGAAATCGCGCTGACGCCGCGTTTCGTCGTGGCGGCCTGCTGCGGCATGGTCAGCTACGCAATGATGAACATGATCATGACCTCGGCGCCGCTGGCGATGGTCGGCTGCGGTCACTCGGTCACCGACGCCGCGCTCGGGATCCAATGGCACGTGCTTGGGATGTACGGCGCCGAGCTTTTTCACCGGCACGCTGATCGCGCGGTTCGGTGTCGAGCGCGTCACTGCGGCCGGGTTGTTGCTTCTTTTCCTGGCCGCGATCGTCGGTATCGCCGGCACCAGCGTGGCGCACTTCTGGACGAATCTCGTCCTGCTCGGCCTCGGCTGGAATTTCGCCTTCATCGGCGCAACCACGATGGTCACGCAGTGCCATCGCCCGCACGAGCGAACCGCCGTTCAGTCGCTCAACGACTTCCTGATCTTCGGCAGCATGGCTGTGAGTTCATTCGCATCGGGTCAGATGCTGGCGAAATTCGGCTGGGAAACCGTCAACGAGGTGGTTTTCCCGACCGTCTTTATCGCCGCGGGCCTGTTGGCCTGGCTGGCATTGCGGGATCGCCGCCAGCCGGCCTAGCCGGGCAGGGCGTTGCTTTTTCGGACTCTTTTTGGCATATAGCGCGCGCTTTTACCTGTCGGGGTGAAGCGCCCTCAAAGCGGCCATCCTCGACGCTCCTGGCGGTAGCGGGGAGCGTTCGTGTCCCGCCCGCCATCAAAACATGAGGGTGCTTTATGTCTGCCATGACCACTTTGTGGGTGATCGTCGGCTGTGGCGCGCTCGCCATTGCCTACGCCGCTTGGGCGACCTCGAGCGTGATGGCCGCGCCCGCGGGCTCGGCGAGAATGCAGGAGATCGCAGCGGCCGTGCGCGAGGGCGCGCAGGCCTATCTCAATCGTCAGTACACGACGATCGCCGGTGTCGGCGTCGTCATCTTCGTCATCCTCGGGCTTACGCTCGGCTGGCTGGTCGCCGTCGGCTTCCTGATCGGCGCTGTCCTGTCCGGCGCGACGGGCTTCATCGGCATGAACGTGTCGGTGCGCGCTAACGTCCGCACCGCGCAGGCCGCGACCAAGTCGCTCGCCGGCGGCCTCGAACTCGCCTTCAAGGCAGGCGCCATCACCGGCATGCTGGTTGCCGGTCTCGCGCTCCTCGGGGTCACCATTTACTTCATGTTTCTCACGGGCTGCCTCAAGCTCGCTCCCGAGAGCCGCACCGTCATCGACTCGCTGGTTGCGCTTGGCTTTGGCGCCTCGCTGATCTCGATCTTCGCCCGTCTGGGCGGCGGTATCTTCACCAAGGGTGCGGACGTCGGCGGCGACCTGGTCGGCAAGGTTGAAGCCGGTATTCCCGAAGACGATCCGCGCAACCCCGCCACCATTGCCGATAACGTGGGCGACAACGTCGGCGATTGCGCCGGCATGGCCGCGGACCTGTTCGAGACCTATGCGGTCACGATCGTTGCCACCATGGTGCTTGCGGCGATCTTCTTCGCCGGCACGCCGGCCCTGATGAGCATGATGATCTATCCGCTCGCCATCGGCGGCATCTGCATCATCACCTCGATCATCGGCACGTTCTTCGTCCGCCTCGGGCCGAGCCAGTCGATCATGGGTGCGCTCTACAAGGGCTTCATCGCCACCGCGGTGCTGTCACTGTTTGCGATTGCCTATGTCACCTATCAGCTCGTGTCGTTCGGTCCGATCGCCGGCGTCAAGTACACCGGCATGGACCTCTTCATCTGCGCCATCGCTGGCCTGGCGGTGACCGGCCTCATCATCTGGATCACCGAGTACTACACCGGCACCAACTTCCGTCCGGTGAAGTCGATCGCGGCGGCGTCGGTCACCGGCCACGGCACCAACATCATCCAGGGTCTGGCGATCTCGCTCGAATCGACGGCGCTTCCGGCGCTGGTCATCATCGCCGGCATTCTGGTGTCGTATGCGATGGCCGGCCTGTTCGGCATCGCCATCGCAGTGACCTCGATGCTGGCGCTCGCCGGCATGGTGGTCGCGCTCGACGCGTTCGGCCCCGTCACCGACAATGCCGGCGGCATTGCCGAAATGGCCGGCCTGCCGAAGTCGGTGCGCAAGTCGACCGACGCGCTCGATGCGGTCGGCAACACCACCAAGGCGATCACCAAGGGCTACGCGATCGGCTCTGCCGGTCTCGGCGCGCTGGTGCTGTTCGCCGCCTACAATCAGGACCTCGCCTTCTTCATGAAGAATTCGGCGACCCACAAATACTTCCAGGGCATCACGTCGATCGACTTCTCGCTCAGCAATCCGTACGTCATCGTCGGCCTGCTGTTCGGCGGTCTGTTGCCGTACCTGTTCGGTGCGATGGGCATGACCGCGGTCGGCCGTGCGGCCGGCGCGATCGTCGAGGAAGTGCGGCGTCAGTTCCGCGCCAATCCCGGCATCATGAAGGGCAAGTCGAAGCCGGACTATGGACGCGCGGTCGACATGCTCACCAAAGCCGCGATCAAGGAGATGATCATCCCGTCGCTGCTTCCGGTGCTGTCGCCGATCGTCGTCTACTTCGTGATCTACTTCGTGAGCGGCGGCGGCGCGGCCGGCAAGGCGCACGGCTTCGAAGCGGTCGGCGCGATGCTGCTTGGTGTTATCGTGACTGGCTTGTTCGTCGCCATCTCGATGACGTCAGGCGGCGGCGCCTGGGACAATGCCAAGAAGTACATCGAGGACGGTCACTACGGCGGCAAGGGCTCCGACGCCCACAAGGCGGCGGTGACCGGCGACACGGTCGGCGATCCCTACAAGGACACCGCCGGTCCGGCGGTGAACCCGATGATCAAGATCACGAACATCGTGGCGCTGCTGCTGCTCGCGGTGCTCGCGCACCAATAAGCGCGAAGGCTCGCCCGGGCATCGCGGCGTCTACGATCATGAAAGCCCCGCGGTTCGCCGCGGGGCTTTTCGTTGTCAGAACTTGAAGACGTTGAGCACGCCGGAGAGGTAGTTGAATTCCTGGCCGCCGGTGGTGGTGGTGCGCGAAACAAAGTCGAACACCTTGCCGTCCTTGATGCCGTAATTGGCGAGGCGGGTGACTCTGCGGTTCTTGTCGAAGTACACGGCGATGATCGCGCTGGTCCGTCACTTCGCGCGGCATGAAAGCGACGCTGCGTTCGCTCTTCTGCGAGATGTAATAGAACACCTCGCCGCTCACGGTGGCGACGGTGGAGGGGGTGCCGAGCACGATCAGCACCTGTTCCTGGGTCGAGCCGATCGGGATCTGCTCCAGCGCCCCGTCGGGCAGCACGTAGCCGCGCTGATAGGTTTCGCCAAAGCGGCCACAGCCGGCTGCGGTTCCGGCCAGCGCCAGCAAAACCAGCGCAGAGGCGCGCAAAATTGCGGGAACGGGCCCTGCGCGGGCGTTCCGGTCATCATCGCTCTTGCATCAGGTCGCGGCATCCAATAGCCCGTAAGTCAATGATATTGCCCTTGTTTCGCCGGGCCTCGCGCAGCGGCGACACCATTTCCGCCCTGTATGGCGCCATCGTGGCGCAGGCCCGTTCGCCGGCCTTTTACCGCGATTACGCCGTTGCCGATACTGTCGACGGGCGTTTCGAGCTCATTCTGGTGCATTTGGCATTGGCTCTGCGCCGCCTGGCACGAGAGGAGGCGCTGCGCCCGCTGGGGCAGGAAATTTTCGATCTGTTTTGCGCCGACATGGATCGAAATTTGCGGGAAATGGGCATTTCCGACCTGAAAGTGCCGAAGGAGATGGAGCGGATCGGCACCGCCTTCTACGGCCGCAAGGCAGCCTACGACGCGGCCTTGGAGGCCACCGCCGATACGGCGCTGCTCGAAGCCCTGCACCGCAATGTCTATGCTTCCCCGAACGAGCCTCCGCAGGCTGCGGCTCGTTTGGCTGCCTATATGAGGCAGACTGAGCAATTGCTTGAACAGCAGGACGCCGGCGCGCTACTGCGCGGCGAATTGCGGTTCCCCGACCCGTAACGAGACGACATTGGATAAAGAACCGACCCGCTGGACCTACCCTGTCGCCGTCGCGGAAATCCCCGAGACCGGCGGCCATTACGAGATTTCCGCGGATGCGGAGACGCGGGCGGTGATCGCCGAGGCGGCGGGCCTGCGCGACATGCCGCAACTCGATGCGACCTTCGATCTGACCCGGCTCGGGGATTCCGTGAAGGTGAGGGGGACGGTCAGGGCGAAGGTCGGCCAGACCTGTGTCGTCACGCTCGAGCCGATCGAGAACGAGGTCAGCGAAGAACATCGATCTGCTGTTCTCCCCGCCGGTCGATCCACTCCTCGATCCGGAGGCAGCCCGAAAGAGCGAGAAGGGCGAGCCGCCGGAGCCGCTCGAAGACGGCAATCTCGACCTCGGCACCATCGCGACCGAATTCCTGATCCTCGGTCTCGACCCTTATCCCCGAAAGCCCGGTGCGGAATTCGACCTGCCGAAAGAGCGCGACGAGGAGCCGGCCCATCCGTTTGCGGCGCTTGCTGCGCTGAAGAAACCCCAGTGAAATCGCTTCAAGTGATACTTCAACGGATTCAGCTCGCTACTTGAAGTAGCGGCAAACCCGTTTGTTTCAACCGCTCGACCCGCTATGTTTGCACTTGTTCGCCGGTCACGGACTGATCCTCCGGCGCGTTTGCCGCCGTCCCCGAGGTCGTTCCATGCCCGCTAAGATTCGCATCGCGGTCGACGCCATGGGCGGCGACCATGGTCCGGCGGTGACGGTCCCCGGCGCTGCGGTCACGCTGGCACGGCATCCGGATACCGAATTCATCATGTTCGGCGACGAGGCGGTGATCAAACCGCTGCTCGACCGCCAGCCCAAGCTCAAGGCCGCCACCCGTGTCGTCCATACGAGCGTCGCCATTCGGATGGATGACAAGCCGAGCCAGGCGTTGCGCTATGGCCGCTGGAAGTCGTCGATGTGGCTCGCGCTCGACGCGGTCAAAAAGCACGAAGCCGACGTTGCCGTCTCGGCCGGCAATACCGGCGCGCTGATGGCGATGTCGCGGTTCAGTCTGAAGATGCTCGAAGGCGTTGAGCGGCCGGGGATTGCCGGGATCTGGCCGACGACCAGAGGCGAGTCCGTCGTGCTCGACATGGGTGCGTCGATCGGCGGCGACGCGCATCATCTGGTCAATCTCGCAGTGATGGGCGCGGCAATGGCCCGCGTCCTGTTCGACATCGAAAAGCCCACCGTCGGCTTGCTCAATATCGGCGTCGAAGAGGTTAAAGGGCTCGAGGAAGTCAAAGATGCCGGCGCGCTGTTGCGCGAACGCAGCTCTCCCGATCTGGAATATGTCGGCTTTGTTGAAGGCGACGACATCGGCAAAGGCACAGTGGATGTCATCGTCACCGAAGGCTTTGCCGGCAATATCGCTCTCAAGGCCGCTGAGGGCACGGCCCGCCAGCTGGCCACCTTCCTTCGCAGCGCCATGAACCGTACGTGGCGCTCCCGCATCGGCTATGTGTTCGCCAAACCAGCCTTTGATGCGCTCAAGGAAAAAATGGACCCGCGCCGTTCAAATGGCGGCGTCTTTCTGGGCCTCAACGGCATCGTCATAAAGAGCCACGGCGGAACCGACGCCGAAGGCTTCGCAAGTGCACTCGATGTGGGTTACGACATGGCTCGCTACGATCTCTTGGCCAGGATTAACCGCTCCTTCGCGCGCGATATGAATGCGGTAAATGCTGCGCGTGCTTCTGGAGCTGCCTCGTGACTGTGACGCGTTCTGTTGTTCTTGGAATCGGCAGCTACCTGCCGTCCCGCGTGGTGACGAACGAGGAGCTCGCGCGAAAAGTCGATACCTCCGACGAGTGGATCGTACAGCGCACCGGCATCCGGGAGCGGCGGATCGCGGCGCCGGGCGAGCTCACATCCGATCTTGGCCCGCAAGGCGGCGACGGCGGCACTCAATGATGCTGGGCTCGACCCGCAGGCGATCGATCTCATTATCGTGGCGACCTCAACGCCGGATCAAACCTTTCCGGCCAGCGCAGTCACGGTCCAGGCCGGCCTCGGCATCAACCACGGCGCGGCGTTCGATTTGCAAGCCGTATGCTCGGGCTTTGTTTATGCGCTCGCGACCGCCGACAGCCTTCTCAAATCCGGAAATTTCAAGCGCGCGCTGGTGATTGGCGCGGAGACTTTCTCCCGCATCCTTGATTGGAGCGACCGCACGACCTGCGTTTTGTTCGGCGACGGGGCGGGCGCGGTCGTGCTCGAAGCCCAGCAGCAAGAGAGCGGGAACGAGCGCGGGGTTCTGACCACGCATTTGCGGTCGGACGGCCGTCACCGGACGAAACTCTACGTCGACGGCGGACCGTCATCGACCCAGACGGTCGGGCACCTTCGTATGGAGGGGCGCGCGGTCTTCAAGCACGCCGTTTCGATGATCACTGACGTCATCACCGACGCCTTCAAGGCCACGGGGACGAGCGCAGAGGACATTGATTGGTTCGTGCCGCATCAGGCCAACAAGCGCATCATCGATGACAGCGCCAAGAAGCTCGGCATTGCGCCGCAAAAGGTCGTCATCACCGTCGATAAGCACGGCAATACCTCTGCGGCCTCAATTCCCCTCGCTCTCGATGTCGCTCGCCGGGACGGCCGGATCAAAAAAGGCGACCTGGTCCTGCTGGAAGCCATGGGCGGGGGCTTCACCTGGGGCTCCGCCCTGGTGCGCCTGGTAGCGTCCGAAGGGCCCGTTACGCCGGTTGACAGTCCCCGCGCCAAGTTAATATCGTTAGATAATTCAGCGGGATAACTTCGCCGAATGCGGGGCAGGCGATGACGAGCAAAACGGTGACGCGGGCCGACCTGTGTGAGGCGGTCTACCAAAAGGTAGGCCTATC
>CAWBHU010000007.1:0-57172 GCA_963788805.1 uncultured Alphaproteobacteria bacterium
CAGCTGCAGCGTGTCTTCGAGGAAACCGGGACGACGACGGTGTTGGTCTCCCACGACCTTGAAGAAGCGGTCTACCTCGCCGATCGGATTCTGTTGCTCTCGCGTCACCCGGCGCGGGTCGCTGATTTCGTACACTTCGACCGGGAGCGGCCGCGCACCGACGCGACCTTGTCAGAACCGGAATTCATCCGGATCAAGGCACACTGCCTTGAGGTGTTTCAGCGTGAGGTACGCAGGGGATGAGGCGGCTCGATCCTTTATTGCCCTTGTCGGCGTGGTCGGCCTGGTCGTCGTCTGGTACCTCGCGGTCGCTGCACGGGTTGTCGATCCTGTTTTGCTGCCGTCCCCGAACGCGACGTTCTGGGCGATGTGGAAGGGCATGGCCGGTGGGGCGCTCGGCTTCGATTTCATAAAGACCGTGCAGCGCACGATCCTGTCGACAGTGATCGCGGCGGTGATCGCCATCCCGCTTGGCATCTTCCTGGGCTCCTCGGAGCGGCTTTATCGCTCGGTCGAATTCGTCATCGACTTCTTTCGGTCGACACCGGCCTCGGCCATGTTCCCGCTGTTCCTTGTGCTGTTCGGCGTCGGCGATGAGACGAAGATCTCAGTGGCGGCGTTCGGCGCCATGCTCGTGATCCTGTTCAACGTCGCTTACGGTGTGATGAACGCCCGCAAGACAAGGTTGCTGGCGGCGAAGGTCATGGGCGCCTCCAGAGCACGCTGGTGCTCTTCGATGTGATGTTGCTGAAATCGCTGCCGCAGACATTTGTGGGTCTGCGCAATGGTGTGTCGCTGGCGCTGGTCATCATCGTCGTGGCCGAGATGTTCATCGGATCGACCGGATGGCCTCGGTCATCGTGTCTTCGAGGCGCAGCAACTCTTTGAAATGCCGGACATGTACGCTGCCATTTTTGCAGCCGGCGCGCTCGGCTATGGCCTCAATCTTCTGTTTTTAATGATCGAACGACGGGTTCAGTTCACTGGTCCGGTAAGTAAGCATCATGACCAAAACGAACAAACCTTTAATATACATCGAAAAACCGCGAGTGAGCTCGCCGCGCTGGAAATCAAAGCGCGTAAAGATATCACCGCCCGTTGAAGTGCTCGACGCGCATTCGTCGGCGATCGAGCGCGTTTAATCCGACGCTGAACGCCGTCGTGACGCTAGCGGTCGAGGAAGGCGCGGGCGGACGCGGGCTGTGGAAGACCGGCGATGCAGTCGTAAAGGGCGAGGGCGACCGGCCTGTTGCACGGCCTTCCGGTCGGCATCAAGGACATCACGCCGACTGCCGAAATCCGCACGACATACGGTTCAAACCGCTCTACAAGGACCACGTCCCCGATGAGGAGCGCCGGGAGGTCGTCGCGAGGCGTACAAGGCGGCGGGGGCGATCATTCTCGCCAAGACCAACACGCCGGAATTCGCGGCCGGCGCCAACACGTTCAACGACGTGTTCGGCATGACACGCAACCCGTGGGAATACAGAGCTAAGCCCGGCCGGTTCTTCCGGCGGCTCGGCCGCGGCCGTTGCAAGTGGAATGCTGCCGCTGGGCTCAGGGCACGGATTTCGGCGGCTCGTGTGCGTGTCCCGGCAGCGTTTCTGCGGGATTGTCGGCATTCGGCCGACGCCTGGGCTTACGCCGAACTATCCGATGCCGCTGGCGTGGGACCCGGGCCAGGTCCATGGCCCGCTGGCGCGGACAGCGGAAGACGCGGCGCTGATGCTGGATGCCATGGTCGGCTTCAGCACGATATCGCCAATCTCGGTTCAGCCACCCTGGTCCAGCGCCGCCGCTACGGTCAGGGCAGCGGAAAGCGCCAAGGGACTGCGTATCGCCTATGTGTCCGACATCTCGGGCATCGGCGTCGATCCCCGAGCTCGACGACATTTGCCGGAAAGCCGTTCTCGGTCTGAAGGATGCGGGCGCGCACGTGGAGCAGATCTCGTTCGACGCGTCGGACGGCAAGGCGCCTTATTACACGTGGCGCGGCCTCTGGATGGTGGGACAGCAGTACCGCCACCTCGATCGTCTTGAGCAGTTCGGGCCTAACCTTCAGGGCAATGTGAAGTCGGGTCTCACAGTGACACCTGCGGATCTCGGCAAGGCCGAGCAGGCGAGGGCAGCCCTGTACGAACGCTTCCGCAAATTATTCGAGCGTTATGACGTTCTGATCACGCCGCAATCGCCGGTGAAGCAGTTCCCGGTTGTCCAGAACTTTCCGACCGAGGTGAATGGCAAGCCGCTGAGAACTATCTCGACTGGATTGCAAGCTCGTTCCTCATCACGCTGATAAGTCTGCCCGCAGGCAGCGTTCCGGTCGGGAAGACCGCCGATGGCCTTCCGGTTGGCGTCCAGGTCATCAGCACGCTTCCAGGAGCCGCGCATCCTGTCGCTCTGCAAGATCATCCAGGAGGCGTATCCGATCGGTTGGCCGCCGGTGCGCTAAGGCGTCGCGTGTCGCGCTAGCAGCTTAGGAGCGCGCTCTCGAAATGGGCGGAGGCGGCCTAGCTCCGAAGAAATTTGAGAACCGGCTTGAGCGAGGATGGCTCCCCGGGCCGGATTCGAACCAGCGACCAACCGGTTAACAGCCGGTTGCTCTACCACTGAGCTACCGGGGAATAGCCGACGCGTGATGCCTGCGGGCCTATAACAAAGCGGGCCAGTTTCAGCAACGCGTATCGCGGAGGCCGAAGCGCAGGCTGGAGGCGTCGGCCGGAATCGAACCGGCGTGCACGGATTTGCAGTCCGCTGCGTAACCACTCCGCCACGACGCCGCCGCAAGTGGCTATATAGGACGCCTTACGCGGCGACAACCTTTCCCAGTCCCAGCTTGCGTTTTGAGCCTCGTTGCCGCACAAGGGCCGCCTTTCGAGTTCCTGCCTCGGACATTCTGCAAATGGTCGACTTCGCCGCCGCGCGACGCAACATGGTGGAAGGCCAAATCCGCCCTGCCGACGTGACGGATTTGCGAATCCAAAGCGCGATGCTCGATGTGCCGCGCGAGCGCTTCGTGCCCAATGCCGAGCTCGCCTATCTCGATATCGACATTCCGCTCGCGGAGGGCGCACAGGCTCGGCGCATGCTCAAGCCGGTGGTGATCGGGCGTCTGCTTCAAGCCCTTGCCCCGGCGTCGCAAGAGCGTGCGCTCGATGTTGCGTGTGGCACCGGCTACTCGGCGGCGCTGCTTGCAAGCCTGAGCGGCGAGGTGATCGCAGTCGAAGACGATCTCGCTCTCGTCAAGCAGGCGCAAAAAAATCTCGGCTCGCGTGTCAAAGTCGTGGCCGGGCCGCTCAATCTCGGCTGGCCGGGCGGCGGGCCCTATGACGTGATCCTCCTCAACGGTGCGACCGAAATTGTCCCGGAGTCATTATTCTCGCAGCTCAAGGATGGCGGGCGGCTCGCCTGTGTGCTCGGCACCGGCCGATCCGGGCGCGCGATGCTTTACCTGCGCAGCGGCAGTGAAGTCGGCGGCCGTCCATTATTCGACGCTGCGGCGCCGCTTTTGCCGGGTTTCGCCAAGACCGCTGAGTTCACGTTCTAATTCGCTCCAACGGCGCGCTGCGCTGCGGCCAATCGGTCACAGGCCCCGAACTTCTTGTGCAGCGCGGCCGGGCAGGGGTTTTATCGCCACATTCGCCCGCCTAAGGTGGGTGGTTATTGGTCCGGCGTGGGTTCGCGCCGGGGTGGGTAGGGCATGTCGCGTCGAAAACTGTCCGTCTGGTTGTGCGGGAGTGCGCTCGCGGCGTCATTGGCTGTGCCGGCCTATGCCGACACGCTCGAGTCCGCGCTCATTCAGGCTTACCAGAACAATCCGACGCTGAACTCGCAACGTGCGGCCGTGCGCGCGACCGATGAAGGCGTGCCTCAGGCTTTGGCCGGATATCGGCCGCGGGTGTCGGCGACAGCTTCGATGGGCCAGATTTATACCGACCTCACGAACCGTTCGCCGCTCGGCGGCCCGAATACCTCGATCCAGGACTCCTTCGTCGCATCTTCGGTCGGCGTGACGACCACGCAGACCCTGTTCAACGGCTTTCAGACCACGAACCGGACGCGTCAGGCCGAAAGCCAGGTCTTTGCGGCGCGCGAGACGTTGCGCGTCACCGAGCAGACCGTGATGCTCAACGCCGCGACGGCTTACATGAATCTGCTTCGTGACACCGCCATTCTCGATCTGCAGCGGCGCAACGTCGAGGTTCTGCAGGAGCAATTGCGTCAGACCCGCGACCGCTTCAACGTCGGCGAAGTGACGCGCACCGACGTCGCGCAGTCGGAATCGCGCCTCGCGGCGGGCCGCTCTCAGGTGCTGACCGCCGAGGCCAATCAGAAAACATCGGCCGCGATCTACCGCCAGGTCGTCGGCATCAATCCGGGCCGCCTCACGGCCGCCAGTCCGGTGGACCGGTTCTCTCCGGCAACCCAACCCGCTTCAATCGATGCCGGAACATCGCAGCATCCGAACGTCGTCAATGCCCAGTACAATGTCGACGCCGCGACCTCCCAGGTGAAGATCGCGGAGGGCGCGTTGCTGCCGAACCTGTCCTTGCAGGGCAACGTGACGCAGAACTGGATGCCCTCGGTGAATATCGACAAGCAATTCACCGCGTCAGCGCTCGCCCAGGTGACAGTTCCGATCTATCAGGGCGGCGCCGAATACTCCGCCATCCGGCAGGCCAAGGAGACGCTCGGCCAGCGCCGCATCGACCTCGACACTGCGCGCGATCAGGTTCGCCAGACCGTCGTGCAGTCATGGGGTCAGCTCGACGCCGCCAAGGCCAACATCGAAGCGACCCAGGCGCAGGTGCAGGCCTCCGAAATCGCGCTCAACGGCGTGCGCGAGGAGGCCCGGGTCGGGCAGCGCACCACGCTCGATGTGCTCAACGCGCAGCAGGAGCTCGTGAATGCGCGCGTGTCACTGGTCAGCGCGCAGCGCGACCGTGTCGTCGCCTCTTACAGCCTGCTCTCGGCCGTAGGGCGGCTGTCGCCGCAGACTTTAGGCCTGCGGGTGCCCGCCTATGATCCGCGGGTGCACTATCACCAGGTTCGTGATTCGTGGGTCGGGGTTCGCACGCCTGACGGCCGCTGATTGCGGTTTCCTGTCGAATAGTCGGCCCAGCAACACTTCAAACCTCACACATCCGGCGCGCTGGCGTATAAGATTCAATACGTTGCGATTTGCGCGAATCGCGCGCGCACGGGCTGTGTGTGGGATAGCGGACGGGGACAGGCATGAGCCAGGCGGCGAAGGCGCAAGAGCCCTCGATGGAGGAGATTTTAGCCTCTATCCGCCGGATCATTGCCGACGACGAAGGCAAGCCACCAAAGCCGGAGCCTGTTGCTGCGCCTGCACCACCTCCCGTCGTCGAGCGCGCGCCGCCACGTCCGGTCGAGCCGCCGCGCCCGCGCCGCCACCGGTCGCTGCGCAGCCGGAGCCGGTCGCCGATGTACTCGATCTCACCGAGGCGATGGCAGCAATGCCGCCAGCGCCGCCTCAGCCGTTCATCGAGCTTCCGCACCATCGACGGCGAAAGCGACGTCGTGTTCTCGGACCGCCCGCCGGAGCCCGAGCCGATCCGTGCGGTTGAAGAGGCGCGCCGCCAGTTCACGCAGACGACGGACCGGTCGCTGATGTCGAACTCCACGATGGCGGCGGTCGATACCGCCTTCAGCTCGCTTGCCCACACCGTGCTGGGCAACAATGCCCGCACGCTCGAAGATCTCGTGAAGGAAATGCTGCGCCCGATGCTCAAGTCCTGGCTGGACGACAATCTGCCGGGTCTGGTCGAGCGGCTGGTCCGCGCCGAGATCGAGCGGGTTTCCCGCGGCCGCGCTGGCTAGGCACGCCGGGCAGGCGGGGCTAACATCCCGGCAACAGGCCGAGCAAGAGCCTGCCAGTCCGGGAGGACCATTAAATGAAAAAACTCGCGGCCGCCTTTGCGGCGCTGTTGCTGTTTGCGTCGGCGGCCCCTTCGCATGCGCAGCAGGTGATCACGCTTAACGGCGCGGTCCAGTTCAATGACGACCATGCCTTCACCAAGTCGCTGGTGAAATTCGAAGAGCTGGTGAAGAAGTATTACGGCAAGCCGATCAACTTCGTCCTGCACAAGAACTCTTCGCTCGGGCTCGAGAAGCAATATTTCGAATACATGGCGCAGGGCAAAGCGGTCGACTACGCGATCGTATCGCCTGCTCACATGTCGACCTTCTCGAAGGCCGCGCCGTTCATCGACGCGCCGTTCCTGTTCAGCAACCTTGGGCACTGGAACAAGGTGCTCGACGCCGACGTGCTCAAGCCGGTCGCCGACGAGATCGCGCAAAAAGCCGATGTCATGCTGGTCGGCTACGCCGGCGGCGGCGTGCGCAACATCTTCATCAACAAGCCGATGGGCTCGCTCGCCGACATCAAGGGCCTGAAGGTCCGCGTGCAGGGCGCGCCGATCTGGAGCAGGACCTTTGCCGCAGTCGGCATGGCGCCGACCGTGATCGCCTACAACGAAGTCTATAACGCGATCCAGAACAACGTCATCGGCGCGGGCGAGAACGAAGCGGCCGGCGTGGAGTTGATGAAGTTCTACGAGGTGGCGCCGAATCTCGGCGATGACCGAGCACGCCATCACGATTCGTCCGATCTGCTTCTCCGGCAAGACGTTCAAGAGCTCTGCCGCCCGATCTGCAGGCGGCGGTCATCAAGGCAGGCAAGGAAGCCGGCGCCTATGGCCGCGATGTCGAGTCGTCCGAGGATTCAGCCAAGCTCGAAGCGCTGGAGAAGGCGGGCAAACTCAAGCGCATCCCGTTCAAGGACCGTGCGCAGATGGAGAAGCTGGTCGAGCCGGTGATGGCCGCCTACGCCAAGGAAATCGGCGTGGACGAGCTCTATCAAAAGATCAACGCGATGAAGCTGCAGAACTGATCGCCTGATTGCGGCCGGGGCGACATCCCGGCCGCAACATTTCTCTCGCTGAACGATCCTCCATGACCGATGTCACTGCAACGAAGCCGCCCGGCTTGTGGCGCCGGCTGACGCAGTTCTATGCGCAGTTTCTATCGGGACTGATGGCGATCACCGTCGGGCTGCTCATCATCCCGGTCTCGCTGCAAATCTTCTCGCGCTACACCGAATTGATCCCGTCCTACATCTGGACCGAGGAAATGGCGCGGTTCATGTTCATCTGGACGATCATGCTCGGCGCCATGATCGGCGTGCGCGAGGCGACGCATTTCGAAGTCGATTTGTGGCCGGAGCTTTCGCCGCGCGGCACCGCGGCGGTACGTCTGCTCAGCCGTCTCGGCGTGCTTGCGATGGCCTGCGTATTCGTTTTTGCCGGCATAACATTCACGAAATTCGCCTGGAACCGCACCTCCGAGCTGGCCGACCTGCCGCTCTGGCTCATTCACGTTGCCTGGCCGGTGACCGGCTTCACCTGGATCGTCTTTCTCGGCGAGCAGGTGCTGGACGACCTGCGGATCATATCCGGGAGAATTTCGTGACCGGGTCGGTATTGTCGTCGGGGATGGCGGCGCTGGTTCTGTTCGGCTCGTTCTTCTTTTTCATGTTCCTGCGCGTGCCGATCGCCTTTGCGCTCGCGCTGGCCTGCCTGCCGATCCTGGCGATCGAGCCGCGGCTCGACACCATGAATTTGATGCAGGAGACATTCAACGCGTACAACTCCTTCATCTTGCTGGCGGTGCCGTTCTTCCTTCTGACCGCCAATCTGATGAATGTCGGCGGCACCACCGACCGGTTGCTCAAACTGTCGCGCGCGATGGTCGGCCACTGGCCCGGCGGGCTTGCGCAGATCAACGTGGTGCTCTCGATCTTCTTCGCCGGCATTTCCGGCTCATCGACCGCCGATGCGGCCAGCCAGTCGAAAATCTTCATCGAGGCGCAGACCAGGGAGGGCTACGACCTTTCCTTTTCGGTCGCCATCACCGCCGTATCGGCGGTGCTCGCGGTGATCATCCCGCCATCGATCCTGATGATCGTGTGGGGCGGCATCCTCACAGTGTCGATCGGCGCGTTGTTTCTCGCCGGCATTATTCCCGGCCTGCTGATCGGGTTTGCCCAGATGGCGACGGTGCACGCCTACGCCAAGCTGCGGGACTATCCGACTTATCCGCGCGAGACCTGGAGAGCGCTGGTCTGCGCGATCTGGATCGCCATCCCTGCGCTGATGACGCCGGGCATCATCATTGGCGGCAAGATTTTCGGCTGGTTCACGGCAACCGAGTCCGCCTGCATCGCGGTGCTGTACGCAGGCGTGCTGTCGCTGTTCGTCTATCGCGAGATGGACCTGAAGGGGCTTTATTCCGCGCTGCTCGACACCGCCAAGCTCGCGGGCATCGCGCTGTTCTGCGTGGGCACGGCCAGCGCCTTCGGATGGCTGCTTGCCTACTACAAAATCCCCGAAGCGATCCTGACCGGTGTCAGCGCCTGGGGCATGGGCTTCATGGCGACCGGCTTCTTCATCGCCTTCGTGTTTCTGGTGGTCGGCTGCTTCCTCGACGCCATCCCCGCCATCATCATCTGCGCGCCGATCCTCGAGCCATTGGCCAAGGCCGTGCAGATGGACCCGGTGCACTTCGCCATGATCGGCATCGTGTCGCTGGCCTTCGGCCTCGTCACGCCGCCTTACGGATTGTGCCTGATGATCTCCTGCGCGGTGGCCGGCATCCGTGTCCGCGACGCCATCAAGGACACCAGCATCATGCTGGTGCCCATGCTCATGGTGCTGGCGCTGGTGATTGTCTGGCCGAAAGTGTCGTTGTTGCTGCCGATGCTGATCTCGCCGGACTTCCTGCGCTGAGCTAACGCCTGCGCGCGAGCAGCGTGCGGGCCACCACAAGTCCGATCATCGCCAGCAACAGGCCGGCGGCGATGAACACCGGTTCGCCGCCATAGCGGTCGAACATCCAGGCGCCGAGCGAGACGAAGAACATCTGGCCGAAATAAATCATCGCCGAAAAGATGCCGACCGCGGTGCCGCGCGCTTCCGGCGCGGCCTCGGTGATGTTGGTCTGCAAGGTGTTGTGCAGCAGGTAAAAGCCGAAGCCCGACCGCGGCGACCGAGAGCGGCGTGGTCTGCCAATACGGCGTGAGCGCCAGCGTGATGAAGCCGAGCGCGAGGAGCAGCCCGCCGAACGCGGCGAACCGGATTTGTCCGAGCCGGACAATGAGCGGCGCCGACCGTCAGGCTATAGGTCAGTCCGCCGATCGCGAATGCGCCGACCAGAATGCCGACAAAGGAGAGGCTCAGGCCGAAGCGCAAATGCAGATAGGCGCCGACATAGGCAAAGGCGCCGAACGTGCAGCCGTTTTCCAGGAACGCGAACACAATGATTGTGCGCGCCCAGGGTGAGCGCAGCACCGTCTTGTAATCGGTGATGAAGCCGCGCGAGCGGGTGGCAAGCGCATGGCCGGCGCGGGTGATCGGATTGCGCGCGAACTCGATCGACCAGCGCGATTGCGGCGAGCGCGAACAGGCCGGCCAGCACGAAGAACACATTGCGCCAGCCGAACCAGTCGCCGAGCACGCCGCCCGCCGCCTGTCCGAACAATTGTCCGAACACCTGACCGGCCAGGAAGCGGCCCAGCACGCGCTGGCGGTTCTCGTAGGGGATGACGTCGCCGAGAAAGGCCATCCCGAGCGGGATGATCCAGCCGGCGGCAAAGCCGACCAGGAGCCGCGCAATGATGAGTTGCGGCAGGCTCTGCGCCAGGCCGCACAGGGCAACCAGGATCGTCGCGGCCGCCGCCGCCGCGGTGACGCAGAGATATTTACCAAACCGGTCGCCGACCGGCCCGATGATGAGCTGCACCGAGCCGTGCGCCAGCGCATAGGCCCAGACCGCGACCGCGGCGGCGCCGACGCTGATGTCGAAATCGGTGGCGATCTGCGGCAGCAGCGAGTTCGGTCACCCGCACCATCGACTGGCTGGCGAAGCCCGCAAATGCGAGCAGCGCGATGGCGCGCGTCGCGGAACGGTCGCTGGCGGTGGCGGGCACGTTGACTCTCGAAAGGTTGCGGGGTTTCTAGCCCGCAATACATCGAAGCGAAACATGCCGATCGAAAAGACATATCAGCCCGCCGACGTTGAGGGCCGCATCTATGCCGCCTGGGAAGAGGCGGGCGCCTTCCGCGCCGGCCGGCCCGAGCGCGCGGGCGCCAAGCCCTACTCCATCGTGATCCCGCCGCCGAACGTCACCGGCTCGCTGCATATGGGCCACGCGCTCAACAACACGCTGCAGGACATCCTGTGCCGGTTCGAGCGCATGCGCGGCAAGGACGTGCTGTGGCAGCCCGGCACCGACCATGCCGGCATCGCGACGCAGATGGTGGTCGAGCGGCAATTGATGGAGCGGCAGCTGCCCGGCCGCCGCGAGATGGGCCGCGAGGCCTTCCTCAAGCGCGTGTGGGAATGGAAGGAGGAGTCCGGCGGCACCATCATCAATCAGCTCAAGCGGCTCGGCGCGTCATGCGACTGGTCGCGCGAGCGCTTCACGATGGACGAGGGGCTGTCGAAGGCGGTGCTCAAGGTGTTCGTCGCAGCTCTACCGCGAAGGCCTGATCTACAAGGACAAGCGGCTGGTCAATTGGGACCCGAAGCTGCTGACCGCGATCTCCGATCTCGAAGTGATGCAGGTCGAGATCAAGGGGCATCTCTGGCACCTGCGCTATCCGCTCGAAGGCAAGACTTTCGATCCGAACGATCCGTCGACTTACATCGTGGTCGCGACGACGCGGCCGGAGACGATGCTGGGCGACACCGCGGTCGCGGTGCATCCGGACGACGAGCGCTACAAGGCGCTGATCGGCAAGAACGTCGATCCTGCCGCTGGTCGGCCGGCGGATTCCGATCATCGCCGACGAATATTCCGATCCGGAGAAGGGCTCGGGCGCGGTGAAGATCACGCCGGCGCACGACTTCAACGACTTCGAGGTCGGCAAGCGGCACGAGCTGCCGCAGGTCAATATGCTTGACCGATCGAAGGCAAGATCACGTTTGCTGACGATGAGCGTTTCTGCCGGGCAGGGCGGTCGACCGATCTTCGCCGAGACGCAAGAAGCTGCGAAGGCGTCGACCGCTTTGCCGCGCGCAAGCAGATCGTCGCGCGGCTGGAAGAGAAAGGCCTGGTCGAGAAGATCGAGCCGCACACCCACGTGGTGCCGCATGGCGACCGCTCGAATGTGGTGATCGAGCCGTTCCTGACCGACCAGTGGTACGTCGAACGCCAAGACGCTGGCGAAGCCGGCGATCGCGGCGGTGCGCGACGGCAAGACCAAGTTCGTCCCGAAGAACTGGGAGAACACCTATTTCGACTGGATGGAAAACATCCAGCCCTGGTGCATCTCGCGCCAGCTGTGGTGGGGCCATCAGATTCCGGCGTGGTACGGGCCGGACGGCAAGGTGTTCGTCGCGCTCGAGCGAAGCCGAGGCGCAAGCCGAAGCCGACAAGCATTACGGCAAGGCGACCAAGATCACGCGCGACGAGGACGTGCTCGACACCTGGTTCTCGTCGGCGCTGTGGCCGTTCTCGACGCTCGGCTGGCCGGACAAGACGCCGGAGCTGAAGCGCTTCTATCCGACCTCGGTGCTGGTCACCGGCTTCGACATCATCTTCTTCTGGGTCGCCCGCATGATGATGATGGGTCTCCATTTCATGAAGGAGATCCCGTTCCACGACGTCTACATCCACCGGCTGGTGCGCGACGCCTCCGGCGCCAAGATGTCGAAGTCGAAGGGCAACGTCGTCGACCCGCTCGGCATCATCGACGAATACGGCGCCGACGCGCTGCGCTTCACGCTGGCGCGCGGACGCCGCGCTCGGTCACGACATCAAGCTCGCGCCCCAGCATGTCGAGAAGCAACCGCAATTTCGCGACCAAGCTTTGGAATGCGGCGCGCTTTGTCGAATTCAACGGCGCGGGCAGGGTCGACGGGCTTCGATCCGAAATCTGCAAAGGAAACGCTCAACCGCTGGATCGCGCATGAGACGCAGAAAGCGGTGCGCGAAGTCACCCAGGCGATCGAGGACTATCGTTTCAACGAAGCCGCGGGCGCCGCCTATCGTTTCGTCTGGAATGTCTATTGCGACTGGTATGTCGAGCTGTCGAAGCCTTTGCTGACCGGGCCGGACGGCGCGGCAAAGGACGAGACCCGCGCCATGGCGGCCTGGGCGCTCGATGAAATACTGAAGCTGCTGCATCCCTTCATGCCTTTCATCACCGAGGAGCTGTGGGCGGTTGTACCGGGACCGAAGCGGAACGCGCTGCTGGCGCTGGCGTCATGGCCACAGCTTGAAGGCTTCGAGGACGACAAGGCCGAAGCCGAGATCGGCTGGGTGATCGATCTCGTCACCGCGATCCGCTCGGTGCGCGCCGAGATGAATCTCACCGCGCAAATCCCGCTGGTGCTGGCCGGCGCATCGAGCGAAGCGCCAACACGCGCCGAGCGCTGGGCGGAATTCATCAAGCGGCTGGCGCGGGTTTCGGAGATTTCGACCGCTGCCGTCAGCGCCGCCGGGTTCGGTGCAACTGGTCGTCCGCGGCGAAGTGGCGGCGCTGCCGCTCAAAGGCGTGATCGATCATCGCTGCCGAGCGCGCGCGGCTCGACAAGGAAATGGCGAAGGCCGAAGCCGACATCAAGCGCTCGATGCCAAGCTCTCGAACGAGAAATTCGTCGCCAACGCGGCCGAGGAGGTCGTCGAGGAAGAGCGCGAGAAGCGCGAAGAGGCCGTCGCGCGCAAGCAAAAGATCCTCGAGGCGATCGAGCGCCTCAAAGGCGCGGCCTAACGGAACGGCTTGCTCAGGAAGTGCGAGCCCTTGACGCCGTAGCGCCACGGCAGCTCGGCCGCCTTGGTGATGCCGATCCGCAGGCCGGCGACGACATCCGCCTCGCCAGACCGCGCGCGTAACTCGAACGGCGCCCGGTCGAGCGCCAGGCCGTTGTGCTTGATGCGTCACGCCGAGCGCCTGACACAACTTGCCCGGCCCGGAGCACAGGTCCCTCGTCTCGGTCACGCCGCGCCGTCTTCGCATTGCAGCAATGCCGGCGGTCGGCTCCAGCGCCCGGATCAGCACGGCGCTGGCGGAGCCGGCCTCCTCGCAGACGAAGTTCAGGCACCAGTGGATGCCGTAGGACCGGTAGACATAGGCGTAGCCCGGCGGCCCGAACATCACGGCGTTGCGCTCGGTCTGCCCGCCATAGCTGTGCGCCGCCGGGTCGGTGTGGTGATAGGCCTCGACCTCGACGATCCGGCCGCCGACGCCGTTAACCAGCAGCGTCGCCCCGATCAGGTCGGGCGCCACCTCATGGACGGAGCGGGCGAAGAAGCTTCGCTTGAGCCGGGGCAGGGCAGGCATTCCGCGTCGGTCTTTGGCTGTGTCGCGCCGGCAACAGCAGGAGAACATTTAGAATTTCGCGCGCTAATGATCCCTGCCGCGCCGCGATTTGGCCATACCCTTCAACGAAATCGACGCCTCCGCAAATCGCGCGGGCTTTGATTTCACCGCCCATAACCAGGACCGGGGGCGGGCTAAGCCCGGCAAATGCGGTAGGGCCGGGGGGCCCAAGACGTTTATGGACGCCAAGACCAGTTTGAAGTCGAGACTGCCCAGCCGTCACGTGACGGAAGGCCCGGCCCGCGCACCGCATCGCTCGTACTATTACGCGATGGGTCTGACCAAAGCGCAGATCCACCAGCCGTTCGTCGGCGTCGCCTCCTGCTGGAACGAAGCTGCCCCCTGCAACATCGCCCTGATGCGCCAGGCCCAGGCCGTGAAGAAGGGCGTGGCGGCCGGCGGCGGCACCCCGCGCGAATTCTGCACCATCACCGTCACCGACGGCATCGCCATGGGCCATGCCGGCATGTACTCGTCGCTGCCTTCGCGCGAGGTGATCGCGGATTCCGTCGAGCTCACCATGCGCGGCCACGGCTATGACGCCCTGGTCGGCCTCGCCGGCTGCGACAAGTCGCTGCCCGGAATGATGATGGCGATGGTGCGGCTCAACGTGCCGTCGATCTTCATCTACGGCGGCTCGATCCTGCCCGGCTCGTTCCGCGGCCAGGTCATCACCGTCCAGGACATGTTCGAGGCGGTCGGCAAGAACTCGGTCGGCGAGATCTCGGATGAAGATCTTGACGAGATGGAGCAGGTTGCCTGTCCGTCAGCGGGCGCTTGCGGCGCGCAGTTCACCGCCAACACGATGGCGACAGTGTCCGAGGCGATCGGGCTGGCGCTGCCTTACTCGGCGGGCGCACCCGCGCCCTACGAGATACGCGACCGCTTTTGCATGACTGCGGGCGAGTAGGTGGTGGAACTGATCGCCAAGAACATTCGCCCGCGCGACATCGTCACCCGCAAGGCGCTGGAGAATGCCGCCGCGGTCGTTGCCGCGAGCGGCGGCTCGACCAACGCCGCGTTGCATCTGCCGGCGATCGCGCACGAAGCGGGCATCGAATTCACGCTGTTCGACGTCGCGGAAATCTTCAAAAAGACACCGTATGTCGCCGATTTGAAACCGGGTGGCCACTATGTCGCCAAAGACATGTTTGAAGTTGGCGGCATCCCGCTTCTCATGAAGACGCTCCTCGACAACGGCTTCCTGCATGGTGACTGCCTCACCGTCACCGGCCGCACCATTGCCGAAAATCTGAAGTCGGTGAAATGGAACGACCAGCAGACGTCGTTCGTCCGGCCAACAAGCCGCTCACGCCGACCGGCGGCGTCGTCGGACTGAGGGGCAATCTCGCGCCCGAAGGCGCGATCGTGAAAGTCGCCGGCATGACCGAGCTGAAATTTTCCGGTCCGGCGCGCTGCTTCGACGGCGAGGAAGCCTGCTTCGAAGCGGTGAAGAACAAGAAATACAAGGAAGGCGAAGTTCTCGTCATCCGCTACGAGGGTCCGCGCGGCGGTCCCGGCATGCGCGAGATGCTCTCGACCACGGCCGCGCTCTACGGCCAGGGCATGGGCGGCAAGGTCGCGCTCATCACCGACGGCCGCTTCTCCGGCGCAACGCGCGGCTTCTGCATCGGCCATGTCGGCCCCGAGGCAGCGGTCGGCGGCCCGATCGCGCTGTTGAAGGACGGCGACATGATTTCGATCGATGCCGTCAACGGCACGATCGACGTGAAGCTCAGCGATGCCGAGCTTGCCGAGCGAAAGAAAAGCTGGAAGCCGCGCGAGCACGAATACGGCTCCGGCGCGCTGTGGAAATATGCGCAGCAGGTGGGCCCGGCGGTCAACGGTGCGGTCACGCATCCTGGCGCGGAAAAAGAGAAGGTCAGCTATGCGGACATCTAGCCGGCTCGCACAGTTCGTCGTGCTTGCCGCCGCCATTGCGGCGTCGCCGGCCTTTGGCTTTGACGGCAAGACCACCACTGACAGCCGCACGCCGATGGAAGCGTTCCGCTACGGCACGCAGGCGCTGAAGACCGGCGAAACCGCCAAGGCGGTCGTCTCGCTCGAATATGCCGCGCAGAACGGCCACGCCATGGCGCAGTGGAAGCTCGGCCGCATGTATGCGGAAGGCGAGGGCGTCATCCGCAACGATCTGCGCGCCTTCGAATATTTCCGCCGCATCGCCGACGGCCACGCCGATGACAGCCCCGGCACGCCGCAGGCGCGCTTCGTGGCCAACGCCTTCGTCGCGCTCGGCCACTATTATCTCGACGGCATTCCGAATTGACCGACGTGAAGCGCGATCCCGAACGCGCCCGGCAGATGTTCTCCTATGCGGCGTCCTACTTCGGCGATCCCGAAGCGCAGTATTATCTCGGCCGGCTTTATATGGACGGCGTCGGCGCGCCGAAGGATCCCAAGCAGGCGGTGCGCTGGCTCGGGCTCTCGGCCCACAAGGGCCAGAACCAGGCGCAGGCCTTGCTCGGCGCGATGCTGTTCTCAGGCGAGGCTGTGCCGCGGCAAGCGGCGCGCGGCCTGATGTGGCTCACGCTTGCCAAGGACAACAAGGATCTGTCCGCCGCCGATCAGGCCTGGATCACCAAGCTCTATGACTCGGCTATCGCACAGGCGAGCGATGACGAGCGCGCAATGGCGCTCGTCATGTTGCAGCGGTGGATCGGGCCTCGCCGCGAGTAGCGGCCGTCACCAGGCGGTGACGACCGGCTCCATTCCCGCTTTTGTCAGCGCTTCGGCACGCGCCTCCATCCAGCCTTTGACGAACTCATCGTCGTCCGACGACGCCTTCGCCTTGTAGGCGGTCCACGCCGCCGCGAGCACGTCCTGCCGCTTGATCAGCGCGTCATTGTGCTTGTGGTGCTCGGCGGTCCAGACGCCGATCTCCTTGAAGTACTTGATCGCGCCGTCGTGCACCGGGATCGCCCAGGCGAACACTTGCCGCTTGATGTCCCAGCCCACATTGCCCGGCGCGCCGTCCTTGTAGTCGTTGAACGTCTCAACCATCGCCTTGGTCATGTTGTAGACGAGGTCGGTGTCGGTCGACTTCATGCCCATCAGCACCGGGTAGGGATAGGTCGCGGCTTCCGCCTTGTCTCGTGGCGAGAGCTCGGCGCCTTCGGTGCCATAGGCCGGCACGAAGAACGGCGCGATCTTGTTCACCCGCGCCCAGCCTTCCTTGTCGTTGTGCGGCAAAGGTCGGATAGCGGATGCCGCGCGGCGACGATGCGATCTTGTAGGCCTGGCCGGAGATCGTCGATGAGAATGCCGCATCGACCTGGTTGTTGACGATGCCGTCCATCGCCTGGCCGAAGCCGCCGAACTCGACCTTCTGCACGTCGTTCCAGGTCAGATTGGCGAAAGCGAGCAGCGCCGTGATGTTCTGGTTGAGCGAGGGCGCGCCGACCACCCAGGCCACGCGTTTGCCCTTGAAGTCTTTCGCGGTGACGATGTTGGCGTCTTTCGCCGTGACGATCGTCAGCAGCGCGTCGGAATTGTTCAGCAGCAGCGAGCGCACCGGCTGCGGGCCCCAATCGCGCGCGCCGAATTCGTACAGGCCTTCCTGCGCGAGATAGCTGCCGCCGACGCCGTTCGCCGAGAACGGCACCTTGCCGTCGCGCAGCGGAATATTGCGCGAGACGTCGTTCTTGCCCGGCAGGACGCGCAGGTTGACGCCGTACTTGTTCTTGAGCGCGTTGCCGATCGCGACCGCCTGGTTGTAGCCGCCGGAGCCGACGTCATAGGCGGTCCAGGCCAGAGTTTCCGGCAACTTCACTTGAGCAAAGCCGATGCCCGGTAGTGCGAAAGTGGCAGCAGCGGCAAGCAGCGCAGCCCTGCGTGTCACGGACCATCTCATGGCAGAATCCTCCCTGCTTTTTTGAGCTGATGCGCGCGAAAGCAAAAATCGAAAGCAGGCCACCCAGGCAGAGTATAAACCCTATCGCGATATTGGCCGAAGCATGGCAAACCGGTGAGGCGCGGCGACGGCGCCGCCAGCAGGAAACCGCCGCAGACCAATAGCCGCGCGCGCCAGCCAGCCGCCGGCATGGCGGGCGATATTCCCGATCCCCAGCACGTAGCCCTGCAATGCGGCCGCGATGATGACGATGCCGATGAAGGCGAGGCTCACATTGAGAACGACGGTGCCGGGGTCGCCCTTCAGGAGCAGTGCCGGGATTCAACACGAAGCAGAACGGAACCAGATAGATCGCGGTGCCGAGCCGCACCGACTGAACGCCGATCCGCATCTGGCCGAGACGCCGGCGAGCGGTGCTGCGGCGAATGTCGCGAGCGCGACCGGCGGCGTGATGAACGAGACCATGCCCCAGTACATGATGAAGAGGTGGACCGCGAGCGGATCGAGCCCCGCCTTGATCAGCGGCGGCGCCAGCACGATGGCGAGGAAGATGTAGCAGGCGGTGACCGTCATCCCCATGCCGAAGATGAAGCTGGTGAGCGCGCCCATGAGCAGCAGCACGAGCGGCGCGTCGCCGGCGAGATAGACGAGGTCGTTGGCGAGCGTGCCGGCAAGCCCGGTCACCGAGAGCGCGCCGATGATGAAGCCGACGCCGAGCAGGATGCGCGGCGAGCTCGGCCAGGCCGCGGCCGACCGCCGCAGCGAGATCGACGCAAGCCGCGACCAGCTCATGCGGTGTTGCGGCAGGAACTGGTTGATCACAAGCAGCAGCGCGGTCGCGTAGAACGGCGCCATCGCCTCCTGCTGCAGGTACACCATGCAGGACGACGAGCAGCGACGAAGACCGGAATGTAGAACCAGCCCTCGCGCATGACGGCGCGCAGCCGCGGCAGTTCGCTGCGCGCTGCATGCCGGGCAGGCCGCGGCGCGCCGAATAGGCGTCGATCTGCACGACCAGCGCGAAATAGAACAGCAGCGCCGGCACCGTCGCCGCGAGCGCGATCTCGCCATAGGACTTGCCGAGGAACGACGCCATGACAAACGCGGTCGAGCCCATCACCGGCGGCATCAGCACGGCGCCGGTCGAGGCGACAGCCTCGACGCCGCCGGCATAGTCGGCGCGGAAGCCGGTGCGCTTCATCGCCGGGATGGTGACGACGCCGGAGCTGATCACGTTGGAGATCACGCTGCCGCTGATCGAGCCCTGCAAGCGCGCTGGAGATGATCGCCGACCTGCGCCGCGCCGCCGCGCCAGCGGCCGACCAGCGCAAAGGCGAGGTCGTTGAAGAAGCTTGCCGCCGCCGGTGTGGTTCAGCGCCGACGCCGAACACGATGAAGCCGACCACGATCTCGCGCGAAGGCGCGCATCGGGATGCCGAAGGCGGCTTTCCGCGCTGGTGATGTGATAGGCGAGCGTGTCGTCAGCGAATTCCTGCGGATTGCCCTTGAGCGGGTTCGGGATCCTGTCGGCGACGACCGGATAGAGCGACACGATCGCGACGATCAGCGTCATCGGCAGGCCGCTGGTGCGGCGCAGCGCCTTCGAGGATCAGCAGCCACAGCATGCCGCGACGAGAATTTGGCCGTGAGCGGCGCGCCATATTCCCAGCCTTCGCTCGAGGATGCGATCGGCGGCGAAGGCGAACCAGATCGAGTGCCGCAAACGCGACAGGCGAGCAGCCAGTCGTACCAGGGCGTCGCATGTAGCGTCGGTCTTGCGGATCGGGAAAACGATGAAGATGAGCGGGAATAGCGTTGCCGCCAGAATGTAAAGGTAGCGGTTGTCGATGAAGACGACGCCGATAAAGAGATGAAGATTGAGAAGCTGATTGACGGCCAGCAGGCACGCGACAATGCCGGCAATCGCAAAGCACATCCGCACCGCGCCGGTCAGCGAGCGGCCTTCAATCTCCTCCGGCATTTGTGCAGGAGCTGCGGCACCCGCATGCGCTGCGGTCCGCCTCTCGCGCGGCCTGCTCCTTCACGTTTCCCCTCATGGCGCGGCTTATGGCGCCGCTGCGATGAAGAGGCATTCTGCGTTGGCGTAGGTGATACGCTACAAGCGCCGGTTTGCGTCAGCGCGGCTCGATATCGAGGTCCACATAGAACGGCACGTGATCGGACGGCTTTTCCCAGCCGCGCACGTGCTTATCGATGCCCGCAGTGACGAGACGGTCGGTTGCCTGCGGCGACATCAAGATATGGTCGATGCGGATTCCGTCGTTTTTCTGCCAGGCGCCCGCGGTGTAATCCCAGAACGTGTAGAGGTCGCCGGCATCCGAAACGGTCCGCAACGCATCGGACAGCCCGAGATCGATCAAGGAGCGGTACTTCTCGCGGGTGGCCGGCAGAAACAATGCATCATTGACCCAGGCCTGCGGCCGCCTGGCGTCGATCGGCGCCGGAATGACGTTGAAATCGCCGCACAGCAGCACGGGCTCTTCGAGCTTGAGCCGTTCACGCGAGAACGCGATCAGGCGGTCCATCCAGCCCAGCTTGTAGGTGTATTTCTCCGAAGCCGGCGGGTTGCCATTCGGCAGGTAGAGACAGATCACCCGCATCGACCCGGTCTTGGTCGAGATGCAGGCTTCCAGGAACCGGGCCTGCACATCCGCCTCGTCGCCACCCAAGCCGGGCGCGACCTCATCGAACTTGTACTTCGACAGCAGGGCCACGCCGTTGAAGGTCTTCTGGCCGTGGACCGCGACGTTGTAGCCAAGCGCCTCAAACGGCTCGCGCGGGAAGGCGTTGGTCTCGCATTTGATCTCCTGGAGGCAGACGACGTCGGGCTGGCGCTCGCCAAGCCAGGCCACGACGCTATCGAGGCGCTGCCTGACGGAATTGACGTTCCAGGTCGCTATTCGCATGGGTTAACGGCTCAAACGGCGGAAAACGTGCCAAATTCCGGGAAACCAGGGCGCAGGGATATGCCCCGTGCGGCGTTTATATGCTAGAAGCCGCGCGTCGCGGCCAAGATAAAGCGGCAGTCGCGAACAGAGGGAGCGCCCGGGTGGGGGATCGACGGTCCGGGCCGACATTTGGGCAATGAGCAAGCGAACCTGGCTATTGGGGGCTGGGGCGATCGTCCTGATCGCAGCAGCGTTATTTGGACGGGGTTTCTTCACCGGTGACGGGGCGGCCACCGGCCGCGCGCAGGCTGAGCGGGCGGTTCCGGTCGAGATCGCCAAGGCTGAGCGCCAGAAGGTACCGGTCAAGCTCGATTCCCTCGGAACGGTGACGCCGATTGCGAGCGTCGCGATCAAGCCGCGCGTCGATACGGCGATTACCAACGTCCATTTCAGCGATGGCGCTCATGTGAAGCAGGGCGACCTGCTGTTCCGGCTCGATTGCCGCCAGGTCGAGGCGGAAATGAAGAAGACGCAGGCCGTGATCGACGGCGCCCAGGCGCAGTTTGAGCAGGCCCAACGCGACGTCGAGCGCTATACCGAGCTCACGCAACGCAATGCGACACCGGTCGTCACGCTCAATAATGCGCAGACCCAGGTCAACATCTCGCGCGCCACCGCGGAGTCGAACCGCGCGCAGCTCGAAAATCTCAAGGTGCAGCTCGGTTTCTGCGAGATCCGCGCGCCGATTTCCGGCCGGATCAGCATGGCGAATGTGAAGGCCGGCAACTTCGTGCGCCAGGCCGACACGCAGCCGATGGCGACCATCATTCAGCTCGCTCCGGTCTATGTGAGCTTCACCGTCCCTCAGAAGAACCTGTTCGATATTCGTCAGGCGCTGGCGGCTGAAACCGCCACGGTGCGCGCCGTTCTTCCCGGCAACAGCAAGCACGCGGAAGGGCAGGTGACGATGATCGAGAACAGCGTCGACGCGGCGACCGGCATGGCGATGGTGCGCGCGACGATGCCGAACACTGACGAGACGCTGTGGCCCGGCACGCTGGTGACCGTGGACATCACACTGCGGACGGAAGATGCGGTCGTCGTTCCGGCCCCGGCGGTGCAGATCAGCCAGACCGGCAATTACGTGTTCGTGGTCGAAAATGGCCGCGCCAAGGTCCAGCAGGTCACGGTCGAGCGCACGGTCGACAATCAGTCCGTCATTTCCAAGGGCCTCAACGGCGGCGAGACCGTCGTCACCGACGGCCATCTGCTGTTGTCGAGCGGTACCCGCATCAATCCGCGCAGCCCAAGGCAGGCGGGAAGCTAGCCCGTGAACATCTCTGAAGTCTGCATCCAACGCCCGGTTCTGACGTCGCTGTTGATGGCGTCGCTGATCGTGTTCGGCGCCTTCGCCTATCGTCTGCTTCCGGTCGCGGCGCTGCCCGTCGGTCGACTTCCCGACCATCGAGATCACCGCGACACTGCCGGGCGCGAGCCCGGAGACGATGGCGGCGTCGGTCGCGGCGCCGATCGAACGGCAGCTTTCCACCATCGCCGGCATTTCGTCGATGACGTCGTCGTCGGCGCTCGGCGCAACGCGCATCATCGTTCAGTTCGACCTTGCCCGCGATATCGACGGCGCGGCGCTCGACGTGCAGACCGCGCTCGCCACCGCGGCACGGCGGCTTCCGGTCGAAATGACGACGCCGCCCTCGTTCCGCAAGGTCAATCCGGGCGATTTTGCCGTCATCTTCGTGAGCTTGCGGTCCGATACGCTGCCGCTCTCGACGCTGAACGAATATGCCGAAACCATCCTGGCGCCGACCTTCTCGCAGCTGTCGGGCGTCGCGCAGGTGTCGGTGTTCGGCGCGCAACGCTTTGCGGTGCGGGTCCAGGTCGATCCGGTCGCGGCGGCCTCGCGCAACGTCTCGCTGAACGAGATCCGCGACGTCGTCGCCAAGACCAATTCCAGCGCTCCGGTCGGGGCGATCACCGGCGAGCGCCAGAACATCACCTTGCTCGCGACCAGCGCGATCACCCACGCGGCCGAATATCGCGACGTCATCGTCGCTTACCGCAATGGCTCGCCGGTCAAGCTCAACGAGATCGCCCGGGTCATCGACAGCGTCGAAAACGACAGGGTCGCCACCTGGTACAACGACGCCCGCGCCATCGTTCTCTCGATCCAGAAGCAGCCTAACGCCAACACGGTCGAGGTGGTCGACGCGGTGCGGGCCAAGCTGCCGCAGCTTCGCGCTCAGGTGCCTGCGTCGATCGACGTCGCGCCGCTGCTCGACCGCTCGCTCTCGATCCGTGACGCGGTATTCGACGTCCAGGAAACGCTGGCGATCGCCATTTCGCTGGTCATCATGGTGATCTTCCTGTTCCTGCGCAAAGTGTCGGCGACGATCATCCCGGCGCTCGCCGTGCCGGTGTCACTGATCGGCACCTGCGCGGTGATGTACGCCTTTGGCTTCTCCATCAACAACATGACCTTGCTGGCGCTGACGCTCTCGGTGGGCTTCGTGGTCGACGACGCCATCGTCATGCTGGAGAACATCGTCCGTCACGTCGAAGGCGGGATGCGGCCGTTCGAGGCGGCGCTGAAAGGTTCGCGCGAGATCGGCTTTACCATCGTATCGATCACCTTCTCGCTGATCGCCGTCTTCATTCCGGTTCTCTTGATGGGCGGCATGGTGGGCCGCGTGTTCCGCGAATTCGCGGTCACCATCTCGATGGCGATCATCATTTCCGGTTTCGTCTCGCTTACCCTCACGCCCATGCTGTGCGCCCGCGTGCTGCGCGCCCACGATCCGCACAAGAAGGAAAACATCGTCCTGCGCGCATTCGAACGGCTTTTTGCCGCGATGCTCGCCGCCTACGAGCGGACACTCGATGTCGTGCTTCGCCACAAGCCGATCATGGTGGCCGTCACGCTGGCCACCTTCATCGGCACGATCTGGCTCTATGTTGTCGCGCCGAAAGGCTTCTTCCCGCAGGAAGATACCGGCTACGTGCTCGGCATCACCGAAGGTGCAACCGACATCTCATTCCCGGCGATGGCCGAGCGGCAACGCAAGGTCGCCGACCTTGTGCGCAGCGATCCCGCGGTTTCTTACGTCAACTCCACGGTCGGCACCGGCGGCCCCAATACGGTCGGCAATTCCGGCCGCATGCTGATCGCGCTCAAGCCGAAGAAGGAGCGGGGCGAACTGCGCGTCGTGCTCGGCCGGCTGCGCCAGAGCGCGAACGTCGTTCCGGGCATGCAGATCTTTTTCCAGCCGATCCAGAACATCAATCTGGGCGGCCGGCTGGCCAAGGGTCAGTACCAGTACACGCTGCAATCAAACGACACCGAGACGCTCTACCGCATCACGCCGGAGCTGCGCGACAAGGTCGCCAAGATCAACGGCCTGCTCGACGTCAACACCGATCTCTATGTCAAGAATCCGCAAGTCGTCGTCGAGATCGATCGCGAGAAAGCGGCCGTCTACGGCGTCAGCATCGATCAAGTCCGTCAGGAGCTCTACAACGCCTTCGGATCACGCCAGGTCGCGACGATCTACACCCCGGCGAACGACTATCAGGTCATCCTCGAAACGCTTCCGGAGTACCGGGACGAGGTCAACGATCTCAATCGCGTTCACGTGAAGACATCGAACGGCACCGTGGTGCCGTTGGGGGCGGTGACCCGGTTCGTTTCCACTGTCGGACCGCTGGTCGTGAACCATCAGGGCCAGTCGCCTGCCACCACGATATCGTTCAACCTTTCGCCGGGCTTCTCGCTCGGCCAGGCCGTCGATGCGATCACGGAGCTTGAGCGCACCGAAGGATTGCCGGCGACCATCACCACCGGATTCCAGGGCACCGCGCAGGTGTTCCAGGACTCGTTGCGCGGGCAGGGGTTGTTGCTCCTTGCGGCGGTGTTCGCGGCCTACATCGTGCTCGGCATTCTCTACGAGAGCTTCATCCATCCGATCACGATCATCTCCGGCCTGCCGTCGGCGGGCATCGGCGCCATTCTGACTCTGATGCTGTTCGGCATGGATTTGTCGGTGATCGCGATGATCGGCATCATCATGCTGGTCGGCATCGTCAAGAAGAACGCGATCATGATGATCGACTTCGCAATCGAGCGGCGGCGGGTCGGTCTGTCCGCCGAGGCGGCAATCCGCGAGGCGGCCGTGCTGCGCTTCCGGCCCGATCATGATGACGACCTTCGCCGCGATCTTCGGCACGCTGCCGATCGCGCTCGGCACCGGTGCCGGCGCGGAGTTGCGTCAGCCGCTCGGCGTCGCCGTGGTCGGCGGCCTCATGCTCTCGCAGCTCCTGACTCTCTTCATCACGCCGGTGGTTTACGTTTACCTCGACCGTATCGACCGCCGCATCAAGCGCAGCCTCGACCGTCCGCCGGAAGACGTGCCGCATGCGCCGCCGGCCGTGGCCGCGGAGTAATTCTGTCGATCAGAGCGAGAAGCTGGTGCCGCAGCCGCAGGCCGCGGTGGCCTTCGGGTTTTTGACCTTGAACGATGCGCCGATGAGATCGTCCACGAAATCGATCTCGGAGCCCTTCATGTAATTCACTGAAATCGCGTCGACCAGAACCGTCACGCCGTCGCGGCTGATGACGAGATCGTCGTCTGCCTGGGAACGTTCGATGTCGAACTTGTACTGGAATCCCGAGCAGCCGCCGCCTTCCACCGAAACGCGCAACATGCTGCCCGGCGGTTCGCCTTTGAGAATGTCGCCGATGCGCCGTGCGGCGCGTGGGCTCACTGTGACGGTCTCGTTCATGGTGTCTTGTCTATTGGCATAAGGCTTGCCTGATAGTTAAGTGCGCCCACCCGCAAGGTCAATTCCGCGGAAAGGCCTTAAGATATGGCGCTTGAGCGCGCTGTCTTCGCGTCCAGCCCGGCGCAAAGCCGTGGCCGGCTGGTTGCCGAGCCGCCCAGCCCGACGCGGAGCGACTTTCGCCGCGACTGCGACCGCATCATCCATTCGACCGCGTTTCGCCGCCTGGCATACAAGACGCAGGTGTTCGTGTTCCACGAGGGCGACCATTACCGCACCCGGCTCACCCACACGCTCGAAGTTGCGCAGATTGCCCGCTCGCTGGCGCGGGCGCTTCGCCTCGATGAGGACCTCGCGGAATGCCTCGCCCTCGCGCACGACCTTGGCCATCCGCCATTCGGCCATGCCGGCGAGCGCGCGCTTGACGAGTGCCTCGTCTCGCACGGCGGCTTCGATCACAACGCGCAGGCGCTGCGGATCGTTACCGCGCTGGAGCGGCGTTATCCGGCCTTCAACGGCCTCAACCTGACCTGGGAAACGCTGGAAGGGCTGGTGAAGCACAACGGGCCGTTGACCGATCGCGGCGGGAAGCCGGTCGGCCGTTACAGCGAGCGGGGAGTGCCCGAACCGATCCTGGCCTACTCAAAGCAGCAGGACCTGGAGCTGTGGAGCTACGCCAGCGCCGAAGCGCAGGTCGCCGCGCTCTCGGACGATATCGCCTATGACGCCCATGACATCGACGATGGGCTGCGCGCCGGCCTGTTCGCGATTGATGAGATGAAGGATTTGCCGCTGCTGGCCGATATTCTGCGCGAGATCGACGGGGCGGCGCCCGGCCTTGATAAGGTCCGGCGTGGACACGAAGTGGTGCGCCGGCTGATTACCCAGATGATCGTCGACGTGATTGGCGAGACGGAACGGCGCATCACGGACCTTTCGCCGCGATCTGCCGACGATATCCGCGTGGCGGCGGGCCCGGTGGTGGCGTTCTCGCCGGCGATGGAAAAAGCCGACAAAGCGATCAAGGCCTTCCTGTTCGGGCGGATGTATCGCCACGACCGGGTCAAGCGCGTCATGTCGGAGGCGGAAGCCGTGCTCAAGGACCTGTTCGGCCACTACGTCAAATCGCCGTCCGACATGCCGCCGGAATGGCGCGACGGCCTCGACGCCGATCAGCATTCGCGCGCCCGCCGCGTCGCGGACTATGTCGCCGGCATGACCGACCGCTATGCGCTGATCGAGCACGCCAGGTTTTTCAAAGCGACTCCTGAGCTCGTTTGAGGGGAGTTTTGACTTGCTTACCGGGATAAGTTAGCCCGCAGCGCGAATGTCCAAGAATATCTTTGCCGAAATGCTCGACCGCGTGCGCGCGGTGAACGCGCAAGTGCTCAACAGCCGCGGCCGATCAATCGCGCGTTGTCGTTGAGCCGCCGCGCGATCCGAGCCATGGCGACATGGCCACCAACGCCGCGATGGTGCTGGCCAAGGACGCCGGCAAGAAGCCGCGCGAGCTTGCCGATGCGATTGCGGCCAGGCTTCGCGCGGATCCGCTGATCGACAAGGTCGATGTGGCGGGCCCCGGCTTCATCAATATGACGCTGAAGCCGGCGGCCTGGACCGACGAACTGCGCGACGTGCTGGCGCAGGGCGGCGTTACGGCCCAGCAACATCGGCAAGTCGGCAGAAGGTGAACGTCGAATACGTCTCGGCCAATCCGACCGGGCCGATGCATGTCGGCCATTGCCGCGGCGCGGTGTTCGGCGATGCGCTTGCCAATCTGCTCGGCTTCACCGGCTTCGAGGTCACGCGCGAGTATTACATCAACGATGCCGGCGCGCAGGTCGACGTGCTCGCCCGCTCGGCGTTCCTGCGCTATCGCGAGGCGCTCGGCGAAAACATCGGCGCGATTCCGGAAGGGCTTTATCCCGGCGATTATCTCAAGCCGGTCGGCGAGGCGCTTGCCGACGAGATATGGCGCTTCGCTGAAGAGCAAGCCGGAAGCCGAATGGCTGCCGATCGTGCGCGACAAGGCGATCGCGATGATGATGGACATGATCCGCGAGGATCTCGCCGCGCTCAATGTCCGGCACGACGTGTTCTTCTCGGAGCGCTCGCTGATCGAGGGCAGCAGGACCAGGTCGGCGCGACCATCGAATGCTGCGCGAGGCGCGGCGAGGTCTATGAGGGCCGCCTGCCGCCGCCGAAGGGCGCGCCGGTCGAGGATTGGGAAGACCGCGAGCAAACGCTGTTCCGGTCCACCGATTTCGGCGACGACGTCGACCGGCCGCTGAAGAAATCCGACGGCAGCTACACCTATTTCGCGTCCGACATCGCCTATCACAAGCTCCAAATTCGACCGCGGCTTCCGCAACATGATCGACGTCTGGGGCGCCGATCACGGCGGCTATATCAAGCGCATGCAGGCCGCGGTGAAAGCCGTGTCAGCGGCGGCAGGGCCGAGCTCGACGTCAAGATCGTGCAGCTCGTGAAGCTGCTGCGCGCCGGCGAGCCGGTGAAGATGTCAAAACGTTCGGGCGATTTCGTCACATTGCGCGAAGTGGTGGACGAAGTCGGCGTCGACGCGGTGCGCTTCATGATGCTCTATCGCAAGAACGACGCGCTGCTCGATTTCGACCTCGCCAAGGTGATCGAGCAGTCGCGCGACAATCCGGTGTTCTACGTCCAGTACGCGCACGCCCGCGCGCAATCGATCTTCCGCAATGCCCGCGAGGAATTCCCGGACGTGCCGGCCGAGGAGCGGCGCCCGCGTTGCCTGGCTGGCCAA
The DNA here is from genome assembly GCA_963788805.1 of uncultured Alphaproteobacteria bacterium. Lineage (GTDB taxonomy): Bacteria > Pseudomonadota > Alphaproteobacteria > Rhizobiales > Xanthobacteraceae > Pseudolabrys. The sequence goes on from CAWBHU010000007.1 coordinate 27,763, forward strand.
AGCGGAACTATCGCGACTCGGCGACGCCGGGGAACTTTCGATCATGCGGCGGCTCGCGCTTTACCCCCGCATGATCGAAGGTGCGGCCCTGGCCCATGAACCGCACCGCCTAGCCTTCTATCTTTATGACCTTGCGAGCGAATTCCACGCCCAGTGGAACCGCGGAAAAGACTTGCCTCATTTACGCTTCATTATCCAGAATGATCCAGAGATTACCGCGGCGCGTCTTGCTCTCGTTCAGGGGATAGGCAGCGTGATCGCCTCCGGGCTTGCAGTGCTCGGAGTCGGAGCGCCGGCGGAAATGAGATAGGGCGGGGCTCGTCTGCGTATTGCCGTTCGCTGTAAGAACGGGGCGCAGCTTGGCGCCGACGGGGACAGATGGCCGACGACAATTATCAGCGACCGTTTGGCGGAGATCGTTACGGCCGTGGCGCGCCACGCGCCGGCGTCGAACAATGATCCGCTCGCCGAGCTTGCGCGTCTGATCGGACAGAACGATCCGTTCGCGGAATTCGGCCGCGCGCAGCAACAGCAGCCGAAGCAAGCGCCTGCCGCGCCGCCATGGGACGCGGCGGCAAGCCGCCCCGACGGCGCCTCCTGTGCCGGGTTACGAGCAGGGCGTGCACGGCGACTGCAGCGGCACCTACGCGCAGCCGCAGCCTGGCTACGAGCAGCCGCCGCGCCGAGCTTCGATCAAAATTATCCGCGACGACGGCCGGCTATTCCTACGACAGCGGGCAGGGCGCATCGTCGCGACGAGCGTATGACGACGTGCCGCCGCGCCGCAGCCGGCTGGGCATAGTCGTGATCGCGCTGTGTCGTGATGCTGGCCGTGGTCGGCACCGCGGGCGCGTTCGGCTATCGCGCGCTGTTCGGCTCGTCCGGCTCGAAGCCGCCGCCGGTCATTGCGGCCGATGCCGGTCCGAGCAAGGTCGTGCCGCCAAACCGGTCGGAGCCCTCGGGCAGCAAGCAATTCAATGACCGCGTCGGCGAGCGCAGCGCCGGCGAGAAGCTGGTGTCGCGCGAAGAACAGCCGATGGAGCGTCCGCAGCCATCGGCATTCCCGGTGCCGTCTGTCGCGCAGCAGGCCGCGGCCATGCCGCAGGTCGCGCCGATGCAAAGCGGCGCCGCCGAGCCGAAGAAAATTCGTACCATTGCGATCAAGCCCGACGGCACCGTTGGAGAGTCGGCCATACCGACACCGACGCGCGCCACGGGCCTGCGCAGCAAGCGATGCCAACGCCGGCTGCGCCTCCGCAACGCGTGGCAAGCGCGCCGCCGGTTGCAACAGCGGATGCGGAAGAGGCCGCGCCGCGACCCGCGCCGGCGCGATCGGCGCCGTCCCGCAACGCTCCGCTATCGCTTAATCCCGAGACGCCTGCGCGGTCCGAGCCGCCGGTCCGCACAGCATCCGCGCCGCCTCGCGCAGCGCCGGAAGCGGTGGCGCCGGCGTCCGCAGCCTATGGCGTGCAGGTCACCTCGCAGCGTAGTGAGGCGGAGGCGCAAAGCGCCTATCGCGCGCTCCAGGCCAAATTCCCCGGCCAGCTTGGCGGCCATCCGCCGGTGATCCGCCGCGCCGATCTCGGCGACAAGGGCACGTTTTATCGCGCCCTGGTGCCGTTCTCGAACGGCGCCGATGCGCTCGCGCTCTGCAACAGCCTGAAAGCGGCTGGCGGCGCCTGTATCATCCAGAAAAATTAGCCAGCGTTCGCTTGACCTTAGCCGGAGTCGCGAGCTAAGCGGCGCCGATGGCGGCACGCGCTTTCATTACCGGACTGGCTGGCACGGAGCTGACCGCCGAGGAGCGCGCGTTTCTTCGCGAGACCAATCCGTGGGGCCTCATTCTCTTCAAGCGAAACATCAGCACGCCGGCGCAAGTCACTGAGCTGGTTAGTGCATGTCGTTCTGCTTTGGGCCGCGAAGCGCCTGTCCTGGTCGATCAGGAGGGCGGACGGGTGCAACGGCTTGGCCAGCCGCATTGGCCGCCTTATCCGCCCGGCGCGGCCTACGGCAAACTCTACGATCGCGATCCCGCGGCCGGTCTCGCGGCGGCGCGCCTCGGCGCCCGGCTCATCGCCCACGACCTGCATGCGCTGGGCATCGACGTGGATTGTCTTCCGCTCGCCGATGTGCCGGTCGAAGGCCATGACAAGGTGATCGGCGACCGCGCCTACGGCGAACGTCCAGACAAGGTGGCTGCCATTGCCGGCGCGGTGGCGCGCGGCCTGTTGAATGGCGGCGTGCTGCCGGTGCTGAAGCACATTCCCGGCCATGGGCGGGCGACGGCGGACAGCCACCAGAGCCTGCCGGTCGTGGAGGCCGATTGGGACACCCTGCAAGCCACGGATTTCGCGGCGTTTCGGCCGCTCGGCGGGATGCCGCTCGGCATGACCGCGCATGTTGTGTTTTCTGCGATCGACCCCACGCATCCGGCCACGACTTCGGCCACAATGGTGCGCGATGTGATTCGCGGTTTTTGCGGGTTTCGAGGCCTGTTGATGAGCGACGACATCTCGATGGGGGCCCTTTCGGGCTCGATTTTCGAGCGCAGCCAGGCGGCGATCGCGGCCGGCTGCGACATCGTCCTGCATTGCAACGGCGAGATCGAGGAAATGCGCGACGTGGCGCGGGCCGTTCCTGTGCTGGCCGGCGCTGCGGCCGAGCGATCCGAGCTTGCGCTTTCGCAGCGTGGCCGCCCGAGCGAATTCGACGCCGAAGCCGGCCGCCGCACCTTCGAAGAGATGCTTGCGCCGGTGTGGCCGCAGGCCCAACAGGTCGCCACCGCATGAGCGAAGCCGAATTCGATACCAGCCTCGACCAGGCCGAGCTCGCCAGCGACGAGCCGGCGCTGCTGGTCGATGTCGAGGGCTTCGAGGGCCCGCTCGATCTGCTGCTGATGCTGGCGCGCCAGCAGAAGGTCGATCTCGCCAAAATCTCCGTGCTGGCGCTGGCCGAGCAATATCTCGCCTATATCGATGCGGCGCGGAAATTGCGGCTCGAACTGGCCGCCGATTACCTCGTCATGGCGGCCTGGCTCGCCTACCTGAAATCGCGGCTGCTGCTGCCCGATCAGGAGGTGCCGGAGGGCACGCCGAGCGCCGAAGAACTGGCGCTGGCGCTCGCCAATCGCCTCAAGCGGCTCGAAGCCTTCCGCAAGGTCGCGGCGCAGCTCATGGAGCGCCCGCAATTCCAGCGCGACGTGTTCGGCCGCGGCATGCCGGAGCAGGTCGCCGAGGTGAAGTCGCCGGAATGGAGCGCGACGCTTTACGATCTGCTCACCGCCTATACGACGCAACGCCAGCACAGCGCGCTGGCGCGGGTGCGCTTCGCCAAGCGCACGGTCTGGTCGCTCGCCGAAGCGCGCGCCGCGCTCGAGCGCCTGATCGGCCAGAGCGGCGACTGGTCGCGGGTCGATCAATTCCTGATCACGGTATCTGGTCGAGCCTTCGATGGCTGCGACCGTATTCGCGTCCTCCTTCGCCTCCGCGCTCGAACTGGTGCGCGAAGGCGTGGCGGAAATTCATCAGAAGCAGGCATTCGCGCCACTGTTCATGCGTAAGCGCGTCGGAATGGGTGCTGGGGAGAGGGTTGCCGGCGACCTGCCGATGCGGATCGTGCAAGGCAACGCATGACAGGGGAGTGGGCATGCCAAGATCGGCAAGTGCTGCGGCACAGAGACTGGTAGTCGTGTCGAACGAAGATCAACCGCCCGAGGCCCAGGCGCGCCCGGAAGAGCTGCGGCTGCTCGAAGCGATCCTGTTCGCTTCGCCGGTGCCGCTCGACGAGACGCAGCTCGGACGTCGTCTGCCGGCCGGCGTCGATGTGCGCGAAGCGCTGATGAAGCTGCAGACCGAATACGCAACGCGCGGCGTCAATCTGGTCAGGCTCGGCAAGAAATGGGCGTTCCGCACCGCCGCCGATCTCGCCTGGCTGATGACGCGGCTGTCCCGCGAGCCGAAGAAGCTGTCGCGCGCCGCGATCGAGACGCTCTCGATCATCGCCTATCACCAGCCGGTCACGCGCGCCGAGGTCGAGGAAATCCGCGGCGTCGCGGCGTCACCCGGCACGTTCGACGTGCTGCTCGAAACCGGCTGGATCAGGCTGCGCGGCCGCCGCAAGGCGCCGGGCCGTCCGCTCACCTACGGCACCAGCGAAGGCGTTCCTGGAGCATTTCGGTCTCGAGAATGTCGGCGATTTGCCGGGGCTCGATGAACTCAAAGGCGCGGGACTGGTCGATGGCCGTCTGCCGCCGGAGTTCGCCGTGCCGATGCCGTCCGACGACTCGACGTTGCGCGAGGACGAGGATCCGCTCGATCCCGCCGATCTCGACATGACACTCGGCCCACCGGCCGAGCGCATCGAAGAAAACTAGCCGCACAAGGTAAACAGCGCCGATTTGCTTGGCTTTGCGGCGTTCGGCTGCGACGGCGAAATCCTTGTTTTTGCCGCCTATGCGGCCTAGTTTCGTGAGCAAATAACGAAACATAAGCAGCGTCGCTGCGGAGGGTTTTATGGGTTCCTTTAGCCTCTGGCACTGGCTGATCGTGATCGTCGTCGTGATGCTGCTGTTCGGCGGCCGCGGCAAGATCTCGTCACTGATGGGCGACTTCGCGCAGGGCATCAAAGCCTTCAAGAAGGGCATGACCGAGGACGAGAAGGCCGCGGAAGCCAAGACCGAGCCGAAGACGCTCGAGCACACGGCGCCCGGCGACAGCACCAAGGCCCGTGCCGAAACCGAGCGCCGCGTCGAAGGCTCGATGTCGTAAGGCGCCGCGGCGCCTCGCGCGCCTGTCGGCAGCGCGAGACGCGTTCGCGACGCCGGAGTTGAATAATCCATGTTCGATATTGGCTGGAGCGAGCTCCTCGTCATCGGCGTGGTCGCGCTGATCGCGATCGGCCCGAAGGAGCTGCCCGGCGTGCTGCGCGCGGTCGGCCACTGGATGGGCAAGATCCGCCGCATGGCGAGCGAATTCCAGGGCCAGTTTCAGGAGGCGATGCGCGAGGCCGAGCTTGCCGACGTCAAGAAGCAGTTCGACGACATGACCTCCGTCACGGGCGACCTGACGAAATTCGATCCACTCGCCGACGTGCAGAAGGACGTCGAGCGCTCGGTCGACGACGCTGAAGCCGCCACACCGACGCCGCTGCCGGAAGCGCCGGCGCCCGTTCCCGAGCCCGAAATTTCGGTGCCGCTGCCGGAGCCGCCGTCTCCGGTCACCAATGCCGACTTTGCGCCGCCGGCAAAAGAAGCCGAAGCGAAGCCTGAGCCCAAGAAGGCGGAGAGCGGCGCGTGAGCAAGTCCGACGAGGACGAGATCGAGGCGACCAAAGCGCCCTTGATGGATCACCTGATCGAGCTGCGCTCGCGGCTCATCAAGGCGCTGATCGCATTCGGGCTGATGTTCGCGGTCTGCTTCTTCTTCGCCAAGGAGATCTACAACATCCTGGTGTGGCCGTTCGTGCTGGTGGCCGGCCCGGAAAATTCGAAATTCATCTACACCGCGCTGCTGGAATATTTCATCACCCAGCTCAAGCTCGCCATGTTCGGCGCGGCGTTTCTCGCCTTTCCCGTGATCGCGACGCAGATCTACATGTTCGTGGCGCCGGGCCTCTACCGCCACGAGCGCAACGCGTTTCTGCCTTATCTCGTCGCGACGCCGGTCTTCTTCACGCTCGGCGCGATGCTGGTCTATTTCCTGGTCATGCCGATGCTGGTGCGCTTCTCGCTCGGCATGGAGCAGACCGGCGACAGCCAGACCGCCTCGATCGCGCTGTTGCCCAAGGTGGGCGAATATCTCTCGCTGATGATGACGCTGATCCTGGCGTTCGGCGTCGCGTTCCAGCTGCCGGTGATCCTCACCTTGCTCGGCCGCATCGGCATCCTGACCTCGCAGACCCTGCGCGAGAAGCGGCGCTATTTCATCGTCGGCGCCTTCATCGTCGCCGCGGTGCTGACCCCGCCCGACGTGATCAGCCAGCTCTCGCTCGCCATTCCGCTGCTGCTGCTGTTCGAGCTGTCGATCTTCTCGGTGAAGCTGGTGGAGAAGAAGGCCGCGGCCAAGGATGCAGCCAAGGACGCGGCCGAAGCCGGCGAGGGCGCCGCGAAGCCCGCGGAGTAGCCAGCCTGCGCGGAGCGGGCTAAGAACGCGGCGCCATGTACGACATCAAATGGATTCGTGAGAACCCGCAGGCCTTCGACCGCGGCCTTGAGCGGCGCGGGCTCGCGCCGTTGTCGGACAAGCTCATCAAGCTCGACGAGACGCGACGCGCGCTGATCACCAAGCTCGAGCAGGCGCAGGCGCGCCGCAATTCGGCGTCGAAGGAGATCGGCCAGGCCAAGGCGAAGAAGGACGAGGCGACTGCAACGAAGCTGATGGCGGAGGTCGCGGAGCTGAAGACCTCCATTCCGGAGCATGGAAGCGAAGGAGAAGGAAGCCTCTGCTGCGCTTGAGACAGAGCTCGCGCAAATTCCCAACACGCCGCTCGACGAAGTGCCGGACGGGCCTGATGCCAGCGGCAATGTCGAATATCGCGTGTGGGGCAAGAAGCGGAATTACGCCTTCACGCCGAAGCAGCATTTCGAACTGGGCGAGGCGCTCGGCCAGATGGATTTCGAGCTGGCCGCGAAATTGTCCGGCGCGCGCTTTGTCGTGTTGCAGAAGGGCCTGGCGCGGCTGGAGCGCGCGCTCGGGCAATTCATGCTCGATGTGCATACGGGCGAGAAGGGCGGCTACACCGAAGTGGATCCGCCGGTTCTGGTCAAAGACGATGCGATGTTCGGCACCGCGCAATTGCCGAAGTTTCGCGACGATCAATTCCGCGCCGGCGAGGATTTTTGGCTCATCCCGACCGCCGAAGTCCCGCTCACCAATCTCGTTCGCGAATCCATCGTCGAGGAACGCACGCTGCCGATGCGGTTCACCGCCTGCACGCCGTGCTTCCGCGCCGAGGCGGGCGCGGCCGGCAAGGACACCCGCGGCATGATCCGCCAGCACCAGTTCACCAAGGTCGAGCTGGTCTCGATCACGACGCCGGAGCAGTCCATGGCCGAGCATGAGCGCATGCTCACCTGCGCCGAGGAAATCCTGAAGCGTCTCGATCTGCACTATCGCGTCGTCACGCTTTGCACCGGCGACATGGGCTTCGCCTCGCAGAAGACCTACGACATCGAGGTCTGGCTGCCGGGGCAGAATCAGTATCGCGAAATCTCATCCTGCTCGGTGTGCGGCGAATTCCAGGCGCGGCGCATGAATGCGCGCTACCGCAGCAAGGACGGCAAGGTGCGCCACCTCCACACGCTCAACGGCTCCGGCGTCGCGGTCGGCCGCGCGCTCATTGCCGTGATGGAAACCTATCAGCAGGAGGACGGCTCGATCATTGTGCCCGACGCGCTCGCGTCATACATGGGCGGCATCAAGACAATCACGAAACAATAATGCGTATCCTTGTCACCAATGATGACGGCGTGCATTCGCCAGGGCTCGACGCCTGCGCCGAGATCGCGCGCTCGCTCGGCGATGAGGTGTGGATCGTCGCGCCGGAATACGATCAGTCCGGCGTCTCGCATTCGCTCTCGCTCAACGATCCGCTGCGGCTGCGCCAGGTCGGCGAGCGGCATTACGCGGTGAAGGGCACGCCGACCGATTGCGTCATCATGGGCGCGCGGCACCTGATGAAGGAGATGCCGGACCTCGTGCTGTCCGGCGTCAATCGCGGCCGCAACGTCGCGGAGGACGTCAGCTATTCCGGCACGGTGGCCGGCGCGATCGAAGGCACCGTGCTCGGCGTGCCGTCCTTTGCGCTGTCGCAATGCTATTCGTTCGCGACCAAGGCGAACCCGCCATACGAGACCGCGATCCACCACGCGCCGGGCATTATCAAAAGGGTGCTCGAAGCCGAGATGCCGGCAGGCATCCTGGTCAACATCAACTTCCCGGATTGTCCGCCGGATCAGGTCGCGGCGTCGCGGTCGCGCAGCAGGGCAAGCGCAATCAGGAGCTTCTCAAGATCGAGGCGCGCAATGACGGACGCGGCAATCCGTATTTCTGGATCGCGTTCGGCCGCGGTCCGGTTTCGGAGCCGGGCCATGGCACCGATCTACGCGCACTGGACGAGAAGAAGATTTCGGTGACGCCGCTGCGGCTCGACATGACCGACGAGCCGTTCATGACGCTGCTCGCGGCTCGGCTCGACGGCTAGGAGCTAACGGCTCCGGTCAGCCTGCGCCAGCGTCGTCTTTAAATCCGCCATCTGGAATGGCTTCTGCAGGGTGGGCATGCCCCGGTATTGCTCCGGCAGGCCTTGGGCGCCGTAGCCGGTGATGAAGCAAAACGGCAGGTTGCGGCCTTTCAGAGACCTCGGCGACCGGAAACACCTGCTCGCCGTCAATATTGACGTCGAGAATGGCCAGATCGATCTGCGCGGTTGCGGCCTGTTCCTTGCCCTCGGCGACGCTGGAGGCGACGCCAGCCACCTCGAAGCCAAGCTCCTCGAGCATGTCTTCCAGCAGCAGCCTGATCAGATATTCGTCTTCAACGACAAGGACGCGTCCGGGCATATCGGCTCAATTGGCTTATTTCTTCACCGGAATCTGAAACACACAAATCAACCTGTTCGCTCGTAAGTCAAAGTGAGTTCCGCCGCAAGGCCGAGCGAGTTGGTATGCCTCTAATCAAGGTGCCCCGGACCTTCAAACGGAGCATGCGCATCGTAGTTCCAAAGCACCGCGCGGCCTCTTACTATCAAGCAAACACACCGGATTCGAGAGGTCCATTTTTGACCGACCAGCCGGACCACCGCGGCCAGGAGAGGATGGGCTTTCTGCTCACCTTGCGGCGGCGCGGCATCAACGACAAGGCGGTGCTGCGCGCGATGGAGGAAGTCCCGCGCGAGCGCTTCGTCGAGGCCGAGTTCGCCGGCCGCTCCTACGCCGATCACGCGCTGCCGATCGCCTGCGGGCAGACCATCAGCCAGCCCTACGTGGTCGCCTACATGACCGAGCAGCTCGAAGTGCGGCCGCATCATCGCGTGCTCGAAGTCGGCACCGGCTCCGGCTACCAGGCGGCGATCCTGTCGCGGCTTGCCCGCGAGGTCGTGTCGGTCGAGCGCTACCGCACGCTGGCTGATCTGGCGCGGGGCCGGCTCACTGCGCTCGCCTATAATAATGTCGAGGTCGTCACCGGCGACGGCTTGGCCGGCGTGCCGTCGCGGGCGCCGTTCGACCGCATCATCGTGACCGCCGCCACCGAGGACGTCCCGCCTGCGCTGACCGAGCAGCTCGGGGAGGGCGGCATCATGGTTCTTCCGCTGGGCCCCCACGCCGGCCCCCAACACCTCGTCAAGATCACCAAGTCGCCGGGCGGGGCGATCGAGCGCGAGAAGCTGATTGCGGTGCGGTTTGTGCCTCTGTTGCCGGGGCAGGCGCAGGAGCTCTGAGCCTGCTGTGGCATTTCTGCCGGCATTTTTGCCTGCTTGGGGACTCACTTCCTGAGTCCTGAAAACCTTAAAAGCTTATTTACCTGGCCAGTGTTTATTCAAACTCCACCGTTTGTGCGTGTGAGTGAGTAACCATATGCCTGCGTCTGACCTGCGTTCAGGGGCTGCCCCCACATGGCTGCGCGTTTTCGCCCTGGCGCTCTTCGCAAGTCGCTCGCGGGCTGTTCGAATTCAGGCCGCTTTGAAGTCGAAAATCCCTTCAACCCGCCGAAGGCGACCGCTTCCGCAAAGCCCTCGCCAGAGGTGACCGGCTCGGTGTCGACCAGGCCGGCATCGCAGCCGAAGGTCGCCAGCGCGCCGCTGCCTGCGCCAACCAGCGCCGGCCACCACGCAGCCGGCCTCGACCGAGATCACCGGTTCGGTGAAAACCGCGCGGCCCGCCGAGCAGACCGGCCATTGGAGCTGGGAAGGCGGCACGCCCGTAACCGTCGGCGCCGACGAAACCGTCGAAACCATCGGCCGCCGATATGGCGTGCCGGCCTCCGCGATCATGCAGGCGAACGGCCTGCAGAAGGCGACCGACATCCGTTCCGGCCAGCGCCTCGTCATCCCGCGCTATATCAGCGCGGCGACGCCGCAGCCCGCGCCGGTCGCATCGAAGCCAGCGCCTGTTGCCGTTGCGAAACCGGCCCAGCCGGCGCCGCCGAAAGAGAGCGTTTATACGGTCGCGAGCGGTGACACGCTGATCGGCATTGCGCGCAAGTACGATGTGGCGCTGCCCGAACTCGCCAAAGCCAACAATGTCGCGCCCAACCATCGCGTAACGCCGGGCGATCGGATCATGGTCCCGGGCGGCCACAGCATCGAGTTCAGGCAGGCCAGCACACCGAAGATCGAGAAGCCGCAGACGGCGCCGTCAGACGGTGGCGAGCATCCCGGCCGCAACGCGCCAACATCGCGACGCCTGAGCCCACCGCGCCGGAGACGGCAGCCAAGACCGCGGAGCCGGCCGGCTCGATGCCGACCTTCCGTTGGCCGGTGCATGGCCGCGTGATTTCCTCGTTCGGCGCCCGCGTCAACGGCCAGCCCAATGACGGCATCAATGTCGCCGTGCCGGAAGGCACGCCGGTGAAGTCGGCGGAGGATGGCGTCGTTGCTTACGCCGGCAACGAGCTCAAGGGTTTCGGCAATCTCGTCCTGGTGCGCCACGCCAACGGCTATGTGTCCGCCTATGCGCATGCCAGCGAAATCGCCGTGAAGCGCGGCGACAACGTCAAGCGCGGCCAGGTGATCGCGAAGGCCGGCCAGACCGGCAACGTCACGTCACCGCAGCTGCACTTCGAGATCCGCAAGGGCTCGACGCCGGTCGATCCGACCCAATTCCTCGCCGGCAACACGGCGGCGGCGCAATAACTAATCGCGCAGCGGCGCTTCGAGCCGTCCTGCCAAATCCTGGATGAACTGCCAGGCCACGCGGCCCGAGCGCGAGCCGCGGGTCGTCGCCCATTCAAGCGCGTCGCGCCGCAGATCCTCGCCATTCACCGGCAGCTTGTAGTGGTCGACATAGCCTTCGACCATCGCGAGATATTCGTCCTGGCTGCAGCGGTGGAAGCCGAGCCAGAGGCCGAACCGGTCGGACAGCGACACTTTTTCTTCGACCGTCTCGCCCGGATTGATCGCGGTCGAGCGCTCGTTCTCCATCATGTCGCGCGACATCAGGTGCCGGCGGTTGGAGGTCGCGTAGAAGATCACGTTGTCGGGACGGCCTTCGATGCCGCCTTCCAGCACCGCCTTGAGCGACTTGTAGGAGGTGTCGTCGCCGTCGAACGAAAGGTCGTCGCAGAACACGATGAAGCGGTAGGGCAGCGGCCGCATGATCGTCATCAGTTCGGGCAGCGTCTCGATGTCCTCGCGGTGAATCTCGACCAGCTTGAGCGGCGGCTGCTTGCCGCTCTTTGCGATCGCGGCGTTGACGCCGGCGTGCGAGGCCTTCACCAGCGACGACTTGCCCATGCCGCGCGCGCCCCACAGCAGCGCATTGTTGGCGGGCAGGCCTTTGGCGAAGCGCTCGGTGTTCTCGACCAGCACGTCGCGCACGCGATCGATGCCCTTGAGCAGCGACATCTCGACACGGTTGACGCGCGGCACCGGAACCAACTGGCGGCCTTCCGGATGCCAGGCGAATGCATCGGCGGCGGTGAAATCCGTTTCGCTTGCGCCGCGCGGCGCGAGCCGCTCGAGCGCGGTCGCGATGCGTTCGAGCACGTCGCCGTTGCCGGACGATTTGCTCTTCGCCTTCGCTGCAGATTTCTGCTCGGATTTCTTCTTGGACTTCGCCATCGTACGCCTTACCGGAAGTTCATTTGCCGCCCGCTCAATAGCGGTGCTTCGCTGGCCTCGCAAGCTGCAGCGACAAAAAGCGCAGTGTTTTCGGCCTTTTGCAGCATGATGCAGCGTTGCAATTGAACGCGCGGCGGCTATAGTCCGCGCGAAAATCAACATGCCGGCTCGGCTCAACGGCTGGCGGCAGCGGCCCGCGCCAGAGGAATTTCCCGATGTTCATTACGCCTGCTTTTGCTCAAGGCACGTCATCCATGTTCGGTGACGGCAGCCTGGTCACCTCGCTGCTGCCGTTCGTTCTGATCTTCGTGATCATGTATTTCCTGATCCTGCGGCCGCAGCAGAAGCGCGTGAAGACGCATCAGGAGATGGTCAAGAACGTGCGGCGCGGCGACACGGTCATCACCAATGGCGGCCTGGTCGGCCGCGTCACCAAGGTGATCGACGACACCGAAATCGAAATGGAGCTGTCGGACGACGTTCGGGTTCGCCAGATGCGCAGCATGATCGCCGACGTTCGCGCCAAGGGTGAGCCGGTCAAGGAAGGCGCGGCGAGCTAAGGCGCGCCCGCAGGACACGCAGGCATGCTTTATTTCACGCGGTGGAAGGCGGTCGGGATCGCGCTGACGGCGCTGATCGTCTGCCTGTTCGCCGTGCCCAACTTCTTCCCGGAGAAGGTGGTCGACACCTGGCCGAAATGGGCGCAGCGCCACGTCGTGCTCGGGCTCGATCTGCAGGGCGGCTCGCACATCCTGCTCGGCGTCGACACCGCCGCGGTGCGCCGGGAGAAGCTCGAGCAGTTGCGCGACGATGTGCGCCGCGTGCTGCGCGATGCCCGGATCGGCTATACCGGCCTGCAGGTGCGCGGCAACACCGTCGAGGTGCGCTTGCGCGAAGGCAGCAATTTCGACGAGGCGCGCCGCAAGCTCAACGAATTGTCGCAGCCGCTCGGCGGCCTGATCGGCAGCACAACCGGCGGGCGCACGGTCGACATCACCCAGGACAGCGGCCTGTTCCGGCTGACCATGACCGAGCCGGCGATCCAGGAGCGCGTTCGTCAGGCCGTCGAGCAGTCGATCCAGATCATCGAGCGGCGCGTCAACGAGCTCGGCACCGTCGAGCCGGTGATTCAGCGCCAGGGCGCCGACCGCGTCCTGGTCCAGGTGCCCGGCCTGCAGGATCCGACCCGGCTCAAGGAATTGCTCGGCAAGACCGCCAAGCTCGATTTCCGGATGGTCGATCAGTCGATGACCGCCGAGCAGGCGCAGGGCCAGGGCCGCGCGCCGCCGGAATCCGAAATCCTGATGAGCTCGACGCAGCCGAAGACGCCTTACCTGATCGAGAAGCGCGTTCTCGTCTCCGGCGGCGAGCTCACCGACGCGCAACCCGGCTTCGACCAGCGCACCAACGAGCCGATCGTCTCATTCCGCTTCAACACGGCTGGCGCCCGGAAATTCGCGCAGGCCACCCAGGAGAATGTCGGCCGCCCGTTCGCGATCGTGCTCGACAACGAGGTGATCTCGGCGCCGGTCATCCGCGAGCCGATCCTCGGCGGCTCCGGGCAGATCTCCGGCAGCTTTACCGTGCAGAGCGCCAACGATCTCTCCATCCTGCTGCGCGCCGGCGCGCTGCCCGCGCCGCTCACCATCCTCGAAGAACGCACCGTCGGCCCGGGCCTCGGCCAGGACTCGATCGAAAAGGGCAAGCTGTCGTCCTATATCGGCGCGGCAATGGTTCTTATCTTCATGTTCGCGACCTACGGCCTGTTCGGCCTGTTTGCCAACATCGCGGTCGCGATCAACGTCGCGATGATTTTCGGCATCCTGTCGCTGCTCAACGCCACGCTGACATTGCCGGGCATCGCCGGCATCGTGCTCACCGTCGGCATCGCGGTCGACTCCAACGTGCTGATCTATGAGCGCATCCGCGAAGAGGTGCGGGCAGGGCGCACGCCGATCAACGCGCTCGATGCCGGGTTCAGCCGCGCGCTGGCGACCATTCTCGACTCCAACATCACCACCTTCATCGCCGCCGCTATTCTGTTCTACATCGGCACCGGTCCGGTGCGCGGCTTTGCCGTGACGCTCGGCATCGGCATCATCACCACCGTCTTCACCGCTTTCACGCTCACGCGGCTGATTGTCGCCACCTGGTTCCGCTGGTGGCGCCCGCGGACCATTCCGATCTGAGGGTGGCGTGAAGCTTCTCCGCATCGTCCCGGACGACACCAAGTTCGACTTCATGCGCTTCCGGCGCATCAGCTTTCCGTTGTCGGCGCTGCTGTCGATCATCGCCACGCTGCTGTTCTTCTTCTACGGGCTCAACTTCGGCATCGACTTCCGCGGCGGCACGCTGATGGAGGTGCAGTCGAAGAGCGGGCCCGCCGATCTTGCGAAAATGCGCTCCACCTTGAGCGGGCTGGAACTCGGCGAAGTGCAGCTCCAGCAGTTCGGCGCGCCGACCGACGTCCTTATCCGCATCGCCGAGCAGCCCGGCGGCGAGCTTGCCCAGCAGCAGGCCGTCGCGAAGGTGCGCGGCGCGCTCGGCAACGAGGTCGAATACCGGCGCGTCGAGGTGGTCGGCCCGCGCGTGTCGAGCGAGCTGCTCTCTTACGGCGTGGTCGGCCTGATCTGCGCGATCGTCGGCATCCTGATCTACCTCTGGTTCCGGTTCGAATGGCAGTTCGCGCTCGGCGCCATGATCGCCAACGTGCACGACCTCGTGCTCACCATCGGCTTCATGTCGCTGACGCAGATCGATTTCGACCTCACCTCGATCGCCGCCTGCTGACTATTTTGGGTTATTCGCTCAACGATACGGTCGTCATCTATGACCGCATTCGCGAAATCCTGCGGCGCTACAAGAAAATGCCGATGGCGGATCTGTTGAATGCCTCGGTGAACCAGACCTTGTCGCGATCGGTCATCACCCACGTGACCGTGTCACGCTGGCATTGCTGGCGCTGCTGCTGTTCGGCGGCCAGGCGATCCATTCTTTCACCGCCACGATGATGTTCGGCGTCGTGCTGGTCGGCACCTACACCTCGATCTTCATCGCGGCGCCGATCCTGATCTATCTCGGCGTCGGCACCGGCCGCGACTCGCTGTCCCAATCTTCTGACAAGACTTGAGCGCGCCCGGCAGCGACAAGCACCTGCCGCAACCCGCGCCGATCGAGGCCTATGGCAATGGCGGCTTCCGCTTTGCCGGAATGTCGCATCGCGGCTCGCTGCTGTGTTTGCCCGACGGAATCTGGGCATGGCCGGTCGCTGCCGTCGATGATGTGACCGAGCAGGCATTGGCGCCGGTATTCGCCCGCGCAGATGCGATCGATATTTTCCTGCTCGGCTGTGGCCGCGATCTTGTGCCGATGCCGACTGCGTTGCGCGAAAAATTCCGTGCGCTTGGGATTTCGGCCGATCCGATGGCGACCGGCGCGGCGGTGCGCACCTGGAATATCCTGCTGGCTGAAGGCCGCCGGGTTGCGGCCGGCCTGATCGCAGTCGATTGAATGGACGCCAATTTCGAGTATTGCCGGGAGCTGGTCGCGCAGAACGCGAAGGAGCGGTACTGGGCAAGCCTGTACGCGCCGGCGGAGAAGCGTGGCGCGCTCTATGCGCTCTATGCGTTCGATCATGAGGTGAGCCGCATCGGCGGTGCCGTCCGTGAGCCGATGGCCGGGGAAATCCGGCTGCAATGGTGGCGCGAGGTGCTCGAGGGCAAGCGAGGCGAAGAGGCGGCTGCGCATCCTGTTGCCGCCGCGCTGCTGAAGGCGGTTGCGGACCATCAATTGCCGGTGTCGCGTCTGCTCGCCGCGATCGATGCGCATGCGAGCGATCTCTACGATGAGCCGCTGGCTGACTTCGACGAGTATGGCGAAGCGACCAAGGGCGGCATCATCGCACTGGCCGCGCAAATTCTCGGCGCCTCGGGCGAGGCGCTCGAACATATTGCGCGCCACGCCGGCCTCGCGCGTTTAGCGGCAGATACCGCCCGTGAGACCGAAGCGCGCGCGCATCTTGATGCGGCGCAGGCCTTGCTGCCGCAGGTTCAGCCAGAAGCGTTGCCCGCTTTGCTGCCTGCCGCGGCGATCCGCGCCTCGCTGGCGCGCGCGACACCTTTGCCGCTTTGGCGCCGGCAATGGCTGATCTGGCGCGCAGCGCGAAATCCCGAACGGATTTTCGCGTAGCTACTCCGCCGCGACGGCGGTCTCGCCGTTGATCCAGCGGTCGAGATCGGCGAGGGCGCGCGTCGTCAGCGCACGTTTCTTGGCGATGGTCTTTTCATTGCCGCGCAGGCGCTTGCCGTCCGGGCCGGTGGTCGGCACCCGCGACAGCGGCGGGAACAGCCCGAAATTGACGTTCATCGGCTGGAACGAGCGCGGCCCCGCATCGATGGTCTCGATATGGCCGCCGGTGATGTGCGCGAGCAGCGCGCCATGCGCCGTGGTCGGCGGCGGCAGAGAGATCGTTTCACCCAGCCGTTCAGCCGCCGCCAAGCGGCCCGCGAGCAGGCCGACCGCGGCCGATTCAACGTAACCTTCGCAGCCGGTGATCTGTCCCGCGAAACGCACGCGCGGTTCGGCTTTGAGCCGCAATGTGCCGTCGAGCAACTTCGGCGAATTCAGAAAGCGTGTTGCGATGCAGGCCGCCGAGCCGCGCAAACTCGGCGTTCTCGAGACCGGGAATGGTGCGGAAGATCCGCACCTGCTCGCCGTGCTTCAGCTTGGTCTGGAAGCCGACCATGTTGAACAAGGTGCCGAGCTTGTTGTCCTGGCGCAGCTGCACGACCGCGTAAGCCTTCACCGTCGGATCATGCGAATTGGTCAAGCCCGACCGGCTTCATCGGCCCGTGCCGCAAAGTCTCGCGGCCGCGCTCGGCCATCACCTCGATCGGCAGGCAGCCGTCGAAATACGGCGTCGATGCTTCCCACTCATGGAACGACACTTTCTCGCCGGCGAGCAGCGCATCGACAAAGGCGTCGTATTGCTCGCGGGTCAGCGGACAGTTGAGATAGTCGGCGCCGGAGCCGCCGGGTCCTGCCTTGTCGTAGCGCGACTGCAGCCACGCCTTGCTCATGTCGATGGAGTCGCGATGCACGATCGGCGCGATCGCGTCGAAAAAGGCCAGCGCATCTTCGCCGGTCCGGGCGCGGATCGCGGCCGCGAGATCGGGCGAGGTGAGCGGGCCGGTCGCGACGATCACGCTGTCCCAATCTTCGGACGGCCACGCCACTTCGCCGCGCTGAACGGAAATCAGCGGATGCGCCGTGAGCGCCTCCGTCACCGCGGCGGAAAAGCCGTCACGATCGACCGCCAGCGCGCCGCCGGCCGGCACCTGGTGCGCGTCCCCGCATCGCATGATCAGCGAGCCGAGCCGCCGCATCTCCTCGTGCAGCAGCCCCACCGCGTTCTGCTCCTTGTCGTCGGAGCGGAACGAGTTGGAGCAGACCAGCTCGGCGAGACTGTCGGTCTTGTGCGCGGCGGTCGTCTTGTCGGGCCGCATCTCGTGCAGCACGACCGGGATGCCGCGCTCGGCGATCTGCCAGGCGGCTTCCGAGCCGGCGAGGCCGCCGCCGACGATATGGATAGGGGAAGGGCCCTTCATCTCGCTCTACCTAGGACGCGAGCGCCTTGGGCGGCAAATGGCGCGCAAAAACGAAAACGCCCGCTCGAGAGCGGGCGTTTGCGGGTGTTCAGCGAACCTTGTTAGGCGCGCTCAGCAGCGGTCATCGCAACGCGCGGGATGTCCGAACGGCTGATGCCGATATCGGCGAGTTCGCGGTCGCCAAGACGGCTGAGTTCGTTCAGGTTGCGGTTGTAACGGCGCCACGCGTGAAGGAAGCGGACAATAGAAGCAAACATCTGATATTCCTCGTCTTTCCGAGGCCCGGCCGGTGCCGGGTTGTTCGGTTGCAAGGAACATAGGTTCGAGCCGGTCACGCAAAAGAAGCGTTCATGTTGCGCTGCAGCTAATCCAAAAACGCATATCTAAGGTGGTAAAATTGTTAACTAATTCGATGCGTCGACGTAATTCACCAGTAAACAGCAGTAATTATCATGCATTTAGCGCAGTGCTTGGCTCCGAAACGATATGCAGAATCGGATGAAAGCAGCCTTCTCGCCGGACTCGCTGTAAGGTCTGCCGGAATGACCACCACCCGGGCGCAATCGCGGGAGCGCCACCCCGCCGTCGTGATCATGGCGCTCGGCATCGCCCAAATCCTCGCCTGGGGCACCTCATTCTATTTTCCGGCCGTATTTGCCGGCCCGATCCTGGCGGAAACCGGCTGGTCGCTCGGCTACATCGTCAGCGGCACCTCGATCGGCCTTCTGGTCGCCGGCCTGGTTTCGCCCTGGGTCGGCCGGACCATCGAGCGCCACGGCGGCCGCCCGATCCTGTTCGCCAGTTCGCTGCTTTATGCCGCCGGGCTGGCCGGGATCGGCCTTGCGCCGAATCTCGTCGTCTATCTCGCCGCCTGGGTGCTGCTCGGACTGGGCATGGCCACCGGGCTTTACGACGCGGTGTTTGCCGCGCTCGGCCGGATGTATGGGCGGGGCGCGCGCGGCCCGATCACCAATCTGACTTTGTTCGGCGGCTTTGCCTCGACGCTCTGCTGGCCGCTCAGCGCCTTCATGATCGAGCAGACCAATTGGCGGACCGCCTGTTTCATCTATGCGGCCATCCATCTTCTCGTTTCGCTGCCGCTGCAAATGGCGGCGGTCGGTCCCGCCGCCGCCCGGCGACTCCAAAGATGCGAATGCAACGGCGGCCGACGACACCCCGCCGCTCGAAAACGAGTCTCTGGCTTTTGGGCTGCTCGCCCTGATCCAGTCGATCCTCACCGCGATCGGCTCGATCGTGGTCGTGCATTTGCTGATCTTCATGCAGGCGAGGGGCCTGACTTATGCCGCCGCCGTCGCGCTCGGCACCTTGTTCGGGCCGGCCCAGGTCGGCGCGCGGGTGGTCGAGCGCATTTTCGGCAATCACTATCATCCGATCTGGACGCTGATCGCCTCCTGCGTGCTGATGGCTCTCGGTCTGATCCTGCTCTACGAGGCGGTGCCGATCCTGCTCGTCGTCGTTCTGATCTATGGCGCGGGCTACGGCATTTCGTGGATCGCGCGCGGCACCCTGCCATTGGCCCTGTTCGGTCCGGTCCGCTTTCCCCGCCTGATCGGCAAGCTGGCGTTTCCCAGCCTGATCGCGCAGGCGGTGGCTCCCTCGGTCGGCGCCTGGCTGGTCGACACCAGCGGCGCGGATGCGACCATCGGCGTATTGACCTTGTTCGCCTGCATCAATGTGGTGTTGATCGGAATGCTCTGGTTCACCTGCCGCTCGCACATTGCCCGGATCTGATGCTCGCTCTGCGCACATTGTTTTTCGAAGATCTGTCGGTCGGAATGACCGAACGGCTGAGCAAGACCGTGTCTTCGTCGGACGTGGTCGGCTTCGCCGAGGTCACCGGCGACCGCAATCCAATTCATTTGTCGGAGCATTTCGCGGCGAAAACAGCGTTCGGCACGCGCATCGCGCATGGCCTGTACACGGCGAGCCTGATCTCGGCCGTGCTGGGCACGCGGTTGCCCGGGCCCGGTGCGATCTACATCTCGCAGACGCTGAACTTCCGCGCGCCGGTCAAGATCGACGACACCGTGGACGTCACCGTCACGGTGACGGAGCTGGTGCCGGAAAAATTCCGTGCGCGGCTGCGCTGCGAATGCAGCGTTGGCGGCGAGATCGTGCTCGACGGCGAGGCACTGGTGAAAGTGCCGTCGAAGAACGCCGAAGGCCGGCCCGCAGCCGCGCCTCTAAACCGGCTTCGCTCTAGTTGCTCGGCTTGAGCCCGAACACGCAGCGGCGCGAGCCGTCCGGCCGCCGGCAGACCGTCAACTGCCCATCGGGCGGCGGCACCGGCATGGCTTCGTCAAACGGAACGAGCTCGGCGCCGATCATCCAGCCCTGCGCCGTCGACGAAATCTGTCTGGTAGCTCTTGCAGTCGTAAGCTCCGCAGCACCATTCGCCGGCCGTGTTCTTGAAACGGCCTTCGCTCACCCAATTTTCGTGAGCGTAGCCGGACGTCGCGGCGAGCAGGAACGGAGCGGCAAACGCAAGGCACAGGAGAGTCTTTCGCACCATCGGTGGCCTCCAGAGTTGGCCCGGCGAAGCGATCACTCACATGCTCTTCTTGGCTTGCGTTCCCCCGTATCAGCCAACCGTCATTGCGATGCGGCGGCTGTCGTCTGTGTTGCGGCGTCAGTAAAAGATCGAGCCGCGCGGGCACTCGCGTAATGCGAATCACGCTTGTGTCATCATTCTATCATGTGAGCGCAAGCGGCTGTGTTTGGCTCCGAACTCCGGCGCCATGCTAGGTGCCGCACAGATGGCGAAAGACAGCAAGCAGCCTTGGCAAGTGTGGCTCGACCGGCGCGGCCGGGTCTCGTGGCTGCGCGTCGTCACCCTCATCATTCTGCTGCTGCCTGCCGCCAAAGCGCTGATCGAAGCAAACGCGATTGCCTACAGCGCGCGCCCGCTCAATGAGCTGATCCATCGCACCGGCTTCTGGGCGCTGATGTTTCTCGGGCTTGCGCTCGCCATCACGCCGCTGCGCCGCGTCCTGCGTTATGGGCCATTGATCGACGTGCGGCGCATGATCGGCGTGGCGTCGTTCATCTACATCGCCGCGCATCTGTCGCTGTTCTTCGCCGACCAGAGCTACAGCTTCATCAAGTTCTTCACCGAGATCACCAAGCGCATCTATCTCATCATCGGCGCCTTCGCCTGGATCGGACTTGCGGTGCTGGCGGCGACCTCGACCGACGCCATGGTGCGCCGGCTCGGCGGCATGCGCTGGCGGCGCCTGCATCAGCTGATCTACGTGATCTCGCTGCTCGCGCTGATCCATTATTTCCAGCAGACCAAGGCCGACATCAGCGTGCCGACTTTCACTGCTGCGATCTTCGCCTGGCTGATGGCCTATCGGGTTCTCGGCTGGTGGCAGGGCAAGGCGGAGCTCTCGACGCTCACGCTGCTGGCCATGACGATCGTTGTTGCGGCCGGGACGCTGATCGGCGAGGTGCTCGGCATCGCGCTGGTGTTCAACGCGCCGCTGTCGCCGCATCCTGCCGCAGATCTGGGACTTCGAGGCCGGCATACGGCCGGGCTGGCAGGTGCTCGGCGCCGGGCTGATCGTCGCCGCGGTCGATTTCATTCGCGCGCGCACGGCGAAGCCTTCACGCGCCGCGCCGCAAGCGGCCTAAATCTTCCGGCTGTCATAGGCCCAGTGCAGCAGCGCCTGGCGCTGCCGCTTGCGGCAGGTGAGCTCGCCCGGCTCGCAATGTTTCTGCACCTGCCTCACATGACGGCGGATCGCCTTCCAGCGGCCGATCTGGCGCTCATCGTCCGCCATGCGGCGGCCCATGTAGTAGCGGCAGTACCACTGAAACCAGCCGCGCGGATCGTCGGGATGGATCCAGCCTTTCTTCTTCCACACCGAGAGCGGCTGGCTGGCATCGACGCCGAAGAAGTTGAGCTCCGGATCGCGCCGCTTGGGCGAGAGCTTGGCGCGCTTGAACCAGGACGCCGGAAATTCCTTGCGGCAATCGGTCAGGTATTTGCCGGCGAACACGCCAAGCGCGAGCATCTGCGCCGGCGTGAGCTGCGGCTTGAAATCCGGATGGAAGCTGCGCCCGACGCCAGCCGCCAGCGTGTAGCGATAGGCTTTCTGCATCTTGTCGTTGACGGCAACGACGCGCTGTCTCGCCATGCGTCACTTCACCAGGTCGGCGTAGCCCGGATTGAGCGCGATGAAGCGGCGCACGAAGCCGCACAGCGGCACGACCTTTTCGCCCCGCGAGCGCACCAGATCGAGCATGCCCTGGACGAGCTGCGAGCCGAGCCCGCGGCCTTCCACCGCGCGCGGCACTTCACTGTGCAGGATCATCAGCGTGCTGCCGTCGCGCCGGTAGCGGGCGAAGGCCAGCCCGCCGGGCGTGTCCATCTCGAAGCGGTTGTGGTCGGGATTATCGCGGACGGGCGGGGGAGGCGAAGACATGACAGCCTTATGTAATGGTTAGCCGGGTGCCGACAAAGCGGACTTCGAGGCGGCGAAAACGCTCACCTTGTGCCAATAAGGGATGGCCTCTTGCCGAATCCATCGAACGCGTTCAGATGCCGTTCACCTGAGTTCCATGAGAATGCGTGCCGGTAATCGATTGCGGTTCCTGCGTTCGATTGACCCCCAAGGAGAGGTTCACAACATGAAGAAGCTGGTTCTCGCGCTTGCTCTAGCCGGCAGCGCCCTGTTTGGCCTGGCGGCCGGCAGCGCGCAGGCGGCGCCTTTGTCGGCCGCCCCCGGCGCGATCGGCGCGGCGGCGGAGTCGATGTCGATCGTCGACACCGTGCAATACGTCTATGGCGGCCGTCCGCACTGCTGGTATCCGAGCGGCTGGAAGGGCGCGGGCTGGTATGTCTGCGGCAATCGCTGGCGCCGCGGCTATGGCTGGGGTGGCCCGGCCGGATGGAAGGTTGGGGCGCGCCGGTTGTCGTTGCGCCGGCTCCCGCAGTCGTCGTGCGCGGCCCGTACTTCTACAGCGGACGCTACTACCATAACCGCCGCTTTCATCGCGGCCGTTGGGTCTATTACTAGATCTGACCGCGCCTAGCGCGCGACACGACGAAAGCCGGTCACGGGGGACGTGGCCGGCTTTTTTATTTCGGTGAGAGGCGGCGCTAGGCGTGCGCCGAGCGACTCTGGCGCGCCGCTTTCGCGGCGGCCTTTTTTGCCGCTGCGGCTTCGCGGGCAATCCGCTCTTCGCGCAGCTTGCGAGTGCGCTCCAGCAGCGCTTTCTGCTTGGCCTGATATTCGGCCATAGCGACTGACGCGTCAGCCTTTTGCAGCTGACGCACGATCGCGGTTTGGGCGAGACGTTTTTCTCTTTCGATGTCGGGCATGCCCTTATAACGCGCTCGTGACTGCAAAGTTCCGTACCAAATAAGCCTTTAATATCGCTCGCTATTGTGGCCCCACGCGCCTATAATCAATTCATTGCCGGCTACGATACCAGGCGCCGGTGACTGAGAGACACTCCCGTGCTCCCGCCTCAACCCGGAGCACATCTCTCATGCAGGTTTTCGTTCGCGACAACAATGTCGATCAGGCGCTGCGCGTCCTCAAGAAGAAGATGCAGCGTGAAGGCTTGTTTCGCGAGCTGAAGAAGCGCCGCTTTTACGAAAAGCCCTCCGAGCAGGCGACCCGCGAAAAAGGCGAGGCGGTGCGCCGCGCCCGCAAGCTCGCGCGCAAGCAGGCGATCCGCGAAGGCCTGATCGCCGCGCCGAAAAAGCCGAAGCTCGACGCCCGCGGCAGGCCGGGTGCAGGCCCAGGTGCAGGCTCAGGCTTCGGTGCAGGTCGCGGCCGTCCTCCGGCAGCCTGATAGGGTTCATCCATGCGCCTCTACATGTTCAAGTCGGAAACCGCTGACGTTGGCGCTTTCGCCGCCGATGCCGAAGGCACAAAGCTGCCGGAGAAATTCCAGCCGTGGACGCCCGACGGCTTCGTCGAAAACGGGGCGCAGCCGCCGCACAATCTGTCGCGCTTCAAGATCGAGGCGGCGCTCAAAATGGTCGGTTTCCAGCTTTGGCGGGTGCGCGCGAAGGCCGAGTAACCCTGCGCTTAAGGCTGTTGCGCCGGCGCATTGCCGCGCGAGGCGAAACCGCCTATATCAATGTGCGCAACCTAGCTTTGCCGGTCTGCCTTTGCTTGCTCCCCTGTCTTGGGTGCTTACAACCGCAAAACCCCAAAACTTGGATGTCACCGCCGCCCGATGATCGGGCGCGCGGATTTAACGCTGCAAAGGAAACTGAAATGGCTATCGGCACTGTGAAGTTCTTCAATACGCAAAAGGGCTTCGGCTTCATCACTCCGTCGGACGGCGGCAAGGATGTGTTCGTTCACATCAGCGCAGTCGAGCGCGCCGGCATGTCCACCCTCAATGAGGGCCAGCGGGTGAGCTACGAAGTGATCACCGAGCGCGGCAAGCAGGCGGCTGGCAATCTCGCCAACGCTTAATTGCAAGCGCCGCAAGGCGCCGTGAGTTTGGAAGAGCGCCCGGCAGTGATGCCGGGCGTTTTGATTCCGCTATGCCCACAGGCCCGATTTCAGCCGCGCGGCTGTGTTGGCAATAAGGCTCTGTCTGGAACTAAACGGAGCGGGCGCGGGTTGCCGTGCGACTGCCGGATCGCGCCAAGAACGCCCGCTACGGGCGTTCGCGCGTTTAGGCTCAAAGGAGCTTCCATGAATCAGTTGATCAAGGGCGCGGCGATCGCCGCGTTGTTCGCTTGCGCGCCAGTCGGTGGATCCGCAATGGCGCAAACCGCGCAGCAGCAGGGTGCCACAGGTGGCGCGGTGACCGGCGTAATTGGTGGCGCGGTGATCGGCGCCGTGGTCGGCGGCCCGATCGGCGCAGTGATCGGCGGCGCGATCGGCGGCGCGAGCGGAGCCACGGTTGGCGCGCTCACCGCGGAAGATCGCGTTTACGTCCAGCAGTACGTCTATTCGCGTCAGGTCGAGCCGGTCGTGGTCCAGCAGGGCCTCGCCGTCGGCCAGCCGGTGCCGGCCGGCGTGACGGTCTATAACTTCGAGGGCAATCCGCGCCTCGCGACCTACCGCTACGCTTACGTCAATCAGCAATATGTCCTGATCGACGCCAATGGCCGCGTGCTCGGCGCGGTCGAGCGGCAGTAACATCGAACACTGGAATGCAGAGCGCCCGGCAGCAATGCCGGGCGTTTTCGTTTTTGCGTGTTGGGTGCATGATGCCGCCGGGCAGGGGGAAGCGGAGACTGCCATGGCCGAACCACGCTATCCGAACGAAAGCGCAGGACTATCGCGCGGCGCGCGACGCCTTGCTCAAGGACGAGCAGGAGCTGATCGAGAAGACCAAGGCGCTCGCCGCCAAGCGCCGCACGCTGCCGCGAGGCGGCAAGCTCAAGGAGGACTACGTCTTCCAGTGGGCCGGCAGCGGCAAGCTCGGCGAGCGCGTGAAATTCTCCGAGCTGTTCGGCGGCAAGGATACGCTGATCATCTACTCATGGATGTTCGGCCCGGACTGGGACAAGCCGTGCATGTCCTGCACGTCGCTGATGGATGGCTTCGACCGCGCCTGGTACTCGGTCTCGCAGGACGCCGCCTTCGTCGCGATCGCCAAGGCGCCGCCGGAGAAGATCGACGCCTGGGCGAAGCCGCGCGGCTGGACGCAGATCCCGCTGCTGTCAGGCTACGGCGCGACCTTCCAGGCCGACTACAAGTGCCAGGAGCCGGGCAACGACGACATGCAGTGGCCGGTGATGCTGGTGTTCCGGAAGACAGGACGGCGGGATTTTTCATTTCTGGTCGACCGAGACCAACTCGAACCACGTCGACACGGTGTGGCCGTACTGGAATCTGATGGACTTCACGCCGCAGGGCCGGCCGGACCGCACCACGCCGCCGCAGCAATTCGTGTCGGAGTTTCTGACGAAGAATTATCTGGACAAGGAATAGCGAGCGCGGCGCGAAGATTGCCTTCGGCCACGCTCGGCACGCCTCACACGTGGCCTTCGTCCGGAATGTTGAGCACGGTGCCGCACGCCTTGCAGTGCACGGCATCCGGCGTCGTGGCGCAGCAGCGCGCATTTCGGACAGCGGAACCGCACCTTGTTCGGGCTGATGATGGCGCGCGCCAGGTTGAAGAACAGCGTGACGCCGATGATCATGATCGCCACCGAGACCAGCCGTCCGATCGTGTCCTTCAGCGTGATGTCGCCGAAGCCGGTGGTGGTCAGCGCCGTCACGGTAAAATACAGCGCGTCGGCATAGTTCTTGATGTCGGGATTGCGCAGGTGCTGGGTCTCGTAAACGATGCCGGTGGTGATGAACACGAAGACGGCGAGGTTCACCACCGCGATGACGACTTCCTCATGGCTGCGGAAGTAGGGCAGGTCGGCGCGCAGCTGCACCAGCACGTGATAGGTGCGCAACAGCCGCACCGTGCGCAGGATGCGCAGGAAGCCCACCGCTTCGCCCGCGAGCGGCGCGAGAAACGAGACGATTGCGGCGATGTCGGCCCAGGTCGAAATGCGCATCAGCTCGCGCACCGGCTTTGGGCTGATGACCAGCCGCGCCAGAAAATCAGCGAGGATGATGAGGCCAAAGGCGAGGTCGAACGCCTCGAGCCACGGCCCGCGCTCCATGAACGACGTGCCGACGATGAAGATCACGGTGAAGATGTCGAAGATCAGCAGGGCGTAGCGGAAGCGGTAGGCGCGTTCCGAGGCGCCCTCGTAGAGGCTCCGCAGGGTCTCGGTGAGCGGCAGGACGGGTTTCCGCCTGGCGGTGCTTTTTCTTGAGGTGCGCTTCGAGGCCATGCTGGTCCGTATTGGAGAGGCCTGAACGAAGACTAGCCCGCCCAGGGCGTCGCCAGCGGCTTGCCGCGCTCGACCACATAACGGCGAGCACCTTGGCGCCCTGCGCGCCGGCCTTCACCTCGTGCACGACGCCCGGCTCGACGTGCAGACTCGCCCGGGCGGATCGGCTTGGCCGGCTCGCCGCGCTCCAGCACGTCGAGCCCGCCCTCGAGCAGATAGGCGGCGTCGAAGCCCGGATGGGTGTGCAGCCCGGTGTTGAAATTCGGCGCCAGCGCGACGTGCATGATGACGGTTTCGTATTGCCCGTCCGGCACGGCAAATTTTCGAGATTGGTGCGGACGATCGGTTCGGGCATGGCAGCCTCCAAACGAAGGAGTGAGCCTAGCGGCGATCGCGGGCTTGTCCCTGCCGACCGGGCGCTGCTTCAATGTGACACTGGCCGGTCTCGCGCCGGCGCGATGGAGGAGCATATGGCCGATCTGATTTTCTACATGCGATCCCGTCGCGCGGCGCCGTGGTGCGCTGGATGCTCGAGGAGGTCGGCGAGCCTTATGACGTGCATCTGCTCAACCTGAAGGCCGGCGAGCAGAACAAGCCCGAGTACCGCGCCATCAATCCGCAGGGGAAGGTGCCGGCGATCAAGTACAAGGGGCAGGTGACGACCGAGGTGGCGGCGATCTGCGCCTTCCTCGCCGACGAATTTCCGCAAGCGAAGCTCAACATTCCGGTGGGCGATCCGCGCCGCGGGCCGTATCTCACCTGGCTGTTCTTCAATCCGAGCGCGATCGAGCCGGCCATGATGGACACCAAGTTTCCGCGCAAGGAGGCGCCGCCTGCCGGTGCGATCGGCTATCGCGACATGAATGCGCTGCTCGACGTGGTCGAGGCCGCGCTCAAGGACGAGAAGGGCGGCGGCAAGACCTATCTGATGGGCGATCAGTTCACCGCCGCCGACGTCGTCATCGGCTCGGGGCTGCGCTGGGGCATGGGGTTCGGCATGATCCCGAAGCGCCCGGCGCTGGTGGAGTATGTCGGGCGGCTGTCGGCGCGGGAGGCGTTCAAGCGGGCGGTGGAGAAGGATGGGGTGGGGAAGCCGAAGAGGTCGAGCTGGTAGCGTGAAAATGGCGACAGTTTCTGGTTTCCGAAGATCCGAGCGACCAACAATCATGTCAACCGGTAGCGTGGCTGGAATTTAACGGGCTGAACGTATCAATGACGGCGAACAAGATACGTCGCCGCAGCCGTCACAACGCATCCGCCACGGTATTACACGCCTCTGAAAAGTTGGTGACGGAGAAAATTAGCAGCAACTGAACAATTGTAAGACTTACGACGGCCGCCATACAGATTGCGCCAAGAACATCTCCGATATCCTTCAAAACAGTTCTGGTGACTCCGGTGAAAAGCCCGCCATACGTCGCAATAATAATGCAACAACTCAACACACCCGTTATCAAAGTTGTAAATGCGGCCTTCTTGTATGCTTTCGACGCAAAAACGAAGAGCGGAGCAGTTATCCCGAGGACCACAAAGTGCGTAATCCTCCGTCCGAGTTAGACGTAGCTCACGCGGAATATTGTCTGAGGTCTATTTCGACGAAGATAATTCGGTGCACAAAAGTTCCAATTTTCTCGTGAAATTCCTTGGAGAATATGTCTGTTGTTGCGAACGCCTGAATAACGGCTAAAAAATTTAAGAGCGTCGCCAAGATCGCCGACCATTCTCCCGCAGTCATCAGGCGACGCCTCGACGTCCAAGTACAGAAGATTATTGTTGAGCTGGTGAGGGCCACGACCGGAATCCAAAGTCCGGCTCGAAATACCAAGTAATTCCACACCCAAGTAGGCAAGTAACAAACCTGCTAAGGCCATCACTGCGCCTCCAATCATCGCGGCATTTACGAATTGTATAATCCACACGGTTCTCTGAGGCGAACACAGCGTATAGCACTGGAGGAGCCAGCGCTGTTTGGACGGCAAATATTACAAATAGGAAATCAAAGTAGCTTGTTGACCCGAGTAATAAGTAGCGATCCCAAGAAGTACTGAAAAAGCTACGAACGCTAACGTCAGGACACGTGAATAACAAAAGAATTCGGCGATGTGTGTCTTCGTTGAGTTGATCAGCGCGAAAGTCGACTGTTTTGAGGGTTCGATAATATCCGCCAGTCCGCCACGCTATTGTCTGTACTGCGGATATTACAAACGTATCAGCCGTGCTTAATAACGCCGCAACTAAGCCCGTAATCAACAATGGAAACACTGCTGAATGTTCAAAGAACTAAAGAGCCCCCTCTACCGTCTTGGTTTGAGGAAAGTCGAGAAAAAAACTTTCCAAATGCCGTTCCGAAAACGACGAGTAAGCTCATCCAAATAAGTAGTGTCCAGCCAAATCGAAGAGAGCCTTGTTTTGCTTCATGCTCGTTTTTTGCCGCGGCCAGCCTTTGCCAAATAGACATATCCGTGAAAAGCAATGGAAGGTTTAGGCAAATGAGGCTCAACAGCAGAATCGATCAAGACCCTGCCGGAACGAACGTATCGAGTTTATTAATTAGCTCCTCAAATCCTGTAGCCCCACCTTTGTCGATAGCAATTAAAAACATTCCGAACAGGGCAAATGAAATCAGAAAAAATTGCAGGCGATCCGTATGAAGAACTGAGGGCAGACAGGATCAATAATACAATACGCGGCGAGGATCGTTCCGATGAACGATGCCAATATCCAAAGAGACAAATGATCAAGGAAGACAACCTTGAGTACCGCCACCCCGACAACAATTTCGGCCGAAACCTGCATCAAAAATACAGCACAGGTGACAGCAGACGCGATCTTTCTCGTTGAATTCGGAATTTAAAAGCTTCCCAGAAAGCTGTGCAGCGTCCAAATTCCCCGGCTCTTGAAAAAAAATGCGACGAGAAAGAGCCGCCAGGACGAAGATCCCTGCAGGCCCAAGTGATGGGCGACCAAAGCGCAAGGAATCGATCCGCGGCGGCCCACTCGATGTACACATAAATTGCGCTTGCAAGCGAAAACGCGCTCGCCATGAACGTACGATTTAAGTCCGTACTATCAGCCCTTTGCACCTGCTCCCGCTCCATCAGGCCGGTAAGCGCAGGTAAAAGTCAGCGCGATTTTCTCTGATACGGGCTCCGCCAAACGTCCGAAACCGCTAGAACGAGGTAAGAGAGCAGCGAAAGAGCAAGACGCAACTGTCGCTTGCCCGGCAGCGACAA
>CAWBHU010000008.1:0-75000 GCA_963788805.1 uncultured Alphaproteobacteria bacterium
ATTCGCTGCTCAACGCGGTCGCCGCAGCATCGGGACGAGCGTCGGCGACGAGCCAGCCTGGATAGCGCCGAGCGGTTCGAAGCCGTGGCGCCGGTAGAACGGGATGTTGCGCGGGTTCGAGGATTCCAAATAGGCCGGCAGCGCGATCGCGATCGCACTGCGCGAGTGCGTACGCCATCAAGACGTCGCCGTGACCTTCGCCTTGATGCGCCGGGTCGACGCCGATCAGGGGCAAGTACCAATGCGGTTCGGTCGGGTGGTACGTCGCCATCTGCTCGAATACGGCCGCGCTTTCGGCGGCAGAGAGAGGATGCAACCGTGCTCTCGAGCACCGCACTAAGCGCTTTCTCGTCGGGATGCACTCCGGACGGCAGCCACAGCGCCGTCCCGACGTAGCCGTCGGTACAAAAGGCGCTTCCGTTAGAGAATGCCTTGCCCCCGAACGCGCGGGCCATTCGCGGCATGGCCGCAAGGTACAAGTGTGCATGCGGCCAGGTCCATCGGGCCATGGGGTCCGCTGCAAACGCCATCACGATCGTCGCGACCGCCTGATCTTCATCAGCCGCGGCCATAACTCTTACGGTCGGCGTTTTCACGTTGCTCTCCATTTCACCCTTGGCGCCCGCGCGCCCTGAAAGGCCCTCCGATAAGCTCGCAGGGCATTCTCTTACGGAAGTGGCGTGAATTTGTCCTACGTTCGCTTGATGAACTCCATCATGAAGGAGTGCTGGTTCGCGTTCCTCTCTGGCAGGAAATGCCCCCGGCGAAGGGCGGCATCAGGGCGGGGTTGGATGGATCGCCGGCGGTGATGTAGGAAAGCTCGGTTCCACCCGGGAAATGCATTCGGCGTCCGGGTTTTACGCGGCGGAAACGTAGTTATCAGTTTCGTCTATACTGGCGCGCCATCACTTCATGACCGACGCGGCAACAAACCTTGAAGTGAAAGGCGAGGCCGCGGGGCCAAAGCTCAGCGCCATTGTCATTACTCATAACGAGGCGGCCAATTTGCCGGACTGCCTCGCCTCGCTCTCGTTTTGCGACGAGATCGTCGTGGTCGATCATGCGAGCAGCGACGACACCGCCGCGCTGGCCGAGCGCGCGGGTGCTCG
This sequence comes from uncultured Alphaproteobacteria bacterium, assembly GCA_963788805.1. Lineage (GTDB taxonomy): Bacteria > Pseudomonadota > Alphaproteobacteria > Rhizobiales > Xanthobacteraceae > Pseudolabrys. The sequence continues at coordinate 1,110 of CAWBHU010000008.1, forward strand.
CGTCGTGCGCACGCCGAATTTTTCCGGCTTCGGACCGCAAAAGCAGATCGCGCTCGACATGCGCGCGGTGCCTGGGTGCTGTCGATCGATGCCGACGAGCGCGTGCCGGAAGCACTGGCGCGGGAAATTCGCGAAGCGATTGGAAGCGCCCGGCACGACGGCTATCGCATCAACCGCAAGGCCTACTTTCTCGGCCGTTATCTCAGCCATGGCGGCTGGTATCCCGACCGCATCGTGCGGCTGGCGCGGCGTGATCGCGCCCGTTTCAGCACCGATGTCGTCCACGAGTCGCTTGAGGTTTCCGGCAGCATTGGCGATCTCAGGAACGACATGCTGCACATGAGTTATCGCACCATCGACGACGTGCTCGCCAAGCAGCGCCGCTACGCGATGCTGTCGGCGCAAGTGCGCCGCGAGCGCGGCGCGCGGGGCGGGCTTCCCACCGCGCTGTGGCGCAGCCACGCCGCGTTTCTCAAGCATTACATCGTGCAGGCAGGCTTTCTCGACGGCGGCCGTGGCCTGGTTGCCGCGATTTCCAAGTCGCAGGAGACATTCTGGCGTTACCTCGCCGCGGGCTGGGAGCGGCCAGAGTGAGGCTTGCGATCGTCCGCAGGCGCTACGCGCACTTCGGTGGCGCCGAGCGCTTCATCCAGACCACCGCCGCGGCGCTGGCGCGTCAGGGCGTCAAGGTCAACATCGTCTCCGAGCAGTGGCAGGGCGCGGGCGACTCCGCTGCTCGAACACGTCACCGTGCCGTCACGTGGCCTCACGCGTCACAGCGCGCTGCAGAATTTCCAGCGCAACGTCGCCATCATCATCGGCCGCGAGAACTTCGACCTGGTGCAGACGCATGAGCGCCTGCTGACGGCGGATATTTTCCGCGCCGGCGACGGCGTGCATGCCGCATGGGTGAAGCGCCAGAGCGCCGAGCGCGGCCGCTGGCGCGCGGGGCTGATGCGATTCGACGCCATGCATAATCTGGTGATGGACACCGAGAAGCGCATGGCGCGCGAAACCGACATGATGTTTGTGGCAAACAGCGCGCTGGTCGCCCGCGAGATCGCGGATTGGCTCGGCGTGCCGGCAAGCCGCATCCGCGTGATCGAGAATGGCGTGGACTTGCACACTTATCGCCAGCCCTCAGCCGAGGAGCGGGCTGCGGCGCGGCAGCAGTTCGGCATCCCGGATGATGCGCCGGTTGTGGCTTTCGTCGGCTCCGGCTTTGAGCGCAAAGGCGTGTTTCAGCTGGTCGAGGCCTTGGCATTGCCGGCATGCGGCCATTTGCGCGCGCTGATCGCGGGACGCGATCGCAAGCTCGAAGCGCTGCGGCGGCGGGTGGAGACGCTCGGTCTTTCCGAGCCGCGTGCAGGTGCTCGGCGGCATCGAAGGATCGCTGACGATCTATCAGGCTGCGGATGTGTTTGCGCTGCCGTCGCTGTACGATCCGATGCCGAATGCCGCGCTTGAAGCGCTGGCCTGCGGTCTCCCGATTGTGACGACGGCCGATACCGGGATTGCCGATCATGTCGCTGCGAATGGCGCCGGCGTGGTCGTCACGCGAAGCCCGGATTCCATCGCGGCCGGGCTCAAAGAAGCGGCCGCCAAACGCGACGCGATGTCGGCGGCCGCACTCGCGCTTGCGCCGCGCTTTGATCTCAACGATGCAACCAAACGCTGGCTCGCGCTCTACCAGGAGCTGGCATGAGCGCCGAGCAAGAAGCTGCGCATCCTGCATACCGAAGCGTCGATGGGCTGGGGCGGGCAGGAGATCCGCATTCTCACCGAAGCGCAGACGTTTCGCGCGCATGGGCACGAGGTGATGGTGGCCGCCAATGCGGGCAGCGAAATCGCCGCCAATGCGCCGCGCTACGGCATTCCGGTGACGCTGCTGCCGCTGAGCCGCCGCAATGTGAAGAGCGTGGTGGCGGTGCGCCGCTTCCTGCGCGAATGGGAGCCCGACGTCGTCAATACGCATTCATCGCTGGATGCCTGGCTCGTCGCGCTGGCGCGCCTGCGCCTCGTGCCGTGCCCGCGCATCGTGCGCACCCGGCACCTCAGCGCCGCGGTGCCGCGCAACCTGGCGTCGCGCTGGGTCTATAATCGCGGCGCCGATTTTGTGATGACGACCGGCGAGGCGATCGTCGAAGACCTGGCGCGCGACGGCTTCGTGCCGCGCGCGCGGCTCGCCGCGGTGCCGACCGGCATCGATGCCGATGTGTTCAAGCCGGGCGACAAGAGCTGCGGCGCGGGCGGCGCTCGGCCTGCCGCAGGACAAGTTTCTGTTCGGCATCGTGGCCACGCTGCGCTCGTGGAAGGGCCATCTGATTCTGCTCGATGCGCTGAAAGCAGCTTGGCGATCCCGCGGCGCAAGTCGTCATTGTCGGCGACGGGCCGATGCAGCCGAACATCGAAAAGCAAATTGCCGCGCTTGGGATTGGCGGGCAGGTGACGCTCGCGGGGCGGCAGTCCGATGTCGCGCAATATCTGCGCGCGCTCGATGTGTTCGTGCTGCCATCCTATGCGAATGAGGGCGTGCCGCAGGCGCTGCTGCAGGCGATTGCGAGCGGGCTGCCGGTGATCACGTGCCCGGTCGGCGGCATTCCGGAAGTCGCGCGCGGGCTCGAGACGGTCACGCTGGTGCCGCCGAAAGATGCCGCCGCGCTTGCCGGCGCGATGCGTGCGGCGATGACCAATCGTCCTGGTCAGGAACAGCTCGAGGCGGCGCGGCAGCGCATCGCCGCCGAACATTCGCGCGAGGTCATGTACCAGCGCGCGTTACGCCATTATCTCGGCAATTAGCGCGCGGCAATTAGCGAGCAGCTTGGCGTTTGCCGCCGGCGCGGACTTCCATCTCGTCGCGTTCGGCGCGCCACTCCTCGCCGTAATCGACGTCCTGCCAGTTCTCGAACCATGGCCCGCCGCGGGTGTAATGCACGGCGTTGGGCGTGCCGGTCTTGAACTTCTCGTACCAGCCTTCGAGGAAATTCCAGGTGTAGGGGATCTCGCCGATCTCGTTGTCGGCGGCCCATTGCATGCGGTGCAGGTAGGCGCCGCTCTCCTTGTTGACGAGCTCGGGCGTCAGCTTCCTGGTCGAGGGATGCTCGCAGTTGAACAGCATGAAGGACGACCAGTTCTTGCGCGGGTAGCTGGTCTGCACCTTGCCATCCATCTTCACCGATTCTTTCGGCTGGTAGTCGTGGTGCACGCAATAGACCGCCTTCGACGGGTCGTTGAATTTGGTGAGCTCGGCGACGTCGCCGAGGAACAGGAAGTCGCAGTCGACGAACAGCGCCCAGCCTTTGAAGCCGGCGAGATACGGCGTGAAGAAACGGCTGTAGGTGAACTCGGTGGAGGCGAGCGGATCGATCGCGCGCGAATAGGCGCCGCGCGCGACCAGGTCCTGCAGCTTGATCGGCTGGACGTCGACCGGAACCGAGGCGCGCTTCTCGATCGAGTATTTCGCGACGTCATACGCGATCGGCTCGCGCTGATCCCAACCGATGAAGATACGCAGCATCACGCCTCCACGAGTTTGTCCGGGTGGCGATATCGTATCGATGCCGGGTGCGCAACCAATCGGGCGTTATTTGGAGTAATGCCAGTTTCTTGCGGCGCTAGCGCTTCACGGCCGATACGACGAGCCGGCGTCCATAGATCGATTGCGGTGAGCCGGCCTGGCGCCAGAACCGGCGCTCTTCCTCGTTCGCGCTTTTCTCAGCCGGCTGTTGCAATAGGCGCGCGACGAGAGGGCCGAACAATCGTTCCCAGCCGCGCCGTGGCTTGGGCTCGTCCAGTCGTGCAGCGTAACATCGGTGAAGCCGGTAAGCGTCAGGTAGAGATAAAGCTGCCCGAAGCTCCACGGCATGATGTGCATGTGGGTGCCTTTCTCGACGCGTCCTGCCAACGCGGGAAAGCCCGGGAAAAAGCCGCGCAGGAGATATTGCACACGTGCAGCCGGATGCCATGTGTTCGGCGTCGTTACGATCAGGGTGCCGCCGGAATGGAGCCGCGCCGCGGCGGAGCGGAAGAACAGTTCTGGATTGCCGACATGCTCGATGCCTTCGCAGCTTACCAGTGCGTCATAGGTCGGCAGGTCGGCGGGAAAGCCATGGTCGAGATCGGCGGCGCGGAAACTTCGGTAGCCTTGTGGCATGCGCGTCATAGAGGTCGATGCCGTCCACTCGCGACATCGCTACCGAGCATCGTACGCAGCCAGCCATTGCCGCTCGGCGCATCGAGCAGGGTCTTCGCGCCTGCGCGCGACAGGATCGCCGCCACGACCGGCATGTACTCTTTGCTTGAAGCCATCGCCGCCTCTGCGCGGCCCAAGGCGCCGCGCCGCCATTCTTAGCAGAACGCCTCTATGGCGGGGCTAGGGCAAAAAAGATAAGGGAATACCGAAAGCGCCCGTAGCTCAGCTGGATAGAGCATCAGACTTCGAATCTGAGGGTCGGGAGTTCGAATCTCTCCGGGCGCGCCATTCCTGCCATGCCGGATCGCAGTAGCTCCGCCGCCGAAATCGTCGGATGATGCCGCGCCATGAACGCTCCCGAGCGCACCCAGCGCATCTTCAATCACGCTTCGGAAACACGGCTCGTCAAGCTGACGCGCGACATCATTGCCATCCCCAGCCCGAATTTCGGCGAAGCGAAGGTCGCCGACTATCTTGCCGAATATATGCGGGCGATGGGGCTCACCGTCTCGATGATGGACGTCCCGCATCCGACCGACCCATCGAAAAGCACCAAACAACCGATCGGGCGTCTCAAGGGTACCGGGGGCGGCCCGTCGCTGATGCTCAACGGGCACATGGACACCAATGTCGTGATGCCAGGTTGGACGGTCGATCCGTATCAAGGGAAATTCGAGGACGGGTGGATCTGGGGGCTTGGCGCGCAGGACGACAAAGGCGGCATCGCCGCCGCCCTGACCGCGATTGAGGCGGTGGTTCGCTCCGGCATCAAGCTCAAGGGCGACATCGTGATGTGCCCGGTGGCCACCCACAAGCTTGGCGGCACCGGCACGCGCACATTGCTGAAGAATGACGTGCGGGCCGATCTCTGCATCAATCTCGAACACGCCGCCAACACGATCGGCTCGGTGATCGTCGGCTCGATCCGCGTGAAGCTCAAGACCACTTCGCCGGGCCTGTTCTTCCGCTTCACGCCTGGCGCGCGCGCCGATTATTTCAACGCCATCGAGCAGCAGGCCGAGTTGCTGCGGCGCTTCGGGCCGAGTCTCGGCATGGTCGCCGGCGATTGGCTGCGCTTTGAACCGCATCCCGACCTCCCGGATTTCCCGATGATCCGCTACGACGCGATCCACAAGGACCATTACGGGCGCGACTGCGAAATGGTTTTCCAGATCCGCACGGTTCCGGGCATGACGCTCGCTTCGGTGAAAGACGATGTGGCGAAGGTTGTCGCGGCGGCAAAGCGCGATTTCCCGGCAATGAACGTCGAGGTCACAATTCCGGCGAACGGGCCGGACGATCCGTTTTTCATGGATCCGACCGAGATCGCGCGCGATCACCCTTTGGTCGTCGCGCTGGCGCGAGGCCAGGAGCTTGCCTCGGGCAAGCCGGCCGAGATCGGCGGCGTCGAGCGGATCGGTAATTTCGGCGACGGCAATGTGCTTGCGGCGAATGGCATACCGACGGTTCAATACGGCCCGGGCAACATCAAGAACTATCCCGAATGGCCGGCGCCGGATGAACGCGTCGAGGTGCGGGAATTGATGGAAACCACAAAGGCGGTGGCCTATGCCATCGTCGAACTTTGCGGCTGACGGTGGAGCAAGCGATGAAAAGAATGATCGGTCTGATCGGTGCTGTCGCACTGACGCTTGTCGCGGCATCCGCGCAGGCACAAAGCTGGCCTACGCGCACCGTGAAACTGATCGTGCCGTTTGCGGCCGGCGGCGCCGCGGACGTCGTCACGCGGATCGTCGCCGCCAAGGTTCAGGAAAATCTCGGCCAGACTTTCATCATCGAGAACAAGACCGGCGCCAGCGGCAAAATCGGCATGGAGGCGGCCGCGAAGTCGGCGCCGGACGGCTACACTTATGTGATCGGTTCGCCCGGCACGCTCGCCATCAACCCGAATGTGTTCGCCACGCTGCCTTACGACTTCGATCGCGATTTCGTCGCGGTTTCCCATGCGGCGACCTTTCCGCAAGTGCTGGCGGTCAATGCCAGCCTGCCGGTCAAGACGCTCAAGGACTTCATTGCCTATGTGAAAGAAAAGCCGAACGGGCTCAACTACGGCTCGTCCGGCACCGGTTCGACCGGACATCTGATCACCGCCAGTTTCCTCCACGAGACCAAGCTGGTCGCCAATCACATTCCCTATCGGGGCGGCGGCCCGGCGGCGCAAGCGCTGGCCGCCGGCAACGTCGAGTTCGTCATTGACGGCTTGCCGACCTTCCAGGGCCTCGAGCAATCGAACCTGCTGCGCATCATTGCAATCACGTCCGCCAAGCGCTGGCCGGGCCTCGATGTGCCTTCGATCAGCGAAGATGCGGTGCCGGGTTTCGATCTGTCGTCGTGGGTGGTGTTCGCCGCGCCGAAAGGGACGCCGAAGGAGATCGTCGATAAATTGTCAGCGGAAATCGTAAAAGCGGTTGGCGCGAAAGATGTTCAGGAACGTCTCGCCAAGGTCGGCGCCTTCTCGAACGGCACGTCGCCTGCCGATGCGGAAAAATTCGTCAAGGCCGAGCTGGCGAAGTGGAAGAAAATCACCGACGTTACCGGCACCAAGCTCAGCGACTAATTATCCCGCTCCGGGCGCGCCAGCCTAGTTCGACACGTAGAGCCTCGACAGCTCGATCGCGATCGCGTTGAAAGTCGACACCATCGCTTCGGCCGTCTTCAGCTCGAAGAACTTGCCGGTATCGGTGGCGCAATTCTTCAGCACGGTCGAAGTCGCATCGCCGCCGGTGTTCACTTGCACCGTATAGACCGTGATCTTGGCGGTCTTCAGATTGCTGCAGGTGACGCTCTGCCGCGCATTGATCGAGCTCGCGCTGGTGTACCAGCGGTTTTCAGTGTTGAGGCCGTCGCTGAGCAGGACGATGACTTCCTCGTACTTGTAAGTCGGATCCTTGTCAGGCGGGGCCGGGAAGGGCCCGCCGCCAACCAGCGACATCCACCCGACCGCAAGCCCAATGCCCTGGTTGGTATTGCCGGCCGGCTGCATGCTGTTCACCAGCGTGCTCATCTGTGTCCAGTTGTACGACAGCGGCATCACCGCCTGCGTGCAGCTCTCATATTGTTCGGCGAGGAACATGCTGGCCTTGGTGCCTGGCACCGGCGGCAATACGTTGGTGTCGTAGTTTTGCGTTGCAGGCCCGCTGGTATTGCCGCGATCCTCGACGCAGCCGTTCCAGGTGTCGTGGGCCGCCGGCGTCCACACGCCGCTCTTGTTTTCGCACGTGCTCTTCTTGGTGTAGCCGCTCTTGCTGCAGGTGCCGTTGAGCGTGTCCCACACGCTCCAATCGATCCAGTTCGCCGCATGATTGGCAGGATCAAGATTGACGTCTTTCGAGAACGGGACGATCGAGACGTAAACGTCTTCGGTATTGTGGGCGATATTCTGCAGCTGGTTGAGCAAGCTGTTGGTCGCGGTCTTGAGCGCGTCCATCTTGCCGTCGCTCGACATCGACCCGGTCGTATCGAGCGCAAGCGCAATACGAAGCCGCGTATTGCCCCACTTGGCGGTCGACTCGCCTTTGACGGTCACAGAGTCGTGGCCGAACATCTTCATGAAAGTGGTGGGCACCGTCGCCGATGCGGTGACCTTCATCGTCGAGGTGCCGCCACCGGTATAAATTGCGTTTGCGGTGACGTTGATGGCTTCCGGCCGGGTGAAATTGACGAGGAAATAGGCTTGCGCCTTGGATTGAAGTGCTGACGGGGCGGTCACGACCGCCTCGCGGGCCAGTATGACTGCGGTCGCGTCGAGCGCGCCCTGCATCTCGGCCTTGAATGAGTTCATGCGGCTGTAGTCGACCGCCGATCCGACCAGGCCGAGCACCGGAACGAGGGAAAGTCCAAAGATGAGTGCGACATTGCCGCTCTGCGCCGCACGGAAATGCCGCAGGGTTCGCGCCAATTTACGCAACAACGACGTGCCGGACATTAGTCACCTATGAATGAATCAGGCGCGCAACGCGCCCGCGCGGACGGTGCCTGCCACTGTGAGCAGTGGCGCCGGCCGCGCGGGAGGTCGCGAGCCGATTAACGCAATTGCGTCGAGATGCTCGAGAACGTGGTGTTCAACTGCGTGCCGAGGCCGTTGACCACGGCGATGATCGCAATCGAAATGCCGGCAGCGATGAGGCCGTACTCGATCGCGGTGGCGCCGGACTCGTTCTTCAGGAAAGAGAGCAGCTTCTTCATAGGATATCCCCCAGCGGGTTGTTGTTGGACTGAACGGTGGGGACCCTACGCACAAATCCTAATCAGACCTGCTTGGAGACGGCTTCGCTTCGTCGCAAATGCGAAACCAGATTGCTTAAATTTTAAATCGACCGGTTGTGAAAACTTTCGCGACCGGGGCGAAAGCCGCGATGCGGGGCCTAATGTGGTTCGGCGCCATCAAAAACTGATTCAATTGCAAACACTTCAAAAAGCGGTCCGTAAAGAATGCTGGTTTAAAACCCGTTGAGGATAGGAATGAAAGCACGGCCGCTTTCACCATTTCGATACTCGCCCCCGCGATAGTGGCCGCAACAACGAGAAGAATTGGGCGGCGGCAAACGGGGATCAGCGCATGCGCGCAAGCACTCTTGTCATGATTGGATTTGCGGTCGTGTTCGGCTTGCTCGCCGTGTTCGTCGCGCAGTCCTGGCTTAACAGCCAGGCCGCGATGCGAGCCAAGGTCGACGACCCCCGGCCGATCGCCGCTGTAAAGACCGTCGTTGTTGCGCAGCAACCGCTGCGTTACGGCATGGAGCTCAATGCCTCGATGCTCTCGGAAGTGCCGTGGGCGACCGAGACGCTTCCGGCCGGCAGCTTCAGCAAGATCTCCGACCTGCTCAATGGCGGCCGCCGCATCGTTTTGACGGCGATCGAGCCCAACGAGCCGGTGCTCGCGGTCAAGGTCACGGGAGCGGGGCAGCGCGCCACTTTGTCCTCATTGGTGCGCCCCGGCATGAAGGCGGTCACCATTCGCGTTAACGAGGTTGAAGGCGTCGGCGGCTTCGTGTTGCCGGGCGACCACGTCGACGTCGTTCTGACGCGCAACAAATCCGGCAGCTCGCCGACCTCGGAAATCGTTCTTCAGAACGCGCGCGTTCTTGCGGTCGACCAATCGGCCGACGAGCGGCAGACCAAAGCGGCGGTCGCCAAATCCGTGACGCTGGAGCTCGACACGATGGAAGCCCAGAAAATCTGGCTGGCAGCTTCGGTCGGCACGCTGTCGCTTTTGCTCCGCAAAGCCGGCGAAATGGCGGAAGCGCCAACTCGCCAGCTTTCGCTGAGGGATCTCGCCGGCAATCTGTTCGGCGATGACGGTGACACCGCGACCATTACCGTCACCCGCGCTTCCGTGAAGCAGGACTACAAAGTGCCGGTCGAGAACCGGGAGATGACCGCGGGGCAGAGCGCGCGGTGAGTGAACGTAGGCGTCAAACAAAAAAGAAGCAGGGGGATATCGTGGGCAATTTGGCAGGGGAAGCCGGATCCTTGTGCCGGCAATGGATGCGGCTCGCCGCGGTTCTGCTCGCTGTGTTCGCAATGGTGTTCGCCGCGAGCAACAGCCGCGCGGCTGAGTCGTCCGACATCCAGATCAGCGGCTCCGAACGCACGACATCGATCACGGTCACGCTAGGCAAGTCGCGCGACCTGCGCACTGCAGTTCCCTTCTCGGAAGTCAGCGTCGGCGACCCGGAAGTCGCCGACGTCAATCCGCTCACCGATCGGTCGCTTTCGATCCTCGGCAAGAAGATCGGCACCACCCGCGTTGCGGTTTATGGCGTCGGCAAGCGCGTGGTCGGTCTGTTCGATATCGAGGTGCAGTTCGACGTCAGCCGCCTGACCATGGAGTTGCGTCGCCGCTTTCCCCGCGCGCGCATTCAGGCGGTGCCGGTCAATGGCCGCATCATGCTGACCGGTGAAGCGACCGACGCCATGATGCTCGACCAGGCCGTCAATATTGCCCGTCAATTCGGCCCCGAGATCATCAACTCGGTCGCCGTGATGTCGCCCCAACAGGTGATGCTGGAGGTCCGCTTCGTCGAGATTTCCCGGGATGCCGGTCGCGAATTGGGATTCCAGTGGAATCACTTCGGTAACCGGACCATCGCCAACATCGGCAACGACACCAACAGGCTCCCCGTTCCTCCCGGCGTCATTCCGGCTGCCGGCGTGCTGTCGGGCGGTGCGCCGTTCGGCTTCCTGGTGCACCGCTTCATCAGCGGCGGCGCGGCCACCGATGCGATGATCAACGCGCTTGAGACCCAGGGAATTGCCCGCAGTCTGGCGGAGCCCAATCTCGTTGCCCTGTCGGGCGACACCGCGAGTTTCCTCGCGGGCGGCGAATATCCGATCCCGGTCGCCGGCACGCTCGGCCAGATCACGGTCGAGTACAAGAAATACGGTGTCGGTCTTGCCTTCACACCCACCGTGCTCAGCCAGGGCCTGATCAATCTGAGGATCGAGCCGGAGGTCAGCGAGATCGACCTCAACAACTCGGTTTCGGTTGCGAACGGCATCACAGTGCCGGCTTTGATCGTGCGCCGCGCTTCGACCACCATCGAATTGCGCGACGGCCAAAGCTTCGCGATTGGCGGGCTGCTGCAGAACAACACCAAGAACCAGGTCGAGCAGTTGCCCTGGCTCGGCAGTGTGCCGGTGCTTGGCACGTTGTTCTCCAGCAAGAGCTATCAGAAGAAAGAAACCGACCTCGTCATCATCGTCACGCCTCGGCTTGTGCACCCGGCGCGGCCCGGCGACGTGCTCAAGACGCCGACCGACAAGACCTTGCCGCCAAGCGACGTCGATTTCTTCCTGCTCGGCAGGAACGAGATTCCGCGCAAGAACCCGCCCAAGCCGGTGGTCGCTGGTACGCCGGTCGGCCACATGCTCGAAATTTCCGCGAGGTAGTCATGACGACGTTCCGCAAAATGCCTTTCGCTGCGCTGGCGCTCGCCACGCTCCTTGGCGGCTGTAATGCCACCTGGGTCGATCCGCACGGCTACCTGGACCGCCGCGACCAGATCTGGCTCGGCGCCGGCGACGCCAAAGAACACCAATATCGTCACGCAAATGTACGATCCGTGGGCCCCGCACAGCGCCAATACGCAGATCGCGATGAATGGGCAGCGGGCACAGACCGCGGTCGAGCGCTACCGCTACGGCAAAGTGATCGCGCCGCGCGGCATCGCTTCGTCATCGAGCTACGCGCCAATAACGCCGGATAGTGGCGGGGCTGCCGCGCCCCCAATGCCCGCGCTCGGCCCGGCCATCACCCAGGTAAAATAAATGCTTGCTCCATCAACCGGCCGGATGGCGATCGCGGTTCTGACCGCGGACCCTGAATTCGAGCAGTCGGTCAAGGACACGTTCGGCGCCAACCCGCAGATCGATCTCATGCTGGTGACCGGCGGCTTGGCGGGCCGCCAGGACAAGCTCGACTTCGCGGGTGCGCGCGTCGTCGTGCTCGACATCGATGCGTCCCAGGATGCCGAAGTGAACGCGTTGCAGCGGCTGATGATGCGCGCGTCGAACTGGCCGCCAGTCATCGTCGTTACGCAGAAATTCGATCAAGACCTCGTGCGTGCGCTGATGCAGATGCGCGTCGCGGATTTCCTGATTAAGCCGCTGCCGATGGTGGAGCTGGTCCGCGCCTGCGCCAAGGTCGCGCGCAGCGACGCCGGCGGCGCAACGACAGAGGCGCAGATTTACTCGCTGCTGCCGGCCTCGGGCGGCGTCGGCGTCACCACGCTGGCGATTCAGACTGCGATGCTGCTGCTCAATAGCCGCGGCTCGCGCATGAAGCCCTCGACCTGCCTGGTCGACCTCGATTTCCAGCACGGCAACGTGTCCGACTACCTCGACCTGGAGCCGCGGCTCAATCTGGGTGAGATCGAGCCCAGCCCCGAGCGGCTCGACCGGCAGCTACTTGAAGTGATGCTGTCGCATCACTCGTCCGGCCTTGCGGTGGTTGCCGCCCCGCATCGGCCGGCTGAGATGCGTTCGTTCGATCCGGAAGTTGTGACACGGCTGCTCGATCTGGTGTCGAGCCATTTCGAATATGTGGTGTTCGACATGCCGCGCACGTGGTTCTCCTGGACCGACAGCGTACTGCTCGGTTCCAACAAGATTTACATCGTCAGTGAAGCGACGGTGCCGGGCCTGCGCCACTCCAAGGAGCTCATCGCCGCCATCAAGGGGCGTCTTGGGGAAGGCCTCCAGCCGCAGGTGCTGGTCAATCGCTTCGCCAGCAAGATGTTCTCGTCGGGCCTGCGCCACGCCGATCTTGAGCAGGTGCTTGGCGAGTCCTTTGCCGCTGCGATTCCGAACGACTATGCGCTGGTGCGCGAAGCGATCGACCGCGGCGTTCCGCTCGATGAGGTCAAGCCCGGCAATCAAATCACGCTCACCCTGAAGAAGCACATCGTGCCGCATGCCGCCGGCAAGCGCGGCCTCGCCGCCTTGCCATTGCTCGGCAAGCTTGTGCGCGGCGCGCTAGGGGCAACGACAATGACAGGCCGCTTCAGCGCCCGCCGCATTCCCTCTCCGGAACTCGCGCCGTCAATGACGGAGACGGTGCAAGCCGTGGCGAAACCCGCATTCGAGTTTGCTCCTGCGATCACCGAGCCTGCACCGGCTCCGCCGCCGCCGCCGCCGAGCAATCCGCTGCATAGCGACAAGCTGCTCGACGCCAAGGTGCGCCTGCATCGCCGCCTGATCGAGGAGATCAACCTGTCGGCGATGGAGAAGCTGCCGCAGGAGGAAGTGCACGCGGAAATTTCCAAGATCGTCGGCCAATATGTGCTCGCCGAGCGGCTGGCCATCAACGCGAAGGAGCTTGAGGAATTCATCTCGGAGATCATGGACGAGATGACGGGCCTCGGCCCGCTCGAGCCGCTGCTGAAGGACCCGACCATCAGCGACATCCTGATCAACGGCCACGAATGCATCTACGTGGAGCGGCGCGGCCTTCTGGAGCCGCTGCCGGTGCGTTTCAAGGACGAGCAGCATCTGCTGCGCATCATCAACAAGATCGTCGCCGCGGTCGGCCGCCGGGTCGACGAAAGCCATCCGCTCTGCGACGCGCGCCTGCTGGACGGCTCCCGCGTCAACGTCGCGGTGCGGCCGGTCGGCGTCGACGGCCCGCTGATGTCGATCCGCAAATTTTCCAAGAAGCCGTTCAACCTCAACAAGCTGGTCGAGGTCGGCGCGCTGCGTCCGCCGATGGCGGAAGTGCTGGCGGCCGCGGTGCGGGCGCGCATCACCACCATCATTTCCGGCGGCACCGGCTCCGGCAAAACCACGATGCTGAACGCGCTTTCCGCGTTCATCTCGGAGAAGGAGCGCCTGATCACCATCGAGGACGCCGCCGAACTCCAGCTTCAGCAGCCGCATGTCGGCCGGATGGAGACGCGGCCGCCCAACATCGAAGGCAAAGGCGAGATCCGCCAGCGCGAGCTCGTCAAGAACGCGCTGCGCATGCGGCCCGACCGCATCATCCTCGGCGAGTGCCGCGGCGAAGAAGCCTTCGACATGTTGCAGGCGATGAACACCGGCCACGAAGGCTCGATGGCCACCGTTCACGCCAACACGCCGCGCGACGCCATTTCCCGTCTCGAGCAGATGATCGGCATGGCCGGCCTGCCGATGACGGTCGCCTCGATCCGCGGCCAGATCGCCAACGCCATCCAGCTCATCGTGCAGCTCCAGCGCGGCGCCGACGGCAAGCGCAAGGTCACCAGCATCGCCGAGGTCACCGGCATGGAAGGTGACATCATCCAGCTGCAGGAAATCTTCAAATGGACGCGCACCGGCACGGCCGCTGACGGCACGATCGAAGGTAACTTCCAGGCCACCGGCGTGCGGCCGCGCTTCCTCGCGCACCTCCTGAATCAGGGCGTGAAAATTCCCGGCAACTATTTCGACCCGACCCACCCGCTCTGATCATGTTCAGTATCGACACGGTCAACATCGTCTATGTGCTTGCCGGCGTTTCCGCCGCGCTGATGGCCGAGGCCGTGTATCTGCTGTTCTTCACGCGCGCGTCGTATCGCAAGCACATCAACCGCCGCCTCCAGGTCGCGGGCGACAACCCGAACCGCGAAAGCGTGCTCATTCAGTTGCGCCGCGAGCGCGGACTGACCAGCAGCGGCGACTATCGTCTGCCGACCGTCAACCTCAACCGGCTGCTGCTGCAATCCGGCGTGACGCTCGGCGTCGGCAAGCTGCTTTTCATCATCGCGATCGCTGCCGCCGGCACGTTCTGCGGCATGCTGATCTTCAAATGGCCGATGCTGCATGCATTGGGCGGCGCCGGCTTCGCCGGTCTTATCATGCCGCTCGCCGTGCTGAAGTTCTTGCGCGCGCGCCGGCTCAAGAAGTTCGGCGCGCGTTTCCCTGATGCGATCGACATCATCGTGCGAAGCCTCCGCGCCGGCCATCCGGTGCCGGTCGCGATCAGCACGGTGGCGAAGGAATTGCCGGACCCGGTCGGCACGGAATTCGGCATTGTTTCGGACGAAATCACCTACGGCTCCGATCTCGAGAGCGCGATGCGCGATCTCTATTTCCGGGTCGGCTCGGAGGATCTTCCGCTGTTCGTGACGGCCGTGGCGATCCAGTCCTCGACCGGCGGCAATCTTGGCGAAATCCTGGAAAACCTTTCCGGCGTCATCCGTGACCGCTTCAAGATGCGCCGTAAAATCAGGGCCTTGGCCGCGGAAGGACGCGCGTCGGCGATCATCCTGTCGTCACTGCCGATCGGGATTTTTGCGGCGATTCAGTTTCTGGTGCCCGAGTTCTACGCCAGCGTCTGGCACGAAGGCCTGACCAAGATCGGTCTTGCCGTCGCCGGCGCCTGGATGGGGGTCGGCAACTTCATCATGTACCGGCTGGTCAATTTCAGGATCTGACATGCCGGACATCTTCAACATTTTCTCCGCCGACAGCGACAGCCTCGTGCTGACGATGCTGATTTTCCTTGCGGCGGCGACGCTGGCCTTCTCCGTCATGGTCGCGGTTCGCGTGCGCAACTCGGTCAAGCGCCGCACCACGCGCATCGTCGACGAGAATACCCGCTCGTCAAAGCGCGCGTTGCGCTATTCAAGCCGCAAGGCCGCGCAAAGCATCCTCGACTACACCAACAAGCACTATTCAGGCCGCCATATCGAAAGCGCGCGGGTGCTGCGCAAGCGCCTGCTGCAAGCCGGGATTTTCGAGGCCTCTGCGGTCGCCAAATTTTTCGTCATCCGCGCGGTCCTGGCGGTCGGCATTGCGGCGGCAATCTTCTTCCTCATTCCGATTGTGCGGCCGACCGGGGCAACAGCACGTTCTGGCTGCTGGTCATCGCCGGCGGCGTGTTCGGCTATGTCGGGCCGAGCATGTATATCGACAAGCGCATCAAGAAGCGCCGGCAAGAGCACCGCGAAGGCTTTCCCGATTTCATGGACCTTCTGGTCGTGTGCGCGGACTCCGGTCTGCCGATCGAAGCGGCGCTCGAGCGGGTCGCCCGGGAATTCGGCGACGCCTACCCGTCGCTCGCCGCCAACATTCACATGACCAATCTCGAGATCCGCGCCGGACGCACGCTCGCCGATGCGCTCGACCGCTTTGCCGACCGGCGTCGGGCTCGAGGAGGTGCGTGCCTTCGTCACCTTGATCTCGCAATCGATCGAGCTTGGCTCCAACATCACTCAGGCGTTGCGCGTCTATTCGGACGACATGCGGCACAAGCGGCTCTCCCGCGCCGAGGAAAAGGCCTATGCGTTGCCGGCCAAGCTCGCTCTGCCGATGATGGTGTGCATCTTCCCGGTGCTGTTCGTGGTGATCTTGCTGCCAGTGTTCGTGCGGCTCCAGACGGGTAATTTTTAGTTAAGGCTGGCGGATAAACTGACTCCGCAAGCTGGCAAAATCTCAAGAAA
The DNA here is from genome assembly GCA_963788805.1 of uncultured Alphaproteobacteria bacterium. Classification (GTDB taxonomy): domain Bacteria; phylum Pseudomonadota; class Alphaproteobacteria; order Rhizobiales; family Xanthobacteraceae; genus Pseudolabrys. The sequence goes on from CAWBHU010000008.1 coordinate 17,223, forward strand.
AGTCGCGTAAGCTTCCGACAATCCGGCTGTACGCCGGTGGGGCAGGGCTGGCTATGTTGCGTTTCTTTCCGCGCGTCGTGTTGATTGTTGCTGCGCTGTCGCTCGCGGGCTGCAGCGGCACGATGGACATGTTCAAGGCCAAGGACGGCGCGATCGAATCCGGCGCCCTCGATCCACTTCCAAACCCGAAGACGTCGCTGCTCGGCAGCCGGCCGAAGCGACCGAAGCCATGGCCGCTGACTTGTCGGTGCAGCCGGCCCAGGTTGCGGTTCGTACCGAGACGACCGTTGTCGAGACAGGACCCGTCGCCGCGCCGGCGATCGTCAAGCCTTTGGCCAAGGACGACGTCTCGCTGGGCAAGCAGTACTACCGCACCGGAAATTTCGGTCTTGCCGAAAGGCATTTCCGCGCTGCCGCCGAGTCGCAGCCGCGCAACCCCGAAGCCTGGCTTGGCCTGGCCGCCTCCTATGACGAACTCCGCCGCTTCGATCTGGCCGACCGCGCCTACGCTCAGGCGATCCGTATTGCCGGCGAACAGGTGGCGATCATCAACAACCAGGGGTACTCATATATCCTGCGCGGCGATTACAAGCGCGCCCGTGAGCTGCTCCTGCTCGCCAGCGTCAAGGCGCCGGACAATCCGCATGTGCAGGCGAACCTGCAACTTCTGGCCAAGCGCAGCGGCCGCCCGGTGGTTCAATAACGGGCATCCCACGAGTCTCGCCCGTGTAACAGAGTTCTGCTACCGGTTCGGGGCATGCCTTTCGTCGCCGACCCAGCGCCACCCTCCCGGAGCCGTCTATGTTGAAGGCGCTGCGGGCCGTCGCATGGTTCCTGCAGGAGAAGATCGGCTGGAATCGGATCGGCTTCCTTCTCAGCGCGACGATCATCACCGTCGCGGGGATCGTTCTCTACCGCCAGCTTCGCGGCATCGATCTCAACGAGCTCTATGAGGCCCTGCGCCACGTCAGAAAAAGTCACGTGGCGGTGGCGGCGCTTGCGGTCGCGGCCGGCTACGCCACGCTGACCTTTTATGATTGGTTCGCGTTGCGCGCGATCGGCCGGAAAGAAATTCCGTATCGCATCGCAGCGCTCGCCGGTTTCACCAGCTACTCGGTCGGTCACAATGTCGGCGCCACTGTCTTCACCGGCGGCGCGGTTCGCTATCGCATCTATTCGGCCTGGGGCCTCGACGCCATTGAGGTCGCCAAGATCTGCTTCGTCGCCGGACTGACCTTCTGGCTCGGCAATGCCGCCGTGCTTGGCCTCGGCATTACTTACGAGCCGGAGGCGGCGAGCGCGATCGACCAGTTTCCGGCGTGGCTCAATCGCGCCTTCGGCATCGCAATCCTCGTCGTGCTCGCGAGCTATGTGAGCTGGGTGTGGAGCGCGCCGCGCTTGCTCGGCCGCGGCGGGTGGGAGGTCAGGCTGCCGAACGGGCCGACCACGCTTCTGCAAATCGCCATCGGCATTCTCGATCTCGCCTGCTGTGCGTTCGCGATGTACATGCTGATGCCGGATCAGCCGAACATCGACTTCGTCACGCTCGCGGTGATCTTCGTCACCGCCACGTTGCTCGGCTTTGCCAGTCATTCGCCGGGCGGGCTCGGCGTGTTCGACGCGACCATGCTGGTCGCGCTTGTGGCAGTTCGACAAAGAGGATCTGCTCGCCGGACTTTTGCTTTTCCGGCTGCTCTATTATCTCATGCCGTTTGCGCTGGCGCTCATCCTGCTCGGCATCCGCGAGGCCACGATCGGGCTGCGCGCACCTGGCACGTTGCCGCCGCCGCAGACCGTCGAAGCCGCCGCGCCGATCAAGACCGAGATCGAGAAGCAGGCAGAGATTGGCAAGGAGACGTAACGCCGGTGGCGATGGACGACGGCAGCACGTGGCCACGGTCACCGAACCGGCTGCGCCGGCTTTGGAGCAGACTGACGGCTTCATCCGTTCCGGCCGCCGTTGAAGAGCCCCAAGCCGGACCGGCGCGCGCCAATCAGCCGCTGATTGCCTCGCTGGTCGAGGCGATGCCGTATCCTGCAATCGCGCTCGATGCGGATTTGCGCGTGCTCGCCTTCAACGTCGCGGCGCGCGAGATCGTCCCTGCCATACGTCTGCGTGAGCCCATTCTTCTTGTGCTCCGCACGCCCGAGCTTGTTGAAGCGGTCCGCCGCGCGGATTCGACTGCCACTCCGCAACGGGTGGAAATGATCGAGCGGGTACCGCCCGAGCGCTGGTTCGAGGTGTTCGTCAATCCGGTGACCATCGCCTCCGGCCGCTTGTTGCTGATGAGCTTCAACGACCGCACCCCGTTGCGTCGCGTCGAGGAGATGCGCGCGGACTTCGTCGCCAATGCGAGTCACGAATTGCGGACGCCATTGGCGGCTTTGCTGGGCTTTGTCGAGACGTTGCAGGGGCCGGCCAAGGACGATGCCGCCGCGCGCGAGCGGTTTCTCGGCATCATGCAGCAGCAGGCCTCGCGGATGGCGCGGCTGATCGACGATCTGTTGTCGCTGTCGCGCATCGAGCTCAACGCCCATCTGCGGCCACGCACGCCGGTGGAGCTTGGAAGCATCGTGCGGCAGGTCATCGACGGCTTGCAGCCAATTGCGCGGGACCGTGCCGTCGAGGTGAAGGCCAATGAGCCTGCCGATCCGATCGTCGTTCTGGGCGACCGCGACGAACTGATCCGCGCCCTGGAAAACCTGGTCGAGAATGCGCTGAAGTATGGCGCGTCCGGCAAGCGCGTGGATGTGACGTTGTCCCGCAGCGGCGGGGAGGCTCATATTTCGGTGCGAGACTACGGACCGGGAATCGCTCCCGAGCATCTGCCGCGCCTGACCGAGCGCTTCTATCGGGTGGACGTCGCCGACAGCCGCTCCCAAGGCGGCACCGGGCTCGGGCTCGCTTTGGTCAAGCATGTCCTCAATCGGCACGGCGGCCGGGTGACGATCGAGAGCAGGCGCGGCGAGGGCGCGACCTTCACCCTGCATCTGCCCTTGCACACTGCGCCGCTGGCCGGAATGCCCAAATAGCTCGCAGCCCTCAACGGGTTCCCGCTGTCATGTGAGTGTCGCAAAACCTTCGTAGAAGGGTGACATGCGACGCCTAAGTGCAGCGAGCGGCTTCGGACCTAACAACCTCAACAACCCGAAGCGCCGTGTGGAGTGCGTCTTACCAACCAACCGCGGCCCCGTTCCACGGGACATTACGAACGCATGTCAGGGGACATGCGGCGGGTGCTGCCAACATGGAGAGTTAACGTGAAACACTGGACCAATCTCGCGGCGGCCGGCCTGCTGGCTGCGACGCTTGCGCCCGCTAATGCCGCCGAAATTTCCGGCGCCGGCGCGACGTTTCCGTATCCGATCTACGCGAAATGGGCGGATACCTATAAGAAGCAGACCGGCGTCGGCCTGAATTATCAGTCGATCGGCTCCGGCGGCGGCATCAAGCAGATCACCAACAAGACTGTGACCTTTGGCGCGAGCGACGCGCCGATGAAGGGCGAGGATCTCGACAAGCACGGCTTGATCCAATTCCCGGCGGTCATGGGTGGCATCGTGCCGGTCGCGAATCTCGACGGCATCAAGCCGGGCGAACTGACACTCGACGGCCCGACGCTAGCCAGGATCTTCCTCGGTGAGATCAAGAGCTGGAACGACCCGGCCATCGCCAAGCTCAACCCGAACGCCAAGCTGCCGAACCAGGCCATCGCGGTCGTGCATCGCTCGGACGGCTCGGGCACGACATTCAATTTCGCTTACTACCTCGCGGAAGTGAGCCCGGAGTGGAAGTCGAAAGTCGGCGTAAACACGGCCGTGCAATGGCCCGTCGGTATCGGCGCCAAGGGCAATGAAGGCGTCGCCAACAACGTCGCCAACACCAAGGGTTCGGTCGGCTACGTCGAGTACGCTTACGCCAAGCAGAACAAGCTGACCTTCACCAAGATGATCAACAAGGCCGGCAAGGCCGTGTCGCCGGATATGGAAGCTTTCCAGGCGGCTGCCGCCAATGCCGACTGGAAGTCGCAGCCCGGCTACGGCGTGATCCTCGCCAACCAGCCCGGCGACAAGTCATGGCCGATGACGGCCGCGACCTGGATCCTGATGTACAAGCAGCCGTCGGATGCGGCCGACCAGCGCTGAAGCACTGAAGTTCTTCGCCTGGGCGTTCAAGAACGGCGACAAGATGGCCGAAGAGCTCGACTACGTGCCGATGCCGGCCAAGGTCGTCGCCGACATCGAGAACGACATGGAAGGGCGACGTCAAGGACGCGCAGCGGCAAGCCGATTTTCTAGGCCGCATCAATTCGGAAAAGGCGCCAATCGGCGCCTTTTCTTCTTCCCAAATCCAGGCGGCTTGTCATCGGGCCGCCAGATGGATTGAGTGGCGCTCCCTGAGTATTCGAGCAACGGGAGAGCCCGATGGAACCCGCCGGGAGGCGACCCGTGGTTGACGTTGCGTTGAGCGATCGGACGATGGTGGAGCAGAGCGCGGCCGATCGCGCCAAAGTGCTGCAGCGTCTTCGCATCAGCGATGCCGGCTTTCGCCTTCTTACGCGCTGCGCCGCGATTGCGGTTCTGCTCATCCTCGGCGGCATTATCGTCTCCCTGGTTTGGGGCTCGAGCCTCGCGCTCAGCAAGTTCGGCTTCAGCTTCCTGATTACCGAAAGCTGGAATCCGGTCACCGAGCAGTTCGGCGCAATCTCGCCGATTTACGGCACGCTCGTTACGTCGATCATCGCGATGCTGATCGCCGTTCCGGTCGGCCTGTTCATCGCGCTGTTCCTGACCGAGCTTTGCCCGATGTGGCTGCGCCGCCCGATCGGCACCGCCATCGAGCTCCTGGCCGGCATTCCGAGCATCATCTATGGCATCTGGGGCCTGTTCGTGTTCGCGCCGTTCCTGCAGCAGACTGTGCAGCCCTTCCTGATCAATACGCTGGGCAATCTTCCCTGGATCGGCAGCGTCTTCGCCGGTCCGCCTTACGGTATCGGCATTTTCACTGCCGGACTCATCCTCGCAATCATGGTGCTGCCTTTCATCACGGCGATTTCTCGCGACGTGTTCGAGGCTGTCCCGCCGTTGCTGAAGGAGTCTGCCTATGGCGTCGGCTGCACCACCTGGGAAGTGGTGCGTTATGTCGTGCTGCCCTACGCCAGAGTCGGCGTGATCGGCGGAATCATGCTGGGGCTCGGCCGCGCGCTCGGCGAGACCATGGCCGTCACGTTCGTGATCGGCAATGCGCACCGCATCTCGGCCTCGATCCTGGCGCCGGGAACGACAATCTCGGCCACGATTGCCAACGAGTTCACCGAGGCGGTGGAGGATATCTACACCTCCTCCCTGATCGCGCTCGGCCTTCTCCTCTTTATCATCACCTTCATTGTGATCGCGGCTGCCCGTTACATGCTGTCGCGGCTGAACGCGCGGGTAGGGGCCTGACATGACGCCGCTCTACCGCGCCCGTAATCGCCGCAACGCCATTGCCGTCGCACTGTCTTACGCGGCCACTTTGTTCGGCCTGAGCTGGCTGGTGCTGATCCTGGCCGTGCTGTTCTGGAAGGGCTTCAGCGGCCTGTCGTTGGCGGTGTTCACCGAAATGACGCCGCCGCCCGGCGCGGCGGGCGGCCTGCTCAACCCGATCATGGGCAGCCTGGTCATGACGTTCCTGGCCGTCATCGTCGGCACGCCGCTCGGCATTCTGGCCGGCACCTACATGGCCGAATATGGCCGCTACGATCGCCTCACCTCGGTGGTGCGCTTCATCAACGACATTCTGCTCAGCGCGCCCTCCATCGTGATCGGCCTCTTCATCTACGAGGTGATGGTCGCGCAGGTCGGTCACTTCTCCGGTTGGGCCGGCGCGCTGGCGCTCGCCGTGATCGTCGTGCCGGTTGTCGTGCGCACCACGGAGGACATGCTGCTCCTCGTCCCCGACACCCTGCGTGAAGCGGCGGCGTCTATCGGCCTGCCCCGTTCGAAGATGATCATGCAGGTCGCCTATCGCGCCGCCAAAGCCGGCATGGTGACCGGCGTCCTGCTGGCGATCGCCCGCATCAGCGGCGAGACCGCGCCGCTGCTCTTCACCGCGCTCAACAACCAGTTCTGGAGCACCAATCTCAACGCGCCGATGGCGAGCCTTCCGGTCGTCATCTTCCAGTTCGCGCTCAGCCCCTATGCCGAATGGCAACAATTGGCCTGGACTGGCGCGCTGATCATCACCCTCGCCGTGCTGACGCTGAGCATCACGGCCCGTCTTCTTTCCGCACCGAGAAAATCGTCATGAGTTCGATGGCTGCTTACACCGTTCCGACTGTCGCGCACGCGCCGTCGTCGAAGGAAGGACTCGAAGAGAAAATCTCGGTCCGCAATCTCGACTTCTTTTACGGCGATCACCGCGCGCTGAAGTCGATCAACGTGTCGCTTTATCGCGGCAAGGTGACCGCGTTCATCGGGCCATCCGGCTGCGGCAAGTCCACGCTGCTGCGCGTGCTCAACCGCATGTACGACCTCTACCCGAACCAACGGGCAACCGGCGAAGTCCTGTTCGAAGGCGAGAACATCCTGTCGCCGGGTCAGGACCTCAATCTGTTGCGGGCGCGGGTCGGCATGGTGTTCCAGAAGCCGACGCCGTTCCCGATGACGATCTACGAGAACATCGCCTTCGGCATCCGTCTCTACGAAAAGATGCCGAAATCGGAACTGGATGATCGCGTCAAGAATGCGCTGGAGCGCGCCGCGCTGTGGGGCGAGGTCAAGGACAAGCTCAATGCCAACGGCCTGAGCCTCTCGGGCGGCCAACAGCAGCGCCTGTGCATCGCGCGCACTGTCGCGGTGCGGCCGGAGGTGATCCTGTTCGACGAGCCGTGCTCGGCGCTCGATCCGATCTCGACGGCGAAGATCGAAGAGCTGATCGACGAGCTCAAGGAGGACTACACGATCACGATCGTCACCCACAACATGCAGCAGGCGGCCCGCGTCTCGGATTTCACCGCCTTCATGTATCTCGGCGAGCTGATCGAATTCGGCGACACCAGCCACATGTTCACGTCGCCGAACGATCGCCGCACCCAGGACTACATCACCGGCCGGTTCGGCTGAGCGGGAGGCAATAATGATGGCAATAACCGATCACACCGCGAAGGCCTTCGACACCGACCTGCAGGAGCTGGCCCGCATGGTCGCCGAGATGGGCGGCCTCGCGGAAAAGCAGGTGGCGGACGCCGTCGATGCGCTCGCCAAGCGCGATACCGCGCTGGCGCAAAGCATCACCGCGGCCGACATGGCGATCGACACGCTGCAGCGCGACATCGAGGAAAAGGCCGTGCTGACGATTGCGCGCCGCCAGCCCATGGCGGTCGATCTGCGCGAAGTCGTCAGCGCTTTGCGCCTGGCCAGCGACCTCGAGCGCATCGGCGATCTTGCCAAGAACATCGCCAAGCGGGTGATCGCGCTCAATGCCGAGTTCCCGCCGCCCAATCTCATCCGCGGCGTCGAGCATATGGCCGACCTCGTGCTCAGCCAGCTCAAGGCCGTGCTGGACGCCTATGCGCAGCATGACTTGAGCAAGGCCATGGCGGTGTGGCGCGGCGACGAGGAAATCGACGCCATGACGACGTCGGTGTTCCGCGAGCTGCTCACCTACATGATGGAAGATCCGCGCAATATCACCTTCTGCATCCACTTGCTGTTCTGCGCCAAGAACATCGAGCGCATGGGTGACCACGCCACCAATATCGCCGAAACCGTGCATTACCTGATCGAAGGCCGTACCATCTCGGAGAAACGTCCGAAGGGTGACGACACCACAGCCTTCCAGGCCTTGCGGGCGGCAGCGGACCGGTAACCGATGAGCGCACGCATCCTGATCGTCGAGGACGAGGAGCCGCTCACCATGCTGCTCCGCTACAACCTCGAAGCGGAGGGCTATGACGTCGAAACAGCGGCGCGCGGCGACGAAGCAGACACCAAGCTCCGCGAGACAACGCCCGATCTGATCGTGCTCGACTGGATGCTGCCGGGTTTGTCCGGGATCGAATTGTGCCGGCGCTTGCGGGCGCGGCCAGAGACGCGGCAGCTGCCGATCATCATGCTCACCGCGCGCGGCGAGGAATCCGAAAAGGTAAGAGGGCTCGCGACCGGCGCCGACGATTACATCGTCAAGCCGTTCTCGGTGCCCGAGCTGCTGGCGCGCGTGCGCGCTTTGCTGCGGCGGGCCAATCCCGAGCGCGTCGCCAATCTGCTCAAGTTCGGCGACCTCGAGATCGACCGCGAGAAGAAACGCGTGTCGCGCGGCGGCCATGCGATCGAGCTTGGCCCGACCGAATATCGCCTGCTCGAATTCCTGATGGAGCGGCCCGGCCGCGTGTTCTCCCGCGAGCAATTGCTCGACGGCGTGTGGGGCAGCGACATCTATATCGACGAACGCACCGTCGACGTGCACGTCGGCCGGCTGCGCAAGGCGCTCAATCGCGGCAAGGACGCCGATCCGATCCGCACCGTGCGCGGCGCCGGTTACGCGCTCGACGACCGGTTCGGCCGGGTTGAGAAGAGCGCGTAGGGCTGCCGCCTACTGATCGAGCCGGGCTCTACTCGCGGCAATAGCGTTAGTCTAGACTGCCAGCTGTGATTGCAGCTCCAGGAGGCAGTCATGATCAAATTTCTCGATGACGATGTGGTCGATCTGCGCCGTGCCAACGGATCGACCTGGCAATATTACTGGGGCGATGCGGTCGAAGTTTTGTCCGAGACCAGCACGCGCCGCCACGTCAAGGTTCACGGCCTGAAAGGCGTCGTCGACGAAGGCTTCATCGCCAAGGCTGCGAAGCTGCGGTCGACGCCGATCCTGCGGCTGTCGATGGTCGACGTGCAGCAGGGTGACGGCCTCATTCTCGATACGCCATCGGGCAAGGTGATCTTCATTGATGCCGGCGAGAACAAGCTGTTCTGCCGCCATGCCGCGGCCCGCTATCAGGGCACCAGTCCGACCAATCCGTTGGTCGTCGACGCCGTGCTCGTCACTCATGGCGACGCCGACCATTTCGCCGGCCTCAACGAATTTTCCAAGTCGGAGACGCATGCTGAGACGCGCAAGCGCATCTTCATGACGGCGCGCCGCGTCTATCACAACGGATTGGTGAAGCGGCCGGACTCAGAAAAACGGCAAGGATCGGCCGGACAAGGAAATGTTCGGCGCGACCGGAGAAAAGAATTCGCGCCTCTACTGCACCGGGCTTGAGAACGACCCGCGTGATCTTGCCGACACCGAGCTCAACAAGCACTTCAAGCCCTGGAAAAAGACCCTGAAGGCGTGGGGCGAGCGGCTACAAGGCCTGACCGGCGAGACCATGGAGGTTCGCCGCCTCGACCAGGATGCGACCGACGCTTTCGATTTCCTGGAGGACGACGACGATCGAGGTCGACGTCATGGGCCCCATTACCGAGACGGTCGGCGGCAAGCCCGGCCTGGCTTTCTTGCGCACGCCGCCTGACGACGCAAACCTGATGCTTGGCATTGAGCCGGGAGACGAGGGCGACGCGGTCTCGGCGTCGCATACGATCAACGGCCACTCGATCATGTTTCGGCTCCGCTACAAGAATGTGCGCTTCCTGTTCACCGGCGACCTCAACGAGGAGTCGATGGCGCGTCTGCACAAGGCGTTGCCCGAGGCCCGTCTCAAGGCTGAAATTCTCAAAACGCCGCATCATGGATCGGCGGATTTCAATCTCGAATTTCTCAAGCGTGCAAAGCCGGTGGTATCCCTGATCTCGTCGGGCGATGAGAGCGAAGCCAAGGAGTACATCCATCCTCGCGCAACGCTGGTCGCTGCGCTCGGGCAGGCGTCACGCAGCTCACCGGCGGTGATCTTTTGCACCGAGCTTGCCGCGTTCTTTGCCTATCGCGGCCCGGCGACCACCGCGGACGGAAAGAAGATCGAAGCGTTCGAGCGGCTGAACTTCGGCATCGCGCATGTGCGGACCGACGGCGAGCGCGTCCTCGCCTTCACGCACTCGGGCAAGGAAGGAATGAACGAAGCCTACCGGTTCACAGTCTCATCCGGCGGCGTCGCAAAATTTGCGCCGGCCGCTGTGAAGCGGTCGGCGCCAAAGCTGTCATAGATGAGCCGGCGAGCGATGGCGTGCGGCTAATGCCCGTGGCCGCTGCGAAACGCTGAGCGCTGCTGCCGTTCGCGGCGCCGCTCGGAGGCCGGCTGATACGCCACCCGCGAGTGAAAGTTGCAGTAAGGCGAGCCTTCGTTCGACTGGCCGCCGCAGAAGAAGAAATCGGTTGAGCCCGGATCGCCGACCGGCCAATGGCAAGTCGCTTCGTTGAGCTGGAGCAAGGTCTTGCGCTGCTCGACCGGGATCTCGATCAGTTCGGGCTCCGGCTCGGCTGCATAGTCGTAGGCCAGCGCCGTGTTGCCCCGGATATGCGCGCGCTGCACCCGTATCATCGACGATGAGCGCGGCTTGCGCGCCCGCGGCGCCGATGAGGAAGGGCTCTTGGCCCGTCCTGACAGACCCAGCCGGTGCACCTTGCCGATCACCGCATTGCGGGTGATGCCGCCCAGCTCCGCCGCGATCTGGCTGGCAGACAGCCCGTCAGCCCATAGCTTCTTCAGCAGTTCGACCCGCTCTTCCGTCCAGCCCATGGCGTTTCCCCTTTAGCCCCAGAGGGTTAGCAGCCGATAGAATCCATCCCCGTTGCCTGGCGCGATCCTCTTCGCGCCCGACGCGTACGCACCGGAACTTTTGGACGATCCCCCACGCCACGACCACATGATGTCGTAGCTGGTAATCAAGACACTACAAGATCGGGTGACTCTGCCGCAAGCGCGGCAAACCCGGTCATTCACATGTTCCAGCCATTTTGCTGGAGTTATCCCGTTTAGAATCTCATCTTGCGGCCAAATTGAGTTGGACGCCGCTTGATCCGCGGCTCCGTTGACTATCCAAGCGCCGGAAATAGAATGATTTTTGTGCCGTCCAGCGGGGCGGCACATTTCATTTCTGCGAAAAGTTCAATGAAAGACGGCCCCCGTGGCAGCGACATCGCATCTTTTGCCGACTTATGCGCGTGTCGACCTCGCTTTCGAGCGGGGCGAGGGCGTCTGGCTGATCACCAAGGACGGTGATCGCTACCTCGACTTCACCTCCGGCGTGGCCGTCAACGCGCTCGGTCACGCGCATCCAAAGCTGGTCGAAGCCCTGACCGCGCAGGCCAACAAGGTCTGGCACGTCTCGAACCTCTACCGCATTCCCGAAGGCGAGAAGCTCGCCGACCGGCTGTGCGAGGCGACCTTCGCCGACACCGTGTTCTTCCAGAACTCCGGTGCCGAGGCGATCGAGTGCGCGATCAAGATGGCGCGCAAATATCAGTCGGCTTCGGGTCGTCCGGAGCGCTACCGGATCATCACGTTCGAAGGCGCCTTCCACGGCCGCACGCTGGCGGCGATCGCGGCGACCGGAAACAAGAAGTATCTCGAAGGGTTTGGACCGCCGGTCGAAGGCTTCGACCAGGTGCCGTACAACGATCTCGACGCGGTCAAGAAGGCCATTACGCGCGAGACCGCCGCGATCTTGATCGAGCCGGTGATGGGCGAGGGCGGCGTGCGCGTGAATCCGCCGGCCTTTCTGCGGGCTCTGCGGGAGCTTGCCGACAAGCACGGGCTGCTTCTGATCTTTGACGAAATCCAGACCGGCTTCGGGCGGACCGGCGACCTGTTCGCCTATCAGCACACCGGCGTCACGCCGGACGTCATGACCATCGCCAAGGCGCTTGGCGGCGGCTTCCCGGTCGGCGCCTGTCTTGCCACCGCCGAAGCTTCGAAAGGCATGACCACCGGCACCCACGGCTCGACCTTCGGCGGCAATCCGCTCGGCATGGCGGTCGGCAATGCGGTGATGGACATCATCAACAAGCCGGAATTTCTCGACCACGTGCGCAAGATGTCGCTGCTGCTCAAGCAGCGGCTTGCCGAGATCACGGATCGCTACGGCAATGTGATCTCCGATGTGCGGGGCGAAGGCCTGTTGCTCGGCCTCAAAGCCGTCGTGCCGTCGTCCGAGCTGGTCGATGCGTTGCGCGCCGAGAAGATGATCACGGTCGGCGCCGGCGACAATGTCGTGCGGCTGCTGCCGCCGCTCATCATCAACGAGAAAGAGATCGGCGAGGCGGTGAACCGGATCGACCGCGCCTGTGCCGCGCTGTCGAAGGCGCAAGCACCGAAGAAGGCGGTGGCGTCATGAAGTCCAATGGCGTGAGACATTTCCTCGACCTCGACGAGATCGCGGTTGCGGATCTGCGCGCAATGCTCGCCAACAGCCGCGCCATGAAGGCGCGCGTCAAGAAAGGCGACTACGGCGACAAGCCGCTCGCCGACAAGACGCTGGCGATGATCTTCGAAAAGCCATCGACCCGCACCCGCGTGTCGTTCGACGTTGCCATGCGCCAGCTTGGCGGCGAGGCGCTCATGCTGACCGGCCAGGAAATGCAGCTCGGCCGGGGCGAAACCATCGCCGACACCGCGAAAGTCCTGTCGCGCTATGTCGACGCCATCATGATCCGCATCCTCGATCCCAAGGCGCTCGCGGAGCTGGCCCAGCACGCCACCGTGCCGGTGATCAACGGGCTGACCCGGCGCTCGCATCCCTGCCAGGTCATGGCCGATGTCATGACCTACGAGGAGCACCGCGGCTCGATCAAAGGCCGCACCGTGGCCTGGACCGGCGACGCCAATAACGTGCTGGCGTCATGGGTGCATGCCGCGCACCAGTTCGAGTTCGCGATGAAGATCGCGACCCCGGCCGAGCTCAAGCCGAAGAAATGGCTGACGGACTTCATCAAGTCGTCCGGCGCCGACGTCGAGCTCACCAAGGATCCGGATAACGCGGTGGCAGACGCCGACTGCGTCGTGACGGATACCTGGCTGTCGATGGGTGACCGCGACAGCGCATCGCGCCGGCACAACGTGCTCAAGCGCTATCAGGTCAACAGCCGCCTGATGTCGAAGGCGAAATCGGACGCCATCTTCATGCATTGCCTGCCCGCCCACCGCGGCCAGGAGGTCACCGACGAGGTGATCGACGGCCCGCAATCGGTGGTGTTCGACGAGGCGGAAAACCGGCTGCATGCCCAGAAGGGCATTCTCGCCTGGTGCCTGCACGCCGACGGGCGGTGATCTGCGCGCATTGCGCGGTGGGTTCCGCAATTTTGCGGGGTCGTTTTTCGCCCCGTGAGCGCTAAATAGGGCGCATGTCCTCGCAGACCGCGATTCCCTCTCGTGCGCCCAGCGCCATCAGCACCGACGATACCGTGACCCCCTTCGAGGTGGCCGCGCTCGATTTGCGTGGCCGCGTCATTCGGCTGGGCCCGCTGGTCGACGACATCCTGTCCCGCCACGATTATCCGGCGCCGGTCGCCAAGCTGCTGGGTGAGGCGATCGTCCTCACCATCATGCTGGGCTCGATGATCAAGATCGAAGGCCGCCTGATCCTGCAGACGCAGAGCGACGGGCCGGTCCGCATGCTGGTCGTCGACTTCAACGCGCCCGACAAGGTGCGCGCCTATGCGCGCTTCGATGCCGCGCGCGTTGCGCAGGCAAGTACCTCGGGCGAGCCCGATGCCGGCGCGCTGCTCGGCAAAGGCCATCTCGCCATGACCATCGACCAGGGCCCCGAGACCAACCGGTACCAGGGCCTGGTCGCGCTCGACGGTGGCGACCTCGAGAGCGCGGCACATCAGTATTTCGCGCAATCGGAGCAGATCCCGACGCGGGTGCGGCTTGCCGTGGCGGAAGAATTCCGCGCCGGCGGCGTGCGCCGGTGGCGGGCCGGCGGCATGCTGCTGCAGTTCCTGCCGCGCGCGCCCGAGCGGCGCCGTGTGGCCGACATTCATCCGGGCGACGCTCCGCCCGGCACCAGGCCGCATGAGGTGCCGGAGGACGACGCCTGGGTCGAAGGCCGCGCGCTGATCGATACGGTGGAGGATGTCGAATTGCTCGATCCGGAGCTTTCGAGCGAGCGGCTGCTGTACCGGCTGTTTCACGAGCGCGGCGTGCGCGTCTTCAACAATGTCGATGTGCGGGCCGAATGCACCTGCTCGCGCGACCGGGTCGAGGCCATGCTGAAAAGCTTCTCGCAGGACGATCGCGACCACATGGTCGAGAACGGCGCAATCTCGGTGACCTGCGAATTCTGCAGCGCGAGCTACAAGTTCGCGCCGGAAGACGTAGGCGCCAAAGCCGGCTGATGCGCATAGCGGGGGCTATCGCACTGTTGTTGTCGGGCCTGGCGGCGGCTCACGGGCAAACCTGCCCGGAGCCGCTCGCCTCGGCGCGGCGTCTTGTGCTGGTCACCGCGCCGGACATGAACACGCCCAACGCCACGATCGAGCGTTTTGAGCGGGCAGGCGATGGCTGGAAATCAGTTGCGGCCGCGCAGCCGGCGCTGATCGGCCGCAACGGCATGGCGTGGTCGCATGCGTTCCGCGCGCTGGGCCAGCGTGGCGAGCCGATCAAGGTCGACGGCGACAAGCGTGCGCCGGCCGGCTTCTACCGGATCGGCGCGAGCTTCGGCTTCGCGCCGTCGTCGCGTGCGAACTACCTGCATGTTCGCGAAGGCACGGTCTGCGTCGATGAGCCGGCGTCGCCGGCCTACAACACCATCACCACGCGCGCGAAAGTCGGCCCGAGCGTTCACGCCGAAAACATGTGGCGCGTGCCGGCCTACAAGCACGGTCTGCTGGTCGATTATCCGACCGACCGCAAGAACCGCGCCGGCTCCTGCATCTTCATCCACATCCGCATGCCCGATGCGAAGCACACGGCAGGCTGCGTCGCCGTGCCGGAAGCGCAGGTGCTCGAGCTTCAGGATTTCGCCGCGGGCGGCGCGGTGATTGCGATTGTGCCGGCCAGCCGCACGCGGCCGGATTTCGTGCCTGCCTAATTGATCGTCCGCTCGGCGAAGGACAGAGTCGAGCGAGAAGGCCGGAATCTCGATGTCGAACGGCTCGCCGCCCTCGGTTGCCATCCCGTAGCTGCCGCGCATAAAGCCTGACGGGGTCTGCAAAGGCACGCCGCTTGTATAGTCGAACGAGTTCGCCCGGCTTGAGAACGGGCTGCTCGCCCACCACGCCGGGGCCTTTCACTTCCTGCTCTTTGCCGCTGGCATCGGTGATCAGCCAGTGCCGGGTTTTGAGCTGAACGGTTTCGCTGCCCCGGTTGGTGATGTTGATCGTGTAGGTCCAGAAAAAATAGCTGTTTGACGGCGACGAGCGCTCCGGCGAATAGCGCGGCGTCACCGTCACTGCCACGTCCCGGGTCACCGCCTCATACATGTCCCATCCCTGGCATGCCGCCGAAGTGATTAGTTGATGCGAATATGCGCTAACGTTTTGCCACAAGCCACGCTAGAAATTATGGCCGAATGCTAGTCCGAAAGAACAGCGCCGACGTCGTTGCTCCGGCAGCCCTGCCTGCCGTCGCCACTGAGCGCGACCTCCGATCTGGATTTGTTTCGCGGCCTCGCGCTCTGGCTGATCTTTCTCGATCACATTCCGTCCAACGCGGTGAGCTGGGTCACCATCCGCAATTACGGTTTCAGCGACGCCACCGAAATCTTCGTCTTTATCTCAGGCTTCACCGCCGCCTTCGTGTACGGCCGCGCCATGCGCGACCAGGGATTCGTGGTCGCGTCGGCCCGCGTGCTCAAGCGCTCCTGGCAGATCTACGTCGCGCACGTCTTCCTGTTTGCGATCTATCTCGCCGAGATCGCCTACATCTCGCAGACCTTCGACAATCCGCTCTACACCGAAGAGATGGGCATCCTGGATTTTCTGAAGCATCCCGATGTCACCATCATGCAGGCGCTGCTGTTGAAGTTTAAGCCGGTCAACATGGACGTGCTGCCGCTCTACATCGTGTTGCTGGCGTGCTTCTCGCCCGCGCTGTGGCTGCTGCTGCGCGCGCCGAACATCGCGCTGGCCACCTCGGCGCTGCTCTATGCCTTGATGTGGAAGTTCGACCTCAACCTGCCGGCCTATCCAAGCGGCACATGGGCGTTCAATCCGTTCGCCTGGCAATTGCTGTTCGTGTTCGGCGGCTGGTGCGCATTGGGCGGCGCACAGAAGCTCGCGCCGTGGGTGCATTCGCCGTTCGTGCGCACGCTCGCGATCGGCTATCTGCTGTTCTGTTTTTACATCACGATGGGTTGGTACATTCCGCGCCTGGCCAATACCGTGCCGCGCATCGTTTCCGACTACATCTACCCGATCGACAAGACCAACCTCGATGTGTTGCGCATCGCACACTTCCTGGCCCTGGCGATCATCACCGTTTGGGTCGTGCCGAAGGGCTGGGAAAGGCTGAAATCCCCGATTTTCAAGCCTGCGATCATTTGCGGTCAGCACTCGCTGGAGACCTTCTGCCTCGGCGTCTTCTTGTCTTTTGCGGGCCATTTCGTGTTTACGGCCCTGTCCGACCGGTTGTTCGTGCAGATCGCCGTTAGCGTGCTCGGGATCGCCATTATGGTCGGGGCTGCGTATCTGCTTTCATGGTATAAGCAGGTCGAGCGCCGCGGTTCGGGACCGCGGCCGCCGGCAGGGAAGCCGGGCCTGGTGGGGAGCGGGGCATGAGGCGGGTGATCATCGCTTTGGCGGTGGCGCTGACCGGCGCATGCGTGACCGATTCCAGAGCCGAGATGCCGGCGCCGTGCCGTGTGGTCGAGCATCAGCTCGACCGCGAGACCGGATTGCCGCGCGTCGCCAAGGCGATCGCCAACAAGAAGCTCAACATTCTCGTGATCGGCGCCGGCTCATCGAGCCTGCCGGGATCCGGTGCGGACAAGGCTTACCCGGCGCGCCTCGAAGCTGTGCTTGCCGAGCAGCTGCCCGGCGTCACCGTGAAAGTTACGACCGATATCAAGCCTGGACGCACGGTGCCGGATGCGATCAAGCCGCTGGTCAGCAATCTCGCCTCCATAAAGCCTGTGCTGACCATCTGGCAGGCCGGCACGGTCGACGCGATGCGTTCGATTGATGTCGATGCATTCAGCGCGGCGCTGGACCAGGGCATCGACGCCGGTCGTAAGGCCGGCAGCGACGTCATCCTCGTGAACGCCCAGTACAGCCCGCGACCGAGTCGATCATTGCGCTCGGGGCCTACAGTGACAATATGAGGTGGGCGGCGCTGCGGCACGAAATTCCGCTGTTTGACCGCTTCGGCCTGATGAAATCATGGGCGGAATTGGGCACTTTTGACTTCACGGCGACGACCAAGAAAGCTGGAAATCGCCGAACAAGTGCATGATTGCATTGGCCGATTGCTGGCCGATCTGGTAATAAATGGGGCGAAAATAAGCGAGCCGCCGGCGAACGGCGCCAAATAACCAAGGTGGAGGCTGGGTCTCTGAATGCGTCTTGGCTATGCTTTGCGTGCGACACAAGTCGCCGCTGCGCTCCTCGTCACTGCCGCGCCAGCCATCGCGCAGACCCCGGTCTGCGAGACGCCTGCCAACATTGTCCGGCTCAACAACACGCTTCCGCGCGTCGCGATGAAGCTCGCTGCTGGTCAGCCGATCACGATCGTTGCGATCGGCTCGTCATCGACAGCAGGTGCGGGCGCGTCGACTCCCGCCAACAGCTATCCGAGCCGGCTCCAGGTTTTCCTCTCCGAGCAATTCCCGCGGCAGAAATTCAACGTCATCAATCGCGGCGTGAACGGCGAAGAGATCAAGGAGATGCTGACGCGTCTCGACAGCACGGTTCTCTCCGAGAAGCCCGACCTCGTCCTGTGGCAGCTCGGCACCAATTCGGTGCTGCGCGATCATCCGACCGATCAGGGCTGCCGCGATCCGCGAAGGCATCAACCGGATCAAGCTCGCCGGCGCAGACGTCGTGCTGATCGATCCGCAGTTTGCGCCGAAGGTGATTGCCAAGACGCAATGCATGAACATGGTGGAGATGATCGGCACCACCGCGAAGTCAGAGAACGTTCAGGTGTTCCAGCGCTATGAGCTGATGCGGCATTGGCATGTCGCTCGCGGCATGCCGTTCGAGACGTTCATCTCGCCGGACGGCCTGCATCTCAATGACTGGAGCTACAATTGCTGGGCCAAGGGTCTGGCGAACGCGATCGCGCGAAGCGGCCACGCGTCCGGTCTTGTCTGCCACCGCGTCGCCCGCGGCGCGCTGATCGCTACACCGCCTCCAGCGCTCCCAACAGATCTTCAATAACGTCGTCCGGGTGCTCGAGCCCGGTCGAGAAGCGCAGCAATCCGTCACCAATGCCGAGCTCGGCGCGCTGCTCCGGCGTCAGCCGCTGATGCGTGGTCGTGGTCGGATGGGTGATCAGGCTCTTGGCGTCGCCAAGATTGTTGGTGATTTTCGTCAACTTGAGCGCGTTCTGGAAGCGGAACGCCCCGGCCTTGCCGCCTTTCACCTCGAACGCGACCAGGGTTGAGCCGGCCTTCATCTGCTTCTTGATGATGTCGGCCTGCGGATGGTCGGCCCGGCCGGGATAGATCAGCCGCACCAGTTTCGGATGGCCGGCGAGCTTGTCCGCGACCTGTCCTGCGGTCTCGGTCTGCCGCGCCACGCGCACCGCCAGCGTTTCCAGGCTCTTGAGCATCACCCAGGCATTGAACGGCGACAGTGACGGTCCGGTTTGACGGATGATCTGGTGCACATGGTCCTGGATGAATTTCTCGGAGGCCAGGATGACGCCGCCGAGACAGCGGCCCTGGCCCTCGATGTGCTTGGTCGCCGAATAGACGACGCAGTCGGCGCCGAGCGTGAGCGGGCTCTGGTAGAGCGGCGTCGCAAACACATTGTCGACGATCGAGCTTGGCGCCGACACTGTGCGTGATCTTCGCCACTTCAGCGATGTCGATGACTTGCAGCGTCGGATTGGTCGGCGTTTCCAGGAAGCAGGCTTTGGTGTTCTTGCGCACCGCCTTCTTCCACTGGTCGAGGTCGGTGCCGTCGACCAGGGTGAATTCAACGCCGAACCGCGGCAGCCATTCCTCAACCACCCAGCGGCAGCCGCCGAACAGCGCCTTGGCCGCAACGACATGATCGCCGGCCCGCACCAGACCCATCAGCGCGGTGGTGACCGCCGCCATGCCGGTCGCAGTGGCGCGTGCCGCCTCCGCGCCTTCGAGCGCGGCCATGCGCTGCTCGAACATCGAGACGGTCGGATTCGAGTAGCGCGAATAGACGTAGCCCGGCTCCTTGCCGGAGAAACGCAGCTTCGCACTGCTCGGCGCTGTCGTAGACATAGCCTTGCGTCAGGAACAGCGCTTCGGAGGTTTCGTTGAATTGCGACCGCAAAGTGCCCGCATGAACCAGGCGGGTTTCGGGGCGGTATTCACGTTCGGACGCGGGCATCGTGCACTCCTTGCGCCCCATCGGGGCAACAAAAAACCGGCCAGGAAAATATCCAAGCCGGGCACACGCGTCCCCGGCCTTTTAGCGACTTATTTTACGTGGCTGCAAGCCGGCCGGCTCAAATGACCACGGGATAAAGGTGCTTGTAGCTGGGCGCTACGCTTCACGTCAAGGCGGGCGTCGGGTTAGATCGCGCCGGATACGAGGGTACGCGTGGCGCTTTCATTCTCCGCGAACGACAAGGGCATCCTGCCCGACCGCATGATCGCCGAATTGGCGAAGGCGGGCGGGATCGTGCCCATCCGTCCCTTCGCGCCCGATCAGATTCAGCCCGCAAGCCTCGACCTGCGGCTCGGCAATGTCGCGTATCGCGTGCGCGCGAGCTTCCTGCCTGGCCCGCACGGCACGGTGGGCCGCCGCATCGCCGATCTCAAGCTGCACGAAGTGTCGCTGACCAACGGCGCCGTGCTCGAGACCGGTTGCGTCTACATCGTGCCGCTGCAGGAAAGCCTCGGCCTGCCGAACGACATCTCGGCCTCCGCCAATCCGAAGAGCTCGACCGGGCGGCTCGACATTTTCACCCGCGTGATCGCGAACTCGATGCGCGGCTTTGATCGCGTCGAGGCCGGCTATCGCGGCCCGCTCTATGCCGAGATTTCCCCGCGCACCTTCCCGGTGCTGTTGCGCGAAGGCTCGCGGCTGTCGCAGATCCGTTTCCGCCGCGGCGACACAATGCTCGATGCCGAGGCGCTCGGCGCGCTCCACGCCAAAGAGCGGCTGGTCGATTCCGCCGACGCTGATCTTAGCCAGGGCGTTGCGGTCGGGATCGACCTCACCGGCGTGGGCCCGAACAGGCTGGTCGGCTATCGCGCCAAGCGCCATACCGGCGTCATCGATGTCGAAAAGCGTGACACCTACGCGATGGAGGACTTCTGGGAGCCGATTGCCGCGCGTGGCGAAAAGAACCTGATCCTCGATCCGGGCGAGTTCTACATCCTCGCCTCCAAGGAAGCCGTGCAGGTGCCGCCGGCCTACGCCGCCGAGATGGTGCCGTTCGATCCGCTGGTCGGTGAATTCCGCGTGCATTATGCCGGCTTCTTCGATCCGGGTTTCGGCTATGCCGGGGCCGGCGGGCAGGGCTCCCGCGCGGTGCTCGAAGTGCGCTCGCGCGAAGTGCCCTTCATCCTCGAGCACGGCCAGATCGTCGGCCGCCTCGTCTATGAGAAGATGATGGCGCTGCCGGAGAAACTCTACGGCCAGGGCATCGGCTCGAACTATCAGGCGCAGAGCCTCAAGCTCTCCAAACATTTCAAAGCCTGAAAGACGCTGGAGCATTTTCTTCTCCAGCGCGCGTGGGCGCTTGCCCAAGCGAAGCGCCGCACTCTAAGTTTGCGCCAACAAAATGCATGGGAGCGAAACATGAAGCTGTTGCGGGCATCGCTGCTCACGATCGCCGTTGCACTGACACCGCTTGCGGCTCACGCGCAAAGCTGGCCGGCCGGCCAGCCGATCAAGGTGGTCGTTCCGTTCAGCGCCGGCAGCGCCACCGATCTGATCGCGCGCGCGGTGTTCGAGCAGGTCGGCCAGCAGATCGGCGCCACCTTCGTGGTCGACAATCGCGTCGGCGCGGGCGGCACGCTCGGCGCTAACGCGGTCGCGAAAGCGGCGCCCGATGGCTACACGCTGCTGGTGCATTCTTCGACCCACACCGTGACGCCCTCGACCCACGCCAATCCCGGCTACGACACGGCGAAGGATTTCGCGCCGATCGTCCCGCTCGCCAATCTGCCGAATGTCTTGGTCGCCGCGAAAGCCAAAGGCTACGGCTCGCTCAAGGACATGGTCGCCGCCGCAAAAGCCAAAGCCGGGCGGCTTCAATTATGCGTCGGTCGGTCGCCGGCAGCGCCTCGCATCTCACCGCCGAGCGCTTCAAGATGGCGGCCAAAATCGAAGCGCAGCACGTGCCGTTCAAGGGCGCGCCGGAAGCGCTGCGCGAGATCATCGCCGACCGCATCGATTTCTATTTCACGCCGCTCGCGCCGGCCAAGGGCATGATCGAGCAGGGCGAACTGATCGCGCTCGCGGTGAGCTCATCGCAGCGCGCAACGTCTTTGCCGAATGTGCCGACCACGGTCGAGGCGGGCTATCCGAACTCCGAATACAATTTCTGGGTCGGTGTGCTGGCGCCGGCGCAGACGCCGGCGCCGCAGTTACTCGAGCGGCTGTCAGAAGGAGATCAGCGCGGCGCTGGCCAATCCGGGCGTGAAGGAAAAGCTCGCCCGCATCGGCGTCGATCCGATGCCGCTGACGTCGGCGCAATTCCAGCGCGCTGATCGCCAAGGAAATCGAGGATAATGCCGAGCTGGTGAAGGCCGCCGGCCTCAAGCCGAACTGAGGGCAGGTCCGCCTTGGCGAAAATCGTCGCGGCTTACGGGCTGCCGCACACGCCGTTCTTTCCCTCGCAAGGTCGAGGAGGAAGGGCGCAGCTCGCCGACCGGCAAGCATGTTTGCGCAAGGCGCGCGAGTCGCTGGAGGCGGCGAAGCCCGACGTCATCCTCATTTTCGACACCGACCACTACAACACGTTCTTCTTCGACAATTTTCCGATCCTCGCCATCGGCATCGACGAGAAGTTCGTCGGCCCGATCGACGAGCCGCGCGGCGGCATGCCGGTTTACACCGTGCCGTCGGCGCCGAAGCTTGCCGAGTATCTGCATCATCAGACCGTGCGCGCCGGCTACGACGTCGCGTCGTTGCGGGACTTCGTCACCGACCATTCGGTGATGGTGCCGCTGCATTTCGTGATCCCGGAGATGAGACGTGCCGGTGATCCCGTTCTTCATCAGCGGGCATGTCCCGCCGTTGCCGACGGCGCGGCGCTGCTTCGAGCTCGGCCGCAGATCCGCCAGGCGCTCGAGGCCTATCCGGAAGATCTGCGCGTCGTGATCATCGGGACCGGCAGCTTCTCGCTCGAAGTGTTCGGCCCGCGCATCCGGCCCGGCATGACTGACGGCGTGCCGGATCCGGAATGGGTGCATGAGGTCTGTCGCTATCTCGCGGCCGGCGACACCGAAGGGTTGATCGCCGCCGCGACCGAGGACCGCATGCACGCGGCCGGCAATGTCGGCGGCGAGCTGCTCAACTGGATCGCGATGCTGGCTTTCACCGACAACCGCAAGCCCGACTTTCTCGAGAAGCAGATGGAAAACGGCCACGCCTATGCCGGCTGGCGCTGGGGTTGATCATGTCCGCCTATGCCGTCAACAAATTGTGCCGCGAAGTTCTGCGCGATCATGCCTTTCGCGAGCGCATGAAGACCGATCCCGCCGGGGCGATCGCGGAGCGCAAATATGATCTGACCGACGGAGGAGAAGCGGGCGCTGCTCGCTGGCGACGTGGTCGACGCTGCACAACATGGGCGTCAACGACTTCATGATGGGCTATCTCGCCCGCTTCGGCTCTGCGGGCTGAGCGTGCCGATCTTCAACGAGAAGATTCGCTCCTGCACCAAGGGCTCGCACTAACGCGGCGTCTAGTGCTGCGTTTCGGCCGGCGGCGAAAATTGCGTCGGCGGCACTTCGATCCGGCAGCGCAGGCCGGTGGCGGCGAAATCAAGCTCCGCTTTGCCGCCGGACTCCGCGAAAGCCGAATGAATGAGCCGCCAGCCGAAACCCTTTCGCTCCGGCACGCGGACCGCGGGTCCATCCTGTTCGATCCAATTGATGATCAGCGGCGCGTCTTGCCCGTCCCTGTCCCAGCGGATATCGACGCGCCCATCGCCGTTCGATAGCGCGCCGTATTTCGCCGCGTTGGTGGCGAGCTCGTTCATCGTCAAGGAAACCGCGAGAGCCGCATTGGGCCGAAGCCAGAGGCGCGGGCCGCTAAGCCGCAGCCGATCGTCCGAGGCATAGCCGTCGCGCACCCTCTCCATGAGGTCGTGCAGTTCTGCGCCGCGCCAGTTCTGCTCGGTCAGCAGATCATGCGCCTTCGAGAGCGCCATCAGCCGATCGATGAAAGCCTGGCGTGTCTCCGGCGGCACGCCCTGCCGCAGCGTGTTGTGCGCGATCGCCTGAATGGCCGCCAGCGTGTTCTTGACCCGATGATTGAGCTCGTTGGTCAGGAGCTCGCGCTCCTGTTCGCGCCGCTTGATGGCGACGGATGCGGATTCCAGCGCATCACTGACCAGCGTGATATCCGCCAAATGCGTCTCGAACGGCGTGACGGTGCGGCCTTCGCCCAGTGCGATCGCTTGTTGCGTCAGATTGCCGGTCGCCGACGCGAAGCTGCGGCTGACGAGGTACGCCAACAGTATTGAGAGCCCGAGCGCCAGCCCGCCCGCGATGACGATGAGCATCAACGAGCGTTTGTAAGGAGCGGACACGACGGCGGACGGGATGTTTGCGCCGAGCAGCCAGCCCGAAACATCGGAATTGTAGTATCCGGCGAGCAGCTCCACCCCAAAGAGAGACGTCAACTGAAAATAGCCGGAACGGCCGACCGATTTTTCGTAATACGCCCGCTGCGCCGGCCGTCCTGTGATTTCCTCGTGGCGCTCTGACCGGGCGACGAAATATCCGGCGCGGTCACCGACCGTGCTGATCCAGCCGGACGGCGTTGCCTGCTTCAGCGTTTCCGCGATCCGCGTTGTTGACGAGGTCAGGCCGAGCAGCAGCTCAGGCTTGCCGTCTCGCATGACCGGTACACCGACCGCAAAGCGCGCCTCGCCGTCATTCGGGGCTCGATAGACGTTTGAAACAAAGGGATTACCTGCCGCGTAGGCTGCAAGCTCTTCCGCAGACAATGGAACGCCCCGGCGCGGTTGGCCGCCGGTGGGTGGCACCTGCGTGTTGACGAATTGCTGCCCCTCGACGTCGCGCAGGATGATGACGAGAGTCTTCGCGGCCCAGTGCGCGGCGTGCCTCCTCGTAAAACTGGGCGTAGTTACGAGAGCTCAGCGCCTGCGGACGCGGCGAGGCCGCGCAACAGGGCGAGCGCCTGTTCGATCTCGGCATCGACTATTCCGCCGATGTTGATGGCGAGTTGCTGGGCGAGCCGCTCAGTCCGCTCGCGCTCATAATTGGCGTATTGAAAAAGCAGGATCGCCGCGAAAATCAGCAGCGGCGTAATGATCGCCAGGCCGAGCGCAAGAAGATGCGCGCGGGTCGAAAATCGAAATTTCTGAAACACCATTGATTCCTGTCGGCGCCATTCCGGCACATCATCTGCCGATTTGCAATTAAGAATGACAGGCGAAGCGGCCTGTTGCATGGCCTTGCCGGGACGCTATGTTGAAAACGCGCGGGCGTAGTTCAATGGTAGAACGGCAGCTTCCCAAGCTGCATACGAGGGTTCGATTCCCTTCGCCCGCTCCAGCGTTCTCGCCTATGTCTTGCTTAAAACGGCGCGAACACCGCCCTTTGGGTCCGCAACATCGCCGGCATAGCGCGGAATTAAATGCACGTGCACGTGCATGCGGTTCTGTCCGGCCGCTTTTCCGACATTGATGCCGACGTTGAAGCCGTCCGGCGAAAAGCGTTGTGTGATGTAGGCATGCGCCTCGCGGAGCAACCGGCTCACCGCATCCTGTTCGCTGGAACTCATCTGCAAAGAAATCTGCCACGTGGCGCCGCGGCACCACGATGACGTGGCCGGGACTGAGGCTGTCGCGCTCGAATTGGACATAGGCCTACTCGTTTTCAAGCAACAGGTCCGTGGGCTTACATAGTCGCATTCCATGGCCGTCAGTGTAAAGAGATGCGGTAGGGCTTCCGGCACACTGGCATGAGCGCATGAGACTCGGCTGCGCCGCGTGTCCTCGGCAAAACGCGAGGTCACACATGCCATTTCTGTTCTATTTGCCGCTGATTATCTGGAGCGGCTTTGTCGGCGCCGCGCAAAGCGACGCGAAGAAGACGCCGCGCGATTAGGATACCGCGGCGGCCATCTCTTCGATCTTCACCTGCGGCAGCAATCGCTCCACTTCGGCTGCGCGGCACAATTCGGTGCCCGGACTCATCACCGCAGCGGAAGCTGCGGCAACGGCCACGCGAAACGCATCCTCCAGGCCTTTTCCTTTTGCCAGCGTGGCGATCAAGCCCGCCGAGAAAGCTGTCGCCGGCACCGACCGCGCTCACGACTTCGATCTTCATTGGCCGCGCGCGCCACGCGCTCTCTTTGGTCACCAGCATCGCGCCGTCTTCGCCAAGCGTCAGCGCGACGACCTCGGCCCGCGCCGAGCCGATCAGTTTTCGGCAGGCCGCGATGCGTGCCGCGTCCGTGTCGAGCGGCATGCCCATCAGCTCCGCGAGCTCGTTGATGTTCGGCTTGATGAGATAGACGCCGTGATCGAGCGTGCGCTTGAGCGCGTCGCCCGATGTGTCGACCACCGGTTTGGCGCCGATTTTTCTCGCCAGTTTCACGACCCGCGCGAAGAAGTCGTCGGGCACGCCCGGCGGCTCACTGCCGCTGGCGACCACGAATTTCGGCTTGTCGGCGATCTCTGCGAGCTTGTCGAGCACCGCCATCCATTCGGACTCGTGGAGGCGCGAGCCTGGCAGCACAAAGCGAAATTGCTCGCCGCTCGCATCTTCGTAGGCGGTGAAATTTTCCCGCGTCTCGACGTGAGACGGCGTCACGATGCTTGGCACGCCCTCGCGCTCGAGCAGACGATGCAACAGCCGGCCGATCGCGCCGCCGGTCGGGAAGATCGCCGTTACGGAAGCATCGAGCCGATGCGCCACGCGCGCCACATTGATGCCGCCGCCGCCCGGATCGCGCTTGGGCGCCGAGCAGCGCATCTTTCGCGTCGGTTCGACCCGTTCGGTGCTGACGAAAATGTCGACCGCCGGGTTGATGGTGATGGTGACGATGTCGGCCACAGGAACAAAACGTCGCTGCGTTGCACCAGTTCCTCTGCCGATTTGCACAAAGAAAAGCCCGCCGTGCAAGCACGGCGGGCGCGAAATGTGTGGCTAACGCTTAGTTTCCGGTGACGTCGCGGATCACGCTCGACATCGGGCGGGCGCTTTCGAGCCCACCGCCGATCTCCTTGAGCACCGCCTCTTTATACTGCGGCAGCGGCTCGATCGGGGTCTTGCCGCGCACCTGCACGACCTTGAAGCCCTTGGCCTTGAGCTGCTTGAGCATTTCCGGCACCGCCTCGGCGGTCGCATGCTGGAAGTCATGCATCAGGACGATGCCCTTGCCGTGCTTGTCGAGCTTCTTCATCACGGTGGAGATGACCTGATCCGGCTTGCGAGCCTTGAAGTCGAAGAAGTCGAGGTCGGTCGAGAACACGCCGAGATTGCGGGTGCCGACATACTTCATCGCCTCGGGCGGATGACGCAGAGCCGGGAAACGGAAGAACGGGCCGATCGGCTGGTTGCCCAGCGCGATGCTCACCGCCGCAACGCCTTTCTCGATCTCGGCCTTGGCCTCGTCGTCGCTCATGCGCGAGAGATCTTTGTGCGACCAGGTATGCGAGCCGATCGTGTGGCCGGCCGCGGCGACCTGCTTGATGATGTCCGGGTAATAGCCGGCGTGCTTGCCGATCGGGAAGAACATCGCCTTGGTGCATTGATCGGCCAGCGCCTTCAACACGGCCGGCGTGTTGCCGGGCCACGGGCCGTCGTCGAACGTCAGGACGACTTCCTTGTCGCGCAGGAAGTCGTAAGCCTTGAAGTGCTCGAAGCCGAAGCCCGGGCCGCCGGTCGTGTCGATTTCGACGACGCGCGCCACACCGAGCGCATCGGCGTTGGCGCATTGCGCCGTGGCGGCAGGTTGCGGCGCGTTGCTTTGCGCAAACGCCGGGCACGAGATTACGAGAGCCGCCGCAACGGGCAGCGCAGAGTTCAAAATCCTACGCATAACGCCTCCAGCCCCGATTTCAGGATTGTTGCCTGAGCCTACTTTGAGCCTTTAACCATCCAAGTCAACGGAAGGCCAAGTTCTGGCCGCAAGAAGCGGGTATAAATGCGGCAGGTGGTTAATGCGCATCGGACCTTGCCCTTGCGCTTGCGCGATCCATAGTTCCATCGAAGAGCCGGATACCGAACATGTCGACGACACTCTCAGCAAAGCCGCGGATGACCGGAGTGGTCACAGCGCTTGCGATTGTCGCGGGCGCTGCGGTCGCCGGCACCGCGCTGCTGTGGGCGTATTACGGGACGGCGGTGTTTTTCGAAATGGTGCGGGCCGGCTGGGCCGCATGTTTCTGACAACAGCGCCGGCTACCATCGCTGCGATGAACCCTCGAACAATGCGAGTTCTGCTGCTCGGCGGCGCTTTTACCGCAGGCCTGGTGCTTTTTCTGGCCGTGTTCTTCCTGGTGGCGGGACCGCGGCTGGGCACCGACGCCGACCGCGGCCGCGATCGGCGGCCCGTTCGAACTGGTCGATCAGCGCGGCCAGCGGATCACGCGAACAGGACTTCAAGGGCAAGCCGTACCTCGTCTTCTTCGGCTTCACCCACTGCCCGGATGTCTGCCCGACGACATTGTTCGAAGTCTCGGAAGTGCTGCGCACGCTCGGGCCGGACGCGAGTCGCACCGCCGCGCTGTTCGTCACGGTCGATCCGGAGCGCGACACGCCCGTCGGCGATGAACGATTATTTATCTTCGTTCGATCCGCGGCTGCGCGGCGCGACCGGCACGCCCGAACAGATCGCCGCGGTGGAGAAAACTTTTCGCGTTTACTCAAAGAAAGTTCCGAACGCGAAAGGCGACGACTACACGATGGACCACACCTCGCTGGTTTACCTCATGGACAAGAACGGCGCGTTCGTGAAGCCGTTCTCGCTCAAGCGCAGCGCCGCGGATGCTGCCACCGAGCTGCGTCGCTATTTCTGAACGCAGTCTGACAAAAGCCTAAATCCTGCGGTCACAAATGTGGCGATAGAGTCGCGAGACGCTGACGTTTCGCTCACTCTCGACAAATTTGTCCAAGGAGAAGAAGAATGAACCGCCTGTTGAAGACGATGCTGATCGGCGCTTCGGTTGCGTCGCTCGCCGTCGTTTCTGCTTTCGCGCAAGAGCGCGCCGACCGTCGCGCGGATCCTAAGCC
This sequence comes from uncultured Alphaproteobacteria bacterium, assembly GCA_963788805.1. Lineage (GTDB taxonomy): Bacteria > Pseudomonadota > Alphaproteobacteria > Rhizobiales > Xanthobacteraceae > Pseudolabrys. The sequence continues at coordinate 45,669 of CAWBHU010000008.1, forward strand.
GCGCGCGACGCAAAGTGAAATTGGCAAGGAGGCTGCGACCAACCCGGAGGTTGTGGCGGTCGCTCCCAATTCACGTCTTGCCGCTCTGATCCTGCGTGATCTGACCATTCAACGTAACTTTAACGTCGCCGGCGTGCGCCGCCTCCAAGTCGGCGTGTACTGCATTCGTCCAACGGCCGGCCGCGGGCATTGACCCGAGGACGGCCATCGTGGTGCTGACGCCGGAGTACTTCTACAGCCTTTACAATGAAGTGAAGGTGCAGTGGGCTTCCCGCGGGAGCGGCTGCAACTCCAACGAAATCGGCGTTTACACCATGGCCGATGTGAATCTGGACGGCATCTATACGTTCTCGAACGCCGTGAGCTTTTCGATCATCGTCCCTTAATCCCGACGCACACTGTTTGATGGAAAGGCCGGCGCTCGCGCCGGCCTTTCTGTTTTGGTGCCGCGGTCCGCATAAACAAAACGCAACCAAGCGCCGAACGATATTACGGCGAATTTACGAGACGCACGCTTCCGCGGCGGCCCTAAGCAAGCCAGGGCTTATGGGGAGGCATGCGTGCGTTTGATCACGGTTTACCTGGTGATTGTTTTTGTCGGTCTGTTGGTTTCGTACGGCATTGGGGCGTTCGCGGAGATGTGGTCGCAGACGGCCAGCCTGTTCGCGTTTCTCGGCTGTTTCTTCGCGACGCTGTGGCTTGGCTGGCGGCTGGCTGTTGTCCTGACGTGAGCGTGCTCGCCCGCGTGGCGGCAAGACCTAATTCGTTTGCCCGCGCGGGAGGCGAGGTCTAAAAGCCCGCAATGGCGGATTTCTTGTCGACCTACATCGTGCCGATCGCAATCGGCGCGGTTGCTCTCGTCCTGCTGCTCGGGCTCATCAATATGATGCGGGGCGGCTCGCCCAATCGCTCACAAGAGCTGATGCGGCTGCGTGTATTGCTCCAGTTCGTCGCCATCGTCGTGATCATGGCGACGATCTGGATGATGGGACGTTGACCGAACGGCGCGTCAGCCGGTCGCGCGCATATATTCGATCTTTTCCTTTTTCTTCTTGGCGGGCTTTTTCGCCGTCTTCTTCTTCGCGGTCGCGGCGGCAAGCTCGACCGTGCTCGCCTGCGCGGCGCTTGCCTGGGCGGCCGGGCAGGCCTGGGCCGGAAGCGAGCCGGCGGCAATGAGCGCGGCCGCAGAAATCATGAGGAAAATTCGCATTTCTTGTTCTCCTTCGCGTAAAGCCATCGAATAGATTAAACCTACGCAAATCCGAACCGCGAGTCGAAGCCCGCCATGGTCGTGCTCAACCGCATCTATACCCGCACCGGCGACGACGGGACGACCTCGCTCGGCTCCGGCGCGCGGCGCAAGAAATACGATCTGCGGGTGGCGGCCTACGGCACGCTGGACGAGGTCAATGCGGTGCTGGGCCTGGTGCGGCTCCATACCGCGAGCGATCGCGGTTTCGATGCCGCGCTCGGCCGCATCCAGAACGACCTGTTCGACGTCGAGGCCGACCTCTGCCTTTCGGAAAAAGGGCCGGGCGGCGCCCGCCTCACGGTCACGGATGCGCAGGTCGAATGGCTGGAGAAGGAAATCGACAAGCTCAATGCCGAGCTTGCGCCGCTCAAGTCCTTCGTTCTGCCCGGCGGCAGCGCCGCCTCGGCCTATCTGCACCTTGCGCGCACGGTTTGCCGGCGCGCCGAGCGCATCATGGTCGAGCTGCGGGACCAGGAAGGCGAGGAGGTTTCGCCGCCGTCGCTGAAATATGTGAACCGGCTGTCCGACTATCTGTTTGTCGCCGGCCGTTACGCCAACGACAAAGGCGCCCGCGACGTCTTGTGGCAGCCGGGCCAGAACCGATGAGCGCCTAGCTGCGTTGCAGCACGAACGTTGACTTCTGCGGCTTGCCTCCCTTAGCTAGCCCTCCCGCCTGAATGGACAAAGCAAGATGAAGATTCTCGTGCCCGTGAAGCGGGTGGTCGACTTCAATATCAAAATCCGCTGCAAGGCCGACGGCTCCGGCGTCGAGCTCGCCAACGTCAAAATGTCGATGAACCCGTTCGACGAGATCGCGGTCGAAGAGGCGATCCGTCAGAAGGAAGCCGGCAAGGCGACCGAGATCGTCGCAGTCTCGATCGGCCCGGCGCAGGCATCCGAGACGATCCGCACCGCGCTCGCCATGGGGGCCGACCGCGGCATCCTGGTGAAGACCGATCAGGCGGTCGAGCCGCTCGCGGTCGCAAAGATCCTCAAGGCCGTGGTGGATGCCGAGAAACCCGGCCTTGTCATCATGGGCAAGCAGGCGATCGACGACGACAGCAATCAGACCGCGCAGATGCTGGCCGCGTTGCTCGGCTGGGCGCAGGGCACGTTCGCCTCCAAGCTCGCAATTGAGGGCGACAGCATTTCAGTCACGCGCGAGGTCGATGGCGGCTTGCAGACGCTCAAGCTCAAGGCGCCCGGCGATCATCAGCACCGACTTGCGGCTGAACGAGCCGCGTTACGCCTCGCTGCCGAACATCATGAAGGCGAAGAAGAAGCCGATCGACGAAAAGACGCCTGACGCTTTGGGCGTCGACATCAAGCCGCGGTTGCAGGTCGTGAAGACCAGCGAGCCGGGCGGCCGGGTGGCCGGTGTGAAGGTCGGCTCGGTCGCCGAACTGGTCGGCAAGCTCAAGGAAGCGGGGGCAATCTGATGGCAACGCTTCTTCTCGCCGAGCACGACAACAAGTCGCTCAAGGACTCCACCAACAAGGCTTTGTCTGCCGCGAAAGCGATCGGCGGCGACGTCCATGTCCTGGTCGCGGGCAAGGACGCAAAGGCCGCCGCGGATGCCGCTGCCAAGCTTGATGGCGTCAGCAAGGTGCTGCTGGCTGAAGGCGCAGCCTACGAGCATGCACTGGCCGAGCCTGTCGCCGCGCTGATCGTCTCACTCGCCGGCTCCTATGATGTGCTGATGGCGCCGGCGACCACGACCGGCAAGAACGTCATGCCCCGCGTCGCGGCGCTGCTCGATGTGATGCAGATCTCCGACATCACCAAGGTCGTCGCGCCGGACACGTTCGAGCGGCCGATCTACGCCGGCAACGCGATCCAGACCGTGAAGTCGACCGACGCCAAGAAGGTCATCACGGTGCGAACCTCGACTTTCCCGGCCGCAGGCGAGGGCGGCTCCGCGCCGGTCGAAACCGCGAAGGCCGCGGACGATCCGGGCCTGTCGTCTTTCGTCGGCGAGGAGCTGTCGAAGTCGGACCGGCCGGAGCTGACGTCGGCCAAGATCATCATCTCGGGCGGCCGCGCCATGCAGTCGCGCGAGAACTTCACCAAATACATCGAGCCGGTGGCGGACAAGCTCGGCGCCGCGGTCGGCGCCTCGCGCGCGGCGGTCGATGCCGGCTATGCGCCGAACGACTGGCAGGTCGGGCAAACCGGCAAGGTGGTCGCGCCCGACCTCTACATTGCGGTCGGCATTTCCGGCGCGATCCAGCATCTGGCCGGCATGAAGGACTCCAAGGTGATCGTCGCCATCAACAAGGATGAGGAAGCGCCGATCTTCCAGGTGGCCGATTACGGGCTGGTTGCCGACCTTTATCAGGCCCTGCCTGAACTCGCGGCGGAGCTTGGCAAAATCGGGCGTTAATCTTCCAGTCATGCCAAGAGTGGCAAGCCAGCGCGGTTCGGCGTAAAACGTGCGGCCTTCAGCGGCCAGGATGTGAACAAAAAGATGGCGGGCAGTATCAAGTCAGTCGGGGTGATCGGCGCAGGGCAAATGGGCAACGGTATCGCCCATGTCTGCGCGCTCGCCGGCTACGAGGTGATGCTCAACGATATGTCGCCTGACCGCATCAAGGCGGGCATGGCGACTATCAACGGCAATATGGCCCGTCAGGTCTCCAAGAAGACCATCACCGAAGACGCGCGCGCCAAGGCGCTTGTCGCTCATCCAGCCCGCCGACAAGTATGAAAATCTTGCGAAATGCGACCTCGTCATCGAGACGGCGACGGAGAAAGAAGACGTCAAGCGCAGGATCTTCAACGAGGTCTCCGCCGCGCTGAAACCCGAGGCGATCCTCGCCTCCAACACATCCTCGATCTCGATCACGCGGCTTGCCGCCTCGACCGACCGGCCGGAGCGCTTCATCGGCATTCACTTCATGAATCCGGTGCCGCTGATGGAGCTGGTGGAGATCATCCGCGGCATCGCCACTGACGACAAGACTTTCGAGACCACCAAGCAATTCGTCGGCACGCTCAACAAGACAATCGCCGTCGCGGAAGATTTCCCGGCCTTCATCGTCAACCGCGTTCTGCTGCCGATGATCAACGAGGCGATCTACACGCTCTATGAAGGCGTCGGTAACGTCGAGGCGATCGATACGGCGATGCGGCTTGGCGCGCACCATCCGATGGGGCCGCTCGAGCTTGCCGACTTTATCGGCCTCGATACCTGCCTCTCGGTCATGCAGGTGCTGCACGAGGGCCTGGCCGATTCGAAATATCGGCCCTGTCCGCTGCTGGTGAAATACGTCGAGGCCGGCTGGCTCGGCCGCAAGACCAAGCGCGGCTTCTACGATTATCGCGGCGAGAAGCCGGTGCCGACCCGGTAAGACGCGCTAGCGTCTAGCGCGCTGCCTCACGGCTAATAATCGATTAACGCCCGACCTTTATCCTGCCGGCATGATCGGCAATGTGCGTTTCAATTGGGTCAAGACCCGCTCGGCGTGGCAGGACATGGAATACCGCCGTGCCAAGCGCGCGCAGTTCATCAAGGCCGATCTCGAGCAAATGGACGCCACCAACGCCACGTTTTCCAATGCGATGCAAAATCGTATCTCGCAGTCCGCAAATATCGCGGCGGAAGCAACGCTGAAGCGGGTGCAAGCTACCGCCAAGGCGAAGCTGGAAGAAAACAGCAAGCAGATCGAAGACGCCATGAGTCTGATCGACACGACGCAGAAGAGCGTCGACGCGTCGGCCTCCACGACCGTCAATACGGTTATCTGATCAGCGCGCGGCGAGCGCCGCCTCGACCAGCTTCAGCGCATCATCGCTCGCCCATTCGGCAGGGCCGGCCAGCGTGCCGAGCTCGCAGCCATTGCGGTCGATCAGAAGCGTGGTCGGCATGCCGAAGGCGCGGCCGATCGCCTTGAGGTCCTGGAACACCTTGGCGCTGGAGTCGGCGTAGTAGCCGAGCCGCTCGATGCCGACCTCCTTGAGCCATGCCTTCGGCTTCTCGGTGTCGCGGGTGTCGATGTTGATCGCAACGACTTCGAAATTCGGCCCGCCGAGCTTCTGCTGAAGCGCTTCGAGCGCCGGCATCTCCTTGCGGCAGGGCACGCACCACGTGGCCCACAGATTGAGAAGCACGGTCTTGCCGCGCCAATCCGCGCAGGCTGGTTTGCTTGCCGGCGGCATCGGTGAAGGCGAGGTCGGGGACACGCAGCGGCCGGTTCGGCACATTGACGGCGGCGACTTCGCCGCGCGCCAGGGGCTTGAGGTGGTTCGTTAACGCCGTTGCCGCCTCGCATCCGGCCGCGGCATTGCTTTGGAACCCGCCAATTGCGTATATCCCGGCGAGACCAACGGCTAATCCGGCCACGACCGCGGCGGCGATAAGCGGCAAACGGCGCGCCGCGGTTTTTGTCTCTCGTTCGGTCATTCTTTAGCCGGCCAGGATTTCGGTGGACGTGTCATGAGCAACAAGATGTGGGGTGGGCGGTTTTCGTCTCCTCCCGACGCCATCATGGAGGAAATCAACGCCTCCATCGACTTCGACCGCCACCTGTATCGCCAGGACATCGCGGCCTCGAAGGCGCATGCGCAAATGCTGGCGAAGCAAGGCATCATTACGGCGGACGATGCGCAAAAGATCGCTCACGGTCTAGACACGATCCAGTCAGAGATCGAGCAGGGCTCGTTTACCTTCAAGCGCGCGCTCGAAGACATCCACATGAACGTGGAAAGCCGGCTCACCGAGCTGGTCGGTCCGGCGGCCGGGCGGCTGCATACCGCGCGCTCCCGCAATGACCAGGTCGCCACCGACTTCCGGCTGTGGGTGCGCGACACCATCGACAATCTGGAAGCGCGCGCTGCGGGACTTTCAGCACGCGCTCGCCGAGAAGGCGCAGGCTCACGCCGACACGGTGATGCCCGGCTTCACCCATATGCAGCCGGCGCAGCCGGTCACCTTCGGCCATCACCTGCTTGCCTATGTCGAAATGGCGGCGCGGGATCGAGGCCGGTTTGCCGATGCGCGCAAGCGGCTCAATGAGAGCCCGCTCGGCTCCGGCGCGATCGCCGGCACGTCGTTCGACCTCGATCGCGACGCGACCGCGAAGGCGCTCGGCTTCGACCGGCCAACCGCCAATTCGCTCGATGCCGTGTCCGACCGCGACTTCGCCCTGGAGACTTTGGCTGCGGCGTCGATCACCGCAGTGCACCTGTCGCGGCTCGCCGAGGAGATCGTGATCTGGTCCTCGCCGATCGTCGGCATGGTGAAGCTGTCGGACAAATTCACCACCGGCTCATCGATGATGCCGCAGAAGCGCAATCCGGATGCGGCTGAGCTGGTGCGCGGCAAGGCGGGGCGTGTCATCGGCGCGCTCAATGCGCTCCTTATTGTGATGAAAGGCCTGCCGCTCGCCTACGCAAAGGACATGCAGGAGGACAAGGAGGGCGTGATTGACGCGCTTTCCGCGCTGAGCCTCTCGCTTGCGGCGATGACCGGCATGGTGCGCGATATGGAGCCGGACGTCTCGCGCATGAAGAAAGCCGCGGGTGAAGGCTATGCGACCGCGACCGATCTTGCCGACTGGCTGGTGCGTTCGCTGAACATTCCGTTCCGGGATGCGCATCACATTACAGGCCGGATCGTTGCCAAGGCCGCTGAAGACGGCACGCCGCTGCATCGGCTTCCGCTCGAGGCAATGAAAGCGTTCGAGCCACGAATCACCGACGATGTGTTTTCGGTGTTGTCGGTCGGCAACTCGGTAAAGAGCCGAACCAGCTATGGCGGCACCGCGCCAAAGAACGTCCGCGTGCAGGCGAAGCGGTGGCTGCGGCTCCTCGGTAAAGAGGACAAATAAGCGGCGGGGTTCAAGCCCCGGCGCAATCTGCTATGGTCCGGCGATCTCTGGAGCTTCGTGAAATGACGATTTGCGGCCGATCAATTTCAAGCCTTTGCGCCATTGCCGCGCTGATCGCCGCGCTTGGCGTGGCCGGTTGCGGCCGCAAGGGCGGGCTTGATCTGCCGCCGGCAGCATCGGCATCCGCCCAGCAAGACGCCGCCGCATCGTCCGCAAGAGCGTGACCGCTCGATCGGATCCGACCTGCGGCCGAGCGGCGCGCGCAGCAACAGCCGCAACCTGCCGCCGGTGCCGTCGCCGAAACGCGACTTGCCCATCGATTTTCTGCTCAACTGAGCGGCCATGCACCACTTCGCATATCGCGACGGCGTGCTGCACGCCGAAGGGGTAAACCTCGACACGCTGGCGCGTGAGGTCGGGACGCCGTTCTATTGTTATTCGACGGCAACGCTGGAGCGGCATTACCGCGTCTTTGCGGGCGCGTTCGCGGATGTGCGGGCGCTGGTCTGCTACGCGATGAAGGCGAACTCCAATCAGGCGGTGGTACGCACGCTGGCGAAGCTCGGCGCCGGGGCCGACGTCGTCTCAGGCGGTGAATTAAAGCGCGCGCTGGCGGCCGGCGTGCCGCCCGACAAGATCACGTTCTCCGGCATCGGCAAGACGACGGAAGAGCTCGCGCTCGCCGTCGACCAGGGCATTTTGTGCGTCAACGTCGAGTCGGAAGCCGAGCTCGAAATGCTCTCGGCGGTGGCCGCCTCAAAGGGGCGCCGCGCGCACATTTCGGTTCGCGTCAATCCGGATGTCGATCCGAAGACTCATCGCAAGATCGCCACCGGCAAGGCCGAGAACAAGTTCGGCATTCCGATCAGCCGCGCCCGCGAGGTCTATGCGCAGGCCGCCAAGCTCAAGGGGATCGAGGTTGCCGGTGTCGATATGCACATCGGCAGCCAGATCACCGAGCTCGACCCGTTCGGTAGTGCCTTTGCCTTGCTCGCCGATTTCGTGCGCACTTTGCGCAGCGACGGCCACAAGATCTCGCACGTCGATCTCGGCGGCGGTCTTGGCATTCCCTATCGCGACGACAATGAGCCGCCGCCGAGTCCCGAAGCCTATGCCGAGGTGGTCAAGCGGGCGACACGCGACCTCGACTGCACCTTGATCTTCGAGCCGGGCCGGCTGATCGCCGGCAATGCCGGCATCCTGGTCACGCGCGTCATTTTGCTCAAGCACGGCGACGCCAAGAATTTCGTCGTGGTCGATGCGGCGATGAACGATCTGATCCGGCCCACGCTCTATGACGCCCATCACGAAATCTGGCCGGTGCGTGAAATGGCCGCATCCGCGAAGCGCCAGCGCGCCGACGTGGTCGGGCCCATCTGCGAGTCGGGCGATTTTTTCGCGCTCGACCGCGATCTGCCCCAGCCAAAGCCCGGCGACCTCATGGCGATTATGTCGGCCGGCGCATATGGGGCGGTGCAGGCGGGCACCTACAACAGCCGCGCTCTGGTCCCCGAAGTGCTGGTGAAGGGCTCGGAATGGGCGCTGGTCCGCCCCCGCCTTGAAGTCGACCAATTGATTGCGCTCGATCGCATGGCGCCCTGGCTCTAGACGCAATGGCCCGGTGGTGAATGGCGCCACTGGCCATGTTACGGTGTTTATAGAGTCGACCAGCCGGGCCACGGAGCCCTTTTTGAGCAGTTTCGAGCAGCCGCCCGAAGTTACATCGCCGCAAGCTTCGGCCATGAACTTGCTGAGGCGCGCCATCAAGCGCGCGCGTGCCAGCCTGTTCTGGGAGCGGCTGTGGCCGCTGGTCGCGGCGCTCCTGACGGCGATCGGTCTCTTCCTCGCATTTTCCTGGGCCGGTCTCTGGCTTGCGCTGTCGCCGCTTGGCCGGGCGATCGCTCTGTCGGTGTTCGGACTTCTGGTGCTGGCGGCGATGGTGCCGCTGCTGCTGGTCCGCTTCCCCTCGCTCTACGAGGGCCTGCGCAGGATCGACCGCAACAGCGGCCAGCAACATCGGCCGGCCACGGCCATGGCCGACGAAATTGCCGCCAACGGGCAGGATCCGATCGCCCGCGCGCTGTGGCAGGCCCATATCGAGCGCGCTTTGCTCGCGAGCCGCCGCCTCAAGGCCGGCTGGCCGTCGCCGCGTCTCGCGCTGCGCGACCCGATGGCGTTTCGCGCGCTGGTCTTGCTGCTCGTGGTGGTGAGTTTCTTCGCGGCGTCGGGCGAGCGCTGGAAGCGCATCACCGCGGCGTTCGACTGGCAGGGCGTCATCGCGCCGGCGAACTTCCGCATCGATGCCTGGGTCAATCCACCGCTCTACACCGGCCGTCCGCCGGTGATGCTGCCGGGCGCGCGGCCCGGCGACATCCAGCAGACCGCGAATGCACCGGTCGCGGTGCCGGCCGGCAGTCAGCTCATTGTGCGGGCAACCGGAAAAGTGAGTTTCGATATTGTCGCGCGCGGCGGTCTCGAGGCCGCAGGCGGAGCGGGCAGTCCCTTGCCTGCTGGCGCAGAGGAGCGGCGCTTTCTCATCAAAGGTGACGGCTCGGCGAGCGTGCAGGGCGTCAGCCGCAACGGCCTGACCTGGAATTTCACCGCAATCCCGGATCGCGCGCCCGAGCATCGCGCTCACCCGCGAGCCGGAGCGGCAAGCGCGCGGCGCGTTGCGGCTCGATTACCGCATGGAGGACGACTACGGCGTCACCGACGCCAAGGCGATTTTCAGCCGCAAGAATGAGCCCGGCAAAGCGGGGGCCACGCCGCGCCCGCTGTTCGAGCCGCCGCAGCTCAATCTCGTTTTGCCGCAGCAGCGCGCCCGCAACGGCGTCGCCCAGACCATCCACGATTTCTCCGAACATCCGTGGGCGGGTGGTGATGTCGAGCTGGCGCTGATGGCGCGCGATGAGGCGGGGAACGAAGGCCTTAGTGAATCGCGCGAGATTTTCCTGCCGCAGCGCGTATTCGTGAAGCCGATGGCGCGGGCCCTTGTTGAGCAGCGGCGCACCCTGGCGCTTGATGCCAACGCCAAGCCGGTCGTTCTCACCGCGCTCGATGCACTCGCAATGGCGCCCGACAAATTCAAGATCGAGACCAACATCTATCTCGGCCTGCGTTCGATCTACTTCGACCTGAACAGCGCCAAAACCGACGACCGGCTGCGTGACGTCGTGGCGCGGCTCTGGGCCATGGCGATTCAGATCGAAGACGGCAGCCTGTCCGACGTCGAGCAGGCGCTGCGCCAGGCCCAGGAAGCGCTGCGCCAGGCGCTCGAGCGCGGCGCCAGCGACGAAGAGCTCAAGAAGCTGATGGACCAGTTGCGCGCGGCGATGGACCGTTTCCTGCAACAGCTTGTGCAGGAGATGCAGAAGAATCCGCAGCAACTATCGCGTCCGCTCGACCGCAACAGCCGCACGCTGACCCAGCAGGATCTCAAGAGCATGCTCGATCGCATGGAGCAGCTCGCCCGCTCCGGCAATCGCGATGCCGCGCGCCGGCTGCTCGAAGAGCTGCAGTCCATGCTGGAGAATCTCCAGACCGCGCAGCCCGGCGGCGAAATGGGCGAGGACGAAGACGACATGATGTCCCAGCTCGACGAGCTCGGCGACATGATCCGCAAGCAGCAGCAATTGCGCGACCGCACGTTCCGCGACGGGCAGGACCAGCGGCGCAACCGTCAGCGCGGCGAGCGCGGCCAGAACCAGATGGGCGACTTGCAGCAGGACCAGCAGCAGCTGAAGGACCGGCTGAACAAGTTGCTGGAGCAACTGCGCAAGCGCGGCATGGGGCAGAACCAGCAGGGACAGCAACAGCAAGGGCAGCGCGGCCAGCGCGGCGAGCGCGGCCAACAGGGTCAGCAAGGCCAGCAGGGCGACGGCATGGACCAGCTTGGCGAGGCCGGCGACGCGATGGGCGATGCCGAAGGCCAGCTCGGTCAGGGCAATGCCGACGGCGCCGTCGACTCGCAGGGCCGCGCGCTCGAGGCGATGCGCAAGGGCGCGCAGGGCATGGCGCAGTCCATGCAGCAGCAACAGGGCCAGATGGGCCCCGGCCCGAACGGCCGCCCGGGCCGCGGCCAGCAACGCGCCAATCGCGACACCGATCCGCTCGGCCGTCCGCTGCGCGGCCGCGAATATGGCGACGACACGACGGTGAAGGTGCCGGGCGAGATCGACGCCCAGCGCGCTCGCCGTGTGCTCGAGGAATTGCGCCGCCGCTTCGCCGATCCGGCGCGTCCGCAGCTCGAGCTCGATTACATCGAGCGGCTGCTCCAAGGCTTCTAGCTTAGAGGCTTCTAGCTTTACGGAGTTACTTCGCCGCGGCGTCGTCTTGGGCGCCGACGAAGCGCACCATCACGTCGGCTGCTTCGGCCGGCGGTGAGGCGAGGCGGCTGCGGAATTCGATTTTCTCGCCCGGCTCAAGAATGCTGCGCGGCGCTGCCGCGGTCCATGCGTAAATTTCCTGGCCGCTGGTGTTGCGAATGGCGAAGCGCAAGCGCGGCACTTCAACCGGTCGCTTCGCCACGCTGACGATGTTGCCCTCGACGCTGAGGACCGGCACGCCGTCGCGCTCTTCTCTTGTAATCTTGACGTCTTCGAAGCTGAGGCTCCGCAGATTTACCGGCAGTCCGATCGCCGCGAACAGCGATGCGGTCTGCGGGAGATAGCGCACCACTTCGTTGCGCGCGCCGATCAACGCGACGTTGAAGCCAAGCAGAACCAGAATGAGAGCGGTCCACTTCGAGGAGCGCCGCTTGACTTTGCGCCGCTCCTGCATGCGAACGCGACGGGCGACGAAGCCGTCGCCGTCACCGGGTTCAATCGGACGTGCCGGGGGCGGCAGCTCACTGCCGCCTGGAGCGATCGGCGGTGCATCGCCCTGCGGCAGCTCCGCATGCTCGTCCTGTTCGGCATCCTGCGGCAGGGCGGCCGCGGGCGCGTCAGGCTCTGCGCCGAAATCGTCCGGCGCTCGACGGCTGGGTGCGATGCCTTCGTTGACTTCCGCCTCGGCGATGACGTCGGCAACGAACCCCGCGACCTTTTCTTCGGGGCCGCCGGCAAACCAGGTGCTCTTGCAACGTGCGCAGCGCACGGTGCGCCCGCTCGGCCCAAGGGACGCCGGGTCGATCATGTAGGAGGTCGCACAAGACGGGCAAACGATCATGGCAAACTGGTACTTCGCTCGTGGGCAAGGTAGCAGCCGACCCTTAACGCTTAGGAAACCATGTGCGGGGCGGTTTACCGGGGCTGGAGGCGTGATAATCCTTCAAATGCGCGATTTGCGGCTTGGGGTCGCGCCGATCGGGCCCACGGGACGGGCAGCAGGCGCCGGAGACGGGAGTGGTTCGATTCGAGAATGTAGGGCTGCGCTATGGCCTCGGGCCTGAGGTCCTGCGCGACCTCACGTTCCGCATCGAGCCGCATTCTTTCCAGTTTCTGACCGGACCTTCGGGGGCCGGCAAGACCTCGCTCCTCAAGCTTCTGTTTCTCTCGCTCAAGCCGACCCGCGGGCTGATCACCCAGTTCGGCCACGATATCTCGTCGCTCAACAAGGACGCGCTCGCGACATTGCGGCGCCGGGTCGGCATCGTGTTTCAGGATTTCCGCCTGCTCGATCACCTGAGCACCTACGAAAACGTCGCGCTGCCGCTGCGCGTGGCCGGCCGCCACGAGGAGAGCTATCGCGAGGAGGTGATCGAGCTGCTCAACTGGGTCGGACTCGGCGAGCGCATGTGGGCGCTGCCGCCGGTGCTCTCCGGCGGCGAGAAGCAACGCGCTGCGATTGCCCGTGCGGTTATCGCGCGGCCTCAGTTGCTGCTCGCCGACGAGCCGACCGGCAACGTCGATCCGAGCCTGGCGCAGCGGCTGTTGCGGCTTTTCATCGAGCTCAACAAATCCGGCACGTCGGTGGTGATCGCGACCCACGACATCGCGCTGATGGATGAATACGATGCCCGCCGTCTCGTCTTGCACGACGGGCGGCTGCACATTTACGACTGATGGCAATGGCAGACGAGACATCCACCGATCTGACGGCCACGCCGCGACGCGGCGCCGTTCCGCGCACGTCGCCGATCGTGCCGCGCAATTCGATCTCCGGCCGTGCGCTGATCGCGGTGGTCGCAATCATGACGTTCCTCGCATCGCTGACCACCGGCGCTGTCTTGCTGATCCAGCAGGCGGCGCACGAGTGGCAGTCCGACATCGCGCGCGAGCTGACGATCCAGGTGCGGCCGGTGGCAGGACGCGATATCGAAGCCGATGTGCAACGCGCTGCTGCGCTTGGCCAAGGGCATCCCAGGCGTCGCCGAGGCTCGCGCCATGTCGAAGCAGGAATCCGCGCAACTGCTTGAGCCGTGGCTCGGCGCGGGACTTACGCTCGAGGAGCTGCCGGTGCCGCGAATGATCGTGCTGACGGTGGCAGCGGGGCAGCAGGCGGACCTCGCGCAGCTCAGGACCGCACTGGCGGCCAATGTGCCGAGCGCCGCGCTGGACGATCATCGCAGTTGGACCGAGCGCATGCGGGCGATGGCGCGAAGTGCGGTGCTGGTCGGAATTGCGATTCTTGTGCTGATGGTCGCGCGACGGTGCTATCGGTGTCATTTGCGACGCGTGGCGCGATGGCCACCAATCGCGCGGTAATCGAAGTGCTGCATTTCATCGGCGCCAGGAACGGATACATCGCGGGACATTTCCAGCGGCATTTTCTTATTCTGGGTCTACAGGGCGGAGCGATAGGGGGCGGAGCGGCGATGCTGGTGTTTCTTCTTCTCGACCTCGCCAACCGGCTGTTCGGGGGCAGCGCGGCCAGCGAGCAGGCGTCCGCCCTGTTCGGCTCGGTCTCGCTTGGGCTGGCGGGCTATGTCGCCGTGCTCGGAAATATCGTGCTGATCGCGCTGGTCACCGCCTTCACCTCGCGGCAGACCGTCAACCGCACCCTGGAAGCGATCGACTGAATGTTCGCCAGTCTTGCCCGCGGCATCGGCTTTCTGACCATGATCGTGCTGGTCGGTGGCCTGGTGGCATTTGGACTGGGCTTTTTCTGGTTCATCACGCAGGTGCCGTCCGAGGAGATCCGGCTGTCCGACAAGGCCGACGGCATCGTGGTCCTGACCGGCGCCGCGTCGCGCATTCCCGACGCGATCGAGCTGCTCAACAGCGCCAGGGGCCAGCGCGTGCTGATCACCGGGGTCAACCGCACCACGACGGCCAAGGAAATCGCGACGCTGACCTCAGCGAACGAACGCGTCTTTCAGGTGCTGCGTCGATCTCGATCGCTCGGCGCTCAATACGCTCGGCAACGCCATCGAGACGCGGCGCTGGGCGCGCGACCGTAATTTTCATTCCTTGATCATCGTCACCTCGAACTGGCACATGCCGCGGGCGATGGCCGAGATCGAGCACCAGATTCCGGACGCCAAGTTGATCGCCTATCCGGTGGTATCTGAAAAAATCAAAGGCGAGCCGTGGTGGTCGAGCAGCGGAACGGCGCGCTTGCTGTTGTCCGAATATCTCAAATATGTATTTGCGGTGGTGCGCATGCACCTCGATCCGGACGTTGGGTGAGCCGCGTGATCCTGCTGCGTTCGATCCTCTTCAACATCGCTTTCTATCTCAACGTGATCATTTGGCTGATTGCGGCGCTGCCGACATTTTTCATGCCGTATCGTGCGATCGTCGGCGTCGCCAAGGCGTGGGGCCGCAGCAATCTCTTCTTGCTGCGCGTGATCTGCAATTTGAAAGCCGAATTCCGCGGTGTCGAGAAAATCCCGCGCGGCGGCGATCTGATCGCGGCAAAGCATCAATCGACCTGGGAGACCTTCGCGCTGCTGTGGATGTTCGAGGACCCGACCTTCATCCTCAAGCGCGAGCTGCAATGGCTTCCGCTGTTCGGCTGGTTCACGATCAAGGGCCGCATGATCCCGGTCGACCGCAGCGCCGGCTCTGCCGGCATGACGGCAATGACCGCGCGTGCGGCAAAGGAGCTCGCCAACGGCCGGCAGATCGTGATCTTTCCGGAAGGCACGCGGCGTCCCGCCGGCGCCGAGCCGGCTTACAAATACGGCATCGTCCGGCTCTATGAGACCGGCAATGTGCCGTGCGTGCCGATCGCGCTCAATTCGGGACTGTTCTGGAAACGCCGCTCGATCATCCGCATGCCGGGGACGGTCGTGGTCGAGGTGCTCGATCCGATCCCGGCCGGCCTCGACCAGGAAGCGTTCATGGCGCGCCTGCAAAACGATATCGAGACCGCGACCGCACGGCTCATCGAAGAAGGCCAGCGGGAGATTGCCCGGCATACGCGGGGCTAACTCTGATGCGGTCCTTTCAGCTTCTCCGCCAGCTCATGCAGCGCGGTCTCACGATAACCTAACGCCTCCAGCGATTTGACGGTCTCGATCACGTAATCGCGGTTCGGCCCTGACCGGCCGTGGCCCTGGCGAACGAAGTGCAGTTGCCTGGCGAGCGGAAGGCGGCCGGCATATTGCGCATGGCCGCGGTCGATCGTGTAAACCAGCGCCCGCACTTGCTGCTTCGGATCGCTGTCGATCCAGGCCGTGCGATAGCTCTCGCGATAAACCATCGTCACCTGCTCGCGGCTGCGGAGGTATTCGATCGTGGCGTCGCGTTTTTTCGCCGCCACCCGATAGACAATTCCGCGGCAGGCCCCGCCTTGATCGAGGCCGAGCACGAGGCCCGGCTTCTCCGGCGTGCCCCGGTGCACGAACGAATAGACGCAGAGCGCGCGGTGGGCGCCGATCAGCCGGCCTTCGTGGCGCTCGAGATAGTCGAACCCCGGCCGCCACATCAGCGAGCCGTAGGCGAATACCCAGAGATCGTCGGCGGCACTCATATGTATGGAGAAGCTGTGTGTTTCTGCGCTGGCGCGCTCGCCTAACAAGCCGATTCCGGCCATGCAACGCATAAATGCCGCAATCGGCGGCTCATCAACGGCCATGGCACAAACGCCCTCCCGAAGCCGCACCCGGCAATACGTCGTTCTCGTCCTCGCCGTGGTGCTGATGGCCGGCGGCTGGATCGGCTTCTGGAAATATGCGGCCAACGCCGCGCAGGAGAACCTCGAGAATTGGCGTGCGCGCGAAGCCAAGGCCGGACGCGTTCTGGGCTGCGGCTCGCAGGAGATTGGCGGCTTCCCGTTCCGCTTTGAGTTGAAGTGCGATGGCGCGAGCGCGGTGTTGGGCGGCGGCCAAATTCCGGTCGAGCTCAAAGCCGCCAACGTGCACATCGCCGCGCAGGTCTATCAACCGACTCTATTGATCAGCGAACTGACCGGACCGCTGACGATCGGCGATCCGGGCCGTCCGCCCGCTTACACTGCGAACTGGAAGCTCGCGCAGTCGAGCATCAGCGGCCTGCCCGAAGCGCCGCGCCGGGTCTCGCTGGTGGTGAGCGAGCCGGTCATCACGCGCGCGGAGCCCGCCGGGCAAGTCGCGCGCGCCGGCCATATCGAGGTTCACGGCCGGCTTGCCGAAGGCTCCGTGTCCGACCGGCCGGTCATCGAGTTTGCGTTTGAGGCAAAGCGGTTCGAGACCGCCGAGGGCGGGCCGCTGCTCGCGACCACGACCGATGGCAGCATCGATGCGGTGCTGCGCGGGCTGCATGATTTCTCGCCCAAGCCGTGGCCGGCACGCTTTCGCGAAATCCAGCAGGCCGGCGGCCGGATCGAAATCCGCAAGGTGCGGCTCCAGCAGGGCGACACGATCGCGGTCGGCGCCGGCAACCTCGGAATCAATCCGGAGGGGCGCGTCGAGGGTCAGCTCAACCTGACGGTCGCCGGGCTCGATGCCTTCATAAATCGCATGGCGGCCGCAAGCGGACAGCGGGTGAGCATGAGCATTTCGCTCGGCCTTGGGCTCCTGGCCGGCAGCAAGCAGGTCGAGGGCAAGCCCGCTATCGCGATACCCGTTGAAAGTCACGAACGGCGCGATGATGCTGGGACCGCTGAAGCTCGGCGAGATCCCGCCGCTGTTCTAGTCGTCGCTCGCGGCGTAGGGCCGCGGCACCTTGGTCTCGGACAGTTGCGGATGCGGGCGGCCGAAATCCGGCACGTCCTGGCCGATATCGACGATGCCTTTGCGGATCGCGCGGGTGCGGGTGAAGTGCTCGAACAGCGCGTCACCATCGCCGCGGCGGATCGCCTTGGTGAGCGACGCGACGTCCTCATTGAAGCGGCCGAGCATTTCGAGCACGGCGTCCTTGTTGGCGAGGAAGACGTCGCGCCACATGGTCGGGTCGGAGGCGGCGATGCGCGTGAAATCGCGGAAGCCGCCGGCGGAAAATTTCAGCACCTCGGAGCGCGTCACGCTCTGCAATTCATCGGCGGTGTGGACGATCGTGTAGGCGATCAGGTGGGGCAGGTGGCTGGTGATGGCCAGCACCAGGTCGTGATGGTCGGCATCCATCGTTTCGACATTGGCGCCCATGGCGCGCCAGAAGCTGGCGAGCTTTTCGACCGCGGCCGGGTCCGCGCCTTGCGGCGGCGTCAGGATGCACCAGCGATTGATGAAGAGCTCGGCAAAGCCGGCGTCAGGGCCTGAGAACTCCGTGCCGGCCACCGGATGCGCCGGCACGAAGTGCACGTTCTTGGGCAAATGCGGGCCCATCTCGCGGACGATCATGCCTTTGACCGAGCCGACATCGGATACGGTCGCGCCGGGCGCGAGATGCGGCGCGATCTCCTTCGCGACATCACCGCACGCGCCGACCGGGATGCACACAATGACGAGGTCGGCGCCTTCGACCGCGGCGGCATTGGTCTCGACGACCTGATCGGCAATCCCGAGCTCGGCGACACGCTTGCGTGTCGCCGGCGAGCGCGCCGTCGCGGTGATCGAGCGCACCAGATTCTGCGCTCGCGCCGCCCGCGCAATAGACGAGCCGATCAGCCCGACGCCGATCAGCGCCAGCCGGTTGAACAAAGGCTGGCTCACGCCGCGCGCCCCAGGAAGTCGCTCAGCGCCTTGACCACCAGCCGGTTGGCTTCTTCGGTGCCGACCGTAAGCCGCAACGCATTGGGCAGGCCGTAACCGGCGACGCGCCGAAGGATCAGGCCGCGTTCGGTCAGGAACGCGTCCGCATCGGCGGCGGTGCGGCCCTTGTCCTGCGGGAAGTGGATCAGCACGAAGTTCGCCACGCTCGGCGTCACTTTCAGGCCGAGCTTGCCGATCTCTTCGGCGAGCCAGGACAGCCATTTCGCGTTGTGTGCGACCGACTTCTGCAAATGCGCGCTGTCCTCCAGCGCGGCCATGCCGGCCATCATCGCGGGCGTGTTGATATTGAACGGGCCGCGCACGCGATTGAGCGCGTCGACGATGTGCGCGGGCCCGTAGAGCCAGCCGAGCCGCACCGCGGCAAGCCCATGGATCTTCGAAAAGGTGCGGCACATCACGACGTTTTCCGACGTTGCGACCAGCTCGATGCCTGCCTCGTAGTCGTTCTTCTGCACGTAATCGGCATAGGCCGCGTCGAGCACGAGAATGACGTTCGGCGGCAGGCCCTGCTGCAGCCGCTTGATCTCGTCGAACGGGACGTAGGTACCGGTCGGATTGTTCGGATTGGCGACGAAGACGATGCGCGTCTTCTCGTTCACCGCCGCGAGGATCGCGTCGACGTTGGCGGTGTGGTCCTTCTCCGCGACCTTGATCGGCTTGCCGCCGTGCCCGAGGATGTAGATCGGGTACATCAGGAAGCCGTGCTCGGTGTAGATCGCCTCGTCGCCGTCCCGCAGGTAGGCGTGGGTGAGCAAATTGAGCAACTCGTCAGAGCCGGAGCCGCAGACAATGCGTTCCGGGTCAAGACCGTAGGTGCGGCCGATGGCCTGGCGAAGTTCGGTGACAGCCCCGTCCGGATAATCCTCGAGCTTGCCGGCGGCTTCGCGATAAGCCGCGGTCGCCTTCGGCGATGGCCCCAGCGGGGACTCGTTCGCCGACAACTTGAATACTTTTGCGACGCCCGGCGCCTTGCTCTTGCCAGGCACGTAGGGCGCGATGTCGAGCACGCCGGGACGCGGCTGCGGACGATTGGCAGTCATTTCGATTACTCAGTGCTTGTCGAGGCCAAGCGTATAGCGCGTGGCATGGCTGCCGACGAGAGCCGACGAGCGCACCGACGCGCCAGCGTTAACCAGCGCCTTGTTGACCTCGGTGAGGTCGCGCCCTTCGGCCAAGGTCACCAGCAGCGCGGCCCCATCGAAAGCGCGGTCCGGCACGGCGATGAATTCGGTCACCGTGGAAAGCGCCTGGGCGGATTTCCCGCCCCAGCCCGAGACCCGCACGCTCCAGATCGAGGCTTCCTTCGCCATGGCGTCCGGCGCGACCCGGGAAACCACGAACACCGGCAGCGCGGCCGGATGGTCGGCGCGCTCCACGAACGGCAGCCGCGCGATGATCTTCGGCGCGGCGTCGAATTCGAGCGCGCTCCACCATGCGCCGGCGCCGGCGACGCTGATCGCGGGCACCAGCCCAAGATCGCCCTTGGATTCCGATACGGCCGCGACCACGCCCGAGGCGCCCATATGCGGGACGAAAGGCACGGTGAAGCCGAAATGGAAGCGGGCGCTGTCCCGCATCAGCGCATCGCCGGCGCTGAGGTCGGCATGCACGGCAAACGGGGCCTGCACGAAGGTGAAAGTCGAGATGATCACCCGCCAGATGCTCTCGGCGGTGTCGAGCGGCAGCCGGCCTTTGTGGCGCTTGACCAGGCGGCGCATCATGTCGGCCTCGCGCGCCGGGCGGAATGCCGAGCCGCTTTCCTGGCTGCTCTTGGACGCGATCAGCCGGTCGATGATGTCGCCGCGCTGCATGAGCAGCGCGTGCATCTCCTCATCGATGCGGTCGATCTCCTTGCGCAGATCGCCCAGTGACGGCTTGTCAGACGGCTTCGACATGGCCGCATTGATAGGTGGGCGGGCAGGCGAAATCAAAGAAAACGTTGACAGCCCAAAGCGGTATTGAGACTTAAGCGCCACATTTAAAGCCGCCTGAGCGCGGATAACGCTATATTCGCCTGCGCCGGGAGCGCAGCACTGATGGTCGAGGCACAGAGCAAGCCGCGCATAGCAGAGACGTCGAAGCGCGACGCGGACGATCCGCGTGACTCGCTCGTCGTGCGCTTTGGCGAAGACAAGCCGCTCAAGCTCGACAGCGGCGTGTCGCTCGCGCCGTTTCAGGTTGCCTACAAGACCTACGGCACGCTCAACGCGGCGCGCAGCAATGCGGTTCTCGATCTGTCATGCCTTGACCGGCGACCAGCACGTCGCGTCGAAACATCCCGTCACCGGGAAGCCCGGCTGGTGGGAGACGATCATCGGACCGGGCAAGCCGATCGACACCGAACGATATTTTGTGATCTGCCCGAATGTGATGGCGGGCTGCATGGGAAGCAGCGGGCCGGCCTCGACCAATCCGGCGACCGGCCAGCCGTGGGGTCTGGATTTTCCGGTCATCACCATTCGCGACATGGTGCGCGCGCAGGCGATGCTGCTCGATCATCTCGGCATCGAGACTCTTTTCGCCGTGGCCGGCGGGTCGATGGGCGGCATGCAGGTGCTGGAATGGGCCGCGACTTATCCGCAGCGCGTGTTCGCCGCGCTGCCGATCGCGTGCGCGACGCGGCACTCGGCGCAAAACATCGCGTTCCACGAAGTCGGCCGCCAGGCGGTGATGGCCGATCCGGAATGGCGCGGCGGACGCTATCTGTTCGAGGGGGCGAATCCGCGACGCGGCCTCGCGGTCGCGCGCATGGGCGCGCACATTACCTATCTGTCCGACGCGGCGTTGCACCGGAAGTTCGGCCGCAAGTTTCAGGATCGCTCGAATCCGACATTTTCATTCGATGCGGACTTCGAGGTGGAATCCTATCTGCGCCACCAGGGCATCACGTTCGTCGAGCGGTTCGACGCCAATTGCTATCTCTACCTGACCCGCGCGATGGACTATTTCGATATTGCGGGCGACCATGACGGCGTGCTTGCCAACGCATTCAAGGGCACGCCAACGCGGTTCTGCGTGATCTCGTTCACGTCGGATTGGCTGTTTCCGACCTCGGAATCTCGCGCCATTGTTCACGCGCTCAATGCCGGCGGGGCGCGGGTGTCGTTTGCGGAAATCGTGACCGACAAAGGCCACGATGCGTTCCTGCTCGACGAGCCGGAATTGTTCGCAATTGTTCGCGGCTTCCTCGACGGTGCGTGCCGCGCGCGTGGTCTGACGGGGCCGCAGTGATGCTCACCAACACGCCTGCATCCGTTCTCAACGATCGTGCCGGCAGCGCGCGTGTCGACCTGTTGTCGGTGGCGAGCATGGTGACGCCGGGCGCGCGCGTGCTCGACGTCGGCTGCGGCGACGGCGAATTGCTGCGGCTGCTGGGCGAAACACGCGGCGTTGACGGCCGTGGCATCGAGCTGTCCCGCGAGGGCGTCAATCGATGCGTCGCGAAAGGCCTCGCGGTCATTCAGGGCGACGCCGATACCGATCTCGGCGATTACCCGGATGACGCCTTCGACTACGTCATCCTGTCGCAGACGCTGCAGGCCACGCGGCATCCCCGGGTGGTTCTGGAGCACATGCTGCGCATCGGCCACCGCGCCATCGTGTCGTTCCCGAATTTCGGTCATTGGCGCGTGCGGCTGCAGCTCCTGTTTGCCGGCCATATGCCGCGCACCGACATGATGCCGTACAGCTGGTACGACACGCCGAACCTGCACCACTGCACGATCAAGGACTTCC
Organism: uncultured Alphaproteobacteria bacterium; assembly: GCA_963788805.1. Classification (GTDB taxonomy): domain Bacteria; phylum Pseudomonadota; class Alphaproteobacteria; order Rhizobiales; family Xanthobacteraceae; genus Pseudolabrys. The sequence goes on from CAWBHU010000008.1 coordinate 67,498, forward strand.
GCGAATTGTGTAATTCGATCGGCGCGCGCATGGAAAAGTCCGTCGCGTTCAATGCCTGGGGCACGCCGCTGCGGCTGAATATGCCGTGGTGGTTCTGGAATCTGTTCGGCGAGCAAGCGGTGTTCTTGCTGAATCGACGCGGTTAATTCGCGCGCCGCGCGATTAACGTTCGACGCGGAACATTTCACATCGTCAATGCGTCGCTTAACGCTAACGGCGTCGTCCGCCGACGCTAACTAAAACTCCGCCCGAAAATTCTTTCGTCTCGCGTGCAACGCTTGCGCGGTAACCAATGTTAAGCGCCGGGCGGGCGCTTTCGAAAATAACGTAAACACCAACAAGCTTTTGGCTCTCGCACATCGCTGGTGTCTTTTCTCGGCGCGGGTGTCGCTTATGCGGCGCTTGCGACGAGTGAGTGAGAGCCTATGCGTAAGAGTAAAGCGTCGAAGAAGCGTCAGCCGACAAAGGCGAAAGTTACGAAGCGCACGACGTCGCGCCGCGCAACGACATCGCGCAGCAGGACGAGCCGCGCCACCGCGCGCCGGACCCGGCGCGTTTCTCCCAAGTCGATTCCGCCTGTCAGCCTGATCGAGCTTCCAAGGCTGATCGAGCAGGCGGTTGCCGCTACTCCGTCGCTGCCATCCAAGCGCTATCCGATCCGCAATCTGCTCGTGCTGTTTCTGGCCTTTGCGGCAACGACCGCCGTTGGCGGCTGGGCCGTTTATGTCACGCTGTTTGGCGAGGCTCGCCAGGACATCGGCGCAGGCACGCCGCCGGTCATCGTCGATGTGCTCCCGGCGAAAGCGCCGAGCAGCGAGGTCGCTGCTCCGAAGGCACAGGATCGCGTCGCGGCAACGCCAAGCGACGCAGCGATTTCGAGCATCAGCCAGGAAGCGCCGCGTTCCGCGCCCGCCGCTCCTGAAGTCACTGCCGCAATTCCAGGTTCAACGTCCCAGCCCACGGCAGCCGGCCCGGGCCCTGCGCCGCAAGCTCCCGTTGCGGCCAAGGGCAAGCGGCGAGGACACCCCGAAGCGACCGTAATTTCACCGACCGGGCCCGGCGGCGGCGCCTATGCGCTGGTCGCCGAAGCGCGCCGCTATCTCGGCACCAATCCCACCGGGCGCAAGGATTTGTGGTGCGGCGCGTTCGTCGATCTCGTGCTCAAGCGGCTCGGCTACAAAGGCGGCGGCAATCTCGCCAGCGCCTATGCACGCTACGGCACGCGCATTCCTGGCCCGCAGATCGGCGCGATCGCCGTCATGACGCGCACAAGGCGGCGGCCATGTCGGCATCGTCAGCGGCTTCGATTCCAAAGGGCGTCCGATCATCATCTCCGGGAACTACAGGCGCAGCGTCGCCGAATTTGTTTATCCGGGCGGGCGGATCTACGCCTACGTCATTCCGGAAGATTGGGATCGGGTCGTAGCGCGCACGCATTAACTACATGCGCCCGCGCGTAAACCACTTCACCGTTAATTCAAGCGCCCGGCCTTCCTGAAAACTGGCGTGCTACCCGAACAGTGTCGCTGGCGAAAAGCCAGCGGGCGTATGGGTGGGTCGCGTCATGTCACGTATCTTCGGTGGAATTTCTCTTGCGCTGATTGCAGGCGCACTTGTTATTGCAAATCCCTCAAATGTTGGAGCGCGTCCTAATCCGCGTGAAGCGGAAACCACGCGTGCCGACAAGCAGCGCGCCGCGCAATTGCGTCATGCGCGCGAGCGGCACGATGCAGCGCGCCGCAATCAGCCGCAATCGGCTCGCAGCAATTCGCATCGGCGGCCGGTTGCGTGGCCTGCGCTCATCACCGAAGCGCGCAAATACATCGGCACCAATCCGACCGCGATGCAGCGCCGCTGGTGCGCGCGCTTCCTCAATCTGGTGTTGAACAAGACCGGCTATCGTGGCACCGGCTCCGACGCGGCGCGCTCATTCGCGAGCTACGGCCGGCGCATCCACGAGCCGCGGATCGGCGCGATTGCCGTGCTCTCGCGCGGCAAGAACCAGAACCTCGGTCATGTCGGCATCGTCACCGGCGTCGATGGAAACGGCAATCCTGTCATCATTTCCGGCAATCACGGCCGCCGCGTCGCCGAGTCGACTTATCCGCGCGCCCGCGTCATTGCGTATGTGATGCCGAACGACGGCCCGCCGATGACGCAGATTGCGGCGGCAGGCCCGTCCGCATCGCCGCCGAGCGCAGACTTGAGCGGCCTTCCCGCGCCAATTGCGGAATTGCTCGCAGCGATCAATTCGGAGGCGTCGGCGCGTCCTGCGGCGAGTGCGCCTGCCTTGCGCCCGGCCGTGCCGCAGCCGACCGTGCAGTTGGCGGCGCAAACACATCAGCGTGTGCGGGGCCCAGTTCCGCTCCCAACCGCCAAGCCTGTCGCCTCGGTGCCTGTCGCCTCAGTGCCTGTCGCCTCGGTGCTGCCAAAGCCTCGCGCGGTCGAGATCGTGCCGCAGCCGAAGCCCGCGCCATATCGGATCGTGCAGCAGCTGCCGTCACCGACTCCGATGGCCGACCCGCGCCGCCTGATCGTCCGCTAGAACAGGTCGAGCCGGCCGGTCAGCTCGCTGGTCTTTTCGATCCGGTCGCCTTCGGAAATCGCGGCGCCGCTGAGCACTTCGGCATAGATGCCGCAGTCCATGTGGTCGAAATTCTGCAACAGCGTCTTCGGTATCGGCAGGTCGCGGATGCCGGTCGCCGGATCGACCTCGGTTGCGGCACATCGCACGATGCGCTTGGTCACTTTCAGCGTTGCCTCGCCGATCTGTAGCCGCTCGCCGATCAGCTTGAATTCTTCCCAGGCCGGCCAGCCGCGCACGTAAAGATTGGCCCGGAAGCGCAGCGGATCGACCGGTGCGCCCACGACATTCTCAAGCTCCGCCACCGAGGCGAGATTGATGATCGAGACGACCTTCTTCGACACGTCGGAGAAGCTGTGGTTTTGGCCGCTCAGCACCTTCGGCGGACCGCGCAATTCGTTCGGCACGAAGCGGCGGAAGAACGCTTCGATCGCGAGCCGGCCTTCCTTGGTGCGGAGATCGCCGCGCGCGGCCTCACGGCCTTCGTGCGCGATGGTCAGCGTATGGGTCGCGTCGTCGTAATCGGTGCGTAACGACGCAAGCTGCTCGTTCCGCATCAGCATCAGAAATCGCGTCTTGGGCAGATAGGCCGGGGCGGCGGGATCGAAGCCGGAGGGGCCATTTTCGATCGCGTAGAGCCGGTCGTGCGGCACGGTGGCGCCGCGGGACAGGGTGGTCCGCGGCCAGCCTCTGGGGTGACAGGCCCTTTACCGGATAGCGGTAAATCGCATCGATTACGGCCGTTTCTGCGCTCATTGCGGCTTGTTAACAGCGCTGGCGGAATATTGACCAGCCGCAGGACCGAACCCACATAAGTCCCGGCGCTCGCTTTCGGGGAGCGTCAGTCCGGTGCCGTAAAGGGCCGAGGGAGCAACGAATGAATTTCGAGAAATACACGGACCGCGCCCGCGGTTTCGTCCAGTCTGCACAGTCGCTCGCGCTTCGCGAGGGACACCAGCAATTCGCGCCCGAACATCTGCTCAAGGTTCTGCTCGACGATCCGGAAGGATTGGCGGCGGGCCTGATCGACCGTTCCGGCGGCAATTCGCGCCAGGTGCTGCGCGACACCGAGGCCGCGCTCGCCAAGCGGCCCAAGGTCAGCGGGCAGGGCGCGGGTCAGGTCTATCTCGATCCAGGTTTGGCGCGCGTGTTCGACGCTGCCGAGAAGGCGGGCGAGAAGGCCGGCGACAGCTATGTCACGGTCGAGCGGCTGTTGCTTGCGCTCGCGCTGGAAAAGGAGAGCGAGGCGGGCAAGGCGCTGGCCAAGGCCGGCGTGACGCCGCAAGGCCTCAACAATGCGATCAATGCTCTGCGCAAGGGCCGCACCGCCGATAGCGCGTCGGCGGAGAACGCCTATGACGCGCTGAAGAAATATGCCCGCGACCTCACCCAGGCGGCGAAGGACGGCAAGATCGATCCGGTGATCGGGCGCGACGAGGAGATCCGCCGCACCATCCAGGTGCTGTCCCGCCGCACCAAGAATAATCCGGTGCTGATCGGCGAGCCCGGCGTCGGCAAGACCGCGATCGTCGAAGGCCTGGCGCAACGCATCGTCAATGGCGACGTGCCGGAAAGCCTGCAGGAGAAGAAGCTGCTCGCGCTCGACATGGGCGCGCTGATCGCCGGCGCGAAATATCGCGGCGAGTTCGAGGAGCGGCTCAAGGCCGTGCTCCAGGAAGTCACCGGCGCGGCCGGCGACATCATCCTGTTCATCGACGAGATGCACACGCTGGTCGGCGCGGGCAAAGCGGACGGCGCGATGGATGCGTCGAACCTGCTCAAGCCGGCGCTGGCGCGCGGCGAGCTGCACTGTATCGGCGCCACCACGCTCGACGAGTACAAGAAGCACGTCGAGAAGGACGCGGCGCTTGGCGCGGCGCTTCCAGCCGGTGTTCGTCAGCGAGCCGAATGTCGAGGATACGATCTCGATCCTGCGCGGGTTGAAGGAGCGCTACGAGGCGCACCATGGCGTCCGCATCAATGACGGCGCGATTGTCGCCGCCGCGACGCTGTCGAACCGCTACATCACCGACCGCTTCCTGCCGGACAAGGCAATCGACCTGGTCGACGAGGCCGCGGCGCGGCTGAAGATGCAGGTCGATTCCAAGCCGGAAGAGCTTGACCTGATCGACCGCGAAGTCATCCGGCTCAAGATCGAGCAGGAGGCGCTGAAGAAGGAGACCGATCCGGGCTCCAAGGACCGGCTGAAGAATCTCGAGGGCGAGCTCAAGACGCTGGAGAAGCAGTCGGCCGACCTGACCTCGCGCTGGAAGGCCGAGAAGGAAAAGCTCGGCAGCGCGCAGAAGCTCAAGAACGAGCTCGATCAGTTGCGCGTCGAACTCGCCAATGCGCAGCGTAAGGGCGAGTACCAGCGCGCCGGCGAACTGGCCTATGGCCGCATCCCTGAGCTCGAAAAGAAGCTCAAGGAGGTCGAAGGCAAGGAGCAGCGCGGCGCCATGGTGGAGGAGGCGGTCACCGCCGATCACGTCGCGCAGATCGTGTCGCGCTGGACCGGCGTGCCGGTCGACCGCATGCTCGAAGGCGAGAAGGAAAAGCTGCTGCGCATGGAGGACGAGCTGGCCAAGCGCGTCATCGGCCAGCAGGAGGCGGTGCATGCGGTTTCGACCGCGGTGCGCCGCGCCCGCGCCGGCTTGCAGGATCCGAACCGGCCGATCGGCTCATTCATGTTCCTGGGCCCGACCGGCGTCGGCAAGACCGAGCTGACCAAGGCGCTCGCGGCCTACCTGTTCGACGACGACAATGCGCTGATCCGCCTCGACATGTCGGAGTACATGGAGAAGCACGCGGTATCGCGTCTGATCGGCGCGCCTCCGGGCTATGTCGGCTACGAAGAGGGCGGCGCGCTCACCGAAGCGGTGCGGCGCCGGCCCTACCAGGTGATCCTGTTCGACGAGATCGAGAAGGCGCACCCGGACGTGTTCAACGTGCTGCTGCAGGTGCTCGATGACGGCCGCCTGACCGACGGCCAGGGCCACACGGTCGACTTCCGCAACACGCTGATCGTCATGACGTCGAACCTCGGCGCGGAATTGCTGGTCAACCAGCCGGAAGGCCAGGACACCACCGCCGTGAAGGACGAGGTGATGACGATCGTGCGGTCGGCATTCCGTCCGGAATTCCTCAACCGCGTCGACGAGATCATCCTGTTCCATCGGCTGCAGAAGGCGCAGATGGGCCGCATCGTCGATATCCAGATGGCGCGGCTGCAGAAGCTGCTCGACGAGCGCAAGATCGAGCTCGTGCTCGAGCCGTCAGCGCGCGACTGGCTGGCCGAGAAAGGCTGGGATCCGGCTTACGGCGCCCGCCCGCTCAAGCGCGTGATCCAGAAGTCGGTGCAGGATCCGCTGGCGGAGATGCTGCTCGCCGGCACGATCAAGGACGGCGAGAAGGTCGTTGTCTCGGGCGACAAGCTCGGGCTGACCTTCAACGGCAAGTTGGCCGCGGCGGCGTAACGCCGCGGTCTCCTCACGCAGATCGGTGGCTAGCGGCTGACGCCCGCAACGCGCGCGGGCTTGCGGGTCATGATGTTGTCGATGCGGTCGCGCTCGCGATCGAAGTCGACCATGATCGGGCCTTGCAGTTCGCGGCCGCGCGGCAGCTTGATGCGCATCGGATCGACGAAGCGGCCGTTGATGCGGATTTCGTAGTGCACGTGCGAGCCGGTGGAGAGACCGGTCGAGCCGACAAAGCCGATCACCTGGCCCTGGCGCACGCGCGTGCCTTGGTCGATGCCGCGCGCATAAGCAGTCATGTGGCCGTAGGCGGTCTCGTAGCCATTGGTGTGGCGGATCAGGACAAACTTGCCGTAGCCGGATTCCCAGCCGACCCTCTCGACCACGCCGTTGCCGGCGGCGTAGATCGGCGTCCCGGTCGGGGCCGACCAGTCAACGCCGGTGTGCATCTTGGTGTAGCCGAGGATCGGGTGGCGGCGGATGCCGAAGCCTGAGCGCATGATCGCGCTGACCACCGGCTTGCGGACCAGGAACTTCTTCGCGCTCTTTCCGCCTTCGTCGTAGTAATCGACGATGCCGTCGTCAGGCGACTGGAAGCGGTAGAATTTCTTGACCTCGCCGCCGACCGTCAAAGAGGCGAACAACACTTCGTTGCGGCTGTCGGGGGCGGGGGTGTCGTCTTCGCCGGCGAACAGGACTTCAAAAGAATCGCCGGGCTGTACTTTGCGCTGGAAGTCGACGTCGTAAGAGTAGATGCGGACCAGGTCTTCGATGATCGCGTCCGGAATGTTGTTGCGCCGCGCGGTCTCATAGACGCTCTGGTAGAGCCGCACGCCGCGGCCATCATCCTCGCCGTCGTCCTGAGCGATTTCCGCGACTTCGGTATCGACGCTCTTCACATCGACGGAGACGTATTTGCCGGCTTCGGACAGTGCAACGACCGCTTCGGGGCCGGCGTCATTTGCAACAATGACGCGGATCGGGACCAGCCGCGTGTGATTGGCGGCCGGGGTGAGCAGCACGCGCAGCTTCTGGCCATCGCGCAGGTTGGCGTCGCGCACGCGCTGGCCAAGCACGGTGGTGATCGCCTTGATGTCTTCGGGGCCGGCGCCGAGCTCGCGCAGGATCGACGCGACCGTGTCGCCCTTCTTCGCGGCAACGACGCGCTCATTCCAGGAATTGCCGCCGGTCGTCTCGTTCTTGGTCTTGGCGAGCAGGGTGATGTTTTCAGGAACGATGCGCGCCTCAAAGCCGGCGTAGGGATCGGGCGGCGTGCCCTCGGTCGCGTAAGCGAGCTTGATGCCGCCAATGTCGGCGCTCACCGGCAGGCTCGATTTACTCTTGCTGGCCCAGTCGGCTGCCTCGCGCACACGCGCAACGACTTCATCGCCCGGCGTGATGCTCGCGATCTTGAGCGAGGCGAGTATCGGCGGCATGTCGCGCATG
>CAWBHU010000008.1:82500-166719 GCA_963788805.1 uncultured Alphaproteobacteria bacterium
CTGCTTGCTCTCGTCATGCTCGGGCGCGTGAGCTTCCGCCACCGATACGATGCCGGCATAGCGCTTGTTCTCATCGACGGCGACGACGTGCGTGGTCGAGCCCAGCGGATAGACCAGCCGAAATCGCCCGATCGTGGTCTGCACGGCCACGCTCTTTGCCTCGCGCATCATGCGCCGGACGGTGAGGTCCCGGATCCAGCCCACGTCAGCGGCGCTGCGGATGCTTTCGCCGCGAATATGGAAGCGCCAGGTGGCAAACGAGTAGCCGAACGCCTCGCGCGTGACCTGCGCCGAGACAATGATCGCGATCAACACAGCCGTTGTCAGCCAGAAGTCGCCGGTGGTCTCGAGCGCAATGAAGGTCATGGTGAGCGGCCCGCCGATCACCGAGACCGCCAGCGCACCCATGGCGATGATCGAATAGATCTGCGGATCGAGCGCCGCGGCAGGCCACAGCAGGTTCGCCACATCCGCGAACAGCCGGCCGCCGAGCGCGCCGATCAGCAGGGAGGCGAAGAACAGGCCGCCGCGGAAGCCGGTGCCGAGCGAGACGATCGAAGCCAGCGCCTTGAGCACGAACAGGATCGCGATGAATTGCAGCGGCTGCGACTGCATCGTGGAAAGATGAATCGCGCCATGACCGGAGGCCAGAATCTGCGGCGCCACCAGCGCCATCATTCCGACGATCAAGCCGCCGAGCACGGGCCGGAACACAGGACGAATGCGCAGCCAGTTCAGCGCCGACTTGCAGGACACGACGCCGCGCATCAAGACGATTCCGGCGGCCGCGCAGAGCAGGCCGACACCCGCCGACGTGCCGAGATCGAACAACCGGACCTTTGAATCGATCACAAGGCCGAGGCCGAGCGCCTCATGGCCAAGCGCGCTGGTGACGAGATAGCCGACCACGGCGGCAACGCCGACCGGCGCGAGGGTCGATACCGAATAGCTCGCGATCACCAGCTCGAAGGCATAGAACGCGCCGGCCAATGGTGCGCCGAACGCGCCGGCGATGGCGGCCGCCGCGCCGCAGCCGACCAGCACGCGCAGGTCGCGCCGGCGCAGGCGGAACGCCCGGCCTAGCCATGAAGCGACGCCGCTCGCGAGCTGCGTGAAGCCTGCTTCAAGCCCGACCGATGCGCCGACGCCGCTCGACCACACCGTTTGAAGGGCGACGATCAGGCTGCCGCGAAACGACATGCGCCCGCCGTGAAGCGCATTGGCTTCGATCGGGTCGATTTCGCGGCCGGGCCGCACCCGCACCAGGATCCACAACGCGAAGCCGAGCAATGCTCCGCCGATGGCCGGCACCAGCAGGGCGGCGAGCGGATCGATCTGCAAATTCGCGGACAGCCGCTGATCGAACGCCACGCCGAACAGTTTGTGATGCATCGCCGTGACGGCGTGACCCATGGCCGCAACGATCGCGCCGGACACTGCACCCACCAGCGCCGCCACGACGACCAGGCCGGACTCGCGTGCGCGCACCAGCGCGCGCAACGCTTGCGGGATTTCGAGTCTTTTGGGGGATGCGCGCTCGCCTGTGGTGGCCGGGCTCGACATGCTGCTTCGCGTTTACCTGCGCCGCGCTATTAACGCGAGGGGGGCGGAACAGGTCCAGCGCCGATTTCGCAGCCGCAATGCGCCCAAGAACGACTTAGCCGCGGCCAAAGGGCCGGGGCTAAGTCGTCTGCTGACGTTGGTTGCGGGGGTAGGATTTGAACCTACGACCTTCAGGTTATGAGCCTGACGAGCTACCGGGCTGCTCCACCCCGCGATAACCGAACGGCTGATGAAGCTGGCGTCGCGCGAAAGCGCGAGCAGGGGCTATCTAGCAACGCATGGTGCGGATTGGAAGAGCGCCGGCGCACATTTGTGCAGGCGGTTCCGGCCATTGCCGCCTCTCCTATGAGCCCTTATGGATGCGCCGCGATGATCACTCCGCCCGATCAACGTCCCACTGTTTTTAGCGCCCTGCGCCTGCTCGGCGGCTGGGCCGGCTATCAGATCGAGCACGCCTTCGTGCTGGCGCTCGAAGCAATCCAGCAGCTGTTCGATCGGCTCGACCCGCATGTCTATTCGGAAGCGCGGCGTATCCGCAGCATGCACGAAGGCGGCGCCGACAAGGCGGGCGGCAAGTTCTTTGTGCTCGTCCTCTATTGCACCGATACGCTGCCGGCATTTACCCGCACGCTTATCGATGCGGTGGCGCGAAGCCCGTTCAATCTCGTCATCGTTTCGAACGCGCAACTGACGGATGGCCTGGCTGACGAGTTGCGCGGCAAATGCCGGCTCCTGATCGAGCGTAACAATATCGGGCGCGACTTCGGCGGCTACAAAGATGGCGTCGCCATCGTCTTGCGCCGCTTTGATGTCGAGCGGCTCGTGATCGCCAATGACAGCGTGTTTTATTTGAGCGAAGGGCTGGACGAGTTGCTCGCCAAACTTGACGGCCCGCACGACCTGATCGGCGTCTCCGAAGTCTACGATCATCATTATCACGTCGCGTCATTCCTGATGTCGTTTGGCCGCCGCGTGGTGGAGAGCGCGGCCTTTCGCGATTTCTGGCGGCGCTACAAACCGCTCGGCAGCCGGCGTTGGGCTATTTTCCGGGGCGAGGGGGATTTGAGCGCGCAGTTGTTGCGCGGCGGCTTCCGTCCGCACATTCTCTACCGCGCGGTGCATTTGCGTCCGTACCTGGCGAATTTGGCGAATGATGACGCTGTGATGCCGCTGTTGCCGCTTCAAGTCCGCGCGTGGCTGGCCGGTAGCGGCGAAGCACGCTCCACCACGCTTCTGCACAAGATCGGCATTGCTTTGAAATGGCTTCGTGGCGCGCCACGCGCGAAGCTTGAGGGCGCCGATCTCGTGATCGACGAAGTCATGGGACGTAATCAGATGCATGCCGCCGGCCTCATGTTCCGCAAATTCATGGGCCTGCCGCTGATCAAGCGCGATCTCTATTATCGCGGCGTCTATTCGCTCGACGATCTGGCCGCGATGGTGGCCGACCAGCCGCCGGATTTGCGTGAGGAAATCATGGCCGACCTGCGCCGGCGCGGAAATTCCGAACGGCTCGGCCCGTTCGGGCGGCTACTGCATCGGCACGGATAATGGGTGTGAGCGGCAAGTGAACGACTTGGCGCAAGACGAGCTCATCAGCGTCATCATTCCGGCGCACAATGTCGCGCGCTTCGTCGGCCGAACGCTCGATTCGGTGCTGAAGCAAACGCATCGTGCGCTCGACGTCATCGTCGTCGATGATGGGTCGACCGACAACACCGCAGACATTGTGCAGGACATCGCGCGTCGCGATCCGCGCGTGCGTCTGCTTCGCAGTGACAAGCTCGGGGTCTCGGCGGCGCGCAACCTGGCGATAACGCAAGCAAAGGCACAACTGATCGCACCTGTCGATGCTGACGACATCTGGCACCCGGACAAGCTTACGCGCCAGCTCGCCGTCATGCGGGCAGGCTCGGACAGGCTTGGCCTGGTTTACTGCTGGTCGCGCGGCATTGATGACAATGATCGCGTCATTCTTCCGAGCTGGAATGACAGCGCCGTCCGCGGCGACGTGCTTGAGGACATCGTTATCCGCGGAATTGCCGGCAATGGCTCGACGCCGCTGATCAAGCGCCGCTTCATCGAAGCGGTGGGCGGTTACGATACAACCGCGACTTTGTCGGAAGACTGGAAGTTCTATACGGCGCTCGCCGGCGTCTGCGAATTCGACGTGGTCCCGCAATACCTCGTCGGCTACCGGCTGCATGAGGACAGCGCCTCGATGATGGATGCCGGCAGGATGGAGCAGGCCATTGCCGGCTGCACCGCGTGGATCAAACAACGCTGGCCGGAGTTGCCGCCGCAGGTTTTTGTCGATCGCGACAATCTGCTCGGGACTTATCTCGCGTTCCTGGCAATCCGCCAGCGCGATTACCGCGCCGCGCTGCGCTATATCGGCTCTTCCGTGCGCGCACGGCCGAGCGTGATGTTCTCAGGCGATGTGCTGCGGCTACTCGCCCTGATGCCGCTCCATGCGGCCGGTTTGCGGCACTACAACTGGCGCTTGTGGAGCAAGCCGGCCTTTGCCGACATGCCGGTGAATTAGGCCTTGCGTCCGATCCGCGCGGTGGGAAGGCCGATGAAAGCATCGAGTACCAGCGCGTCATAACCAAGTGAACGGGCATAGGCGCCTTCACGAACAAGCGCCGTCAACTTATGCGCCCGGCGGCCAATGCCTCCGGGCCGATAAATTTCCAGTCGCCGCTCGTTCAAGACGTGCAGATTTTTGTAATGGCGCAGTGCGGCCTCAATGCGCGGCAGCTCCGACGGCTCGACCAAAGCGCGTGCCGCTTCGAGCAATTCGAGTCGATTGCGGGTGTTGACCACATTGGCTGCGGTATACTCTTCGGCATTCACAATGTTTTCATGCAGGTAGGCGAGCCAGCTCGCATGCGGCCAGCCTGAGGTGTTCTCGCTGTGCTGGCGGTATTCGACCAGTGCGTCCGGGATGTAGGCGATTTTGCCGAGCACCGATGCCCAGAACGGATACCAAAGATCGTGCGGCATCGGCTCGGTCGGGCAATAAGGATCGATTGAGCGGGGATGAAGAGATGTAAAGCGCAGCAGGGAGCGTCGCAGCGCCTGCACCACGCCGGGGATAATGATCCACGGTTTGGTCGATAAAGGCGGATAGTCCTTCGCATTCTTCCGGCTAAACAGTTTTCCTTTGCGCCGGCCTCGCTCGTCGATCAGATCCGCATTGTGGAACACCAGCATGACCTCAGGGTCATCGAATGCGCGCGCCACGAGGTTGGTGTTGTCCGGATGCCAGACGTCGTCCTGATCGCAAAAAGCGATCAGATCGCCCGTGCACGCGGCGGCGGCGTTCATGAAGTTCACCCGGTAGCCGAGCCGCTCGGAATTCTGGAAGATATGAACCGGAAACGGGGCGGTAGCCGCGAACTCGCGCAATAGCGCGACCGTGGTGTCGGAGGAACCATCGTCGGTTACGACGAGCTCGCCGACGGAACTGCGCTGTTGGACAAGGCTCTTGAGTTGCCCGGGGAGGTACTTCTCCCCGTTGAACGTCGCCAACGCGATAGACAGTGTGGGCCTTGCCATTAGATGCAAACTACTATTCCAAACATTTATTCAGGAAACTTTGAACAATCCGGTCAATCTGCGTCCAACTTTGGCCCAAACGTCTGGGTATCAGGTGATTTCAGGTAGCCCTTCCAGGGGGCCCCGTATATAAACCGCGTTAATGGGGTGCGTTTGGCTGGGGCACCCATAATGTTAGTTGGGGGCTTCAGTCCATATGAAGGCGTTTGTCCATCAACTCCGCGACGATATTGCCGTTGTGGGGTGGTCGTGCCGGCTACCCGGTGCCAATTCGATCGATGAACTGTGGTCCTTGCTCCTTGAGGGGCGTTGCGCGGTGCGCACCGTTCCGGAGGATCGATTTTCGCTCGCTCGTTTCGGTCATCCGCGGCGGCAGGAGCGCGGCAAGAGCTATAGCTGGGCCGCCGGTATTGTCGATGACGTCTGGGGTTTCGACCCGGCTGTCTTTGGCATTTCACCGCGCGAAGCAGTTCAGATCGATCCGCAGCAACGCATTCTGCTGCAACTGACCTGGGAAGCTCTCGAAGACGCCGGCATCCGTCCATCCTCAATCGCGAATACCGAAGTCGGCGTTTATGTCGGCGCATCGCAGACCGATTACGGTCACGCGTTCTTCGGCGATCAGGCGATCGCTGACGCGCATTTCGCGCCCGGCACTGCCGTCGCGATTCTCGCAAACCGCATCTCTTATATCTACGGACTGCACGGGCCGAGTCTGACCATCGACACGGCGTGCTCGTCCTCCCTGGTCGCGCTGCATCAAGCGGTGGAAGCGCTGCGCTCGGGTCGTGTCGACACCGCGATCGTTGCCGGCACCAACCTGATCGCGAGCCCGGCCTCGTTCATCGCCTTCTCGCAAGCCAACATGCTTTCGGAGCGTGGGCTCTGCCAGGCGTTCTCGGCGCAGGCCGACGGCTTTGTGCGCGCCGAAGGCGCGGTGGTTTTCATTCTGCGGAAAGCGGCGCACGCTTATGCGCAGAAGAATCCGATCCACGGGTTCATTCTGGCAAGCGACGTCAATTCAGACGGCCGCACCAACGGCATCTCGCTGCCGAGCCTCGATGCGCAGGAAGGGCTGCTGCGCCGCGTCTATGCGCGCAACAACATCGATTATGACAAGCTTGCGTTCGTTGAGGCGCACGGCACCGGCACGCCGGTCGGCGATCCCATTGAAGCGACCGCGCTCGGCCGCAGCATCGGCCGCAATCGCTCCAAGCCGCTGTCGATCGGCTCGATCAAGACGAATATCGGCCACCTCGAGCCTGCCTCCGGCATGGCCGGCGCGCTCAAGGCGATGCTGGCGCTCAATCACGGCATCCTGCCGCCGTCGCTGCATTTCAACGAGCCGAGCCCGCACATCGCGTTTGACGACCTCAACCTCAGCGTCTGCACGCAGCCATTGCTGCTGCCGAAGTCGGGCGAGCAATACGCCGGCGTGAACTCGTTCGGCTTTGGCGGGACGAACGCGCACGTGGTGGTCGCAGGCGGCCGCAAGGCGGCGCAGCCGATCGCCGACCAGGGCGGGCCCGGGGCCGGCATGTTCGCAGTTTCCGCGAACAGCAGCGCCGCGCTGGTGGACTTGGCGCGGCAATATTCCGAGCGCGTCTCGCAGCTCAACGACCAGGAAACCTCGACGCTGGCGAGCGCGATCGTGCATCGCCGCGAGCGGCAGTCAAATCGTATCGTCGTCTCGTCGTCCAAGGCCGAGGATGTCGCAAACGCCCTCAACGCCTTTATCTCGGGCGCCGACGACGCGAACCTCACCTCCGGCACCGCGGTCGGCGACGAAATGCCGGTCGCATTCGTCTATTCCGGCAATGGCAGCCAGTGGGTCGGGATGGGCCAGCAGGCCTACCTCAACAGCGCGAGCTTCCGCGCCCGCTTCGATCAGGCCGACGGCTACTTCAAGCAGGTCGGCGGCTGGTCGCTCAAGGACGCGATGTTCAGCGATACGCTGACCGAGCGGCTGCCGCTCACCAGCGTCGCACAGCCCTTGATCTTCGGCATCCAGGCCGCGGCAACGGCGGCGCTGCGCGCGGGCGGCCTGCGCCCGGCGGCGGTTCTTGGCCATAGCGTCGGTGAGGTCGCCGCGGCGGAAGCCGCCGGCATTCTCGACCTGCGCACCGCCGTCAAGGTCATCTATTACCGCTCGACCCACCAGGAGCTGACGCACAATACCGGCCGCATGGCCGCCGTGTTCTCCTCGGCCGAGGCGATCCAGCACATCGCCGACACCATCGAGGGCCTGTCGATCGCAGCGATCAACAGCCCGCGCACCGTGACTGTCGCGGGTTCGGCCGAAGCGCTGAATGCCTTCAAGGTCGTCGCTGCCGAGCGCGGCATCGCCATGCTCGATCTCGACCTCGATTATCCCTTCCACACGGCGTTGATGGCTCCGATCGAGGACAAGCTCCTCAAGGACCTGCGCGACATCGGCCCGCGTGATGCGGATGTTCCGTTCGTCTCGACCGTGACCGGTGGCGTGATGCCGGGATCGCGTCTCGATGCCAGCTATTGGTGGCGCAACGTCCGCGAGCCGGTGCAGTTCACCGACGCGGTCCGTGCCGCGGCTGGCCTGGGCGCCCGCTACTTTGTCGAGATCGGCGCGCGGCCGACCTTGCTCAAGCATGTGGGCGACAGCCTGCGCGGTGAGGTCAATGGCTTCGCGACTCTGGCGGTGCTCGACCGTACCGATGGCGACTTTGATCCATTCGACCGGGCCCGCGCCAAAGCGCTGGTCAACGGCGCGCGCATCGACAACGACAAGATTTTTGGCCCCAATCCCGGCCCCGGCATCGGCCTGCCGTCTTATCCGTGGCAGCAGGCGCCGTTCCGCTTCAAGCCGACGGTCGAGGCCATCGGTGCCGAGCAGGAGCGCCATCCCTTCGCCGGCGCGCGCAACACGGCCGACGCCACCGTGTGGCGTTCGCACATCGACACCGCACTTTACCCGGATCTCGCCGACCACGTCGTTGGCACCTCGGTCATCTTCCCCGGCACCGGCTTCCTGGAAGTCGGGCTTGCGGCCGCGCGAGAATGGCTCAAGAGCGACAGCGTTGTGTTGACGGAGTTTGAGATTTTCGCGCCGCTCGATCTCACCAATGGTGAAACGCGCGAATTGATGACCCGCGTTTCAGCGGGCTCCTCGACCGGCGAAATCTTCAGCCGCAGCCGGCTGTCGTCGGCCGGTTGGATGCAGCATTGCCGCTTCAAGATTCACAACGGCAATCCTGGCCACATTCCAAAGGCGCCCACCCAGCCAAAGGGCGGAGAAGTCCTGGATCATGCGAAGCTTTACGGCATCGCGCATGGCTCGGGGCTGCATTACGGGCCGGCCTTCGCGCTGGTCGAGACCGCCACGGTCTACGACGGCGGCAAGTTCATCGGCGTGCAACTCGCCCGCAAGAGCACCGAGACGCCGTTCCTGCTCGATCCGATGCGGATCGATGCGACTGCGCACGGCTTCTTCACGATGTTTCCCGAGCTCCGCGCGATCGAGCGCGGCGTGACCTACATTCCGGTCCGGCTTGAAGAAACGACCTTGCTGAAGCCGAACGCGGTGCCGGAGCGCGCGCTGATCGAGATCATCAGCAAGAATGAACGCTCGATCGTCGCCAATTCGTACATCTTCAACGGTAAGGACGAGCTGATCGCCGTCCTGCGCGGCGTGCGCTGCCAGGCGATTTCCACCCGGCGCGCGAGCTCGGTCGAAGCGGTCAGCTTCGTCGAGTTGTCGCGCGAGATCGACGGCACGATCCTCGGTCAGACGGGTATCGTGGGCAAAGCCTCGGACATTGCGGCCGCGGCGGCGTCTTTGGGCATGAGCCAGAACGGCGAAACTCCCACCGAATCCGAGATGCTCATCGAAGGCTGGGCGACTGCAGCCGCATATGAAATCGCTTCGGCTCTGGCCGACGACGATACGATTGATGTCGAAGGCCTGGTCGGCGCCGGGACTCTTCCGGAAGCTTTGCGGCCCTGGTTGAACAATATTCTGCTCAATCTCGAGGCGGCCGCGCTTGCCAAGCGCGCGGGCGCGGCGTGGACCCTGATCGACGATCCGTCATTGCCAAGCTCGGCCTCGGTTGTCAGGGCGCTCGCAACGGAGCAGCAATCTCGCGCGGGCGAATTATTGCTGGCCGCGGCATTGTCTGGTTTCGCCGGCAAGCTTGCCAAAAACCGTGCGCTGATCGCGGCAGAATCGATCATCTCGAAGTCTGCATTGGACTTCTACAATTCGACCGACATCGCGGCGCGTGAAGCCAGTGAGGCGCTGTATCGCACGTTAATCCAGAACAATAGCTTCTGGCCGACTGACCGCGCATTGCGCGTCCTCCAGGTTGGATTCAGCCCGCTCTCGCAGATGCTGCTGTCTTCGCCGCATGGCGGCAGGATTCAGCTCACAGTGTTCGAGCCCGATCGCCGGCGCTATGAGAGCGCCGACCTTGCCCTCGGCAAGAACCGGGACGTTAAGCTGGTCGACGCCGACCATGCCGCCGATCTCGGCAAGTTCGACCTCATTGTATCGGCGGGGGGCCTGCATCGGCTGCCGGAGAAATTCAGCATCGCCGATCTCAAAGCGCTGCTTGCGCCGCACGGCCTGCTTGCCGCCATCGAGCCCCGTCCATCGCTCTTCAAGGACCTCGTGTTCGGTCTTGATCCGGCATGGTTCGCGCTCGGTCAGAACGAGCGTCCCATCTCCTCGCTGCGTCCGGCTGCGCATTGGCCGGCGCTGCTCGAACAGGTGGGCTTCCGCAGTCCCGCAGCCAAAGTCATCCGGGCCGGTTCAAGCCATGCCGCTCTGATCGCCGCGGAGGCCGCTGCTGCCAATGGTTCGGCCGGGCAGCCGCATGTGGGTGCGCCGTCGCTCGCGCCTGGCAAGCGCAAGAATACGCTGCTGATCACGCCAAACGAGACCTCGGTCCTTGCGACGAACCTGCAATCGCTCCTCGCCGACGGCGACATGCCTGTATCGGTGGCACTGAGCTCGGCTGATTTCCCGGCGGCAGCGCCGGATGCAGTTATTGTCCTCCCGGACACCGACGCCCAGCCGGGCAACCACGTGGCGTCGCTGACGCGGCGCAGCCTCGAGATGAAGGCGGTTGCTGAGAAAATCGGCAACGTGCCCGCGACCCTGTGGCTCGTCTTCTATGGCGCGCGCGCGAACGAAACGACGAATGTACGCCCGATCGAGGCCGGTGCATGGGCGTTCTCGCGCGTCCTCGCCAACGAATTCCCGAAGCTCGACGTTCGCCGCATCGACATTTCGCAGGACCTGCCGCTCGATCTCGCGGCCCAACGTATTCGCAACATCGTTTTCTCCGGCACCAACGAAACCGAGCTCCAGGTGGACAAGCGCACCGTTCGCGCCGTGCGGGTCAGCGGCCTGCGTCAGGTGGTCGAAAGCCAAGTCGGCGCGGGACAGCCGCGGCCGTGCTGCAACGGCGCGTCGGCATCGGCGGTCAGCGCGTCGCCTGGATGCCGATGGAGCGCAAACGGCCTGCGGCTGGCGAAGTTGAAATCGAGGTCGAAGCAACCGGGCTGAATTTCCGCGATCTCATGTGGAGCCTCGGTCTTCTGCCCGAAGACATGCTGGAGAACGGCTTCAGTGGCGCCACGCTGGGACTGGAGTGCGCCGGCAAGGTCGTGCGCGTTGGCCCCGACGTCACCGACCTCAAGGTCGATGACAGGGTGCTCTGCTTTGCGCGGCTCGTCCTTTGCGACCCACCTCAACATCAAGCGTACTCAGGCCGTGAAGCTGCCTGCCGGCATGACGAGCGAGGCGGCGGCGACCATCCCGGTGGCGTTCTTCACCGCCTATTACTCACTGATCACGCAGGCGCAACTGTCGCGCGGCGAGTGGGTCCTGATTCACGGCGGCGCCGGCGCCGTCGGCATGGCGGCGATCCAGGTCGCTCAATCGCGCAGGGCGCAAGTGATAGCGACCGCGGGTTCGCCCGCCAAGCGCGACCTGCTGCGTGCGATGGGCGTCAAGCACGTGCTCGACTTCCCGGTCGACGACCTTCGTCGACGACGTGCGCCGGATCACCAATGGCGGCGTGGATGTGGTGCTCAACAGCCTGGCGGCGGAGGCCATGGAGCGCTCGATCGCGTGCCTGCGTCCGTTCGGCCGTTTCATCGAGCTCGGCAAGCGCGACTACGTCACCAACACCCATATCGGCCTGCGGCCGTTCCGCCGTAACCTCACGTATTACGGCGTTGACGTCGACCAGGTTATCGGCGCGCGCAAGAAGTTCGGGCTGCGCATCTTCAATACGATCATGAAGCAGTTCGAGAAGGGCGTGTTCACGCCGCTGCCATACAGCGTATTCGACGGCGGCAGCGTCGCGGAAGCACTGCACCTGATGCAGCAGTCGGGCCACATCGGCAAACTCGTCGTTAAGCCAAAGACCGACGGCGCGGCGCGGCTGGTCCGCAAGCCGTTTACTGTGCACGCTGAAGGCACCCACATCATCACCGGTGCGTTCGGCGGCTTCGGCCTCGAAACAGCGAAATGGCTGGTCGATAAAGGCGCGCGCTATCTCGTGATGCTCGGCCGCAGCGGCGCGAGCTCGCCGGAAGCACAGGCCGCGGTCGGCGATTTCATCGCGCGCGGCGTGAAGGTTGTCGCCGATCCGTGCGATATCACCGACCGGCAAGCGCTCGAGCAGGTTTTTGATGTGATCCGCTCCACCATGCCGCCAGTGGCCGGCATCATGCATGCGGCCGCGGTGCTCGACGATGCGATCCTTGCCAACCTGGATGCTGAGCGCTTCGAGCGTGTGCTCAAGCCGAAGATCCTGGGCGCCGATAATCTCGATCAGATGTCGCGCGGGCTTAACCTCGACTACTTCATCCTGTTCTCGTCAGTGACCACGCTGATCGGCAATCCCGGCCAGGCCAATTACGTTGCGGCCAACGCCTACATGGAAGGCCTGGCGCGGCGGCGGCGGCAGAAAGGCCTGCCGGCTCTCGCGATTGGCTGGGGTCCGATCTCCGACGTCGGCATGGTTGCCCGCAACGCCAAGCTGCAGAGCGGCTTGCAGAAGATGACCGGCATGACCGGCATGGCGGCCCGTGAGGCGCTTGAGCTCATGCTGCAGGCGATCGAGCAGTCGGCCGGCAATCCGGACGCTGCAGTGATCACCATCTCGCCGAATGACGGGACGATGGGGGCCGACCGCCTCGCCGTGCTGCGTTCGCCGACCTATGCCAGCTTCGTCGGCCGCGGCAAGAAGGCCGAGGGCGATGTCGAAGCGATCGACCTGCATGCGCTGGCAGCCTCGGGCGGCGTGGAAGCGGCGCGCCGCAAGGTCGCGGAGGTCATCACCTCTCAGTTGGCGCAGGTTCTGCATCTGCGTGAGGAGGACATCAGCACGATCCGCCCGCTCGGCGAGATCGGCCTCGACTCGCTCATGGCGGTCGAGCTGGTCATGAATCTCGAGCAGGTGTTCGGTATCCAGGTCCCGCTCGCCGGGTCGTCCGGCGGCATGACCATCAACGACATCGCCGACCAGATCATCGCGCATGTCGGGCTCGACCGTGACCGCGAAGCCGCGGCTGAGGAGGCCAAGGTTGCCACCATGGCCGATCAGCACCACGGCAAGGAGCTTGAAGCGGGTGAGATCGAGGCGCTGAAGGGTATAATGAAGAACGAGGATAACAGGGCCGGCAAGAGGTTGATGGGGTGAGCAAAGAGTCTGCCCTTTCGGGACGTGCTCGCGAACACCTGCTCTCGCGCGTCGCATCGATGCGCAATATGGAAAACGTTGCCGCGCCGCAGAAGGTCGAGCCGGCGCGTGGCAATGCCAAGCACACCGACTTCACCACGCTGCCCGGCTATGACGATCTGCGGTTGCAGCGCTCGATCGGCGAGAAGCTTGGCCTCGCCAATCCGTATTTCCGCATGCATGACGGCCGCAACGCCGCCCGCACGCAGATGGGCGGACGCGAGGTCCTGAATTTCTCTTCCTACGACTACCTCGGCCTCAACGGACATCCGGAAGTGCTGGAAGCGGCCAAGGCCGCGCTCGACCGTTATGCCGTGTCGGCGTCCGCCAGCAGGCACGTTGCCGGCGAGCGGCCGGTGCACCGCTCGCTCGAGAAGGCGCTGGCGCAGCATTACAATGCCGACGACTGCGCTCGTATTCGTCAGTGGCTACGCCACCAATGTGAGCGTGATCGGCCAGCTGTGCGGCGCCAAGGACCTGATTTTGACCGACGCCGCGTCTCACAACAGCGCGGTGATGGGCGCGGTCCTCTCGGGCGCCTCGCGCCGCAATTTCCTGCACAACGACCTCGACAATCTCGAATCGATCCTCGCCTCGGTGCGCAACAAGTTCGAGCGCGTGCTGATCTTCGTCGAGGGTCTCTACAGCATGGACGGCGACTATCCCGATCTGCCGCGGCTGATCGAGATCAAGAAGCGCTATCACGCCTGGCTGATGGTGGACGAAGCCCACTCGCTCGGCGTTCTCGGCAAGCGCGGTTACGGCATGTTCGAGCATTTCAATGTCGATCCGCGCGAGGTCGACATCTGGATGGGCACGATGTCGAAGACGCTGTCGGGCTGCGGCGGCTATATCGCCGGCACCGGCGCGATGGTCGATTATCTGCGGCTCACGGCCGGCGCCTTCGTGTTCAGCGTCGGCATGCCGCCGGTGATCGCAGCCAGCGTGGAGAAATCGCTGGAGCTGATGCATCGCGAGCCGGAGCGGGTCGCCAGGCTTCAGCACAACAGCCGCTATTTCGTCGAGTATGCCAAGAAGAAGGGCCTCGACACCGGGCTTGGCATGGGCACCGCGGTGGCGCCGATCGTCATCGGTGACTCGATCGCGACCGTGATCATGTCGCAGGAACTGCTCAATCGCGGCATCAACGTTCTGCCGGTGCTCTATCCGGCGGTGCCGGTGAAGTCCTCGCGGCTGCGCTTCTTCCTCACCGCGATGCATACCGAGCAGGACATCGAGACCGCGATCGACATCGACGGTCGAGGAGCTCGCCAAGGTTCCGGCGCGGATGCAGGCGATCAAGGTGCAGGCCTGATCCGGCTTTCCGGCCACGCGCGATTGACCGATGGCCAGGACAATTCTCATCACGGGTGCTTCGAGCGGGATCGGCAAGGCCTTGGCGCTGCGCTATTGCCGAAGCCGGCGCGACGCTCGCGCTGTCGGGCCGGGATGGTCCGAGGCTTGAGGCTGTTGCTGCGCAATGCCGGCAGCGCGGCGCGACTGTCATCTCGCACCAAATCGATGCGCGTGATCGCGCGGCCATGACCGCATGGGTCACCGGCGTCGACCGTGACACGCCCGTCGACCTGGTCATTGCCAATGCCGGGGTGATGTCGGGCACGCCACCTCAAGGGCTCGTCGAGGGTTCTGACGAGGCCTATAAACTCATAGAAACCAATGTGTTAGGCGTGCTCAATACGGTGCAGCCGCTGCTCGCGCCGATGATGGAGCGCCGTCGCGGCCAGATCGCGATCGTGTCGTCGCTCGCCGCCTTCATCGCGTTGCCGGACTCTCCCAGTTATTGCGCGAGCAAGTCGGCTGTTCTGAGCTACGGCCTCGCACTGCGCGCGCTGCTCGCCGATAAGGGCGTCCAGGTCTCCGTGATTTGTCCGGGCTACATCACGACGCCGATGAGCGCGCGCGAACATGTGCAGAAGCCGCAGGAAATGTCTGCCGAGAAAGCGGCGGATATCATCGTGCGAGGCCTGGCGAAGAACCGTGCCGTTATCGCTTTCCCGCGGATGTTGGCGTTGCTGACGCGCATCAACGCGTTGCTGCCCGACCGTCTGCGGCGGTCATTGCTGCCGCGCTTTACGGTGTCTCACTGACCACGGTTGGCACTGCGACCGGATACTCAACCTCAACCGTGAGCGGCGCTGCGCCCAGCGCCTTGTTGTAGGTTTCTTCGAACCAGGTGATGCGCTCTTCCTGCGCACCGAGCATCGGCCAGCGTTCGATCTGGCCGGCGACGGTCTGGAGCTGCTCGCAGACGTCGTTGTCCTCGCCGGTGATCTTCTTCGCGTAGACCGGCACGATGTATGGCAGGAAAGGCCGCGCCAGCGCGCCGCGAATTGTATCGAACCAATTTATCTTCCGATGCGGCAGCGGGCACGGGAAAATCCAGGTCCGCAACAAATTCTTGTCGTGCGCGGTCGGCGTGTAGTTCTGAACCAGAACGTAAGTATTGAACGCCGCTTCGAGGTGCACCACCAGCAGGTTCGGGAAGAACTGAAAGATGCGATAGCCGTCGGTCTCATAGGTTCCGTTGCGGCATTGCTCCGCCATTTCGGCGAGCGCGTTGTCGCCAGTCGCGTAGAAGTACGCGCTGTGCCAGCCGAACCGGTAGTAGCGCACCACCTCGTTATCGAGATAACCCTGCTTGCCGAACGTGTCGCGATGCACGGCGACGATGTGATAGTCGTCGAGCGTGACGTGGAAGTTGAGCTTCCAGTTGGCCTTGACCACGGTGCGTCGGCCGTGCGGCCGCCCCTTCGGGTCGCATACCGCCTTGAGGATGTCGTAGCCGTCGCGCAGATAGTCCTTCAGCGACTCGGTCGCTTCGGACGAGGGAATGCGGCCGAAGATCAGCATGCCGCAGACGTCGACGTCGATGCGCTTCAGCCGGGCGCCGAGCTCGCGGGGCGTGACGCCGAACAACTCTTTGCATTTCGGAATTCCGACCGCGACGCCGTCCTTGTTGTATTGCCAATGATGGAAGCCGCAGCGGATGACGCCATTGCCCTTGTCGGCGGTGCGCAGCGGAAAGAACCGGTGCACGCAGACATTCTCGAAGGCACGGAATTCGTCGCCGAACCTCTGCACGAATACCGAGCGGCCGCCGAGCGTGGTGCGAACCCAGTCGCCGTCATTCGGCATGTCATGGGTGATGGCGAGCAAGGTCCAGACATGGCCGAGCGTCTGCTGCTCGCGCTCATGCGCCTTGGGGTCTTTCAGCGCGTTGGCCCAGCCGGGAAGCTTGAAATTTTTCATTCGAAATCAGCGGTTTACAGGCTCGGTCGGCATTTTAGCATTGTCGGGGCCGCGCGGCAAAATTCAGGCGTGGTCGCGCAGACAACGGTCGACCAGGCCGGGAAGGTCCGTTCCCGTCGAAAAGATAGCCGGAAATGCCGGCCGCATTTGCGGCGGCTATATCCGAGTTTTTATCGCCGATCAGGAAGCTTCGTCTGCGATCCACCGGCCATGTTCTGAGCAGATCAAGCAGCATGCCGGGCTTTGGCTTCCGCCAGTCGGAATCCTTGCGATAGGCGGGCAGCGGGGCATCGGCCAGATAGGGGCAGTAGCGAAAGTCGTCGATGCGTGCGCCCTGCGCCGCGAGTTCCCCGATCATCCAGTCGTGCAGCTTCATCATCTCGTCTTCGGTGAAGAGCCCGCGCGCGACGCCGGACTGGTTGGAGGCGATGAACACCAGATAGCCCGCATCGTTGAGCTTGCGGATCGCGGTCGCAGCGCCGTCGATGAAGCGGAAGCGCTCGCGCGTGCCGATATAGCCGTCGTCATGATTGATCACGCCGTCGCGGTCGAGAAAGGCGGCGGGGCGGAGATCGCCGCTCATGACGGCCACAGCCGGTGCGCTTCCGCGGCGGTGCCGAGCACGTGATAGAGCGCGGTCGCCGGCATCGTCCTGGTGACGGGCCGCCACTGCGCATCGAAAATCTCGGTCCAGCCGCCGGCGCAGGGCGTGTCGAGAAAGCGCTTCGCCAGCATCTGCATCGTCGTTGCCGCGTTGTCGGCGGCGCCCGGAACGCGCAGCTCGGCCTCGACCATCCAGGCCTTCGGCATTTCGGTCTGCGGCCAGATGCGCAGGTTGTCCTTGCGAATGACGCCTTGCCGGTTGACCTCTTCGAGCAGAAAGCCCGACTTCGGGTCGCGGAAGCGCAACGCACTCTTGATGAGCGCGGCCGGTATTGCGGACGGCGCGAGCCCCGCCAGCCGTTCGTATTTGCGGATCAGCCAGGCCCACTCGGCATGGTGGCCGGGCTCGACGCTATCGCCGTCGCCCGTCAGCGGCCGCCAATTGTCATCATAATATTCCGTCAGGCATTGCGTCTGCGGATCGTAAAATTTCTCCGCCATCATCTGATGGAGCTTTGCCGCGCGCAGCAATCCTTGCGGATGCTGGATCGTCTCATGCATCGCCAGCATCGCTTCGAAGCAATGCATGTGCGGGTTCTGCCGCCGCGGCTGGCTGGCGGGGATGCCCTCGATCAGGCTGCCGTCAGGCGCGGTCAACTCCGCATCGATGAAAGCGAGCGTGCCGTCGAGCGCGGTGCGCAGTTGCGCATCGCCGCTGATCTTCGCGGCCCACGACAAGGCCAGCAGCACGAACATATGGACGTAGCTGTCGCGCGTGCGCATCGGCGACGGAATTGTCGGGCGCGAGCGACACGACGAAGCCGCCTTCCGGGCTGCGGTATTTCTCGAGCATGAACGCGGCCGCATCGATGGCGAGCGTCTTGCCTTGCGGAAACCAGCCGAGATCGGCCGCCAGCGCGTAGCTGTAGATCTGCCGTCCCTGCACCAGCAGCCGGCGCGGTGCGGTCACATCCGGCGTGCCGTCGGGATGCAGCCGCTCCTGGAAACCGCCGCGCTTTGCGTCGTATCCCGCGCTCGCCCATAGCGGCAGCGCCTTCTCGATCGCCCAGCGCCGCAAATCGGCAGTGACGCGCACCGGATCGGGCGGAGCTTTGGCCGCGGCAAGGTCCATCGCCGTCCTTATCACCGACCGCGGTGAGCGAGAGTCTAGATGATCGACTTCGCCTTCAGCGCTGCCAGCACTTCTTCAGCCAGCTCCTGCGGCGGCTTGGTGCCGCCGGCAAGCGTCAGCTCGGCATGCTCCGGCGGCTCGTAGGCGCTGCCGACGCCGGTCAGGTTCGGCAGCTTGCCGGCGCGGGCGAGCTTGTAGAGGCCCTTGGGATCGCGCTGCTCGCAGATTTCGAGCGGCGTATCGACGAATACTTCGAAGAACTCGCCGGCCTCCATCAGCTCGCGCGCCATGCGGCGCTCGCCGCGGAACGGCGAGATGAAGCTGACCAGCACGATCAGGCCGGCCTGCACCATCAGCTTGGAGACTTCGCCCACGCGGCGGATGTTCTCGACGCGGTCTTCGTCGGTGAAGCCGAGGTCCCTGTTGAGGCCGTGACGAACGTTGTCGCCGTCGAGCAGGATGGTGTGGCGGCCCTGGCGTGCCAGCGACTGCTCGACCAGGTCGGCGATGGTCGATTTGCCGGCGCCGGACAGGCCGGTGAACCAGAGCACGCACGGCTTCTGTGCCTTGATGGCGGCGCGGGCGGTCTTGTCGATCTTGGTCGCCTGCCAGTGGATGTTGGTCGCGCGCCGCAGCGCGAAGTCGATCATCCCGCAGCCGACCGTCGCATTGCTGATGCGGTCGATCAGGATGAAGGCGCCCATTTCGCGGTTTTCGCCGTAGGGATCGAACGCCACCGCCTTGTCGAGCGCGACCGAGCAATAGCCGACTTCGTTGAGCTCAAGATGCGTGGCGGCGGTGTGCTCGAGCGTATTCACATTGACCTTGTGCTTGAGCTCGGTGACCTGCGCTCCGATCAGGTTGCCGGCATTGGCGAAGAAATAGCTGCGGCCCGGCAGCATCTGCTCTTCCGCCATCCAGACGATATGGGCGGCGAATTGCTCGGCGAGGGCCGGGCGCTCGGTATCGGCGGCCAGCACGTCGCCGCGGCTGGCATCGATCTCGTCTTCCAGCGTCACCGTGACGGCGCGTCCCGCGACGGCTTCCTTCAGCTCGCCGTCGAAGGTGACGATGCTCTTGACCTTGCTGGTGCGGCCGGACGGCAGCGACACGATCTTGTCGCCGGGCCGCACGACGCCTGACGCGATGGTGCCGGAAAAGCCGCGGAAATTCTGGTTCGGCCGGTTGACCCATTGCACCGGCATGCGGAACGGCTTGTCGGCGCGATCCGAATGCACCTCGACGGTTTCGAGATGATCGAGCAGCGTCGGGCCTGAGTACCACGGCATCTGCTCGCTGCGCGCCGAGACGTTGTCGCCCGTCAGCGCGGAGAGCGGAATCGCCGTGACGTCGTGCAGGCCGATCTTCTCGGCAAACGCACTGTATTCGGCGGCGATCTTCTCGAACGTGGCGCGGTCCCACTTCGACCGCGTCCATCTTGTTGACGGCGAGCACGACGTGCCGGATGCCGAGCAGCGACACGATGTAGCTGTGGCGGTGCGTCTGCGTCAGCAGCCCTTTGCGCGCATCGACCAGCAGCACGGCGAGATCGGCGGTCGAAGCGCCGGTCGCCATGTTGCGGGTGTACTGCTCATGGCCCGGCGTGTCGGCGACGATGAACTTGCGCTTGCTGGTCGAGAAGAAGCGGTAGGCGACGTCGATGGTGATGCCTTGCTCGCGCTCGGCCTGCAGGCCGTCGACCAGCAGCGCCATGTCGAACGTTTCGCCGGTGGTGCCGAAGCGCGACGTATCCTTGGCGAGAGCCGAGAGCTGGTCTTCGTAGAGCAGCTTGCAGTCGTAGAGCAGGCGGCCGATCAGGGTCGACTTGCCGTCATCGACCGAGCCGCAGGTGAGGAAGCGCAGCAGGCCGCGCTCCGCGGTGGCGGCTTCGGTCTCCCGACGCAGCGAGCCGGATTTTGTCACGGTCTCGTGCATCAGAAGTAGCCTTCCTGTTTCTTCTTTTCCATCGAGGCGGATTGGTCGTGGTCGATCACGCGGCCTTGGCGCTCGCTGTAGGTCGCGGTCAGCGTCTCGCGCACGATGTCTTCAATCGTCGATGCTTCGCTTTCGATCGCGCCGGTGAGCGGATAGCAGCCGAGCGTGCGGAAGCGCACGCGGCGCATCTGCGGCTTCTCGCCGGGCTTGAGCGGCATGCGGTCGTCATCGACCATGATCAGCGCGCCGTCGCGCTCGACGATCGGCCGCTCCTTGGCGAAATAGAGCGGCACGACCGGGATTTTCTCGGCCATGATGTATTGCCAGATGTCGAGCTCGGTCCAGTTCGACAGCGGGAAGACGCGGATGCTCTCGCCTTTGTGGACCCGGCCGTTGTACAGGTTCCACAGCTCCGGGCGCTGGTTCTTCGGGTCCCAGCGGTGGCTCGCGGTGCGGAACGAGAAGACGCGCTCCTTGGCGCGGCTCTTTTCCTCGTCGCGGCGGGCGCCGCCGAAGGCCGCGTCGAAGCCGTATTTGTCGAGCGCCTGCTTGAGGCCGACTCGGTCTTCATCACATCGGTGTGGACCGTCGAGCCGTGGGTGAAGGGACCGATGCCCTGCGCGCAGGCCTTCTTCGTTGACGTGGACGATCAGGTCGAGCCCGAGCGTCTTGGCGCGCTCGTTGCGGAACGCGATCATCTCCTTGAACTTCCACGTCGTATCGACGTGCATCAGCGGGAAGGGCGGCTTCGAGGGATAGAAGGCCTTCATCGCCAGGTGCAGCATCACCGACGAGTCCTTGCCGATGGAATAGAGCATCACCGGCTTGGCAAACTCAGCCGCCACCTCGCGCATGATGTGGATGCTCTCGGCTTCGAGCTGCTGCAAATGGTTCGAGCGTGAAGTTCCGGACACGATGATCTGCTTCAGAATGTTTGGGGTTGCGGCGATTTCATACAGCAAAGCAAACCGTGCGCCAATGCCGGGAAAACTGCCTACGACGCTGTGTTTTTGCAGTTAATTGCGGCAAGGATCAGACACAAAACGAAATGTTCCTTGCGTTGCGGGCTTCTGGCTTTTGCAATAGGAGAACCGCAATGAATAAGCACGCCACGGTCGCTTCGGCGCCAATTCCCTTCATCGATCTCGCCGCCCAGCGCCGCCGCCTCGGCCGCGTCGTCGACGATGCCGTCGCGCGCGTGCTGGCGCATGGACAATACATTCTCGGGCCCGAAGTGCGCATGTTCGAGGCGGACCTCGCGGCGTTCTGCGGCGCCAAGGAGGTCGTGAGCTGCGCGAACGGCACTGATGCGCTGGTGCTGGTCCTGAAGGCGCGCGGCATCAAGGCCGGCGACGCGGTGTTCTGCCCGAGCTTCACCTTTGCCGCCACGGCGGAAGTCGTGGCGCTGGTCGGCGCGACGCCGGTGTTCGTCGACGTGTTTGCCGACAGCTTCAACATGGATCCGGCGAGCCTCGAGCGCGGCATCGCGACGGCGAAGCAGCTCGGCTTGAGGCCGGCCTGCGTCATCAGCGTCGATCTGTTCGGCCAGCCGGCGGACTACGATGCGATCGAGCCGATCGTCACCAAGCACAAGCTGTGGCTGCTCGATGACGCGGCGCAGTCGTTCGGCGCGACTTACAAAGGACGCAAGATCGGGACATTCGGGCTTGCGACCTCCACCAGCTTTTTCCCGGCCAAGCCGCTCGGCTGCTACGGCGACGGCGGGGCGGTGTTCACGACGATGCCGAACTCGCGAACCTGCTGCGCTCGATCCGCAATCACGGCTCCGGCGCCGATCGCTACGACAATGTGCGGATCGGCCTCAACAGCCGGCTCGACACCATCCAGGCGGCGATCCTGATCGAGAAGCTGAAGATTTCTCGATGATGAGACCGAGAAGCGGCAGGAGGTCGTGCGCCGCTACAATGATGGGCTGAAGGATGTCGCCATCGTGCCGGAAGTGCTCGACGGCTGCGTCTCGACCTGGGCGCAATACACGATCCGGATCGGCAAGGGCCGCCGTGACGCCGTTGCGGAAGCGCTAAAGGCGCAGGGAATTCCGACCGCTATTTATTACCCGAAGCCGCTGCACCAGCAGACCGCGTACCGGGACTATCCGAGCGCCGGAAACGGCCTGCCGGTCTCCGATGCGATCGCGAAGGAGGTGCTCAGCCTCCCGATGCATCCTTACCTGGCGGCGGATCTGCAGGATCGCATCATCGACGCGACGCGCACCGCGATCACCGGCTAACTACCTAAAATCTGGGGAATCGTCATGGCGAAAAGCCGCGAGGCTCATTCACGCTCGCTTGCGAAAGCCATTAGCTGGCGGGCGACCGGCACTCGACACTTTCGTGATCAGCTACATCATCACAGGCCAACTTGTGTTGGCCGGTTCGATTGCGGGAACCGAGTTGCTCAAAATTGTTCTGTATTATTCCACGAACGCGCCTGCGCGGTGATACCGTGGGGACGCGGCAAGGCCGCGAGCTGAGCGAGGATAGAACGATGCCGAAGCTTTCCGATCTGAAGGTGAAGATTTTCGCCGATGGCGCCGCCAAGGCCGACATCGTCGAGATGGCGGCAAAGCCGTGGATCGCGGGCTTCACCACCAATCCCTCGCTGCTCAAGAAAGCCGGCGTGAAGGATTACGAGGCGTTCGCGCGCGACATCGTCGCCGCGGTGCCGGACCGTCCCATCTCGTTCGAAGTGTTCTCCGACGATATTGCGGAGATGGTGGCGCAGGCGCGGGTGATCGCGACCTGGGGCAAGAACGTTTACGTCAAGCTGCCGGTGACCAACACCAAGGGCGAGCCGCTGTTCGATGCGGTGCGCTCGCTCTCGAGCGACGGCGTCAACATCAACATGACGGCGATCTTCACCTGGGATCAGGTGGAGAAGGCGATCAAGGCGCTCGATGGGCTTGCGCCGGCTTGCGTGTCGGTGTTCGCCGGACGGCTGGCGGATTTCGGCGACGATTACCGGCCGCTGATGCAGGATTCGATCAAGGCCGCGCGCAAGACGAAGAACGTCGAGATCATCTGGGCCTCGACCCGCGAAGTGTTCAACGTGATCGAAGCCGACGACATGGGCTGCCACATCATCACGGCGCCCAATGACGTGCTCAAGAAGCTGCCGGCGCTCGGCACCAAGACCGGCGCGGAGCTGTCACGCGGGGCGGTGCAGGCGTTCCGCGAGGATGCGGTGGCGGCGGGCCTGACGCTCAAGACGCCGGCGGCGCGCGCCGCCGAATAATCAGAGCTTGTAGTAGTCGCGGTACCAGGCGACGAATTTCGCGATGCCGTCGGCAAGCGGCGTCTTCGGCTCGAAACCGGTGGCGGCCTTGAGCTCGCTCACATCGGCGAAGGTGGCGTCAACGTCGCCCGGCTGCTTGGGCAGCAGGTTGAGCTTGGCCTTCTTGCCCACGGCCTTTTCGATGATGGCGATGTAGTCCATCAGCCCGACCGGCGTGTGATTGCCGATGTTGTAGAGCCGGTAGGGCGCGCTGGAGCTCGCCGGATCGGGCTTGTCGCCGGACCATTTCGGGTCGGGCTGCGGCACCAGATCGAGCGTGCGCACCACGCCTTCGACCACGTCGTCGATATAGGTGAAATCGCGCTGGTGCTCGCCGTGATTGAACACGTCGATCGGCTCGCCCTTGAGGATCTTTCCGGCGAACAGGAAGGGCGACATGTCCGGGCGGCCCCACGGGCCGTACACCGTGAAGAAGCGCAAGCCCGTCACCGGCAGCGCGTAAAGATGCGCATAAGCGTGCGCCATCAGCTCGTTGGCCTTCTTGGTCGCGGCGTAAAGGCTGACCGGGTGATCGACATTGTCATGCACGCTGAACGGCGTGCGGGTGTTGGCGCCATAGACCGAGCTCGATGAGGCAAATAGCAGGTGCTCCACCTTGCCGTGCCGGCACGCCTCGAGAAGATTGAGAAATCCGGTCAGGTTGGCATCGCCGTAATCATGCGGATGCGTGAGCGAATGGCGCACGCCGGCCTGCGCGGCGAGATGAACAACGCGCTGCGGCCGATGCTCGCGGAACACGGACTCAACTGCCGCGCGATCTTTCAGGTCGGCCTTGATGAAGCGGAAATTGCGCTGCGGCGCGAGGTTCTTGAGCCGTGCCTCTTTGAGCGTCACGTCGTAATAGGCGCTGAGATTGTCGAGGCCGACGACCTCATCACCGCGCTCGAGCAGCGCGTTGGCGGTGTGAAAGCCGATGAAGCCGGCCGCGCCTGTAACCAGAACGCGCATTGTTGTCGCGCTTCCCCCGTTTAATCGCGCGGCTAAGCCGCGGCGATTGCAGTCTGAATATCACGCGTCGTGCGAATTCGTGCACCGCAGCAACGGCGCGGCGGGCACCAACAATTTTTCTCCGTTCTTATTCGATTGCGCTTGCAAGCCATCGAAGTTTCCGCTGGTATACTGTCGACCAAGCCGGCACCAGTCCGGTACTCACAATAAAAGCCGGCGCCCGGCCGGCACACGCAGAGGAAAGCCAAGGAGGAATGCACACATGTTGCATCTAACGCGAAGATTCGCCTGCGGCGTCGCGCTTGCCGCCGTTGCATTCGCGGTCACTCCCGCGAAAGCGTGGGAGCCCGCTCAGCCCATCGAAATCATTGTCCCCGCGGGCACTGGCGGCGGTGCCGATCAAATGGCCCGCACCGTGCAAGGCATCATCGGCAAGCACAATCTCTCCAAGCAGCCGGTGGTTGTCGTCAACAAGTCGGGCGGCGCCGGCGGCGAGGGCTTCCTCGATGCCAAGAACGCGCGCGGCAATGATCACAAGCTGATCATCACGCTTTCCAACCTGTTCACAACGCCGATGGCGACCGGCATTCCGGTCAACTGGAAGGATCTCACGCCGGTCGCGATGATGGCGCTCGACGAGTTCATCCTCTGGGTCAATGCCGACAAGCCGTACAAGACCGCAAAGGACTACCTCGACGCGATCAAGGCCGGCACTGACAACCAGTTCAAGATGGGCGGCACCGGCTCCAAGCAGGAAGACCAGATCATTACGGTCGCGCTTCAGAAAGCGGCCGGCAAGAAGCTGACCTACATCCCGTATAAAGGCGGCGGTGAAGTCGCCGTGCAGCTGGTTGGCGGCCACGTCAATTCGACCGTCAACAATCCGATCGAAGCGGTGGCACATTGGCGCGCCGGCAAGCTGCGTCCGCTCTGCGTGTTCGACTCCAAGAAGCTCGACTACAAGGACAAGATTGCCGGAGACATGTCGTGGAACGACATCCCGACCTGCAAGTCGGCAGGTGTCGATGTCGAATATGTCATGCTACGCGGCTTCTTCATGCCGCCGGGCGTCAAGAAGGAAGCGGTCGACTACTACGTCGATCTCTTCAAGAAAGTCCGCGAGACCCCGGAGTGGAAGAAGCTGATGGCGGACGGCGCTTTCAATCAGACCTTCATGACCGGCAACGACTACGCCAAATGGGTGGGCGAGGCCGAGAAGCAGCATGAAGCGCTGATGAAAGAAGCCGGCTTCATGGCCAACAACTAAGCCGGCGCAAATCGATCAGGACGTGTGATGAGTCAAAGTATTGAGAAATCCGGTGGGGCGGGTCCGTCCCACCGGACGGTGGAAATTGCGGTCGCCGCTGATCATCGGTGTGTTCGGGGTCATTGCGATCTACGGAGCGTGGCGGGTCGGCATTTCGTGGGGAGCGGAAGGCCCGCGTGCCGGTTTCTTCCCGTTTTATGTCGGTTTGCTGGTTGTGATCGCGTCGGTGGTCAACATCGCCTCGGTTTTACGCACCCAACCCGACAACAAGCTCTTTGCGGAATGGCCGCAGCTGCGGCAGGTCGGCGCGGTTGTGGTGCCGGCAACGATCTACGTCCTCGTTATTCCGTACATCGGCATCTACGTTTCATCCGCGCTGATGATTGCCGTCTTCATGAAATGGTTCGGCAAATATTCGTGGCAGAAGCTCATTCCCATCGCCGTCCTCGTGCCGATCGCGCTCTACTTCACTTTCGAAAAATGGTTCCTCGTGCCGCTGCCGAAAGGCCCGCTCGAGCAAATGCTCTACTTTTGATCGGCTGACGACGCGTAGGGTCTGAACGATGTTCGAAGACATTGGTAATTTGTTTCACGGCTTCGCGGTTGTCTTGCAGCCGTACAATCTGGCGCTGATGGTGGTCGGCATCGTGCTCGGCGTGCTGGTCGGCGTGTTGCCCGGCCTCGGCGGCGCCAACGGCATCGCCATCCTGCTGCCGCTGACCTTCAACATGTCGCCGACCTCGGCGATCATCATGTTGTCGTGCATCTATTGGGGCGCGTTGTTCGGCGGCGCCATCACGTCGATCCTGTTCAACATACCCGGCGAGCCATGGTCGGTGGCGACCACGTTCGACGGTTATCCGATGGCCCAGCAGGGCCGCGCCGGCGAGGCGCTGACCGCAGCATTCACCTCGTCGTTTGTGGGCGCGCTGTTCGCCGTCATCATGATCACGCTGGTCGCGCCGCTGGTTGCGAATTTCGCGCTGCGATTTGGGCCGGCGGAAATATTCTCCGTGTACTTCCTCGCCTTCTGCAGCTTCGTCGGGCTCAGCAAGGAGCCGCCGTTCAAGACCATTGCCTCGATGATGCTGGGCTTCGCGCTCGGGACGGTCGGTCTCGACCAGGTGACCGGACAGCTTCGCCTGACCTTCGGCTTTGAATCGCTTCTCAGCGGCTTCGACTTCCTGATCGCAGTGATCGGCCTGTTCGGCATCGGCGAGATCCTCCTGACCATGGAGGAGGGCCTCTCGTTCCGCGGCAAGATCGCCAAGCTCAACGCGAAGATCGTCTTGCAGACCTGGAAGGAGTTGCCGCGTTACTGGATGCTGTCGCTGCGCTCCTGCCTGATCGGCTGCTGGATGGGCATCAGCCCGGCCGGCGCGACGCCCGCCTCGTTCATGAGCTACGGCATCGCCAAGCGCATTTCGAAGAACGGCCACAAGTTCGGCACCGGACAGATCGAGGGCGTGATCGCGCCGGAGACCGCTGCCCATGCCGCCGGTACGGCGGCGCTGCTGCCGATGATCTCGCTCGGCGTGCCGGGGTCGCCGACCGCGGCGGTGTTGCTCGGCGGCTTGCTGATCTGGGGCCTGCAGCCCGGTCCGCTGCTCTTCACCGAGCAGAAGGATTTCGTCTGGGGCCTGATCGCGTCCATGTACATGGGCAACCTGGTAGGCCTGTTCGTGGTGCTGACCTGCGTGCCGCTGTTCGCCGCGATCCTGCGCATTCCGTTCAGCGTGATCGCGCCAATCATCCTCGTGCTCTGCGCGATCGGCGCCTACACGGTGCATAACAACTCCTTCGACGTCGTGATGATAATGGTGTTCGGCATCGCCGGGTACCTGATGAAGAAATGCAACTATCCGCTGGCGCCGATGGTGCTCGCCATCGTGCTCGGCGACAAAGCGGAGGAGTCGTTCCGTCAGGCGCTGCTCGCCTCGCAGGGTGGGCTGGGCGTGTTTTTCTCGAACGCCCTCGTCTCCACCATCATGGTGCTCGGCCTGGTCGCGCTGTTCTGGCCGCTGATCCAGAACGGCTGGACCCGGCTGCGTTCGCCCGGGCTGCGCCCGGCCGGCTAGCGCCAAGTGCTGATAAACACTGCGATTGCGGCCATTGTGGATTCTGGCATATTGTATACCAGCAATGAGTAGCGAAACCCGTACCGTCCGTAGTCAGCGCGCGCTCGCGGAGTCCGCGCGTACACCAGTGCAGCCTGCGCTGGCGCCTATCGCGACGACTCCAAGCTTCAAGCACAAGGCCTATACGGCGCTAAAAAACGCGATCGTCGCGATGGATATCTATCGCAGTCGCGACGACATCCGGCTGGACGAGCGCAAGCTGGCGCAGGATTTCGGCATCAGCCGCACTCCGGTTCGTGAAGCGCTGGCTCAGCTCGAGAGCGAGGGGTTCGTGCGCTCGGTGCCCCGGCGCGGCATCTATGTGGTGCGCAAGTCGAAGCGCGAGGTGATCGAGCTGATCACTGCGTGGGCCGCGCTCGAAAGCATGGCGGCACGCCTGATTACCGAAAATGCGCTCGACGACGACATCAAGAACCTGCGCCGCATGTTCGCAAGCTTCCTCGACGGCAAAGTACGCGCCCACCTCGACGAATATTCCGAGGTGAACATCGAATTCCATCAATCGATTGTGCGCATGAGCGAGAACCATGTGCTGATCGAGATGGCGGAAAACCTGTTCACCCACATGCGGATGATCCGGCGCAAGACGATCGTCGAGAAGGACCGCGCCGACCGCTCGATCCGCGATCACATCCAGATCATCGAAGCGCTGGAGGCACGCGACACCGCGCGCGCCGAGCGGCTGGTGCGCGACCACGCGCTCGGGCTCGCCGAGCACGTCAAGCAATACGCCGATTACCTCGATTGAACGAATAAGACCGAGAGGATTCCCAATGTCAGATGCAGCAGTGAAATTGCAGCCAGAGGCGCAGGAAGAAGAACTGACCGACGGTTTTCACCTGCTCATCGACGCGCTCAAGCTCAATGACCTGACCACGATCTATAACGTGCCGGGCATTCCGATCACCGATTTCGGCCGCATGGCGCAGGCGGAGGGTCTGCGCGTTCTGTCGTTCCGTCATGAACAGAACGCCGGCTATGCCGCCGCGATCGCCGGCTATCTCACCAAGAAGCCCGGCGTGTGCCTCACCGTTTCGGCGCCCGGCTTCCTCAATGGCCTCACCGCGCTCGCGCACGCCACCACCAACTGCTTCCCGATGATCCTGATGTCGGGCTCCTCGGAGCGCGAGATCGTCGACCTCCAGCAGGGCGACTACGAGGAGATGGATCAGCTCGCGATCGCCAAGCCGCTCTGCAAGGCGGCCTATCGCATCCTGCATGCGCAGGACATCGGCATCGGCCTGGCGCGCGCCATTCGCGCCGCCGTTTCGGGCCGCCCGGGCGGCGTCTATCTCGACCTGCCGGCCAAGCTGTTCGGCCAGGTGATGAATGCGCGAAGCGGGCCGCAAATCGCTGGTGAAAGTGATCGACGCGGCGCCCGCGCAGATCCCCGCGCCGGATGCGGTCAAGCGCGCGCTCGATGTGCTCAAGTCGGCGAAGAAGCCGCTCATCATCCTCGGCAAGGGCGCATCATACGCGCAGGCCGATGATGCGATCCGTCAGTTCGTCGAAAAGAGCGGCGTGCCGTTCCTGCCGATGTCGATGGCGAAGGGCCTGCTTCCCGACACGCATCCGCAATGCGCCGGTGCTGCCCGCTCGACCGTCCTCAAGGACAGCGATGTCGTCATGCTGATCGGCGCGCGGCTCAACTGGCTGCTGTCGCACGGCAAGGGCAAGGCCTGGGGCGAGGCGCCGAAGAAGTTCATCCAGATCGACATCGAGCCCAAGGAAATGGACTCGAACGTGGAGGTTGTTGCGCCGGTCGTCGGTGACATCGGTTCGTGCGTTTCCGCAATGCTCAACGCGATGGGCAACTGGCCGGCGCCCCCGGCGGACTGGACCAAGGCCGTCACGTCCAAGCGTGACGAGAACGTCGCCAAGATGGCGCCGCGCCTGATGAACAACAACGTGCCGATGGACTATCACGGCGCGCTCGGCGTGCTTCGCACGATCATCAAGGAGCGTCCGGAGACGATCCTGGTGAACGAAGGCGCCAACACGCTCGACCTCGCGCGCGGCATCATCGACATCTACAAGCCGCGCAAGCGTCTCGACGTGGGCACCTGGGGCATCATGGGCATCGGCATGGGCCAGGCCGTCGCCGCAACGATCGAGACCGGACATCCGGTCCTCGCCGTCGAAGGCGACTCGGCGTTCGGCTTCTCCGGCATGGAGGTGGAGACGATCTGCCGCTACAAGCTGCCGGTCTGCATCGTCATCTTCAACAATGACGGCATTTATCGCGGCACCGACGTCAACAAGGCAGGCGACGATCCGGCGACCACGGTGTTCGTCAAGGGCGCCCGCTACGACAAGATGATGGAGGCCTTTGGCGGTGTCGGCGTCAACGCGACCTCGCCTGACGAACTGCGCCGCGCCGTCAACGAGGCGCTCGATTCCGGCCAGCCGACCCTGATCAATGCGGTGATCGATCCGGCCGCCGGCAGCGAGAGCGGCCGCATCGGCAACCTCAATCCGCAGTCAAAGCTCAGCAAAAAGAAGTAGGGGCACGACCATGGCAAAGAAAACCAAGGGCAAATCGGCGCCCGCCAAGGGAAAGAAACCGGCCGGGAAGGCCGGCGCGAAGCGCACCAAGCCCTCGAAGGCCGCAAAGGTTGTGAGGCGTGGCCTGGTCGGTGCTGCGGTCGCGACCGGGCTCGCCGGTGCAGCCGCCGCGGTCGCTGCGATGGCGAGGTCTTCCAACGGCGGTCTGCCGGAGCCGGTCGCCGCTCCATTCGGAAAAGCCGGCAAGGCGCTCGATGGCGTGCGCATTCTCGACTTCACGCACGTCCAATCGGGTCCGACCTGCACGCAGCTGCTGGCCTGGTTCGGCGCCGACGTGATCAAGGTCGAGCGCCCGGGTGTCGGCGACATCACGCGCGGCCAGCTGGTCGACGTGAAGGGCGCCGACTCGCTCTACTTCACCATGCTCAATCACAACAAGCGCTCGATCACGATCGACAGCAAGCATCCGCAAGGCAAGCGCGTGCTCGATGAGCTGATCAAGAAGTGCGACGTGCTGGTGGAGAATTTCGCGCCGGGCGCGCTCGATCGCATGGGGCTGACCTGGGAGCACATCCACAAGCTCAACCCGCGCATGATCGTCGCCTCGGTGAAGGGCTTCGGCCCCGGGCCATATGAGGACTGCAAGGTCTACGAGAACGTCGCGCAATGCACCGGCGGCTCGGCTTCGACCACCGGCTTCCTGGATGGCCCGCCGCTGGTGACCGGCGCGCAGATCGGCGACAGCGGCACCGGTCTGCATCTGGCGCTCGGCATCGTGTCGGCGCTCTACCAGCGCACCCGCACCGGCCGCGGCCAGAAGGTGCTCGCCGCCATGCAGGACGGCGTGCTCAACCTCTGCCGCGTCAAGCTGCGCGACCAGCAGCGCCTCAAGGCCGGTCCGCTGTCCGGAATACAGCCAGTTCGGGCAGGGCATTCCGTTCGGTGAGGCGACGCCGCGCGCCGGCAACGACTCCGGCGGCGGCCAGCCCGGCTGGATCATCAAGTGCAAGGGCTGGGAGACCGACCCCAACGCCTACATCTACTTCATCACCCAGGCGCCGGTGTGGGAGCCGATCTGCGACCTGATCGGCGAGCCGACCTGGAAGACCGATCCGGAATATGCGACGCCGCGTGCGCGCCTGCCGAAGCTCAAGAAAATCTTCGAGCGGATCGAGCAATGGACCATGACCAAGAGCAAGTTCGAGGTGATGGAGCTGTGCAACGCGGTCGACATTCCGGTCGGGCCGATCCTGTCGATGAAGGAAATCGCCGAGGATGAATCGCTGCGCGCCACCGGCACGGTGGTCGAGGTCGATCATCCGACGCGCGGCAAGTATCTGACGGTCGGCAATCCGATCAAGATGTCGGACTCGATTTCCGAGGTGACGCGCTCGCCGCTGCTTGGCGAGCACACCGACGAGATCCTGAGCGATGTGCTGGGCTTCGATCAGGCGACCGTGCAGGAGATCAAGAATTCAGGCGCGCTGAGCGCGCCGGCCAAAGAGAAGGCGGCGTAACGCCCGCGGTGGGAGGGGTTTGAATGCGTATCGTGGTTCATGGCCAGCAGGCCTTCGGTAAGGCCGTGCTGGAAGCGCTGCTCAAGCGCGGCGACAACGTGGTCGCCGTCTATGCCGCGCCGGAGAAGGAAGGCGCCAAGGCCGATCCGCTCAAGGAAGCGGCGCTCGCCGCCAAGCTCCCGATCTATCAGCCGGCGTCCTACAAGGACCCCAAGGTCTGGGAGGAGTTCAAGGCGCTCAAGCCCGACCTTCAGGTGATGGCGTTCGTCACTTTGTTCGTGCCGGAAGACTTCCTCAACATCCCGACCCACGGCTCGATCCAGTATCACCCGTCGCTGCTGCCCGCTTATCGCGGCGCGTCGGCGATCAACTGGCCGATCATCAAGGGCGAGAAGGAGACCGGCCTGTCGATCTTCTGGCCGGACAACGGGCTCGATACCGGCGACGTCCTGGTGCAGAAGAAAACGCCGATCTCCGACACCGACACGCTCGGCACGGTCTATTTCGACCGCCTGTTTCCGATGGGCGTCGAGGCCATGCTCGAGGGCGTCGACCTCGTCAAAGCCGGCAAGGCGCCGAAGATCAAGCAGGACCATTCGAAGGCGACCTATGAAGGTCTGTGCCGGCCCGAGAACGCCAAGATCGATTGGGGCAAGCCGTGGGAGCAGATCGATCGTCTGATCCGCGGCTGCAATCCGGCGCCGGGCGCCTGGACCGTGCTCGACGGCAAGCAGGTCAAGATTTTCGACGCCAAGCCGCTGCCGGCCCGCGATCCCAAGGGCATCGCCGGCAAGCTCGGCGAAATCGTCGCGGTCGAAGCCGACGGCATCACCGTCGTCTGTGCCGATGGCCGCTTCAAGGTCACGCGCGTGCAGCCACCCGAAGGCAAGAAGATCGATGCCGGCGAGTGGGCGAAATCCGCCAATCTCGCGAAGGGCGCACGCTTCACGTCAGTCTGATTTTTCCTCTATTCGCATCGGAACGTCTCTATGCCCGCCTCACAGCACCAAAATCCGAAATCCGACATTGAAATTGCCCAGGCCGCCAAGCCGCGCCGCATCGCCGACGTCGCGAAGGAAAAGCTCGGCATCGCCGTCGGAGAACCTCGAGCCTTATGGCCACTACAAGGCCAAGGTATCGATGGAGTACATCAAGTCGCTCACCGACAAGAAGAGACGGCAAGCTGATCCTCGTCACCGCGATTTAGCCCGACGCCGGCGGGCGAGGGCAAGACCACGACCACGGTCGGCCTCACCGACGCGCTCAATTTCATCGGCAAGAAGGCGATGTGCGCGCTGCGCGAGCCGTCGCTCGGCCCGTGCTTCGGCGTGAAGGGCGGCGCGGCCGGCGGCGGCTATGCGCAGGTGATCCCGATGGAGGACATCAACCTCCACTTCACCGGCGACTTCCACGCCATCACCTCGGCGCACAATCTGCTGTCGGCGCTGATCGACAACCACATCTACTGGGGCAATGCGCTCGGCATCGATTCGCGCCGCGTCGTCTGGCGCCGCGTCATGGACATGAACGACCGCGCGCTGCGCGAGATCGTCTGCTCGCTCGGCGGCGTCGCCAACGGCTATCCGCGCGAAGCCGGCTTCGACATCACCGTGGCGTCGGAAGTCATGGCGATCTTCTGTCTCGCCAAGGATCTCGAAGATCTCAAGGAGCGGCTCGGCAACATCATCATCGGCTATACGCGCGACCGTAAGCCGGTGCGCGCCAAGGAGCTCAACGCCCACGGCGCCATGACGCGCGCTGCTCAAGGACGCGATCGCGCCGAACCTGGTGCAGACGCTCGAAGGCACGCCGGCCTTCATCCATGGCGGCCCGTTCGCCAACATCGCGCATGGCTGCAACTCGGTGTCGGCGACCACGGCCGCGCTCAAGCTCGCCGATTATGTCGTGACCGAAGCCGGCTTCGGCGCCGACCTCGGCGCGGAGAAATTCCTCGACATCAAGTGCCGCAAGACCGGCCTCAAGCCGGACTGCGTCGTCGTCGTCGCGACCATCCGCGCGCTCAAGATGCACGGCGGCGTCAAGAAGGAAGACCTGAAGAAGGAAGACCTCAAGGCGCTCGAAGCCGGCATGTCGAACCTGCAGCGCCACATCGAGAACATCAAGAAGTTCGGCCTGCCGGCGGTCGTCTCGATCAACCGCTTCTCGGCCGATACCGAAGCGGAAATCGCGCTGGTCAGGGAGAAGTGCAAGGCGCTCGGCGTCGAGGCGCTGATGGCCGATCACTGGGCGATGGGCGGCGAGGGCGCGGCCGATGTCGCCAAGGCCGTCGTCAAGATGAGCGACGAGGGCAAGGCCAACCTCAAGCTGCTCTATCCCGACGAGCATGCCGCTGTTCGACAAGATCCGCACCATCGCCAAGGAAATCTACCGCGCCGATGACGCGACCGCCGACAAGTCGGTGAAGGATCAGCTCAAGCAGTGGGAAGAGATGGGCTTCGGCAAGCTGCCGGTCTGCATCGCCAAGACGCAGTATTCGTTCTCGACCAATCCGGACGCCAAGGGCGCGCCGACCGGCTTCAACATTCCGGTGCGCGAAGTGCGGCTCTCGGCCGGCGCCGAGTTCATCGTGGCGATCTGCGGTGAGATCATGACGATGCCGGGCCTGCCCAAGGTGCCGTCGGCGGATTCGATCGACGTCAAGGACGGCCGGATCGTCGGGCTGTTCTAGCCAGCGCTTAAGGGCGGCCGACCCAAAGCCGGCCGCCTTCTTCGAAATCGTCGTAATCCAGCGTGAGCTCTTCACCGGCGCTGATGTCGCGCACCGCGACATCTATGCCGAATGGGTCCTGCGTATAGTCCGGCCGCAGGTTCGGGTTCTCGCTGTGGTTGGTGAAGCGCGCATTGTCGAAGCAAAGGATCAGCCGCTTGGTGCTGCGATCCACATAGCTGTAGTGATCGAAGAAGCTTCGGATGTGCGGCTCCATCCGCTCGATTTCAGCATCATCGAACTTCTGGTCGAGGCCGGGCGCAAAGCGCCAGACCGCCGTCCCGCGTGGGATGGGCGCTGAGGCGAATAAGCCGATGCCGTGGAGGGGACTTGGGCGAAGCCGGGTCGGGACAAGCAACATGCAGTGGTCTTATACTGCAGTCGCAATTGTTTTGAACAAGGCCATAACACAATGATCAAGTTCTATTACAGCGGCGCGCCGAACCCGATGAAGGTCGCGCTGATGCTCGAAGAGTGCGGTCTGGAGTACCAGCCGGTCCCGGTCGACACCCGCAAGGGCGACCAGCACAAGCCGGACTATCTCGCCATCAATCCGAACGCCAAGGTGCCGTCCATTGTCGACGGCGACGCCGTCGTGTTCGACTCCAATGCGATCCTGCTCTATCTCGCCGATAAGACCGGAAAGTTCCTGCCGGGCAAGGGCGACAAGGCGCGCGGCGAACTGCTGTCCTGGCTGATGTTCGTCGCTTCCGGCGTCGGGCCGTTCGCGGGGCAGTCGGTGCACTTCCGCCAATATGCGCCGGAGAAGATCGAATATGCGCTCAACCGCTACGCCTATGAGGCGACGCGGCACTTCAACATCATCAACGAGCGGCTCGGCAAGCAGAAATACATGCTCGGCGACACTTACACGATCGTCGACATGGCGGTGTGGGGCTGGGCGCGTCTGGTGCCGACCGCGCTTGGCGAGCAGGCCTGGGCGAAATTCCCGAACCTGAAGCGGCTGGTCGATGAGATCTCGGCGCGCGACGCCGCCAAGCGCGCGCTCGCCGTCAAGGACAAGCACCAGCACACCTTCAAGACCGACTTCGACGACGAGGCGAAGAAGGCGATGTTCCGCCATCTCGAGGTGAAGGTGGCGTAGCGGAACGACACCGGTGGCGACCTTCGTCCTTGTCCACGGCGCCTGGTCAGGCGGCTGGTGCTATTTCAAGGTGGCCGAGCGGCTTCGCGCCCTCGGCCATCTTGTTTTCACGCCGACTTTGACCGGGCAGGGCGAGCGCTCGCATCTCACCGGCACGGCGATCAATCTGACCATGCACATCCTCGATGTGGTCAATGTCTTCCACTATGAACGCCTGAACGATGTCGTGTTGGCCGGCCACTCCTACGGCGGCATGGTGATCACCGGCGTCGGCGACCGCATGTCCGGACCGGCATTCGGGCGCTGGTCTATCTCGACGCTTTCCTGCCCGAACACGGCCAGTCGCTGTTCGACATCAACGTGCCGGCCAATACGCAGATGTTCATCGACAATGCGGGCAAGATCGGCGGCCTGGGCGTGCCGCCGCCGCCGGCCGCATTTTTCAACGTCAATGCAGGTGATGCGCAGCGCGTCGACGAGCTGGCGACGCCGTTTCCGATCGGCTGCTTCACCGAGAAGATCAAGCTTTCAGGCAAGCAGAACAGCATCAAGAAGCGCGTTTACGTGCACTCGACGGTGCTGCCGCGCGAGAGCCCATTCAAGCCGTTCTACGAGCGGGTGAAGAACGATCCGGCCTGGAGCGCGCATACTTTGCCGTGCGGGCACGACGCCATGCTCGACATGCCGGACGACGTGACCGGAATTCTGCTCGAGGCCATTTAAATCAGGCCCGCCGCCGGCGCGGCTCTTTTGTGGCGACATCATCGAGCTTCGGCGCCAGCCGCCGCGCCTCCTCGACCAGCTCCGCAGTGATCGGCGTCATCGGCTCACGTGCCGGCGCGACCAGGCCGATGGTCTGCACCGCTTCCGGCTCGGTGATCGGGATCGCGCGGATCGTCTCGGTGAGGCCGAGCGTCTCGGCAAGCTTGGCCGGCATGATGCTGGCCCAGCGGCCGGTGCGCACATGCGAGTACAACAGGATCATCGAGTCCGATTCCAGGGTCGGGCGCGACTCGCCGCCGGCGCCGCGCAGCAGCCGGTCGATGATGCGGCGGTTCTGCATGTCGGGCGTGAGCAGGCAGAGCGGCACTTGCGCGACCTCGGCCCAGGTCACGCGTGTCGCGATTGCCGAGCGGCGCGTCGGCCGAGGTCAGCAGCCGGTAGCGCTCGTGATAGAGCGGCACGGTGGTGACGCGGCCGAGCGGCTCGTTCTCCACGTAGGTGATGCCGGCATCGATCTCGAGATTATCCAGCAGGTCCAGAATCTCGATCGAGGTCCGCGAGTAGATCGTGAACTGCACATTCGGATGCTTTTCGCGGTAAGGCGTGGTCAGTGCCGCGACCATGGCGAGCGCGGTCGGGATCGCCGCGATGCGCAGCCGGCCTGACAGGCCGTGCCGCAGCGAATTGATCTCCTCGCGCATGGCGCGCGTGTCGCCGACGATGCGGCGCGCCCATTCGAGCACGCGCTCG
This sequence comes from uncultured Alphaproteobacteria bacterium, assembly GCA_963788805.1. Lineage (GTDB taxonomy): Bacteria > Pseudomonadota > Alphaproteobacteria > Rhizobiales > Xanthobacteraceae > Pseudolabrys. The sequence goes on from CAWBHU010000008.1 coordinate 119,291, forward strand.
CCTTCCGGCGTGAAGCCCTGGAAGCGCGAGCCGCGATTGACCAGCAGCACGCCCATCTGCTCTTCGAGCTGCTTGATGCCGGCCGACAGGGTCGGCTGGGTTACCGCCGCAGGTTTCGGCCGCCCGGCCGAAGTGCTTTTCGCGCGCAAGCGCCAGGAGGAAATCCGAGCTTATCGATCAATGCGGGCCTCCGCCGGTTGGTTCAGAGATTATACGCTGTAATCGGCCAATCCGATTGATAGATTTCTTCTATCGACCCATTTCAAGTACGGGATTGTTCGCAGACTGGAACGGCTTCAAATCATGGCTGAGAGGACGTCCATGAATATGCCAATCAAGCCGCCTGCCGGTGGCAACGGCGGACCGGCGGCCGCCGGCGTCCGCCGCGCACGCCGAAGGGCCGGCAGGTCGATCCTTCAGGCGCTGGACGAAGTCCAGGCGCTCTTGACCGACCGGCCGCGCCGGCGCGACCTGCTGATCGAGCATCTGCATCTCATCCAGGACAAGTACGGCCATCTGTCCGCCGCGCATCTCACCGCGCTCGCCGCCGAGATGAAGATGGCGCTCACCGAAGTCTATGAAGTCGCGACGTTCTACGCGCACTTCGATGTCGTAAAGGAAGGCCCGCCGCCTCCGCCCGTTACGGTGCGGGTTTGCAACTCGCTGTCCTGCGCGATGGCGGGCGCCGACCGGCTGCTGCGAAAGCCTGCAAGCTCGGCGCCGAGGTGCGCGTTGTGCGCGCGCCGTGCATGGGCGCTTGCGACCGCGCGCCGGTGGTCGCCATCAATCACGGTGCAGACCTTCCACGCGACGCCGGAAAAGATCGCGGCGGCGGTGAAGAAGAACGAGCATCCGCACGCCTGGCATTCGCACAAGGATGCTCGCCGCCTATCTCAAGAGGGCGGCTACTCGCTGCTCAAGGCCTGCACATCGGGCAAGCGCACGCGCGACGACATCATCAAGATCGTCAGCGACGCCGGCCTGCGCGGCCTCGGCGGCGCCGGCTTTCCGACCGGCCGCAAGTGGTCGCTGGTGCGCGCCGAGCCTGCGCCGCGCCTGTTCGCCGTGAACTGCGACGAGGGCGAGCCCGGCACGTTCAAGGACCGCTATCTATCTCGAGCGCGATCCGCACCGCTTCCTCGAAGGCATGCTGATCGCCGCCTGGGTGGTCGAGGCGCCGGACACCTACATCTACATCCGCGACGAATATCCCGAACTGCGGCTGATGCTGCTCGACGAGATCCGCAAGGTCGAGGAGGCGGGGCTTTCGCGCGCACACCAAGATTCACGTTCGCCGCGGCGCCGGCGCCTACATCTGCGGCGAAGAATCCGCGATGATCGAATCGATCGAAGGCAAGCGCGGCCTGCCGCGCCACCGCCCGCCTTACGTCGCGCAGGTCGGCCTGTTCGGCCGCCCGACGCTGGAGCAGAACGTCGAGACCCTGTTCTGGATTCGCGACATCATCGAGAAGGGCCCGGAATGGGTCACCTCGCAGGGCCGCCACGAGCGCAAGGGCTTCCGCAGCTTCTCGGTGTCGGGCCGCGTGAAGAAGCCTGGCGTCGAGCTCGCGCCGGCCGGCATCACCGCGAATGAACTGATCGACGAGTTCTGCGGCGGCATGCAGGATGGCCACACCTTCAAGGGCTATCTGCCCGGCGGCGCCTCCGGCGGCATCCTGCCGGCCTCGATGGCCGACATCCCGCTCGATTTCGGAACGCTTGAAAAATATGGCTGCTTCGTCGGCTCGCACGCGGTCGTGATCCTGTCCGACCAGGACGACATGAAGGCCGTGGCGCTCAACCTGATGAAGTTCTTCGAGGATGAGAGCTGCGGCCAGTGCACGCCCTGCCGCGTCGGCACCGAGAAGGCCGTGAAGCTGATGGCGCAGGGCCCGTGGAACACGGCGCTGCTCGACGAGCTTTCCGACCGGCATGCGCGACGCTTCGATCTGCGGCCTGGGCCAGGCGGCATCGAACCCGCTGACCTGCGTGATCAAATATTTCCCGGACGAACTGAAGAAGCCGCTGGGCCATTGGTGAACATATGACCGATACCAAGAAACCGGTTGGCTACGGCCACGACAACAAGGGCGCCGCGGGCGGCGACAACAAGAACGCCGGCAAGCCCGCCGTCGCGCACACCGCGCCGATGGACAAGAGCGCCGGGCAGGGCGGCGCTCCAAGCGGCAAGACCTTCTTCATCGACGACCGTGAGATCGACATCCGCGAGGGCGAGACGATCTTTCGCGCCGCGCGCCGGCTCGACATCAAGCTTCCGCATCTGTGCTACACGCCGAAGCCCGGCTACCGGCCGGACGGCAATTGCCGCGTCTGCATGGTCGAGATCGAGGGCGAGCGCGTGCTGGCGGCGTCCTGCCTGCGCACGCCGGCGCCCGGCATGAAGGTCAAGACGCAGACCGACCGCGCCAAGACCGCGCGCAAGATGGTCGCCGAGCTGCTCGTCACCGACCAGCCGCCGATCGAGGTCGCGCGCGACCCGATGTCGGAATTCTGGAAGACGGTGAAGCGCCAGGGCGTCGAGATCGAGCCGCTTCCCCAAGCGCGATCGTGCAGCCGCCGGCGGACCGCTCGCATCCGGCCATGGCGGTCAATCTCGACGCCTGCATCCAGTGCAATCTCTGCGTCCGCGCCTGCCGCGAAGTGCAGGTCAATGACGTGATCGGCATGGCGGGCCGCGGCGTCGCCGAGAAGATCGTGTTCGACTTCGACGATCCGATGGGCGCCTCGACCTGCGTCGCCTGCGGCGAATGCGTGCAGGCCTGCCCGACCGGCGCGCTGATGCCGGCGACGATGGTCGACGAGAAAAACGTCTTCAAGGGCGCGCCGGACCGCGAGGTCGCATAGCGTCTGCCCCTATTGCGGCGTCGGCTGCCAGCTCACCTATCAGATCAAGGATGAGAAGATCGTCGCCGTCAAAGGCAAGAACGGCCCGGCCAACCAGAACCGGCTGTGCGTCAAAGGCCGGTTCGGCTTCGACTACGTGCACAATCCGGAGCGCCTGCTGAAGCCGATGATCCGCAAGGACGGCGTGCCGAAGGTGCCGCACGAGGTCGATCGATCCGTCCAATCCGTGGACGCATTTCCGCGAGGCGACATGGGAAGAGGCGCTCGACCGCGCCGCCGGCGGACTGAAGAAAATCCGCGACCGCGACGGTCCCGACGCGCTGGCCGGCTTCGGTTCGGCCAAGGGCTCGAACGAGGAGGCCTATCTGTTCCAGAAGCTGGTGCGCACCGGCTTCGGCACCAACAACGTCGACCACTGCACGCGGCTTTGCCATGCCTCGTCGGTGGCGGCGCTGCTCGAAGGCGTCGGCTCCGCCGCGGTGACCGCGACGTTCAACGAGTGCAAGAACTCCGACCTCATCATCGTGATCGGCGCCAACCCGACCGAGAACCATCCGGTCGCGGCGACCTTCTTCAAGCAGGCCGCCAAGCGCGGCGCCAAGCTGGTCGTGATGGATCCGCGCGGCCAGGCGCTCAAGCGCCACGCCTGGAAGATGATGCAGTTCAAGAACGGCGCCGACGTCGCGATGCTCAACGCGATGCTCAACGTCATCGTCGAAGAGAAGCTCTACGACCAGCAATACATCCAGACCTACGTCGAAGGCTTCGAGGCCTGGAAGGAGAACATCAAGGACTTCACGCCGGAAGAGATGGAGCCGATCTGCGGCATCGCGGCCGACACGTTGCGCGAGGTCGCGCGCGCCTATGCGCGTGCCGAGAGCGCCATCATCTTCTGGGGCATGGGCGTGTCGCAGCACACCCACGGCACCGACAATGCGCGCTGCCTGATCGCGCTGTCGCTGATCACCGGCCAGATCGGCCGTCCCGGCACCGGGCTGCATCCGCTACGCGGCCAGAACAACGTGCAGGGCGCCTCCGACGCGGGGCTGATCCCGATGTTCTTCCCGGACTACAAGTCGGTCGAAGATCCGGAAATCCGCGCGCAGTACGAGAAGGCGTGGGGCGTGAAGCTCCCGCCCAAGCGCGGCAAGACCGTGGTCGAGATCATGGACGCGGTGCACGCCGACGAAATCAAGGGCATGTACATCGAGGGCGAGAATCCGGCGATGTCGGACCCGGATTTGAACCACGCCCGCGAGGCGCTGGCGCATCTCGAGCATCTCGTGGTGCAGGATCTCTTCCTCACCGAGACGGCGATGTATGCCGATGTCGTGCTGCCGGCCTCCGGCTGGCCCGAAAAGGACGGCACCGTCACCAACACCAATCGTCAGGTGCAGATGGGCCGCGCCGCCCTGCCGCTGCCGGGCGACACCCGGCAGGATCTGTGGATCATCACTGAAATCGCCAACCGGCTCGGCTGCGGCTGGAATTACAAGCATGTCGGCGAGGTGTTCGACGAGATGGCCTCGATGATGCCGGCGCTCAACAACATCACCTGGGAGCGCGTTGCACGCGAGGATGCGGTCACTTACCCGACCGACGGGCCCGACCAGCCGGGCCGCGATGTCGTGTTCGAAAGCGGCTTCCCGCGGCCCGGCGGCTTCGCCAAGCTGGTTTCCACCAAGCTGCAGCCGCCGGACGAGGTGCCGGACGAGGAGTATCCGTTCATCCTCTCGACCGGCCGCCAGCTCGAGCATTGGCACACCGGCTCGATGACGCGCCGTGCCATGGTGCTCGACGCGATCGAGCCCTCGGCCACCGCGCAGGTCTCGCGCGGCACGATCGCCAAGCTCGGTATCCAGCCGGGCGACATGATCCGCGTCACCACACGGCGCGGCACGGTCGAGCTGTATGCTCGTCAGGACGATGCGATACCGGATGGCGTGGTGTTCATCCCGTTCGCCTATGTCGAGGCGGCGGCCAACCTGCTCACCAATCCGAAGCTCGATCCGTTCGGCAAGATTCCGGAGTTCAAGTTCTGCGCCGCCAAGCTCGAGGCGATCGGTCCGCAGCGCGAGGCGGCGGAGTAAATTTCCGAAAATGATCGGACGAAAATGGCCGGGACATTCCCGGCCATTTTTTATTGCGGCGCTTGCGTGCGGTCGAACCGGGTCGCGGGCGTCTTCCATCGCCGCACGGTGCTTGCGCGCCCACAGGCTCAAGTCCGTTAACCGGCTCGAGCAGCGAACGGCCGAGTTTGGTCAGCTCATAATCGACGCGCGGAGGGATCGTTGGATACGCGGTGCGCGTTACCAGTCCATCGCGTTCGAGGCCGCGCAAGGTGAGGGTCAGCATCCGCTGCGAGATGCTGCCGAGCGCCTTGCGAAGTTCGTTGAAGCGCTTCGGCCCGTCGCCGAGATTGGAGACGACCAGCACCGTCCACTTGTCGCCGACCCGCGCCAGCACCTGGCTGATGGCGCGGCAATCTTCGGGCACATGCAGGTTACCTGGTGCCCCCCGTGTGCCTTCTTGCGCGGTCTTTTTGGTCATTTATCTATCCTAGGTAACAAATTGTTCCTTAGGCTCAGATAGAGGGTGCCATGACGAAACTCAAGCTTGGCGTGATTGTCGGCTCCAACCGGCGGGAATCCATCAACCGCAAGCTCGCGGAGGCCCTGGTCCTGCTCGGCGACAAGTCGTTCGAGGCCCGGCTGATCCGGATCGACGACCTGCCGATGTACAACCAGGACCACGAGCAGCCGGTGCCGGCGCCGGTCGCGCGCTTCAAGGGCGAGGTCGAAGGCTCCGACACGCTGCTGTTCGTCACGCCGGAGCACAGCCGCTCGATCCCCGCGGTCCTCAAGAACGCGATCGACTGGGGCGCGCGCCCGTGGGGCAAGACGTCATGGCCCGGAAAGCCGGCCGCGATCATCGGCACCTCGGCGGGCGTGATCTCGACGGCGGTGGTGCAGCAGCACCTGCGTGCCGTGCTCGCCGATCTGGGCCTGCATGTCGCCGGTGGCGAAGCCTACATCGCCTACAAGCCGGAATTGATCGATGCGCAGAACAAGGTCACCGACGAGAGCGTGCGCAAGTTTCTCGGCGCGTTCATGGAAAGCTTCGCGACGTTCGCTGCGCGCTTTGCGCCCGCTGCAAGCTCGCGGGCGGCCGCCTAGCTTTCCTCAGGCTTGGGTGTCTCGCGGAAATACGGCTCGACCTTGCCCTTGAGCATGATGGTCAGCGGATTGCCGTGGCGGTCGAGCGCCTTGCCGGCGGCGACCCGGATCCAGCCTTCGCTGACGCAATACTCTTCGACGTTGGTCTTTTCCTTGCCGTCGAAGCGGATGCCGATGTCACGCTTGAGCACCTCCTCGTTGTAATGAGGGCTCTTGGGATTGACCGAGAGACGGTCGGGAAAATCCTGGGACTTGGTGTCGGTCATTACGGCTCAATAAAAAAAGGGGCGGTGGTGCCGCCCCTTTTTATGTCGCTCCAGCGCCGGTTACCAGAACCGCGTGCCGAACAGGTGCGCCACGGTGCCGTCGTCGCGGTGCGTGCCGCCCAGCGCCGCGCCGCCGACCGCGGCAGCCAGACTGATCAGCAACGACGCCGCGGCCAGGAAGCCCGACAACACGCCCGCTTTTCGGGCCGTGTTGGCCGCTTCGCGGGCCTTGTTTTCATAGCGCTGCGTCTCCTGGATCGCCTGGTCGACGCGGCTACGGGCATCATCCGGCGACAGGCCGTTTCGGGTCCCGACCATCTGCGCCAGGTAGTCGCGATCGCGAGCGGTGAGCTCCTTATTGGCGATCGTGTTGGCGAAGATGCGTTTGACCTCGTCGCGCTGGGCCTCGGTGCTGCCGGCCTGGGCGGCACCACCAGTGCCGGTCCGCCGCAGCAACATGTCGGCCGCATAATCGGCGGTCGACACGCCACCCTTGTCCGAAGTCGTCGCCGCTCCGGCAAACGCCGAGACCGACTGTGATGCGGTCTTGAGCGCGGCGCCGCCGACGCCGGCTGCCATGAACACAATCATCAGCACGCCGACCGCCCAAACCAGGAAGCCGTGGGTGCTGTCGCGGAAGCCGGTTTCGTCGCCGCCATCGCCGATCGGCGCGCGCATGCGGCCGGCGAGGTAACCGCCGGCGAAGAAGCTGCCGATCTGCACCATCACCGCCCACCAGAGCACCGCGAACATGACACCCCAGGCGCCCAGCCCGCCTTCATGGGGCAGTGGCGAGGTGAGGCTCAATCCGACGGCGCCTCCGAAGGTGAGGAGCAGGAAAGAGATCGCGCTGGCGCCGATCGCGCCGGCGATCACCGCGCTCCACTCAACATATGAGCCGCCAATGGCGGCAACAGTCGCTAGAGCTCGTCGTCGTGCCATGGGTGCCTCCTCAGCGCAGGCCGAGCAGGGAAAGGATGGCCATGATCACCACGATGAGGCCGATCAAATAGATGATGCCGTGCATGTATCGCTCCCTTATCCGTAAAAAAATGCCGTCAGCGCGCTGACGGCAGCTTGATCGTGAAGTTGGTTGCGCCACCGCCTCCGCCGCCGCCTTTGCCAAGGCCGCCGCTGAGAAAAAACGCGCCGATGAAAATGACTATGAGGGCACCGACCATCACGCCCAGGATGCCGGTTGCACCACCACTGTCGCCGTTCGCCATTTGCTGCCTCCATATTTGGGCGCCATGGCAACAGCGGCCGGAACAATTGGTTCCGGGAGTAGAGGTGCGGCTCAACAGCTAACGGATGTTATTGCCGCTGATGGACAATTGCGGGTAGGCGCCGGGCGCGACGAAGGCGAGGTCGGAGGTGACGACCTTGTTCCATTCCATGCCGACAATGGCGCCGCGGCGGGCGCCGGTGATCAGATTGCCGGAAATCACCGCCGCGCCGGCGCCTTTGGCGACCGAAACCCAGACGCCGTATGGGGTTTGGCGAACGACATTGCCCGTCACCGTGACGTCGCGCAGGTATGGGCCGTTGCCGCAGGAAATGCCGACCTTGGCGGCGTTCTCGATGACATTGCCGGTCACCGCGGTGTCGGCTTCCACATAGATGCCGACCCCGAAGCCTTCGCCGGGGTCGGTCGCCGGCCGCGGCGTCGTGATGTTGCGCAGCGTGTTGCCTTGCACGGTGGCGAGCCGGCCGCCTTCCTTGAAGTTGGAGACCGAGATGCCCATGCCGGCGCCGTCGACGGTGTTGCCGGTGATGGTCGCGTTCTCGAATTCGAACTCGGAGTAGAGCGCGACCTCGCCGAGGCCCGAGCATTCATTGCCGGTGATCTGGATGTGCGAGGCGGCGTTGCCGCGCACCGCAGAGAAGGCCGCGTTCTTGATGCGGTTGCCGCGCACGGTCACGTTGGCGGCGCGATAGACATTGACCGCGTTGCCGTTCTGCCCGCTGCCGCCGGCCAGCGCCCGCGTATCCTCGATGATGTTGTCGCTGACGATCGAGCCGTCGGCGCGCTTCTGCGATTGCCAGACGCGGATGCCGCCATTGCCGGAGCCGCGGATCACGTTGCCGCTGATCAGAGTGTTGCGGCCGTCGAGCGCAAAGATCGCATTGTCGGCGGCGTCGGCGATGCCGTTGCGGAGCACCTGGCCTTCGATCGCTTGCAGCACGATGGCATTGCCGCCGGCGCGCACGATGTCGCATTCGGCGATGCGGATGCCCTTGCCATTGGCGAGCTGGATGATGCCGGTGCGCTCGACCAGCGGAATCTTCTCGCCCTCGAGCATGAGGCCGGACAGGCTGATGTTGTCGGCGCCTTCGCTGATGAAGAGGGGCGCGGTGCGCTCGAGCACGATGTGGCTCGCGCCGCGCATGCCGTAGAGCTGCGCGCCGGCCGGCAGCTTCAGCTCGGCGGCGCGATAGCGGCCCGGCGGAATGAACAGCGGCAGGCGCTGCGTGGCGGCCTGATCGATCGCCTTCTGCAGCGCCTTGCTCTGGTCCTGCTCGGCGCCGGAGCGCACGCCGAGCGCAATGGCATTGAGGCTGTTGCGCGGCGGGGGCGGGGCGGCCGAGGCGCTGCGTTCTGCCCAGCCGGCGAGCGGCAGGGCGGCGGCACCTGTCAGCAAAGTGCGGCGATCAATCGTCATTCGAAAGTCACATCCCCTTGCGGCTGCACATTTATCAGCCATTGCGGCGGTAACAAGTTAATGCGGAACCCTCGGCACCCGCGGGCCGTTCTCCTCAGGGCGCGGGAGGGTTTTTCTTATGGCAGACGGAATGCCGGGCGGAATGTTGTGGCTTTTGGCCGCGCTGGTCGTGCTCGGCGTCATTATGTACGTGCTGCGCAGCCGCACCAATTCGGCCTCGCCGCCGACCGAAGTGCCGGTGTCGCCCGACGATCCGGCCCGGGCGCTATTCGCCGCCGCCGGCGACGAGCCGCCGACCGAGGACCAGATCGCGCAGGCGCGGCTTGGCGGCGTGCGCGGCAATCCCAAGCTCGGCGCGGCGCAGATGAAGGGCCAGGCGGCGGAGCAGACCCCGAAGCACATCGACGAAGGGCATGTGGCGTAGCCCGTTGCTGGCCTGTAAAGTTGCGAAAATCGCAACTATTCGGACCCCAATGTCGCTTGCCGCATTTGACGCTCCCCACGCCGCGCCATCCCTGATCCGCCACGACTGGACCCGCGAGGAAATCCGCGCGCTGTTCGCGCTGCCGTTCCCCGAACTGATCTTCCGCGCGCAGCAGGTCCACCGCAGCGCATTTCGATCCGACCGAAGTGCAGATCTCGACCCTGCTGTCGATCAAGACCGGCGGCTGCCCGGAGGACTGCGCCTATTGCCCGCAGGCCGCGCAATACAACACCGGCGTCAAGGCCGAGAAGCTGATGTCGCTCGACGCCGTGCTGCGCGAAGCGCAGGCGGCGAAGGACGGCGGCGCGTCGCGCTTCTGCATGGGCGCGGCGTGGCGCTCGCCGAAGGATCGCGACCTCGACAAGGTCTGCGCCATGGTCGAGGGCGTGAAGGCGCTCGGCCTCGAGACCTGCGTCACGCTCGGCATGCTGACCGGCGCGCAGGCGCAGCGGCTCAAATCGTCGGGGCTCGACTACTACAACCACAACCTCGACACCTCGCCGGAATATTACGGCGACATCATCACCACGCGCACCTATCAGGACCGGCTCGACACGCTCGACCATGTGCGCGACGCCGGCATCCATGTCTGCTGCGGCGGCATTGTCGGCATGGGCGAGGGCCTGGAAGATCGCGTCGGCATGATCGCGACGCTCGCCGTCGCTGCCGGTGCATCCGGAGTCGGTGCCGATCAACATGCTGGTGAAGGTCGAAGGCACGCCGCTCGATCACGCCGCGCCGCTCGATCCGCTCGACTTCGTGCGCACCATCGCGGTGGCGCGCATCACCATGCCGGGCTCGATGGTGCGGCTCTCGGCCGGCCGCGAGGACATGAGCGAGGAGACGCAGGCGTTGTGCTTCCTCGCCGGCGCCAATTCGATCTTCTACGGGCCGAAGCTGCTCACCACGCCGAACCCGGGCCGCGACCGCGACATGGCGCTGCTCGACAAGCTCGGCCTGCGGGCGATGGAGTAGCTACGGGCAGCTGCCGAACGGCGCGATCGAGGCCACCCAATAGGCGCGGTTGGCCGGCGCGGAATGGTTGGCGCCGGCGTTGGTCCACTTGCAGGTGCCCCACTGGCCGCGCGTGAGACACGTCACCGCGCCGATCGTGTACGCAAACGGCCCGGAGAAACAGTAAAAGCGCAGCTGGCTCGCCGGAATTCTGAAGGCCCGGGTCGCTTCCTGATTGCTGGCTTCTTCTGCCGCTTCCTGTGCGGAGGCCGGTGCGAACGCGCCGATCGTCAAGGCGGCGGCAAAAACAAAACGCAACGCAACACGCATGGTCTTCTCCCTGGAGAGAGACATTTGCGCGGATGAAACGCAGAGCTGCCGCCGCGGGACCAGCGGCGTCCGCAATTAGGGTAAACGGGGCGTCAACTAGCCCAGCGTGAAGGCCTCGTGCACCGCGCTCTGGATGTCGCCGCCCATCACCGGGCCGCCGCCGGCCACATGGACGAAATCGCCGATCCCCGCCGCGCCGAGGCCGTGCCGCGGCGTGAGCATCGGCGCATAGGCGAACCAGGTGTCGCGCGCGACGTCGTAGCCCTCGTTCTGCCCGTAGACGCGGTTGGTGCCTTCGCCGCCCATGCAGAAGATCGTGCCGCGCATCAGCACCGCGCCGTGGCCGGAGCGCGCGGTCGGCAGCGGCGCGCGCGGCGTCCACTTGTCCTCCTTCGGCTCATAGACGTGGTGCAGGTTCGAGTTGGTGTGGAAGCTGTCGACCCGGCCGCCGATCACATGGATGCGGCCCTCGACCGTGAGCGTGCCGGTGTGGTCGCGCCCGGTCGGCATCGGCCGCCGCGTCGACCATTGGTCGATCCGCGGATCATAGACGAGGTGCCAGTCGACCGACTTCTTGTCCGGGAAGGTGTCGCCGACCGCGCCGCCGATGCAGTGGATCATGCCGTCGAGCGCGGCGCAGCCGATCGCGGCGAACGGGCGCGGCAGCGGCGCGATCTTGCGCCAGGCATTGCCCTCATAGACGAAGCAGAGATTGTCGGGCTTGCGGTTCTGCTCGACGAAGCCGCCGAGCGCATAGAGCTTGCCGTCCGACACGACGACGCCGACATGGTTGGCGCCGCGCGGCAGTTCGCCGCGCGTTGAGCCACTTGTCGGCGGCGCCGTCATAGACGTGGTGATAGTTGCGGTCGACGCGCTGCTCGCCATAGCCGCCGACCACATGCATCTTGTTGTCGAGCATGGTGGCCCAGGCCATCTCGCTGCGCGGCAGCGGCAGCGCCGCCTTGGCGACCCAGCGGCCGTGATTGCGGCGCCTTCGGCGCCGGCGAGTCGAACACGTGCTGCGCGGCGACGACTTCGGGCGGCGGCGCGGTCAGCTTGGGATCGCGCAGGCCGGAGTAGACCGGATCGTGCCCGGCGTGCTGCGCCAGCGCAGGCGTCGCGAGCGCGGAGGCGAGGGCGGCGGAGAATGTGCGGCGGGTGAGCATGGGGATCTCGATTGTCCAGAGCTATCGGCTATCGCGATGTCAGACAACTCTTGCGCACGAGGCTGAGTACGCACGGACTTCAGTTGCTCTCCTTAGCGAAGATCCATTTCTCTGATGCTTCGCGCCGATGCGCGACTAATAGCAGCTGCGCTTACGCGAAGTTGTTCGACGATGCATCCAAATCGAGCGTATTGTCATATATGCGATGACAGGCGAATCACCAATAGACATCTTTGTCGAATGAACGTCGCTGTCAACGGAGTGCCGGCCGACGTTAGCGGACTAGCTGAATCAGACATCGACATGAGCATTCTTCAAGCGCTCGCATAACGAGATCAGTCGGCATTTCCGAGAAGACTGAGCTGATCCGATTGTGGCCGTTGAGCTTCGTAATCGACTATGGCGCTGCAGCTTGACGAAGTCTTATCCATCGTAGGTTGTCATCCAGAGTGCGCATTGGCTTTCTCGAGTAAGACTGCCGATTGCAGAATAGCATATCTGTCAGTTGTCGATGAAGCAGATTTCGCGACTTAAGAGCTCGCGCGATCAATTCTCGAAAGGTCTACAGAAGGATGTCGATTTCGCTCCGTTGAGGCTTCCAAATCCGTCAGAGCACACGACGATCAGAGTTCGGTCAGATTATTGGAAGAGAGTTGCCAGCGGAGCGATTGCAGAAATGAACGGTCGCACGGTTCGCGAGGACATGTGGCTCTCGTGATATTCTCGATAGATTGCCGGCTCGCGGCTCTCCAGTAGTCGTTCAATGCGATGTCAACAAGTATATCGGCGACCAAAAGCCGTGCAGAGTCATGTGTAAGCATCGCGCATGGTAGTTTATAACAGATATTCTGAGTATCAGTCACGAGCTTGGACGATCGAGCTCGGCGTTGATCCAACGCCAACTCACTTGAATACCGTCTTGATGCATGCAGCGAAAGAGATGTAGATCGCACTCTGCTTAATGCTCCCGCGCGATATTCGCTATCCTGCGCGAACCGTCTCGAGAACGCGATCATACGGCTCGCATGACGGAGTAGCCGAATGGCACTTGCTGACACGCTTTAGAATGTCAGCTGCTCCAGTCTCATCGGCAGCTGATGCTTTGATGACCAGGATCCGAAGCAGCTCTGATTTATAGACATGCGCTCAGCCCACCCCCGCACCACCGCCATTCCGGCAAACAGCCCCGCGATCGACAGCGCGACTGACAGCAGCACGTAGAGCGCCGCCGCTCCATCGCGCCGCGTTCGTACAGCACCGCCGCATCGAGCGAGAACGCCGAGAACGTCGTGTAGCCGCCGAGCAGGCCCGTCGTCAGGAACAGCTGCCAGTGTTGCGGCAGCCGCCGCCCTTCAGCGGCGAACCAGCCGACCAGCAATCCCATCACCAGCGAGCCGGTGACGTTCTCGAACATGGTCGCGTAGGGGAACGCGGTGCCGAACGCCCGCGCGAAGCCGAGGTTGACGCCGTGGCGCAGCGCCGCGCCGATGCCGCCGCCGAGAAAGACGATGAGGTAGGTCATGGGGTGCTCCTGCGGCGGCAAAACTAGCCGAAGTCGCGGCGCGGTTGCCGTAACTCCGGCCTCATGGTGAGGAGCGCTGCGAAGCGAGCGCGTCTCGAACCATGGGCCGGCCGGGCCGCCCTCGTCCTTCGAGACGCGCGCTTCGCGCGCGCTCCTCAGGATGAGGGCGGGGCAGGCGTGCTGCCTGCTGCGAAGGTAGCCTCGACGCTCCCTGCGACAAACTGGCAGTCTCGCGCCGCCGATCCGGGGCCAACCGGGCGGCGAGGGGACGACATAAGCAAGAATAATGCCGACCGGCGGGCCCCAACCGCCGCGGGAGGAGCGATGTCTGACGCAGGAAGAGGGGCGCCCGCCGCGCCGGCCGTGACCGCGACCCTTGGCGGCCGCGCGGTCGCCGACGAGGCGGGGCCGTCGCCGGTCGATCCGGCGATCTCCGAGGAAGGCCTGCGCAAGGCCGAAGAATACGTCCAGCAGGAAGAGGGCGCGGGCCGCCGGCTCGCCGGCTGGGCCGCGATCGCCGTCACCGCGATCGCGATCTCGATGTCGCTGTTCCACCTCTACGCCGCCTACGACATCGTGCCGACCCAGCCGCTGCGCTACACGCACGTCGCCTTCGTGCTGGTGCTCTCCTTCCTGCTGTTCCCGATGGCGGCGCGGTTTCGCAGCCGCATCACCTGGCTCGATCTGGTCGGCTGCGTGCTCGCCATCGCGGTGATGGCCTACGCCATGTGGGAGGGCGACGACTTCACCGACCGCGCCACGGTGCCCGAGCGCTGGGACATCATCTTCGGCGTCGTTCTGATCGTGCTGGTGCTGGAAGCGGCGCGCCGCACCACCGGCTGGATCATGCCGATCGTCGGGGTGCTGTTCCTGCTCTACGCCTATTTCGGGCCGTACCTGCCGCCGCCCTGGACGCATCGCGGCTTCGACGTCGCGCGGCTGATCGGTCACCTCTACATCACGCTCGAGGGCATCTTCGGCGTCGCGGTCGACGTGTCGGCCTCGCTGATCATCATGTTCACGATCTACGGCGCGATCCTGGCGCATTCCGGCGCCGGCAAGTTCTTCATCGACTTCTCGCTGGCGGTGATGGGCGGCAAGCCCTCGAGCGCGGGGCGCGCCGTGGTGGCGTCATCGTTCCTGCTCGGCGGGCCGTCGGGCTCCGGCGTCGCGACCACGGTGATGATCGGCACGGTCGCCTATCCGATGCTGGCGAAGGCCGGCTTCGAGAAGAACGCCGCGGGCGGCTTGCTGTCCGCCGGCGGGCTTGGCGCCATCATCTCGCCGCCGGTGCTCGGCGCCGCGGCGTTCCTGATCGCGGAATTCCTCAAGATCTCGTATCTCGACGTGATCTGGATGGCGACCATCCCGACCTGTCTCTATTACCTGTCGCTCATCTTCATGGTCGAGCTCGACTCGCTGCGGTTCGGCGCGCGCAACGTCGTGTTCAAGCAGGACATGTCGCTGTGGGAGATGACGAGCCGCTACGGCTTCCACTTCGTCTCGCTGGTCGCGGTCGTCCTGTTCATGGTGATCGGCTATTCGCCGATGCTGTCGGTGTTCTATTCGGCGCTGCTCGCCTTTGCGATGTCGGCGCTCACTCCGGAAACGGCGCTCGGCCCGCGGCAGGTGGTGCTGCCGCTGCTCGCGCTCGGCGCGGTGGCGGCATTCATGCTGATCATCCCGGCGGTGCGCACCAGCGACCTGGCGATGACCTTCGAGGCCTATTTCCCGCTGCTGGTCCTGGTGGTGATGGGTGTGCTCGCCTTCATCGGGCTGTTCCCGCGCGGCCAGGCGATGGTGCCGGAAGCAAAGAAGATGACGGCGACGCTCGCCGACGGCGCGATCGGCGTGCTCAGCGCCGCGACCACCTGCGCCGCCGCCGGCATCATCGTCGGCGTCGTGACGCTCACCGGGCTCGGCCTGAAGTTCTCGTCGATCGTGATCGACTTCGCCGGCGGCTCGCTGCTGCTGACCGCGCTCTACACGGCGCTGGTCGTCTGGATCATCGGCCTCGCCGTGCCGGTGACGGCGTCCTACATCATCTGCGCGGTGATCGCGGCGCCGGCGCTGATCAAGCTCGGCGTGCCGGATTTCGCCGCGCACATGTTCATCTTCTATTACGCGGTGCTGTCGGAAGTGTCGCCGCCGACTGCGCTGTCGCCCTTTGCCGCCGCGGCCATCACCGGCGGCGACCCCTACAAGACGACGCTGCAGGCGTGGAAGTACACGTTGCCGGCGTTCCTGGTGCCGTTCGCCTTCGTGCTGACGCCGGACGGTATCGGCCTTCTGATGAAGATCCCGAAGGGCGGCGACTGGACCACGATTGTCTGGATCACCTTCGTCACCGCGGCAGGCCTGGCAGCGCTGGCCGCGGCCGCGCAGGGCTGGGCGCTGCGGCGGACGCTCGCCGCCGAGCGCGCGCTGTTTATCCTGGCCGGGCTTTTGTTGGTGTTTCCGAGCCTTCTTGAGGGCATTTTCGAGCGTTTCACCGGTCTCGACATCCCATACCCGGCGCCGTTTGGATTGGCGCTGGGGGCTGGTTTGTTAGTATGGCAATGGATGCGCCCGATGACCGTCGCACCGGCCGGCGGGCGCTAAACAAAAAAGGATGGAGGACACTCGATGAGGAAATGGATCATTGCAGCTGCGGCCGTCGCGCTCGTCAGCGGCGCCGCGATCGCGCAACAGAAGACCATCGCGATCGGCACCGGCGGCACCGGCGGCGTCTACTACCCGATCGGCGGCGGCCTCGCGAACCTGATCTCGAAGAATTTCCCGAACGTGCAGGCGACCGCGCAGGTCACCGGCGGCTCGGTCGACAACCTCAAGCTGATCGGCTCGGGCCAGAGCGAGCTCGCCTTCTCGATGGCCGACGCCGCGCTCGATGCGCAGAAGGGCCAGGACAAGTTCAAGGGCGCGCCGGTCGAGCTGCGCACGCTGATGGTGCTCTATCCGAACATCATGCACGTCGTTTCGATCGAAGGCACCGGCGTCAACACGATGGCCGACCTCAAGGGCAAGCGCGTCTCCACCGGCTCGGGCGGCAGCGCCACCGAGGTGATGGCGTTCCGCGTCATCGAGGCGGCCGGGCTCGACCGCGACAAGGACATGAAGCGCGAGCGTCTCGGCGTCGCCGAGTTGGTCAATGCGCTCAAGGATCGCAAGATCGACGCGTTCTTCTGGGTCGGCGGCCTGCCGACTTCGGCGGTGACCGATCTCGGCGCCACGCCGGGCGTGAAGATCAAGCTGATCGATCATTCCGACCTGGTCGGCAAGATGAATGCGAAGTACGGCGAGCTCTATGCCGCTTCGACCATCAAGGCCGGCGTCTATCCGAACCAGGACAAGGACAACAAGGTCACGGCGGTGTGGAACATCCTCGTCACCGGCGACAAGCAGATGTCCGACAAGGAAGCCTATGACCTGGTCAAGCTGATCGTCGACAAGAAGGCCGACCTCGTCGCCGTGCACAAGGAAGCCGACAGCTTCACGGTGGACAACCAGGTGAAGGCGAACTCGCCGGTGCCGTGGCATCCGGGCGCGGTGAAGTACTTCAACGAGAAGGGCGCGAAGATGTAATTTGCGGCGACAGCCGCGGAAAAGGCACGGCCCCGCCTCGCGCGGGGCCGTTGCTTTTTGGGCGGCTTGTAAATCCGGCAAAATGTTATAATGTAACAAAATGAGCCGACGCCCACCCGCATCACCATCATCATCCGGGCCATACCCATCCGCCCGCGGCGGTCACGCCGTCGCTGCTGCGGCTGTCGGCCTGGCAGCGGCTTGGCGTTTCCGGCGGCCTGATCGCGCTGATCTGGCTCGCCGTTTATTGGGCGATGCGATGACCGCGGCAGCGCTGCAATTCCGCGATCTCACGCTCGGTTATGACCGGCACCCGGCGGTTCATCACCTCAATGGCGCGGTGGAGCAGGGCGCGCTGCTCGCCGTGGTCGGGCCGAACGGCGCCGGCAAGTCGACGCTGTTCAAGGGCATCGTCGGCGCCATCAAGCCGCTCGCCGGCTCGATCGATTTCGCCAACGTTGCCACCCACGACATCGCTTACCTGCCGCAAGTCGCCGAGGTCGACCGCTCATTTCCGATCAGCGTCTACGACATGGTCGCGATGGGACTGTGGAAGCGCAGTGGCGCGTTCGGCGGCGTCGGGCAAGAGGGACGGGACGCGATCGCGCACGCGATTGCAACGGTTGGCCTGACCGGCTTCGAGCAGCGGCCGATCGGCACGCTGTCCGGCGGGCAGATGCAGCGCATGCTGTTCGCGCGGCTGCTGCTTCAGGATGCGCAGGTGATCGTGCTCGATGAGCCCTTCAACGCCATCGACAGCAAGACGGTCGCCGATCTCGTCGCCTTGATGCAGCGCTGGCACGGCGAGCAGCGCACAATTCTCGCGGCCATGCATGACCTCGAGCTGGTGAAGGCGACGTTCCCGCAAACCCTGCTGCTCGCGCGCGAGGCAGTCGCGTGGGGCCCGACCAACAACGTGCTCACCGCCGCCAACCTGCTCAAAGCGCGGCAGATGTGCGAAGCCTTCGACGACACCGCGCAGCCTTGTGAAGCGCCGGTGGTGGCGTGATGGATTTCTTCAGCGCGCCTCTGGCTGATCAGGAAGTCCGGCACTCGTTTGCCGCGGTTCTGGCGCTGGCGTTCAGCGCCGCGCCGGTTGGCGTATTCCTGATGTTGCGGCGCATGAGTTTCGTCGGCGATGCGATGGCGCATGCGATCCTGCCGGGCGTCGCCATAGGATTTCTCCTGGCCGGAATGAGCGTGTTTGCCATGACGGCGGGCGGCCTCGATCGCCGGCGTCGCCATCGCGCTCCTGTCCGGCGCTGTCAGCCGCGCGACCGAGCTGCAGGAAGATGCATCGCTCGCAGTGTTCCTGCTGGTCTCACTGGCCCTCGGCGTTGTCATCGTAACGGCCAACGGCATGAACATTGAAGAGTTGATGGAATTCCTGTTCGGCGAGACGGCCGCGAAGATGAATGCCGACAAGCTGATCGTCATCGCCGCCAACGGGATGCTGAGCCTCGTCGCGATTGCCTTGATCTACCGTCCGCTGGTGCTCGATTGCGTCGATCCGGTTTTCTTGCGCACCGTGAGCCGGTCGGGCGGTGTCGCGCACCTGGTCTTTCTTGCGCTGCTCGTCATCAACCTGATCAGCGCGTTCCATGCTTTCGGGACGCTGCTCGGGGTCGGCATCATCATCATTCCCGCTGCCATCGCGCGGTTCTGGACCCGCGACATCAGCAAGCTCGTTGTGCTTGCCACATTGGCAGCCCTCATTGCCGGTTGGGGCGGGCTGCTGCTGTCATTTCACGCGGAAATTCCAGCCGGACCGGCCGTCACCCTGGCGGCTGGCTTTCTGTATGCATTATCGCTGGGGTTCGGGACGATCGGTGGTCTGATCTGGCGGGCATTGCCGGCCAGGCATCTCGAGGCCTGACGCCTGTAGTCGATTTGCATCACTGGTCGGAAAAACGACGCCCCGAAGCCCGTCTGGCGTGTGAGTTCTGGCCTTGTCCTATTGCCTGCCGCGGTGCCGATGCTAGGCAAAGGCCCAGAAACAAACCCAAAAGTCCGCCATGCGTAAGAACATTCCTGCCGCCGTTCCAAACCTGAGCCGCCGTGCATTCGTGGTCGGGCTGCCGCTCTTTGCGGCGGGCTGCGTCTCGACCGATTACGGCAGCCGTACCGATGGCGGCCACAATATCGCTGCGGTCGACACCAGCCTGATTGATCGGGGCATGATGCGGGCCGAAGTGCCGTGGACCGGCAAAGAGAAGCCCGGCACGGTCGTCGTGAACATCAAGCAGCGCCAGCTTTTCGTCGTGGAGAACGGCGGCCGCGCGATCCGCTACGGCATCGGCGTCGGCCGCTCGCAGGGCGCGAACTTCCGCGGCACCGGCGTGGTCGGCCGCAAGGAAAAGTGGCCGTACTGGACGCCCACCGGAAACATGATGGCCGCGATCCCGGAGTACCGGAAGTTTTCCAGCGGTCTGCCGGGCGGCGAGGAGAATCCGCTCGGGCCGCGCGCGCTCTATCTCTATCGCGACGGCAAGGACACCATGTTCCGTCTGCACGGCACGATCGAGCCGGACACGATCGGGCAGGCTGTATCCAGCGGTTGTATAAGACTGTTCAACCAGGACATCATCGATCTTTATGATCGCGTCCCGGTCGGCGCGCAGGTGAAGGTCATCTAGCTAGTCGCGCTTCGCGTGCCAGCCATGCGGCGCGCGCAGCATCGTTCGATTCAATCACTCATCAATCTGTGAGAGCGCGTCGACAAGTGGTTGGCTGCGTTGCGCGATTAAAGTCGCGCGTGTCATTTCACATAACTTCGCCCAAAGTTTCTCTGCACTTTGCCGAGTGGGCAGCGCACCGCATTTATGCGCGCGTTTATATCCGCGTCTGAACCGGCGCGATTAGCCTTCCCTCGTTCTGATTGTCACTTGGAGCTGGCGAAAGCGTCCGCCGCTATGCGTCCGCATGGTGGACAAGGCCGCGACGCCAGCGAGGGAGCGAAAACATGAAAGACGTTCTCGCAGTACAACTGCGTCCAGACGGAAAAGCGCAACAACGAAACTTCTGTATGCCGGCACGTTCATCGCTGCCGGCATTGTTTTTGGCGTCACGGCCACCAGGCGCGAACCACCAAGATCCAGATATTGACGCGGGGCGTCGCCTTCGGCGGCTACTCATTCCCGAAGGTCGGGCAGTACGAGTACATCACCGGCATCGCGACCGGGCGAGATCGACCCGAACAATCCGCTCAACGCAGTGATCGTCGACGTCAAGCTTGCTCCGCGTAACACGCGCGGCAACGTCGAGTACCAGCACAATTTCTACATTCTCAAGCCGCTCGACCTCAAAAAGGGCAATCACAAGATGATGTACGAGCCGCCAAATCGCGGCGGCAAGACCTATCAGACGCTCAACAACACGCCGGGCACGCAACGATCCGGCGGCGATCGTCGACCCGGTCGTACTGGCCAATTCGTTCCTGTGGACGCGCGGCTACACCACGACCTGGACCGGCTGGGAGCACGATCTCGGCCCGCTCACCGGGCTGACCGCGACGGCGTTCTTCCCGACCGCGAAAGGCCCGTCCGGCAGCACACTGACCGGCCCGGCCTACGAATACATCGTCACCGGCGGCACGTCGTTCGCGCTGAGCTATGCGGCCGCGACGGCGAGCAAGACGCGCGCCGAACGCCAAGCTGACGCACCGCGTCCATCTCAACGATCCGCCGGTGGCCGTGCCGGACGCCGAGTGGGACTACACCGACGCAACGCTGACGGCGATCAAGCTCAATGCCGGTTCGTCGCACGCGACGCCAACCGGCGGCTTCAAAGCCAACGACATCTATGAGTTCGCGTACATCGCCAAGGATCCGGTGCCGCTCGGCATGGGCTTCGCGGCGATGCGCGATTTCAACTCGTTCCTGCGCTACTGCGACGAAGGACGATGTCGGCACGCCGAATCCGCTCGCGGCGACATCACCCGCATCTACACGGAAATTTCGTCGCAGCCGGGACGCCTGCTCAACGACTTCGTCCATCTCGGCTTCAACCAGGACTGAGAACGGCAAGAAGGTCTTCGACGGCATGATGCAGTGGGTCGCCGCCGGCGACGGCATCAACATGAACTATCGCTGGGCGCAGACCGGCCGCACCAACCGCAACCGGCAGGACCTGCTCTATCTCGAAGGCCTGTTCCCGTTCGCCAACGTGCCGACCTACGATCCGATCTCACGCACGATCGACTACCGCAATCTGCGTTGCGATCTGACCGGCACATGCCCGCTGAAGATGGAGTTCTATTCGGCGAACGAATACTGGGTGAAGGCGGCGTCGCTGATGCACACCGATCCGACCGGGCACATCGACCTGCCCGATCATCCGAAGTCGCGGCTCTACCATCTCGCCAGCAAGCAGCATGGCGGTGCCGGCAATCCGACGTCGAAGGGCAATTGCCAGCAATTCCTCAATCCGCTGCCGAGCGCGGCCGTGCAGCGCGCATTGTGGGAAGACCTCGATGCGTGGTCGACCAAGGGAACGTCGCCGCCATCGTCGGAAATCCCGCGGCTCTATAACGGCACGCTGGTGCCGCCGCTGCCGCAATCGAAGGTCGGCTTCCCGACCATTCCGGGCGTCACCTACACCGGCCTGAAGACGACGCGCTATCGCTTCAACTACGGGCCGAACTTCTACCAGACCGGCATCCCGACCATTAATCCGCCGGTCACGGTGCCGCCTTACGAAGACAACGTCGCCAACGGCCCGATCTATCCGAGCTTCGTGCCGAAGACCGACAAGGACGGCAACGACATCGCCGGCATTCGTTTGCCGGAGCTGACCGTGCCGCTCGCGACCTACACCGGCTGGGCGCTGCGCTCGGGCGTGTGGGCGAATGATGGCTGCGAAGGCTCGGGACAGTACATCCCGTTCCCGAAGACGCAGGCGGACCGCCTCGCGTCAGGCGATCCGCGGCTTTCGGTGCAGGAGCGTTACCCGACGTTCGATGGGTATCGCAGCAAGGTCATGACTGCCGTCAACGATCTGGTGAAGGACGCGCTTCATGCTGTGCTCGGATGCCGATGCCTATGTGCAGGAGCGGCTCACCGCCGGCGTGGCGGCGGGCGTGCCTGCGGCGACCACGACCTATCCGGACAATACGGTGAGCCGCTTGCAAGCCGAAGCCGCCGCACGGCCCGGGACATGGCGGTCATCACTAGCGACATCTGAGTCTGAAGACGAACAAGAGTGGCGGGCCGAAAGGTCCGCCACTTTCTCATTGGCTTATCAGTGAGCCCTCGTAAGAGGCTCATGCCGATTTCGCATCAAGCCTCATGCCAATTTTGCATTATCCCTGAGCTGCAGCGTTCTTTATGAACGCAGCAATTCCATCGGCCTGTTTGCCGGTATGCCTGCGGCTCGTCTCCCGCACGCGAAAAGGGGGCTATCCATGACATCGTTTCGTGTTGTCGTCGCCATCGCAGCTGTTGTTATCGCTGCGCCGTCCGTTGACGCGCAATCTGTGTCGGACAAGGAGCTTGCTGAGCTCAAGGAGCTTTATCGCCGGCCCGCGCCGCAGCCGGTCGAGAACCCTGCGCTGGCCGAACTCGGCCGCGATCTTTTCTTTTCACCGAAGCTTTCTGCGTCCGGTAACACAGCCTGCGCGACGTGCCATTTCACGAGCTTGGCTACGCCGTTACTGACGCGAAGAGCCGCAATGACGCCGGCAGGCTGACGTCGCGCAAGTCGCAGCCCCTGATTGGTATCGGCCACGCCGGCAAGCGCGCCGGTCGGATGGGATGGCAGGTCGGCAACGCTGGAAGATCAGGCCAAAGCCTCGATCGCGACCGGCTCAATGTCACTGCACGGCACCGATAGGCCGGTGAAGGTCGAAGTCATAGCGGAACGTTTCGCGAGCGATCCGGCATTCGTCGCAAAATTTGCAAAGGTGATGCCGGGAAAAGCAATTGATATCGACGCGCTGGTTGCGGCCGTCGCCGTGTTTGAGCGGACGCTGGAGCCGGGGAGTCGCGCCATTCGACCGCTGGGTCGCAGGCGACAACCAGGCAATCTCGGAATTCCGCCAAACGCGGTTTTGTGCTCTTCAACGGCAAGGCAAATTGCGGCCCGTGTCACAGCGGCTGGCGCTTTACTGACGACAATTTCCACGACATCGGGACAACGACGACGGATGAGGGACGCGGACGCATCGTCAAGGATGATCCGCTGATGAAGTTTGCCTTCAAGACGCCCACCCTGCGCTCGGTGCATGTGCGGCCGCCCTATATGCACAATGCCTCGGCGGTGACGCTCGAAGAGGTGGTCCGCCACTATGAAAAGGGCGGCATCGATCGGCCGAGCCGCTCACCGCTGATGATGGCGTTCGAGTTGACGGATCAGGAACGCCAGGACCTGGTGGGCTTTCTTCAGACGCTGCATGGGCAAAGCGCGACCGCTAAAGCGCAATAGTTGCGCCGTGGACGGCCGGTCGAAGGGCTTTTGCCGGGGTGGCAAGACTGCCTATATGAGCCCCGAACGGAGCTCATTATGGCGACCCCAACGACCGAAAAAATCCCCGTCACCGTGCTGACCGGCTATCTCGGCGCCGGCAAGACGACCCTGCTCAACCGCATCCTGTCGGAACCGCACGGCAAGAAGTTCGCCGTGATCGTCAACGAGTTCGGCGAGATCGGCATCGACAATGATCTGGTCGTCAACGCCGACGAAGAAATCTTCGAGATGAACAATGGCTGCATCTGCTGCACGGTGCGCGGCGACCTCGTGCGCATCATCGACGGGCTGATGCGGCGCAAGGGCAAGTTCGACGCCATCATCGTCGAGACCACGGGGCTCGCCGACCCGGCGCCGGTGGCGCAGACCTTCTTCATGGACGAGCAGGTCGGCGCCAAGACCAAGCTCGACGCCGTTGTGACGGTCGCGGACGCCAAATGGCTCAAGGACCGGCTCAAGGACGCGCCGGAGGCCAAGAACCAGATCGCCTTTGCCGATGTCATTTTGCTCAACAAGACCGACCTGGTGACGAAAGAAGAGCTCGCCGACGTCGAGGCGCGGATCCGCGGCATCAATCCGTATGCGCGGCTGCATCGCACGCAGCGCTCACAGATCGCGATCGAGGAGGTGCTGGGACGCAACGCGTTCGATCTCGATCGCATCCTGGAAATCGAGCCGGAATTCCTGCACGGCGACGGGCACGATCATGATCATCATCATGACCACGGCCATGATCATGGGCACGATCATCACCACCATCACTGGCGGGCTGAAGCACTACCACGACGAGGACATGCAATCGGTCGCGCTTCGGACCGACAAGCCGCTCGATCCCGACAAGTTCTTTCCGTGGATCCAGGATCTGGTGGCGAAAGACGGGCCGAGCATCCTGCGTTGCAAAGGCATCCTCTCGTTCAAGGACGATGCCGACCGCTTCGTCTTCCAGGGCGTGCACATGATTCTCGACGGCGATCACCAGCGGCCGTGGAAAGAAGGCGAGAAGCGCGAAAGCCGGATTGTGTTCATCGGGCGCAATTTGCCCGAGGAGAAGATCAAGTCCGGATTCGCGAGCTGTGCTGCCTGAGTTGTTCGGCTGACGCCGGTGTCTGATCTCCCGCCCAATCTTCCCTCACTGACCGACCGCGTCCGGAGCGTTACCGCCGGCGCGCCGGTCGTTGGCGTGCATTTCCTCGGCGGTACGCCGGTGTTTGTGCTCGGCGACGAAGCGCTGCTGTTTGCCGGCGAGCAGGACGAAATCCGCGTGCCGGTGCATGGCGGCGCGATCCTGTCGAGCGTCTCCGACGGCGAGCGCATCGTCACCGGCGGCGATGATGGCCGGATCGTCGTCACCTCGGACAGCGGCAAGAGCGAAGACTTCGCCACCGACCCAAAGAAGCGCTGGATCGATCAGCTCGCGCTTGGACCGGACGGGGCGGTGGCCTGGTCGGCGGGAAAGACCGCGTTCGTTCGCCAGAAGAAGGGCGAAGCCAAAAGCATCGAGGCGCCTTCGACCGTGGCGGGCCTTGCCTTCGCGCCGAAGGGCTTCCGCCTCGCCGTTGCGCACTACAACGGCGTGTCGCTGTGGTTTCCCAACGCCAATGCCGCGCCGGAAAAGCTCGAATGGAAGGGCTCGCACCTCGCCGTGGCGTTCAGCCCGGACGGCCGCTTCATCGTCACCGCCATGCAGGAGTTGACCATGCATGGCTGGCGGCTGGCGGACGGCAAGCACATGCGCATGTCGGGCTATTCGGCGCGCGTGCGCTCGTTCGGCTGGACCTCGGGCGGCGAGTTCATGGCGACCTCCGGCTCGGAGCAGCTCATCCTCTGGCCGTTCGAAGGCAAGGACGGGCCGATGGGGAAGCAGCCGCAATTGTGGGCGCCGATGCAGAGCCGGGTCTCGATGGTGGCGCCACATCCGCGCCAGCCGGTGGTGGCGACCGGCTATGCCGACGGCATGGTGCTGCTGGTGCGGATCGAGGATGGCGCCGAGATCCTCGCGCGCCGGCCGGATGGCGGCGCGATTTCCGCCATGGGCTGGGACAAGCAGGGCAGCCAGCTCGCCTTTGGCACGGAAAACGGCGACGCCGGCGTGCTGCCGCTTTAGGCATTAACCGCCGCGGGTTAACGCGCGCGCGATTAACCTCACCATGCGAGTTGCGTGGACGCCTGAGGCGCACCGGCGCACTTTTGCGCTCATGACGAAGAAAGCGGGGCAGGGACTGATCGGCACGCTGGCGCTCATCGCGCTGGCTGTTGGCGGGATCGACTCCGCTTACGCGACCTCGGACAAGAAGCCGGCCGCGAAAGTCACCGAACCCGCTGCGGCCAAACCTGCGCCTGCGCTCCGGCCGCTGCGCCGCAGACCGCACGCGTCGAGGAGCCGGCACTGCAAGCCAAGCCGCCGCGCCCGATCGCGCCGCAAACCCCGCCGCCGGCACGCACCGCGCGTCCTGGCAGCGCGCTTCCAGCCGGGCCGGTAGCGATCGTGACGATCCCGCCTTCAACGCCGGCTGCGCCAAGCCGAAGCAAAGCCCGAGGCAAAGCCGGGGCCCGCGAAGCAGGCGAGCACGACTCCAGTTACGTCGGCCAAACCGGCCACCAAGCCCGATCCGAAAAAGCCCGATCCGAAAAAGCTCGTCCAAACCAAGCCGACGCGCTAATCCGCCATCGGATGTCCCCAACGTGAGGGGGCGAGGGCGCGTCACGGATGAAGCGGCGATCGGCACTCCATGAATTTCTGACGAGCGAGGCGGCCGGCGGACTTGTTCTGATGGCCGCTGCCGCTGCGGCGCTCGTCATCGCCAATTCCCCGCTGGCCGGCGGCTACGCCGCTGCGCTCGACTTCAAGCTCGGCGGGCTGACGCTCCTGCATTGGATCAATGACGGCCTGATGGCGGTGTTCTTTCTGCTGGTCGGGCTCGAGATCAAGCGCGAACTGCTCGAAGGCCAGCTCTCGACCTGGCCGCGCCGCGCACTGCCCGGTCTTGCCGCGGCGGGCGGCATGGTCGCGCCGGCGCTGATTTTCGTCGCGGTCAACCTGGGACGGCCGGAAAATATGCGCGGCTGGGCGATTCCCTCGGCCACCGACATCGCCTTTGCGCTCGGCGTGCTGGCGCTGCTGGGACCGCGCGTGCCGGTGTCGCTCAAGGTGTTCCTGACGGCGCTGGCGATCATCGATGACCTCGGCGC
Source organism: uncultured Alphaproteobacteria bacterium (assembly GCA_963788805.1). GTDB lineage: Bacteria > Pseudomonadota > Alphaproteobacteria > Rhizobiales > Xanthobacteraceae > Pseudolabrys. Next base: position 145,950 of record CAWBHU010000008.1, read on the forward strand.
CGTCGCGATCATCGCGGCTTTTTACACGGCGGACCTGTCGGTACTTTGGCTGTCGCTTGCGCCGCTGACGCTGGTTGTTCTCGTCGCTTTGAACTGGCTCGGCGTCGAGCGGCTCGCGCCTTATTGTTCGATTGGCGTCGTGTTGTGGTTCTTCGTGCTGCATTCGGGCGTCCACGCCACCCTTGCCGGCGTCGCGCTGGCGTTCACGATCCCGCTTCGTACCGGCGCCAAGCCGCATGGTGACGAGCCGCTGCTGCGGCTGGAACACGCGCTGCAGCCGTGGGTGGCTTACCTGGTGGTCCCGGTGTTCGGCTTTGCCAATGCCGGAGTGTCGTTCGACGGATTGACGTTGGCCGCCTTGGCTGCGCCGCTCCCGCTCGGCATCATCCTCGGGCTTTTCGTCGGCAAGCAGATCGGCGTGTTCGGTGCGGTGTGGCTTGCGGTGCGCATGCGCTGGGCCGACCGGCCTGAAGGCGCGTCGATGACACAGGTCTATGGTGTCGCGCTGATCTGCGGGATCGGCTTCACCATGAGCCTGTTCATCGGGCTCCTGGCGTTTCCATCGTCCGCACAGGCGCAGGACGCCGTGAAGATCGGCGTCCTGGCCGGTTCGTTGCTGTCAGCGATTGCAGGCGCGCTGGTGCTGCGGCTCAGTTCACCAGCACGTTCTTGAACTGCCAGGCATCGTTCTTGTCGATCGGTTCCGGGAAGAGCCCGGGCGATCCGTCAGCGGCGTCCAGTCGGTGTAAACGCCGACCACCGGGCCGAGATAGGGCATCTGCACTTCGAGGCAGCGCTTGTAGTCCATCTCGTCAGCCTCGACGATGCCGGCGTTCGGATTTTCCAGCGCCCACACCATGCCGGCCAGCACTGCCGACGTGACCTGCAGGCCGGTCGCGTTCTGGTAAGGCGCGATCCGCCGCGTCTCCTCGATCGAGAGCTGCGAGCCGTACCAGTAGGCGTTCTTCTTGTGGCCGTAGAGCAGGACGCCAAGCTCGTCCATGCCGTCCTCGATCTCGTTCTCGTCGAGAATGTGCACCTTGGGCTGGCGCTTGCCGGCCTGGCCGAACATTTCGTGCAGCGACAGCACCGCGTCGTTGCACGGATGGTAGGCGTAATGGCAGGTCGGGCGGTACTCGACGCCCTTGCCGTTGCGCACCGAGAAGTAGTCGGCGATCGAGATCGACTCGTTGTGCGTCACCAGGAAGCCGTATTGCGGCCTCCGCGCGTCGGCGTCCACGAGCGCACCCGCGTATTGGCGCCGGGCTGCAGCAGGTAGATCGCGGCCTGGCAGCCGGTCTGATGCGTGCGGCCGTTCTCCGGCATCCACTTCTCGTGCGTGCCCCAGCCGAGCTCGGCCGGCTGCAGGCCTTCCGAGACGAAGCCTTCCACCGACCAGGTGTTGACGAACACTTCGAGCGGCTTCGGATACTTCGCGCGCTGGGTGTCGCGCTCGGCGATGTGAATGCCTTTGACGCCGAGCTCCATGGCGAGCTTGGCCCATTCGTCGCGGCTCTTCGGCTCGGTGAATTTGTGGCCGGTGTCCTTGGCGACGTTGACCAGCGCCTGCTTGACGAACCAGGACACCATGCCGGGGTTCGCGCCGCAGCACGAAATGGCCGTGGTGCCGCCCGGGCTTGGCGCGCTTGGTCGCGAGCAGCCGCTCGCGCAAGGCGTAGTTCGAGCGCGCCTCGGGCCCGAGCTTGTTGTCGAAATAGAAGCCGACCCACGGCTCGATGACGGTGTCGACGTAGAACGCGCCGACCTCGCGGCACAAACTCATGATGTCGACCGAGTCGGTGTCGACCGAGACGTTGACGCAGAAGCCCTGGCCGCCGCCTTCGGTCAGCAGCTTGCCGAGCAGTTCTTTGTAATTGTCCCGCGTCACGGCCTGCTTGATGAAGCGGACGCCGCGCTCGTCGCACAGGTGACGGTCCTTGTCCTCGGGGTCGATGACGACGAACCGGCTCTTGTCGTATTTGAAATGCCGCTCGATCAAAGGCAGCGTGCCTTTGCCGATCGACCCAAATCCGATCATCACGATCGGTCCGGTGATTTCACCGTAAACCGGCCAATTCGCCATTCGCTCCTCCAAACTCCAATCGGTGTAGCGTCCGTTTCGACGCAACGGAATAGCCCCGCGCGGATTTCGCGCGGGGTTGTTGATGGTTTCTGTCGAGATTTATGCCGCGCGCGGAACGAGCCGCGGACGCCGTCCGAGCGTCGGCAGCGTGATCGGGATGCGCCGGCCAGCCGCCGTGATCCGGCCACTGGTATGGGTCGAGCGCGCCCGGCTTGAGTTCGAGCGCGAGCAGGCGCGCAGGATCGACCTTGCGCGACAGGCTCAGCCCGCCGGTCTTTTCGGCGGAAAAGCCGAATCGGCTGTAGTAGGCGGCGTCGCCCACCAGCAGCACGACCTCGTGGCCATGACCGCCGCGCCACCTCGATGGCACGGCGCATCAGCACGGCGCCGATGCCGCGGCGCTGCTCGGCAGGGTCGACCGCGAGCGGTCCAAGCAGCAACGCCGCCTGGCCGCCGGCCTGGACGTGCCAGAGCCGGACGGTGCCGACCACGCGGCCGCGCTCGACCGCGACGAGGGCCAGGCCCTCGGCCGGCAGGCGGCCATTGCGCAGCTTGGCCGACGGCTTGCCGTGCCGCTCATTGCCATAGGCGCGGTCGAGCAGCGCTTCGCGCGCGCGCTCGTCAACCGGCCGTTCTTGTCTGATCGTGACCATGTTCGTTCTCGCGTTCCCGGGCAGGCGCGCGTTGCCGCGCGCCGCCGAGACTGCGATCCCCGGTTAGGGCTGTCAGATGTGGTAGGTCTTCAGCGGCTCGAAGCCGTTGAAGGCCACCGACGAGTAGGTCGCCGTATAGGCGCCGGTGCCCTCGATCAGCAGCTTGTCGCCGATCTCGAGGCTTACCGGCAGCGGATAAGGCTGCTTCTCGTACAGCACGTCGGCCGAGTCACAGGTCGGACCCGCCAACACACAGGGCGAAGTGTCCGCGCCGTCGCGCGGGGTCTTGATCGGGTACCGGATCGACTCGTCCATCGTCTCGGCGAGACCGCCGAACTTGCCGACGTCGAGGTAGACCCAGCGCACGTCGTCTTCCTCGGCCTTCTTGGACACGAGGACGACTTCCGTCTCGATCACGCCGGCATTGCCGACCATGCCGCGGCCCGGCTCGATGATGGTCTCCGGGATACGGTTGCCGAAGTGCTTGCGCAGCGACTTGAAGATCGCGTTGCCGTAGGTGCGAACCGTCGGCACGTTCTTCAGGTACTTGGTCGGGAAGCCGCCGCCGAGGTTGACCATCGACAGGTTCAGGCCGCGCTCGCCGCACTCCTTGAACACGGACGCCGCCGAAGCGAGCGCCTTGTCCCAGGCATGCTGGTTGCGTTGCTGGGAGCCGACGTGGAACGACACGCCATAGGCTTCCAGGCCCTGCTTATGGGCATGTTCGAGCACGTCGACCGCCATGGCCGGCTCACAGCCGAACTTGCGCGACAGCGGCCATTCGGCGCCTGCGCCGTCGCAGAGGATGCGGCAGAACACGCGCGAGGCAGGAGCCACGCGGGCGATCTTGTCGACCTCGGGTTTGCAGTCCACCGCGAACAGGCGAATGCCCAACTCGAAGGCGCGCGCGATATCGCGCTCCTTCTTGATGGTGTTGCCATAAGAGACGCGGTCCGGCGTCACGCCGGCTGCGAGCACCATCTCGATCTCTGCGACCGAGGCGGTGTCGAAGCAGGAGCCGAGCGAAGCGAGCAGCGACAACACTTCCGGCGCCGGGTTTGCCTTCACCGCGTAGAACACGCGGGTGTCCGGCAAAGCCTTCGCGAAGGCATTGTAGTTCTCGCGTACGGTCTCAAGGTCCACGACGAGGCACGGTCCGTCCTCGCGGCGGTTCTTCAGGAATTCACGGATGCGCTCAGTCATCGGCGCGTATCCCCCAACCAAGGTGGCCACAATGGGCCGTTGTTGCGTGAGCTTTGAGGTGCAATCGGTCGTGCGCGTTGGAGAACGCACGCACCGAGTGATCGCTCGTCACTCACTCAATCGCTGCCTTGGATTGGAGGGCTGACCCTCCGCACGGCCGACAGCAAGGATGAACAAGCCTCTTCCGAGATCACGCGCCGGCGGTGGAAGGCCGGTGGACACCAGAAAGGCCCGATCGTCGTTGCTTCAAGACGCGTCGCCTGCTGAGAGCAGGCTTTGCCGGTTTCGCCTCCGGCTGCCGGTCAGATTACTTGGAGAGTTTGCCTTCTCTCTCCAGGCGGCTGGCGGGCCTCTTGTCCCGCTACCTACCGACCGACACACGTCCACAGGCACGTGCGAATTTGGGCAAGGCGAGAAATAGTATTTCTGCGCCGGGATGCAAGAAGAATTTTTCGCGCGCGGCAAACTTTCCTTAACAAATGCCGCGCGGAGGACTCGAGCCTCGCGTCACTCGGTGAAGGGCTCGATGCGGTGCGCGAAGCGCACGAACTGGATCATGATCACGCAGCGCCGATCAGGAGGAAGATCGCGTCGAGGACGCGGGCGAAGGTCGTGCCGAGCTCGAACAAGGTGGCGAACGCCCAGGAGCCGGCAAAGGCGGCGCCGAACACCTCGGCGCCGATCAGGATGGCGGCGCTGACGACGGTCAGCACGTTGAGCCAGAGGATTCGGCGGCCGCGCGGGGCGGCGCAGGCGTCGAGGTGGCTGTCGGGGTCGTCGTAGCGTCCATGAGGCGTCCTTTGGCGGGCGCAATTGACCCGAAACAGGCGGCAAGAGCAAGGCGGACGAGCCATGACAAGCCACGGAATCGGCCCTAGATAGCCGGATGACCGAACCGAATCCGCTTCTCGCCGACTGGAACACGCCGCACGGACTGCCGCCATTCTCCGCGGTTAACCCTGAGCATTTCCGGCCCGGCTTTGACGCCGCGCTGGCCGCTCACAAGGCCGAGGTCGAGGCGATGGCGAGCAGCAAGGAGCCGCGCGAGCTTCGCCAACACGATCGAGGCGCTGGAGCGGGGCGGCACGTCTGCTCGACAAGGTGTCGAGCCTGTTCTTCGTGCTGGCCGGGGCGCACACCTCGGACGCCATCGAGGCGGTCGAGCGGGACATCTCGCCGGTGCTCGCCCGGCACTCCAACGAGTTCTACCTCAACGGGCCCTTGTTCCGGCGAATCGACGACCTCTACGCCCGGCGCGACACCCTTAACCTTACGCCCGAGCAGGCGCGGGTTCTCGACCGCTACCGCATCCAATTCGTCCGCGCCGGCGCCGCGCTCGCCAAGGCGGCGCAGGACCGGCTCGCCGCCATCAACGAGCGGCTGGCGAGCCTCGGGACCCAGTTCGGCCAGAACGTGCTGGCCGACGAGAAGTCCTACGCGCTGATCCTGGAGGAGGGCGACCTCGCCGGCCTGCCGGAGTTCGCCAAATCGGCGGCCAAGGCGGCCGCCGAGGAGCGCGGCCACACGGGCAAATACGCCATCACGCTGGCCCGCTCGTCGGTCGAGAGCTTCCTCCAGTTCTCCTCCCGCCGCGACCTGCGGGAGAAGATCTTCGCCGCCTGGCTCGCCCGGGGCGAGGGCGGTGGGGCGACCGACAACCGCGCCGTCGTCGCCGAGACCGTGAAGCTGCGCGCCGAGCGGGCCGCGCTGCTCGGCTTCAAGTCGTTCGCCGACTACCGGCTGGACGACCAGATGGCCAAGACCCCGGCCAATGCCCGCAAGCTCCTCGACGAGGTCTGGGGCCGCGCCCGGGCCCGCGCCGGGCGGGAGAAGGACGAGCTGCAGAAGCTGGTCGCGGCGGAGGGCGGCAACTTCGCTCTGGCTCAGTGGGACTGGCGCTACTACGCCGAGAAGCTGCGCAAGGCCCGCTACGACCTCGATGAGGCCAGCGTGAAGCCCTACCTCGCGCTCGACAACATGATCGCGGCGGCGTTCGAGACCGCCACCCGGCTGTTCGGCCTGACCTTCAAGCCGGCGGCGCTGCCGCTCTATCACCCCGACGCCCGCGCCTGGGAGGTGAAGGACAAGGACGGCAAGGACGTCGCCCTGTTCATCGGCGACTACTTCTCCCGCACCTCCAAGCATTCCGGCGCCTGGATGACCTCGCTGCGCGACCAGGAGAAGCTGCGCGGCAATATCCGGCCGGTCATCCTCAACGTCTGCAACTTCACCAAGCCGGCGCCCGGCGAGCCGGCGCTGCTGTCCTTCGACGACGCCCGGACCCTGTTCCACGAATTCGGCCATGCGCTGCACGGCATGCTGTCGGACGTGACCTATCCGCTGCTGGCCGGCACGGCGGTGCCGTCCGACTTCGTCGAGCTGCCCTCGCAGCTTTACGAGCACTGGCTGGAGACGCCGGAGATCCTCAAAAAGTACGCCCGGCACTACAAGACCGCCGAGCCGATGCCGGAGGCGCTGCTCGACAAGGTGCTCAAGACCCGCACCTTCAACCAGGGCTTCGCCACGGTCGAATACACCGCCTGCGCGCTGGTCGACCTCGACTTCCATTCGCTGAGCGAGCCCGGAACGCTCGACGTCACCGCGCTGGAGAAGCAGGCGCTCGACCGCATCCACATGCCGGCCGAGATCGCGATGCGCCACCGCATCCCGCACTTCCAGCACCTGTTCTCGGGCGGCGGCTATGCGGCGGCCTATTACTCCTACATGTGGTCGGAGGTGCTCGACGCCGACGCCTTCGCCGCCTTCAAGGAGACGGGCGACCATTTCGACCCGGCGACCGCGAAGCGGCTGCGCGACTACATCTATTCGGCCGGCAATCTGCGCGACCCGGAGGAGGCCTATAAGGCGTTCCGCGGGCGGCTGCCGACCGTCGATGCGCTGTTGCAGAAGCGCGGGCTGGCGGACGCCATGCCGGCGGGCGACGCTTGACCGAGCTTTACACCTCCGGGCATCGCCGCGGCGTGGTTTGCGCGCCGCATAGCGCCGCGGTCGAGGACGGCCGCGCCGTGCTGGCCGACGGCGGCAACGCCATCGAGGCGATGATCGCCATGGCGGCCTCGATCGCCGCCGCTTACCCGCACATGAACCACATCGGCGGCGACGCCTTCTGGCTCATCCACGAGCCGAAGGGCCGGGTGCGCGCCATCATGGGCGCGGGGCCGGCCGGCGCGAGGGCGACCCGTGAGTTTTATCGCGAACACGGCCAGGACGAGATCCCGACGCGCGGGCCGCTCGCGGCGCTGACCGTGCCCGGTGCGGTCGCGACCTGGCAGGTCGCGCTGGAGGCGGCGCACGCATTCGGCGGGAAGATGCCGCGCGACGTGCTGCTCGAAGCTGCGATCCGCCGTGCCCGCGAGGGCTATGTGGTGACGCGCAGCCAGGCCGCGCTCACTGCCGGCAAGCTGCCGGAAATGGCAAAGGCGGTCGGTTTCCGCGAGGCATTTCTCATCGACGGCAAGGCGCCGGAGGTTGGGGCGAAGCTCACGCAGAAGAAGCTGGCCGACACGCTCGATCAGCTCGCGCATGCCGGCTTTGAGGATTTCTACCGTGGCGATGTTGGGCACGAAATCGCCGCCGACCTCGACCGCATCGGCTCGCCGGTAACGCGCGCTGATCTGGAAAAATTCGAGGCGAAAATTGCCGAGCCGCTGAGTGTCGCGACCAGCGCTCGGCACGCTCTACAACACACCGCCGCCGACTCAAGGACTGGCCTCGCTCATCATCCTCGCGCTGTTCGACCGGCTGCGCGTGCGCGAGGGCGAGAGCTTCGAGCACGTCCACGGCCTGATCGAAGCGACCAAGCGCGCCTTCCTGATCCGCGACCGCGTCGTCACCGATCCGGCCAGGATCACGATCGATCTCAACCAGTTCCTTGACGGCAAATTCCTCGACGCCGAGGCGGCGAAGATCGACATGCGCAAGGCGGCGAAATGGCCGCAGCCCTATGGCAAAGGTGACACGATCTGGATGGGCGCGGCGGATGCCTCCGGCCTCGTCGTCTCGTTCATCCAGTCGCTCTACTGGGAGTTCGGCTCGGGCTGCGTGCTGCCATCGACCGGCATCCTGATGCAGAATCGCGGCGCCAGCTTCTCGCTCGATCCAAAGGCGCTCAACGCGCTCGCGCCGGGCCGGAAGCCGTTCCACACCCTCAATCCGGCGCTCGCGGTGCTCGATGACGGCCGCGTCATGGCCTATGGCACGATGGGCGGTGACGGCCAGCCGCAGTCGCAGGCCGCGCTGTTCACCCGTCATGTCGCGTTCCGCCAGCCGCTCGACAAGGCGCTCGATGCGCCGCGCTGGCTGCTCGGCCGCACCTGGGGCTCGACCGTGACAAACCTGCGGATGGAGGCGCGCTTTGACGGCCATCTGGTGGACCGGCTGCGGTCGGCCGGCCACGACGTCGATGTGTTAGGCGAGGATTATTCCGACACGATGGGCCATGCCGGCGCCGTCGTGCTGCACAAAAATGGCGCTCTGGAAGGCGGCCACGATCCGCGCGCCGATGGCGGGGCGGCGGGTGTGTAACTTTGTAGCGTCACCGTTGCGCCGCACTGCCTGATATAATGCCGCCCATGCCGAATCTCGTTCGCATCCTGATCGCACTTGCGCTTACGGCTTTCGCGACCGCCGCGCAGGCGCATCCGCATGTCTGGGTCGCCTTCAAGAGCGAGGTCGTCTACGCGCCCGACGGCAGCGTGACCGGCATCCGCCATGCCTGGTCGTTCGACGACATGTTCTCGACCTTCGCCACCCAGGGCATCGAGGCAAAGGAGAAGGGCAAGTTCACGCGCGAGGAGCTTGCGCCGCTCGCCGAAGTGAACGTCACCTCGCTCAAGGAGTTCGAGTTCTTCACCTACGTCACCGCCGACGGCAAGAAGCAGGAGCTGACCGATCCTTCCCAGGGCGAGTACTGGCTCGACTTCAAGGACTCGGTGCTGACGCTCAACTTCACCCTGCCGCTGAAGAAGCCGGTGAAGGCGCGCGACTTCCAGGTCGAAGTGTACGACCCGACCGTGTTCGTCGATTTCGCATTTGAGAAGAACGAGCCGGTGAAACTCGCCGGTGCGCCGGCCGCCTGCAAGCTCGTCACCGAGCTGCCGCGCGAGCTGAGTTTTGCCGAGAGCAAACGGCTCAGCCAGATCGGTCCCAGCGAGAAGAACACCTCGATGGCGATCGGCGCGCAACTCTCGAGCAAGATCAAGGTCACGTGCCCTTGAGGCCACGCGTCGTCGTTGCGGCGGCGCTGCTGTCGCTGGTCGCGATCGATGTTGCGCTCGCTCAATTCGGCGTGCCGCGTCCGCCCGATCCCGGCGGGTTCGCCGGCTATATCCTTGCCAAGCAGGCCGAGTTCTATCGCATGCTGTCGGGCACGATCCGCGCCGCGAAAACCGACGGCAGCGCCGCCTATACGCTGATCGGCATCTCATTCCTCTACGGCATCTTCCACGCGGCGGGGCCGGGGCACGGCAAGGCGGTGATCTCGTCCTACGTCATCGCCAATGATGAGACCTGGAAGCGCGGCGTGTTCCTCTCGTTCGCCTCGGCGATGCTGCAGGCCGTTCACCGCGATCGCCATTGTCGGCATTGCCGCGGCGCTGCTCGGCGCCACCGCGCGCACCATGGGCGACGCGGTGCGGGTGATCGAGATCGTGAGCTACGGCTTGATCGTGCTGATCGGCCTGCGGCTCGTCTGGGTCAAGGGCGGCGCGCTGATCAAGCTGCTGCGCGGCGAGCGCGCTCACGAGCACCATCACGCATCATGCGCATGATCATCATGACCATGGGCACGATCATCACCACGCTCATGATCACGCCCACGACCACCATGAACACGACCACGATGACGGTCATGCCTGGGGTCATGCGCACGCGCCGGAGCCCGCCGAGCTGAAGGGCCGCGACTGGATGCGCCGCGGGCTTGCCGCGATCGTCGCGGTCGGGCTGCGGCCGTGCTCAGGCGCGATCCTGGTGCTGGTGTTCGCGCTGGCGCAGGGCCTGTTCTGGCTCGGCGTCGTCTCGACCTTCGCCATGGGTATCGGCACGGCGATCACGGTCGCCGCCATCGCGGTTTTTGCCGTTGCTGCGCGCGGCGCTGCGGCGCGCTTTGCCGCCGCAAAGCCCGGTCCCGGCATGATCCTGCTGCGTTTGATCGAGACCGGCGCGGCCGTGCTGATCGTGCTGTTCGGCGCGGCGCTGCTGACCGGTTACCTCGCCAGCGAGCGCTTGCTCGGCGCCTGACGAAGGCTGGCCTCGCCAGATACGAATTGCGCTCCATCGCCACGGCAGTAGCCTTGCCGCATGAGCGATTTCCTGCGCCGGCTTGGAATCGAGCATCCCATCATCCTCGCGCCGATGGCGGGCGGCGCCGGCACGCCTGAGCTTGTGGCGGCGGTGTCCAATGCCGGCGGGCTCGGCTCGTGGGGCGGCGCCTATTCGACCCCGCAGCAGATCCTCGATGCGGCAAAACAGGTCCGCGCGCTGACGGGAAAGCCGTTCGCGATCAATCTGTTCGCCGGCGGCTACGAGCCGGATCGCAAGGTTGATCCGGCCCCGATGCTCGAGCTTGTCTCGCGCGTGCATGCCGAGCTTGGCCTGCCGCCGCCGGTGCTGCCGCCCAATCCGCACAGCCCGTTCGACGACCAGCTCGCCGCCGTGATCGAGGCGCGTCCGGCGGTGTTCAGCTTCACGTTCGGCATTCCGAGTCCGCGATGCGCTGGCGCGAATGCGCAAAGCCGGGATTTTGACGTCCGGCACCGCGACGACGGTGGAAGAGGCGAAGGCGCTGGCCGACGCCGGCGTCGACAATGTCGTGTGCCAGGGCGAGGAGGCCGGCGCGCATCGCGGCACGTTCCTCAAGCCGTTCGAGCAATCGATGGTGCCGGTACGCGAGCTGGTCGCGGGCACGCTGAAGGCCGTGTCGGTGCCGGTGATCGCGTCGGGCGGGCTGATGGATGGCAAGGACATCGCCGCGATGCTCAAGCTCGGCGCCGCCGCGGCTCAGCTCGGCACCGCTTTTCTGCCGTGTCCGGAATGCGGCTCGCCCGCGATTTACAAACAGGCCATCCTGAACGCCCGCGCCGACACGACCGTCGTTACGCGCGCCTATTCGGGCCGTCCGGCACGCGGCCTGCGAAACAAATTCATCGATCTGGCGCGCGAGCAGGACATCCTGCCGTTCGGCCAGCAGAACGATCTCACGCGTCCGATGCGCGGCGAAGCCGGCAAGAAAGGCGTCGCGGATTATCTCTCGCTTTGGGCCGGACGTGGCGTCACGCGCGCGCGGCAGATGCCGGCGGCAGAGCTCGTCAAAACCTTAGTCGACGAAATCGCTCTGGCGTAATTCGATCGGCTGGCCGTGCGGGGTGCGGTCGGAAGCGTGATCCCATGCGTCATGGTAGCGCTTGAGCGTCGCCGGATCGGTGACGCCCTTGTGCGCGACCATGCGCTCCAGCGCATTGAGCCAGTGCTGGTAATAGGTCTCGCCGGTGTCGGGATCGCCGCCCGCCTGCGCCTTCTTGATCTCGTCGGCCAAAGTCGCCGCCCATTCCGGCCAGGTGAACAGGCCGCGCTCGTAGAGCGCCAGCGTCATCGCGAAAGCCTGCGCCTCCCACGGCTCGCGAAACACCGGGCCGTCGTGGTCGCGCGGCACGCCGGGAATGGAGATCGCGGCTTTCATCGCAGAGCGGGGATCGAGCGGCATCACGCTTTCTCCAGATAAGGCTCCCACGCCTCGATGCAGACGCGGACGCTCGGATCGCTGTCCGGCCCCCACAATTCGCGGCCGTCGAAGCGCACGGTGTAGAGCCAGTGCGGATCCTCGCCCTTCTCTTGGGCATTGCTGTCCGGGAAGACATGACAGCCGACGACGCGCACGATCTCGCCGACATGGCCGCGCGCGTAGCGCGGCAGGCGGGTGTGATGGTGCGGGTGCATGTTTTTGGTGCGGACCTTGTCGCCCGGCGCGAACAGCGCATCGGTTCGTGCGTTGCGGTCATAGGGATGGCCGCAATGCACGACATTGCGCACTTGTTCGGCGGTCACCGGCCGCTCGCGCCTTTTTCACCGCTCCGATCGCGTGGCCGGCCTCGATCTCTTCGGGCGTCGCAACGCCGTAGCTCAGCATCAGCCTGTGCAGCGACTCGACCCACAGGCCGTAATAGCTGAGGTTGAGATATTGCGGCGGCGGGATGCTTTCGCGCACGAAGCGGTAGGTGTCGAGATTCCAGATGCCGGCCGCGCCAATGCCGATGTTGAGGGCGAAGATCTTCTTTTCCCAGTCGGCGTGAAACACCGGCTCGTTCGGCTCCGGCACGACCGGGCCGAAGCCGTGCATGCCGCCCATGTCGGCTGCGCCGTTCATTGCAGATCCTCCGGGCGTTTCGCGAATCCGGTGCCGATCATGCTGTCGCGGGTGACGAGCTGCGCGAGCTTTTCCTCATCCCAGCCTTCGGTGCCGGGCGGGCGCATCGGCACGACCAGATAACGCAGCTCCGCGGTCGAATCCCATATGCGGATTTCGGTGTCCTTCGGCAGTTCGACGCCGAAATCCTTCAGCACGCTGCGCGGCTCGGAGACCGTGCGCGAGCGATAGGGCGCCGACTTGTACCAGAGCGGCGGCAGGCCCAGCAGCGCCCACGGGTAGCAGGAGCACAAAGTGCACACGACCATGTTGTGCACATTCGGCGTGTTCTCCAGCACGACCAGGTGATTGCCGGAGCGGCCGCCATAACCGAGCGATTCCATCGCGGCGGTGCCGTCCTTGATCAGCCATTCCTTGAATTTCGGATCGGCCCAGGCCTTCGCCACGACATGGGCGCCGTTGCGCGGCCCGATCTTTTTCTCGTAGGCCTCGATCAGCGCGTCGATCGCGGCCGGCTCGATGTAGCCCTTCTCCAGCAGGATCGTTTCCAGCGCGCGCACGCGCAGCGTCATCTCGTCGAGATCGGAGCCGTGTTCGTGGTCATGATCTGGTGGTCGTGATCGTGTGCCATTGACTTAAGCCCGTTCGAGATACGGCTCCCAGGCATCGACCGAGACCTGGGTGGTCGGATCGGCCTGGTCGCCCCACAGCTCGCGGCCGTCGAAGCGCACGGTGTAGAGCCACTTGGGATCTTCGCCCTTGCCGAGCGCATTGCTGTCCGGGAAAGACGTGGCAGCCGAGCACGCGCTCGATGGTGCCGACATGGCCGCGCACATAGCGTGGCAGCCGCGTGTGGGTCGGCGGATTGATGTTCCTGGCGCGCACGCGTTGTCACCGACCGCGAAGGCCGGCTTGGTGTTGGTGTCGCGCTCGGTCGGGCCGCCGCGATGCAGGGTCTTGGCGACGTCCTCGGGCTTGAGCACGCGCGCGACCTGCTTCGGCGGATGCAGTGACGCGGGCCGCCTCGATCTCGTCTTCGGCGACGAGGCCGCGCTCTTTCATCAGCGTTTCCAGGCCGGCGAGCCAGACCTGGTAATAGGTCATGTCCAGATATTCGTTCGGCTTGCGGTTCTCGCGGGCGAAGCGCGACATGTCGATGTTCCAGCCGCCCGGCATGCCCATGGCGAGCGTGAGCGCGAAGGCGCGCTTCTCCCAGTCGCCGTGAAACACCGGCTCGTTCGGCTCCGGCTTTACCGGGCCGTGGCCATGCGTGCCGCCGAGGTCCTGTCCGCCGTTCATGGCTGCTTCGGGTAATCCTGTGCCGATCATCGAGTCACGCGTCACCAGCTCGGCGAGCTTTTCTTCGCTCCAGCCCTCGGTGCCTTTCGGCCGCATCGGCAGGACGAGGTAGCGGATCTCGGCGGTGGAATCCCAGATGCGGATGTCGGTGTCCTTCGGCAGGTCGACACCGAAATCTTTCAGCACGCCGCGCGGATCGGATACGGCGCGCGAGCGATAGGGCGCCGATTTGTACCAGACCGGCGGCAGCCCCAGCACCGGCCACGGATAACAGGAGCACAAAGTGCACACGACCATGTTGTGCAGCTTCGGCGTGTTCTCGAGCGCGACGATGTGCTCGCCCTGCCGGCCGGCATAGCCGACCTCGGCGATGGCCGGCGTCGCGTCCTTCAGCAGTCGCGCCTTGTAGTCGGGATCGGCCCAGGCCTTGGCGACGACGCGGGCGCCGTTGCGCGGCCCGACCTTCTTCTCATAGGTCTCGACCAGCAGGTCGAGCGCGGCCGGATCGACATAGCCTTTCTCGATCAGCACGCTTTCCAGCGCACGCACCCGAAGCTGCGTTTCCGACAGTTCGGAATGCTCGTGATCGTGCTCGTGATGATCATGCCCGGACATGTGCGCAGTTTAGCGGAGACCCGCGCTTTGTGTCATCATGTGTGCGGTTCCCTCGCCATGCGAAATCTTGCCAACAGCCTTGAGCGAATGACGGCCGCAATCGGCCGCGCAGCGGCGTGGCTCGTCATCATTGTCGTTGTGCTGGAGTTTGGGCTGGTTGTGGCGCGCTACCTGTTCTCGCTCGGCTCGATCTGGGCGAGCGAGACCGTGATCTACGCGCACGCCGCATTGTTCCTGCTCGCCGCCGCGTGGACGCTACAGATCAACGGCCATGTGCGCGTCGATATTTTCTACGCGGACGCGAAGCCGCGGACCAAGGCGCTGGTCGATCTCGTCGGCGCGGTCGTCTTTCTCCTGCCGTTTGCGGTGGCGCTGCTCTGGCTCTCGACGCCTTACGCCGCGCGCTCCTGGGCGATCTTCGAGCGCTCGCAGGAGGCGAGCGGGCTGCCGCTGGTGTTCGTGCTCAAGACCCTCATTCCGGTGTTCGCCCTGCTGATGGCGCTGCAGGGCGTCGCGCAGATCATCCGGTCGGCGGCGATTCTCCAGGATCAAAAGAGTGGCTGAAACCCTCGCCATTCTGATGGTCGTGGCGATGATCGCCGCGCTGATGGTCGGCTATCCGGTCGCGCTGACGCTGGCCGGTGTCTCGCTCGCCTTCGCCGTGATCGGCGACCTCACCGGCGCCATGAGCTTCGCCATCCTCGGCGCGCTGCCGCAGCGCATCTTCGGCGTGATGACCAACGACGTGCTGCTGGCGATTCCGCTCTTCATCTTCATGGGCGTGATGCTGGAGCGTTCGCGCATCGCCGAGGACTTGCTCGAAACGATGGGCCGCATGTTCGGCGGCGTGCGCGGCGGGCTCGCGTACTCGGTCGTCATCGTCGGCACGCTGCTCGCCGCGGCAAAGGGCGTGGTCGGCGCCACCGTCGTGACCATGGGCCTGATCGTGCTGCCGGCCATGCTGCGCTTCGGCTACGACAAGCGCCTTGCCGCGGGCACGGTGGCGGCGACCGCAACGCTCGCGCAGATTTTTCCGCCGGCCACCGTGCTGGTCCTGCTCGGCGATCAGCTCGGCAATGCCTATCAGGCCGCGCAGCTCGCGCAGGGCAATTTCGCGCCGCGCTCGCTCACCGTCGCCGACCTGTTCGCCGGCGCGTTGCTGCCGGGCTTCGCGCTGGTCGTGCTCTATCTCATCTATGTCGGCGCGGTCGCGTTCTTCTTTCCGAAGGCGGCGCCGCCGTTGCCGCCCGATCCGAAAGCGCCGCGCGGCATCGCGCTCGCGCGCAAGCTGATCGAAGTCTTGATTGCTCCGCTTGCGCTCATCATCGCCGTGCTCGGCTCGATCCTCGGCGGCATCGCGACGCCGACCGAGGCGGCCTCGATCGGCGCGGTCGGCGCGGTATCTGCTCGCCGCGCGCAAGACGTCCTTGAAGCCGATCATCCGGCCGGTCGTGGAGAAGACCGCGCAGATCACGGCGATGATCTTCCTGCATCCTGATCGGCGCGACCTTGTTCAGCCTGGTGTTCCGCGCGCTCGGCGGCGACGAGATGGTGGCGCGGTCACTCGCCAATCTGCCGGGCGGCACGGCGGGCGCGGTGCTCACCGTGATGGTCGCGATGTTCCTGCTCGGCTTCGTGATGGATGCGTTCGAGATCATCTTCGTCGTGGTGCCGATCGTCGGCGCGGCGCTGCTGAAGATGCCCGGCATCGATCCGGTCTGGCTCGGCGTCATGATGGCGGTGAACCTGCAGACCTCCTACATGCACCCGCCGCTCGGCCCGACCTTGTTCTTCCTGCGCGGCGTCGCGCCGCCGGAGATCACGACCCGGCACATTTATGTCGGCATTATTCCGTTCGTGCTGATCCAGCTGTTCGCGCTGGTGGTGCTGTGGTTCGCGCCGCAGCTGGCGACCGCGCTGCCGGATGCGCTGTACGGGCGTTAGATCGGCAGGTGCGTGAACAGCGTCGACAACCAGATGCTGACTGCCAGCATCAGCGATACCCCGACGGCGGCCGAAGCGATGTCTTCTCCAGCAGCTCGGAAACGACGATGATCTTAAGGACGCAGCGTTGCTGTTCGCGTCAGCCGCTGGCAAGCACATCACCGGTCAGATCCTAGCGGTCGATGGCGGAGTGAGCTGCGTCGTGGGCGGATAAGCTACAAAAAGGAATGCCAAGGTATTCGACGAAAGCAGCGCGAGGCCGCGAACCCCTCGCCTGCGTCGCGCCTGGAAAGTGACGGCGCCACTCGCGCTGGCACCACCGATAGGGTTTTGTGTAATTCCTTATCAGTTCGAATTGGATAGATTTGTCGAATTTCCTTGCCAGTTGCGATCCAGATAGAGTTCGGGAGTGATCCTGAAAATGTCAGGATAGAATGACCACGACATGGCTGAACCACTGGAGACGCGCTAATGATGAAAGCCCTGCTTGTGGCAACGCTGTGCGCCGGATGGGCTCTGCAGGGCATCGGCCCTGCGCATGCGCAATCTCAGGCCTATCCCAACAAACCTATCAAGATGGTCGTGCCCTTCCCTGCCGGCGGTTCGGTGGACGTGCTGGCGCGCGTCATCGCAGACCGGCTCGGCGCCGTGCTTGGTCAGAGTGTCGTGATCGAGAACCACGGCGGCGGCGCTGGCGGCAGCAACGCCGCGAAGATGGTCGCGGCCGCCGACCCCGACGGCTACACGGTCCTCATCACCCCCGGCGGAGCGCTGACGACCGGTCCGGCCGTATACAAGAACATCGGCTACGATCCGGCCAAGGCGTTTGCGCCGGTTGGGCTGCTTGTCGAGACGCCGCAGATCATTTCCGTGCACCCCGGCCTGCCAGTGAAATCGCTGGCCGAGGTTGTGGCCTACGCCAAGGCCAATACAGGCAAGATTTCCTGGGGTTCGCAAGGTTTCGGCACCTCGCCGCACCTGTTCGCCGAACTGCTCAAGCTCGAAGCCGGCATCAACATCCTGCATGTGCCCTATCGCGGGACAGCGCCCATGCTCACCGCCGCAGTCGCCGGGGAAGTCCAGATGGTCGCCGACCCGATAACCTCCAGCCTGCCGCACATCCAGTCCGGAAGGCTGCGCCCGCTGGCAGTGGCGGGTACCGAACGCACTGCCAAATTGCCCGACGTGCCGACCACGGCGGAGGCGGGCTATCCCAAGCTGGTCGCGCCGTTCTGGCTCGGCGTGGTGGCGCCGGCCGCAACGCCGACTGCCACCATCGACAAGCTCAATACAGCGTTCGGCGAAAGCCTCGCCTCGCCGGAGACGCGTGCGCGCCTTGCCACGCTCGGGGCTGAGATCAAGGTCGGCACCCCGCAGGACTTCGCCAAGATGCTCGCCCAGGAGCTTGCGCTGTGGACCAGCGTCGTGAAGGCCGCCAACATCACGGTGGAATAGAGATCATGGACCTGAACCTGGGCGGCCGAACCGCCCTGATCACTGGCGCCTCCAAAGGCATCGGGCGCGCCATCGCCGCAGTGCTGGCGCGGGAGGGCTCGACCTGATTCTCGTGTCACGCACGGCGGCCACTTGGAGGCCGCGCGTCAGGAGATCGCCGCCAGTCACAACGTCAGTGTCGTCACCCATGCGCTCGATCTTTCCGCAAATCCTGCGATCAAGGAGCTCGTGGCGGCGCATTCTGACATCGACATTCTGGTGAACAACGCCGGCGCCATCCCGGGCGGGCGCTTATCCGAAATCGACGACACGCGCTGGCGTCAATCCTGGGACCTCAAGGTGTTCGGATACATCAACATGACCCGCGCCTTTTATGAGGCGATGAAAGCTCGCAAGCGCGGGGTCATCGTCAACATACTGGGCGTGGCGGGCGAGCGGCTGGAGGCCACCTATATCGCGGGATCGACCGGCAACGCCGGGTTGATCGCGTTTACGAAAACCTTGGGTGGGGCCTCTGCGGCCGACAACATCCGTGTCGTCGGGGTGAACCCCGGACCGGTCGAGACCGAACGGCTCGAAGCGCTGATGCGCAAGCGTGCGCAGAACCAATTCGGCGATGCCGACAAGTGGCGCGACTTCTACAAGCCGCTGCCGTTCGGCCGGCCTGGCACGCCCCAGGAGATCGCGGACATGGTGGCCTTTCTCGCCTCCGACCTCGCCAGCTATATCAGCGGCACCGTGGTCACGATCGACGGCGGTCTGGCCAGCCGGGGCCTCAACGGCTGAGCGCCCGACGCTGTGCTTGATCACGATCCGCTGAAGTTAGGCTTTCGTTTCTCCGCAAAAGCCCGGCGGCCTTCCTGAAGGTCCGAGCTGTTCCGGCAACGCTCGATCGATGCCTTCATGCGGACGTGGTCCGGCTCGCCCGATGCTTTCACAAACTCTTCGATGATCGTTTTGGAATTGGCGATGGACAGCGGCGCGTTTTCCGAAAGCGTCTTCACTGTCTCATCGATGAAGCCTTCGAGCTCCCCATCCGGCATGGCGCGGTGGACCAGTCCCATATTGAGCGCCTCCTGGGCATCATACCGCCGCCCCAAAAACATGAATTCGCGAGCGCGCGCATGGCCGACAGTCTCAAGCAAACGCTTATGGCCTTCGATGTTGTAGCCGACGCCAAGCTTTGCGGCCGGAATGGCGAACTGGGCAGACGTGCCGCAGTAACGCAGATCGCAGGCCAACGCGAGCTCGAGCCCGCCGCCGAAGCAGAAGCCATGGATCATTGCGATCGACGGCTTCGATGCTCCCTGGATCGCATCCAGGACCTGATCGAGAAAGCTTTCGTATTTCCCTGTGGGACGTTCGGCGCGGATGTTGTCGAAATCGGAAATGTCGGCTCCGGCGGTGAACGCCTTGGTGCCGGACCCGCGAAGTACGACACAGCGTACGTCCGAATCGGCCCCGAATCGCTGCCAGGGCCTCGGGAATTCCGCGCCACATCGCCGCATTGAGCGCGTTTCGTTTTGCCGGGTTGTCAAAAACAAGCCAGCCGACGGCTCCGCGCTTCTCGACCAGCAGTCGCCCTTCGCTCATCGCACACACCCATAATTGCCGATCATGCAAGACATCCTGCCGAGCGAGAGTATCCGGTCCTGGCGCTACATCAATAAACTGGACGCCAAAGCATGACTGCTCGTCTTGCGGAGCGATGGCTGTCCGATGCATGAATATCGTCGACTACCGAATGTTGCGTTGCAAACCTGAGTGTTCGCATGAGCCAAGTTTCAGCGTCCACCGCCCTCGATGATGTCACCGTGCTTGACCTCACACGCGTTCGCGCGGGTCCCACCTGCGTTCGTCAGTTGGCGGACTGGGGCGCCAAGGTCATCAAGGTCGAGATGCCTGAAGAGGGCGGTGCGGCCACGCAAACCGATTTTTCGGCGCGTCATGAGGCGGACTTTCAAAATCTCCACCGCAACAAGCGCAGCATGACGCTCAATCTGAAGGATGCGGAAGGTGCGGCAATCCTTCGACGCATGGTAGAGCGCGCAGACATCATCGTCGAAAACTACCGACCGGACGTGAAAACGCGCCTCGGTATCGATTACGAAGCGTTGAGCAAAGTGAATCCGCGCCTCATCTACGCGAGCATTTCCGGATTTGGCCAGGATGGCCCGTATAGGGACCGTCCTGGAGTCGACCAGATCGCGCAGGGGATGTCCGGTCTGATGTCGGTGACCGGCGAGCCCGGCCAGGGTCCGATGCGGGTGGGCACCGCACTCGCCGATCTCTCGGCAGGCGTGTTTGCTGCCATGGGAATTCTGGTGGCGCTCCACGAGCGCGGGCGTCTGGCCACGGCCAATGGGTTCAAACGTCACTTCTGCAGGCACAGATTTTTATGCTCGACTTCCAGGCCGCCCGTTATCTGGTTTCGGGCGAGATTGCGGGTCAGGCCGGGAATAACCATCCAACTGGCGCGCCGACGGGTGCGTTCCGGACCAAGGACGGCTACGTCAATATCGCGCCGACTCCAGTGATGTGGCGCCGCTTCTGCAAGGCCATTGATCGCGAGGATCTGATCGAGCACCCGAACTACGCGACGCCGAAAGATCGCCGCAGCCACCGTGACGAACTCAACAAGCTCATTGGCGAGATCACCGGCACGATGACGAGCAGCGTGGTGGTCGAGCGGCTCAATCGAGCGGGCATCCCGTGCGGGCCAATCTATACGATCGATCAGACCTTCGCAGACCCACAGGTTCGCCATCTCGAGATTGCGCAAAATGTCAATTCGCCGGCGCTTGGATCAATCAAGCTTGTCGGTCAGCCCTTCACACTCAGTCGTACACCGAGCCAGCTGGTCAAGAGTCCCCCGAGTATGGCGAACACACCCTCGAGATCCTGACCGAGTTCGGTTATTCATCCGAAGATTTTGCGCGGTTTCGGCAGGCCGGCACGATCTAAAGACTGTACCGGGCGCGTTGACGGTTTCTTTAACTGGTAAGGAATGGCCATTTTCCTTATCAGTCGAATTGGATAGGGAGAGCTGCGTCAATGCCCGACGTCCATTATGAAACATAGTCTAACGCTTACTTCTTGATCTCCATTCCGAGAATCTTGGCCACCGCAGCGGTGTTG
>CAWBHU010000009.1:0-390443 GCA_963788805.1 uncultured Alphaproteobacteria bacterium
AGCACGAATAGTGCATATAACCGTACGCCAATTGACGCCAACAGTTTGCTAGCGCCTTGCGATCGTGCCGTTGAGCCAGGTCGCCCCGGTGATCTTACGGCGATTTACCTTGAAGGAATTTGCGTCGGCAAAGGTCGGTGCATTGTTCCACGCGGGAATTGTACTGACCGACGTGCTGAAATTCTGTACTCCCGATGAGTTTACTGTGGGGCAGGCCATCGGAATTGTCGTTAAGTTCATGAAAGACCACCCGGCAAGGCTGCATGAACAGTTCGAAGTACGAACTATCGATGCGCTCCAAAAAGCTTGGCCCTGCGACAAGAAATGATCTACTCGCATTTTCTTCTTCTGACGATCTCACTCGTGCTCTTTGGGCCCCCTCCCGCGAGCGCGCGCAGACGGCTGGATAGCCTGTCGAATATGAGCGCGTCTCGCAAAGTGCACTTGCGAAGACGGGAAGCGCCGACTGAGTACACGAAATCGATGCTAGACTCCGCGAGCGGGCGTCGCTAATCATTTTATCGGGACACGCAATAACGCAGAGAGGGCCAACCAGTGATCGTTTGCTATGGCTCTTTTCCTCCGCCGTTGGCGCAAGCAGCACCTCATTGAAGGCCGCAAACCCGAGCCTTGGGATAACGATCAAGACGATTACTGCGTGGTCGAGGACGTCCGCATCGGGCGCATGACGCGTCGCGAAAGCGACCCTTAAAGGGTCATTGGGACTGGCACTTTCACCTGTACGGCCACCGGCAGGGTCTGCAGCTCAACGGTACCGAGCCCACGCTTGAAGAAGCAAAGGCCGCGATCAAAGCCGATTATGAAAAGTGGCTCGCGCTCAATTGCCCGATAAGATCGCTCTGAGTTATGTCGATGCTGCAGCGGCCGCTTGAGCGCGCGGTCCGCTCGAGCGACATCAGCCAATCTTTTTCAACCGCGCGCGGAGCCGGGCGACTTAATCGCCGGCGTCGGCGCAGTGATAGGTTATCCGCGCGCCGCGGAATACGGACGCGGTGCCGGCTCCGTTTTCACTGAAGCACACGTTGACGAAGTAGCCGTATGCGGCGTTGCTGACGGTCTGCAGAGACGCATCGGTGATCGGCAGATTGGCCGGTCTGTGCACGCCGTTCGTCACGGGAAGGCCCTCGCTGCCGATGATGACCTGCGTACCGTCTGACAGCTTTTGGCGAATGAACTGAACGAAGGCCGTGTCGCCGGCCTCCAGTTGATACCATAGCGCAAGCGCGGTCATTTTCGCGCCGTGCGGCAGGTTTACCGGCGCGCTCCAGCAGTGCTGACCGGCCGTTATCGGACGGATGGCGCCGCCATTGCTGACGCGATCTTTGGTATTTGATGGCAAGAACGCCGCCGGCAACAGGACCAGGTGTCCGGTCTTCACCGTCGAATATCTGAAAACGTCGTCGGTGATGGCCATTGCGCCGCTGCTCAAAAGATATAACTGCCAGAAGACCAGCAATCGCCAGCGCGGCACGACGGACAGTGACAGATGTGTTCATTTATTAGCCATCCCTCGATTTGATTGCGAAAGGCCCGCCGGGAAACGTTGCATCGCCGCGAGTTATTTGTCGGTGACCTGACGATCCCGACACGGCGATTGCATGAAGGCGTCGTTGCTTTTATAGCTTGGGGCTGTCCCGCCTGCCGCATTGAGAAAAGCTTTAGAAAGCTTAAGAAAAACATTACGAGCCGCCCGCCGTAACAGACCCTAGGCGCTTGGGAACCTTTCTCCGGCCCTTCGTATAAACGGTATCAGACAGCGCACCGATCCGCTCTGCATCACACCGCGACTTGCGTGCCGACCTCGACCACCCGGCCGGTCGGGATCTGGAAATAGTCGGTCGCGTCGTTCGCGCTGCGGGCGAGCCCGATGAACAGCCGGTCCTGCCAGCGCGGCATGTCCGGACGTGCGCCGACCGCTTGACGGCCGGCGCGACAGGAAGAACGACGTCGACATGATGTCGAACTGCCAGCCGAGCTTGCGCGCCACCGCCAGCGCGCTGCGGCACGTTTGGCGTCTCCATGAAGCCGAAGCGCAGCACGACGCGCGAGAAGGTCTCGCCGAGCGGCTCGATGTGACACGCTCGTCGGCATCGACGCGCGGCGCGTCGACGGTCTCGACGGTGAGGATGACGTTCTTCTCGTGCAGCACCTTGTAGTGCTTGAGGCTGTGCAGCAGCGCGGTCGGCGCGCAGATCGGGATCGCCGGTGAGAAACACGGCGGTGCCCGGAACGCGCAGCGGCGGCTTGCTTCTCGAGGCGCTGACCAGCGATTTCGAGCGGCATCTCGGTCTTGCGGGTCTTGTCGAACAGCGATGCGGCTGCCGCGCCGCCACGTGTACATCACCACCATGATGAGGCCGCCGAGCGCCAGCGGCACCCAGCCGCCGTCGAGCACCTTGAGCAGATTGGCGCCGAGGAACACCAGATCGATGACGCAGGAACGGCACCACCAGCAGCGCCGTCAGCCAAAGCGGCCAGCGCCAGACTTTGTAGACGACAACAAACGCCAGCATGGCGGTGACGACCATCGTGCCGGTGACCGCGATGCCGTAAGCCGAGGCGAGCGCGCTCGACGAGCGGAACAAGCACGACCAGCAGCAGCACGCCGAGCGAGCAGCAGCCAGTTGACCCGCGGCATGTAGATCTGCCCGACCTGCGCCGCCGAGGTGTGGCGGATTTCGAGCCGCGGCAGCAGGCCAAGCTGGATCGCCTGTCGGGTGAGCGAATAGGCGCCGGTGATGACCGCCTGGCTGGCGATCACGGTCGCGGTGGTGGCGAGCAGCACCATCGGCAGCAGCGCCCAGTCCGGATAGAGCAGGAAGAACGGGTTCTCGACCGCCTTCGGGATTGGCCAGCACCAGCGCGCCCTGCCCGAAATAATTGAGGGTGAGCGCCGGCAGCACCACGAACAGCCACGCGAAGCGGATCGGCTTCAGGCCGAAATGGCCGAGGTCGGCGTAGAGCGCCTCCGCGCCGGTGACGACCAGGAACACCGCGCCCAGCGTGACCAGGCCGATGACGCCGTGATCGAGCAGGAAGCCGACGCCATAGAGTCGGATTGAACGCGCGAACAGCACGCTGGTGATTCTGCGCGATGTGCCACAGCCCGCCGATCGCCAGCGCGATGAACCAGACCAGCGTGATCGGGCCGAAGAACGCCGCGACGCTCGCCGTGCCGCGCGATTGCACCGCGAACAGCGCGACCAGGATCACGACCGTGATCGGCACGACGTAAGGCTCGAACGCCGGCGTGACGATCTTGAGCCCTTCGACCGCCGACAGCACCGAGAGCGCCGGCGTCAGGATCGCGTCGCCGTAGAACAGCGCGGCGCTGACAATGCCGAGCCAGATGATCGGCGAGCCGCCGCGCGAGACGACGCGCGACGCGCCAGCGCCATCAGCGCCAGCGTGCCGCCTTCGCCGTGATTGTCGGCGCGCAGCAGGAACAGCACGTATTTGACCGTGACGACGATGATGAGCGCCCAGACGATCAGCGAGAGGATGCCGAGCACGACCGGTTCGTTGGCGGCGCCGCCGGCGCCGGCCGCGGCGTTGACCGATTCGCGCAATGGCGTAGAGCGGGCTGGTGCCGATGTCGCCATAGACCACGCCGATGCTGCCGAGCGTGAGCGTCCAGAAGCTGGCCACAGGTTGACTG
The DNA here is from genome assembly GCA_963788805.1 of uncultured Alphaproteobacteria bacterium. GTDB lineage: Bacteria > Pseudomonadota > Alphaproteobacteria > Rhizobiales > Xanthobacteraceae > Pseudolabrys. The sequence goes on from CAWBHU010000009.1 coordinate 3,680, forward strand.
AGCTCGGAGCGGGCCGAGCCGTTGACGGCTGCGATTGCGGACATGGGGGCTGCCTTGCTTTGTTGCAATGCAATATGAGGCGCGCGGCTATAACGCCGAACCGGCCGGGCGATCTACGCAAATGTTGCAGAGCAGCACGGCTGGTTTCACGGGGCTGCGAAAACCCAGGCAGAACGCGGGCATACAAAAGCGAGCAACCGAGGTAAGCCGGGATGAGCCCCCCATCCGCGACGCCGCACAGGGCGGTCAGGGGAACGTGATGACGTGGACCGGAAGGTTCGTAATGGCGGCCTGCGCCACGCCGCTGAAATTGCAAACATTGAAGGTGACATGGCCGTCGCTGGGGACTCGTGCGCCGTAAATAATTATTCCGTCTTGCAGGGCACCTTGAACCGAGAACATCACTGCTTCGCCCGCCTTCGAGCCAGCAATTGACGCCTCAAGTTGCCGGCAGCGGCCGATGGGAACGTAACCTGCCGAGACCAAGATTCCACCGCCCGACACATTCGCGCCCTGGCGGGGCCCCACGGCGCAATTGGCGACGGCGACGTTTCTGCCCGACGACCCGGCCGTGACGCGCACGATACAGTCGGCCGGCACATACACCACATTGAAGGTGAAGTTTCGGCTCGCGTCGGATTGAACTGTAAATTGTCCCTGCTCCAGCTCGACTGCCTGATTGGCGCTCGGGCTCTTGCCTTGAACCGTGAGTTTACCCGCTGCGATTTCCGCGTCGGTGATGACGATGCCGGCCGCTTGAGCGGACGCGGAGCCGAACAGCAAGCCTATCGTCAGGCCAGCAATAGCCACGATCTTCATCATCACTCTCCAATGTAGAAAAGTAGAAAAGCGGCGGAAGCCGCCGCGCCGCTTCGGACAATGACACTCTAGCGACATGCGGAAACGAAACGCCACTCGCATGACGTTAAGTTCCATCACGGCCGCATCCCGACCGGCTTGATTGCGGGAACCCGTCCCTGGTTCTACTCTGGCACGAACCGAGTGAACCTCATGTCATTGCACCGTCTCTCTTCCGCCTGTGCCGTCGCGATGATGATGCTGCTGATGGCTTTGCCGGCGAAGGCAGCGCCGGAAGTCCAGGCCAATACATTCGTTCTAGGCGCCCAGGAAGAGCCGGCAATTGCCAAGCTCACCAACGGCTACATCGTGGTGTGGGCTTCGGCCGGCCAGGATGGTTCGGGATACGGCATCTATGGCCAGCGCTACACGGAGAACGGCGCCAAGATCGGTGCCGAGCTGCACATCAGCGAGACCACGGCCGGCGATCAACTAAAGCCGCGCGTGGCCGGTCTCGCCGATGGAGGCTTCGTCGTAGTTTGGAAGGGGTCGAGCCTCCGGCGATTTCTTTATATACGCGACGGTATTCCAGAGCGAACGGACTCAAGCGTAGCGGCGAAGTCAGAATTAGCGCGGCGCAGGGCACCTATCGGCCTACATGTCGCTGCACTCACCAACGGCGGCTTCGTTGTCATCTGGGATCCGCAATTCGGCCAACCATCTCAGGCCGGCATTACATGGGCGGACTCTACGATTCACGAGCGCGGCCGGTCAGCGATGACTTCGTGGTCGTATGCTATCAAAAATGCATACAATCCTGGCCTGCCGTTGCGGCGCTTGCTGACGGAGGTTTCGTCGCGGTGTGGTTCGGTAACCCATGACCTGTTTGCCCAGCGTGTACGATTTCCTCCGGGAGTTTGGGTGGGCGGCCATCATTCAAAGTGATCAACAAGCGGTGGCGGCAGCAAGGTATCACCAGCCTCAGTTGGACTGAGCAACGGTGGTTTTGTTGTCGTCTGGGAGCAATTAGAGGGGACTTATCCCAACGTTACCGACGGGATCCGTGGCCAACGATTCTCGCCAACAGGTGCCAAACGCGGCGCAGAGTTCGAAGTGAATACCTGGAAGCCCCTCGCTCAAGCCTTCCCAAGCATCTCCGCATTCAGCGACGGCGGCTTCGTGGTGGCGTGGAGTTCGTTTGAACAGGACGGCTCCGGCTGGGGCGTGTATGGCCAGGCCTTCAACGCCGCCGGCACCAAGAGCGAAAGCGAATTTCGTATCAGCATCACGACACTGAATGATCAAAAAAACGCGGTCGTGGCTGCGGACCGCTTGGGCAGGTTGCTCGCCGCATGGTCCTCACCTGACGCGAATGGATCTTTGGCATTTTCACGCGGCGGATTGTGAAACAAATACAATGATCGCGCCGAACCTCATGCCATTGGCCCGTCTGTCTTCCGCCTGCGCCATCGCGATGATGATGCTGCTGGCGGCTTTGCCGGCGAAGGCAGCGCCGGAAGTCCAGGCCAATACATTCACGCAAGGCGACCAGAAAGAGCCGGCGATTGCCAAGATCGCCAACGGCTACGTCGTGGTGTGGTCTTCGAACGGCCAGGATGGGTTGGGTTTCGGCATCTATGGCCAGCGCTACACCTTGGACGGCGCCAAGCTCGGTGCCGAGCTGCGCATCAGCGAGATCTACGGCCGGCGATCAACAAAGGCCGCGCGTGGCCGGTCTCGCCGATGGAAGCTTCGTCGTGGTTTGGACGGGTATCAAGCCTCCGCCGGTTTCGATATATACGCGGCGGTATTCAAGGCAAACGGCCTCAAGCGTAGCGGCGAAGTCAGACTTGGCGCAGCGAAGGGGAGCCGTGGGCCGACCGTTGCTGCGCTCGCCAATGGCGGCTTCGTCGTCGTCTGGGATCCGCACGTCGGCCAGCCAGGTCAGGCCGACATTCATGGACGGATCTACGATTTCAGCAAGCGCGGCCGGTCAGCGATGAGTTTGCGGTCTATGCTGATAACTCGGTGTGGCAATCCTGGCCTGGCGTTACGGCGCTTGCTGACGGAGGTTTCGTCGCATTGTGGTCCGACGATGAAATATCTGGCCAGCGTTACGATTTGTCCGGGAGGCGGGCGGGCCCTTCATTCCAGGTCAGTGAAGGCTATGGCGGCAGCATATCACCAGCCGCGGTTGGATTGGGCGACGGTGGTTTTGTTGTCGTCTGGCGCCAAAATCCGGATGCCGGACAGGCCGGTCCCGGCGTCTATGGGGTCCGCGGCCAACAGTTTTCGTCAACAGGCGCCAAACGCGGCCGAGAGTTCTTCATGAATGCCTGGAAACAATTCTATCAATCCGCCCCAAGCGTCTCCGCATTCAGTGACGGCGGCTTCGTGGTGACGTGGATGTCGTTCGACCAGGACGGCTCCGGTTACGGCGTGTATGGCCAGGCCTTCAACGCTGCCGGCACCAAGAGCGAAAGCGAATTTCGCATCAACATCACGACACAGGGCGATCAGAAATACCCGGTCGTGGCTGCGGACCGCTTGGGCAGGCTTGCTCGCCGCATGGACCTCAGCTGACGCGAACGGACTTTGGCATTTTCACGCGGCGGATCGTGAAACAAATACAATGATCGCGCGGGACCTCATGCGATTGCCCTGTCTCGTCTTCCGCCTGTGCCGTCGCGATGATGATGCTGCTGACGGCTTTGCCAGCGAAGGCAGCGCCGGAAGTCCAGGCCAATACATTCACGCAAAGCGTCCAGGAAGATTTGGCGATTGCCAAGCTCGCCAACGGCTACATCGTGGTGTGGGCTTCGTTCGGCAAGGATGGTTCGGGATACGGCATCTATGGCCAGCGCTACACGGAGAACGGCGCCAAGATCGGTGACGAAAAGCACATCAGCGAGACTACGGCCGGCGATCAACAAAGGCCGCAAGTGGCCGGTCTCGCCGATGGGAGGCTTCGTCGTGGTTTGGATTGGCGACCGGGATCTCCTTCTTTATATACGCGACGGTATTCACGGCGGGCGGGCTCGAGCGTAGCGGTGAAGTCAAAATTGCCGCAGCGAAGGGCAGCCGTCGGCCAACTGTCGCTGCGCTCGCCAATGGCGGCTTCATCGTCGCCTGGGATCCGGGCGCCGGCATTAATGGGCGGCTCTACGATTTACTGAGCGCGGCCGGTCACCAACGAGTTCATGGTCGCTCCTTTTTCGAATATCGGGCCTGCCGTTGCCGCGCTTGCTGACGGAGGTTTCGTCGTGGTGTGGGCCGTCTCCGGCGACGACGACCTAGAACTATTTGCCCAGCGTTACGATCTGTCCGGAAGAAAGATGGGCGGAGAATTCCAGGTCAGTGAAAACGGTGGCGGCAGCACGGTATTGCCAGCCGCGGTTGGACTGAGCGACGGTGGTTTTGTTGTCGTCTGGCGCCAACATTCGACGACCAGCCAGGTCGGTTCCAACCACTATGGGGTCCGCGGCCAACAGTTTTCGTCAGCAGGCGCCAAACGCGGCGGAGAGTTCTTCATGAACGCCTGGAAACAATTCTTTCAATCCTTTCTAAGCGTCTCCGCATTCAGTGACGGCGGCTTCGTGGTGGCGTGGCATTCGTTCGAACAAAACGGCTCCGGGTTACGGCGTGTATGGCCAGGCCTTCAACGCGGCCGGCGCCAAGAGCGAAAGCGAATTTCGCATCAACATCACGACGCAGGGCGATCAAAAATTCCCGGTCGTGGCTGCGGACCGCTTGGGCAGGTTGCTCGCCGCCTGGACCTCATCGGACGGGCACGGACCCGGCATTTTCACGCGGCGGATCGTGAAACAAATACAATGACCGCGCCTTGATCAGTGAGCCGGAGCTCGAAGGCTGACACCGACTTCGCCACTACCGTGCCGGCGGCCGGAACATCGCATCATCCAGCGCGACCCAGAGCTTGGCGGCAAAAGTAGCCCCGCACCAGTTCGATCGAAGTCCGCCGGGATTGGTGATCGGGTTGACGGCTGCCGCCAGGCGTGGCGCCGGGGTCGCCGGTAAAAACGAAACAATCTTCGCGCGTCAGGTTGGTGTCGTAGTAGCGCAGATCGAGATTGAGAAGCTTGTAGGTCAGCGTCACGCCGGCGTGCCAGTTGAGATAGTCGGGCAAGGCAAAGCCGCCGAGCGCCGGCGACTGCCTGCCGAACCACGAATAGCCCGCGGCCGCGGTGACCGACACGCCGAGATCGCCGGGCAGGAAATCGCGCGGGCACGTCATAGCCAAGGCCGGCCGCGGCGTAGGAGCTCCACGCTCCGGTGTTTGAGACGTCGGGCGAATACGCAAAGCCCGCCGGCGGCGCGCCACGACTCCGAGATCTTGAAATCGCCTCGCAGCGCCGCTTCCCAATAGTTGATGCCGTTGCTCGGGAGTGCTTCGCCCGGATAAGCGAAATAGGTGACGCCGAGGTCGAAATCGATTCCGGCGAATGTGGGCCTGACGCCGCCGCTGATGGCCAGTTCGGCGGCGGGCTGGGTCGGCAGGCGGACACTGGCGACCGATGCCCAGGTGTAGAACTGCTTGTAGGTCGCCTCGAACACCCCGCCGACAGCGGGCTTGCGGTCCGACAAGCGTCGTGCCGCGATAAATATAGTCGGTGGCCGCTCCAGCCTTGATGCTGAAGTGGAGTGTCTCAGGGTCCTGCGCCGGCGGCGTCGCTGCGGCCTCGGCACCGCCGAAGCCCCTGCCCCCGAAGCTGATGGGCGGACCGTTGGCCGCCTGCTGCGCATTTGTGGGCTTGCGCGACAACGCCGCCGGCGCATCCGGCCAGCAGCAGGGTCGTAACGAAACGCAGCACCCTCACGCGCGCGGTCTCCACCTATTGCGGCGACGGCAGAAGATAGAGCGTCATGGCGAACACGAGATAGATGTTGAGCACGAGCACGCCGATAAACCATGCCGAGCGCCCGCTATTGGTGACCATCACGGCGGTCATCGTCGCAATCAGCATCATCGCAATCGCAGCCGGCCAGAACTCGAGGTCCATCGGGCTCGGGCCGACGAAGTAGCTGACGATAACGAGCACCGGCGCAACGAATAGCGCGATCTGCGAGGCGCTGCCGAGCGCGATGCCGACGCTGAGGTCGAGCCGGTTTTTCCGCGCGGCCGAAAATGCCGCCGTCATCTCGGCCGCGCCGCCCACCAGCGCCACCACGATGAAACCGACGAAGGCCGGCGTCATGCCGAAGATCTCGGCGGCATGCTGGACCAACTCCACAAACACATGGCTGACCAGCGCAACCAGCACCGTCACGCCAGCAAGAGTGACAAGCGCCAGCTTCATCGGCCAGACGACGTCGCCCGCTTCGGCATGGCTGCTGGAGCCGAAAAACTCCCGATGCGTCTTCAAGGTGAAGATCATGCCCAGCGCATAGGAGCCGATCAGCAGGAAGGCCAGGCCGAGACTGAGCGTCTGGATGAACGAACCATCGTTATCCGCCGGAAGGTCATTCAGAAGCGATGGAATGAGCAGCGCGATCGTGGCCAGAAACAAAAGACCGCCCTGCAGCCGCGCGTTGTTGCGGTTGTAGTCCTGCACATGATGCTTGAGCCCGCCGAGCAGGAATGACGCACCGAGCATGAACAATGCATTCGTCACGATGACGCCGGCAATCGACGCCTTCACCAGAACATACTGACCGGCGTACAACGCAGTCAGCGCGATGACCATCTCCGTCAGGTTACCGAGCGTGGCGTTGAGCAGCCCCCCGACCATGTCGCCGGTCTTTGCCGCAACGGCCTCGGTGGCATGACTGAGCAGCGCGGCGAGCGGAACGATGGCCAGGATCGAAAGCACGAACAGCAGCCCATGCGCCTCCGGCTTTGCCGCCATTGCGACAAACAGCACCGGAACGAACACCAGCAGCCAGAGCAGCCGGTTGTGACGAATTTCCTCGAGCAATAATTTCATCTGGCCCTCATCACCCGCCAAGTTCACCCACCAAGAGCGGCCGCAACCGCGACAAGTGCGCAGCCGAGCACGACCATCGCGCCGCCGATAAGCCATGGCCGCCCGCCAATTGTCTGTCGCCAGCAGGTAGCCGCACATGAACAGCAGCACGATCGCAACGGCGTTCGAGATGCGCAGCGCGAACTGCGCGTCCTGGAAAAAGAAAAACGGAATGACCACCGGAAACGTGGACAGGAACACCAGGACGGCTATCGCGAATGCGGCAAGCAAGTCCTGTTTCGACAATCTTGGCTTCAAGACGATCTCAGGCTGACCCAGCAGCTTGTGCCGCACCTGGTCGAGCTCCTGCTCGGAAAGCGCCGCCGCGACTTCGGGCAGGCAGCGCATCGGCAACCATCTGGTTTGCCTCGCCTCGATCCGGTCGTACGGCGGAGCGCGCGTATCAGCAGCGGGGCACGTGCCCGGTCGTTCAGGCAGCCCATCAGGTAGAGGCAGCCATCAATAATGCCCCACGCCAGATTGCAGCCGAGCGCACCGAGCACCATCGTTTTCACGTCGGCGCGGCCCGGAGCTGACCACGCTGAAGGTCGAGGTGATGGTCAGCACCATGATCAGGCCGAACAGAATTTCGGAAACCCGGTCGATCGGATCGAGCAGGCGCGCGAAAGGGTTCGCGATCTTCTGCGTCATTGGCGAGGTCACCATCCGCGTCGAGCTTATCCAGCGGAAATGGCGCCAGACATTGGCCTATGGGCCAACGCGCACCGCGCGCGGCGATCGAGGAGCCGGCGAGAGAGCGCGCCTCAATAAGGGCGATACCCACCGCGATAGCCGTTGCCGCGATAGGCGTAGCCTCCGCCGGGTCCGCGGGCCGCCACACCGCGAGGGCCGTAAGCAACGGCGCCACCGCGCGGGCCATACGCAACACCGCGCGATGAGTAGCCGCCGCGGTAGCCGTAGTCATAATACCTGTCGTCGCGATAGCCGTAGTCGTTATAGCCGGGGCCGCGATAGCCATAGGCGCCGTAGCCGTTGGAGCTGTAGCCGTAGCCTCCGCCGGGTCCGCGGGCCGCGACACCGCGCGGTCCGTACGCAACTGCACCGCCGCGCGGGCCGTAGGCGACCCCGCGATTGAATAGCCGCGATAGCTACCGCCACGATAGCCGCCGCCGCGATAGGCACCGCCACCGTGCGGGCCACGAACCGCGGTACCGCGCGGGCCGTGAGCGACCGCGCCGCCACGCGGCCCAACGGCAGCGCCACGGCGATATTGAGCATCAGCGGATGTCGAGAAGAGTGCCTCGGCCATCAGGATCATAGCGGCGGCACTCAAGCACAGGCCCAAACGCAACATGACGACCTCGCAATTTGAGGCCGCATTTTATTCAAATCGCGGCTTTGGCCACGTTGGACCTTGGTCCCACCGGTCCTGGATTGCCGGCCCTACCAGCTCGGACGGTAACGCCGGCGAGGTTGGCCGCTTCCGGCGGCCTGGGTGCAGATGCCGCCAACTCCGCTCACCGCGGCCCGGCAGGCCTCAAATGAGGGGTAGCCGCAATTGGTCGCCCCAAGCGAAGAATCCGCGCACCAGACCGCGGCTGCCGGCGATGGCAAGAGCGACACCATGAGCAACACAAAGGCCGCGATGGCGAGGACAAACACTGCGCTCGATCTCATGTTTGCTCCGTTTGCGTTCGTGCGGGCAATGATAGGCCCGTGCCGCCGGAGATTTGCAGTTGGCCTTTAGGGCCGCCCGGCGACAGCTAATTAGAAAGAGCGCCGAACCACACTTTTATTGCTGGGCGACTGGCGCCTTAAGCCTGAGCGGCGCTCAGAAGATCAGCGCCGCGACGTATGAACACCAGCGAGAGCGTACGGCTCTCTGATGCCCAGCGTCGCTTCACGCGTGCCCGGCCGGTGGCGCTGGCTGAATTGTTCAGGCCGCTCTATCGCACGAGGAAAGATCACAAGCCACAGCGCGACGATGCCAGCGTCGCTCAAGCGTTCACGGCCGGTGGCACTGGCGACATTGTTCAGCCGTTGTCACGGACCTAGTCGCCGGCGTTGCGGTAGTTGTACTCGACGCGCGTGGTGTAGATTTCGGAGTCGTTGGCGATGCAATATTGCAGGAAGTACGCGTAGCGCTGGTTATCGATAATCTCCAGGCCGTCGTTTACGGCGGTGGTGGCAACCCCGTAGCGTACTTCGTACCGGCAACTGCGTGCTTTGACCCCCCGCCGCAATTTCGGTGGTCAGCCCGCCCGGGACGCCGACCCGGTACAGTAGTGCGAAAAACACATCCGGGTTGGCTGGCCGCACATACCAGGTCCGCACCGCGGTCAGTCTTGCTCCGTTGGGCACATTCACCGGCGCGTAAAAGCAGATCTGAGACGCGGAGCTTGTAACAAGCTTGAAGCCGCCCTGAAGACTATACGGCGTCGTGTTCGAGTCCGGGACCAGCGCCGACGCCGGTATCATGAAGTAGCCGCGCTGAGCGGATGAATATCGAAACTCGGTGTCGGTCACAGCTTGCGCGGCTGGACCAAGCGACACTGCGGCGAGCGCGGTCACCGCAACAGCAACGAATAGCGCGCGCGGCGTAACAGCTTTGTTCATCGTCAGTTCCCTGGTTGTTGATCGACGGCAGCGCAGATGGAGACCCACGCTCGCCTCACTTGTGTGCGGCCGTCGTGGTGGCCGCGCCGTCGGTGCCGTTGCCGTTGACCTTGTTGGTCCCATAAGAGGCGCTGGCGCCGCCGCCGGATACGAATCCAACCCGCGTTTCCGCTGACGGTGGAATCCCCGATCCAGATCGTCGAATTGGCGCCGCCAACACCGACGCCGTGAAAATTATTCAGGCTCACGCTGCGGTCGACCATCATACGGGTGGTGCCGCCGCCGGCGTCATTGGCGGAAATTCCCGTGCCCAAGCCGCCGGACGCGATGCTGTCGCGCACGGTCGCGGTGATCGAGCCGGTGGTGGTGTGGCCCGTGACAACGATGCCATGGAACATGGCATTTTCCATCCGGACGCGGTCCACCATGATCTTGGCCTCCGCGCTGCCGGTTGGTTGAACGTGGATGCCGGTATCGCCGGAGTTGGAGATCACCGAATCGACGACGTAAAGCTTGGTGATCCCCGAGGCGGGAATGAACTCGATTCCAATGCTGGCCCCGCGGATCAGGCAATCGCGCACGTGCAAGGTGTTTCCGGACACGAAGGAGATCCCGGGGTTGTCTGTCCCCCGCATGTCGATCGTCAGGCCGCGCAACGAGACGACGGCGGTGGGGCCCGCCTGCACAATGATCCCCGCGCCGCCGGTGCCGCGACGATCGCGGCTTCCGCGCCCTGCGCCACGATGCTGATCGGCTTGGTGATGGTCAGCGCGCCGAAGTTTCCCGAGGCCAGCACATTGATCGAGCCGTTATTGTTGGTCTGCCCGTGCGCATAAGCGAAAGTCCGGCACGGCGCGGTGATCAGGCAGGTTCCGGCATCGCTGCCGTCCGGCGAGACCCAGGTGTCGGGCCGCGCCTGCGCCGTTGCAACGCCGGCCAGCAACCCGAAGGCGATGGCGAGGATGCGAAGCCGTAATGAATGGTGCAGCATTTGAGGCTCTCCTGCGAATGAATTCGTCGCGCTACTTCATCAGGACGGTGCTGGTGGCTGCGCCGTCATTGGCATTGCCGTTCACCTTGTTGGTCGCGTAGGACCTGATCGCGGCACCAGCTTGCGCGAACAGCCCGTTTTCGTTTCCGCTCACTGTCGAGTTGCCGATCCATATGGTCGTGCCGGCGCCATTCGCCAAAATGGCAGTGCCGATGCCGCTGCTGTTCACCGCAGCCGAGCGTTCGACCACCAATCTTGTTCCGCCGCTGATGTCATCATGCGCGGCGATACCTAGTTGATTGTTGCCGGCCACGACGCTGTCGCTCACGGTGGCAGCGATGGCGCCGGTCGTCCCGAAGCCGTTGAAAATAATGCCGTGGTAGTCGTTGTTCTCAACCCGGGTGCGCGCGATCACCGCCTTGATGGCCGCATTTCCTGTCGGTCGAACATCGATACCGGTCGCGTCAATGCCCAGGCCATCGGTAATTGTCGTATCCGCGATGTAGAGCTCGATATTTCCGGAGGCTGGCGTGACGCTGATCCCACGCCTGCTTTGCGGATCACGCTCCGGTGCACATGCAACGCTGCTCCCGACACGAAGGAGATCCCGTCATTGGCGCTGCCTCGCATGTCGATGGTGAGCCCACTCAGCGAGACGATGGCGCCGGGGGCCTGCACCTTGATGGCCGCGCCGCCGGCGGCGGTGAGGATCGCCGCCTGGACGCCATCCGCGACGATGCTGATCGCTTTGCTGATGGTCAGCGGGCCGTAGCTTCCCGGCGCGGCGACATTGATCGAGCCGTTGACGCTGGTTTGCGTGTACGCGTAGGCGAAGGTTCTGCACGGAGCCGTACTGACGCAAGTTCCCGCGTCGCTGCCGTTCGGCGCGACCCAGGTGTCCGGCCGCGCCTGCGCCGTTGTAACGCCGGAAGCGAAGAGTGAAGCGACAAGGATAAGAAGAGACGGAAGATAGCGCGGCATGTGCAGGCCCTTCCAACATGAGTTCGCTTGATGCAGTTTTTTATAGCTCGGGCGGTCAGCCTGACCTCATTGAGATAGGCTTTAGATTGCTTCAGAAACGCTTCAGAGCGCGGATGAGAAAATCGGCATTGCTCCGCAAGATTACAAAAACCAAAAGCTTGCTTCTTGGAGCGGGCTGAACACACTGTCAGGACTCCAGTGAAGTGACGGCGCGCGCAGGCAGGGGCTCATGCGCTTTTCCTTTTCGACCGACGCGTTACCGGCAGAAGCGCGCTTCGAACATTTTCGCGACACCCTGGTTCGCGGCCTGTTTCAACTCGATCTTGTGAGCGAGACGGAAGGCCCCTATCGCGGCAAGGTCGATCTGTGCGTCGGAGGACCGGCGGTGTTCGGCCAGGTCTACGGCTCGCGGGCAGCGTTTCACCGCTCGCCACCCATCGCGCGCCAGTGCGAGGAAGGCGTCTGGCTATTGATCACCCGCAGCGGCCGCATGGTGGTGAAGCAGGACGAGATCGAACGCGTGCTCGAGCCCGGCGACGGCGTCATCTTCGACGCGGTGCGTCCACATTTCGGCCGCTGCGCGCTCGAGAGCGACACCTGGGTGGTGCAGATCCCCGGTTCGCTGTTGCAGACTGTCCGATCGAAGGACGCGCAGACTCGCACCGACGGTGCTCGAGCGCAATCTTGGCGTGACGCAGCTGATCGTCGGCCTGCTGGAAGCCCATGAGCGGGTTGTCGATCACGTGCCGGAAGACGTGAGCTTTCTCACCGGGCAGCATCTGGCCGATCTCGTCGCAGCTGCCATGGGCGCCGACAGGAATGGCCGCCATCTGATTGAGGGCCGCGGCGTCAAGGCGGCGCGGCTGCAGTCCATCCTCGACGACATCGCGCAGCATTATCTCGACGCCGGGCTCAGCGCCGAAGCCGTCGCAGCGCGGCTTGGTCTCACGCCGCGCTATGTGCATCGGCTGCTGGAGGACACCGGCCAAAGCTTCTCGGAGCATGTGCTGGAATTGCGCCTGCGCCTGTCGCAGCGGCTCCTGGTTGGACCTCACCGCGCCGGCGAAAAGATATCGGACATAGCCTATCGATGCGGCTTCTCCGATTTGTCCTATTTCAACCGGACCTTCCGCCGGCGCTTCGGACGGACGCCGACCGAAGTGCGTGCGAACGCGCGAACCCGAGGCTGACCCGTGCACTAACCACCACAAGGAGATCATCTCATGTCATTTCGTTTTGTCCGCCCGCTGCTCTGTGCAGCCTTGTTGTTGCCGGTGGGTTTGGCGCCAGCCATGGCCGCAGGGGCGACGTGCAGCCCGACCAAGATGAAAATCAGGACTGTAACAGGTACTATTTCCACCAACTCGACGACCTTCCAGCCTATTACGGACACGTCGATCACTTTCACTCAAGGCGGCACCGGGCCGAGTTGCGTGGTGGTTCGCTTCTCGGCAGCTACAAGTGTCGTTGGCGGTGGCGTGAGCCGCGTGCAAGCGGTGCTCGATAATGTCACCATGGCCGAGCCGGGCCAGGTACAGTTTTCCGGCGAGAACGTTGGAAGCGTGTCGCACGCATTTGAATTTCTGTTCCCGAGCGTCGCTCCCGGCAGCCACAATCTTCGCATCATGTTCAGGGTCGGGGTCGGCACGACACGGTGTTCGTCGACGAGCGCACCCTCGTCGTGCAACACGCGCCGTGACGCTATTTCTGGCGTTATTCGGAGCGGCAGGCCGCTAGAATCCTCGACTCACCGTGAACGCCTCCCCTCGCGCTTTCCGGGTCTGGACGACTTTTGCGTGAGCGCAATGGCTGCGTTATGTTCGGAAACGTTAGATCAGTGAAAGTAGCGTAACCGTGGGGGGAGTGGTTATGAACGCGTACTCGATCTCAGCAATTATTCTTTTAGCGACGATGGCGACAGCAGGCGCGCAGAATTCGCCGCCTATCCCGAAAACGAAAATTTCGCCCGATGTTGACGTGATCGGTGAAGGCCAGATCCTCGGCAAGAAAGAGGCGGTCACGGTTGTGAAGGGCTGGAACACGATCCATGCCTGCCAATTGTGTGGCCGGGAACGTATCAAACAAACCAACCGTCAAGCTTTACTCAACCGACGCCGAAGCCGTATCGCTCACCGCATCGTCTAATTCCCCTAGCATGCAAGCCCTGATGGTCGGGCAATGCGCGACGGGAAATTGGGTGTCTTTCTTTGTCACCAAGGTCACCGGCAATAGCTTCAATTACAACGCACTTCAGAGCTGGGACTACAAGTAAACGGCTCTTCAAGCTTACGGCTGGGGAAGACGCTCAGCGAACTGCCGCGCGGGCAGTTTCGCTTTCGCGGCTTTGCTGAATGTTTCGACGGCCGTGATCAGTGGCGAGCTTTAGCCCGCCCTCGATCCAGCGCTGTTATTTGTAGACGTCGTACTGGACGTGAATGGCGCCGACGTTCGTGTTCTTGTCGAATCCGAAGCGCGCTTGCAGTTTGCGGAGACCTGGCGCCACGTCATATTTGGCGAAAGGAAACGAGAACGACTGGAAACGCGAGTTCGTCGAAACAACTCCGACATAAGGGCATGCTGGAGCGACCGTGACGTTGTCGACCACCAGGCAAAGCCACGCACGATTGTTCGCCAAGGTGCCTGCGAGCTGAACCGTTACGGTCGCTGTGATCACGCACTGCTTATCCGCAGCGGCAGTGCACGTCACATTGGTTGTCACAGGCGTCTCTTCGATCCGGTACTGATCTGCCGGCAACACTCCGTCCACCGAAGCTCGAACCGTAGCGGTGGAGACGAGGACCAGGTTGCGTGCCGTATCGCCGCCGACGATTGCTTCACTTGACGACGCGATGGCCGGCAGGCTGCCGTGACGAATGGCCGGCGCCACTCTCGTTCGCCACGCTTGCCGATACACCGCACGCCAAAAATATAGCCAAAGCAGCCGCACACTTACGTACTTTAACTCGAACCAACTTCATTGGCACCTCCCCAGGTTTTTATGATCTGATAAATCCGTCACGACATCGCGTGATTCAAGGCGCCTTGCCGTTCCAGAACGACGTGCACTTGTGATTGCTGTCGAATGTCGACGCTTTCAGCAGCTTCGGCGTGTTGCCCTCGAATGAAATGAAATTGCCGGTGGCGGTGGCGGTGAATTCCGGCCAGGCCGGCAGGCCCGGAACTGCGGGAACCGGATTGGGATTTCCGGTCTTCGCGAAGGTGGTCCAGTAGGTGACCATCTTCGCCGCCAGCTGCTTCTGCGTCCCGGTCATCGCCGGGATGTTGTTGTCGCAGGCATCCTTGGTGCCGTGACGAAACAGATAGGGCAACTCGGCCCCATGATAGGCGCCATAAGGAAAGGTCGAGCCACCACTGAGCTTGAATGGCGACCACAAATAATGCGGCGCTTTGGCGTCGTTGAACTCATAGGCGAAGTTGATCCCGCCGTTTTGCGCCATCCATCGGTTGGTGCGCAGCGTGCGGCAAGCATAGTTTGCGTCGGTCGACTGCTGCGCGAAAGCGATGTTGGCCGTCAGTGGCGAGAAACCGGGATCGTAAGCGCTCACTACCTGGCTCAGGAGGGGCCCAGACATGCCGGTATTCTGCAACGACATCTGGTAATTGGCCGGCGTAATGTTCGACGTGAAGGTGCACGAAGGATTGGTATTCGGCACAGCGGTGCCAACTCTGGCAGATTGCCCGGCGATGTGGAAGCGCGTCTCGTCGTGGGTCGATCCGACGATGGTCGGCACCTTCTTGAACTGCCCGGTCTCCAGCAATTTCTGCAGCGTATTCTTCAGGACGATGTTGTCCTGGGTCACCAGCGCGACGCTTTGGCCGAGCGGAGGATTTTGGCCGGCAGGATCTGCGTCGAAAGAATTGCGGCGACCGGCTTGCTGCGCAGGCAGGCGATGTTGCCGCAACCCAGCGATCCGACAAAAGCGTCACCTTTCGTCCTTGCCTCGGAAAGCGTCGATGCGCGCTCGTAGAACGCGCCACTCTCGATGATCGCCTTGTGAAACAAGCCGTTCGTCAGCGAGTTGGGTGACACCAACTGCACCAGCACGCTGAGCCCGCCGGCGGATTGCCCGAAGATCGTGACGTTGGCCGGATCGCCGCCGAAGCCCGCGATGTTCCTCTTCACCCAGCTCAGTGCGGCCTGCTGATCGAGAATGCCGAAGTTTCCGGTTTTGTAGCGAGCGCATTCGCCGCGAGGAAGCCAAGCGCGCCGAGCCGGTAATTGATGGTGACGACGACCACGCCTTGCGTGACCAGCGGGAACGGATTGTACTCCCTGCCCGACCCCGAGCCGCTGACCAGTCCGCCGCCATGGATGAAGACCATGACCGGCTAACCGGTCATCACGCCGCTGTTTTTTGTGAAGACGTTGAGCGTGAGGCAGTCTTCGCCTTCCCACGGATCGAGCGTGGGCCCCTGCGGGCACGACTTGCCGAACGTGTTCATGATGCGGTCGCCGGTCCAGCACGTCGATCGGCTGCGGCGGCATCCACCGATTGGTCGCGAGCGGCGGCGCCGCGTAGGGGATGCCGAGAAACTGCGCATCTCGCCGGTCGCGTCGTTGCCGGGAAAGGTGCCGGCGAAGCCGGTGACCTTGGCCCCGGCGCAGGCATTGATGGGTGACAGTCAATGGCGGCGCCGCGAGCGCTGACGATGAAGCCGCAAAAAGAAAAACGGCTCCGCCGAGCGCCGCCAATAGTCCACGCATGATTGTGTCCCCCTGCCCCCGACCGCGCCAAGCCATGGCCGCGCGGTTCGTCTCCCCCAAGCTGTAATCAGCGATAGCGGTTGAGCCGTCAAGCAGCGTCAATGCGCCGTCAAAACCCCCGCGCCGCCGAGTCAAAAGTGAGGTTCCCGGATGTCAAAAGACATGCCGTCAAGCGTCCGGCGGACGCGCAGCTCGCGACACCCGACGTCCGGACCGATCAAAGCCTGGCGGTGATGCTGCAGCGCACGCCGGATGCGTCGTAGTTGAGCTTCATGTCGCCGCCCAAGTCGCTGCCACGAGCTCTTCGATCAGCCGGCTGCCGAAGCCCTTTTTGGTCGGCGGCGCAACCGGCGGGCCGCCGCTTTCTTCCCAGTCCAGGTGCAGCATTCCGTCCTGCGCGCCCCACTGCCACTCACGCGGCCTTCGGGGCATGACAGCGCGCCGTACTTGGTGGCGTTGGTGGCAAGCTCATGCAGCGCGAGCGACAGCGCAAGGGCATGCTTCGGCGAAACGTCGAGCGCGCTGCCCGGAATCGTCACCTGAGCCGGGGCGAACGCGTCCAGCGCGCGCTTGACGATGTCGCTCAGGTTCGCGCCGGTCCAGGCGCGCAGCGTCAGCAGGTCATGGGCCTGCGCCATCGAGCGGATGCGGCGGTCCAGCGCCTCTCGCGCCGACGGCAGGTCGCGGCGGCGCGCAGGGTCTGCGCGGCGATCGACTGCATGGTCGCCAGCGTGTTCTTGACGCGATGGTGCAACTCGTTGAGCAGCAGCCGCTGCAGTTCCTCGGCTTGCTTGCGCTCGGTGAGGTCCCGGCTCGCCCCGGCGATCGCCACCGGCTTTCGCTCCGCGCCCTGTCCTTCGAACTCGACCAGGCCCCACGCGCTCAGCCAGCGCCAGCTGCCGTCGAGCTGCTTCACGCGATAGTCCGACGTCGTAGCGGCCGTCGCCCGCGGGATCGAGCGCCTTGCCGACCCGCGACCACATCAGCGCCAGGTCGTCGGGATGAAATTTCGCCTTCACGCCGTCGTCGTCGTGCAGGAAGCGCGCTTCGGTCAGCCCGTACAGCCGCTGCGCGTTGTCGTCATAGACGCAGATGTTGTCGGCGAGCGTGTAGCGCCACGTCCCCATCTGCGAGGCGATCATGGCGAGATCGAAGGTGCGCTTCTGCCGCTCCAGCGCTTCGCGCAGTTCATGCTCGGCCGTTGCACGGACGCGCCGTGCGAGCTACGCGGCGCGCGGAGACCGACGCGCGCTCGGCACCGCCAAATCGTGGCGTTCCATGACATCCAGATGCGCGCCGTCTTGCAGCTGGTCGATGCAGTAGCTGCACATGCAGATCATGCGGCGGCCGCGGACCGGCCTTCTGGACCAACGCTTCGTATTCCTGGAAGTCCGCCCATTGATCCCGCGAGACCCAGGCGCAGTTCCCGTTGGTGCTGCAGACCCGCATAGCCGAGCCCGAGCGCCTCCTGCTCGCGCTGCAGCAGGCCCGTCACGAGGTCATGAGGTCGAAGCTTCTCGCCCGCCGCGTACCATTGCGCGCCGTTGGCGATTTCGATCTGCTTGTCGCGCTCGCGCTTGTCCAAATCGGGCACGGCCGCGCGCAGCGCAGAGCGGGCCTGGTCGGCATTGAACGCCTCGCCAGTCACCCAGAGGCAGCGTTCGTTGTTCTCCAGTCCGGCCTTGAAATACGGCACCAGCACTTCGCGCAGCTCGTCGCCTGACCCGAAGAAGTGCGCGAGATGGCTGCCCCACTGAAGGTGGGGGACGGTTTGAAGGCCGGACGGAGACCAAGGCTGCATTCTGGACCGGGGTTAAGTTCGAACCGCTTCGGCCTGCATTATACAGAAAATCACGCGAGTGGCACCAGTCCGCTTTGTGTCAAATGACACAGTGGTGTGCAGTCGCTAAATTTCAGCGCTCGCCTTGCTCTGTTCCCGGGCCAGTTACTCCAAGCTGGAGCGCGGCCGTTTCGATGAGGCCGTCACCTCACAATTCGCCGCGAACGCCCAGGGCGCCATCCGGCACTCCAATATGTCGAAGCAAATGAACAGGATCATGCCGAGCAACAGCAAGAGCGTGAGCCGGACCGCTTTATCTCGCGTTTGACTTTGCGCCGCGAACGCCTAAGTGATGATGATCATGCTGAGCTTTGCGCAATTTCGCCGAGGCCTGTGTCACGCAGGTAGTCTGATCGCGGGCAATTAGCCCCGAGCTCAGTGCGTAATCGCACCCCGAGCTCGGGGGTGATGCGCAGCAAGCGTGGCGGCGCATGCCAGCCCGCCAATCCGCGCAGCAAATTTTTCCGAACTTTCAGCTTGCGCTCGAGCCGCTACGACATTGCGGCTCGACGCGGCAAACCCACGCGCGACGAGAAGGATTAAATCATGACGATACAGAAAGCGACCACAGTCTCCGGCGAGATCAGGCCGCGCATAACGCTCACCGCCAGCGATCACGAGCGGCTTTCGCTGCTCGCGCGGGCAGCGGCAGCGAAAATGCCGGATCTGGTTTCGGTGCTGACGGAAGAGCTGGAGCGCGCCGAGATTCTCCCGCACGGCTATCCAGAACATACCGTTCGCATGGGCTCCGAGGTGGAATTCCGCGACGACTCGACCGGCAAGGTTCAGACCGTAACGCTGGTCTTTCCGGGCGATGCCGACATCACTGAGCGGAAGATTTCCGTGCTCACGCCGGTTGGCACCGCGCTGATCGGCATGAGGGCCGGCGCCTCGATCACCTGGGAGGCGCGCGACGGCGATCTTCGCCGGCTGACTGTCCTGGAGGCCCGGCAGCCTCAGCCTGGCTGACGCTCGCGCCGCACATTAAGGGAAATATGGTTTTTACAAATTGCACAGGCTCTATCCACACCTATGCTTTTTGCATTGACAATGATCTATGCATTTTGCATAGTTCGTGCCGTGAATTGCAGTGAGAGGCGGCCCATGGCGATGCAGGCAAGACGAGAACTCCGGCACTGCCCCCACGCCCGCCCTCTACTTCGTCGAGGCGGATTTCGGCCGGCACGGCCGCGCCTTTGTCGAGACCGACCGCGACAAGAACTCCCGCAAGCAGGTGATCGAGGACATTGCGCAAGGGCCAGCTGGAGAACGTCATCCAGGTCCTGGAGATCGTCGAGGACGAAGGCTCGTGCCGGGATGTCACGGAGGATATCGCCTGCGATGTCCGCGACTTGCTCTGCAAGGAAAACAACGGCGTGCGCGGCGCGCTGCGCGACTGGATCGACCATTGGTGCGGGCCGTCAACGGCCGATCAATTGAACGCCGCCGCCGGCCTGCATGACGAGGTCTATCGGCCGGAACGGGAGACGGCGTGATGGGCACCCCCGCCTTTCGCCCGCAACCCGCGCCTCCCGCGACGCTGCGCAGCCCGATTGGCTCGAAGCCGCACGGCAGGCCTTCCTGTGGAGATATTTCTATGACGATTGCGGGCGAAGCGATCCGGGGAATTGTGGTGCTGGTCTGCGTGGCGGCGGTGTGGAGCTCTCTCGGCGCGATGCTCGGCTGAACGAGGCGGCGTGACGAGCGCCGCCGATGCCGTCCGCGGCGGCGTGAGCGAGCGCCCTGCCGCCGCCCGAATCGTGAGTCACTGCAAATCCGCGCCTTTATCGCAAGAACTGCCCGCCTCAAGCGAATGCCGGGGGTCAGCGGAAAGCGCCCAGCACCACCCATTCCAATTTTTATCGCCCATCAACTGTGACAAAGAGCGGAGTTCCGCCCGTCTTGCGGTTCTTAACCACTGTGCCACACTGGGCGCGTTGGTAATTTCTTTCTGGAGATCTACGCGATGTCGCAAGGCACGGTTAAGTGGTTCAATCCGACGAAGGGCTATGGCTTCATCCAGCCCCAAGATGGCGGGAAGGATGTGTTCGTGCACATCTCAGCAGTCGAGCGTGCAGGCCTCAGCACATTGAACGAAGGTCAAAACGTTCAATACGAGCTCGTCGAAAATCGCGGCAAGACATCCGCGGAGAACCTCAAGGTCAAGTAAGACCTTCGGCTCGCGTCCTTACCGGTCGCATCAATCAAACTTGTAGCCCGCCGAGCCTGGCGCCCGGCGGTTACCTTATCTGCTTGCCGCCGCTTCAGCGCTTGAGCTGCTGCAATTCCGGGAACGGCTCGAACGCCGCCTCGCGGCAGACTTCGCGCACCACGCACCGGCGTCTCGATGAAGCGGTCGAGCTTGCCGTTTGCATAGACTGCAAACCCGGTCTTCTGCGCCCCGTATTGGCCCGTGCTCGTCTTCGCGGTGTAGCGCACGCACGAAATGAATCGGTCGGCCGGATCGCCGGGAATGACCTTGCGCGCCGGCGGCGCGACCGCCGCATTTCGCACGCCGCTCGGATCGTTCAGGTAAGTGCGCATATAGGCGAGGATGTCGGCCTTGTAGTTGACGGGCGCGACGTTGCGGGACTCCCACGTGGCGCGCAGATCGGCCTGGGTCGGCTCGCCGCTCGTTCCGCATCCAGCGAGCATGATCGTGAGGGTGAGCAAAACCGCTGCCGCGGCCCATCGGCGCATTGTCGCTTCCTCGCTGATCCTGCCCTGTGCGAGCCCGGCGGCCCGCGCTAGTCTTCGGCGCATATAAAAGAAACAGGGGGAGACGGCCATGAAATTATCACGCCGTGCAGTTGTGGTCGGCGCGTCGCTGGCGCCATTCGCCGCGAGCACAAAATCATTGCGCGTCGCAAGCCTGGCCGTCCGGCACCATCCGCCTTGTCGTCGTCTATCCGCCGGGCGGCTCGACCGATGCGATGATGCGGATGATCCAGCCGACGCTGCAGCAGCGGCTCGGCGCCACCGTGATCATCGAAAATCGCGCCGGCGCCTCCGGCAGCGTCGGCACCGCGAGCGTGGCGAAATCGCCGCCCGATGGAAACACCTGGCTGGTCGTGTTCGACAATCACGCCGCCAATCCATTCGTGCTGCCGCCGCTGCCCTACGACACCGAGAAGGATTTCGATCCGACCTTGTTGATCGGCACCGCGCCCTATCTGATCTCGACCGCGGTGACCAAGCCGTACAAGACCGTCGCCGACCTCATCAGCGCGGCGAAGGACAAGCCGGGCACGATCAGCTACGCCTCGGTCGGCAGCGGCTCGGTCGGCCATCTCGCCATGACCTTGTTCGCCCAGCGCGCCGGCGTGCAGCTCACCCACGTGCCCTATCGCGGCGGCGGCCCGGCGATGAACGATGCGCTGGCCGGCCATGTCGACCTCCTGGCCGGCAGCACCGCGCTGTCGATGCCGCAGGTCAATGGCGGCAAGCTGCGCGCGATCGCGCAGACCGGCAAGGAGCGCTCACCGACGCTGCCGAATGTGCCGACCGTCGCCGAAAGCGGCTTCCCCGGCTTCGAGGCCTATGCCTGGTGGGGCCTCTATGCGCCGGCCGGCACGCCGAAGCCGGTGATCGAGCGCATGAGCAGCGAGATGGCCGCGTGCTTCCGCGACGAGCGGGTCTCCAAGCAGCTGATCGAGACGCAGCAGGTCTCGCTGCTGCTCGCCGGGCCTGCCGAGCAGCGCAAGTTTCTCGCCGACCAGATGAAGGTCTGGGGCGACGTGGTGCGGGCGCACAACATCAAAGCCGATTAGGCATGAGTGCCATCACCAGGCGCGCGGTGATCGCGGCGTCCGCGATCGCCGCCGCGGCTGCTTCCGATAAAGTCATTCGCGGCCGCGCCGCCGGCGAAACGGCAGGCACCCGGCGCCTATCGCTTCAGGCTCGGCGCCTATCAGATGACCGCGATCTATGACGGCCTGTGGCCGCTCAAGATCGAAGACAATTTCATCCGCAATGCCAGCAATGCCGAGGTCGAGGCCTCGCTCGCCGCGGCCTTCCTGCCGCCCGGCATTCTGCAGATCAATTTCACCGCTCTGCTGGTCAATACCGGGCGCAAGCTGGTGCTGATCGATACCGGCACGGCGGGCCAGATCGTCGATAGCGCCGGCACGCTGCTCGACAATCTTGCCGTCGCCGGCATCAAGCCGGCCGCGATCGACACCATCCTGATCTCGCATTTCCACCCGGACCACATCAACGGCCTCAAGGACAGGGACGGCCGCAAGATTTTTCCGAACGCCGAAATCGCCGTGCCGGACGCGGAATGGGCCTACTGGATGAACGAAGCGAACATGACCGGCGCGTCGCCGACTGTTCGCAAGTACTTCCTCAATGCGCGGCGGATTTTCCGCGACCTCGCCAGCGAGGTGAAGCGCTTCACGCCGGGGAGCGAAGTTGCGCCGGGCATCACCGCAATAGCGGCGCCGGGCCACACGCCCGGCCACGTCGCCTTCGCCGTGGCGTCCGGCAATCAATCGATGCTGGTGCTCGCCGACACCGCGCGAAATCCGGAGCTGTTCGTGCGCCATCCGGAATGGCAGCCGAGCTTCGACATGGACGGCCTGGTCGCGGTCGGCGTCGCGCCGGCGGCTACTCGATCAGGCCGCCGCCGACAAAATGCTGGTGCACGGCTATCACTTCCCGTTCCCGGCGATCGGCCACATCGCAAAAGCCGGGACGGGCTTCGAGCTCGTCCCGGCCATGTGGCAGCCGTTGTGAAGTTCACACGAGCTTCAAGTTCCGAAGCGGCGCAGGAACGCAGCGCGTTAACTTCAGGCGCAGCGACCTGCTCGACTGCCGGTTGTGGCTATGGTGAAATACCCGCGAAGTAAATAAAGCAAAACGAGTCGGCCGCGTGGGGCGTGGCCTGCGCTCGATGCGCGGGGGATGAATGACGAGACGATTTGCGTTGATCGTTTCGGCCTTTCTGTTCGGCTTCACCGCCAATGCGGCGGCACAGCCGGCGCCGCCTGCCGAGGCGGCAGCACAGCCGGTGCAAATCCGCTTCGACGGCTACTGCGACGGCTTGGAAATCAGGGTGACGGGCAACTACGCGGCGGCGTTGCCGATCGGCTCGAGGGGCTGCGACGTCCCCAGGGGCGTCGCCGTCGGTACCATTGGACGGCCGCGGAGCGGGAGCGGCAAGGTGCTCGTGCTGGGACAGAACCTCAACGACGAAAATAATTTCGTCGCGATGTTTCTGATCACGTATCCGCTGACAAACGGCGGCACCGCGACGCTAATCGCTACGAATAACGGAAAGACAGTCCAGAACGGCGGCTCGAGTAAGTATTCTTTGGGCAGGCCAAGATCGACCAGAGAATCCACGAAGGGATCGAAGTCTTTCCTGTCATCAGTTCAGCAGGCTGAATGATCGCGCGGACAGCGGCGGGAGCAATTACTGCTCCTCCGCCTTGTACACCATCCCGCAACAATTGCCGGCGCCGCCATTCTCCGTGGTGCCGTAGATCGTTCTGCCCTTCATGATGATTGGATTGGGGTAGCGGCCGGCGAAGCTGGGGTCGCCGAAATGATACAGGGTGCGATAGGCCCACTGGGTTTGTCCGCCTGACGGCGGCGTCAGCTTGAACAGGCTGCCGGACAACCGGAACGAGCCCTCGGTCGTGATGCCGTACAGCGCGCCGCCCGGCCCAAGCACGACACCGTCCGGGTGAAGCCGTTACCGTCCTCGGCGAAGTCTTTCGCGATCACGGTCCGCTGCCACTTGCCGTCAACCAATTTGAGCTGGAACACCGTGCCATAAGAGACGGCACCGGAGGCAGAGTCGCGGCCGCCCCCGACGTGGTGCCGTAGAGGATGTTGTTGCGCGTGACGATCATGCCGCTGCCGCGGACTATGCGCCATCACCACCGCGGCCGCTGAAGGCATACCGCACGACCGGCCTATGCCGTGATGGCCCGAACGTCAGTCCGAACGAATAGACCGTGCCGCCATCCATTCGCCCGCCGTTCCGGGTGGTGCCGACCAGATAGCCGTCCTTGATCAGAAGCGGGCCGTCCGGATTTGTCTAGCCACTCGAAATCGTGCAACTGGGTCTCTGATCCAGGGCACGGTCCGGCTGGCCGTCAGCTTGAACAAGGTGCCCCCGCCGTCAGATCCGCCGTCGTATGTTGCGCCGTAAATATTGCCAAACGGGTCGAGCACGAGCCCGCTCGGTCTGTCGCCGTCCTGCTGCCTATCTTTGAAGGCGTACAGCACGTCGTAGCGCCACGCATCGGCGTTCGGCTTCTGAGCGGCGTTGGCAGGCGGCCTCAGGCGGAACACCACCCCAGCATAGCCGCGGTCCGCCCGCGGGGGTCACGCCATAGAGAACGCCGTTGTTGTCGATCACCATGCCCATGGCGGGGTAGGCGCCATCTCGTCGCCGCCGCCAAAGTTGTGCAGGATGGTGCGGGTGGTCAGCCCTGGCGCGGCCAGCATGAACACCGTGCCCATGTCCCTGGTGCCGCCCCGGTCGTGACGCCGTAGAGGTTGCCTTCGCGGTCGGCGACCAGCGCGCCGACCGGAGTATCGCCGTCATTCGGGCCGCCGCGGAAATTGGTAGAGCGCGGTGATGTTCAGCAGCGGCACGTACGTGAATTGAACATTGCCGGTGCTGGCGCTGGCGGCGGTCCGCACCACAACAGGGGCCGGGCCGACCACATGCGGCGGCGTGGTCGCGGTGATCTGCGTCGCGCTGTCGACGGTGAAGCTCGGCGAGTCGATGCCGCCGAATGTCACCGACAGCACGTTGGTAAAATCGGTACCGGTGATCGTCACAGTGTCCCCGCCGGTCGCAGGACCCTGTGTGGGATTGACGGCGGTCACCGTCGCCGCGGCATGCGCCCGGCCGGGCAGCGCGAGCTGACTCGAGAGAAAGAGAAGCGAAGCGAGAGCCCACAGCCCCGCACGCACCATCCGAAATCGCATTAGTCCCAGCATCCCCCCGCGCAGCATGACTCGCTGCCGAAAAATACGGGGTGTCGCGCGAGGAGTTGCAACCAGGACGAGAAACGCGGTTAATTGCGCCGCGAACGTTTCGATAAACCGCCGTCGGTCACACATAGAAAAAGCGGGACGGCTGCGCGCGCCCCGGCTTTTGTATCAGCCTTCGGAAAAGCCTAGCGGCGCGCTCTGCGCTTCTTGCGCGGCGCGGCTCGCTGTACCGCGTCGAGCCGCATGCCGCTGATGGTCAGAGCAGCATCGAGGCCGCCCTGCGCGGCCAGCGAGAATGGCTGCAGCGTGAACGAGTTGTTGAGTCCGCCGACCAGCGCGTTGGCGCCGACGCCGGCCGCGAGGGTCGCTTCGGCGCTGGCGCCGTAATAGCCGCCCGCGAGCGCGCCGGGGCCGGGACGCGAGGGCGCAAACACCCACCAGCCGATCCGTCCGCCGGTCGTCCAGCCGACGTCAATGCCGAGCCGGTTGATGTAGCCGCGATAGACGTCGCGCGGCTGGCCTTCGCCATAGAAGGCGCAGCGCAACTCCTTGCTCGACCCGATGATAAAGCTGACGGACGGCGCGACGTCGCAACGCAACACGCCGACGCGGATATCGGCATTGGCCGGAGCAGCCGCAGCGATCAGCGATCCTGCAGCGAAAAGCGATAAAAGCAATTTCTTCATGATGAACTCCTTGGTGTTTGATCGTCGGGTCGGCACTGCTAACAGCAGCCGCTTCGTGGCCGAATTTTGATCCGGCTACATCTTCGATAATTTGTCGTAGTTGACCGCCTGAGCGTAGCTCATCTTGGCGGCCGCATCCGCCGAACCCGTCACCGTCACGAGAAATTTATTCGCGACCACGGTGTGGATGTCGCCTTCGCGGGTCTGGATGGCGCGCAAATTCCCCACGCGGATGATCTTGCCCATGGCGCCCGCAATGGCGGGATTATTGAGCAGCGTGGCGTACTGCATGATCATGGCATTGTCACCGGTTATGGTGACGTCGACATTGTCGCCCTTCGCATTCTGGTAGGTGCGCGTCGCGGTCGATGCGCCGAACACATTGGCGCCGATCGCGGTTGTCTGCGCGTCTTCCGCCTTCCATCCCGACAGCGGCGCCGGCAGAAGCGCGGCAAAGCCCTCGGCGTTCTTCTGCCCGACCAGCTGCGAGGCCAGATCGAGGTTCTGCTTGGCGCCGGCGAGATCGCCGCCCTGATAGGCCTTGCGCGCCTGCTCGATCGCATCGGTGATGTCGTCGGCGAATGCAAACACAGGCGCCGCGGCAACGAACGCCGCGGCGCATAGGATACGGATCAACGTCATGAAGCCCCCTCCGGAATCAGTGGAGGCAGATTAGCAATTTTTGGCCGCTACAGGCTGCTCAACCGCAGCCCGGCGAACACGCCGAGCCCCGGCCGCATCCAGCCCAACGGGTCCTGGTAGTCGGTGTTGAACAGATTATCGATTCGCCCGAACAGCTCGGCATTCGGATTGACCTGGTAATTGGCGGCGAGGTTCACCACCGAATAGCCGGGCGCAACGACGCGAAGGCTGGAGGCGCGGTCGAAGTCGATCCATTCCGAGACATAGACCGCGCTCGCCGTCACGGTCCACGGCGCGGACGGCTGCCAGATCACCGTGCCGGTCACCTTGTGATGCGGCCGGCGAATGAGCTCCAGGTCGGTGATCGCATCTTTCGCATTGGTCTGCGTGTAGTCGACCCGCACTTTCCAGTTCTCATTGAGCGTCGCGGCGGCGAACGCCTCGACGCCGTTGATCTCGGCCTTGCCGATATTGGCATTGGTGAAGAGCAGCGGGCCGCCCAGCACGAACTGAATGAGATTGGTGATGTCGCTGCGATAATAGGTGGCGCCGAAGCTGACGCGATTGTTGAACAGCGGCTGCTCAAAGCCGACGTCCCAGCCGGTGCTCTCTTCCGGCTTCAGGTTGCGGTTGGCGGCAAAGAAATTGACCGGATCGTCGCCGAACAGCTCGAGCAGGCTCGGTGCCTTGAAGCCGGTGCCGTAGGTCGCCTTCAGCTTGGTCTCGGTGCCGGGCACGATGAAGGCCGGCGCAATCCTCCAGGTCGGATGGCCGCCGAACACATCGTTGTGGTCGTAGCGCAGATTGCCGACCAGGAAGAACCGGTTGAGCCATTGCAATTGCAATTCGGCAAATCCGGCATCGCTGCCGCGCGAGGCCTGCGCGGTCGGCACCTTGACGCGATCCTCTTCGTGCTCGAGGCCGAGCAGCAGGGTCTGTCCCGGCAGGAACTTGATGTCGCCGCGCCAGTCATATTTGTCGCGCCAGCCGGTGAAGGTTTGCGGCGCGATGCCCGGATCGCTCGAGGTGCGGGTCGAGTAGGTGTGGTTGTAGCCGACCGTATTGGTGAACCAGTCGAACGCCTGCCACACCGCTTCGGCGCGGCCATAGGCCTGGTCGGCGCGCTGGTCGGTGCGCTCCGCATTCGGCACGAACAGGAACGTGCCCAGATCGAAGGAATCGTTGGTGAACATCAGCTTGGATTGCGTCGCCCGGCCGTACAGATTGACGCTGAACTGATCGGTGAAATCCATGCCGAAGCGGCCGGACGACGTGACGTTGTCGTAGAAATCGTTGTTGCGGCGCTGGCCCGGCGGCAGCACGGCGTCCGGCGTCACCGGCGTCCCGCCGGCGCGGATATGGGTGATGTTGGCGCTGTAATTGAAGCGCGCGATCGCGCCGCTCAATGTCGCCGACTGGTTGAAGGTGCCGAACGAGCCGCCTTCCAGCGTCAGCGTTCATTTTCGGCGGGCCCTCGCCTTTCTTGGTGGTCAGGGAGATCACGCCGCCGATCGCATTGGCGCCGTACAGGCTGCTCTGCGGCCCGCGCAGGATCTCGACCTTTGCGAGATTCGAGGTCAGCAGATGCCCGAAATCGACCGCGCCGTTCGGGCTGGTCGGGTCGCTGATGTCGATGCCGTCGAGCAGCACCTTGACGTGGTTGGCATTGGTGCCGCGGATGAACACCGCGGTCTGGCCGCCCGGCCCGCCGGTCTGCACCACGTTGAGGCCGGGCTGCATCTGCAGCAGATCCGGAATGGTGCGGCGCTGCTCGCGCTCGATCTCCGCTGCGGTGATGACA
Organism: uncultured Alphaproteobacteria bacterium; assembly: GCA_963788805.1. Lineage (GTDB taxonomy): Bacteria > Pseudomonadota > Alphaproteobacteria > Rhizobiales > Xanthobacteraceae > Pseudolabrys. The sequence goes on from CAWBHU010000009.1 coordinate 31,660, forward strand.
GTGACCGAGCTCGCCAGCTCGTTTTGCGGCGTCGGAATCTGCGTCGCGCTCACCGAGATCGGCGGCAGCACGACCTCTCTGCGCCTGCGCGGCGCCGGCGCAAACCGCCAGCGCGCCCGTTAAACCTGCCTTCCAGCCCATAGCCCACGCTCCTTCGTTGGCGCGACGCAAGAGCGTCGCGCATTGGGTGAAACCAAGCCCGATGCGAAGAAGCGCGAGACGCACTTTGCCTGTCGGCGCGCTACGTCTTTTGCTCGAAGTCGTGGGAGTGTTTCGCTCTCACGGCCTTCGCACCGGCATTGACGTCACCGCTGCGAAAGACCGCTCCGTATGGACGCCCCGTCCACCGGTTGGGTGACTGCGCTGGCAGGTCTCCTGGCTCGCGGGTCGTTGCCTCTCGTCCGGCCTTCCCGGTTTCCCAGTGGCCGTAGGTTGGACGAGACGCTCGCCGCTTACAGTTGCGGGGGCAGCCACGGATTTCCGTGCAAATACGCGGCGTCCGTGTTCCCTCTTTCGTCTCCGGCTTGCGGCCGGAGAACCAGCACGCGCCGAATGCTCGCTTGCGCCTTGAATTGAGTCAAGCGCGGCCTGCGCCGGCCCAATCCATTCTCACTTTTTTGCGAGGCCGCGGATTAAGGCCGCGGCGCGATTGTTTTGTCATCATCACGCCGCGCTTAATGCGCTATCCTTTCCCCCTCAACGAAAGCGAGGACGACATGACGACCCTCCGCCTCCTCCGCCATGCCGGAATTTTTGCCGCTGCCGCACTGATCGCAATCGCGGTCGGCGGCAAGCCCGCCGCCGCGGTCGGCACCGATTCTCCGCCGCCGTCCACCGGCTCTGACAAGCCCAAGGACGACAAGAAGAAGTCCGAGAAAAAGAAGAAGGACAACAAGAGCAGCCTGCGCGAGCTGCAGCAGGACAAGGCCGCCTATGCGAAATTCCTCGAGGGCTATCGCGCCGCGCGCGACATGATCCTCGACGGCAAGTACGAGCAAGGCATCGCCGCGATGCATGCGCTCGGCTACGACAACCATCCCGACGTCGCCAATTATGTCGGCTACTCGTATCGCCGGCTCGGCGACTACGACCAGTCCAAGCACTGGTACGAGCTCGCGCTCGCCTCCGACCCGAAGCACGCGCGCACCTGGTCGTACTACGGCATGTGGCAGGCCGAGCAAGGCAACCGCCTCAAGGCCGAGGACTTCCTGCAGAAGGTGAAGCTGATTTGCGGCAATGAGAGCTGCAAGGAATTCACCGAGCTGCGCGCCGTGATCGACGGCAAGGCGAGCTACTAGCGTGCCATTGCCTGAAATGAGCGAGGGCCGGAGCGATCCGGCCCTCGTTTGATTTTGACAACTGGCTCGCCGTTTCTGCGGCAGATAATATAAGTGCTACGGCAGTTGCTTGGTCGCCGTCAGGGCGTTGATGCACCGCGCGTTTTCCTTGCGCGTCAGATACATTGTCCGAGCGATTCCGTTGACGAAGTGGTCTTGAAATCGCCGGCGCGCATGGTCCAGGTCATTGGCTCGGCTTCGGCGCCGGTGGGATCGAACGTGAAGGTGGTATCCGTAACGGTAAAGGTACCGGTGATGGTTTCCGTATGTGTTGCGATAGCGCTACCGGACGTGTTGATCTTGAGCGAACCGCCGGCGACGATGCTCATCTCGAGAGTGGCCGTTCCGGTTGAGGCGCCGGCGGCCGGGGTCGTCGTAAAAGTAATTGAGCCGACCCCGATATTGATCTCGCCGTTTTGCGGCCGGGTTGAGGGTCGTGACGCCCGGACCACTGCCAGTGGGCTGGCGCTTGAAGCTGTCCGGTCGTGGTCGTGAATTGGGCCTGGCATTGGCTGAAAGACATCAGAATATATTTGCCGGCGACCTTTGGCTCGGCGTAAGCCGTTTGCGCCATTGCCAGCACAGCAACGCCCGCCAACAATCCTGTCGTGATCTTCATAACGTCCCCCAAAGAGTTGGGCCGTCCGCGTCAGTTTTCTTGCTTTTGTCCGGACGGCACGAAGGCCTTCGGCTTTTGCCGTAAGGCTTAAAAAGTCGCGTCTGATTCCAGCGCAGCTTTTACGCCTTGCCGGGCACGCCAGCAAGCAACGAGGGCCGGAGCGATCCGGCCCTCTTTCTTTTGTCCGATATGCAGCCGTGAAACTATTGCCGCAGCGCTGCCGCCTTGGTCTGCGGCAGCAGCGCTTCGAGCCGGCGAGCCGCGCTTCGAGCGAGGCATTCACCTCTTTCTGCTGGCGAAGCTCGTCGCGCCTGCGCCGCGATCGTGTTCTGCTGCGCCTGATAGCCGGCCAGCAGGAACGACGGCAGCAGGTGATACTTCACCGTCTCCGGCTGGCCGTCCTTGTTGAACACGGCGAGATCGGGGAACATCTCCGCGACCTCCTCGGCGATCAGGCCGTATTGCAGCGGATGCGCGCCGTCGTCCTGCGCCTGCTTGTAGCGGAACGTCACCGGCCGAAGCTTGCCCAGCATCGCCGACACGTCGGCCATCGCTCTCGATGTCGTACTTGTAGCGCCGCGACGACGACACGCCGTGCCGAGCTGGCCGGTCGTGAGTCGATCAGCACCGCGACGGCGTCGTTGGCCGTGTGGTGATGCCGCGGATGCCGGCCATGAACGCGGTCGTCTGCGTGCCCTGCGTGCCGATCTTGATGGTGTTGGTGTCGCCGGCTCAGCCCGCTGTTGCCGATGAAGATGCTGTTGCTGGTGCTGGTCGCGGCATTGCCGCCGGCATTGTCTCCGAGCGCGATGTTGTTGCTGCCGGCTCGGTGTTGAGCCGAGCGCGCGAGTCGCCGACCGCGATGTTGTTGGCGCCGGTAGTGTTGCAGCAGCGCCTGGCTGCCGATCGCGGTGTTGCTGTTGCCGGTCGATGTTGGCTTGAGCGCAAAGCGGCCGAGCGCGACGTTGAGCTGCCGGTGGTGTTGCTGCGAGCGCGCTCCGCCGACCGCGGTGTTGTTGAGGCCGGTCGTGTTGGCTGCAAGCGCCTGAGCCGACGGCGGTGTTGAGACTGGCCGCCAGTGTTGGAGGCGAGCGCGCGAGTCGCCGACCGCGATGTTGCCGGTGCCGCTCGGTGTTGGCGGCAAGCGCGTCGATGCCGACCGCGGTATTGTTGGAGCCGGTCGTGTTGCGCGGTGAGCGCCTGGTAGCCGATCGCGGTGTTGTCGGCGCTCGTGCTGTTGCTGCAGCGCGGCAGCGCCGATCGCCGTGTTGTGCGTGCCGGTCGTGTTGGCTGCCAGCGCGCTGAACGCCGACCGCGCGTATTGTTCGCCGGTGGTGTTGTGCGAGAGCGCCGAGGCGCCGACCGCGGTGTTGTTGCTGCCGGTCGATGTTCGACGCCCGAGCGCGATTGCGCCGACCGCGGTGTTGCCGCGCCGCTGATGTTGGCGAACAGCGCAGTGCTGCCGACCGCCGTATTGCTGCCGCCGTTGGTGTTGGCGACGAGCGCGCTGCTCGCCGACCGCGGTGTTGTCGACGCCGGTCGTGATGCTGGCGAGCGCACCGAGACCGAGCGCGGTGTTGTTGGTGCCGATGTTGTGCAGGAACAGCGCGCCGTCTTCGACCAGCGCGATCTTGTCGGCGGCGGGATGGAAGATGCCGGTGTCGGAATCGCCGGTGAACGAGATCGACGGCGCCGACGCGCTGCCGTCGCCGATGCCGGTGTTCGGGCCGGCCGGGCCGGTCGCGCCGGTCGCGCCGTCGGCGCCCTTGGTGACGAGCAATTCCCAGAACGCGTTGGCCGCCGGCTGGCTGTTCGATTTTGTCAGCTTGGCGCGGAAGGTCTGGCCGTTGAAGGTGACCAGGTCGTCGGGCTGGTACGTGGTCGCATTCGACCACGCGCCGAGCGGATTGAAGCCGCGGGCGAACAACTGCCAGATTGTGCGGTTGACGGCGTGGTCGGGCCCGGCACCTTGCCTGGTGTTGGCCTTCTTGGCGATCCAGGCCGAGCCGCGCGCCGTGACGATGTCGTCTTTGACGTAAGCGCGTCGATGCGTTCCACACGCCCTTGGCGGCGAGCTCGGGATTGGCGGCCAGCGCCGCGGCTTGCTGCGCTGCGGCCGGCGCGCGCGACGCCGAGTGCCGAGAACAAAAATGCTCGCGACGGCAGCAACGACGCTGCCGCGATATTCGAACGGATTTCATGATGACGCCCCCTGATGTCCGAAGCAGACTGCAGAGCCTAGTCTCGAGCCGAAAGCATCGCGCCAGCCGTCGACAGAGCGCCCGTCTGCATTGCCGGGCGGAACTTTCATGACATTATTACTGCAGCGCCGCCGCCCTGGTCTGCGGCAGCAAAGCTTCGAGCCGGCGCGAGCCGCTCTTCAGCGAGCCGTCGATCTCTTCCGGCCTGCGCGATCCATCTTCTGCGCCTGCGCCGCGATCGTGTTCTGCTGCGCCTGGTAGCCGGCCAGCAGGAACGACGGCAGCAGGTGATACTTCACCGTCTCCGGCGCGCCGTCCGTTGAACACGGCGAGGTCGGGGAACATCTCCGCGACCTCCTCCGCGATCAGGCCGTATTGCAGCGGATGCGCGCCGTCATCCTGCGCCTGCTTGTAGCGGAACGTGACCGGCCGCAGCTTGCCCAGCATCGCCGTGACGTCGGCCATGGCTCTCGATGTCGTACTTGTAGCGGCGCGAGGAACGGTAGCCGAGCTGGCCGGTCGAGTCGATCAGCACCGGGACCGCGTCGTTGACATCGGTGGTGACGCCGCGGATGCCGGCCATGAAGGCCGTCGTCTGCGTGCCCTGGCAGTGCCGATCTTGATGGTGGTGGTGTCGGCGTCTGCCGCCCAGCGTTGCCGATGAAGATGCTGTTGTTGGCTTGCCGACCACCGGTCTGGCCGACATTGAAGCCCGCCTGGCATCCGAGCGCGATGTTGCCGGCTCCGGTCGTTATTGTTTCCGAGCGCCTCGCGTCCCAACGCGACATTGATGCTCCCGGTCGTGTTTTGAAACAGCGCCAGGCTGCCGACGGCGATATTGCTCGAGCCGTCCGTGTTGTTGCCGAGGGCGTCGGCCCGATGGCGACATTGTTGGTGCCGATGGTGTTGGCTAGCAGCGCCGTCGCTCCCACCGCGATGTTACGACGCCGGCCGTGTTGGCCTTGAGCGCACTGTAGCCGACGGCAACATTGTGAGTACCCGTGTCATTCGCCTGCATGGCCTCGTAGCCGACCGCGGTGTTGAAGGCGTTGTTGCCGCCGTTCGGCAGCGCGCGCATCGCCGAACGCGGTGTTGTTCAGCCCGTTGTTGTGCAGGAACAGGGCGCCGTCCTCGCACCAGCGCGATCTGCCCGGCCGCGGCGAGAAGATGCCGGTGTCGGCATCGCCAGTGAAGCTGATCGCAGGCGCGACGGCGGTGCCGGCCCCGATGCCGGTGTTCGGGCCGGGCGGGCCTTGAATGCCCTGGTCGCCTTGCGAACCTTGCACGCCGTCGTTGCCATCCGCGCCTTTTGCGCGAGCAACTCCCAGTTGGCCCCCGCGGCGGGCGCCGCGAGTCGCCGCCGCAATGGTCCGCTTGGCGCGCCAGGTCTGGCCGCTGTGGGTGACGAGATCGTCGGGCTGGTACTTGGTCGCGTTCGACCACGCGCCGGTCGGATTGAAGCCGCGGGCGAACAATTGCCAGAACGTCGCGGTCGAGGGCTGGGTCTGGCCCGGCACCTTGTTGGTGTTGTTCGTTGCGGAGCGAGATCCAGGCCGAGCCGCGCGCGGTGACGATGTCGTCCTTGGCGTAAGTGGTCGTTGGGTCCCACGCGCCCTTGGCGGCGAGCTCGGGATTGGCGGCGCTCAGCGCCGCCGCGTTGTTGCGCCGTGGCGGCGGGCGCGAACGCGAGAGCGAAAGCAAAAACAGAAACAGCGGCCAGCAGGCCGCTGCGCACGGTAATCGATTGCATGATGTCCCCTTGGATAAACCGCACCGTTTCACAGTGCCGGGGCATTATCAAATTTAAACTGGCGCATGTTTCAGCATTCCCCTTCCATCCCTTTCGCTTGCGTTCCTTTCCCTTCCCTTTTCCGCGTGCGCGCACACGCCCCGCATAGCGCGCGCGCACATGCCGACGACACATCTAACGTATGGCGCCAATGGCTTAGTGGGGATGCGTTAGAGCGTAGGCAATAGCGAGGGCCGGAGCGATCCGGCCCTCGTTTTATTTTCCGGTTACGTGCGCTCGCGCACGCGCCATAACCATCCGGCCAGCGCAACAGCGATCAGCGCGCCCGCGATCTGCGCCAGCACGAAACCCGGGACTCCGGCGGGCGCGATGCCCGCGAACGTATCCGAGAATGCCCGCGCGATCGTGACGGCAGGATTGGCGAACGACGTCGAGGCGGTGAACCAATAGGCGGCGGTGATGTAGAGGCCGACCGCGTATGGCGTGGCAGCGGGCGTGCGCGCCAGGCAACCGAAGATCGTCAGCACCAATCCGAAAGCGGCGACGGCTTCGGCAAACCATTGCCCGATGCCGGTGCGGATTGTCGTTGCGAACTGCCAGACCGGCAATTCAAACATGATGTGTGCGGCGAAGACGCCGGCGATGCCTCCCCCGACCTGCGCCAGCACATAGAGCGGCGCGTCACGCCACGGCAAATCGCCCCGGATGGCGAACGCGCCGGTCACCACCGGATTGAAATGCGCCCCGGACACCGGGCCGAATATCAGGATCAGCACCGTCAGGATCGCGCCGGTTGGAATCGTATTGCACAGCAACGCAATCGCGCCGTTGCCACCCGCAAGCCTGAAGGCCATGACGCCGGAGCCGATCACGGTGGCGAGCAGGATGGCCGTGCCGAGCGAATTCGGCCACCAGCCGCCGCGGCATCGATTTCATCAGGTCGAGGCTTTCTCGCTGGCGGGCGCCATTGCGCCGATGTCTTGCAACTTGCGCTGCAGCGAAAGCCGGTCGAGGCTCCTGAGCGGCAAGGCTGCGAACGCGGCAATGCGCTGGTGCAGCATGCGATAGGAATCCTTGAATGCCAGCGCCACTTCCGCCGGCGATCCCTGCGCCGCGGCCGGATCGGGCACGCCCCAATGTGCGGTCATCGGCTGGCCGGGCCAGAACGGACAGGTTTCGCCCGCCGCGTTGTCGCAAACGGTGAAAACGAAATCGAGCTGCGGGGCATTCGGCGTTGCAAACTCGTTCCACGATTTGGAACGAAGCGCAGTCACATCGTGATCGAGGCTGGTGAGCAATCTGACAGCGTCCGGGTGGACCGCCCCCTTCGGCTGGCTGCCGGCGCTGTAGGCGCGAAACTTCCCGCGCCCGAGCTTGTTCAGGATCGCTTCGGCCATGATCGAGCGCGCCGAATTGCCGGTGCAAAGGAAAAGCACGTTGAGGACTGCATCAGGCATGCGCACGTCTCCTTGCCTTTGACGGTGTGCAGCAGGCGTTCGCCAAAGCCGGCGTGCATATTTCCGGATGCCCGCCGCAGCAATCCTTCATGAGAAAGCCGATCAGATCCCGCAGCTTGTCGTAGCTTGCGCTGTAGATGATGGAACGCGCCTCGCGCCGCGCTTCGATCAGGCCGGCGCGATCCAGTTCCTTGAGATGAAATGAGACATTGGACGGTGATGCTTTCACCGCCTCTGCGATATCTCCGGCCGACACGCCGTCCGGACCGGCGCGCACCAGCCGTTTGACGATCGACAGGCGGGTTTCCTGCGATAGCGCCGCAAATGCCGAAATGGCTTGACCTGCATCCATATTTCAATAATCCTTGAATTATAGAATCATTGAAGGAGTAACACCGATGAACCAGATTGCCAAGCCCGCCTCGCTGGTCGGCGCGGTTCTCCACCCCGCCGAGCTATCGGCCCAAACTGTGCTGGATACGCTCGCCGGGCATAAGGACAAGCGGACTGGTCTTTCACTACGACGGACGCGACGTGCTGCCGGGCTACCACGTCACCGAAGTGAAGACCGGTTCGTTTCGCGGCCTCGACTGCGGGGCGAACACCGAAAGCTGGAACGAAACATTCATCCAGCTTTGGGATGTCCCCGAAGACAACCGCGAGCACATGCCGGTCTGGAAATTCCTGGCGATCCTTCGCAAGGTGTCCGACGCCGTTGGTTTCGATACAGACGCCCGGCTCACTTTTGAGGTGAGTAACGGGGTTGTGGCCATGCAGCTTTATTGCGCCGAGCGGATCGAAACCGGCGAGGTTGTCCGGGTCCACCTCTCCCCCCGCCCGGCCAGTTGCAAGCCGCGTGACCGTTGGCTTGAGCAAACCACCAAACAATCTTGCTGCGGCAGCGCTGCCGCGAAGAGCATGAAGGATTCCAAATCTGCGGCGTGCTGCGGGTAACACGCGCGGCGGAGGACGCTTCTATTGCATGATAGCGAATCGAGGGCCGGAGCGATCCGGCCCTCGTTTGATTTTGATTATTTGAAGTGGTGCACAATCAAGGTTCGATAGCTCAAGGTGACGGTTGCGCCGCCGAAGCTCCGAAACTGCATCTTGAGCCTGTGCGCTCCCGGCGCAACGTCCGTGCACACGTAGTTCATCGCGCGAGCACCTGCGTTTGAGCCGCTTGCGATGCTGGGAACGAAGAAATTCTCGCCGGGTTCGCAAACCGTCGTTCCGTCGAGCACCGGCTGCACCACCATCGTCTCGTTTGCAGCAGCACCCGCCTCGGCCGAGAACGAGACGATGATGCAGCCGGGTTTGGTGCCGCCCTGGACAAACCAGACACCGCTCTCGATCACGTCGACATAGCCGTTCGACGTGGTCGAGTGTCCAGCTTTTGAAACCATGATCGCGGCATGGTTCACCTGACATTGGGCTTTTTCGATCGGTGCCGCCTCCGCTCCGGGCGTCGAGGCAAGGCTCGCAGCAAGGGCCGCGGCGATGATGAATATAAGACGCATCATTGCTGCCTCCCTTACGCGCGCGCTTCGAGGATGAGGTTGAACGGCGTCTGCGTCGCCTTGCGGAACTGGCCGAAGCCCGCCTTCTCGAACACGTGGCCGAGCCGCGCCTCGCCGGCCTGGGCGCCGAGCACATGCGTGCCGTTCTCGGAGATCGCGTGCGCGCAGCACATCGTGGTCGAGGCCGCGTAGTAGAGCCGGCCGACCGGGTTGATGTTGTCCTCGACCTTGTCGCCCGCAAAGGGCTCGACCAGCATCACCGTGCCGTCGCTCGCCAGCGACTTCGCCGCATGCGCCGCCGCGTCGACCGGCCGGCCCATGTCGTGCAGGCAGTCGAAGAAGCAGATCAGGTCGTAGTCCGTGCTTCGGGTAGGCGGCGGCGTCCGCGACCTCGAACGTCACCCGGTCGGCGACGCCGGCCGCCCGCGCGACCTTCGCGCGCCGTCGGCGATCGAGTCGTGATGGCACGTCGAAGCCCCAGAAGCGCGAGTTCGGGATAGGCCTGCGCCATCAGCACGGTCGAGTGGCCGTGGCCGCAGCCGACATCGGCGACCTTGGCGCCGCGCCTCGAGCTTCGCCGATGACGCCGTCGAGCGCCGGCAGCCATTCGCTGACCAGGCTGCCGCGATAGGCGTTGCGGTAGAAGGCGGCGACGCCGCAGTACAGCCGCTCGTCGTGCTCGCCCCAGCGCGACGCCCTTGCCGGTGCTGAACGCCTCGAGCGCCTTCGGCTCGTCGACCCACATCGAGGCGACGACCTGCCAGGCGGTCGGCATGAAGACCGGGCTGTGTCTCGTCGGCCAGCACCATGGCCTGCTCGGGCGTCAGCTCGTAGGTCGCGCTGCTCGGCGTGATAGTCGACATAGCCGCCGGCGACCTGCGCATTGAGCCATTCGCGCACATAGCGCTCGGCGCAGCCGCTGCGCTTGGCGACCTCATGCGAGCTGAGCGGGCCGGCGCCCGCCATCGCCTTGTAGAGCCCGAGCTTGTCGCCGAGGCTGACCATCACGCCGCCATAGCCGGCCGCGAGGTCGCCGACCAGCCGTTGCCGAGCAGTTCGTTCAGCTTGCCGTTCGATTCGATGTCCCATCGACATCTCCTCCGATGACGGTGGCGAAACGTCGCGTTTCGCCTTGTGATGGTCATGGCCGTTGCCGGCCGCGTTGGTGAGTGGCAGGTTCGCCAAAACCGGTCCATTTATGCCAATGCACCGCCGAGATGAGCGATGCAGTGAAGCCGAAGCCCGCGCCGCTCCACGTCAGCCTGGTGGCGATCCCCGACGCCGTCATCTCGACGTTGACCGGCATCTACGACGTGCTGAACTCGCTTCAAGATGCTCGCCGAAGTACGACGGCGTCTTCCCGAAGCAGCCGCCGTTTCACGTCGAGATCGTCGGCGAACCGGCGCGCCGGTGATGCTCGCCAGCGGCCTGCCCATCGACGTGCAGCCGCGGCATCGCCGATCTGCAATCACCGACATCGTCATCGTGCCGTCGATCCTGCTCGATGATGACGACGGCTGGAAAAAGGGCCGCTATCCCGAGCTGGTCGAGTGGCTGCGCGCCATGCACGAGCGCGGCGCGATGCTGTGCTCGGCCTGCTCGGGATTATTCCTGCTGGCCGAGACCGGGCTGTTCGACGGCGCGGAGACCACGGTGCACTGGGGCTACGCCGAGCCGTTTCGCGACCGCGTTCCCCGACGTGCCGATCTTTCCGGAGCGCGTGCTGGTCATCGCCGGCGAGCGCCAGCAGCTCGTCACCTCCGGCGCGTCGATGACCTGGCACGATCTCGTGCTCTATCTGATCGCCCGCTATGTCGGCGCCACCGCGGCGCAGGCGATGGCGCGCTTCTTCGCGCTGCAATGGCATCATGACGGGCTTGCGCCCTACATCGTGTTCGACGGGCCGAAGGACCATGGCGATGCGCGAAATCGTCGCCGCGCAGGACTGGCTGGCGACGAATTTCTCGGTCGGCAGTCCGGTCGAGGAGATGATCCGCCAGTCCGGCCTCGCCGAGCGCACCTTCAAGCGCCGCTTCACGCAAGCGACCGGCTTTTCGCCGATCGACTATGTGCAGCGGCTGCGCGTCGAGGATGCCAAGCGGCGGCTCGAGCGCACCGAGGCGCCGGTCGACGAGATCGGCTGGAAGGTCGGCTACGAGGACCCGGCATTTTTCCGCCGCCTGTTCAAGCGCACCACCGGGCTTTCGCCGGGCCTCTACCGGCGGCGGTTCCAGAATTCCCGGAATTCGCCAGCGGCTCTCCAGCCCGATCAAAGTGACGTCGTCTCCGCGACGATCCATTTGTGATACGCCGGATCGACGCTCTCGACCGGCAACACCATGATGGCCGGCGTCTCGTAGCTGTGCAGCTCCTTCACCGCGGCGGAGGCGGCCTCCGCCAGTGAGGCGCGCGTCTTAACCATCATCACCACCTCGTCGGCGCGCTCGATCGCGCCCTTCCACCAATAATGCGAGATCATGCCCGGCAGAATATTCACGCATGCCGCAAGCCGCCGCGAGACGATCTCGCGCCCTGCCTTCTCCGCCTCGACAATCGAGGGCCAAGTCGTATAGAGCAGCACCGCGCGTTCCATGGATTTGCTTCCGCTTAGCCGATGAAAGACCCGCAACAGCGCTTCAAGACCATCGCCTTCGTCGCCTCATCGACGCCGGAGGCGCGCGACGCATATGACAAGCTCGAGAAGCTCTACGGCAATTGCGATCCGAAATCGGCCGATGTGATCGTCGCGCTGGGCGGCGACGGCCTGATGCTGCAAACCCTGCACAAGTTCATGACCTCCGGCAAGCCGATCTACGGCATGCATCGCGGCACGGTCGGCTTCCTGATGAACGATTATGCCGCCGAGCGGCTGCACGAGCGGCTCGCCGCCGCGCAGCTCACAGTCATCCATCCGCTGCTGATGTGCACCAAGGACGCGGCCGGCAAGAGCCGCGAGTACTACGCCATCAATGAAGTGTCGCTGTTCCGCCAGAGCGCGCAGGCCGCGCATCTGCGCATCCTGATCGACGGAGAGGAGCGGCTCGCCGAGCTGGTCGCCGACGGCGTTCTGGTCGCGACGCCGGCCGGCTCGACCGCCTACAATCTCTCGGTGCAGGGCCCGATCATTCCGATCAATGCATCGCTGATGGCGCTGACGCCGATCAGCCCGTTCCGCCCTCGCCGCTGGCGCGGCGCGCTATTGCCGAGCAAGGCCAAGGTGACGATCGAAGTGATGGAGGCCGGAAAACGCCCGGTGGCGGCGGTGGCGGATCACGACGAGGTCCGCTCGGTCGCCTCCGTGGACATCAGCACGGACGCGACGATCGCCATCAACATGCTGTTCGATCCGGGCCACAACCTGGATGACCGCATTTTGCGCGAGCAATTCGGGTTTTAAGCCCGGTTCCTATACTAAACCATTCCTTAACAGGCCCCGTTTAGCTTCGCTTCGCAGGTTTCGGGGGACGCCCCTTCCCGGGGCAGCCAATGGTTCGCATCGAATTCAGCAAGCTGCGCTTCCTCGTCATCGACGACAATGCGCATATGCGCCGCATTCTGCGGACGCTGCTGCATGGGTTCGGCGCGCGCGACGTCAACGAGGCGGAAGACGGCGCGGCCGGGCTCGAAGCGTTCACCGCCTACATCCCCGACATCATCATCACCGATTGGGCGATGCCGATCTTCGACGGCCTCGAGCTCACGCAGATGGTGCGCCAGCCCGGCGCCAACGCGAACCCGTATGTCGCGATCATCATGCTGACCGGCCATTCGGAGAAGAAGCGCGTCACCTCGGCGCGCGACGCCGGCATCACCGAATTCCTGGCGAAGCCGATCTCGGCCAAGGGGCTCTACGAGCGCATCGTCAACGTGGTCGCGTGTCCGCGGCCGTTCGTCAAAACCAACACCTATTTCGGGCCGGACCGCCGGCGCATGACCAATCCGAATTATACCGGCCCCGAGCGGCGCAAAGGCGGCAAGGCGGACGTCATCCGCCAGCCCGCGCTGCTCGACAAAGTCCGGTCAGGTTGAAAGGACTAAGGCGTATGGCGCAAAAAGACACCGCATCGCGCTCGACCTTCGCGGATCACGAAGTGATCACGCCGGAGAACAAGCTGCGCAAGCATGTTTCGCACAGGCCGCTTGAGCCAGGCGAAGAAGATCCGGTGACGCGCGCCGAGAAGGCGCTTGCCGAGCTGTCGGGCGAATTCGGCTCGTGGATGGAGCAGGAGTGCGAGCGGCTCGACAAGGCCCGCATGACCGTGAAGGCGACTGGCTTCACCAAGAACGCCAAGGAGGCGCTGTTTCACGCCGCGCATGACATCAAGGGCGAAGCCGCGACCTTCGGCTTTCCCAATGTCGCGGTCGCTGCCGATAGCCTGTGCCGCCTGCTCGAATACGCACCGGACGCGCACAAGATTCCGCTCGCTCTGGTCGACCAGCATGTCGATGCGGTGCGCGCGATCTTCCGCGAATATTCGCGCTCCGATGCGGTCGATCTTGCCAATCTGCTCAACCGCCGGCTTCGCGAAGTGACCGACGAATTTCTGGTCCATCACAACAAGCACCGGCCGGACGTGCTCGCCTCGATCGCAGGCCCGAGCATCGTTCCCGGCGGCTGATCTTCGCATGCGACGTTGCGGTCATTCGATACGAGCGCTGTCAGCGCTCAGGCCGCGTGAGGCGATCAGCCGCTGGCTCGCTGGGGCCGATCGCGTCAGCCACCAGATCCTCGCAGAACATGCGCGCTTCATCGCGCGCGGCTTCGACCGCGAAGCGTTGCAGCGCGGTGAGCAACGGCACCAGCTCGCCTTGCGCATCTTCGCTGCAGCGGTCGAGCACGTAGTCGACAATGCGCCGCTTCAGGCGCGCGGTATCGGATTGTTCGCCGAGCAGCAGGCCTTCGCGCATCGCGATGATAGCTTCACGGAAGGCGGGATAAGCCGCATCCGGCAATCCGGCCTTGCGATAAAGCGCCTGGAAGCCGGAGACCGAGCGGTCATGGATGTAGCTCGATACGGTTTCGAGCGGCAGGCCGGACAGTTCGGCCAAGGCCTCTTCGAACAGCACGATATTGCCGGACAGGATCGCGCGCAGGATCAGGCCGGCGGTGAGCTGGCCGCTTTCGCGCAAGTGCGACACCAGCGCGCCGATTTCGGCTTCCGGCGTTTGCGCGGCAAGCACGATGGTCGCCTTTTCGCAGGCCTCGCGCACCGCATATTGAGCGTGGTCCTGCGGCATCCAGTGCCGCGACGAGACGAAGCCGGCCAGCGTCTGCGACAGCTTGGCCAGCACGGCCTGGCGCGTCGCCGCCGACAGGTCCCCTCGCCCCATCAGGTTTTCGCGGATCGGCGCAAGATGGCCGAACCGCTCGACAATGCGGTCGAGCGAGAACGGCGCAATTTCGGCGCCCGGATTCTCCAGCAGCGCGAGACACGCCTGCGCGGCGCCGACTTCGGCGATCGCGGCGGAAACCGCGCGCGGCAGCAGGAAGCGCGATGCGATCACGGCTTGCGATTGCGGATGCGCGGTGGCGACGAGATCGACCAGGTCGGTGTCGCGCAACAGCGGCGAACGCTCGAGGATCGGCGTGGCAATTTCGGGTTGATCGGTCGCAAGCGCATGCACGATCACCGGCGGCGCGGCCTGGCTCGAGGCAAACACCTGCGCAAGCGCGAGCCGCACCAGCGGCGACGGATCGTCGAGCAGCATCGTCATCGCGCCTTCAGCGGCGGCGCGATCGTCGGGCGACAGATCGGAATGGAGATAGGCGCGCGCGAGCGCCGAAGTGGCATCGGCCCGCTCACCGGGCGGGGCATTGCGCAGCCACTGCAAAAACTGACGAACAATCATTCGACCAACCGACGCAACGACAAGCCGCGGACAGGATGCGGCACAAGTCAGCCTACCCGGTGCGGCTTAACAAACCCTTCACCATGATTGTTGAGCGGGTGTTAACGACGAAAATCGAGCTCAGGTGCCGCTTTTCGTCTTTTTGGCGGGCGCAGGCTCGATGTCGGTGAACAGATTGACCGGCCGCGCGCCGGTGTCGGCTGCGTTCGGCGTCGTCCACAAACCGCGCACCATCGGCGAGACACCGCGGCCCGGCGCACCGTCGTGTCCGAGAACATCGAGCGGAAGAACGGCTCGACCGGACGGTGCCGGCGAGCGCATAGGCCATCGGCGCGCCGCGGCTTCGGCATACACTTTCGCAACTCCCGCGGTATCGGGAATGCGCGAGACCGCGGTCGCCACATCCGGCGTGCGTTTCGCCGGATTGTCAGGCGCCAACGTGCCGCGCAGCGGGCCCGCCACTTCGACGATCGCCGGCGCATTGTTGGCCCGCGCGTTTTCAAATTTGCCGGTCAGCACGCGATAGACCTCGGCCGTGCTGCGCGCATATCCCGACTTGTCGAAGAAGATCGCGCGGTTGGCGCCGGATGCCTGCGAAAACATCGACGCCGCGGTGGTATTGGGCTGGTGCACGGCCGCGCGGATCAGGCGCGAGGCGCCATCGGCGCCGAGAAAATGCGCGATATAGAGCTCGCCTTCGGTCGGCTGCCGGCCGAGCCCGTCGGCAAGCTGCGCCGCATTGTTCTGCGCGTAGGCGCCCGCCATCATCGCGCTGACTTTGGGATTGTTGCGCAGGCTCATGATCGCGCTGCGCGCGTTCGGATCCGGCACCTCGTAGCGCCCGTCGGCCGCGCGCGAAATATTGGCGGCGAAATTGCCGAGGCCGAGCTTCGGGCCCGACCTCTTTCATGGTGGCGAGCCAGGTCTGGTCGATGAACTGGTAAAGCCCCTGCGCGCTCGAGGTCGAAGCCTGCGCCTGCGGATTGAAATTCGAACTCGATCTGCGCGGTCGCCAGCAGATAGCCGAAGCTCGCGCCGGTCGAGCTCGCCGCCTGCCGGATCGCGCCGGCAACTTGCGGCGGCGCACTATTGGGCTGGACCAGCATGACGCCGGTTATCCTTTCGCAGACTTTGGGCTAAACCACGCCGGACTGGCCTTTGCGGGCTCTGCCGAGCATGGGCAAGTATGGTAAATGAAAGCTTAATGCCGGGAGACGAGCGATGCAGGCAACCGAGCAGCGGCACAAGCGCGGCGGGCTTTATTTCGAGGATTTCGAGGTCGGCAAGACCTACGAGCACCGCTACACGCGCACCGTCACGCAGATGGACAACATGTTGTTCTCCAACATGACGCTCAATCCGCAGCCGCTGCATATCGACCGCGAGTTCTGCGAGAAGGAGACCGAGTGGGGCCAGCCGCTGATGAACTCGCTGTTCACGCTCGGCCTGATGATCGGCATCCAGGTCTCCGACATGACGGTCGGCACCACCATCGCCAATCTCGGCATGACCGACGTGAAGTTTCCCAATCCGCTGTTCGAGAACGACACCATCCACTGTGAGACCAAGGTGGTGACCAAGCGCGAGTCGAAGTCGCGCCCGAACGCCGGCATCGTCGAATTCCACCACAAGGCCTTCAAGCAGGACGGCAAGCTGGTGGCCGAGTGCCACCGCCAGGCCTTCATCATCAAGCGGCCGAAAGCGGCGTAATGCGTTCACTTCTGTTTGTGCCCGCCGATAGCGGGAAGAAGCTCGACAAGGCGATGGGCTCCGGCGCCGACGGCGTCATCATCGATCTCGAGGATTCCATCACCGCCGAGAAGAAGGCCGAGGCGCGCAAGAGCGCGTTCGATTTCCTCAAGGATGCCGAGCAAGGCCGCGAACCGGCCGCGCCTGCTGGTGCGCATCAACGGGCTCGAGACCGGCATGACCGACGACGATCTCGCGGCGATCGTGCCGGGCAGACCGGACATTATCGTGTTTCCCAAGGCCGAAGGCGGCGCCAGCGTCATTCATCTCGATGCGAAATTGAACGCGCAGGAAGCCATTGCCGGTTTGCCGGAAGGCTCGATCAAGATTTTGGCGCAAGGCGTCGAAAGCGCGATGGGCATATTCAAGGCGGGTGAATTCCGCGATTGCAGCAAGCGGCTGATCGGCATGACCTGGGGCCCGGAGGATCTGTCGTCCGAGCTCGGCGCCGAAGCCAATCGCGACGAGAACGGCCAGCTCACCGAGCCCTATCGCTTCGCCCGCTCGGTCTGTCTTTACGCCGCGGCGGTGGCGAAAGTGCCGGCGATCGAAACGGTGTATGTCGACTTCCGCAACACCGAAGGGCTGCGCCGCGATACGCAAGACGCGCGGCGCGACGGCTTCACCGGCCGCCTCGCCATTCACCCGGCGCAGGTGCCGGTGATCAACGAGGTGTTCGCGCCGACGCGAAGCGGAGATCGTGAAGGCGAAAGCGGTGGTCGCGGCCTTCGCCGCCAATCCCGGCGCCGGCGCGGTCGGCCTCGACGGCAAGATGTACGACCGCCCGCACCTGGCGCGCGCGCAGCGGCTGCTGGCGAGCCTCGGCAAGTAATTACTTCTTGTAGACCTTGTCGGGATCGAAGCGCTTCTCAGCGTCTTTGAATTCGAGCGTGACCGCGCCGCCTTTGCCGAGCGGCACCGCGCGATAGAAGCACGAGCGCCGGCCGGTGTGGCACGCGCCCTCGCCCACCTGCTCGACCTTGAGCCACACCGCGTCCTGATCGCAATCGACGCGGAGCTCCTTCACGCGCTGCAAATTGCCGCTCTCCTCGCCCTTCTTCCAGAGCTTGTTGCGCGAGCGGCTGAAGTACCAGGCCTCGCCGCTCTCGATCGTCTTGGCGAGCGCATCGGCATTCATGTGCGCGACCATGAGCAGTTCGCCCGAGGCAGCATCGGTCACCACCGCGGTGATCAGCCCGTCGGCATCGTATTTCGGCGTGAAGGCTGTGCCTTCCTCGATCTCTTTGCTTGCTGCCATGACACATCGCTGCGGGCGTTACCCCGCAATCCTGCCGGTCAAACCTGAAACGAAACCTGGAGCGAAACCTGGAACGACTTACGTGCCGCGCACCATGGCCATGAAGCGCACCTGCTCCTGCACATCGTCGCGGAACATGCCGGTGAAATGCGACGTCACGGTCAGCGCGCCCGGCTTGGTCACGCCGCGCAGCGACATGCACATATGCTCGGCCTCGATCAGCACGGCGACGCCGCGCGGCTTGAGGATCTCGTCGATCGCGGTCGCGACCTGCGAGGTCAGGTGCTCCTGCGTCTGCAGACGCTGCGCATAGACGTCGACCAGGCGCGCCGAGCTTCGAGATGCCGACCACGCGATCCACCGGCCGGTAGGCGACATGCGCCTTGCCGAAGAACGGCATCATGTGGTGCTCGCAATGCGAGTTGAAGCCGATCTCCTTGACCAGCACGAAATCGTCGTAGCCGGCGGTCTCGCTGAAGGTCTTGTCGAGCACGTCGACCGGGCATTCGTTGTAGCCCTGGAACAGCTCGCCATAGGCGTCGACCACGCGGCCGGGCGTATCGAGCAGGCCCTCGCGGTGCGGATTGTCGCCGGCGAAAGCGATCAGGGTGCGGACCGCGGCTTCGGCCTCTTCGCGCGAGGGGCGCGGCACGGCGCGCTGCGGCGCGGCGCGGACATGGTCCGACAGGCCCTGTTTGGGCCATGCCGTGACATTGCCAGGCTTCACAATCGTCGGCTTCGGGCTTTTGGCGTCCATCGCGGGTCTCTCCGTTCGACCGGCCTTCATGAAGAAGGCCGGAGTGTCACCGGGTGGCCGCGTCGCACTCTGGGACGCCGCATTCCGATTTCTCCGGAACCTCGCGGGTTCCGATGAGCACCTATATATTCGTTTGAACGGCGTAGGCAATGCGAGCGCAGGAATAGCGGCCAAACGATGCTGAATGACGTTTATAACGCCCGGATTCTCGAACTTGCCGGCAATATTCCGCGCCTCGGGCGGCTGGAAAATCCGGATGCCAGCGCGACCGCCCATTCCAAGCTGTGCGGGTCGACCGTGACCATCGATCTCAAGATGGACGGCCCGGTGGTCAAGGATTTCGCCCATGACGTCAAAGCCTGCGCGCTCGGCCAGGCCTCATCCTCGCTGATGGCGCGGCACGTGGTCGGCGCCAAGGCCGAGGATCTGCGCGCGTTGCGCGAGACAGTGCGCAAGATGCTCAAGGAGAACGGCCCGGCGCCGTCGGGCCTTGGGCGGATTTCGCCGTGCTCGAGCCGGTGCGCGACTACAAGGCGCGCCACGCCTCGACGTTGCTGACGTTCGACGCAGTCGTGTCGGCGCTCGACCGCGTCGCAGCGCAAGTAATCCGCAGCCGTCTCGACGTTAGCGCGGCGCCATTCCCCGGTGCGCGGCGCAAGCTCGGCGCGCGCATTGGCCGGCATGCGGCAGCGCGATGCGAGCTGACCCATGCTGCGGCTCACGCCGGCATTGCCGACCCGGATCGCGGTCTTGAGCTTTTCGTTCGCGGTCCCGATCATCATCGAGGCGCTGCCCGCTCCCGAATAGGAGCGGAACAAGGTCGCCGGAATGATGCCGGTGGCCGTGGTGGTGAGAACGCCATCGCGCAGTTCGGAGGAGGCAACCTTGAGCAAGGTGGTCTGGCCGCCGACGCGCAGGGTGACTTCGATCAGCGGCGTCGACAGCGACGGATCGTCGGCGCGGCGCTCTTCCATGTAAGTGGCCGCATAACCCTCATCGGTGCTGCAAGACAGATAGAGCCCGAAATTGCCGATCTCCTCGCCTTCGACGGTCAAAGGGTGAGCGCGCGCCAGCACGTTGCCGCTGCCACGGCTGATGAGCGTCCAGCCCTGCTCCGGTGTCAGGTTCAACTGGTTGGACACCGGGATCGGCCGGGGCGTCACTGATGCGGTCGTCGCAGGCGCGCGCGCGCGACCGGCGGCTCCGCCATATCGAGCTGGGTGAGACGAAGCTCGTCGCGGGTGAGCGCATGCATCGGCTCCCACGGCGGGATGCGCAGCGCCAGCGCCAGAAGATCGACACCGCTGCCCATCTCAGCGGTGTAGCGGGCGAGCCGCCCGATATCGCGCTGCACCAAAACGAGGTCTTCAGCCGAATAATGCGCGGCGGTCGGATCGTCGCGGCGGTCGCCGAGCCAGATCTGATGGACCATCACCCGCGCTTCGGAAGGAACCGCGCGGTGCACGCCGGCGAGCAGCACGAAGGCGCACATCGATTCGCAGTCGGCGCGCAGCCGAAAATGTCGCCTAGCGCGGCTCCTGATCGCTGGCAGGCAAGTCTTTGACGCGGCCGACGGTGGTCGCGAGCTTGAGCGCGCGGACCTGACGGCCGAGCGCCATGGCGCCGAGCACGGAACCGCCGTCGGAATCCAGCACCAGGGTGGCGCCGTTGAGGTCGCGTCCGGACAGCGAAATTATGGAACAAGATCGGGGTGTCTGAAGTGATCGCACCCGAAGCAGAGATCAGCGCCGGCATTGCGAGCCGCAGCTCTCCGCCGGTCCTTCTTGCCGAAGCTCGAACTGCATTGGCAGTGAGCGAGCCGCGAATGTCGGAGCAGAAAATCCCACCATGCCTGCCAAAAAGACGCAGGCGACGCCAAGACGGCGAAGTATCATCGACTTCCCCCTTCTGACCGCTACGCCTCCCTTTACCTTTGCGTGGTTTGGTCCACGACTTACTGGGCGTTGCGGCGATTCACCCCATGACAGCTTAAAGACCGACCTGATTCGGTCTAGTGTAAAAAAGTCGCTCTGGGCGGCCAATCCTTGATCATGGAACTTTGGCCGATGAAGGGCCCGAGACAGCGTTTTGTGGCTCGCGAAACTGCCGCGTTTTACAGGACGCGCGTTAATTTCGGTCTATCGATACGGCATCTCGCCCATTCTGGGACCGCGCTGCCGCCACCTGCCGACCTGCTCCGAATATGGCTACGAGGCCATCGACCGGTTCGGATTGTGGGGCGGCGGCTGGATGACCTTGGCCCGCATGGTGCGGTGCCACCCTTGGGGAACGTCCGGCCTCGACTTCGTCCCGCAGCAGCGCCCGAGGCGTGCGCGCTGGTACCTGCCCTGGCGCTACGGGCGGTGGCGCGGCACCAATGGAACTCCGTAGTTGCGCGCTCCTGATCGCTCGCTATATCCCCTCCCGCATTCCGCTTACCTGCGCCCGTTCGCAGGAGTGAGCTCAAGGAGTTGCTGATGGTCGCCCTGACCTTTCCCGACGGCGCACGCCGTGAATATCCCGCAGGCACAACCGGTCTCGATATCGCCAAGGGCATCTCGCCCTCGCTGGCGAAGCGCACCGTGGCGATGGCGCTCAACGGCGAGCTGACCGATCTCTCCGATCCGATCGAGCACGACGCCAAGATCGAATTCGTCAACCGCGAAGACCCGCGCGCGCTGGAATTGATCCGGCACGACGCCGCGCATGTGCTGGCCGAAGCGGTGCAGACCTTGTGGCCCGGCACGCAGGTGACGATCGGCCCGGTGATCGAGAACGGCTTCTATTACGACTTCTTCCGCAACCAGCCGTTCACGCCGGAAGACTTCGACGCGATCGAGAAGAAGATGCGCGAGATCATCGCGCGCGACAAACCCTTCACCAAGGAAGTGTGGATCGCGCGAGAAGACCAAGCAGGTGTTCCGCGACAAGGGCGAGAACTTCAAGGTCGAGCTGGTCGACGCCATCCCCGGCAACGAGCCGATCAAGATCTACTATCAGGGCGACTGGTTCGACCTGTGCCGCGGCCCGCACATGACCTCGACCGGCAAGGTCGGCAACGCCTTCAAGCTGATGAAGGTGGCGGGCGCCTATTGGCGCGGCGACAGCAACAATCCGATGCTGACCCGCATCTACGGCACCGCCTTCGCCAAGCAGGAAGAGCTCGACGCCTATCTCAAGCAGCTCGAGGAAGCCGAGCGGCGCGACCATCGCCGGCTCGGCCGCGAGCTCGACCTCTTCCACTTCCAGGAGGAAGGCCCCGGCGTCGTGTTCTGGCACGCCAAGGGCTGGACTTTGTTTCAGGCGATCATCGCCTACATGCGCCGCCGCCTCGACGGCGACTATGACGAAGTCAACGCGCCGCAGATGCTCGACAAGTCGCTGTGGGAGACGTCGGGCCACTGGGACTGGTACCGCGAGAACATGTTCGCGGCGCAGTCGGCCGGCGACGAGGCCGAAGACAAGCGCTGGTTCGCGATCAAGCCGATGAATTGTCCCGGCCACGTGCAGATCTTCAAGCACGGGCTCAAGAGCTATCGCGAACTGCCGATCCGCATGGCGGAGTTCGGCGTGGTGCATCGCTACGAGCCGTCCGGCGCGATGCACGGCCTGATGCGCGTGCGCGGCTTCACCCAGGACGACGCGCACATCTTCTGCACCGAGGATCAGCTCGCCGACGAGTGCCTCAAGATCAACGACCTGATCCTGTCGGTCTATGACGACTTCGGCTTCACCGGCGATCTGGTGGTGAAGCTCTCGACCCGTCCCGAGAAGCGGGTCGGCTCCGACGCGTCGTGGGATCACGCCGAAGCCGTGATGTCGAAGGTGCTGGAGACAGATCGCGGCGCGCGGCGGCAATCGCATCAAGACCTCGATCAATCCCGGCGAAGGCGCGTTCTACGGCCCGAAGTTCGAATATGTGCTGCGCGACGCGATCGGCCGCGACTGGCAATGCGGCACCACGCAGGTCGACTTCAACCTGCCGGAGCGGTTCGGCGCCTTCTACATCGACGCCGACGGCCAGAAGAAAACGCCGGTGATGGTGCATCGCGCGATCTGCGGCTCGCTGGAGCGCTTCACCGGCATTCTGCTCGAGCACTTCGCCGGCCACCTGCCCCTGTGGCTGGCGCCGCTGCAGGCCGTGGTCGCGACCATCACGTCGGATGCCGACGATTATGCGCGCGAGGCAACCGCGCTCGCCAAGCGCGCGGGCTGCGCGTCTCAAGCGACCTGCGCAACGAGAAGATCAATTACAAGGTGCGCGAGCACTCGCTGGCCAAGGTGCCGGCGCTGCTGGTGGTCGGCAAGAAGGAAGCCGCCGAGCGCGCGGTCTCGATCCGCCGCTTCGGCTCGGAGAAGCAGACGGTGATGCCGCTCGACGAGGCGCTCAAGATGCTCGCCGGCGAGGCTGTGCCGCCGGATCTGAAAAGAACGCGCCGGCTGACGCCTAACCGACGCGGAAACGCGCCGGCAGGTCGGCCTGTGCCGAAGGACAGGCCAGCCGCGCCAGGAAGCTCTCGCTCCAGTGCGCGAGATCGTTGTCGGACAGGATCTTGAACAGCTCGGCGTGGCGGTTGCGGCGCTCCTCAAGCGGCATCGACAGCGCGCGGTCGATCGCGATTCCCGACGCCTTCCGCATCATAGGGATTGACCAGCAGCGCCGCCTTTAATTCGCGCGCCGCGCCGGCAAAGCGCGAGAGGATCAGCACGCCGGGATCGGCCGGGTCCTGCGCCGCGACATATTCCTTGGCGACCAGGTTCATGCCGTCGCGCAGCGGCGTCACCAGCGCGGCGCGCGCGCCGCGATAAAGGCCGGCGAGTTGCGCCTGGGTGTGGGTCTTGTTGATGTAACGGATCGGCGTCCACGCCGCCTCGCCATAGGCGCCGTTGATGCGCCCCGCCGCTTCGCCGACCTGCCGCCCGATCTCCTCATATTCCGGAACGTCGGTGCGGCTGGTCGGCGTGATCTGCAGATAGGTGCATTTGCCGCGCCATTGCGGAAACTGCGCGAGCAGCCGCTCGAACGCATCCATGCGCAGCGGCAAGCCCTTCGAGTAGTCCATGCGGTCGACACCGATGATCATGGCGCGGCCGTTGAGGCTCTCGATCACATTGCGCACGAACTTGGTCTCGCTCGCTTTCTTCGCGAGCTCGGCGAAAGCGGCAGTCTCGATCCCGATCGGAAACGCCGCGAACTCGACCGTGCGCTCGAAGTACTGGAAGCTGTTGCCGCTCGCCCAGGACAGCCCAAGCTCCTGCGCGACGTAGCGCGAGAAGTTGCCGGCATCGATATCGGTCTGGAAGCCGACCAGATCGTAATCGCAGAGCGCGGAAATGAGCCGCTCATGGTTCGGCAGCGCCGTCACGATGTCCGGCGGCGGAAACGGAATATGCAGGAAGAACCCGATGCGGTTCTTGAAGCCGCGTTCGCGCAACGACCGCGCCAGCGGGATCAAATGATAGTCGTGCACCCAGACGATGTCGTCGGGCTTGAGGATCGCTTCGAGATGGCGCGCGAAGATAGTCGTTGACGCGGCTATAGCCGCCGAAATCGCGCCGCGTGAACTCGACCAGATCCAGCCGGTAATGCAGGATCGGCCACAGCACGCCGTTGGCAAAGCCGTTGTAGAATTCCTGATGATCGGCCTTGCCGAGGTCGATCGTCACATAGGTGATGCCCTCGTGCTCGACCGTCGCGGCCGGGCCCGGCGTTGCGACCTTGCCGCTCCAGCCGAACCAAACGCCCTGCGTGCGCGCGAGCGCCCCATTGAGCGCCACGGCAAGTCCGCCCGCCTGCGCGCCTCGTTCCGGCAGCGCGACGCGATTGGAGACGACCACCAGACGCGGCATTCAGGCTCCGTTATGTGGATAGTAGCGCGATCGCGCCGGCTAGATAACGCCGGAAAGTTCCAAAGGTTTCAGGCAAAGGCTTCAGGACTTGGGCGAGCGCCTGAGCGTGGCACGGAATGCCGCCGGATCGGGGAAAATCCCGCTTAGCCCCGGATAGTCGCGTCCCACCGAGAACGCCATTCCGCCAAAGCGCTTCATGACGGCAAAGCCTTTCTCGTCGGTGGCGTCGTCGCCGACAAAGACCGGAATGCGGCCGGCAAACGGCGCGCGTGTCATCAGCGCTGCGATGCCGGCACCCTTGTTCACGCCGCGGCGGATCACTTCGACGATCATCTTGTTGCGCTCGATGTCGAGCGGCTTCGGCCGGGAATTCGTCGCAGGCGCGGGCCACCAGCGCTTCGGCGTCCTTCTCCTTTTCCGGCGCCTGCCGGAAGTGGATGGTCACCGAAATCTCCTTGTCTTCGGTCAGCAGGCCGAGCGCACCGGCACCCGCGATAAGCTTCTCGTCGCAGCAACACCGGCAAGGGTTCGGTGGGCCGCTCGATCGCGCCGCGCCCTACCCGCAGCTCGGCGCCATGCACGCCGACCGCCGGCAGCAGCAATGGCTTGAACAGGCCATCCATCACCGAAATCTTGCGTCCGCTGACGAATGCAACTGCGCCGCCGGATCTTTTCATGGAGCCGCTGCAGATCCTCGATCAGCTCCGGCGGCACCACGACGAGATCGGGCCGCGGCGCGATGTCGAGCAGCGTGCCGTCAACGTCGAGCAGCAACGCATGGGTTTTCAGATCGATGCGGGAAAAGGCCGCCGCGGCGTCCGCCATCGCGGCTAGCGCGCCAGCACTTCAACGTCACCGTCGACGCCGGTGATCACCTTGAAGCCGCGCTCATAGACGCGGCCGTCGTTTCGCGCGATGGCGCGATAGTCGCCCTCCGCGAGCACGACCCGCGGGAAGGCGCCGATCAACTCCTTGATGACGTCGCCGCCGGGCGTGAGCACCGACCACGCCGTGTTGGCGAGCGCCTCGCCGCCCCGGCCCGACACCAGCTTGAGCGTCACCACCGCCGCGCGGTGCGTCACCTGGATGTCGGTGAGCTTGCCGGCCTGCACGCGAATGTCGGAGCGCACGATCGAGTTGGCGCTGCCATAGTCCGACACGATGTAATAAGTGCCTTCCGGCACCACGACGACGTCGCCGGTCACCACCCGCTCGGCGATCGGCCGCCGGTCGCCCGGCTCGAACTGACTGCCCCGGTAGATATCGAACGAAATCTGTCCCGGCGGGATCTTCACGTCGCCGACCCGGCCTTCGAGCCGGAGCCC
Organism: uncultured Alphaproteobacteria bacterium; assembly: GCA_963788805.1. GTDB lineage: Bacteria > Pseudomonadota > Alphaproteobacteria > Rhizobiales > Xanthobacteraceae > Pseudolabrys. Next base: position 57,330 of record CAWBHU010000009.1, read on the forward strand.
GCCGGCCGGCAGATCGAACACTTCGCGCACCGTGTCGCTGCGCAATGTCACCGGCTTGGTCGCATTGGCGAGACCGAAGCCGACATGAACGATGTAGGCTCCGGGCGGCAGCACGATGGTCGGCGAACCGACCTTCTCTTCCCGCACCAGCGGATAGTTTCCAGCGGCGTCCTGCTTGCCGGAATAGACCCGCCAGGTCAGGCCGGACGAGATCGGGGCTGCGTCCTTGCCGAAGCGCGCGCCAAGCTCGAGCGCGACGCGGCCTGCCGGCACCATCGTCATCTGCTGGGTTGGCGCCGCGGGCGCCGGCATCAGCAGCGGGTTCTGCCGGGATGCGGCATTGGAATCCGGCGCGAGCAGGCTCGACCCGGCGCCGGGCGCGAACAGGCTGTTCGCCTGCGCAAACGCGCCGCTCGAGGCCAGCGCGCTCATCAGCGCCCCGGCCAAAAGCCGCGTCAGTTTCGAAGTTGAGAATCCCCGCCACCATGCGTTGCAGTTTTCGGTGCAAATCGCGGCGAATTCAAGCCGCCGCGTCCGGTACCGGGCCGGTGTTTGCCGCTGCAAAACCGCTATGCTAGCGCCCTTGTCGCAAGGAAACTCATGCCCGACGCGTTAGAACTTCTCAAAACCCGCCGCTCCGTCAAGCCAATGGAGTTAACGGGCCCGCCGCCCTCCTCCGCCGAGCTCGACACGCTGCTGACCATCGCCTCGCGCGTGCCGGACCACGGCAAGCTCACGCCCTGGCGGTTCATCGTGTTCGAGGGCGACGCAAGGGTTAAGGCCGGCGAAACGATCGCGCAGATTTTCCGCGCCGACCGCCCCGACGCGACGCCCGAGCAAATCGAGTTCGAGCGCAAGCGTCTTGCCCGCGCGCCGCTCGTCATTGCGGTGGTCAGCCGCGCCGGGCCGCATGTGAAGATCCCCGAATGGGAGCAGCTTCACTCCAGCGGCGCGGCGGCGATGAGCCTCGTCCTCGCCGCCCACGCCATGGGTTATGCGGCGAGCTGGATCACCGAGTGGTACGCCTATGACCGGCGCGTGCTCGATGCGCTCGGCCTTGCGCCGAACGAGAAGATCACCGGCTTTGTCCATGTCGGCCGGCCGGCCAAGCCGCCCGAAGACCGGCCGCGCCCGCCGCTGTCGCAGATCGTCACGCGCTATTCCGGCTAGACGATGTTTTACGACACCCGCGACAACAGCCGCACGCTTCCGCACGATCCCTTCAAGGCGATCGTCGCGCCGCGCCCGATCGGCTGGATCACGTCGATCAGCGCGAAGGGCGACATCAATCTCGCGCCCTACTCCTATTTCAACGGCGTGCTGAGCCGGCCGAATCTGGTGATGTTCTCCAGCGAAGGCTTCAAGGATTCCGTGCGCAACATCCGCGAGACGGAAGAATTCGTCTGCAACCTCGCCACCTGGGATTTGCGCGAGGCGATGAACGCGACATCCGCGCCGCTTCCCTACGGCGTCAATGAGATGGTGCGCGCGGGCCTCGAGCCTGCGCCGAGCAAGCTGGTGAAGCCGCCACGGGTCGCCGCCGCGCTCTGCGCGCTCGAATGCAAGCTGACCAACATTGTGCAGCTCAAGGACATCGACGGCAAAGCGCTCGACGGCCATGTCGTGATCGGACGGGTGATCGGCGTCTACATCGACGATCGCTACATTCGTGACGGCCGCGTCGATACGGCCGCAATGAAGCCGATCGCGCGCTGCGGCTACCTCGACGAATACGCCGTCGTCACCGAGCTATTCCGGATGACACGGCCGACCGCCTGACCGCGGCTTAACCGCTGTTCATTCGGCGAGCACGTGGCTTTGGTCACGCTTCGGTCAAAGATTTCCGGTAACGCTTCAACCATATTCATCCCTCATACTTGTCGGCAGGCCGCCACGGCTTGATCATGGCGGCGAGGAAGGACTAGCGCGTGGTTTTCGAAGGACTGTTCTCGCGCAACCGCAGTACGCGATCGCGCCGTCGAAGCGACGCCTGCGCCGGAAGCGCCGCACATGGTGCCGCCGTCGATCGGGCTTGCGCTCGGCGGCGGCGCGGCGCGCGGCTTTGCCCATCTCGGTGTGATGCGCCGCCTGATCGAGGCCGGCATCAAGCCCGACGTCATCGTCGGCACTTCAATCGGCGCGGTGGTCGGCGGCTGTTACGCGGCCGACCGGCTCGAGCCACTCGATAAGTGGGCGCGCAGCCTCACCTTGCGCGGGCTGATCGGCAATCTCGATATCAGCTTCGCCGGCTCCGGCTTGCTCGGCGGGCGCCACTTGACCAGGCACCTGACCGAAGCGCTCGGCCGACATCCGCATCGAGAAGTTGCCGATCCGTTTCGCCGCGATCGCGACAGAATTTCCCAACGGCCACGAAATCTGGCTGACGCAGGGCCGGCTGGTCGATGCGTTGCGTGCGTCATACGCGCTGCCCGGCATATTCCCGCCGGTGCGCGTTGCCGGGCGCTGGCTGCTCGACGGCGCGCTGGTCAATCCGGTGCCGGTCTCGGCGGCACGCGCGCTCGGCGCCCGCGTCGTCATTGCTGTCCATCTCAATGCGGAACTGCCCGGCCGCGGCACCGTGATTTCCAGTTTCGGCGGCGAGGAAGTCGTCGAGCCGGCCGCCAACGGCAAGCGCGGGTTGCGCGCCATGTTCAGCACGCGAGTCCTCGCTGCGCCGCCAGTTCTTCGGCCATCGGGACAGCCCCGGCATTCCGGCGGTGATGATCGAAGCGTTCAACATCATGCAGGACCGCATCACCCGCTCGCGCATGGCGGGCGATCCTCCCGACGTGCTGATCACGCCGCGGGTCGGGCCGGTCGGCTGGTTCGACTTTCACAAGGCCGCGGACGCGATCCGCCTCGGCGAAGAAGCGGCCGAGAAGGCGCTGCCGGCGATCTCGGAAGCGATCGCCGCGCTGTCGATGCCGGCGGCCGCGACCAACGGCGGAAATAAGATCACGCCGAGCGGATGTAATCCCGCATCGCTTCGGTTTCGTGCTCCATCTCGCCCAACCGCTCCTTCACGACGTCGCCGATCGAGATGATGCCGGCCAGCTCGCCGTCTTCGATGACGGGAAGGTGGCGGAATTTTCCGTCGGTCATGCGCTGCATGAGCTGCTCGATCGAGTCGTTGATGCCGCAGGTCGCGACTTCACGCGTCATCGCCTGACCGACCGGCTGGTCGAGCGCCTTGCGGGCCGCCGCTCGCGACGTTTCGCACAATGTCACGTTCGGAAATGATGCCGGCGATGCGGTTGCCGGGGCCGAGCACGACGATCGCGCCGATCTTGTGCTCGGACAAACTCTGCGCAGCGGCAGCGAGCGTTGCGGTCGGTTCGATGGTGACGACGTTGCGGCCTTTGACGGCCAGGATCGATGACACGTTCATGCCAACCTCCATGCGCCGGAAGGCAAACCTGCCCTCCGGTCATGAAAAACGATCCTGCGGACGAGCCGTTCCGTCAATGACGCCGATGCCGCCGCTTAATGAGCTATTGCTGGCGATGATCGAATTGATCGGCTCGCCGCACTGCGGGATCGAACAGCGAGAACAGCAGAAGTCCCGCAACAAAGCCGCCAATATGCGCTTCCCACGCCACCGTCTGATCTTCGCCCGGAACAGGAACGGTGCCGGTGCCGAACAGAATATTGATGCCAAACCAGACCACCACGAATGCAATAACGCGGGGGTCGCGGACGATGCCGGTCAGCGGCAAAGCCGGCACGCGATAGGCTTCATCGTCGCCGCCGCGGAAGAAGCTCAGCGGACCGCCGCGCTGAAACGCAAACCGCATCGCCGCCGCCATCGCGCCCGACACCGCGGCCGAGGCGCCGATCACCGGATACTGCTCGCCCGAATGCGTCAGCAGATGCGCGAGCGCGCCGGCCGCCGCCGTCACGACAAAGAACAACATGAAACGAATGGCGCCGAAGCGGCGCGCCAGCGCGCTGCCGAATGGCAGCAGCCACAAGATGTTCAATCCGACATGCGGCCAGTTCGCATGCAGGAATGCGTAGGTGACGAAGGTCCAGACTTGCGCGGCGAGGCCGCCCGGAAAGACGCCGGCGACGGAGGCTTCGTAGCGGACCGGAATGAACGCGAACAGCAACAGCAGATCGATGTCCTGCTCGTCGGTGAGGACCCACAGGCGCACGACGTGGATGATGACGAAGGCAGCGGTCAGGCCGAGCACGATGCCCGGCACATTGAAGAGCGGTTCGCGATTCACCGGTAAGATTTAGGCTGCCTGCCGTGCGGTGAAGCAAGCGCAGGGCGCAAAAAGAAAGGGAGGGCTGTTACGCCCTCCCTCGAGCCCCATCGTGCTGGAGGTTCGCACCGTTACCGGTGCTTGTCACATCCCCCACACCTTCCCCGTCGTTCAGTCTCTGTGTCGCCGGCGGAGGTTCTAGAACGCCGGCGTCTCAGTGTGGATTACCAGGCGACCATATCGGCTGCGACGCCGCGCGCAATCAAAGACCGGCCTTAACACTAATTCGCGCGCCGCCTCGCGAAGCGGCCCGCGCGGCACGTCCCCTGCTCCTTTGCTGGCACGACAACAAAAACGCCGTCCGCCTGTCCCCTTCGGAGACAGAAATTAAGGAAGGCGTGCCGTCGCGAGACAGGGAGCGTGCCAGTGAAACATTCATCGACCCGCGAGCTCTACGCCTATTGGAACACAAGCCGCGGCGACAAGCCGGCGCCGCACCGCGCCGACATCGATCCGGCCGCAATCCGGCACTCGTTGAGCGACATCTTCATTCTCGCAGCCGACTTCGTCGAGGAGCAGCGCTTCCGGCTCGCCGGCACGCGGGTCTGCGCGCTGTTCGCAAGAGAGTTAAAAGGTGAATCCTTCGCCTCGCTGTGGAGCGAGAAGAGCAAGGATCATTTGCGGGCGCTGCTGGAGAACGTCACCGAGGACAGTGCCGCCATCGTTGCGGGGGTCATCGGCCGCAATGACGAAGGCAATCCGATCGATCTCGAATTGTTGCTGCTGCCGCTCATGCACCAGGGTCACGCCCGGGTCCGCGCCATCGGCGTGCTGGCGGCGACCGAGCTGCCGTTCTGGCTTGGCGCCAGGCCGGTCAAGGACCTGGTCCTGGGCACCGTCCGCCACCTCGGCGGTGAGCTCGACAACAAACCGCGGCGGTTTGCCGCCCATCTCGGTGGGCAACTGCGGCGCGGCTTCATGGTTTATCAGGGCGGCGCCGCGCCGCCGCCGGTCAGCCCGCCCCGCGACCAGGCTGGCTAACGAGGCGTTAACACTGCCACCGTAGTTTTGCGGTTGTACTGAACACGCGCCTCAAGGACGCGTTGCGCCTCATGGCGATGGCGGCCGCACAACCGAAAATCCTTCCGCTCGCGCAGGAGCGCCGCAAACACCAGCGGGTGAAGGTCAATCTGCTCGGCCGCTACATGCTGGTCGACCGGCGGGAATATCCTTGCCAGGTCGTCAATATGTCGCCGGGCGGCATCTTGCTGATGGCGCCGGTGGCCGGCGAAATCGGCGACCGGGTGATCGCCTATGTCGATCATCTGGGCCGGCTCGAGGGCAAGATCGCCCGCACGATGACGAACGGCTTTGCCATGACGATCGGCGCGACCTCGCGCAAGCGCGACAAGCTCGCCGCGCAGCTCACCTGGCTCGCCAACCGGCACATCCTCAATCTGCCGGAAGACCGCCGCCACGGCCGCTTCGCCCCGCGCAATCCGCTCGCCCGCCTCATTATGCCGAACGGCCACAATGTCAGCTGCCGCGTGATCGATCTGTCGCAATCCGGCGCGGCGGTTGCGATGCATGCGGATCAGCGCCCTCCGGTCGGTTCTATGGTTACCATCGGGAAAACGCAGGGCCGGGTCGTCCGCCACATTGAGGACGGCTTTGCGATCGAGTTCATCCGATTGCAGCATCCGGACTTCGTCGAAGATAACGTCACCGGCGAGTAAACGCCGCCCGGCCGCCGGATCCGCTTCCGGCCATCCTCACCGCTATCGTCTGAACGGCCGTCGCGCACCCGCGCGACAGGCGCACGCTCGAATTTCGCCGTGCGCGTGCAAGCGGATAAGAATTTAAAATTTTAGACAAATTGAGATCGCTCAAATTTTACGAAAATGCGTGGAATATTTTCCGCGAATTTTCTGCGCATTCGCCGCTGATTTAAATCGTCTTCGCTTCAAACCTGCCTGCTCGACTTAGCTGCGGCGCAAAAAGTTTGTGCGAAACGTGGCCCCAATAACAAGGGACAGGGGCCAAAAAATGGCACGGCGTTTCGGGCGGGGCGTCAAGTCCGCGTACGCGATCGCGTTCGCGTTGTTCAGCATCATACGGCGTGAGTTCCGCGCAGGAAACTGCGCTCTTCGTCAGCGTCGGCGACGCAGCGCGTGCGCCGATCGGCTGGGTCGAATTCTGCGCCGAACATAAATCCGAATGCACGAGCAAGGCCTCCGCGCCGCGCGACGTCGTGCTCACGCCCAAGGCGTGGACCGATCTCGTCCAGGTCAACAACTGGGCCAACGAGAAGATCAAGCCGGTCACCGACCTCGAGCACTGGGGCGTGGTCGAGCGCTGGAATTATCCGGACGACGGCTACGGCGACTGCGAGGACTACGTCCTTCTCAAGCGCCGCATGCTGATCAAGGCCGGCTGGCCGCGCGAAGCGCTGCTGATCACCGTCGTCCGCGACAAGAAGGGCGAAGGCCACGCCGTCCTGACGGTGAAGACCAACAAGGGCGAATTCGTTCTCGACAATCAGGAGGCCGAAGTCCTGCACTGGACCAAGACCGGCTACCGCTTCGTCAAGCGGCAGTCGCAGCACGACCAGAACACGTGGGTGTCACTCGGCGAGCCGCTACGCGCAATGCCGGCGACTGCATCGGCTCGCTGACGCGTCCACGCAAACAGGAGAGATCGCGCCCCGGTCACGTCCCCACCCTCCCCGTCCCCAGACCGGGATGCGAGCGGCCGCCCTTCCCCAGGGGCGGCCGCACCTGTTTTGGGTGCTAGCGCTGCATCACGAAGGTCTGGAGCGTCGCGGTCTTGCCGCTCTGCCAACGCGACACACCGACCGCACGGCTCTTGCCAACGCCCTGGACGCGGCCTTCGACGATACTGGCCGTGACAGTTTCATTGCCGCCCACCAGCTTGAAGTTGCCGCTGAGCTTGCATGCGGACGTCACCGAAATCGAACGTTCGCCGCGCAGCTCATATGAGGCCGGGACGTCCTTGGTGACGGAATGGCTCCGGCACTTGCCCATGATGCTGTAGGCCTTCGCGGCCTTGCTAAGCTGGACATCGCACCACATCACCGCGCCGGACGAACCATCACCGGTGTTGCCGACCATCCCCCAGCTTCCGGTCAGATCGGCCTCGCTGCAGGTCGCGGCAGTTTCGGATTCCTGAGACTTCGCTGCGGACGCGCCGGCCGCAGTCGATTCCTCACCGTGGCTGGCACCACCGCGCGCCTCGCGCATCGATGCAAGCGTGACAAAGGACAGATTGTCCCCGGTGGCGCGCTTTGCCTGCCGGATCTACAGGCATGCACGACAGCAAGCCGTTGGCGTTGGTCCTGATGCCGTTGGAACAGTTGGTGAGATTGCCGAGCGCAATGCTGCCATTGCCGCCGATCCTGATGCTGTCGGTCGGCGCGCCCTGGTTGATCCGGAACGGCGCTGTCGAATTGGTCTGGTCAGTGATCGAGAACATGCCGGTGTTAGCGGCCGTGGCGAATTGCCAAATGGATGGGTGGCCGCCCTGGATTCAAGCGCGATTTTTGGTGTCGTCGCGCTGGCGACATGAAGGTTGGCGGTCGGTGTTGTTCCTGCCGTGCCGATACCGACAAAGCCAGTCGCGGCAATGTCGAGGCTGCTGGTCGGCGCGCCGGGGCGGATGCGGAAGGGCAAGCGCGAACCGCCGGTCAGATCGCGCACGAAGAAGTTCGCCTCGTTGGCGCCGATGTCCCAGGTCTGCGCCGGAAAACCCGCCGGCGTTGGTCTGCTCAAAGCGGACCGCAGGCGTATCATTGGTGGTCATGTGCAGATCGAGGCAGGGGACGGCGTTGCGGAAGCCAACTTTGCCGTTGCTCCAGGAATATCGAATTGGCCAGGGCGCCTGCCATCAACATCATCAGCGCCGTTTCGCCCTCGGCGCTGGTGGCTCGCATCGTCGCCCATATCCCTGATCGCGAAATGATTAGGCCACCGCTCGCGCTTGCTATTGGCCTCAAGCCGCCAATCGCGCGTGGGGAAACCTGCCCCGTGCTGGTGTCGATGAAATCGATACGGGTATTGTTCTCTTTCAGCCGCAGCGAGCCAAAGCCGAACATTTCGTTGTTCACGCAGTCGAGGCCGGCGCACTGGCTTCCCTGAACAATCTGGTCGTCGGGGACGACAACATCCGCGATCGCCGCTCCGCCGCTCAATGCGCCAAGTGCAAACGCAACAGGTGCCAAAGCGACAAGCCTTGCGCACGACCTCTTGCTGACTGTTTTCATGGTAATCCCCATTGTCCCGTTTCGGCGCCAAGCATAGCAGGCCGCATGCGTCTTGAACGCGGCCCAATATCTTTATTTTCGCGCTTAGCCGATCCGCTTCAGGCCTTTGAGATAGCGCTTGAAGCGGTTGACATAGACGTCGGCGCCGCCGCGGATCATCTCGAGCGCTTTCTCGTCGAGCGTGCGAATGACGCGCGCCGGCGCGCCGACGATCAGCGAATTGTCCGGAAACGTCTTGCGCTCGGTCACGACCGCGCCGGCGCCGACCAGCGAATTGTTGCCGATCTTGGCGCCGTTGAGCACGATCGCGCTCATGCCGACCAGCGAATTGTCGCCGATCGTGCAGCCGTGCAGCATGGCGAGGTGGCCGATCACGCAGTTCGAGCCGATGGTGAGCGGGATAACCGGGGTCGGTGTGCAGCACGCAATTGTCCTGGATCTGCGAACGCTCGCCGAGCTCGATCCATTCATTGTCGCCGCGCAGCACCGCGCCGTACCAGATGCTGGCATCGAGCTTCAGCCGCACCTTGCCGATGACGGTCGCGCTGTCGGCGACGTAATAGCGGCCGGCTTCGGGAAATTCGGGCGCCTGCCCGTCAAGCTCGTAGATCGGCATTCATCCTCCGCAAGTGCGGATGACCATGCCACGGGCTTTAGAAAAATTGGAAGCCGGTCAGGCCACTAAAATGCCGAGCGCGCGCAAGCTCGATACCACGATGGTGCCCGACAACAGGCTCCAGAAGCCCGCGATCAAAGTCGCCATGAACACGATTTCGAAGCGCCGCCCGTCCCGGACCGCGCTCATGATCGTGTTGCGCATGATGATGAAGGGCGCGGCAAAGGCCAGCACCGGCACCGAGGCGAGCGACTGGACGCCGACGCCCTGATTGAGCTGGCTGAAGCTCGGCAGCCGGCTGGTGATGAGCTGATAGCCGGTGGCGAACGAGCCCGCGACCGCAAAGCCGAGCGCGACCGCAATCAAATTCTGCAGGGATTCAACTGTCACAGCCGCCCTCAACGCTTTACCGGCTGTCTGTTTTCGCAAAGGGCGGAACCGGCCGCCATCAAACCCTTAATGAATGGTTAACGCGCGTGGAGCCCGCCAAGTTGGCCCCCATGCGATACTGGCCGCGATTCGGCGGACGGCAGGCATCGCGCACTAAGAGATGGCGCATTACTCGGACATTCGCGGACGGCGCCGGCGTAGCGGCCACGGCCCCCTGTTCGCGCCGGTGATCGCTCTGGCCGCGGCCGGCCTGCTGGCGGCCGGCTACATCACCTACGTGCTTTGGCCGCGCTGGCCGACCACGCCGGTGTCGTTGCAGAGCCCGGCCCTGCCGATCGTGATCGGCGGCACCATGTTCAACATCGAGCCGGCCGCGATCCGCCAGCCGCTGCAACGCAAGCCCGGCACGCAGGAGCGCGTCGACCTCTCCTATCTGTGGCCGTCGCTGACGCCGCCCGACCCTGCCGCGAAGACCGAAGACGGCAAACCGGCCGATGCGAACGAGCGGCTGTTTCTCACCATTGCCGACGGCCGCGATGCGCTCAATCCGGCCGAGCGCATCACCACAATCTATCCACGCTACCTCGCGCCAACGACCAGCGCGGGCCCCAACGGATTGATGCTGCGCGCCTTCCGCGACGGCACGCCCTATCAGGGCGAGGATTTGATCGGCGGCGAGAGTTTCGCGGCGCGGTGCACGCGCTCAGGGATCGGCAATTCCGGCATGTGCCTGAGCGAACGGCGGATTGGCGGCGCGGACATCACCGCCCGCTTCCCGCGCGACTGGCTTGCCGGCACGTCTGACGTCGAAGCCGCCCTGGCGCGGCTTCTTGCGCGGCTGCATCCGCAATAAGACGGTCATCGCGCACAAAGTCAGGCCAGGTCGACGTCGAGGATCGGCAGTTCGAGAATGTACGAGCGGCGGCCCTTCTCGTTCTCGATGAACAGCACGCCGATGAATTCCTCGCCCACATAGGCTTCGAGCGAATCCGTCTTCTTCGGCCGCGCCACGACGCGGATGTTCTCATTGTCGAATTTGCGCCGCAGGAAAGCGGTGAGCATCGGCGCCGGCGCGAGATCGGTCTGCGCGCCGAGGTCGATCACCATGCGGAAATTGTACGACAGGTCGCCGTCCTCATCGTCGACGGTGAGCTCGCCGAGATCCTGCTCGCCCATGAAGACTTCGGCGGTCTGCCCGTCCTTGGTGACGACCCGAACGCGCGGATTGCCGAACAGCTTCTTGAGATAGCCGTCGAGTTTACTGACTTCCTGGGCGTCCACGCTCTACTCCCGCTTTGACGGCGGCGGTTCTGCCATGCCCGTTCAATGATGGAAAGCCGCTTGCGCCCGCTTAGGGGCCGGCGTCGTAGAACAGTTGATCCATCGCGCGTGACGGCTCCGGGCAACCTGCGGTTCCGACCACCCTGGCGGGCACGCCGGCCACGGTGACGTTGTTCGGCACCGGCTTGATGACGACCGAGCCTGCGGCAATGCGCGCGCAATGCCCGATCTCGATATTGCCGAGGATCTTGGCGCCGGCGCCGATCAGGACGCCGCGGCGGATCTTCGGGTGGCGGTCCTCGTGCTCCTTGCCGGTGCCGCCGAGCGTGACGTCATGCAGGATCGAAACATCGTCCTCGATGACGGCCGTCTCGCCGACCACAAAGCCGGTGGCGTGATCGAGGAAGATGCCGCGCCCGATCCTGGCGTTCGGATTGATGTCGCACTGGAACACGGCGGAGGAGCGGCTTTGCAGATAATAGGCGAAGTCGCGACGGCCCTTCTTCGACAGCCAGTGCGCCAGACGATGCGTCTGAATGGCGTGGAAACCTTTGTAGTAGAGCACCGGCTCGATGTAGCGATGCGTGGCCGGATCGCGGTCATGCACGGCGATGATGTCGGCGCGGAACGCCAGCCCGATCGAAGGATCGTCCTGCAAGGCATCGGCAAATGCCTGGCGGATCAGCTCGCCGCCGACGTCGGGGTGCGACAGCCGCTCCGAGATGCGGTGAACGATCGCATCTTCGAGCGTGTCGTGATGCAGCACCACCGAGTAGATGAAGCTCGCGAGCTCGGGCTCGCGTTGCACGACCTGTTCGGCTTCCTCGCGAATGCGCGCCCACACCGGATCGAGCCTGCTCAGCTCATTGATCGGATGAACGTTCTGCTGCTGTTGCGCCATGGCACCCTGCTCGAGCGAATTCCAATATGAGCTAAGGTTCTTATCATATTTTTGTAGAGGCTGCCCGCGTCCGTAGAATTCTATTCTACGCAAACGTCAGCGCGGTAAACGGCCCATGAAATCAAGAATGGCCGCGCCGAAGCTGTCATTGCGGTCGCCCGCCACCATGTGCCGCGCGCCGCTCACATCTGCCAATTCTGCATGCGGCACCAATTCCAGAAACTCTTGCGCATGAGCCTCCTGCACCAGTTCGGATGATGCGCCGCGCACCAGCAGCGCCGGAATTTTCAGGCGGCGCGCCGCTTCGATCAGCGCGGCCTGCGTTTCCTGGCGCATCGACGGCCCGCGGTTTTCCATGAAGCGCGGGTCCCAATGCCAGCGCCAGCGGCCGTCCGGCGACATCCGCAGATTTTTCTTCAGGCCTTCGTGCGAGCGCGGCCGCGGCCGGTGCGGAAGATATTTCGCCACCGCATCCGCGGCTTCGGCAATCGTGGCGAAGCCTTCCTTGGAATGTTCGCGCATGAAGCCGGTGACTTTGTCGACGCCGGCAAGATCGACACGCGGGGTGATATCGACCAGCACCAGCGCGGAAAATACGTTGCGGCCCTGGTTCTCGGCGCCGCCTTCGGCGAGCAGCGCGGCGATGCCGCCGAGCGAGGCGCCGATCACCGCCGGCCGTTTGCCGGAGCGTTCGGTCAGCGTGTCGGCGACCGCGCGCGCATCGGCGGCGAAGTCGTGGACGGTGTAGGCGCCGCTCTCGACCCAATCGGAGTCGCCATGGCCGCGCAGATCGACCGCATAGGCGACCCGGCCCTCGCGGGCGATCTGCTCGGCGGTCTTGCGCCAGGCGTGGCGGGTTTGTCCGCCGCCATGCAGCAGCAGGACGGCATCGCCCTTCTCGCCGAAAACATCGGCGGCGAGCTTGTTGCCGTTGGCGCCGAGAAAGGTCGCCGATGCAGGTGTGATGTGGCGCGTCATGGTTCGCTGTCGAGGAACTGCAGCACCGCGGCCTTGAAGACCTTGTCGCCGACCGCGAGCATGTGATCGCGGTCGGGAATATCGAGCCCGCGTGCGTTCGGCATCATCGCCGCCAGTTCATGCGGCGAGCCCGCAACATCGTCCTTGGTGCCGACCCCGATCAAAGTCGGCGTCTTGATCGAGGCGACCTCCTCGCGAGTCAAAGTCTGGCGCGAGCCGCGGATGCAGGCGGCCAGCGCCTTGCGATCGGATTTGGTCTGCTCGGCAAAGGAGCGGAACATGCGGCCGGTCTGGATCGGTCACATCGTCGAGCGACGGCGCCAGCAGCGCATCGGCGATGCTTTCCGGCAATCCGACGCCCTCGACCAGCCGCGCGCCGAGGCCGCCGAGCACCAGTTTGCGCACGCGATCGGGATGCTTGAGCGCGACAAAGGCGCAGATCCGCGCGCCCATCGAATAGCCCATGAAATCGGCGCGCTCGATGCCCAGATGATCGATCAGCGCCACGCACATCCTCCGCCATTTTCGTCGTGTGATAGGCGGAGGCTTCGTAGAGCTTGCCGGACTGGCCGTGGCCGCGATTATCCAGCGCGATGACGCGGCGGCCGGACGCGCGTCAGCTCGCTGACCCAGCCCGGATAGACCCAGTTCACCTGCGCGTTCGAGCCGAAGCCGTGAACGAGGACGATCGGCGTGGGATGGCTCGGATTTTGGCTTTGGTCGAGATAGGCGATCTCGACCTCGCCGTGACGGAAGCTTGGCATGCGGCGTCTTCTTAGCCGCGCGCCGTCATCGCTGCAAAGCGTTGTTGGCGTTCCAGGCGGCGGCGCTTGCCGCGGTCGATCATCCGCTGCGTGACGCGCTCGGTCGTGCTCTTGAGCGAGGCGACGACGCCCCAGACGGTGAACATCGCGCCGAGAATCCAGCCGGCGAGATTGAGCGTGGCGAGCGTCAGCATGATCGCGCCGCGGCCCGCCACTTTGAGGATCGCGCGGGTCTTGCCGCCCTTGGCCGCCGCGAGCCGCGCCAGCCGCGACATCTCGGCCGGCGTCTGCGCGATCCGCAGGCCGTCGAGCGCCGCGTTGGTTCCCGCGCGGGCCTGAACCCGCCCGACATCGCGCACCAGGTTCCGAAGGCCGCCGGCACGCTCGACCTTGACCGCGTCGCGCGCGGCGCGCACCGCGAGCATCGGCTCGGTGACGCTCACGCCGGTAATCGCGCCTTTGAGCTTCGGCCAGTCGACAATGTCGCGCAGCGCGCGGCTGATATAGGCGGTGAGATCGGAGCCGAGCCGCCCGGTCTTGCGCGCCGCCTTGGCGAGCGAGACCCCGGCGCGGGCCGGCGCCGCCGTTCCGGCGCTTGCATAGGTGGCGGCGGTCGAGCGCGAGCCCGACGGCGGCAAGGCCGAGCACCAGCTCGTCCACTTGCTCGCCGTTCGCCCAGCGCGTGCCTTCACGCACCGCGTCGCGAATATCGCCGAACACGAACAGATCGCCGCTCACCGTGCCCGCCAGCCCCGCGCCATCTTTCGGCTCGCCGGTGACAAGGCCCTGCGCGAAGCTTTCCAGCATCTGCGTGGTTGGACTTCGGCCTTTGCGACCGCTTCATTGACCCGCGCAACAAGCGGCGCATCCAGCACAATGCCGCGCTCCTGCGCCAATTCGACGAAGCTCCTGGCGAGGTCGGCATCGTTTGCCGTGAGCGCGGCCTCGATCTCCTGCCGCGCGCGCTCGGGCGTGAGGCTTGCCGCAATCTCGCGATCGGCGATCTGCACCGGATCGTTTTCGATCGCGAACAGCGATTGCGCTTCGAAGCCGCGCGGCACGACAAGGCACGCGGCTCCGCCCAGCAACGCAAAGGCGACCAGCGCCGGTGCGATGCGCGAGCGCCGCGACATGGCGTCGGCGGCAGCGGCTCGGCTGGGGGCAGCGTTGTGAGCATCTTTTTCTCGGTCAACCGACGTTAGCGCAGTCTGCCGATAAACGCGGGACACATGAGCCGCGATCCCGGCCGTTACGCACAAGGTTTATGAAGCCTTTGGAGCCGGAACGGCTTGCGATTTGGAGACTTGACGCTAAGGTGCGGCCACTTCGCGCCCAACCGCGGCGCAATTGCGGCACCAGAGACAGACCATGGCCGAGCACGTCGTTCCCCATTTCCATAACGAGCCGGGCGTCCCGGTCATCGAGATCGGCACCAAGGAATTCATGTGCGTCGGCGCGACGCCGCCGTTCGACCACCCGCACATCTTCCTCGACATGGGCGACGACGCCGAAATCATCTGCTCATATTGCTCGACGCTCTATCGCTTCAACTCATCGCTCAAGCCTCACGCCGCGCGCCCGAAAGAGTGTGTGTTGCCGCTGACCGCCGCTTGATCGCAACGGAGCGCAGGCCTTGGCTGCGGCTCGAGACGTCGTCATCGCAGGCGCAGGTATTGGCGGCCTTACCGCTGCGCTGACGCTTACGCGCGCCGGGCTTCGCGCCACAGTGCTCGAACAGGCGCCGCAGCTCGAGACCGCCGGCGCCGGCATCCAGCTCTCGCCCAATGCCACCAAGATCCTGATCGCGCTCGGGCTTGGCGAGCGGCTGAAAGTGAACGCGGTCGAGCCGGAAGCCATTCGCGTCATGTCGGGGCCGTCGGGACGCGAGATCGTGCGCATCCCGCTCGGCCGCTTTGCCTCCAACCGCTATGGCGCGCCCTATTGGCTCATTCACCGCGCCGATTTGCAGGCCGCGCTGGCGGATTCCGCGCGCTACAATAATGACATCACGCTCAAGCTCGGCGCCCGCGTCGAGGATTTCGCCGCGCACAAGAAAGGCGTGAGCGTGCTGGCGCGCTATGCCGGCCAGCTCACCGAAGAAAAAGGCATCGCCCTGATCGGCGCCGACGGCATCTGGTCGACGGTGCGCGAGCGCTTGCGCCGCCAGCGGCGGCCGCGCTTCACCCATCGCACCGCCTGGCGCGCGCTGATCCCGGCGGATCATCTGGCGCCGCAATGG
This sequence comes from uncultured Alphaproteobacteria bacterium, assembly GCA_963788805.1. Classification (GTDB taxonomy): domain Bacteria; phylum Pseudomonadota; class Alphaproteobacteria; order Rhizobiales; family Xanthobacteraceae; genus Pseudolabrys. The sequence continues at coordinate 72,986 of CAWBHU010000009.1, forward strand.
CGCGAGCCGATGGTCAATCTCTGGCTCGGCATGGATTCGCATCTCGTCACCTATCCGGTGAAAGGCGGCGCGCTGATCAACATCGTCGCCATCATCGACGATCAATGGCGCGAGCTCGGCTGGAGCGGCACCGGCGAGCCGGACGAGGTGCTGCGCCGCTTTGCGCGCTGGTCGTGGGCGGAGGCTGCGCGCGACATCGTCGCGACGCCGGATCGCTGGCAAAAGTGGGCGCTGTTCGATCGGCCGGCCATGACCGGAAGCGGCACGGTTGCGCTTCTGGGGGACGCCGCCCACCCGCTCCCGCCGTTTCTCGCGCAAGGCGGCGCGATGGCGATCGAGGATGCCGCCGTGCTGGCGTCCACGCTCGCGGCACACAAGGACGATCCGGCGCGCGGCATTCGCGACTATGAGCGCGCCCGCAAGAAGCGGATCGCGCGCGCGCTCAAGACCTCCCGCAAGCAGGGCCGCGTCTATGGGCTGAGCGGACCCGAAGCGTGGATCCGCAATGTGGTGATGCGCCGGTTGGGCAGCCGCCGGCTGCTCTACCGTTACGACTGGCTGTTCGAATGGGCGCCGCCGGTTTTCGAATTTGCCGACCGCTATGTTACCCAGATCGGCGGGGAAGACGCCGAAGGGTAAGCATCATGTTTCCGACCACTGTCGCGGGGAGTTTGCCGAAGCCGTCATGGCTCGCGGAGCCTGACAAATTGTGGCCGCAGTGGCGGCTGTCCGGCGCCGATCTCGAAGCCGGCAAGCTCGACGCGACCTTGCTCGCGATCAAGATGCAGGAAGATGCCGGCATCGACATCGTCAGCGACGGCGAGCAATCGCGTCAGCACTTCGTGCACGGCTTCCTCGAATTCGTCGAAGGCATCGATTTCGGCAACAAGGTCGAAATGGGAATCCGCGGCGACCGCTACAAGGCGATGGTGCCGACCGTGACCGGCGAGCTGCGCCTCAAGGGCCGCGTCCACCAGACCGAAGCGCGGCATGCGCGCGCCCACACCAAGCGCAAGTTCAAGATCACCCTGCCCGGCCCGATGACGATCGCCGACACGGTCGCCGACCGCTTCTACGGCGACAAGATCAAGATGGCGATGGCGTTTGCCGGGTTGCTCAACCAGGAAGCCCGCGCGCTCGAAGCCGACGGCGTCGACGTCGTGCAGTTCGACGAGCCGGCCTTCAATGTCTTCATGGACGAGGTGCCGGAATGGGGCATCCCGGCGCTGCATCGCGCCATCGAAGGGCTCAAATGCACCACCGCCGTGCACATCTGTTACGGCTACGGCATCAAGGCCAATATCGACTGGAAGAACAGCCTCGGCTCCGAGTGGCGCCAGTACGAGCTGATTTTCCCGGCGCTCGCCAAAAGCAAGATCCAGCAGGTCTCGATCGAGGCGATCCATTCCCGCGTCCCGCTCAAGCTGATGCGGCTGCTCGAAGGCAAGGACATACTGGTCGGCGTGATCGATGTCGCCAGCGACAAGATCGAGACGCCGGACGAGATCGTGAGCGTCATCAAGGACGTGATGGAGTTCGTGCCGAAAGAGCGGATCGTCTGCTGCACCAATTGCGGCATGGCGCCGATGCACCGCGACATTGCGGCCGCGAAGCTGGATGCGCTCGGCAAAGGCGCCGCGCTGGCCCGGCAGAAGTTTTCGTAGGCGTTCGCCCTCTTCCGGCGGCGGCGTGCCGCGACATAGATAGGGCGAGCACCAACCGGGTCCCGCCATGTCATCCGCGACCGCGACGCAGCCACGCCAAGCACCAAGCCCAGCAAGGCACGCGCAAAGCCACGCTCTATCGCATGGTCATGGATGAGCATCTTTGTCCCTGGGGCCTCAAGGCCAAGGACCTGCTCAGCCGCGAAGGCTTCGACGTCGACGACAAATGGCTGACCTCGAAAGAGGCGACCGAAGCCTTCAAGGCGCAGCACGGCGTCAAGACCACGCCGCAGGTCTTCATCGGCGAGACGCGGGTCGGCGGTTACGACGATCTGCGCCGCTATCTCGGCAAGCCGGTCGCCGACCCGAAGGCAACGTCGTACCAGCCCGTCATCGCGCTGTTTTCCATGACGGCGCTGATGGCGCTCGCCGCGAGCTATGCCGTCTACGGCAATCCGTTCACCGGACGCGCGCTGGAGTGGTTCATCGCCTTCAGCATGGCGGTGCTGGCGCTGTTGAAGCTGCAGAACATCGAGACGTTCTCGGCCATGTTCCTCAACTACGACCTGCTTGGCGCGGCGCTGGGTGCCCTACTCCTACATCTATCCGTTCGCCGAGGCGCTGGCGGGCATCCTGATGATCGCGCGCGCGCTGAACTTCATCTCGATTCCGGTCGCGCTGTTCATCGGCACGATCGGCGCGGTCTCGGTGTTCAAGGCGGTCTATATCGACAAGCGCGAGCTCAAATGCGCCTGCGTCGGCGGCGGCAGCAATGTGCCGCTCGGCTTCATCTCGCTGACCGAAAACCTGATGATGATCGCGATGGCGCTGTGGATGCTCGCCATGGCTTTGTCCGGCGGCGGCCCGGCCATTAATCGAGGGCGCGAGAGCCCTAGCGCTTCTTCTTCTCTGGCTGCTTGTCGAGCAGTTTGGCGGGCTTGGTGTCCGGCGCACAGTTCTTGACGCGCTGCTCGCGCTGCACGTCATGCAGCTCGCCGAGATTCGAGTAGTAGTCCGGATCGTACACGAAGGTTGAGATCAGGCCGCCGGCCGGGCCTTCCTTGGCGCGGGCGATCAGGCGCTTGAGCTCCTTGTCGCGCTCGATGTAGCGCACCTCGACGGCCGCCAGTTGCGCGCAGTCGTGGAGCACGTACTTGCCCGGCGCGACGAAGAACTGCTCGACCCGCTCGGCAGTCTGCGCGCAGGCCGCGCCGCGCGCTCGCCGCCAAAGCAATCATCGCCAGTGCCGTCTTGCGCATCATTTGTCCTGTTGGTGCGGACGCCCGGACTCGAACCGGGACGGGATTACTCCCAAGGGATTTTAAGTCCCTTGCGTCTACCATTCCGCCACGTCCGCTAAGGCTCACACCTTGCTCTCACACCGCGCGCACGCGCGGCATGGCCCACGCGTGGCGGGAAACTTTATCTCGATAAGACGTCCTTCCAGACCGGATCCCAATCGCGCCCGCCGGCATCGGTGACGCGGCCGGGCTGATCGAAGAACTTGTTGGGGATCTGGAACATGGCGAGGAAGGTGCCGCCGTTCGGCGACCACGCCGAATGCCGGCTGCCGGGCGTGCGCCACACGAATTCACCGGCCTTGCACTCCAGTCCTTCCGCGGGCCCCTCTTTGTCGACCAGCGAGCCGGACAGCACATAGGTCTGCTCGATCAGCACATGCTCGTGATCCGGCAAGACCGCGCCGGGCGCCATTTTCATCAGCACCGTGGCGAGACCGCTCTTGGGATCGAACAGCAGCGTTTTGACCTCGCAGCCCGGGAAACGCATTTTTTCCCACGGCATCTCGTCCGGGCGCACGAAATGTGAATGCTCGTCGTGGCTTTGCTTGGCGGCGGCTGCGGTCATGCCCGTTTCTCCCGTTATTGCGTCGTATCATACCGGAATCTGGCGAAAAAGCCGCCCTTGCGCTGGCCTCGAATTTCGACTGGATTCCCTGCGCCGGCTTGATGCCGGCGGAGCGGGCAATGGGGGCATGGCCACGCCAACGTAAAGCAGCCGCGCTGGCGCTCGCCGCGGCGCTGCTTGGCATTGCCACGCCCACATTCGGCGCAACGATCCGGGTGTCGAACACCAAGGACGTCGTCAACGGCAATACCGCGACGCCGGCGACTTTGCGCAGCAGCCCCGGGCCGGACGGCATTTCGCTCCGCGAAGCGATCATCGCTGCAAACAATGCTGCCGGCCCTCACACCATCGCTTTCGATCCGGCGCTGGCCGGCAAGCGCATCGTGCTCACCGCGCCGCTGCCGGCCGATCACGCGCAACGGGATCACGATCAGCGGGCTGAAACAGCCGAACGGACAGCCAGACCTCACGATCGATGGCCGCAGCGCAACCACGAATGGTCCGACCATGTTCCTGGCGGCCTCATCGTTCACGATGAAATGGCTGCGTTTCATTCACGCGCCGGTGGGCTTTTCCGCCGTCCAGGTGGGCGGCGCGGTCACGAGCCTCGGAACGGCGCCTTCAAATCTCTCGAACATCCGGTTCACCGCCAACAGCTTCACCCACACCGGCGCGATGACGGATGGATTTGCCATCGTCATCTCGATGAGCGTCGGCACCACGCATAACGCGACGGTCAGCAACGTCGTCATCGACAACAACGCGTTCAGCGATCTGTTCGAGGGGGTCAATCTTCAAGGTGCGGGCCGCAACAACATCATTCAGGACGTGCTGATCTACAACAACACGTTTCTCCGGATGACCCAGACCGGCACATCGGCGGTGGAGCTCGGCAATCATGACGGCAAGACCAATAAAATCCTTCGCACCAGAATCATTCAGAATATTTTCGACGGAAACTTCATCGGTATCGCACTCAACAACAACCGGGATAACGGGCCGCCATGCGGGTGCTTTGACACGACCACGACCGGCAACAAGATCGACGGCAACGGTGATCGAACGCAATGTGTTCAGAAAGAATCTGGAGGCGATTGGAATCGTCGGCGGTGTCGGCAACGGAACGGTCGGACCGGTCGGCAACACGGTCTCGAACACGACGATCGTCAATAACGCGTTCGATACGTCGCTGCCCGGGCTCGCCGTTCACATGGCCGGCAATATGCAAGCGGCCGCCAACAACAAGGTCAAAGGGGTGAGCTTCATCAACAACACCGTGAATACAAACAGCGCATCGCCCGGCCCGCCGCAGATCATGATCGACCCCGGCGGGGGCGTGAGTGAGGTCACGGTGCGCAATTCCATCTTCTGGCGGGCGAGCAGCGGCGGCGAGAACAGCGCCGTCACCGCGGTTCCGGCGGTGTCGGTCTCGCGCTCGATCCTCAATCAGTCCGGCTATGTCGGCAGCAGCGGAAATTTCAACGCCAATCCGATGTTCAGGAACACCGCGGCCGGCGATTTTCGCTTACGCGCGGGCAGTCCGGCGATCGGCGCAGGAACAAGCACCGGAGGAGCGCCGGCCGGTGATGCGGATTGTCAGCCGCGCGCAGAACCCGCCATCGATCGGTGCGTACGAATTGAACGGTCCGAATATCTGCCCGGCCAGCCCGCCGTAAACTCAGTTGGCGAGCTTGATGTTGGCGGCGGTGACGATCTTGCCGAATTTCTCGGTTTCCGATGCGACAAAGCTCCTGAATTCGGCCGCTTTCATCGGCCGCGGCACGATGCCCTGGGCGGTGAGCTTTTCGGCATTCGACTTGTCGGTCACGGCCGCATTGATGAGGCCGTTGAGCTTATCGATCACCGGCTGCGGCGTGCCGCCGGTGCCGAACATGCCGAACCAGTTGAGCAGCTCGTAGCCCTTCAATCCCGGCGCCCCGCTTTGCAGCGGCTCGACATCGGGCAGTTGCGGCATCGGCTCGAGCGAGGTGACCGCCACGGCGCGAATCTTTCCGGCCTGGATCAGCGGCAGCGCGGCGGCGAGACTCGAGAAGCTCATCGTCACGGCGCCGGTCGCGACGTCCGTCACCGCCGGCGCGGAGCCGCGATACGGCACGTGCAGCACATTGATGCCGGCCATGCTGTTCATCAGCTCACCGGCGAGCTGCTGCGGATTGCCGACGCCGGATGACGAGAACGACAGCTTGCCGGAATTGGCCTTGGCGTAGTCGACCAGCTCTTTCGGATTGCGCACCGGCGTCTCGGCCGCGACCACGACGACGCAGGGCACGATGCCGATCAGCGCGATCGGCGCCAGCTCCTTGGCCGGGTCGTAGGTCATCTTGGCGCCGTAGAGATGCTGGTTGATCGCGACTTCGCCCGAAGCGGCGGCGAGCATGGTGTGGCCGTCCGGCGCAGCCTTGGCGACGCTGTTCGCCGCCAGCATGGCGGCAGCGCCGGTGCGGTTCTCGACCAGAATGGGCTGGCCGAGCGCGCTCTTGAGCGGGTCCTGCAGCATGCGCGCGACGAGATCGACGCCGCCGCCGGCCGCGTAGCCGACCACGATCCGGATCGGCTGGTCGAGCGGATATTGCTGCGCGCGCGCGATCGTTGGCACCAGCGCAGCACATGAAGCCCCTGCAAGCAGGTCGCGCCGTGTGAACATGTTTCCTCCGTGACGTTTTTTCTTAGTCGCCGCCGCCGTGGATCGGCGGCTGGAACGCAAGGCCGGTGTCCCACGGGAAATAGATCCAGGTGTCCTGCGAGACTTCGGTGATGAAGGTATCGACCTGCGGGCGCCCCATCGGCTTGGCGTAAACCGTGGCGAAATGCGCCTGCGGCAACAGCTCGCGGACCATCTTCGCGGTTTTCCCGGTATCGACCAGATCGTCGACGATCAGCACGCCCTTGCCTTTGGTCGCTCTGATGTCGTCCGAAACGTTCTTGATCAGCTCCAGTCCGCTCTGGCTCTTGTAGTCGTGGTAGCTCGCGATACAGACCGTCTCGATGGTCCGCACATTGAGCTCGCGCGCGACCACCGCCGCCGGCACCAGGCCGCCGCGGGTGATGCACACGATCGTGTCGAACGGCCCGGCCGCCGCAAGCCGCCAGGCCAGCGCGCGCGCATCGCGGTGAAACTGGTCCCATGAGACCGGAAAGGCCTTTTCCGGCAGCCGTTGCGGCTCTGCCTCTGCTTGCGTCTGCGCCATCGCGTCCTCCGGTCGAGGACGGTTTCTTAGCGCATGTCGAGGACGAAATCGAAGCGTCCCGCCAGCCCCTCCCCAGCCGCTGCCACGCGCATCAGCAGCTCGCGGCGAAACATGCCGTCGCGCGCGTTCTCCGCCTCGTCCGGGAAATAGAGCTGGGTGGTCAGGATCGCCCGGTTCGGCGCCTGCACTTTCACATGATAGTGGCGGGTGCGGCCGGGATAGACCGCCGGCTGGATGGTGCGAAAGCGATAGCGCCCTTGCGCATCGGCAAGCTGGTGGCCGCGATAGCGAAAGCCCCGGTTGTCGTAGTCGCCGCTCTCGTCGGCATGCCAGAGATCGACCAGGGCGCCCGGCACCGGACGGCAGCCGCGGGTCAGCACGACACCCGAAAGCTCGAACATTCTGCCCTTGGTTGCCGGCCTCGCGGAGGTCGGCGCGTTGCGGCGACTTCGGCTTGAAGAACGGTCCCTCGCTCTGGCGCAGCGTCGCATCGTGCTCATCGCGGCACTCGGGCGTCGGCGGCAGCTCCTGACCCGCTGCAAGCGTCTGGCAAGCTCATCCCGGCCGCGCCAACAGCGCCGGCCAGAAGAAGGTGACGGCGATCGGGCTGGTAGGAACGTGACATGTGCAGCCTCCATTCGGCAGGCATTGCAAACGAACGCAGTGGCGAAAGCGTGACGCCTTCCGCTCAAGCCTTCTCGCGCAGCGCCGCGCGAACGCGCGCCAGCATCTCCTCGACCGCTGTCCTCGCCGCCGACAGCTTGGCCTGGTCGCGGCCGCGCACCACGATATTGGTGTTCGGGCCGAGCTTGTCGTCGAAGAACGGGTAGCTGCCGATCGATACATCGGGATTTGCCTTGGCGATTTCGCCAAGCTCGCTGCCGACGTCGCCTTCGCGCAGGTCGGCACGGATGCTTTCCGACAGCATCTTCACGCCGGTCTTGAGCGTCGGCGCGACCGCATCGAGCATCGCCTGCATGATCGACGGCACGCCCGCCATCACCGTGACATTGCCGATCCGAAACCCCGGCGCGCCGGACACCTTGTTCTCGACCAGCGAGGCGCCGGCCGGAATGCGCGCCATGCGCTTGCGCGCCTCGTTCATCTCGGCGCCCATCTTGGCGGCGCGCTCGCTGATGATGCGCATCGCCTCCGGGTGGTAGTCGATCGACACGCCGAACGCCTTGGCGACGCACTCCGCCGTGATGTCGTCATGGGTCGGGCCGATGCCGCCCGTGGTGAAGACATAGGTGTAGGCGGCGCGCAGCGCATTGAGCGCGGTGACGATCGCGGTCTCATCGTCCGAGACCACCCGGACTTCCTTGAGGTCGATCCCGATCGCGGTGAGATATTCGGCGATGTAGCCGATGTTCTTGTCCTTGGTCCGCCCCGAGAGGATTTCGTCGCCAATCACGAGGATTGCGGCGGTGACGGGCTGGTCGTTGGCTGATGTCATTGTCTGCCTGTAGCGCGCACCCCTGCCTGCCTCAAGCGCAGCGGGCCTGATGCTTTGCGCCCAAATTATAGGCAGGATGCTGGCGCGCAAAGTGAGTTTGGCGGCAGGCCTGCGCAGGCTGGCAGGCTTGGACGGGACGGCGTTGGCCTGAACCTTGCTAATTCTTGGACGTTAGGGGTGCTGGGCGGGCTTTCATGAGTACGGCGTTCGACGAGATGAACGGGACCGGCGGGGCCTTGACCCCCGCCTATCGCGAGCTTGCGCGCTGGCTCAAGGAAACGCCGGCCGCCGAGCTCGACTATCGCCGGCGCGAGGCCGAGCTTTTGTTTCGCCGCATCGGCATCACCTTCGCGGTTTACGGCGAGACCGACGCGCAAGAGCGCCTGATCCCGTTCGACGTCATCCCGCGCATCCTCTCCAACGCCGAGTGGCAGCGCGTCTGCGCCGGCCTCGAGCAGCGCGTCAAGGCGCTCAACATGTTCATCAAGGACATCTATGGCGCACGCGAAATCCTGCGCGCCGGAATCCTTCCCGAGGACATCATCTTCCGCAACGCCGCCTTCCGCCCCGAGATGAACGGCGAGCAGGTGCCGCATGACATCTGGGTCGCGATTGCCGGCATCGATATCGTGCGCATCGACGCCGACACGTTCTACGCGCTGGAGGACAATGCCCGCACGCCGTCCGGCGTCTCCTACATGCTGGAAAACCGCGAGATCATGCTGCGGCTTTTCCCCGAACTTTTCTCGCGCCACCGGGTCGCGCCCGTTGAACATTACCCGGACCAACTCCTCGCCACGCTCAACTCGCTGGCGCCGCCGACCGCATCGAGCGAGCCGAATGTCGTTCTGCTGACGCCCGGCGTCTACAACTCCGCTTATTACGAACACTCGTTCCTTGCCGACAAGCTCGGCGTCGAGCTGGTCGAGGGCCGCGACCTCTTCGTGCAGGACCAGTTCGTCTATATGCGCACCACGCAAGGGCCGCGGCGCGTCGACGTGATCTATCGCCGCATCGACGACGACTTCCTGGATTCGCTGACCTTCCGTCCGGATTCCGTGCTCGGCGTGCCGGGCCTGATGTCGGTCTATCAGGCCGGCAATGTCACGCTGGCAAACGCGGTCGGCACCGGCATCGCCGATGACAAGGCGATCTACAGCTACATGCCGGAGATCCTGAAATTCTATCTCGGCGAGGAGCCGCTTCTCAAAAACGTGCCGACCTGGCGCTGCCGCGAGCCCGAACACCTCTCCTACGTGCTCGATCATCTGCCCGAGCTGGTCGTCAAGGAAGTGCACGGCTCGGGCGGCTACGGCATGCTGATCGGCCCGTCCGCCAGCAAGGTTGCGATCGAGCATTTTCGCGCCAAGCTCAAGACCAATCCGAACAACTTCATCGCGCAGCCGACGCTGGCGCTTTCAACCTGCCCCACCTGCGCCGAGCAGGGCATCGCGCCGCGTCACGTCGACTTGCGGCCGTTCGTGCTGACCGGCCGCAATCGCAGCTATATCGTTCCCGGCGGGCTGACCCGCGTCGCGCTCAAGGACGGCTCGCTGGTCGTCAATTCAAGCCAGGGCGGCGGCACCAAAGACACCTGGATACTGGCGGACTGACATGCTCTCGCGCACCGCCGACAATCTTTACTGGCTGTCCCGCTACGTCGAGCGCGCCGAATATCTCGCGCGCATTCTGGAAGCCACGCGGCGGCTGACCGACCTGCCCCTCACCTATGTCGGCGAGAGCAATGAATGGGAATCCGCCGTCGCCACCGCGGGCTGCGGCCACGCCTTCTATTCCAACTACAAGGAGGCCAACGCCGACAACGTCACCGATTTTCTGGCGTTCTCCACGGCGAATTCCTCGTCGATCCGCAGCTGCTTCGAGAATGCGCGCAACAATGCGCGCTCGGTGCGCACCGCGCTCACGGTCGAAATGTGGGATGCGATCAACGGCACCTGGCTCGAATTGCAGCGCTATGGCAACGGCCCGAGCTCGCGCGAGGACTTCGCGCGCTTCCTGCGCTGGGTGCAGGAATCCTCGCTGCGCTTCGACGGCTCGGCGTACCGCACCATGCTGCGCAACGACGCCTACTGGTTCTCGCGGCTCGGCGTCTATGTCGAGCGCGCCGACAACACCGCGCGCATCCTCGACGTCAAATATCACCTGCTATTGCCGGAAACCGAGCGGGTCGGCGGCCCGCTCGACTACTTCCAGTGGGCGGCGATCTTGCGCTCGGTCTCGGCGCTCACCGCCTATCACTGGGTCTATCGCGACAGCATCAAGCCGTGGCTGATCGGCGATCTGTTGATCCTCAAGGAGGAGATGCCGCGATCGCTGGCCTCCTGCTACGAGGCGATCGTGCGCAATCTCGACAGCCTTTCGAGCGCCTATGGCAAGCAGGGACCGGCGCAGCGTCACGCCCGCGGTGTGCGCACCCTGCTGCAGAACAGCCGCATGGACGGCATTTTCCAGCGCGGCCTGCACGAGTTCATCGCCGAGTTCATCAGCGAAAACAACAAGCTCGGCGGGGCGATTGCCGACCAATATCTGGTGTGACCGGCTACCACGCTTTGCTAGGCTCGCCGCGACTCGCCGGCCGGATGCCATGCGAATTCGCATCTCCCACACCACCACCTACCGATATGACAGCGTCGCCGAAGAACGTCGCCCAGATCTTGCGGCTGACGCCGCGCAATCATGACGGCCAGTACGTCGTCAACTGGATGATCGACGTGACGCAGGACGCGCACCTGCATCGTCATGACGACGCATTCGGCAATCTTGCCCACAGCTTTACCGTCGAGGGGCCGTTCGATGCGCTGACCGTCGCGGTCGAAGGCCTGGTCGAAACCCAGGATTTGCACGGCCTTGTCCGCGGCGCGGTGGAGCGTTTCCCGCCGAGCCTGTTCCTTCGCGACAGCACATGACCACGCCGGATGCGGCCATCATCGAGTTCACCGAGCAGGCCAAGGCGAGCGCCGGGGCGAACAGCCGCCACCCTCGATGTCCTGCATCAGCTGGTGCGCGACCTCAATCGCGAGATCACCTTCGACACCGATCCGACCAATGTCGGCACCACCGCCATCGAAGCGTTTGCCCTGCGCCGGGGAGTCTGTCAGGACCTCACCCACATCTACATCGGCGCGGCGCGCCACCTCGGCATTCCGGCGCGCTACGTCAGCGGCTACTTCCACCGCAGTGACGGCGTGACCGAGCAGGAAGCCGGCCACGCCTGGGTGGAGGCTTATGTGGACGACCTCGGCTGGGTCGGCTTCGATCCAACCAACGGTGTCTCGACCACCGACTCGCATGTGCGGGTCGCGGTCGGTCTCGATTATCTCAGTGCCGCGCCGGTCCGCGGCACCCGCTCCGGCGGCGCGGGCGAGGAGCTTCACGTCGCGGTCGTGGTCGCGCAGGCTCAGCAGCAAATGCAAACGTGAGTGGTTGCGGCGCGTACGTTGCCACCAGTATAAAGCCCGACAACAAAAAGAGCGCCCTATGACCTATTGCTGCGGACTTCTGGTGCGTGACGGCCTGGTGATGATCGCTGACACGCGCACCAATGCGGGTCTCGACAACATCTCGACCTTCCGCAAGCTCCATGTCTTCCATCAGCCCGGCGAGCGGCTGCTCGCCCTCACCTCCGCGGGCAATCTTTCGCTTGCGCAGTCGGTGCGCAGCACCCTGATCGAGGGCATCGAAAATCCCGAGACCGGCGAGCTTGAAACGCTGATGAATGCCCCGACCATGTTTCAGGCGGCGCAACGCATCGGCAAGGCGGTGCGCACCATTCGCGGGATGGAAGTCGCCACGCTGAAAGCCGCCGACGTGGATTACGACGTGGCGTTTCTGTTCGGCGGGCAGATCAAGGGCGGCCGGGTCCGCCTGTTCATGATCTACTCGGCGGGCAACTTCATCGAGTGCACCACCGACACGCCCTATCTGCAGATCGGCGAGCACAAATACGGCAAGCCGGTGCTCGACCGCGCCATCCGGTTCGACACCGATCTTTATGACGCGCTCAAGATCGGCCTGATCTCGATGGACTCCACCATGCGCTCGAACCTTGGCGTCGGCCTGCCGATCGATGTGCTGGTGTTCCGCACCGACACGTTTAACCCCGAGTTAACCTACCGGATCGAGCCGGGCGAGCCGTACTTCCAGGACCTGCGCGAGCGCTGGTCCTCCGCTTTGCGCGCGGCGCACATGGCGATCCCTCGCCCGCCCTACAGCTCGCCGCCTTCTTGAGGGCGGTTTACCTCGAGTTAACAGCGATACCCGAATTGCGCGTGCGGCCGCCCACAAAACAACCGCCAGCAAGGTTTGTCCCTTAGTTTGCCGGCAAAAGACCTGGGGTGGGCCGGCTAAAAAGGGGCAAGCGTTGGACGCGCGCTCAAGCGCATTCGAGCGGCAAGGCACGACGAGTTGGGACCGCGCGCGGTTGAGCGTCGTGGTGCCGATCGGCGTGATCGTTGCCGTCGCCATCATCTGTGTCGTCATTGCCGTGCTGTCCTCGGCCAACCGTGCCGACGAGACCGCCGCCACCCATGAGCAGGAAATCCTCAGCCGCGCTTTGGTCAATAATGCCGAGCGGGTGCTGCGTGACGTCGAAAGCGTCGTGATATCGGAGCCGTTGCGCAATGCGCCGGCGGGCACTCACGCGGCGCCGCACGATCTGTCGCGGCGGCTGAAAGATCAGCACGGCCATCATGTCGGTGCTCCTGTTCGATGGCGAGGAACAGGTAATCTTTGCCGATAGCGAGCGCGCGGAAGAAGTCGCCCGCGAACTCAAACCGCTGGTGGAGCACCTGCACGGACGCGCCGTGCTCAACAGCGACTTGCAGGTCAGGCTGCGATCCAACTCCTCGGACGCGCCGCGCGCCGCGCTGGTTCAGTCCGTGCTCGGCCGCCCCGCCTTGGTCGCCGCAACGGCGCTCGGCTCCGGTGAAAGCTTCGCCTCCGAGCTTGGCAATAACGCGCCCATTATTGTCTCCATCAAGTTCGTCAACCTCGACGTCGTCGACTACATCCGTGCGCGCTTCAAGCTGAGCAATCTGCGCGTTGCGATCACCGAACCGCCGCCGCCGGGAGATTCCGTTTACGCGCTGCCGGCTGCCGAGGGCGCCGACCCGGTTCGCTTCGTCTGGACGCCTCGCCGGCCCGGCGCCGACATCGTCAACAGCGTTCTGCCCTATATCGGCGTGGCGCTTGCCGGATTTGCGCTGCTCGCCGCATTCGTGTTGCGCTACATGCGCCGCACCGCCGCCGCCATCGCGGTCGGTGAATTGCAGCTCCGCCACCTGGCGATGCACGATCCGCTGTGCGGCTTGCCCAACCGCATCTTCTTCAGCGAGCGGCTTGAGGCGGTGATCGCCCAGGTGCGCGACGGCTCGACGCCCGCGGCGGTGTTCTACATCGACCTCGACCACTTCAAGGAAGTCAACGATACGCTCGGTCATCCGATCGGCGACGAGCTTATCCGCAACGTCACGCTGCGGCTCTCGCGCGCGTTGCGCGGCGACGATCTGGTGGCGCGGCTCGGCGGCGACGAGTTTGCCATCATTTCAAGCGTCGGCTCCGACCAGCGCAAGATGATGCAGCTTGCCCAGCGCATCATCGCCGCGGTCTGCGAGCCCTATTCGATCAGCAACCACAGCATCGTGATCGGCGCCTCGGTCGGCATCGCCACGATCGACAAGAATTGCCGCGGCTCGGCCGACGTGATGCGTTACGCCGACATGGCGCTCTACCGCGCCAAGAACGAAGGCCGCAATCGCGCCTGCATCTATGACAGCGCGATGGAGCAGGACCTCTCAAACCGCAAGCAGCTCGAAATCGACCTGCGCGCCGCGGTGGACGCCGGCGAGCTCCGATTGCTGTACCAGCCGCTGGTCAACAGCAGCGGCGAGAAGATGCTGGGCGTCGAAGCACTGTGCCGCTGGTCGCATCCGCAACGTGGCGATGTCGGGCCGAGCGAATTCGTGCCGGTGGCGGAACATAGCGGCCTGATCATCGAGCTCGGCGAATGGGTGCTGCGCCGCGCCTGCATCGACGGCAAGGCCTGGCCGAAGCTCCCGGTCTCGGTCAACGTGTCCCCTCTGCAATTCCGCCGCAGCGACTTCGTCGACATGGTCGAGCGCACGCTCAGCGAAACCGGGTTCGATCCGGCACGTCTCGAGCTTGAAGTGACCGAAAGCACATTGATCGGCAATTTCGAGAACGCCGAAGCGGCCATGCGGCGGCTCAAATCGCTCGGCGTGCGGCTCGCGCTCGACGACTTCGGCACCGGCTATTCGAGCCTGCTCTATCTGCGCCGCTTTCCGTTCGACAAGCTCAAGATCGACCGCAGCTTCGTGCGCAGCATCGAGACCGGCTCGGATGCCGCCGCGATCGTGCACGCGATCGTCAGCCTCGGCCGCGGCCTTGGCATGAAGGTCACGGCCGAAGGGGTCGAGACCGCCGACCAGCACCTGTTCCTGCGCGCGGCAGGGGTGCACTCGATGCAGGGCTATCGCTTCGGCAAGCCCATGACGCGGGACGACATTACCGCGCGGATTGCCGCCGCCGACGCAACGCCGGCCAGGGCCCCGACCGCGCTCGCCGGCTAGCATCTCCGTTTTTCTTCTCGTTGCCCCTCCCCCAATAGCGGCGCGCCGCTTTTCTTGTTATTGGCGGGCGAGAAACTTTACGTCGCGGGGAGACGAACCAAATGGCTGCTTCTGCAAAAATCGCGCTGGTTACCGGGGCCGGCACCGGCGTCGGCCGGGCGGTATCGCTGGCTTTGGCCAAGGCCGGCTACAGCGTCATTCTGGCCGGGCGCCGCAAGGAGCCGCTCGATGCGGTGGCCGGCGAAGTCAACGGCGTCGGAACGCAAGCGCTTGCGGTGCCGACCGACGTATCCGACCGCGACTCCATTCTCGCGCTGTTCGCCAAGGTGAAGTCCAGCTTCGGACGGCTCGATGTGCTGTTCAACAATGCCGGCATCGGCGCGCCGCCTGTGCCGCTCGAAGAGCTGCCGTTCGAGACGTGGAAAAAGGTGGTCGATACCAATCTGACCGGCATGTTCCTGTGCACCCAGGAAGCCATCAAGATCATGAAGGATCAGAAGCCGCAGGGCGGCCGCATCATCAATAACGGCTCGATCTCGGCGCACGCGCCGCGGCCGTTTTCCGCCGCCTACACCTCGACCAAGCACGCAGTGACGGGCCTGACGAAATCCACCTCGCTCGATACGCGCAAGTACAACATCTGCTGCGGCCAGGTGGACATCGGCAATGCCGCGACGCCGATGACCGACCGCATGGTGCAGGGCCAGGGCGTGCCGCAGCCGAACGGTTCGATGATGGTCGAGCCGCGCATGGACGCGATGAACGTCGGCAACGCCGTGGTCTACATGGCGAGCCTGCCGCTCGACGCCAACGTGCTGTTCATGACGGTGATGGCCAACACGATGCCGTTCGTCGGCCGCGGCTGATCAGTCGAGCTTGCTGACGCTGATCTTCGTCCCGCCGCGCACTTTCGCCAGCGTCTTCACGTCGCCCAGCGCCTTGGCGAAGATGTTGCACGGGCTCGCCAGCCGGCACTCGTCGCCCTTGCTGATCGGCGTGCGGCCGAAGCCGATCGCGATCGCAGGCCCGTCCGGCCAGAACGCGATTTCACCGGGCGTGACCACCGCGCGCGCGTCTTTCTCGCGTGCGACGCTCACCGGCACATTGAAATAGACCTCCTCGCCCCAGGTCAGCGCCGACGATGTGATCGGCAGCGCGGCGGCGATGGCCTTCGCGGTCGGCGTGTCGAGCAGCTCGGCATCGAGCGTCAGGTCACCGAATGAAAAGCGGATGCGCGCCATTTCTTACCTCGCCCCGATTGTGCGTTTCTGCCAGGTCAGCGCCAGGACGCCCAGCGCCGCGATGGCGAAGCACGCGGCCACATATCCAACCGCGTGATACCGGCCGTGCGCGTACAGGAAGCCGCCGACACCCGAGCCTACCGCCTGCCCCACATAGAGCAGCGACGTGTTGAGCGCGATGGAAGCGCTGGCAAGATCGGGCGCCGCATCGGCAAGGCGCGCCTGTTGCATCGAATTGGCGGCGGCAAAGCCGAGACCAAGAAAGACGACTCCGAGTGTCATCACCGCGAGATGGCCGCCACCGACCGCCCATAACGCAAGCCCGGCGGCAACCAGCCCCGCGAACAGCGCGAAGGTGCGCTGCACGCCGTGCCGCTCGACGATACGCGTCGCCGCAATATTGCCGACGAGGCCCATTGTGCCCATCAGCCCGAACAGGAGACCCGCCGTCGCAGCGCCTTCGCCGGTGAGCTTCTCGAGCAGCGGGGCGAGATAGACCGCGACGCTGAATTGGCCCGATGTCGTCAGCAAGGTGATCAGCAGGATCAGCGTGATCGGCGCGTTCCGCGCGATGGTGCCGAAGCTCGAGAGCGACAGCGGCCGCCCCTGCAATCCGCGCGGCAGCACCAGCAGCAGCAGCAGCACGAGCAGCAGCGACACGCAGCCCAGCGCGCCGAAGGCAATGCGCCAGCCGAATTGCGTGGTCATGAAGGTGATGAACGGCAAGCCGCCCGCGATGGCGAGCGACCAGCCGAGAAACACGAAGGACATCGCGCCCGGCCGCTCCTTGTCAGGAACGATCAGCGCGACTGTCGCGGCGGCCTGCGGCGTGTAGAGCGCGGCTGCAACCAGCATCAGCAGGCGCAGCACAAGCACGGTGCCGTAATTGGGAGCGAACGCCGTTGCGAATTCGCCAATGACGAGGACGCCGATCGTGCCGGCGAGCAAGCTGCGCCGGTCGAGCCGCGTGGTCAGCCAGGCGCCGAGCGGCGACGAGAGGCAGAGAACGAAGGCGCCATAGGTGACGAGCAATCCGGCATCATGAACCGCGACGCCGAGATCGTTCGACAACTCCAACAACATGCCGGCAGGCGCAAGGATGCACAGCCCGATCGCGATGTTGCCGAGCATCAATGCGATTTTTGGGAGAGCGCGGGACAGGAGCCGAATCCGGTCGTCTAGGTGCAGGCGATGAAGAAACGCCCTCGGCGGCGCGGAAATCGGCCGGCTTGATCAGCTTCTGGTGCGCCACGGTGACCTTGAACAGCGGCCCTTCCAGCTTGGCCTCCCAGAAGGCCAGGAAGCGCTTCAGCGAGGGGAACTCGGGGAACAGGTCGTAGTCCTGCCAGACGTATGATTGCAGCAACCAATTGTAGTCCGGACGCCGGTACAGGATCTCTGCTGTGGTCAGCCCGTAGCCGGCGACCTGTTTCTTGAAGTCCGACGAGACCTTAGCGACCATGACGTCCTCCTGATTCCGAAGACGAGTGTCCAGTTCCCGATCCAGCCATTGCAAGCTGAATCGGTAAACAAACTGTTTAAAATCAAGGCGTTAGCAGCAGCGCTCGCAGCCCTGCTAGCAAAGCGGCCTCGGCGGACCGTTCGGCCCGCAAATAACGGAGCTCGACCGCGCGCGTTTCCAATCACGTCTCGCTTAGGACGTTGGAACGACTGAGCTTTTGACCGTGCAGAAATTGTTGGCACTCCGCAAAGAGGAGTGCTAAAAAATCCCCGAGCCCCTCTTGCGGGCCAAAAGCCGGCTCCCATCTCCCGGCAGACTGCCGGGTGGGGAAAAGCCGGCAGCCTAGAAAATCTAAATCGTCAAAATACTCAGGAGGACCACATGAAATTTCGTCCGCTCCACGACCGCGTCGTCGTCAGGCGCATTGAGGCCGAGGAGCGTACCTCCGGCGGCATCATCATTCCCGATTCCGCTAAGGAAAAGCCCTCGCAGGGTGAAATCATCGCCATTGGCCCCGGTGGCCGCGACGAGAGCGGCAAGCTCATCCCCATCGACCTGAAGGTCGGTGACACCGTGCTGTTCGGCAAATGGTCGGGCACCGAAGTGAAGATCGACGGCCAGGATCTCCTGATCATGAAGGAGAGCGACATCATGGGCGTCGTTGAAGGCACCGGTTCTTCCAAGCGCAAGGCCGCCTAACGCACAGCCCTCGTCCTGAGGAGCCTGCCGGAGGCAGGCGTCTCGAAGGACGGGATCATTCATCACTCATCCTTCGAGACGCGTCCTCAAGACGCTCCTCAGGATGAGGACCTGGACAGACAGTAAGGACTACCAACCATGGCAGCTAAAGAGGTTAAATTCTCAGTTGATGCGCGCGACCGCATGTTGCGCGGCGTCGACATCCTCGCCAATGCGGTGAGGGTTACGCTCGGCCCGAAGGGCCGCAACGTCGTGCTCGACAAGTCGTTCGGCGCTCCGCGCATCACCAAGGACGGTGTGACGGTCGCGAAGGAAATCGAGCTCGAAGACAAGTTCGAAAACATGGGCGCCCAGATGGTGCGCGAAGTCGCCTCGAAGTCCTCGGACTTCGCCGGTGACGGCACCACCACGGCGACCGTGCTTGCTCATGCGATCGTGCGCGAAGGCGCCAAGTCGGTCGCGGCCGGCATGAACCCGATGGACCTCAAGCGCGGTATCGACCTCGCGGTCGAAGCCGTCGTCGAGGACCTCAAGAAGAACTCGAAGAAGGTCACGTCGAACGAAGAGATCGCCCAGGTCGGCACCATTTCGGCCAACGGCGACCGCGAGATCGGCGACTTCCTCGCCAAGGCGATGCAGAAGGTCGGCAACGAGGGCGTCATCACGGTTGAAGAGGCCAAGAGCCTCGAGACCGAGCTCGACGTCGTCGAAGGCATGCAGTTCGACCGCGGCTACATCTCGCCGTACTTCATCACCAACGCCGACAAGATGCGCACCGAGCTCGAAGATCCGTACATCCTGATCTACGAGAAGAAGCTCTCGGGCCTGCAGGAACTGCTCCCGCTGCTCGAAGCCGTCGTGCAGACCGGCAAGCCGCTCCTGATCGTGGCTGAAGACGTCGAAGGCGAGGCTCTGGCCACGCTGGTCGTCAACAAGCTGCGTGGCGGCCTCAAGGTCGCGGCGGTGAAGGCTCCGGGCTTCGGCGATCGCCGCAAGGCCATGCTGCAGGACATCGCAGTCCTGACCGGCGGCCAGGCGATCTCGGAAGACCTCGGCATCAAGCTCGAAAGCGTGACCATCAACATGCTCGGTCGCGCCAAGAAGGTGATGATCGACAAGGAAAACACCACCATCGTCAACGGCGCCGGCAAGAAGGCCGACATCGAGGCGCGCGTTTCGCAGATCAAGGCGCAGATCGAGGAGACCACCTCGGACTACGACCGTGAGAAGCTGCAGGAGCGGCTGGCGAAGCTCGCCGGCGGTGTCGCGGTGATCCGCGTCGGCGGCGCCACCGAAGTCGAGGTGAAGGAGCGCAAGGATCGCGTCGATGACGCGATGCATGCGACCCGCGCCGCGGTCGAGGAAGGCATCCTGCCGGGCGGCGGCATCGCGCTGCTGCGTGCCAGCGAAGTGCTCAAGCGCATCCGCACCGCGAACGACGACCAGAAGACCGGCGTCGAGATCGTGCGCAAGGCGCTGCAGGCTCCGGCCCGCCAGATCGCGACCAACGCCGGTGAAGATGGCTCGGTGATCGTCGGCAAGGTTCTCGAAAAGGACCAGTACTCCTACGGCTTCGACGCCCAGACCGGCGAGTACGGCAACCTGATGTCCAAGGGCATCATCGACCCGACCAAGGTCGTGCGCGCCGCGTTGCAGAACGCCGCGTCCGTTGCCGGCCTGCTCATCACCACCGAGGCGATGGTCGCCGAAGTGCCGAAGAAGCAGGGTGCAGCTCCGGCGATGCCGGGCGGCGGCGGCATGGGCGGCATGGACTTCTAAGTCCAAGCCTCAAGCGAAACACGAAGGCCCGGGAGAGATCCCGGGCCTTTTTCTTTTCGGGTCGCGCACGGCGTCCGGCGCGCCTAAAATCGCGGGATGGCAAAGACCGGCAATGATCTACTGCGGGCATCGGCGGCTGGACCTACGAGCCGTGGCGCGGCGTGTTCTATCCGAAGGGCCTGCCGCACGCGCAGGAGCTCAAATATGCCGGCGAGCACCTGACCGCGATCGAGGTCAACGGCACGTTCTATCGCACGCAAAACGCCAAGACCTTCCGCTCCTGGGCGAGCCAGGTGCCGGACGGCTTCATCTTTTCGATCAAAGGCGTGCGCTACGTCGTGAACCGGCGCGTGCTGGCCGAGGCCGGAGATTCGACTGAAGCGATTTCTCGATTCCGGCGTGACCGAGCTTGGCGACAAGCTCGGGCCCCTGCTCTGGCAATTCGCGCCGTTCAAGAAATTCGACGAGGCCGATTTCGGCAAGTTTCTGGAGCTGCTGCCGGCGACGTTTGACGGCCGGCCGCTGCGTCATGTCGTCGAGGTGCGGAACGACAGTTTCAAGACGCCGGCCTTCATCAAGTTGCTGCGCGAGTTCAATGTCGCCGTCGTATTTGCCGAGCACGAGACTTATCCCGCAATCGCCGACGTCACCTCGGACTTCGTCTATTGCCGGCTGCAAAAGGGCGACGACAAGCTCAAGCAGGGCTATCCGCCGAAGGCGCTCGACGCCTGGGCCAAGCGCGCCGAGGCCTGGGCCAAAGGCGGCGAGCCGAAGGACCTTGCGCGGGTCGACAAGAAACCGGCGGCGAAGAAGCCGCGCGACGTCTTCATGTATTTCATTCACGAGGCCAAGGTGCGCGCGCCCGCCGCGGCGATGGCGCTGATCGAGCGCGTCAGCTGAGCCCGACGATCAGACCTTGATATCGAGCAGGCGTTGGGCTGTTTGCATGATGACTTCGGCCACGCGCGCCTCGGCCTGAAGGCTGATCTTCGACATCATCAGCTCCATCGCGGCCTGCTCGAGATCGCCGGTTCCGCTGGCAATGTCGGTGGCTGCGGCCTGGAGCCGCTGCATCGAGGCATTCATGCCGCCGACCGCAATTGGCAATACGCTGGACATCACACAACTCACCGCGGCTCGCATGCGTTGAGCCGAAGCGATTGATACCAATCATGCCGTAAACGAACCTTTACGGGCTGTTTCAGGAGGCTCCATGGCACCGGCCAAGTCCGAAACGCTGGCCAAAACGCTGTTCACGATCGGCTACGAAAAAGCCAGGCCCCAGGCCGTTCTGGACGAATTGAAACAGGCCAGGGTCAAGCTGCTGGTCGATACCCGCGCGGTCGCCGCATCGCGGCGGCCCGGCTTCTCCAAGCGGGCGCTTGCCGCCTCGCTCGACGAGATCGGCATCGCCTACATCCACCTGCAGAAGCTCGGCACGCCGGCCGAAGGCCGCGAGGCCGCCCGGGCCGGCGATTACGACACCGCCTGGAAAATCTACGACAAGCACATCAAGACCGCCGACGCGCAGACGCGAACTCGGCGAGCTTGTCTCACTCATCAAGGAGGGCAAGCGCGTGTGCCTGCTCTGCTACGAGCGCGATCCGGCGGAATGCCACCGCAGCCGCATCGCCGCGCTGGTGAAAAAGCGCGTCAAGACCAACGTGAAGGATCTCGCCGCGCCGCTGTTCTGATTACTCGGCCGGCTGGCTGGCCGGCAGCTTGACCTTCAATCGCCTGCAGGAAGGCCCACAGCGCGAAGGTGCGCAATGAACATCACCAGCGCGATGACGGCGTTGACGCCCATGACGAGGCTGAAGCCGCCCATCTTGTGCAGCAGCGCGATCAGGCCGACCGCGCCGCCGGCGCCGATGAACAGCAGGAAATAGCGCACCGCATAGACCCGGCCGCGCCAGGCATCCGCCGTGTAGCGCGCCATCACCATGTCGTTGACGGTCACCTGCGCGTAGATCGCCGCGACCGCCAGCGCGAGCGCGACCATCATGGCGATGCCGCCACCCGCATAGGTCGCCCACAGATTGCCGGCGAAGCCGAGCCCGGTGATGACGACGAACAGGAACATCGGGCTGTAACGCTCGACCAGCCGGCCGATCGCAAGCTGCGCCACGGCGCCGCAGACCAGCACCAGGGTCGCCACCGAGCCGACCACGATCAGCGGCACTTCGCTGGCCAGCCGCTCATCGACGATCTTCGGCAGTGCGATGGTGAGCACGTTGAAGACCAGCCCGCCGCACAGCGCGATGACGATGAAGAGGCCGAACACCATCGCCGCCGCGCGGATCGACAGCCGCACCGCCGGAACGGTCTGGCGTTTCTTGGCGGACTTGCGGTCGTCCGGCGTCATCCAGAGATAGACGAAGCCCGACACGATGCAGATCACGCCCGGCACGATGAAGGCGGCGCGCCAGCTGATCCATGCCGCCAGCGCCGCGCTGATGCCGGCGGCGAGCGAGACGCCGAGATTGCCGCACACGCCGTTGAAGGCGAGCGTGCGCCCCCTCGCCTGCGAGACCTCGATCAGCATCGCCATGCCGACCGGGTGATAGATCGAGGCGAACACGCCGAGCATGAACAGCGCAAAGCCGAGCGCCAGCAGGTTCGGCGCGAAGGCGCAGCCGATCAGCGACAGCCCGCAGCCGATATAGAAGGCCACCATGATGTTGCGGCGGCTCCAGTGGTCGGCGAGCCAGCCGGCCGGGAGCGCAGAACACGCCGAAGGCGATGAAGGCGGCGCTGGAAAGCGCGATCAGCTCGCTATAGGGCCGCTGGTAGATGACCTCGAGCCCGATCACGACGGTCGGGAAGATCAGCAGGACGAAATGGTCGAGCGTATGCGCCCAGTTGAGGAAGCCGATCGTCATCCGCTTCTCGGCTTCGGCGTCGCGTGGCGCTCTGGCAGCTTTGGTCATTAAGGCGGTCCCGGCAGGTCCGCCTCGTATAACCGGTTTCGGCGCGGCCCGCCTATTCGAAAACCGACGGGCAGGCGCGACATCCCCTCATGCGGGTTCACAGGCTTAAGGCAGCGATAAGTTGCAGCGAGAGTGGTCCCGAGGTCAGCGGCGCTCGGCTGGGCGCGCGAGCGCGACGACCGTTCCGGTCGTTATGCGCGCTTCGGCCTGGCCCGCGATCAGGACCGGCTCCAGGCCCGCCACCGCCGCGGCCTTCGCATTGAGCGTCACCAGCATCATCGCGGCCGTCGCCATGATCAAGGCAACAACGACAATCGCGCTCAGCGCGCCGGAAAAATCGCTGCTGCGGACCGAGTGTCCCATGCGCCCGAACTAGGGGCCGAGTCGCAGATGCGTTCAATGATTTGAAGTCTTAACGGCGCAAAATTCCCGGCTTGACCGTCGCGCCGCAACTCGACTCGGCGCTACTTGCCGGCGCGGATCGATTCCAGAGACGTCCGGCGTGTCGACGTCCATGGTGCATGACGCATCGCTGACCGGCACTTCCGCGACCGCTTCCGGCACGTTGCCGATGATATGCCGGGCGCCGACATCGCCGGTAACGGCCATCAGGTCGGTGAAGAACCGCCGCGCCCACACGACCGGGTTGCCGCGGCGTCCCTCGATGGTCGGCACCACGACCAGCGCGCCGCGCTCGGGATCGAACGCCGCGATCAGCTTGTCGATGAGCTTCGCATCGATCTGCGGCATGTCGCCCAGCAGCACCACCGCGCCATCGGAATTGTCCGGCACGGCAGCGATGCCGGTGCGCGAGCGACGTGCCGAGCCCCTCCGCATAGTCAGGATTGTGCGCGAAGCGAACGTTGAGGCCCTTGAGCGCCGCCTCGACCTTGTCGCGCTCGTGGCCGGTGACGACGATCACCGGCGCAGCCTGCGAGGCCAGCGCCTGCTCGGCGGCGATGCGCACCAGCGGCTTGCCGCCGATCTCGGCGATCATCTTGTTGACCGCGCCCATCCGGGTCGAGCGGCCGGCCGCAAGGACCACCGCGGCGATCCGCTTGCGTCCTTCCTGCATCGCCTTCTCGCGCGGCTGCGGCCGCGTCACGATCTCCATCAGCAGCCCGCCGACGCCCATGCCGGTGACGTCCTCGCGCGCGACCGGCAGGCCGGCGAGCAGCCGCATCAGCACCCAGTCGAAGCCGTTTTCCTTGGGCGAGCGCGCGCAGCCGGGCGCGCCGATCACCGGCACGTCATTGGCGCGCCCGATCAGCAACAGATTGCCGGGATCGACCGGCATGCCGAAATGATCGATCGTGCCGCCGACCGCTTCGAGCGCCGCGGGAATGACGTCGCGGCGGTCGGCAATCGCCGAGGCGCCGAACACGATCACCATCTCGGCGCCGGCCTTGAGCAATTCGTCGATCGCTTTCGCCAGCGCCGCCTGATCGTGCGGCACCTGCCGCTCGGCAATGATGGACGCGCCCGCCGGCGCAATGCGGTCGGTCAGCACCCTGATGGTCTTCTCGACCACTTTCGGCGCCAGGCCCGGCAGCAGCGTCGAAACGACGCCGAGCTTCCTGATCTTGTAAGGCGCGACGCGGATCAGCGGCTTTGCCTTGGCGGCCTGCGCCAGCGCTTCATCGAGCGGCGCCTTGCCGACCGCGAACGGGAATGATCTTCACCGTCGCGATCATCTCGCCTTCGACCACCGGCTTGAAGGCCGGCAGGGTCGCGAGCGTCACCGCTTCGTCGATGCGGTTGAGCCGGTCGATCGCGTCCTTGTCGACCACCAGGACGCCGGCCGTCTCGGCGAACAGATTGCAGCGGCCGGTGAAGGCGCGGTCGACCCGCGCGCCCTTCCCCGCCGCGGCGGCGGCGATCTTGCCGGCGGCTTCGTCCTCGCCGACATCGCCGGGCTCGAGCCGCGCCACCATGATCTGGTCGACGCCGGCGGCCTTGAGCGCGGCCACTTCCTTTGCGCCGATCAGCGTGCCCTTCTTGAGGACGAGCTCGCCCTTGCGGATCGAATGCACCGCAGTGCCGCCCAGCGCCTCGTCGGGTGTGACGCCGCCGAATTTCATGCCGCTTTCGCGTCCTTTTCCTCGGCCTGGCGCAGCCGTGCGGTGATCTCACCCATGATCGCCACCGCGATCTCCGGCGGCGACACCGCGCCGATATTGAGCCCGATCGGCGCGTGGATGCGGCCGATCTCGGCGTCGGTCCTGCCCTGCTCCTTGAGCCGCGCGACGCGCTTGGCGTGCGTCTTCTTGGAGCCGAGCGCGCCGATGTAGAAGCAGTCGCGCGACAGCGCATGCAGCAGCGCCGGATCGTCGATCTTCGGGTCGTGGGTGAGCGCAACGAAAGCCGTGTAGCGATCGACATTGAGCGGCGGCAAAGCGACGTCCGGCCACTCGGCGACCACCTTCACGTCCGGGAAACGCTCCGGCGTCGCAAAGGCCGTGCGCGGATCGACGATGGTCACGTCATAGCCGAGCAATTTCCCGATCGGCGCCAGCGCCTGCGAGATGTGGACCGCGCCGGTGATGACGAGCTGCGGCGACGGCACGTGCACGGTGAAGAACAGCTTGCCCTGCGGCGTCTCCTCGGTGCCGCTCTTGCCCATGCGGATGCGCTTTTCGAGATAGGGCTTGAGCGGGTCCTTGCCGACATCGGCGGCCTTCACCAGCCGCTGCTCGCCGCTCTGCGTATCGGTGACGAGCACCACCGCGCGCCGCTGCGCGCGTTCTTCGTTGAGGCTCTTGAGGATTTCGAGCTTCACCTAACCGACCTTCTCGACATAGACGCGGATGGTGCCGCCGCAGGACAGCCCGACATTCCAGGCGCTCTCGTCGGCGACGCCGAATTCCAGCATCTTGGCCTTGCCGCTTTCGATCACGTCCATCGCCTCGGTGACGACCGCGCCCTCGACGCAGCCGCCGGACACCGAGCCGAGAAAATTGCCCTCGCTGTCGATCACCAGATTGGAGCCGACCGGGCGCGGCGCCGAGCCCCAGGTCTCCGTCACGGTCGCAATGGCGACGCCGCGGCCGGCCTTGCGCCAGTCTTCCGCGGCTTTGAGGATGTCTTCGTCGCGCGCGAGTGTGCTGTCCATCACGCCACCTTCTTGAGCCAGAGTTTCGGGTCGAATTCCTTCTGCGCCTCGCCGGACAGCGATGCAACCAGCCCCGCCATCGACTCCAGATTGTGGATCGGCCGCAGCTCATCGACGTAAGGCAGCATGGTCCTGACGCCCTTGGCGCGGGCCTCGAAGCCCTCGAAGCGCAGCAGCGGATTGAGCCAGACCAGCCGCCGGCAGGAGCGATGCAGCCGGTCCATCTCGAAGGCGAGCGTATCGTCGGCATCGCGCTCGAGCCCGTCGGTGATCAGCAGCACGATCGCGCCCTGGGTGAGGACGCGGCGGCCCCAATGCTTGTTGAAGCCATGCAGCGAGGTCGCGATGCGGGTGCCGCCCGCCCAATCCGGCACATGCGCCGAGCATGCCGCCAGCGCCTCGTCCGGGTCCCGCTCGCGCAGCGCCCGCGTCACATTGGTGAGCCGGGTGCCGAACAGGAAGGTGTGGACGCGCTTCCTCGCATCGGTGGCGGCGTGAAGGAAATGCAGGAACAGCCGCGTGTACTGGCTCATCGAGCCGGAAATATCGAGCAGCGCCACGATCGGCGGCTCTTTGAGCTTCGGCCCGAGATATTTCAGGTCGATCATGGCGCCGCCGGATTTCATGCTGGCGCGCAACGTGCGGCGGATGTCGATGATATGGCCGCGGCGGTGCGGCGCGAGGCGGCGCGTGCGCACCAGATGCAGCGGCAGCACCAGCTTCGACATCGCCGCTTTGGCGGCGGCGATCTCCGCGGCGGTCATCTGCGCGAAATCCTTGCGCTGCAGGATGTCGCGGTCGGACATTGTGAGCCGCGTGTCGATCTCAAGCTCGGTTTGCTGTTCTTTCTCTTTGACGTTCGAGAACAGCGCTTCCTGAATGCGTTGCGCGCCCGGCGGCGGCGGCTTCGGCGCGGTGGCAGCCGTCTCCGGCAGCATCGCCGCGATCAGCTTCTCCAGATAGCCGCGCTTGCGGAAGAAGATGTTGAAGGCCTGCTCGAACAGCAGCGAATGTTCGTGCCGCTTCACGAATACGGCGTGCAGCGTCCAGTAGAAGTCCTCGCGCGTGCCGATATTGGCGGTCTGCACCGCTGCCAGCGCATCGAGCACCGCGCCCGGCCCGACCGGCAAGCCCGGCGGCGCGCAGCGCGCGGGCGAAGTAGAGGATGTTGTCGGCGAGCAAGCCTTCGCGTTCGGCCATGACTACTCCGCCGCCCGCATCTCCGCCTTGGCCTCGTCGAGCAATTGCTTGACCTTGCTCTGATCGAGCCTGGCGATGTCGTCCTGATACTTCAGCAGCACGCCGAGCGTGTCGGACACGGTGGCCGGATCGAGCGCGACCGCATTCAACTCGGTCAGCGCGCCCGCCCAATCCAGCGTCTCGGCGACACCCGGCGACTTGAACAGGTCTTCCTTGCGCAGCGCCTGCACGAAGGCGACCACCTGCTCGGACAGCTTCTTGCCGACGCCCGGCACCTTGGCGCGCAGGATCGCGAGCTCGCGCTCCGCGTTCGGATAGCCGACCCAGTGATACAGGCAGCGCCGCTTGAGCGCGTCGTGCACTTCGCGCGTGCGGTTCGACGTGATGATGACGACCGGCGGCTTGTCGGCCTTGATGGTGCCGAGCTCCGGCACCGTGACCTGGAAGTCCGACAGCACTTCGAGCAGGAACGCCTCGAAGGCTTCATCGGTGCGGTCGATCTCGTCGATCAGCAGCACCGGCGGGCCGTCGGCGGCGGGCTCGAGCGCCTGCAACAGCGGCCGCTTGATCAGGAAGCGGTCGGAGAACACGTCGTGCTCGATCCGCTCCTTGTCGCCGAGTCCTCGCCCTCCGCTTCGGCGAGCCGGATCGCGATCATCTGCGCGCCGTAATTCCACTCATAGACCGCGGCGGCGATGTCGAGCCCCTCGTAGCACTGCAGACGAATGAGCTTGCGGCCGAGCGTCTGCGCCAGCACCTTGGCGATCTCGGTCTTGCCGACGCCGGCCTCGCCTTCGAGGAAGATCGGCCGGCCCATGCGCAATGCCAGATACAACACAGTCGCCAGCGAGCGGTCGGCGACATAATCGGCCTCGCCCAACAGCTTGAGCGTGGCGTCGATCGAGGCTGGCAGGTTTTTTGCGGTCATTGCGGGACTTTATCCTACCCGATGGAGGTCTTACATGTGGGAATGGCTGGTGTTCTTAACCAGCCGCGAATTTGCAGAGATTTCCTCATGTCGAACCAGGCCGAAGCCGACACGCAGACCCAGTTTTCCCCGATCGACGCGGGCGTGCGGATCGGGCACGTCCACCTCAAGGTCGCCGATCTGCAGCGGGCGCTCGACTTCTATTGCGGCGTCCTCGGTTTCGAAGTGACAACGACGCGCCCCGGCGCCGCGTTCATTTCGGCCGGCGGCTATCACCACCATCTCGGGCTCAACACCTGGGAGAGCAAGGGCGGCGCGGCGCCCGCGCCCGGGCACCACCGGCCTCTACCACACCGCCATTCTCTACCCGAGCCGCAAGCTTCTGGCCGATGCGCTCAAGCGCCTGATCGCGGCGCGCATCCCGCTGGAGGGCGCGAGCGACCACGGCGTGTCCGAGGCGCTCTATCTGCGCGACCCGGACGACAACGGCGTCGAGCTGTACTGGGACCGGCCGAAGGAGCGCTGGCCGCAGAAGCCGGACGGCGCACTGCAGATGTTCACCCATCCGCTCGACCTGCACGATCTGCTGGCGGAGCTCGACCGCTAGGCGGCGGCAGGCCGCCGCTGCAGCATCAGCGTCAGCACGACGGCCAAGGCCGAGATCACGAGCATGAACACGAAGGCGCCGTTGTAGGTGCCTGTGGCGTCGAACACAGCGGCGCCGGCATAGGCGCCGATCCCGCCGCAGATGTGATGCACCATCGTGATCAGGCCGGTCAGCCCGCCGAGATTGCGCGTGCCGAAGCTTTCCACCACGAACACAACTGTGAGCGGCGCCGTCACCAAAAAAGTAACACCGAACACCAGCGCGAAGATCGCGACCGAGACCGTGGACTGATCCACCAGCAGCAATGCAAATGCGGCGACACGGCCGGCGAAGCTGAGCGCGGTCGGCCACACCGGCCCGGAGCGATCGCTGAAAGCGCCGGCGGCCACAACTCCCAGCAGGGCAGTCAATCCCATCAGCGCGAGCAGATTGCCGGCGAGAAAAATATCGAGGCCGCGGTCCTGCGCGAAGGCGACGACGTGGGTGGCGACGAAAAAATCGTCGAAGCCGCAGATCGCATAAACCGCCATGAGCAGCCAGAATTGGCGCGAGCGCGCCGCTTCGCGCAAAGCCAGGCCCTTGACCGGGCGCGCGGAGCCGCCCGCGTGCTCGGGCAGCTTTCCGGGGATCGCCGCAAACAGGAAGGGCAGCAGCACCAGATGTGCCGCCCCGAGCAGCAGATACACCGATGGCCAGCTCAAGCTTGTCAGCACGGCGGTCATGGTCGCTATGACGACGAGCTGGCCGACGCTCATGCCTGACATGATCAACGCATTGGCGAGGCCGGCGCGGTCCGGCACCATGCGCGTGACCAGCACGCCGATCGGAACGACCGATGCGGCTCCGTTGCCGAGCGCAAAGACCACGCCGTAAAGCACCATCGCTTGCCACGGCGCGCTGATCGCGCTCATCAGGCCGATGGCGATGCCCGACAGGAAAAGCCCGCCGGCCAGCACCGTGCGCGGACTGATGCGATCCGCCAGATGACCGGCGGCCAGCATGGCGACAGCCGACACCACCTGGAACAGCCCGACGGCAATTCCCAGCTCGCTGCGTCCCCAGCCGAACTGGTCGACGATGGGCTTGAGTGTCAGGCCAATGGCAAAGCGCGCGCCGCCGCCGATGAACAGCACCATGAAGCCGGCAGCGAGAACAAGAAGGGCGGCCCTGGCGGGTAATTTCCACGAAGGAACAGGACGACTCATTGCAGATGTTTACCCGTCCGACCGCCGAGCGTCACCGCGGCGCGCCGGCGCTGCGCGACCATCGCGCTGATCTCCTCAAACGAACGCCTGGCAATCGCGGCATCGTAGCCGCCGGACGCGCCAATTGTGAGCGCATGCAGCGCGCGCTTTCCGCGCATCCGCCGTCGGCGCACCCTTGTCATGCGTCGTCAGTCCGCTCTTGCGCTCGACCCATTTGCCGGGCTGCACCTCGTCGTAGACACATTGGCTGGAGTTCTGCGCCTGCTTGTCGGTCCAGGCGGTCGAGCCGGGGACGTCCCAGCCGTGACGTGCGCCGTCATAGATTTTGAGCGTGAGCTTGCCGCCGGCCGTTTCGAACCGCTTTGCGTATTCGCGGCATGACGCCGTGCCGACGTAAGCGTCACTCGCGCCAAGCAACATCAGCAATGGGCGCGCCGGACGGCGTGAAATCGATCGGCAGTTCGCCGCACCACGGGTAAAGAGCGATCAGGAAGGCGAAATGTGTTTCGCCGGTATCCCTGGTGTAGCGGCGAAGCGCGGCCTTGATGGCGACACTGCCGCCCTTGGAAAAGCCGATCAGCCCGATGCGCGCGGGATCGATGGCAGAATGCCGCGCGACTGTTTTCAGCACCGCCACGGCGTCAGCCGAGCATGTCCCTGTCAGTGACGCTTGCTTGCTGACTGATAGTCGTACGGACACCGCGCGGGCCGAAGCTGTCGATCACGACCGCGGCAATGCCGAGTTCGTTGAACTTGCGCGCGTAGGCCACTCGCGCTGAGCGCGCACGCCGCTTGAGCCATGCATGATGAGAATGGCCGGCAGTTTGCCCGTCGCAGTCTTTGGCAAATGGATCTCGACCGGCAGCACAACCTTGGCGCCGTCGGACCGCTCGACTTTGATCTTCTCGATTGTCTGCGCATCGGCTGTGGCGACGCTCAAAAAGCAAACGGCGGCGAGGCACCACCTCACCGCCGCAGCGCCATATCGCGCAATGCAATCCTGGCAGAAAGTCGTCACATCCCCGCCACCGCGCCCGGCGTTTCTTCCTCGCCGCGCTCGGTCGCCTTCGCCACGGCGCGGCGCGCCAGTACGGCAACCAGATGCGCGCGGTATTCCGCCGAAGCGTGAATGTCGCTGTTCATGCCGTTGGCCGGAATGGTCATGCCTTCCAGCGATTTCGGCGAGAAGCGCTTCTTCAGCGCCTCCTCGAACGACTTCACCCGGAACACGCCGCTCGCGCCGGCGCCGGTCACCGCGACGCGGATTTCCGAGGCCGCGCTTCGAGGCAAACACGCCGACCAGCGCAAAGCCCGAGGCCGGATGCTTGAACTTCTCGTAGGCCGCCTTCTTCGCGATCGGGAAGCTCACCCGCAGGATGATCTCGTTCTCCTCGAGCGCGGTCGAGAACATGCCGGTGAAGAAATCGTCGGCCGCGATGCGGCGCTTGTTGGTGACGATGGTGGCGCCGAGGCCGAGGCAGGCGGCCGGGTAATCCGCGTTCGGGTCGTTATTGGCGACCGAGCCGCCGATCGTGCCGCGGTTGCGCACCTGCGGATCGCCGATCGACGCCGGCACCGAAGCCAGCCCGGGCAAGGCGTCTCGCACGACCTTGGAATTCGCGACATCGGCGTGGCGCGCCATCGCGCCGATCGAGATCGAACGTCCCTTGAGCTCGATGGCCGCAAGATCCTCGATGCCGTTGAGGTCGATGATCGCGCTCGGCTTGGCGAGCCGCAGCTTCATCACCGGGATGAGCGAGTGCCCGCCGGCCAGAAGCTTCGCCTCCGGATTCTTGGCGAGCAGATTGGCGGCCTGCCGCGCACTGCCGGGACGGTGATAGGTGAAACTGTACATGTCGCTCTCTCCTTATTCGGCAGCCTGGCGGCCAAGATTTGCTTTTTGCAGCGCGGACCAGATCGCGCCGGCGGTGGCGGGCATCGGCACTTCTTCGCTGCCGATGGCGTCGGTGATGGCATTGATGACGGCGGCCGGCGCGGCGATCGCGCCCGCCTCGCCGCAGCCCTTGATGCCGAGCGGATTGGACGGCGCCTTGGTCTCGGTCAGGCCGACCAGGAACGCCGGCAGGTCGTGCGCGCGCGGCATCGTGTAATCCATGAACGAGCCGGACACGAGCTGGCCTTCCTTGTCGTACACGGCGCCTTCGAGCAGCGCCTGGCCGATGCCCTGCGCAATGCCGCCGTGCACCTGGCCTTCGACGATCATCGGATTGATCACGGTGCCGAAGTCGTCGACCGCGGTCCATTTCACGATCTCGGCGCGGCCGGTGTCGTTATCGACCTCGACCTCGCAGATGTGGCACCCGGCCGGGAAGGTGAAGTTGGTCGGATCGTAGAACGCGCCTTCCTTGAGGCCCGGCTCGAGATCGGCGCCGACGAATTTGTGCGCGATATAGGCGTTGAGCGAGACGTCGCCCCACGCCGCGGATTTATCCGTGCCGGCCACGGTGAACTTGCCGTCCTTGAATTCGATGTCGCCTTCGGCGGCTTCCATCATGTAGGCGGCGACCTTCTTGGCCTTGGCCTCGACCTTGTCGAGCGCCTTGACGAGCGCCGACATGCCGACCGCGCCGGAGCGCGAGCCGTAAGTGCCCATGCCGAACTGCACCTTGTCGGTGTCGCCATGGACCACGCTGATGTTCTCGATCGGGATGCCGAGCCGCTCGCGACACGATCTGCGCGAAGGTCGTCTCATGGCCCTGCCCGTGCGCATGGGTGCCGGTCAGCACTTCGACCGAGCCGGTCGGATTGACGCGGACTTCCGCGCTCTCCCACAGGCCGACGCCGCAGCCGAGCGAGCCGACCGCCTGTGACGGCGCGATGCCGCAGGCCTCGATATAGGTCGAATAGCCGATGCCGCGCAGCTTGCCGTTGCGCGCGCTCTCGCGCTTGCGCTTGCCGAAGCCTTTGACGTCGCCGACCTCCATCGCCTTCTTCATCGAGGCGAGATAGTCGCCGGCGTCATACGCCATGATCACCGGCGTCTGGTGCGGGAAGCTCTTGATGAAGTTGCGTCTTGCGCAGATCCGCGGGATCGATGCCCATCTCGCGGGCGCCAATCTCGACCAGCCGCTCCACCACGAATGTCGCCTCGGGACGGCCCGCCCCGCGATAGGCATCGACCGGCACGGTGTTGGTGTAGACCGCATCGACCTCGCAATAGATCTGCGCGATGCCGTACTGGCCGGACAGCAGCGTCGCATAGAGATAGGTCGGCACTGACGACGAGAAGGTCGACATGTAGGCGCCGAGATTGGCGATGGTCTTCGCCCTCAACGCGAGGATCTTGCCGTCAGCGTCGAACGCCATTTCGGCGTGGGTGACGTGATCGCGGCCATGCGCGTCGGTCACGAACGACTCGCTGCGATCCGCCGCCCATTTCACCGGACGGCCGGTCTTGCGCGCCGCCCACAGGCAGACGACCTCCTCCGGATAGATGAAGATCTTCGAGCCGAAGCCGCCGCCGACATCCGGCGCGATCACGCGCAGCTTGTGCTCCGGCGCCATGCCGACGAACGCCGAGATGACGAGGCGCGCGACATGCGGGTTCTGCGACGTGTTCCACAGCGTCAGGCTGTCATTGCCGGCATCGTATTCGGCGAGCGCGGCGCGCGGCTCGATCGCATTCGGCACCAGGCGATTATTGATGAGATCGATCTTGGTGACATGCTTGGCGGAGCGGAACGCGTCCTCCACCGCCTTCTGATCGCCGAGATGCCACTGGTAGATCGTGTTGTTGGCAATATCGGCATGGATCTGCGGCGCGCCTTTGTCCTGCGCGTGGGCCGGATCGATCACAGCCGGCAGCGGCTCGTAATCGACCTTCACCGCGTCGGCCGCATCGCGCGCTTGCGCTTTGGTCTCGCCGATCACCACCGCGACCGCATCGCCGACATGATTGACCTTGCCGCTGGCGAGCGCCGGATGCGCCGCCATCTTCATCGGCGAGCCGTCCTTGGAGTGGATCATCCAGCCGCAGATCAGATTGCCGATCTTGTCGGTGGCGAGCTGCGCGCCGGTGAGGATCGCGACCACGCCGGGCATCTTGCTCGCTTCCGACGTGTCGATATTTTTGATGTTGGCGTGTGCGTGCGGTGAGCGCACGAAGACGGCGCGGGTCTCGCCTGCCCTCACGACGTCATCGGTATATTGACCCTTGCCGGTGATGAAACGGATGTCTTCCTTGCGGCGCACCGCCGCGCCGATCCCGGTCGCGGTCATTGGCGTTTCTCCCGTTTTATCGTTGTCAGGCTTTGGACGCTCGCTCCTACTTCGCCATTGCTCGGGCGCCGGCGGCGACCGACTTCACGATGTTGTGGTAGCCGGTGCAGCGGCACAGATTGCCGTCGAGCTCTTCGCGGATCGTCTTGTCGTCGAGCTCGTGGCCCTTGCGGCGCACGATATCGAGCGCCGACATGATCATGCCGGGGGTGCAGAACCCGCACTGCAGGCCGTGATTTTCGCGGAACGCCTCCTGCATCGGATGAAGCTCGGTCGCCGAGGGCGCGACGCCTTCGATGGTCAGGATGGCGGCGCCGTCGAGCTGGAGCGCGAGCAGCGTGCACGACTTCATGGCGACGCCATTCACGTGCACGACGCAGGCCCCGCATTGCGAGGTGTCGCAGCCGACATGGGTCCCGGTGAGGCGGAGATTTTCGCGCAGGAACTGGACCAGCAGCGTGCGCTCTTCGATATCGCCGGAAACGGCTTTGCCGTTCACGGTCATGGACACCTTCGGCATCACATCCTCCCAACCGGGCATTCGCCCGTTTATTGGCCTTCTTCGAAATTTGGCAAACGGTAAAACCGCAAAACCCGCCGGTTTTGGCCTCATTCGAACTGGAACAAGTCTGAGCCTAGCGCGCAAGGCCCGGTCAAGGGGCGTCCAGTGCCGGCCTTCAGGCTCCGCCGCCCACCGCCTTGGCGAAATTGGCGAAGAACTCGTCGGCGACTTTCTTGGCGGCGCCATTGATCAGGCGCTGGCCGAGCTGGGCCAGCTTGCCGCCGATCTGCGCCTCGACATTGTAGGTCAGCAGCGTGCCGCCATCCTTGTCGCTGAGCGCGACCGTGGCGCCGCCTTTGGCAAACCCGGCGACGCCGCCATCGCCCTGCCCCGAGATCTTGTAGCCGTTGGGCGGGTCGAGGTCGGTCAGGTTCACGATGCCTTTGAACCGCGCCTTCACCGGCCCGATCTTCTGGGTGGCGACGGCCTGGAATTGGGTGTCGCTGGTCTTGGTGAGTTCCTCGCAGCCCGGGATGCAGGCCTTGAGCACCTCCGCGTCGTTGAGCTTTTGCCAGACCGTCTCGCGGGCTGCCGGCAATTGCACTTCGCCGGTCATCGTCATCGCCATGGCACGTACTCCTTATCGCGAAACGTAGCGGTCGAGCTCGCCGCTGGCCATACCCTCGACCATTGGCACGCAATCGGGCGGAAAGTCCTGCCGCATGCCGGCCGCCCGCCTCACCGACCCGATCGAGGAACCGCTCGAGGTGGCGCATGGCGCCCGAGGCGATGTCGTGCAGCACCATCAGCGTCCAGTCGCGCTCCTTGACCTGGTCGAGCGCGCGATCGACCCAGCCATCCGGATCGACCCAGTCGCCCGGCAGCGCATGCCAGATGACGCAGGTGTAGTGCCCGCGCTTGAGCAGGTCGACCGCCTGGGGGCTGAGCAGGTGCGAACCAAGTTTGCCGCCGCCGCCTTGCGGACGGAACAGCCGGCGCGGGTCGGACAGCGGGCCGAGTTCATCCTGGGTGCGGCTGATCTCCTTTTCGGCGACACCGTGATTGCCGCGCGGGCCGAGTGGGCCGGAATGCGTCCAGGTGTGATTGCCGATCCAGTGGCCTTCGGCCTTGGCGCGTTCGCTCAAGGCGCGCCGCCCCGGCATCGCCAGGTTCTTTCCGATGACAAAAAAAGTGCTGCGGATGTTGCGGCGCTTCAGCACGTCGAGGACATGCGGCGTGACATCGGGCTCCGGCCCGTTGTCGAAGGTGAGCGTGAGATCGAACATGCGCGCGCTCTACAGCCCATTTCGGCAGCTGCCGCAACCCTTGGTGAGGCAGGTTCGAGACAGGTTCGAGACTTGGCGGCAACAACGCCGTTGCATAGGGTGTCGTCCAATAAAAGAAGGGAGAACGCTCATGCCCACGATCGACGCCGATGGCTGTCCGATCAATGTGCAGATCGACGGCCGCGAAGGCGCGCCGGTGCTGATGCTGTCGAACTCGCTCGGCACCAACCTGCATATGTGGGACCTGCAGATGCCGGAGCTCACCAAGCACTTCCGGGTGATCCGCTACGACCGCCGCGGCCACGGCCAATCCGGCGTGCCGGAAGGCCCCTATACGATGGAGCGGCTCGGCCGCGACGTGCTGGCGGTCTCGATGCGCTCAAGATCGACAAGATCAACTGGTGCGGCCTGTCGATGGGCGGCATGGTCGGGATGTGGCTCGGCGCCAATGCGGACAAGCGGCTCAACAAGCTCATCCTCTCCAACACCACATCCTATTTCCCCGACAAGGCGCTGTGGGAGGGCCGCATCAAGCAGGTGCGCGAGAAAGGCCTTGGCTCGATCGTCGGCGGCAATATGGAGCGCTGGTTCAGCAAGGAGTATCGCGACAATCCCGCGAGCGCCGACCAGATCAAGGACTTCACCGACAATTTCCTCAAGACCGACGTCGAAGGTTATGTCGGCTGCTGCGAGCGCGATCGCGGCGATGGACCACCGCGGCCTGCTGCCGAAGATCAGGGTGCCGACGCTGATCATCGCCGGCAAGCACGATCCGGCGACCAATGTCGAGGCATCGGAATATCTGCGCGACCACATCCCCGGCGCCAAAATGGTCGTGCTCGACGCCGCGCATATCTCGAACGTCGAGCTGCCGTACCTCTACACAAAAACCGTCATCGACTTTTTGCGCGCATGAAAAATGCGCCAGACAAAGTGAGCTGAGCCATGGACGACAAACAGCGTTACGACAACGGCATGGCCAAGCGCCGCAAGACGCTCGGCAATGAATGGGTCGACAAGTCGATCAAGACCAAGACCGCCTTCAACGAGGAATTTCTCGAATTCATCACCCGCTATGCCTGGGGCGACGTGTGGCAGCGGCCGCATCTCGACGACCGCACCCGCCGCATTCTGGTGATCGGCTCGATGATCGCGCTCGGCCAGTGGGGCGAATTCCGCCTGCACACCCGCGCGGCGCTCGCCGAGGGCGGCTTCACGCCGGATGACGTCAAGGAGATCATCCTGCAGCAGGCGATCTACTGCGGCGTTCCGGCGGCCAACCACGCCTTCAAGGAAGCCGGCGAAATCATCGCCGACCTGAAGAAATAGCCACGACGCCAGACTGACAGGCTCGTTATTTCCACGTGAGAACCTGTCGTGCTAGCTCCGCGTTCACCTCGCGGAGGCTGCCATGGCTGAGGTCAATGTTCGCAAGGGAATGCCGAGCGTTCAGCTCGACAAGGACGAATTCAAGAAGCGTTTTCGCACGCGGTTCTTCGATCCGATCTTCGAACCGTTGACCGAAGAAATTGACAAGATCGCCGAGGCAGCCTGGAAGGGCTATGACGACTACAACAAGAGCCCGCGCACCCGGAAAGCCGGACCCGGCTTTGCCGATCCCAACTATGATCTCTCCGTCGAATGGCTCGCGGCGCGCGATGCTATCATGGTGGCGCGAACGGCGCTACAAAGACGCCGAAATCTCCGTCGCGTATCCTGATCGTCAACGGCTCATCGCGCAGCGACCAAAGCTGTCCCGGCGAGATGTCGAAGACCTGGCGAATGGTGATGTTGGCGCAGGAAGCGATCGCCAACCGCCCGGGCTTCGAAGTGGAGGTGCTCGATCTCTCGCGACTGACCTCCGAATACGGCCGCGTAATCTATCCCTGCAAAGCCTGCGTCTCGACCGCACAGCCGCTGTGTCACTGGCCGTGCTCTTGTTATCCAAATCACGCGATCGGCCAAACTGGCGATTGGATGCATGAGCTCTATCCGAAATTCATCGCTGCGCACGGCATCATGATCGTGTGCCCGGTCAACTGGTATCAGGCGCCCTCCTCGCTCAAACTTCTGATCGACCGCCTTGTCTGTGCCGACGGAGGCAATTCTGACCCGACCTCAACCCACGGCAAGGATGCCGCAATGGCGAAGAAAATCGAACTGGAAGGCTGGCCGTATCCGCGCCATCTCGCCGGCCGCGCTTTTGCGACAGTGGTCCATGGCGACGCTGCCGGTTCGGAAAATCTGCGACGTATCCTTTCCGACTGGGCAGGCGATATCGGCCTGATCCCCTCAGGCCATCTCGGGGCGATCGACCGCTATGTCGGCTATCTCGAGCCTTACGCAACCAGCCACGACGACCTCGACAAGGATGATTCAACGCAAGAGGACGTGCGGAATGCGGCGCGGGCGCTGGCGAATGCGGTCGAGCAGATCCGCGGCGGCCAGCTGACACCGCCCGA
Organism: uncultured Alphaproteobacteria bacterium; assembly: GCA_963788805.1. Lineage (GTDB taxonomy): Bacteria > Pseudomonadota > Alphaproteobacteria > Rhizobiales > Xanthobacteraceae > Pseudolabrys. Next base: position 111,441 of record CAWBHU010000009.1, read on the forward strand.
CGCAAGACTGCATGAGGCGCGGCAGAAATAAAAAATCCGCCGAAGCGGCGGATTTTTACTCGACTGTCGATTTGTTTAGCGGCGCCAGGGCGTGAACCAGCGGCTTTGCGCCGGCACGCGGGTGGTTGACGGCAGCGCCGCGATCGCGAGTTCGAGCGCGTTCTCGGTCTTCTCTTTCGGATTGCGGCCCGAGCGCTCCATGATCGAGAGCGCCGCGGCAAACGCCGCCAGCATGAACTGAACCAGCAGCTCGCGGACCAGGTCGCCGTTCTGCGACCAGATCGCCGGCCCAACGGCAACCAGACAAATTCCAACCGCGATCAACAGGCCGGTCTCCAGCACTTCGTTGGCCGGCGTGCCGGAGATCATGCAGCGGATCCGGTCGGCAATGTGGATCGCGCAGACGCCTGCGACGGTGAGCTTGAGCGCGCCGAGCGCGGCGGCAAGACGGAGCAGACCGTTCGGATCGAGGCCGGTGTAGCGGCCGATCCCGAACACGACCTGCGAGCGCCACACGTCTTCGAGGCCGTAGGTCGGCGAGGTCAGGATGCGAAGCGCGTCATAGCCCCAGAACAGGGCGAAGTAGACTGCGATCGCCAAGATCAGAGCGCTGCCGATTGCACTGGTAGCTCGACGCATGAACGCCTCCCAAAACAGGCCTCATGCGTAGTCGGGCGCTGACGCGACTTCAAAGCAAACCGAAACTTTACCTTACCTGTTAAGCGTGCGGCCGCGCATTAACCGGACGCGCGCGCAAAAAAAGAAGCCCCGCCGAAGCGGGGCCTAGACTCAAACTCTACGCAACGAACGATCAGCGATTTGATTCTGCTGGTCCGGCTTCTGCTGCCGCCCTGCTGCTGGCCGACCCTGGCCGCCCTGCTGCTGCTGGCCGCCCTGCTGGCCGCCACCCTGCTGCTGGCCGGGCTTCTGGTCCTGGCCGCCTTGCTGCTGCTGGCCGGGCTTCTGGTTCGGGTTCTGATTCTGGTTCTGCTGATTCATTTTGCTTCCTCATTACGCGGAGGGAGCGATCCCGTGATGGGAGAACTCCCGCGAGTGATAACGTTCGCCAAAGGACCAACGTTCCAGTCGCTGCGCGGAACTCGGCGAGCGACGCGGCGAGTTAGAATTCGATCAATAAAAGACACATGACAACGCGCCGCGTTGCTCGGGTTCCATCGCCCTGTTAACAATTGACACATCGCCGTCGGCGCGGCGGCAACGAGGGGACGCCCGCGCGTGGAATATTTTGTCCAGCAATTGATCAATGGCGTCGCGCTCGGCTCGATCTATGGGCTGATCGCGATCGGCTACACGATGGTCTACGGCATCATCGGCATGATCAATTTCGCGCACGGCGACATCTTCATGGTCGGCGCGTTCATCGCGTTGATCGCGTTCCTCTGCCTGCTCGCGATCGGGGTGACCGCGCTGCCGCTCGCGCTGTTCCTGGTGCTGCTGATCGCGATGGCGCTCACCGCGCTCTACGGCTGGACGGTCGAGCGCTTCGCCTATCGTCCGCTGCGCCGCTCGTTCCGTCTGGCGCCGCTGATCTCGGCGATCGGCATGTCGATCATCCTTCAGAATTACGTGCAGATCGCACAGGGCGCGCGCGTCAAGCCGCTGCCGCCGCTCATTCCCGGCGGCTACACCTTGATCGAGAGCGACACGTTCGCGGTGCGGCTCTCCAACGTGCAGATCCTGATCATCATGGTGACGCTGGCGCTGATGCTGATCTTCTCGTGGATCATCACCAATACGCGGCTCGGCCGCGAGATGCGCGCCTGCGAGCAGGACGCGCGGATGGCGGGGCTGCTGGGTGTCGACACCGATCGCACAATCTCGCTGACCTTCGTGATCGGCGCGGCGCTCGCCGCCGTCGCCGGCATGATGTACCTGCTCTATTACGGCGTCGCGGATTTCTTCATCGGCTTTGTCGCCGGCGTGAAGGCCTTTACCGCGGCGGTGCTCGGCGGCATCGGCTCGCTGCCGGGCGCGATGCTGGGCGGCCTCCTGATCGGCCTGATCGAGACGTTCTGGTCGGCCTACTTCTCGGTCGAATACAAGGACGTCGCCGCCTTCGCGGTGCTGATCGTCGTGCTGATCTTCCTGCCGACCGGCATTCTCGGCCGGCCGGAAACCGAAAAGGTCTGACGGGCCGCGCGTGACCCTGGACCCCGCCCCTTCGTCCGATCTGCGCGCGCGCAACCTGCGTGGCGTTGCCGCCGCGTGCAAGAGCGCCGTCATCTCCGCCCTCATCGCGTTCGGCCTGTTCGGCCTGATCGTCGGCGTGCGCACCGATCAGGGACCGACCGGGGCGCTCATCATCATCCCGCGCTATGACGACGCGCTGTGGCTGGTCGCCGCGGTGTTCGTCGGCAGCTTTCTGCGCTCGCTGCTGTTCGGCGACGACCCCATCCCTCTCGGCCGCCTCGTTCCGCCTGCGCTCGCCGCAAGCGTAACGCCGCTCTCGCGATTTGCGGCGCCCGCGCTGCTCGGCTTCGCGCTGCTCATCCCGGTTGTGTTCTACGACGACCGCTACCTGCTCGATCTCTCGATCCTGGTGCTCACCTACATCATGCTGGGGTGGGGCCTTAACATCGTGGTCGGCCTCGCCGGCCTGCTCGATCTCGGTTACGTCGCGTTTTACGCGGTCGGCGCCTACTCCTATGCGCTGCTGGCGCAGTACCTCGGCCTGTCATTCTGGGCTGCCTTGCCGGTCGCCGGAATCCTCGCCGCCTTCTGGGGCGTCCTGCTCGGATTTCCGGTGCTGCGGCTGCGCGGCGATTATCTCGCGATCGTCACGCTCGCCTTCGGCGAAATCATCCGCCTCGTCCTGCTCAACTGGCAGAGCTTCACCGGCGGTCCCAACGGCATATCGGGCATCCCGCGCCCGAGCTTCTTCGGCCTGCCGTTCAACAGCGATGAAGGCGGCTTCGCGCATACGTTCGGCCTCGAATTTTCGCCGACCCATCGCATCGTCTTTCTGTTCTACGTCATCCTTGCGCTGGCGCTGCTCACCAATTGGGTGACGATCCGCCTGCGCCGCCTGCCGATCGGCCGCGCCTGGGAAGCGTTGCGCGAGGATGAGATCGCCTGCCGCTCGCTCGGCATCAACACCACCAACACCAAGCTCACCGCCTTCGCGATCGGCGCCATGTTCGGCGGATTTGCCGGCGCGTTCTTCGCGACCCGGCAGGGATTCATCTCGCCGGAGTCGTTCGTCTTCATGGAGTCGGCGCTGATCCTCGCCATCGTCGTGCTCGGCGGCATGGGCTCGCAGCTCGGCGTGGTGATCGCTGCCGTGGTGATGATCGGCGGCTTCGAGTTTCTGCGCGAATTCCAGCAATACCGGATGCTGGTGTTCGGCTTCGCCATGGTCGGGATCATGATCTGGCGGCCGCGCGGCCTGATCGGCACCCGCGTTCCGTCGGTGTTCCTCAATCGGAAAAAAGCGCTGCCCTCTTCGCTGGTGCCGGAGGGCCGCCAATGAGCGCGCCGATCCTGACGCGTCGAACATCTGGAGATGCGGTTCGGCGGCCTGGTCGCGGTCGCACGACCTGTCGTTCCTGGCGCAGCGCGGCCACATCACCGCGCTGATCGGCCCGAACGGCGCCGGCAAGACCACCGTGTTCAACTGCATCACCGGCTTCTACAAGCCGACCACCGGGATGATGCGGCTCACCGGCACGGACGGCCGCGACCATCCTGCTCGAACGCCTGCTCGGATTACCTGATCGCGCAACAGGCGCGGGTCGCGCGCACATTCCAGAACATCCGCCTGTTTCCCGGCATGAGCGTGCTGGAAAACCTGCTTATCGCTCAACATAACGCCCTGATGATCGCGTCCGGCTACACCTTCATCGGGCTGTTCGGCCTGCAAGTCGTTCACCGTTGCGGAGAACGCGGCGATCGACAAGGCGCGGTACTGGCTCGACCGCATCGGACTGATCGAGCGGGCCGACGATGCCGCCGGCGAGCTTCCTTACGGCGGCGCAGCGGCGGCTCGAAATCGCGCGCGCCATGTGCAGCGAGCCCGCAGCTGCTGTGCCTCGACGAGCCGGCCGCCGGCCTCAACCACCGCGAAAGCGCCGAGCTCGAAGAGCTGCTGCTCTTCATCCGCGACAAGCACGCCACCTCGATCCTGCTGATCGAGCACGACATGTCGGTGGTGATGGAGATGTCCGATCACATCGTCGTGCTCGACTACGGCGAGAAAATCTCGGAAGGCACGCCGGAGCAGATCCGCAACGATCCGAAAGTGATCGCCGCCTATCTCGGCGTCGAAGAGGAAGAGGTCGAGCACGTCGAGGCGGAGGTCGGGCTGTGACGCGCGCCGCTCTCTCAAGATCGAGGAGCTCGAAGCCTCCTATGGCAACGTGGTGGCGCTCAAAGGCGTCGACCTCGACGTCAACTCCCGGCGAGATCGTCACCCTGATCGGCGCCAACGGCGCGGGCAAATCGACCTTGATGATGACGATGTTCGGCCACCCGCGCGCGCACCGCGGCCGCATCCTGTTCGAGGGCCGCGACATCACGCGCATGCCGACCGCACGAAATCGCCAAGCTGCGGATCGCGCAGGTCGCCGGAAGGCCGCCGCATCTTCTCGCGCATGACGGTGCTGGAAAATCTGCAGATGGGCGCCGACCGTCAGCCGACCCGGCGACCTTCGACGAAGATCTCGACGCGCGTCTTCACGCTGTTCCCGCGGCTGAAGGAGCGCATCAGCCAGCGCGGCGGCACGCTGTCGGGCGGCGAGCAGCAGATGCTCGCGATCGGCCGCGCGTTGATGAGCCGGCCGCGGCTTCTGATGCTGGACGAGCCGTCGCTCGGCCTCGCGCCGCTGCTGGTGAAGCAGATCTTCCGCGCCATCCGCGCGCTCAACGAGCGCGACAAGCTCACCGTGTTTCTGGTCGAGCAGAATGCGTTCCACGCGCTGCGGCTCGCGCATCGCGGCTACGTCATGGTCAATGGCCTGATCACCTTGAGCGGCACCGGCCGCGAATTGCTGCGAACGCGCCGGAGGTCGAAGCGGCCTATCTCGAGGGCGGGAGGCCTGCAGCGTGATGAGCGGCCTGTGGACCTTCTACTTCGACCGAGACGCCGTTGCAGGTCCTGTTCGTCACCGGGATCATCGGCGGCGGCGCCGCGGCGCTGGCCGGCCGCGCCATCGCTGAAACCTGGCGGCCGGTTCTGGCAGGTGGTGCGGCTATATGGCGCTGCTCGGCGCCGGGGTCCGCTTCATGCACTTTGCCCTGTTCGAGGGGCATCTTGCTGTCGCTGCCCTCTTATCTCGTTGACATCGCTTGGCTCATCATTGGTCGGCAGCCTGGCCTGGCGCATCACGCCGCACCAGCCAGATGGTCGAACAATATCCGTGGCTCTATGAGCGGGCCGGCCCGCTGTCGCTGGCGCGACACGCGACGCCTGACCTGAGCGCCGAAACCGCGCCGTTACGACTCCACAAGATCGGGATGACTTCCGGCCGAAAAGCCCGACAACAATGCGCCAAGCTCGCTGTCCGCCGGCATTCCGGCGGCCGACGCATGCAGAGGGAGAATCAGATGAAGAAAACTGTGTCTCGCCGGTCTGGCGCTCGGCGCGAGCTTCGCGCTGCCGGCGCGGCTTCCGCGCAGGACATCATCGTCGGCGTCGCCGGCCCGATGACCGGCGGCGAAGCACGTTCGGCCGCCAGCTGCAAGAACGGCGCCGAACAGGCCGTCGCCGACATCAACGCCGCCGGCGGCGTGCTCGGCAAGAAGCTCAAGCTCGAAGTCGGCGACGATGCCTGCGATCCCAAGCAGGCGCGCTCGGTCGCCGAGAAGTTCGCCGGCATGAAGGTGCCGTTCGTCGCCGGCCACTACTGCTCGTCGTCGTCGATCCCGGCCTCGGAAGCCTATGCGGAAGGCGGCGTGCTGCAGATCACGCCGGCCTCGACCAACCCGCCCTTCACCGAGCGCAAGCCTGTGGAACACGTTCCGCGTCTGCGGCCGTGACGACCAGCAGGGCGCGGTCGCCGGGCCAGTACATCGCCAAGAACTACAAGGGCAAGAACGTCGCGATCATCCACGACAAGACCACCTACGGCAAAGGCCTCGCCGACGAGACCAAGAAGGCGCTCAACAAGGCCGGCGTGAAGGAGAAGCTGTACGAGAGCCTACAACAAGGGCGACAAGGACTTCACCGCGCTCGTCTCCAAGCTCAAGCGCGACAACATCGAATCGTCTATGTCGGCGGCTACCACCAGGAAGCCGGCCTGATCCTGCGCCAGATGCGCGACCAGGGCATGAAGACCGTGCTGATGGCGGGCGACGCGCTGGCCGACAAGGAGTTCGCCTCGATCACCGGCCCGGCCGCCGAAGGCGTGCTGTTCACCTTCGGTCCCGATCCGCGCAAGAAGCCGACCGCCAAGGCGATCGTCGAAGTTCAAGGCGAAGAACATCGATCCGGAAGGCTACACGCTCTACACCTACGCCGCGTTCCAGATCTGGGCGCAGGCGGCGGCCAAGGCCGACACGCACCGACGGCAAGAAGGTCGCCGCCGCGATCAAGGCCGGCAGGTGGGACACCGTGCTCGGCAAGATCGCCTTCGACCCGAAGGGCGACATCACGGTGCTCGACTACGTCGTCTACAAGTGGGACGCCAAGGGCAACTACGCCGAGCTGTCCGAACAAGGGCTCGTAATCGCCGCCAGTCATCGAAATCGAAAGGCCCGCCGCAAGCGGCGGGCCTTTTTTTTCAGCCGGACTTGTTTCAACCGATCGTGCCGAGCACGGAAACGTTTCAGCAGCCAGAAGCTCGCCGTCGGTGATCGCAGCCGGTCAGGAAGCGCGATGCCGGTGAGCACGAGCAGCACGCCCATCACCCTGCTCGACCCGCAGCAGATGCTTGCCGAAAGCGCGCGAGAAACGCCGCGAACGGCTCGATCGCGAAGGCCGCAATGACGAACGGAATGCCGAGCCCGAGCGAATAGACCGCGAGCAGGCCGCGCCCCGCGTCACCGTCGCTTCCGACGCCGCGACCGCGAGGATCGCCGCGAGGATCGGCCCGATGCACGGCGTCCAGCCGAACGCGAAGGCGAGCCCCATGACATAGGCGCCCCACAGCCCGACCGGCTTGGCGACGCGTCGCCGCTTCTCCCGCATCAGAGGCGCGATCTGTGAACACGCCGAGGAAGTGCAGCCCCATGATGATGATGGCGACGCCCGCGATGGTCGCCAGCGGTCCCGAATAGGCGCGCACCAGCGAGCCGATCAGCGCACGCGCTCGCGCCGAGCGCGACGAACACGGTGGAGAAGCCGGCAACGAACAGCAGCGCGGCGCGTCACCGTCTGCCCGGTCGAGCCGGTCTGCGGATCGTCGTCGGCCAGGCGCTCGAGCGACGTGCCGGCGAGATAGACGAGATAGGGCGGCACCAGCGGCAGCACGCAGGGCGACAGGAAGCTCACCAGCCCGGCGATCAGCGCGGCGAAAATGGAGATGTCGGCAGCCATGCGTCTTGATGCGATGGGGCGGGATGAGATGCAAGCGCGAGCCGCGCCAGTTCGCCCGATCGTGAACGGCCGTGATAGTGCTCGGCGCCAATGGCGTTGCGCAATCTCATCACCGATGTCGCGGGCGTCCGGGTCGGCCATGCCGAGGATGCCAAGCTCGCATCCGGCGTCACCGCGATCGTGTTCGACGAGCCGGCGGTCGCCAGCGTCGACGTGCGCGGCGGCGGCCCCGGCACGCGCGAGACCGCGCTGCTCGATCCCGCGCAGACCGTCGAAGGCATCGACGCCATCGTGCTGTCGGGCGGCTCGGCCTTCGGGCTCGATGCCGCCTCCGGCGTGCAGGCGCTGACTGCGCGAAAAGGGCCGCGGGTTTCGGGTGCGCGATGCGCGCGTGCCGATCGTGCCCGGCGCGATCCTGTTCGACCTGCTCAATGGCGGCGACAAGGCCTGGGACCGCTACCCGCCCTATCGCGAGCTCGGCTATGACGCCGCCCGCAATGCCGGCGCGGAGTTCGCGCTGGGCAGCGTCGGCGCCGGTCTTGGCGCCACCACCGCCAATCTCAAGGGCGGCCTTGGCTCGGCCTCGGCACGCACCAAAGCCGGCGCCACGATCGGCGCGCTGGCCGTGGTCAACGCGTTCGGAGCGGTGACGGTCGGCGATCAGCCGCACTTCTGGGCCGCGCCGTTCGAGCAGAACGGCGAATTCGGCGGCCGGGGCGTCGCCGCCAAGATTTCCCGGACGATCTCGACCTGCGCGCCAAGGGCCTCGCCCGCCGAAAACACCACGCTCGCGGTGGTCGCCACCGATGCACGCTTGAGCAAAGCGCAGTGCCAAGCGCCTCGCCGTGATGGCGCAGGACGGGCTCGCCCGCGCGATCTATCCGGTGCACACGCCGCTCGACGGCGACGTCGTGTTCGCGGCGGCGACCGGCAAGCACGATCTGGCAGATCCGATCTACAGCCTTGCCGAGCTTGGCATGGTCGCGGCCAATGTTCTGGCGCGGGCGATTGCGCGCGGCGTTTACGAAGCCCACGCGCTGCGCTTTCAGGGCGCGCTTCCGAGCTGGCGCGACAAGTTCGGCAACCAAGGAACCGCCGGGCGCGTTGATTGGCATGCCGTCCACAGTCGTCAAATCGATCGACTATGAGAGTGCGCTCTCGCGCCTGACGCGTGACGTTCACGACCGGCCGCATCTACGACTATTTCGCCGTACCGCAGAACATCGCCGATGCCTTTCGCTCCTCGTTGTCGAAAGGCGCCTACTTCAATGCGAATATTCGCGACAAGTTTCCGTGCAAGGAGCGCACGCGGCTCAGGATCGCGCAAAAGGACGGCACGTTGCGGGAGCAATTGCAGTCCTCTGCGGCGGAGTGACGTCGGATCACAAAGGCAACGATGACCCGGATGGCGGCGCCGACGGCGGCGGCGCCGCCGGCTGAACCTCAGTTGAAACGCGTGGCGCGATAAGGCGCCGGATCGCAGAACGGCGTTGCGCCGGTCATCATGTCCGCCAGCAAGCGGCCGGTGGCAGGACCGAGCGTCAGCCCCCAATGCGCATGGCCGAATGCGAGCCACAGCCCTTTCTGCCCCGGCGCGCGGTCGATGACCGGCCGCGAATCCGGAAAGCACGGCCGTGAGCCCATCCAGGTCTTGTCGTCGGCGCGTTCGCCGAGCGGAAATAGCTCGCGCGCGTTCGGCATCACCCGGTCGAACTGCACCGGCGTCGGCGGCGCATCGCGCGGCGCGATCTCGGCGCCGGTGGTGATGCGCAGCCCCTGCTCCATCGGCGTGATGCAGTAGCCGCCATCGGCATCGAGCACCGGCCGCGACAGGCTGGCATTGCCCTGCGCGCGGAAGTGCCGGTGATAGCCGCGCTTGACGCCAAGCGGCAGCTTGATGCCGAGCGGCTCGAGCAGATCCGGCGCCCAGGGCCCGAGCGTGACCACGACCTGATCGGCATCGAGCGAGCCTTCCTCGGTGTCGATGCGCCAGTGCTCGCCATTTCGATGCAGCGTGCGCGCGTCGCCGTGGAGGAGCACGCCGCCCAGCGCTTCAAGGCGCGACACATAGGCCCGCGTCAGACCGATCGGCGAGGAAATGCTCGCGGCCTGCGGCCAGAACACGCCGCGCGTGAACACCGGATTGAGCGACGGCTCGAGCGCGCGCGCCTGCGCGGTGTCGAGCACGTCGAGCCGCATGCCGAATTCCTTCGCCATGTCGCGCTCGCGCGCGAGCCCGTCGAAGGTTTTTTCGCGCCGGTAGACCTTGAGCCAGCCGGTCTTGCGCAGGTAGCGCGTCGCCGCCCGACTCCTCCATCAGCTTCTCATGCTCGGGCACGGCGGCGGCAAACAGCGGCCGGATCAGCCGCGCATTCTCGACCAGCCATTCCGGCCGCGCCGAGCGGCGGAACGCGAGCAGCCAGGGCATCGCGGTGAAGAGGAAGCTCGCGTGATAGCTCGCCTCCGGCGCGCGCTTGAGCGCGATCCGCAACAGCGAGATCGGGTCGGTCGGAAAGCTCGGCGGGAAGATCGTGTTGCCTTCGATGATGCCGGCATTGCCGAACGAGGTTTCCTCGCCCGGCGGCTTGCGGTCGATCAGCGTTACGGACAGGCCGCGCTTGACGAGGTGAAGCGCGACCGACGTCCCGACAATGCCCGCCCCTAAAACTGCAACGTCAACGCGCGCCATGTGTATGTTCCCGCCGGGACGAATCCCCGGCCGCCCTCACCTAATGCTAAATTGCGGCAAAGCCAGCCGGAAGCTGCAATCGGAATGTCTGCTCTGAGAAGACTGATGGCGCTGCTCGCCTTCTTCGGCCGCCACGGCACGATTGCGGTCGCGCTGTCGATCGTGATCGGTCTCGCGCTGCCGATGCTGGCGGCTTTCTTCAAGCCGTTGCTCGGGCCCGCGATTATCATGCTGCTGATCCTGGCCTTCCTGCGGGTCGAGCCATCGGCGCTCGCGGGATGTCGCACGCCGCCCTGCGCTGCCGGTCATGAGCGCGCTGTGGATCATGGTCGCCCTGCCGGTGATCCTCGGCATCATCTTCAACGCCAGCGGCCTCGCCACCTCCCTGCCCGGCCTCTACCTGATGCTGATGCTGCAAGCCTGCGCGCCGGGGCTGATGTCCTCGCCCGCGCTCGCGGCTTTGATCGGCGTCGATGTGGCGCTGACGCTCGCCGGCCTGCTGCTGACAATGGCGGTCGCGCCGGTTGTCGCCGCCGTGTTCACCCACGTGTTTCTCGGCATCACCATCATCACGCCGGTCGAGCTCGCGATCCGGCTGTTCCTGCTGATCGCCGGCTCTGCCGCGGCGGCCGCCCTGATCCGGCGCATGGCCGGCACGGCCCGCATCGAGCGCAACCGCGAGACGATCGACGGCCTGAGCGTCGCCGGCATGTTCATTTTTGCGATGGCGGCGATGGACGGCGTCGCCGCGCATTTCATCGCCGCGCCCTTGTTCGTCGCCGCGCTCACCCTCCTGACCTTCGCCCTTTCGCTCGGCACCATGCTGGCGACCACATTGCTGTTTCTCGCGTCGGGCCGCGAGCGCGCCTTCTCGATCGGCATTCTCGCCGCCAACCGCAATGTCGGCATCATGCTGACCGCGACCGGCTTCGCGGTGCCCGAAGTCGCCTGGCTCTATTTCGGCCTCGCGCAGTTTCCGATTTACCTTCTGCCGCTCGTGCTCAAGCCGCTGGCGCGGCGGCTGGGGAGAGGTTAACGCCGCGCGTTGCTCGCCGCGGCTTGCGCGTGTTACTCGAACCGCGTCCGGAGGCCTTGATGCGCCCGCTTTTCATTGCGCCGTCGATCCTCGCGTCCGACTTCTCCAAGCTCGGCGATGAAATCCGCGCAATCGAAGCGGCCGGCGCCGACTGGATCCATGTCGACGTGATGGACGGGCATTTCGTGCCGAACATCACCATCGGCCCGGATGTCGTGAAGGCGCTCCGCCCGGTCTCGAAGAAGACCTTCGACGTCCATCTGATGATCGCGCCGTGCGATCCCTATCTCGAAGCCTTCGCCAAGGCGGGCTCCGACATCATCACCGTGCATGTCGAGAGCGGGCCGCATGTGCACCGCTCGCTGCAGGCGATCCGCGCGCTCGGCAAGAAGGCCGGCGTGACGATGAACCCGGGCACGCCGATCTCGACCATCGAGCACGTGATCGACCTGGTCGACCTCATCCTCATCATGTCGGTCAATCCCGGCTTTGGCGGCCAGGCCTTCATTCCCGCCGCGCTCGACAAGATCCGCGACGCGCGCGCGCTGGTCGGCGCGCGGCCGATCGACATCGAGGTCGATGGCGGCGTCACCGCCGACAATGCCGCCAGGGTGGTGCAGGCCGGCGCCAATGTGCTGGTCGCCGGCTCCGCGGTGTTCAAGGGCGGCAACTACAAGGCCAACATCGCGGCGATCCGCAACGCGGGGCGTCTCGGCGCGCGGGGAAGCGGCCTGAGATGATCCCGCGTTATTCCCGGCCCGAGATGGCGGCGATCTGGTCGCCGGAAACCAGATTCCGCATCTGGTTCGAGATCGAGGCGCACGCCGCAACGGCGATGGGCGAGCTCGGCATCATCCCGAAAGACGCCGCAAAAAAGGTCTGGGACAAGGGCAAGGCCGCGACCTTCGACATCGCCCGCATCGACGCGATCGAAGCCGAGGTGAAGCACGACGTCATCGCCTTCCTGACCCACCTGTCGGAAATCGTCGGCCCGGAAGCGCGCTTCGTCCATGCCGGCATGACCTCGTCGGACGTGCTCGACACCTGCCTCAATGTGCAGCTGGTGCGCGCCGCCGACATCCTGCTGGCCGATCTCGACAGGCTGCTGGCCGCGCTCAAGCGCCGCGCGCTCGAGCACAAGATGACGCCGACCATCGGCCGCTCGCACGGCATCCACGCCGAGCCGACCACGTTCGGCCTCAAGCTGGCGCAGGCCTATGCCGAATTCGATCGCGCCAAGGCGCGGCTCACCGCGGCGCGCAAGGAAGTCGCGACCTGCGCCATCTCCGGCGCGGTCGGCACTTTCGCGCAGGTCGATCCGCGCGTCGAAGACTATGTCGCGAAACAGATGGGCCTCGCGGCCGAGCCGGTCTCGACCCAGATCATCCCGCGCGACCGCCACGCCATGTATTTCGCCACGCTCGGCGTGATCGCCTCATCGGTCGAGCGGCTCGCCACCGAGATCCGCCACCTGCAGCGCACCGAAGTGCTGGAAGCCGAGGAGTTCTTCTCCGCGGGTCAGAAGGGCTCGTCGGCGATGCCGCACAAGCGCAACCCGGTGCTGTCGGAAAACGTCACCGGCCTCGCCCGCATGGTGCGCAGCTACGCCGTGCCGGCGATGGAGAATGTCGCGCTGTGGCACGAGCGCGATATCTCGCACTCTTCGGTCGAGCGCATGATCGGCCCCGACGCCACCGTCACGCTCGACTTCGCGCTCAACCGGCTCGCCGGCATCGTCGACAAGCTGATCGTCTATCCGGCCAACATGCAGAAGAACCTCGACAAGCTCGGCGGCCTGGTGCACTCGCAGCGCGTCCTGATCGCGCTCACGCAAAAGGGCGTGGCGCGCGAAGACGCCTATCGCCTCGTGCAGCGCAACGCGATGAAAGTGTGGAACGGCGAGAGCAGCGATTTCCTCGGCCTGCTCAAGGCCGACAAGGACGTGCGCGCTGCGCTGTCCGACAAGGAGATCGAAGCCAATTTCGACCTCGGCTATCACTTCAAGCACGTCGACACGATCTTCAAGCGCGTGTTCGGCTAAATCGCGCTGATGCCTGCACCGACGATCCTCGTTTTCGATTCCGGGCTCGGCGGCCTCACGGTTTTTCGCGAGATCGTCAAAGCGCGGCCTGATGCCAGGCTGATCTATCTCGCCGACGACCAGCGTTTTCCGTACGGCGATATTGCGGAAGCCGAGCTGATCGAGCGCGTCGTCAAAGTGTTCGGCGAGGCCATCGCGACCCATAAGCCCGACCTGATCGTCAACGCCTGCAACACCGCCTCGACGCTGACGCTGAGCGCGTGCCGCGCCGCTTATCCATCCGTGCCGATCGTCGGCACGGTGCCGGCGATCAAGCCCGCCTGCGCCGCATCGAAGAGCCGTCACGTCTCGGTGCTCGGCACGCGGGCGACGGTGTCGCGCGAATATACCCGCGCGCTGATCCGCGAATTCTCGCAGGGCTGCGACGTCAAGCTGGTCGGCTCGGCCAAGCTGGCGCCGATGGCGGAAGCCGAGCTCAACGGCGCGCCGGCGTCTGACGCGGCGCTCGCAGCGGAAATCGCGCCCTGCTTCGTCGAAGCCGACGGCATGCGCACCGACACGATCGTGCTCGCCTGCACCCACTACCCGCTCCTGCTCGAGCGGATGCGCAAGCTCGCGCCGTGGCCGGTGGAATGGATCGATCCGGCGCCGGCGATCGCGCGGCGCGTCGTCGATCTCATCGGGGCTGCGCACGGCAATGGCGGCAGCGCCGTCTTCCGCTACACGTCGGGAAAAGCGCCGTCGCCGAGCCTCGCTCGCGCCCTCACCGGCTTCGGCTTCTCGGCCGCCGCCCAAAACGCCTGATCCACCAAAGCGTTAGCGGGTTGACACTCCCCGCACGATCCCCCTAAATAGCCGCGTCCCACTGACAGCAGTGAGATGTTTCGCACCCGCGGCGGTTCCTTGCGCTTTCGAGGATCCGCCTGTCGGCTCCGGCTTCATGCCGCTGAGCAAAGGAGGGCGCGGTTCCTCAATCTTGAACGCAAGAGGACGCGATGACCAAGCGCCATGAAGCCAAGTACAAGCTCGATCGCCGTATGGGCGAGAACATCTGGGGACGCCCGAAGTCCCCGGTAAACCGCCGCGAATACGGCCCCGGCCAGCACGGCCAGCGCCGCAAGGGCAAGCTCTCCGACTACGGCGTGCAGCTCAAGGCCAAGCAGAAGCTGCGCGGCTATTACGGCAACATTTCCGAGAAGCAGTTCCGCGGCATCTACAAGGAAGCGATCCGCATGAAGGGCGACAGCGGCGCCCACATGATCGGCCTGCTGGAGCGCCGGCTCGACGCCGTCGTCTACCGCGCCAAGTTCGCGCCGACGCCGTTTGCCTCGCGCCAGCTCGTCAACCACGGCCACATCCGGGTGAACGGCAAGCGCGTCAACATTCCGAGCTATCGGGTGAAGGTCGGTGACCTCATCGAGGTGAAGGACAAGTCGAAAGAGCTTGCCCTGGTGATGGAAGCGCAGGCGCTCGCCGAGCGCGACGTGCCCGACTACATCGAGATCGACCGGCAAGGCCGCGGTGAAATTCGCCCGCGTGCCCGTCCTCACCGACGTGCCATACGCGGTCCAGATGGAGCCGCACCTGGTGGTCGAGTACTACTCGCGCTAATCGCGGCGTTCATCGGATTTCAAAGCCCCGCCATCTGGCGGGGCTTTCGTTTGGGCTGTCCCACAGGCAATTTCCCCAACGATTTCAATACCTAATGTAGTGGCTCTCTTGCCCAAAGGCGCAACATCTAGTAGAAACAACGCGCTTACTGAATCAGGGGAGAATCGCTCATGGACGCTTTGACACGCGTAAAAGGCTGGATCGGTGGTCTTACCGAGATTGGCTTGATGCTGCTGGCGTTTGCGATCGTGTGCTCGCTCCTTGTCGGGTCAAATCTTCCGTTCTTCGGCGGCGTCGTCGCCAACATGGTCTCGTTGATCAAAGAGCTCGGCGCGAACGGCCTCGTCGGCCTGCTCGCTCTCGGCCTCATACTCTGGTTGTTCTCCAAACGCTCGATGGCCTAGCGGCCGACGTTTGCCCGGTTGGGTGGAGGCTTTGGTCTCCACCCAATCGTCGCTCGCCATCATTTCGTGAGGTGCGCCGTGCTCGTCTTCATCGACAAATCGAAGCGTTACCTGTGGGCTTTCGTCGAGATCGCCTTCGCGGCGGTGCTGGCGTTGATGCTGATCTATCTGCTGCTCGGCCAGGGCTCCGGTCCCTATGTCGTCTCGGTCGCGGACAACGTCACCAAGTTCGCCGGCGGCGTGCCGACGCCGAGCCTGATCGGGCTCGCGATCCTGCTCGCGCTGATCTGGCTGATCATGGGGCGGATGAAAGACCGCTACTGACGCGCTAGGCTCGGCGGATGCTGTCCCGCCGCGCGCTGCTCGCCTCTACTGCCGCGACTTTCGCGCTCGGCCTGCCGGCCGCGGCGGCGACACCGCATCGCTTCAGGCACGGCGAGTTCGAGATCATCGTCGTCAGTGACGGCCATCTCGTCCTGCCGACCAGCTTTCTCGCGCCGGAAGCGCCGCCCGCCGAGCGCGCGGCGCTGCTCAAGGCGGCCGGGCAAGACACCGAGCAGTATCAATCGCCGACCAACATCACGCTGATCCGCAAGGGCAGCGAGCTGATCCTGATCGATGCCGGCTCAGGCGACCGCTTCATGCCGACGCGCCGGCAAGCTGTTCGACAACCTCAAGGACGCCGGGATCGACAAGGCCTCGATCACCAAGGTCGTGTTCACCCACGGCCACCCGGATCATCTTTGGGGTGCGCTGGACGACCTCGATGATCTGGTTCTGCCGAACGCGGCCTATTACGTCGGCGCCACCGAATGGGACTTCTGGCACGGCGAGAACGCGACGCGCGGCCTGCCGGCCGAGCGCGCCGGCTTTGTGACCGGCGCGCGGCGGCGTTTCGACGCCATCAAGGACCGCGTGAAGATGGTGAAGCCCGGGGACGACATCGTCACCGGCGTGCGTGTCGTCGATACAGCGGGGCACACGCAGGGCCATGTGTCGCTGGAGATTGCCGGTGGCGAGGGGCTGATCGTCGGCAGCGACGTGCTCACGCACCCGCTGATCTCATTCGCGCATCCGGAATGGCGCACCACCGCGGACCACGTTCCGGACCAGGCCGTGACGACGCGCAAGACGCTGCTTGATCGCCTGGCCGCTGACAAATCAAGGCTGATCGGCTTCCACCTGCCCTATCCGGGCGTCGGGACCGTGGTACGCAACGGCGCTCGCCTACCGTTTCGAGCCGGCCGCCTGACTGAAGCTCGCCGTCTAGCGCGGTGACGCTCGAAGCGACACCCTTGTCCTTGAACGTCTGCTGCAACTCGCCGGCCTGAAACATCTCACGAATGATGTCGCAGCCGCCGACGAACTCGCCCTTGATGTAGAGCTGCGGAATGGTCGGCCAGTTGGAGTACTGCTTGATGCCGTCGCGCAGCTCCGGCGACTCCAGAACGTTGAGCCCCTTATAGGCGACGCCGAGATGGTCGAGGATCTGCACGACCTGTCCGGAAAATCCGCATTGCGGAAATTGCGGCGTGCCCTTCATGAACAGGACGACGTCGTTGTTCTTCACTTCGTTGTCGATGAATTGATTGATGCTCATGTCGTTCCCGATCCAAAGCCGCGGTGCGGCCAAACCCCTGCTGGAAATATATGTAGCGTGATTTGCGCCGCTATCCCAAGACCCTGCCTGGGAAACCCTGCCCTACCGTTTTGCGGGGACGTAAAAAGTGCCGTCGATTTCGAAGAAATCGCCCTGATTGAGCGCCTTAACCTCGATGATGGTGCGCGGCGGGTAAGGCCCCTTGCCCCATAGTTCCTCCGCTCCGGCATTGGCCAGCGGCCGGTGCCGCGCCATGTCGGTGACGTAGACCACGGTGCGCACGCAGTCGGCGGCGGTCGCGCCTTCCGAACCCGCCACAATCATCATGTTGCGGAAGGCCTGGCGCACCCGCGCCTCCTCCCCTTCGATCAGCTGGTTGGTCTTTGGATCGATGCCGCGCATGCCGGCGACGAAGACGAAATCACCCGCCCGCGCGCCGACGCTCCACGGCCCGGTGGGCGTGATCGCGCCGGCGGGCTTCAGGATCGGTCACACTCATATTTGTTCAGTCAGGTGTGCCGGTCTGCAGGGCGAGCGCGTGGAGCAAGCCGCCCATCCGTCCTTGCAGCGCGGTGTAGACGAGCTGATGTTGCTGCACACGCGACTTGCCCTTGAACGAGGCGGAGATGACGGTCGCGGCATAATGGTCGCCGTCGCCGGCCAGATCGCGGATCGTCACCTGCGCATCGGGGATGCTCGACTTGATCAGCCGTTCGATTTCGCCCGCATCCATCGGCATCGCCGATCTCCAAACTCGCGGCTGCGAATCCCAGAGGAAACTGGAAAAACTATGATGGGTTTTGTCCGGGGTGACAATTGACGCCGCGCTGGTTAATCTAAGGCCGCACAGCAAAATTGCCGCGGAGGGCTCGATGCGCGTCGTTTTGGGATTGGGTTTGGTGTTGGCGGCCATGACGATTGGAACCGCGAACGCTCAGGTGACTGCGGAGCAGCAAAGCGCGATCCGGGCGAACTGCCGCGGCGACTTCAT
This sequence comes from uncultured Alphaproteobacteria bacterium, assembly GCA_963788805.1. Taxonomy (GTDB): domain Bacteria; phylum Pseudomonadota; class Alphaproteobacteria; order Rhizobiales; family Xanthobacteraceae; genus Pseudolabrys. The sequence goes on from CAWBHU010000009.1 coordinate 129,305, forward strand.
GTCGAAATGCTCGGGCGTCACGCCGGGCGGCAAGGAGGCGCTGCAATGCCTCCAGAAGAACGTCGCGGCATTGTCGGCGGGCTGCAAACCGGCCGTGAGCGCGACTTTGCCGGCCACCGGGCGCCGCTGCGGCTGGCCGCTAAATCGCTGCCCCATATTGGTCACCATTGGCAGGAAGATCAGGCCCCAAGTAATGTATTATGCGGGACAGTCCGGACAGCCTGGGCAGATTTGTTACTGCTTGGGCATGGCGGTTTAAGGGGAGACTTGTGATGCGTTTCGGTTCGACATTGGCACTTGCACTTGTTCTGGGGACGGCGGTCTCGGCTGCCGCGCTGGCCCAGACAACGCCGTGGCCCTCCTCTTCTTCCCCGCCCGCTCAACCGGCGCAGGCTGCGCCCGCCGCGACGCCGGCAAAGCCGGCCACAGCGGCAAAGCCCGCTGCCGCCAAACCTGCCGCGCGCAAACCTGCAGCGAGGCCGGCGGCAACCGCCGCGGCACCAGCAGCGCCGGCTCTCACGCCCGAACAATCGGGCGCGCTCAAGTTCACCTGCAGCAGCGAGATCAAGGCGCTGTGCGGAGGCGCCGCCGCAGGCAGCCCGGAGTTCGTACGTCTGTCTGCAAGGCAAGCCGGATCAGCTTTCGTCCGACTGCCGCACCTCGGTGATGGCTGTCGAGGAAGCCAATGCGGTCGAAGTCGATCCGGAGGCACCTGCGATGCCCGCCGCGCCGGCAGCGCGGCCGCGGCAACAGCCGCGCGCTCAACAGCCGCGCTAGACGTTGACCGCGGTGCCGGCCATGTAGGCCGGCAGCCAGCCTTCGAAGCTCTGCCGCAAGCGCGCGAGTGGAAGCGGCTGCTCGCCTTCGATCGCCAGCACGTCACCGCCGGTTACGCCGATCCGCGCCGCCATGATGCTGGCGTCGCGGGCCTTGGCCAGCACGGCCTCGGCTTGCGCCGAAGGCACCGTGATCAGGTAGCGGGCCTGGTCCTCGCCGAACCAGTGCGCATGTGACGGCGTGTCGGCCGGTGCCGCGGTCGAGCGTCGCGCCGATGCCTGACGCCATCGCCATTTCAGCCAGCGCGACCAGGAGGCCGCCATCCGAGATGTCGTGCGCCGCGGTCGCCGTGCCGTCGAGGATGAGCGCACGGACGAAATCGCCGTTCTCTTTCTCCTCGACCAGGTCGACCGGCGGCGGCGCGCCTTCTTCGCGTCCGCAAATGTCGCGCAGATAGAGCGATTGGCCGAGCCAACCCTGCGTCTCGCCGATCAGGATGATCGCCTCGCCCTCGCGCTTGAACGCGAGCGAGGCCGACTTGGAGAAATCGGCCAGCACGCCGACACCGCCGATCGAGGGCGTCGGCAAAATCGCCTTGCCGTTGGTCTCGTTGTAGAGCGAGACGTTGCCGGACACGACCGGGAAGTCGAGCTTCTTGCAGGCTTCGGCGATGCCGCGGATGCAGCCGACGAACTGGCCCATGATCTCCGGCCGTTCCGGATTGCCGAAATTGAGATTGTCGGTGATGGCGAGCGGCGTCGCGCCGACCGCCGTGAGGTTGCGCCAGCATTCCGCCACCGCCTGCTTGCCGCCCTCGAACGGATCGGCCTCGCAATAACGCGGCGTCACGTCGGTCGTCAGCGCCAGCCCCTTCGGCCCGTCCTCGACGCGAATGACGGCAGAATCGCCGCCCGGCCGCTGATACGGTATTGCCGAGGATGACGTGGTCGTATTGCTCCCAGACCCAGCGTTTGGAGCAGAGATCCGGGCGTCGCGAGGAGCTGCGCCAGCGCGTCGGTGATCCCCATCGGCGGATCGATCGATGCCGCATCCACCGGCTTGGGCTTCTCGGCCAGCACGAATGGCGCGCTTGTATTCCGGGGCCTGATCGCCGAGTTCCTTGATCGGCAGGTCGGCCATCACGTCGCCGCCGTGCTTCACGATGAAGCGCATATCCGGCGTGGTGTGGCCCACCACCGCAAAGTCGAGCCCCCATTTGCGGAAGATCGCCTCGGCTTCCTTCTCTTTCTCGGGCTTGAGCACCATGAGCATGCGCTCCTGGCTCTCCGAGAGCATCATCTCGTAGGCGGTCATGCGCTCTTCGCGGGTCGGCACCTTGTCGAGCTCGAGCGTGACGCCGAGATCGCCCTTCGCCCCCATCTCGACCGCCGAGCAGGTCAGCCCCGCCGCGCCCATGTCCTGGATCGCGATCACGCAATCCTTGGCCATGATTTCGAGGCAGGCTTCGAGCAGGAGTTTTTCGGCGAACGGATCGCCGACCTGAACGGTCGGACGCTTCTCCTCGGAATCGTCGTCAAATTCCGCCGACGCCATCGTCGCGCCGTGGATGCCGTCGCGGCCGGTCTTGGAGCCGAGATAGACGATCGGCATGCCGACACCGGATGCCGCCGCGTAAAAAATCTTGTCCTTCTGCGCGATGCCGACCGCCATCGCGTTGACCAGGCAGTTGCCGTCATAGCGCGAGTGGAAACCGCACCGAGCCGCCGACCGTCGGCACGCCGAACGAATTGCCGTAGCCGCCAATGCCGGCGACGACGCCGGCCACCAGATGGCGGGTCTTGGGATGTGACGGCGCGCCGAACGACAGCGCATTGAGGCAGGCGATCGGCCGCGCGCCCATCGTGAACACGTCGCGCAGGATGCCGCCAACGCCGGTCGCCGCGCCCTGATAGGGCTCGATGTAGCTCGGGTGGTTGTGGCTCTCCATCTTGAAGACGCAGGCGAGCCCGTCGCCAATGTCGATCACGCCGGCGTTCTCGCCGGGGCCCTGGATCACCCACTCCGCCTTGGTCGGCAGCGTGCGCAGATGCACCTTCGACGATTTGTACGAGCAGTGCTCGTTCCACATCGCCGAGAAGATGCCGAGCTCGGTGATCGACGGCTCGCGGCCGATCAGACTGAGGACGCGCTGATATTCGTCAGGCTTGAGCCCGTGCTCGGCGACCAGGTCGGGCGTAATGGCAGGTTCGTTTCTCATTCGTCATTGCGGACTGCGCGGATCCACTTAGCCGCCTTGCTCGAGTTGCGCGACAAGCCCGGCGAACAGGCCGCGGCCGTCGGTCGAGCCGATCGCGGCTTCGACGTGGTTTTCCGGATGCGGCATCATGCCGAGCACATTGCCGCGCTCGTTGACGATTCCGGCAATGGCGTTGATCGCGCCGTTATGATTCCAGTTCGGATCGACCATCCCGTCAGGCGACGAGTAGCGAAACAGCACGCGCCCCTCGCCTTCGAGCTTCGCGATGGTCTCGCTGTCGGCGATGTAATTGCCCTCGCCATGCGCGACCGGGACGCGGATCACCTGGCCCGGCATTGTAGCCGCGGGTGAACGGGCTGCTGGAATTCTCGACCCGCAGATAGACGTCGCGGCAGATGAATTTCAGATTCTGGTTGCGCATCAGCACGCCCGGCAGCAGCCCGCTTTCGCACAGGATCTGGAAGCCGTTGCAGACACCGAGCAGCAGCCCGCCATTGCCGGCAAACTTGCGCACCGCGTCCATGATCGGCGCCCGCGCCGCGATGGCGCCGCAGCGCAGATAGTCGCCGTAGGAAAAGCCGCCCGGTACGACCACCAGGTCCGTGCCGGCCGGCAACTCATGCTCGGCATGCCAGACCATGGCCGGCGCCTGTCCGGACACGTTGCGCAGCGTGCGCGCCATGTCGCGCTCGCGATTGATGCCGGGGAAAACGAGGACGGCCGCTTTCACTGGGCTTTCACCCGATCACCTCGACCCGGTAATTCTCGATCACCGTATTGGCGAGCAGCCTGTCGGCGGCCTGCTTGAGCAGCTCTTCCGCCCTGGCCTTGTCGGCGCCATCGAGCTCGATGTCGAACACCTTGCCCTGGCGCACGCTGGCGACGCCCTCGACGCCGAGCGAGCGCAGCGCGCCCTCGATGGCCTTGCCTTGGGGGTCGAGGATGCCGGACTTCAGCGTGACGGTGACGCGGGCTTTCATGGTTCGGCTTATGGCACGAGTCGATGACCGGAACCGGACAAATCCGCCGGTTTCACAGCTAAACTAGACGCGCGAAGGCCCGGGACAAGCCCGGGCCAACCCAACCTTGGCGTAATTCACACTGCAAACCGGCGAAAATTGTATCTGCCTAGCCCTTCACCAGGACCGGGCCGGTGCCGCGCGGCGGCTCGCCCTCGTTCATGATGCCGAGCCGCTTCGCGACTTCGGTGTAGGCCTCGAGCAGTCCGCCGAGGTCGCGGCGGAACCGGTCCTTGTCGAGCTTCTCGTTCGACTTGATGTCCCACAGCCGGCACGAGTTCGGGCGAGATCTCGTCGGCGACGACGATGCGCATCACGTCGTTTTCCCACAGCCGCCCCGCTTCCATCTTGAAGTCGACCAGACGAATGCCGACGCCGAGGAAGAGGCCTGAGAGGAAGTCGTTGACGCGGATGGCGAGCGCCATGATGTCGTCGATCTCCTGCGGCGACGCCCAGCCGAACGCAGTGATGTGTTCCTCCGACACCATCGGGTGCTGGAGCTGTTCGTTCTTGTAATAGAATTCGATGATCGAGCGCGGCAGCTGCGTGCCTTCCTCGATGCCGAGCCGCTGCGACAGCGAACCCGCCGCGACATTGCGCACCACGACTTCGAGCGGAATGATCTCGACTTCGCGGATCAATTGCTCGCGCATGTTGAGCCGGCGGATGAAATGCGTCGGCACCCCGATATTGTTCAGATGCTGGAACACATATTCGGAGATGCGGTTGTTGAGCACGCCCTTGCCTTCAATCACCTCGTGTTTCTTGGCATTGAAGGCGGTGGCGTCGTCCTTGAAGTGCTGAATCAGCGTTCCAGGCTCCGGGCCCTCATAGAGGATTTTCGCCTTGCCTTCGTAAATTCGGCGACGGCGGCTCATTGGGGTGTACCGTGGTTTTTGAAAGTCCATTGGAGGCCGTGGCTCCTCTTATCCGACTTGAAACTGCGAGATCCGCGGCTGCGGAACCGGGGCCATGACGTGAGTGCAAACAACCCCGCTCCTGATCGCAAGCTAGTCCAATGGTAGCCCTCGCGCAATCGCGCCGGTTTCGACGTTGTCCACTCCGTTTGTGCGCGCTGCGACGCTGCTTCAAGTTGCCTTGACCGAGGCAGACCGTTATGCAAGGCGCACAATCCAGATTTAATCTGCATTTTTACGGAGCTGCGAAAGGACAACTATGACGACGTTCGACAAGCGTGAGGAAGGCTTTGAGAAAAAATTCGCGCATGACGAGGAGCTCCGTTTCAAGGCCACCGCGCGGCGCAACAAGCTGCTCGGTCTGTGGGTCGCGCAAAAGCTCGGCATGAGCGGCGCCGACGCCGACACCTATGCCAAGGAAGTGGTGCAGGCCGATTTCGAGGAAGCCGGCGACGACGACGTTTTCCGCAAGGTCCGCAAGGACCTCGACGCCAAAGGCGTCTCCGCCAGCGACCAGGAGATCAAGACGCAAATGGTCGACCTGATGGCGAAGGCCGTCCAGCAGATCGAAACCGGAAAATAGCCCCCGTCCCTTGTCATGCCCCGCGAAAGCGGGGCATCCATTTCCACCCTATGATTCAATCGCACCAATAGTGTTTACTGGATCGCCCGCCTTCGCGGGCGATGACAGCATCCGGGTCTTGCCATGACACAATCACTGCCGGGTTTTTCCCTCGCCCAGCGCCTTCGCGCCGGCGAAACAGTTTTCTCCGCCTGGTGCGGGCTCGCCTCGCCGCTGATCACCGACGTGATGGCGCGCGAAGGCTTCAACACGGTCACGATCGATCAGCAGCACGGCATGTGGGACCATTCTGCGACGGTGACGTCGATTGCCGGCATCCGCGGCGGCGGCGCGGCGCCGGTGGTGCGCGTGCCGCTCGATGATTTCGGCGGCGTGTCGCGCGCGCTCGACTGGGGCGCCGAAGGCGTCATCATGCCGATGATCAACAACGTCGAGCTCGCCAAGCGCTTCGTCGGCGCCGCGAAATTTCCGCCGATCGGCGAGCGCTCATGGGGTCCGCACCGCGCCACCCTGCTCGCCAACGTTCCGGACCAGAAGGACTATCTGCGAAGCGCCAATGACAACATCGTCACGCTGGCGATGATCGAGACGCGCGAGGCGATGGACAATCTCGACGCCATCGCGGCGGTGCCGGGCATCGACGTGCTGTTTGTCGGTCCCGCCGACCTGTCGATCACCCTGTCGAACGGACAGGTCTGGGACCCGCATTCCGCCGAGGTCGAGGCTGCGCTGGAAAAGGTCGTCGCCGCGGCCAAGAAGGCGAACAAGATCGCCGGGCTCTATTGCGTCAATGCCGAGCGCGCCCTGGCGACCGCCAAACGCGGCTTCCGTTTCCTCGCGGTCGGCAGCGATCTCGGCTTCCTGCGCGCCGGTTTCGCGCCGCAGGTCAAACAGCTCAAAGGCGGCTAGCCAGCGCGTCGAGCACCTTTTCGACATCGGCCTCGACCGCCGGGGCGGTGACGACGATCACCTTGTAGCCGTGCTGCTCGAGCCAGACCCGCTTGTTGTCGCGCGCGAATACGGCCGCCTCTTCCTCCCGCGGCGGCACCAGATCGATCACGGTCTTGAGCGGGAACGACACGAAATCTGCGATGTGCGGCCCGATTGGCGTCTGCCGCTTGAAGCCGCGGCCGGCAAAACGCCGGTCGTTCACCAGCGCCTGCCATAGCGTCCGCTCTGCTTCGGTCGGATTGCGCCGCAAGAGCCGCGCGAGGCCGCGCACCGGCGTGCGCTCGTTCGGCAGGCGGTCGCCGCCGCCATGCTCGGCGAGCAACTGACGCAACAACTCGGCCTGCTCGCCATCGAGCACGCCGCCGCGCGCCGGACCTTTGCGTCCTTGCGCCAGCGCCATGACGATGCCGTGCAAAGTGCGGATGTCCTGCTCGGTCGGCGTCATGCGATTGAAGATGTTGCGCAGGTTCGTGCTCATCGTGCCGCGCTTCTCATGCGGCCGGTAGAATTCGATGCGGTCGAGCTCGGTTTCGAGATCGGAGAAGAAGGCGTCGAGCTGCTGCTTGGGCGCCGGCGGCGATTTGTCCGGCGCGCTGAAGGGCAATTCTTCGCCGGATGCGAGCTTGAGCCACTCATAAGCGACGATCACCACCGCCTGCGCCAGATTGAGCGAGGCAAAGGCCGGATTGACCGGAAGCGTGACGATCGCATCGGCGCGCGCCACCTCGTGGTTCTCAAGCCCGATGCGTTCGCGCCCGAATACGATCGCGACCGTCTCGCCGCCGCCGACCTTCGGCGCCAGCACCGCCATCGCCTCGGCAGCGCCCAGCACCGGCTTGGCCTGGTCGTGATTGCGCGCGGTCGTCGCCAGCACATAGGTGCAGTCGCCAATCGCCTCGGCGAATGTGTCATAAACCACCGCCGCGTCGAGCACGCGGTCGGCGCCCGCCGCCATCACCTTGGCCTTTTCATTCGGCCAGCCCTGCAGCGGTTTCACCAATCGCAACTTCGACAGCCCGAAATTCGCCATCGCCCGCGCCGCCGCGCCGATATTCTCGCCGAGCTGCGGCTCGACCAGCACGACCACCGGCCCCGGCGTCTCGATCCAGCGTTTGGTCTTGTCGGTGCCGGAACCTGGCATCAAATCCCCTCGGCGCATTGGCCTGCGCGGCCGGAATTACCATAACGCCCACGCCGAAAGGCTAGTGCTTTCGGTGCTTCCCTTCCCGGCAAAGCGGATGCTATAGCCCCGATGCCGGTATTCCCGCGCACAAATCCCTTCCAAAAAGGTTTTCGTGCAAGCATGCCAAATCTGGAAATCGTTTGGACCAAGGTCGATGAAGCTCCGGCGCTCGCGACCTTCTCCCTGCTGCCGATCGTCGAGGCCTTCGTAGGCGCGGCCGGTGTGTCGGTGAAGCTCAAGGACATCTCGCTGGCCGGCCGCATCATCGCCAATTTCCCCGAGAAGCTCACCCCGGCGCAACGCATCAACGACGAGCTCACCGAGCTCGGCGTGCTGGCGACCAAGCCCGAAGCCAACATCATCAAGCTGCCCAACATCTCCGCCTCGATCCCGCAGCTCAAGGCCGCGATCAAGGAGTTGCAGGGCAAGGGCTACGACATTCCCGACTATCCGGATAACCCGGCGAACGACGCGGAGAAGGACATCAAGGCGCGCTACGCCAAGATATTCGGCAGCGTCGTCAATCCGGTGCTGCGCGAAGGCAATTCCGACCGCCGCGCCGCCGGCGCCGTCAAGCAATACGCCCGCAACAATCCGCACAAGATGGGCGCCTGGAGTTCCGGCTCCAAATCGCATGTGTCGTACATGCCGGCCGGCGATTACTACGGCTCTGAAATCTCGACCATTGTCGCATCGGAAACCAACGCCCGCATCGAACTCCTCGGCGCCGACGGCAAGGTCACGGTGTTGAAGGCGAAGACGCCGATTCAGGCCGGCGAGATCATCGACGCCGCGGTGATGAGCCGCAAGGCGTTGCGCGCCTTCTTTGCCGAGCAGATCGAAGCCGCCAAGAAGGAAGGCGTGCTGTTCTCACTGCACGTCAAGGCGACCATGATGAAGATCGCCGATCCCATCATCTTCGGCCACGCCGTTTCCACCTTCTTCGCCGACGTGATCGAGAAGCACGCCGCCACGCTGAAGAAGCTCGAGGTCAATCTCAATAACGGCTTCGGCGATCTGCTGGCGAAGATCGAGACCCTGCCGGAGCCTGAGAAAAAGGCGATCAAGGCCGACATCGCGGCCGAATACGCGAAGCGGCCGGGCCTCGCCATGGTCAATTCCGACAAGGGCATCACCAACCTGCATGTGCCGAGCGACGTGATCGTCGATGCTTCGATGCCGGCGATGATCCGCGATTCCGGCCGCATGTGGGGCGCCGACGGCAAGCTGCACGACGTCATGGCCGCGATCCCGGATCGCAGCTACGCGTGCCTCTATCAGGCGGTGATCGACGACTGTAAGGCGAACGGCGCGTTCGACCCCAAGACCATGGGCTCGGTCCCCAATGTCGGATTGATGGCGCAAAAGGCCGAGGAATACGGCTCGCACGACAAGACCTTCGAGGTGCCCGCGAACGGAACGGTCCGCGTCGTCGCCGATGACGGCAAGGTGCTGCTGGAGCGTCCGGTCGAGACCGGCGACATCTTCCGCATGTGCGAGCTGCGCGACGCGCCGGTGCAGGACTGGGTCAAGCTCGCAGTGCGCCGCGCCCGCCTCACCAATACCCCCGCGGTGTTCTGGCTCGACAAGGATCGCGCGCATGACGCGCAGGTGATCGCCAAGGTCGAGAAGTACCTGAAGGATCACGACACCAAGGGGCTCGACATCCGCATTCTGGCGCCGGTCGAGGCGATGAAGTTCTCACTCGAGCGCATCCGCAAGGGCCAGGACACGATCTCCGTGACCGGCAACGTGCTGCGCGACTATCTCACCGACCTGTTCCCGATCATGGAGCTCGGCACCTCGGCCAAGATGCTGTCGATCGTTCCGTTGATGGAAGGCGGCGGCCTGTTCGAGACCGGCGCCGGCGGCTCGGCGCCCAAAGCACGTGGAGCAGTTCCAGCAAGAGGGCTATCTGCGCTGGGATTCGCTCGGCGAATTCCTCGCGCTCGGCGCCTCGCTCGAACATCTGGCGGACACCTACAAGAATACCAAGGCGCAGATTCTCGCCGATACGCTCGACGCGGCGATCGGCAAGATCCTCGAGTTCAACCGCGCTCCGGCGCGCAGGGTCGGCGAACTCGACAATCGCGGCACCCATTTCTACCTCGCTCTGTACTGGGCGCAGGCGCTGGCCGCGCAGACCAAGGACAAGGAGCTCGCTGCCCGCTTCAAGCCGCTGGCCGAGACGCTCGAAAAGAACGAGAAAAAGATCAATGCCGAGCTGATCGCCGCGCAAGGCAAGCCGGCCGATACCGGCGGCTACTACCTGCCCGATCCTGCCAAAACATCGCCGGCGATGCGGCCGAGCGCCACGCTGAACGCCGCCCTCGCCGCGCTCTGATGCGGTGGACCGGCAAAATTGCCTTCGTGGCCGCGCTCGCTGCGCTGCTCGGTCCCATCAGTCTCGCACAAGCTCAGTCCGACGAGCGGACGGAGTTGTTGCGCGGCGGCGCGTCGAAAAAGGGCGTCTACAACATCTTCGGCCTTGATGGCACCGGCCTTGGCCGCACCACTGTCAGCTATCAAAGCAAGTATGCGCCGGGCACGATCGTCATCGACACGACGGCGCGGCAGCTCTTTCTCATCGAAGGAAATGGCTCGGCGCTGCGCTACGGCATCGGTGTGGGCCGGACCGGCTTCCAGTGGAAAGGCACCCACAAGGTCACCGCGAAAAAGGAAAATCCGGATTGGACGGCGCCGGCGGAGATGATCGCGCGGCAACCGGATGTGCCGAGGCGCATGAAGGGCGGCGATCCGGAAAATCCGCTCGGCTCGCACGCAATGTATCTCGGCAGCACGCTTTACCGGATCCACGGCTCCCCCGATGCGGACTCGGTCGGCGAGGCGAAATCATCCGGCTGTTTCCGGATGAGAAACACGGATGTGGCGGATCTCTACCGGCGGGTGCCGGTGGGCACGACCGTGATCGTGAAGTAAGGCCGTGCGGCGGCCGCCGGAGCCGCGTGCTCTCAAAAGGTGAGCTCGTTCAAATGCCGAAGATCAAGGTGGCAAATCCCGTCGTCGAGATGGACGGCGACGAGATGACCCGGATCATCTGGCAGCTCATCAAGGACAGGCTGATCCATCCCTATCTCGACATTGAGCTGCTTTATTACGATCTCAGCATCCAGAAGCGCGACGAGACCAACGACCGGATCACCGTCGACGCGGCCAACAAGACCAGGGAGGTCGGCGTCGCGGTGAAGTGCGCCACCATCACGCCGGACGAAGGCCGCGTGAAGGAATTCGGCCTCAAGGAAATGTGGCCCTCACCCAACGGCACCATCCGCAACATCCTCGGCGGCACCATCTTCCGCGAGCCGATCATCTGCAGGAACGTGCCGCGCCTGGTGCCGGGCTGGACCCAGCCGATCATCATCGGCCGCCACGCCTATGGCGACCAGTACCGCGCCACCGATTTCAAATTTCCGACGGCAGGGCACGATCTCGCTCAAGTTCACCGGCGACGACGGCAAAGTGATCGAGCGCGAAGTGTTCAAGGCGCCGGAGTCGGGCGTGACGATGGCGATGTACAATCTCGACAGCTCGATCCGCGATTTCGCCCGCGCCTCGTTCAACTACGCCCTCACCCGCGGCTACCCGCTCTACCTCTCCACCAAGAACACCATCCTCAAGCAGTATGACGGCCGCTTCATGGAGCTGTTCCAGGAGATGTTCGACGCCGAGTTCAAGGACAAGTTCGCAGCCAAGAAGCCTCACCTACCAGCACCGCCTGATCGACGACATGGTGGCGTCGGCGCTGAAGTGGTCGGGCGGCTACGTCTGGGCCTGCAAGAACTATGACGGCGACGTGCAGTCCGACACCGTCGCGCAGGGCTTCGGCTCGCTCGGCCTGATGACCTCGGTGCTGATGACGCCGGACGGCAAGGTGGTCGAGGCGGAAGCCGCGCACGGCACGGTGACGCGGCATTATCGCCAGCATCAGAAGGGCGAGCAGACCTCGACCAACTCGATCGCCTCGATCTTCGCCTGGAGCCGCGGCCTCGCCCATCGCGCCAAGCTCGACAACAATGCGCAGCTCGCGAAGTTTGCGGCCACGCTGGAGAAGGTGTGCGTCGATACGGTCGAGGCCGGTTACATGACCAAGGACCTCGCGCTGCTGGTCGGTCCCGACCAGAAATGGCTCACCACCACCGGGTTCCTCGACAAGATCGACGAGAATTTGAAGCGGGCGATGGCGGCCTAGTTACGGGCGTCATGCGCCGGAGCAACCATGCGTGCCATCGCCATTCTCAACGCCAAAGCCGGGCTGTGCCTGCAGCACGGCGAGGGCATGGAGCGGATCGTCGCGGACGCGTTTCGCAACGCCGGCACCAGCATTGAAGTCACCTGCGTCGAGCCGCAGCAGATCGAAGCAACGATCGAAGCGGCCGCCGCGCGCAGCGACATCGACACGCTGATCATCGGCGGCGGCGACGGCACCCAGAGCCTCGCCGCCTCGAAGCTGATGGGCAAAGACATCGCGCTCGGCATCCTGCCGTTCGGCACCGTCAACCTGCTCGGCCGTGACCTCAACATTCCGCTCGAAGTCGAGGACGCCGTGAAGGCGTTGCCGAACGCCGAGCGCATCCAGATCGACCTCGCCGAGGTGAACGGCCGCATATTCCATTCGCTGCTCGGCCTCGGCTTCTTCGCCAGGCTGGCCGGCGAGCGCCAACGCGCCCGCGAGCAGATCCCGTTCGCGCGCGCGCTTGCTTTTGTCGTTGCGGTGACCCGTACGGTCTTTCGGGTCGGCGGCATCGACGTCGCCTTCGAGGCCGAGCGCGCGAGAACGGTGCGCCATTCGTCCGCGGTGCTCATCACCAACAATCGCTACCGCGAGAGCCCGCTGCACCGCGACCGCATCGATGAAGGCCTGCTGGAGATCAACATCGTGCGCGGCGGCCATGCCGCGGCGCTGCTCAAGGCCGGCTTCGATCTGGTGGCCGGCCGCTGGCGGCGCGAGGATTCAACCGAGCAGGTCGCGGTGCGCGAGGTGACGATCACCACCCGGCGCAAGCATCTGCATGCCTCGGTCGACGGCGAACGTGTCGCGCTGACCTCGCCGCTGAGCGTGAAAATCCACCCGAAGGCGCTGACCGTGCTGCGGCCGCGCGGCCTAGCCGCCGAGCGCGGCTTCCACGGCCTTGAGCGCGGCATCGGCCTTGGAGCCGTCCGGCCCGCCGGCCTGCGCCATGTCGGGCCGGCCGCCGCCGCCCTTGCCGCCCAGCGCCTCGGCGCCCTTCTTGACCAGCTCGACCGCGTTGAAGCGCGACTTGAGGTCGTCGGTGACGCCGACCGCGATGCCGGCGCGGCCTTCCTCGCTGACCGCCACGATGGCGACGATGCCGGAGCCGAGCCGCTTCTTGCCCTCGTCGACCAGGCTCGGCAGGTCCTTCGGGCTGATGCCGGACACCGCGCGGGCCATCAGCTTGACCCCGGCGATATCGCGCACCGCGCCGTCATCGGCCGCCTTGCCGTTGCCGCCGCCGCCCATGGCGAGCTTCTTCTTGGCCTCGGTGAGCTCGCGCTCGAGCTTCCTGCGCTCATCCATGAACGCCGCAAGGCGCGCCGGCATGTCTTCAAGCGGCACTTTAAGCTCTGCGGATGCCGCTTTAGCGCCTGAACCTGCTTGTGAGCGGCCTTGCGCGCCGCCCTGCCCGTCAGCGCCTCGACCCGGCGCACGCCGGCGGCCACGCCGCTGTCGCTCAGCCCGAAAATCAACCCGATGTCGCCGGTCCGCTTCACATGGGTGCCGCCGCACAATTCGACCGACCAGCCCAAGCGTGATTGCCGCCGCCTTCGCCCATCGCGACGACGCGGACCTCGTCGCCATACTTCTCGCCGAACAGCGCGCGCGCGCCGGAGGCGCGGGCATCGTCGAGCCCCATCAGCCGGGTCGTCACCGGCGAATTCTGCAGCACCATATCGTTGGCGATGTCCTCGACCTTCTCCAGCTCCTGCGCCGTGATCGGCTTGGGATGCGAGAAGTCGAAGCGCAGCCGGTCGGGCGCGACCAGCGAGCCCTTCTGCGCGACGTGATCGCCGAGCACCTGGCGCAGCGCCTCGTGCAGCAGATGCGTGGCGGAATGATGCTGCCGGATCGCCGAGCGGCGCTCGTGATCGACTTCGAGATGCAGCGCGTCGCCGGCCTTCACGACGCCGTCTTCGACCGTCGCGACATGGACGAACACGTCGCCGGCTTTTTTCTGGGTGTCGGTGACCTTGAGCTTCACCTTGTCGCCGTGCATCTGCGCCGGTGTCGCCGATCTGGCCGCCGCTTTCGGCATAGAACGGCGTCTGGTTGAGCACGATCTCGCCGCTCTCGCCCTTCTTGAGCTCGGCGACTTCCTTGCCGTCCTTCACCAGCGCCTTGACGACGCCCTCGGCGATCTCGGTCTCATAGCCGAGGAATTCGGTGGCGCCGGCCTTGTCGCGCAGCCCGAACCAGATCGTCTCGGCCGCGGCGTCGCCGGAGCCCGCCCATGAGGCGCGCGCCTTGGCGCGCTGGCGCTCCATCGCATCGTTGAACGATGCAAGATCGACCGAGATGCCGCGGCCGCGCAGCGCGTCCTGCGTCAGGTCGAGCGGAAAGCCATAGGTGTCGTAGAGCGTGAAGGCGGTCTCGCCGTCGAACATCGCGCCCTTGCTCCAGGCCGCTGCTCTTCTCGTCCAGAATCGCGAGCCCGCGCTCCAGCGTGCGGCGGAAGCGCGTCTCTTCGAGCTTGAGCGTCTCGGTGATCAGCGCCTCGGCCCGCATCAGCTCCGGATAGGCGGCGCCCATTTCGCGGGTCAGCACCGGCACCAGCTTCCACATCAGCGGCTCTTTGGCGCCGAGCAGCTCGGCGTGGCGCATGGCGCGCCGCATGATGCGGCGGAGCACATAGCCGCGGCCTTCGTTCGAGGGCAGCACGCCATCGGCGATCAGGAATGACGAGGCGCGCAGATGGTCGGCGATCACCCGGTGCGAGGCCTTCTGCGGGCCGTCGGCCTTGACCTTGGTCAGCTCGGCAATCGCCGCGATGATGTGCGCGAACAGGTCGATCGCGTAATTGTCGTGGGTGCCCTGCAGCACCGCGGCGATGCGCTCCAGCCCCATGCCGGTGTCGATCGAGGGCCGCGGCAGGTTGGTGCGCTTGCCGCCCTCATGCTGCTCGTACTGCATGAAGACGAGATTCCAGATCTCGATGAAGCGGTCGCCTTCGGAGTCCGGCGAGCCGGGCGGACCGCCCGGAATATTGTCGCCATGGTCGAAGAAGATTTCCGAGCACGGGCCGCACGGGCCGGTGTCGCCCATCGCCCAGAAATTGTCCGAGCCGGCGATGCGCACGATCCTGGAATCCGGCAGGCCGGCGATCTTCTTCCAGAGATTGAAGGCGTCGTCGTCATCGACATAGACGGTCGCCATCAGCTTGTCTTTGGGCAGCCCGAATTCCTTGGTGACCAGGTTCCAGGCGAGCTCGATCGCGCGTTCCTTGAAGTAATCGCCGAACGAGAAATTGCCGAGCATCTCGAAGAAGGTGTGGTGCCGCGCGGTGTAGCCGACATTGTCGAGGTCGTTATGCTTGCCGCCGGCGCGCACGCATTTCTGCGAGGTCACCGCCTTGTTGTAGGGGCGCTTTTCCAGGCCGGTGAAGACGTTCTTGAACTGCACCATGCCGGCATTGGTGAACATCAGGGTCGGGTCGTTCCTCGGCACGAGCGAGGACGACGCCACCGGCTGGTGGCCGTTCTTCTCGAAATAGCCGATGAAATGCGACCGGATGTCGTTGACGCCGCTCATGAAAACCCTTGTCGTTTCATGGCTTATGTAGCGGCGGGGGGTGGACGAGTTCAGAAAGACGCGCGTCATTTGCGGCGCTCCGCCAAACGCACATCGCCCCCGTCCTCGGTTGCGGCCGCTTTAAGCAGCCGGGTGCCGACGGGGGCGATACGCGCGACAATCCGGATCGCAAACTCTAATTCGGTATGCCCACCTCCAGCGGGCACGGCCCATGGCAGATGACCCGCTCGCGGATCGGTCCAGCTGCCGCCGAGCAGATTGCGCGCATCCTGCTCGGTGCCGCCCGGGTCCGTGACGACGTCACGGTTCTCGCCGGTCATCAGGTCCTCGAGATAGAACCAATAACGTGCCGAACGCAAAGATAAGGACATGACGATCAGGCCTCCGCCGCCTCGGCATCGCCGTCGGCGTCGTCTTCCTTTTCGCCGGCGAGTATCATCTCGGCGAGAATGCCGGAATTCTGGCGCACCGCCGCCTCGATCTTGTTGGCGACGTCGGGATTGTCCTTGAGAAATTGCTTGGCGTTCTCGCGGCCCTGGCCGATGCGCTGGCTGTCATAGGAGAACCATGAGCCCGACTTCTCGACCACGCCGGCCTTGACGCCGAGATCGACCAGCTCGCCGATCTTGGAGACGCCCTCGCCGTACATGATGTCGAACTCGACCTGCTTGAACGGCGGCGCCAGCTTGTTCTTCACCACCTTGACGCGGGTCTGGTTGCCGACCACCTCGTCGCGCTCCTTGATCGCGCCGATGCGGCGGATATCGAGCCGCACCGAGGCGTAGAATTTCAGCGCATTGCCGCCCGACGTCGTCTCCGGCGAGCCGTACATGACGCCGATCTTCATGCGGATCTGGTTGATGAAGACCACCATGGTGCGCGACTTGGAGATCGATGAGGTGAGCTTGCGCAGCGCCTGGCTCATCAGCCGCGCCTGCGAGCCGGGCTGCACGTCGCCCATTTCGCCTTCGAGCTCGGCACGCGGCACCAAAGCGGCGACCGAGTCGACCACCAGCACGTCGATCGCGCCGGAGCGCACCAAAGTGTCGGCGATTTCCAGCGCCTGCTCGCCGGTGTCCGGCTGCGAAATCAGCAGGTCATCGACATTGACGCCGAGCTTGCGCGCATAGACCGGGTCGAGCGCGTGTTCGGCATCGACGAAGGCGCAGATGCCGCCTTTTTTCTGCGCTTCCGCCACGGTGTGCAGCGCGAGCGTGGTCTTGCCCGAGGATTCCGGGCCGTAAATCTCGACCACCCGGCCGCGCGGCAGGCCGCCGACGCCAAGCGCGATGTCGAGCCCCAGCGAGCCGGTGGAGATGGTCTCCACGTCCATCGACTTGTCGTTCTTGCCGAGCCTCATGACCGAGCCCTTGCCGAACTGGCGCTCGATCTGGGAGAGCGCGGCAGACAGGGCCTTGGACTTGTCCATTGAATTTCCTTCGACGACGCGCAGCGCGGGCTAACTCATCTATGCTCTCCTTATCAAGGGAATCGGCGCTTCGACATACGAAGGGCCGGCCGGCGGGGGCCGGAATCGAGCATGTCAGTAATGTACCCTATTTGTTCTCCGTTCGCAATATGTTCTTTTTGGATCGGGGGTACTGGCCTGTTTTGACCCTAGTGGCCGATTTTGAAATCATGAGTGGCCTGTTTTCGCAGGCTGCAATGTGCCACGCTATCGAGGGTATGGAAGCACCTAATCCTCCTTCTGGCGTGGCTCGCGCCTTACAGCGTTTCGCATGCCCCAAGAGTTCACACCGTTTGAGCTAGAGGACATGGTGAAATCGGGCTTTGCGGGCTGTATGCGCACCCAATTAGCCGCGCCCGCCAATGCTGGGGCCGACCGAAAAATCCTAGAAGACTATTGTCGCTGTACCGCTCAGCGCACGGTGGCCCAAACTACGCGCGCGGAAATCGAAGCGTATGAGCGGAGCAATAAGCTGCCATCGGCAGCTATGATCGAAAAGTCGCAACGAATTGGGCGAGAATGCCAGGCTGAGGCGCTACGGTAGAGGCCGCCCAACCGGCGGCCTCTTTCTTTTTGCTACTATCTCCGCATGTCGAGCGAGATCATCCCCTATCGCGGCCTCCTAATAATACTGCAGGCGTATGACGGTTACACCGCGACCGTTTCCGATCAGACCGGCGAGCAGGTGTTCACGCTAAGCGGCGCTAGCCGCGACGTGACGCTGCGGAACGCCAAGGCGATGATCGACCAGAACCTTGAAGGGCCGCGGCGAGTTTGACCCCATGAGTGGCCTGATTGACCTGTTCCGGAACCGTTCATATTCGACACCGTAACAAGTCAGCATGACCTCGCAGCAGCAAACGACGACCGCCGAAGCATCGCTTCATCCGAAGTGTCCCAAGTGCGGGTCAAATATGGCACTGGCAACCATCTCGCCCGAGCAACAGGGGCATGAGACGCGGACCTTCGAATGTCCGAAATGCCTCCACTCGGTAAGCAATCTCGAAAAATTTGATTAGCCGCCCTAACCGGCGCCCCGCCGCTCGCAACGCGGCCGATTACGCCTGAGACGGCCGCGCCTGATCGGCCAAAGCGTTCCGGAGCCGTTGGCGAAGGGCTACCGGGTCAAGGCGCAGCTTCTGCAACAATGACGGCGGGCGCGGGCGATAGCGCTTCGGCTGGTAGGTGAAAGGCTCGCCGTCCTCGACCGGGGTGCGCCGCTCGCGATAGCCCCACGTCGTGTAATGCTGCTGTGCGCTTTGGACCAAGCCGTCGTTAATCGCCTGGTCAACGTCCGGGTACAGCGACCGGTAAAAGTCCTCACTCACGACCGGCTCCAGCGCAAACCGCCCTTCGCGGATTCCGGCCCGCAAATAATGGTCCAATGCATCGGTATAGATGCCGGCCTCGATGTCCTTCTTGGCGTCCGGATAGGTCGAGAGATACCAGTCCTCATCGACCGAGATCTCGATGACCGTCTTCAAGACATGTGTCATGACGCACCCCCGAGTCGACACAACCTACAATCGTATCCGGCGTCAGGACAGGGTGGCGTCGTGGAGCCTGTGAGTTCCCTGTTGCGGGAGAGGGACCGGCCGGCCGCCGACATTGAGACGAGGCACAGGAACGGAAGGGCCCTGGTCCGGTTTGGCTTGCATGGGTAACGAACCGAAGCCGACCAAGCCGCCGCCGGAGCAGCCGCATAAGCCTCGTCCGGTTGAAGACCCGCCTGCGCCGCGGCCCAACGAGGACCGGCCCTTGAGCGATCCAGTGCCACCGGATACCGATCTGCCGAGAATGTAACTGCGCTTGTGCGGGGTTTGCGGCGCCGGGTTGAACCTGATCCGCCGACCCTTGGACTAACGGACAGATGATCTGGCTCGCCTTGCGCGAGAAGGGTCGTTCGCTTGATCAAGCCTGCTCTGGCGGGCCCGCCCAGCAGGCTGAGAAGCGGAGGCCGCCCTCACCGGCGGCCTCTTCATTTTGCGGCGCCAGGGACACACCGTCACACTTTCCTGCTCGCACCGGGAACGGCCACTGCGTGATGGCGTTGGCAGGTTGTCAAAGTACACAGTCGCGTGGCGTGAAATGACAAAGCTGTCCGGCGAGTATCGGGCCCAGGCGGCGGAGCTGCAGGGTCAAGCGCGGCTTGAGCTCAACGCGCAAATGAAAGCGGGCCTCGAGAAACTCGCGCAAGGCTATATCCACCTTGCCGAGCTCGCCGAACGGGGCCGGCGCGGTAACATCGTCGTTGCCGCGGCAAAGCTTCAGGGCGACGACGAACTGACCCGGTAGCGGGCAAAGCCGCTATTGCGGCTGTTCCGGCTGTTCTGGTTGGGGCTTCGCAGTAGCTTTGAGAGCGTAAAGCCGGTTCTGCACCGCCATGACCGTGCGATTAAGGCGCACCGCAATGCGCTCCAGCGAGATTCCCGCGTCTGCCCATTGCAGCAGATCGTGCTGCTCTTTTTCGGTCCATGGCCGCCGGCGGTTCATCCCCGCACTATAAGGATGCGCCAATGAACTATATTGCTACGGGCCGTTCATGAAACTCGTGGTGTGCGTTACGCGCCAGTAACTTTCGGCGCGGCCGCGGACGACTGACATGCGCGGCTGACGCGGAACTTCAAAAATTCCAAAAATAATTTCTGCGACCTGCAACCATTGTCCGGTCTCGCGCATTTTCCGATCTCAGATAGCGGGCTGACGCGCCATTCCCCCACCATCCCCCCAGGCGCGTCGGCCCGCTTTTTTATTGGCCGGCCGGCTCTCATCGCGCCTCATCAATGCCGCATTATGCCGACACTTAGCCCGCTGAGAGGGTCGGCTGCGGTAAGGTTATTGCAGCAAAGTTCCAAAACGAACGCGAAGTGGGCTGTGCCCGGTGCCTGGGGCCGGGTAGCTTCCTGATCGAAGGGGATCGAGGCATGACGGATTGTGTGGTGCGCCTGGGCTTGGCGGTTGCGGTGATCATGTTGATCACGGCCTTCTTCTACGGTTACGGCTCGCCGCGTGCGGTGGCGATCGAGCCGACCACGAAGGCCAGCGTCGTCAAGTAGTCCTGCTCGTCACGCAGTGTCAGCGCGGCCCTCGACGGCCGCGCTTTTGTTTTGTGCACCTGAGCGCGGCCCGGCGAGACACCGCCTGGAACGCAAATTGCCTTGATCTGTTCTGCTAGCGGCTGGCCAAAGGCCGCCAACGGGATCGGCGATGTTGTATCTAAAGTATGCGAGTGCGGCCGTTGCGTCGGTGTTGTGGTCGGTCGGGCTGCTCGACCAGCTTCCGGATCTGCTGCAGACCACAAAATATCTCGGCATCTCCGCGCTGCTCGTCGTGCTGGCTTTCATCTAGCGCAGCGCGCGGAAAGTCTCAGTCCGGCGGTTCGTCCCGCTCGAAGGCGAGCCACACGCCGCCACCCTGCGCCGAGACGACCCGCAGGCGGAATTGTTTTTTCTGATCGACGTGGTCGCCGGCCCAGCCGAAATCGAGATCGACCGGACCGCCCCGCTCCATGGCGCGCTGGATCGTGTGCCACAGCTCGTCTTTCATCTTGCGCCTGGCCATCTGGAAGAAATTCACGCCGATGCGCGGGCCGGCATATTTCGAGTAGCGCAGCTCGGTTTCGCTGTAGAAGCGCACCACGCCTTCGCGATCGAGCAGGATCACGCCGAACGGAAGCGTGTCGCGCTCGCGATCACCCAAAGCATCGAGTTGTGCAGCCAGATCCGCCGCGTCGAAATCGACGCTCGCGCCTGCCATTGCCCCGCCCCTTCGACGGCAGCGCCATCGCGCCGCGCGTCTTAGTCCCCGCAGGCAAGCTTGCATGCGCCCTGCGATTCAACAAATCGCAAAGCGTTATGATGCAGGCGCCGCCCTTATGCGGTGCAGGCGCAGTCTGTTTGCAAACAAACGATCAGTTATCGACGCGGATCCTGGCGGCTTCGACCGCGCGCTTCATGCGCGCCAATTCGCGCTCGATGTCGGCGCGGAATTGCGCCGGCGAATTGGCGACCGGAATGGCCTGCTGCAATTCGAGCGCGCGGCGGACCTCCGGCGTCGCAATCACCTTCACCGCGGCTGCATTTAGCCTGGCGACAACCGCCGGTGGCGTGGCGGCGGGCGCGACCAGCCCGAACAACGCCATCCAGTTGAGCTCATTCAGCCCAAGCTCGGCGAAGGTCGGCACGTCCGGCAGCGCTGCAACGCGCTTGTCGCCGGACACCGCCAGCGCGCGCAATTTGTCTGGCCTGCACATGCGGCAGCGAGGTCGGCAGATTGTCGAACAGCACCTGGATCTGCCCGCCGATCGCATCGTTGAGCGCCGGGCCGAGCCCGCGATACGGCACATGCACGAGGTCGGTGCCGGTCGCGATCTTGAACTGCTCGCCCATCAGGTGCGACACCGAGCCATTGCCCGACGAGCCGTAAGAGAGCTTGCCCGGCTGGGTTTTCGCGATGGCGACCAGCTCGGCGATCGTCTTGGCCGGCAGCGACGGATTGACCGTCATGATGTTCGGCACGGCGGCGATGTTGGTGATCGGCGCGAGGTCTTTCAGCACGTCAAACGGCAGGCTGCGATAGGCCGCCGGATTGATGGCGAGCGTCGAGGCGGTGCCCATGCCGATTGTGTAGCCGTCGGGCGGGGCCTTCACGATCATGCCGGTGCCGAGCGAGCCGCCGGCGCCGGCATGGTTCTCGACCACCACCGACTGGCCGAGCTCGGCGCGCAGCCCCTGCGCGATCACGCGGGCAATGACGTCGGTCGAGCCGCCCGGCGCGAACGGCACGATCAGGGTGATCGGGCGGGTCGGGTAATCCTGGGCGTGAGCGGCATGAGGCAGCGCGGCCAACCAGGGCGGCGACGAGAGAGCGGCGGTCAATAATGACCGCATCATCTCACGAAAGCCGGGAGGCCGCCTACAGCTGCTCGGCGAGGCGTAGACGCCGAGATAGCGCTGCAGGATCTGCGGCTGCGCCTTGATCTCGGCGGCCGGGCCTTCGTGCACGATGTGGCCGTTGTTGATGATGTAGACGCGCTGCGCGAGCGCGAGCGTCGCCGCGAGGTTCTGCTCGACCAGCACGATGGTCTGGCCGGCGGCGGCGAGCTCGCGGCAGGCCGCCATCAGGTCGCGCACGATCACCGGCGCGAGCCCCTCGAACGGCTCGTCGAGCAGGATGATCTTCGGATCGCGGATCGAGCGCGCGCGCGATCGCCAGCATCTGCTGCTCGCCGCCCGAGAGGTCGGTGCCGCGGCTGCTGCGCCGCTCCTTCAGCCGCGGGAACATCTCGTAGATGCGCTCGAGCGGCCAGCTGTTCGGCGCGGTGAGGCCGGCGAGGACCAGGTTCTCCTCGACGTTGAGGCTGCCGAAGATGCGGCGCTCCTCGTGCACCAGCTGCATGCCGGCGCGCGCGATCGCGTGGCTCTTCTTGCCGGCGATCTCGACGCCGTCGAGCACGACCGAGCCGGCGCGCGGCGTCACGACGCCCATCAGGCTCTTCAGCGTCGTGCTCTTGCCCGCGCCGTTGCGGCCGAGCAGCGCCACCACCTCGTTCCGCTCGACGCGCAGCGACGACGTCGAAGAGGATGTGCGAGTCGCCGTAGTAGCTGTTCAGGCCGTCGACCTCGAGCAGGCTCATTCGGCTGCCAGCACGCCGTGCACGCCGCCGAGATAGGCTTCCTGCACCTTTGCGTTGCCCTTGATCTCGTCCGGCGTGCCTTCGACCAGCACCCGGCCCTCCTGCAGCACGGTGATGC
Organism: uncultured Alphaproteobacteria bacterium; assembly: GCA_963788805.1. Taxonomy (GTDB): domain Bacteria; phylum Pseudomonadota; class Alphaproteobacteria; order Rhizobiales; family Xanthobacteraceae; genus Pseudolabrys. The sequence continues at coordinate 151,960 of CAWBHU010000009.1, forward strand.
GCTCGGCCAGCTCGAACAGCGAATCCATGTCGTGGTCGATGATGATCATCGTGCGGCCCTGCGCGATCGACTTGAGCAGCCGCACGGTCTCGACGCGCTCGCGCGGGCTCATGCCGGCGAGCGGCTCGTCGAGCAGCAGCAGGCTCGGCGACGGTCGCGAGCGCGAGGCCGATCTCCAGCCGGCGCTTCTCGCCGTAGGCGAGCTCGGACACCGGCGTGTCGGCGCGGTCGGTGAGGTTCGACCAGCTGCGAGCGTGTGCTCGACCTGCTCGTCGAGGCCGGGAACGCTCTCGATCGACTTGAACAGGTCGAGCCGGAACTTGCCGCGCAGCTCGGCCAGCGCCGCGATGGTCAGGTTCTCGCGCACCGTCAGCCGGTTGAAGAGCTGGTTGACCTGGTAGCTCTTGGTCAGGCCGAGCTGGCAGACGTCGGTCGACGTTCATGCCGGTGATGTCGCGGCCCTCGAACACGATCGTGCCCGAGGTCGGCGGCACCTCGCAGGTCAGCATCTTGAAGAAGGTGGTCTTGCCGGCGCCGTTCGGGCCGATGATGCCGCGCAGCTCGCCGTGCTTGACGGTGAAGTCGATGTCGCTGTTGGCGACGAGGCCGCCGTAGCGCTTGGTCAGGCCGCGTCGCCTGCAGGATCGGCCCGGTGCTGCGGTCGGTGTCGCGACGGCGCGGCGGCATGGCGCGACGCGACCGCGCGACTGGCGCGGCCGCCTGCTGCACCGTCGTGACCGGCATCGGACGCTCTCTTCGGCGGCTCGGCGGTCTTGCGCCTGCCGGTCGCGAGCCGATAGAGGTCCTCGATGCCGCCGATGATGCCGCGGCGCAGGAAGCAGACCAGCAGCACGAAGACCAGGCCGAGCACCAGCTTCCAGGCCGCGCCGAGGTGCAGCGTGGCCTGCAGGAAGTCCTGCAGGAAGAGCCAGACGCGCGGCGCCGACCAGCGGGCCGAACAGCGTGCCGGCGCCGCCGATCGCGGTCTGCATGACGAGCTGGCCCGAGGTGTCGAACATGAAGGCGTCGGGCGGCATGAAGCCCTGCATCACGCCGAGCAGCCCGCCGGCGAAGCCGGCATAGGCGGCGGCGATCGACGAAGGCGGTGAGCTTGTAGCCGTGGACGTTGTGGCCGACCGCCGCGGCGCGCAGCGGGTTGTCGCGGATCGCGCGCAGGATCGCGCCGACCGGCGAGCGCACGATGCGCAGCGCGATCACGATGCCGACGAAGTAGCAGAACGCGAGGAACGGATAGAGCGACCAGCCGGTGTTGAACGCGAGCGTGGTGAAGCCGAGGATGAAGCTCGGCGTCGGCACGCCCGGCAGGCCGTTCTCGCCGCCGGTCCATTCCGACAGCGGATTGAACTCGACGAAGAAGAACACCTCGGCGATCGCCACCGTGATCATCGCGAAGTAGATGCCGGTGCGCCGCAGCGCGATCAGGCCGACCAGATAGCCGACCGACGGCGGCGGCGACCATGCCGATGACAGACGCAGGATCACGTAGCGGGAAGCCGGCGATCGGTCAGCAGATAGGCGGCGACGAAGCCGCCGGTGCCGAAGAACGCCGACTGGCCGAACGAGAGCAGGCCGGTGTAGCCGAACAGGATGTCGAAGCCGATGCCGAACAGGCCCCAGACCAGGATGCGGTTGACCGTGTTCGGCGCGAAGCCGAGATGAGGCAGCACGAACGGCGCGGCGATCAGGCCGAGGGCCGTGAGGATCTCGACGAGGAAGCGGACGTTGCCTGAGCATCAGATGCCGCGCTCATTCGCGGCCGCGCGTGCCGAGCAGGCCGTGCGGCCGCACAAGCACCAGCGTCATCGCCGCGAACAGCATGACGTAGGCGTAGCCGGGGTTGAACATCGAGGTGATGCTGATGATCTCGCCGGCGATCAGGCCGCCGAGCACCGCGCCGGGAAACGAGCCGACGCCGCCGATCACGACGACGACGAAGGTCTGCACCAGGATCGCCTCGCCCACGTCGGGCGTGAGCGAGACCACCGGCGCGTTGACGATGCCGGCGAAGCCCGCCGCCATCGCGCCGATGCCGAACACCACCATGAAGACGCGGTAGACGTTGATGCCGAGCGAATCGACCATCACCGAGTCCTCGATGCCGGCGCGCACGATCATGCCGAGGCGCGTGCGGTAGAGCACGATGAAGAGCGCGAGCAGCGCCACCGCGACGATGCCGACCACCGCGAGCCGGTAGGTCGGATAGAACATGAAGCCGAGCGACGTGATGCCCGACGAGCAGCGGCGGCGGCGGCACCGTCTTCGACTGGCTGCCGAAGAAGAAGCGCACCACCTCGACGAAGACGATGCCGAGCCCGAAGGTGACCAGCAGCTGGTCCTCGTGCGGCCGGCTGTAGAAATGGCGGATGATGACGCGCTCCATCACGACGCCGACGAGCATCACGAACAGCGAGCCGGCGATCACCGCGACGAGGAACGAGCCGGTGTAGCCTGTAGGCGACGTAGCCGGCGTAGCCGCCGAGCATGAACATCGCGCCGTGCGCGAGATTGAGCACGCCGAGCGTGCCGTAGATGATCGTCAGCCCGGAGGTGATGAGCGCGAGCAGCGCGCCCAGCGCCAGCCCGTTGAAGCATTGCGAGACGAAATTGGCCCAATTGATCATGGTCGACCTCAATGAGGACAGGCGAGCCGGCGAAGCACGCCGCCAGCGAGGCTGCATGATGGACCTGCCCGCGGCGCGACCGTGCTCAGCGTCGATGGACGTCAGGTGTAGTCGCCGAGCTTGCAGCCGAAGGCGTCGGGCTTCTGCATCAGCGGCGCGCCCGGCACGACCTCGACCACCTCCCAGAAGTCTTCCTTGTTCTTCATGTCCTTCGGCGCCTTGCCCTTGACGATGACGACCGGGCGGACGAGCTGGTGGTCTTCCTTGCGGCAATAGCACCTCGCCGACGGTCGACTTGAACTTCTCGCCCTTCTCGTACGACTTGATGACGTCCGGCGGATAGAAGGTGCCGGCCTCGACACCATGCGCGCCCAGATGCGCGAACGACATGTAGGCGTTCTTGGCGCCCCACTCCGGCTTGTAGCCGTACTTCTTCTCGAACGCCTCGACGAACATCTTGGCGAGCGGGTACTTGTCCTCAGCGTCCACCAGAAGTCGGTCGCGGCGTAGACGCCCTCCGTCAGCTCCGGACCCGCTTCCTTGGCGAGGAACGGGATCTGGTACGGGATCACCAGCTTCATCTTCGGCGTCAGGCCGAACTGCTTGGCCTGCTGGATCGACAGCACCGCGTCGCGGCCCCAGTTCACGTTGATCAGGACGTCGGCGCCGGAGTTGGCGATGTTGGTCAGATACGGCTGAAGTCGGGCGCGCCGAGCGGCGAGACCTGGTTGGTCACCTGCGTCCAGCCGCCGTTCTTGGTCAGGTAGTCGTTCACCGACTTGGTGACGGTGTGGCCGTAGGTGTAGTCCGGCGTCATGAACGCCGCCTTCTTGTTCTTGCCGAAGGCCTTGACCAGCACCGGGCCGATCGCGTTGGCCGCGGTCTCGCCGTAGAAGTTCTGGCGGAAGCCGTAGCGCACGCAGTCCTTGCCGGTGGTGTCGTTCGAGCCGGAGATGCCGGTGACGTAGAGCACCTTCTCGCGCTGCGCGAGCTTGTTGAGCGCGACCGCGACCGCGCTCGACGGTCGAGCCGGTCATCAGGACGACCTTGTTCTCGTTGATGAAGCGCTGCTCGCCTGCACCGCCTGGTTCGGCTTGGCGGCGCGAGTCGGCGGCGACGTAGCTTCACCTCCTTGCCGAGCACGCCCTTGTCGACCTTGGGCGAGATCTTCTTGATCAGCGGATCGCCGTCGTTGATGTGCTCGACCGCGAGCTGCCAGCCCTTGAGCTCGTCTTCGCCCTGCACCGCGTAGGTGCCGGTGCGCGGCACGGCGGCGCCGATGAAGACCGTGTCGCCCTGCGAGCCGGCCGGCCAGGTGCCGATCGCCGGATGATCGCCGACCGCAAAGGCCGGCAGCGAAAGGCCCGGCAGCACCGCGCCGCCCGCAAGGCCGGCGCCGGCTTGCAGCAACGTACGGCGCGAAACGCTGGACTGATCAATACGTCGAGATTATTCTTCCCTCCGTTGTGGTTTTTCCATCGAGCCACGAAATTTCGTGTTCGTGTTCTTGCTTTTGTCGCGTCGGTCACGAGATCATCTGCATCACGCCGCACGATCGCGAATAAATCATCGTGATGCCATTGGCGACGAAATACCACGTAGGGTGAATTACACTTTCGTCACTCGATTGCGTTGAGCAATGCTGCGATTGCGTGAGGCAATAAATAAATCGAGATGCTGCGATTAGAAAATGAAGAGAGATGCAAAAACAAAATGGCCGGGAAACTTCCGGGCACTCATTGTCATCGCTTCTTTTTTCTCGTCATTCCGGGACGCGAGCGCAGCGAGCGGCCCCAAATCCATACGCCGCAGCGCTGGTGGTTATGGATTTCGGGCTCGCGCCTTCGGCGCGCCCCGGAATGACAGGCTAGCCAAATTCAATTCCTTGAAGAAGTCGTTGCCCTTGTCGTCGATCACGATGAAGGCCGGGAAATTCTCCACCTCGATGCGCCAGATCGCTTCCATGCCGAGCTCGGGATATTCCAGCGTCTCGACCTTCTTGATGCAGTGCTCGGCGAGGTTCGCGGCCGCGCCGCCGATCGAGCCGAGATAGAAGCCGCCGTGCTTCTTGCAGGCCTCGCGCACCGCCGGCGAGCGGTTGCCCTTGGCGAGCATCACCATCGAGCCGCCGGCCGCCTGGAAATCGTCGACGAACGAATCCATCCGCCCCGCCGTGGTCGGGCCGAACGCGCCCGACGCATAGCCCTCCGGCGTCTTCGCCGGGCCCGGCGTAATAGACCGGATGGTTCTTGAAATAGTCGGGCAGCCCCTGCCCGCTCTCCAGCCGCTCGCGCAGTTTCGCATGCGCGATGTCGCGCGCGACGATCATCGGGCCGGTGAGCGAGAGCCGCGTCTTGATCGGATATTGCGAGAGCTGCGCGAGAATTTCCTTCATCGGCCGGTTGAGATCGATCTGCACCACCTCGCCGCCGAGCGTCTCCTCGTCGACCTCGGGCAGATACTGCGCCGGATTGTGCTCGAGCTCTTCGAGGAACACGCCGTCGCGGGTGATCTTGCCGATCGCCTGGCGGTCGGCCGAGCACGACACGCCGAGCCCGATCGGCAGCGACGCGCCGTGGCGCGGCAGCCGGATCACGCGCACGTCGTGGCAGAAATATTTGCCGCCGAACTGCGCGCCGACGCCGAGCGACTGCGTCAGCTTGTGGATTTCCTGCTCCATCTCGAGATCGCGGAAGGCGTGGCCGTCCTCGCTGCCCTTGCGTCGGCAGCTCGTCGAGATATTTGGTCGAGGCGAGCTTCACCGTCTTCATCGTCAGCTCGGCCGAGGTGCCGCCGATCACGATCGCGAGGTGATAGGGCGGGCACGCCGCGGTGCCGAGCGTGAGGATCTTTTCCTTCAGGAACGCGAGCATGCGCTCGTGGGTGAGGATCGACGGCGTCGCCTGGAACAGGAACGCCTTGTTGGCCGAGCCGCCGCCCTTGGCGATGAACAGGAACTTGTAGGCGTCCTCGCCCTCGGCATAGATCTCGACCTGCGCCGGCATGTTGTTCTTGGTGTTCTTCTCCTCGAACATCGAGACCGGCGCGAGCTGCGAATAGCGCAGGTTGCGCTTGAGATAGGCGTCGCGCGCGCCCTCGGCGAGCGCCGCCTCGTCGTCGCCGTCGGTGAAGATCAGCCGGCCCTTCTTGCCCATGATGATCGCGGTGCCGGTGTCCTGGCACATCGGCAGCACGCCGCCGGCCGCGATGTTGGCGTTCTTCAGAAAATCGTAGGCGACGAACTTGTCGTTCGAGGTCGCTTCCGGGTCGTCGAGGATGCTGCGCGAGCTGCTTGAGATGCGCCGGGCGCAGCAGATGATTGATGTCGATGAACGCGGCCTCGGCCAGCGCGCGCATCGCCTCGCGCTCGACCACCAGCACGTCGCGGCCCATCGACCTTCTCGACCCGCACGCCCGTCGCGACGGTGAGCTTGCGGTAGGGCGTCGTGTCCTTGCCGAGCGGAAACAGCGGCGTGTGCTTGTACGGCGGGACGGTGGCGGGCGTGACGGGGGCGTTCATGGTTGTTCTAGTTTTCTCATTATCTCAGTCTCGCAGGAGCGAAGAGAAGTTAACCGTGCATCGTTATTGCGCAAGAGACGGTCTATGACGCCCTCTTCTTCGAGATCATCAGCGGAGGATCTTCTCATTTCTTGAATTTGTCTCTGTAAGCTATCGGGCGCGATCGTGGGATGGTCCCGATAGACCTTATCCATTAAGCGTTGAACTTGATCCCGAGAAGTCACGACAGCGTTTCTGCGACTGTGCAAATATTCGCGAAACCTCTCGGCGCTCGCTATTTCGCGGAGCGTATCTTCCAACTGGTTTTTCCAAAATGCGGTTTGGTAAAGGGCTAGACTTAATCGCGCCAACGTTCCGGCGGGCCTACAGCTCGTTAAACGCAGGCTACCTCCACTTGGCCAAGTCGCCCAAATGGCAAGCAGGATGAGAGCAATAGCTAAAAGGATCGCTTGTTTGGCGGACACGAGCGAACTTTCGCATCAGTAGTAGCGTTAGGCGAGCCTCGCTTACGGAGGCGTTTCAGTGCGCGGGCGCCGTACGACCGGGGCAGAGCTTACATCCGCTAATGCCTCAATCTGCCGATTGGCTACTTTCCCACTTTCGCTAACAACTACCGGCCACTGCGCGCCGGCGCGAAACGACAACAAGTATTCGAACGAGGCCGAGCCGTGCGAACGTTTGTTCGTAGCTGGGTTTCGGGCGTCAAAATCGATCATTCCTTCGACACGGCACTGTTGCGCGGCGTCGTCACAACTGATTTTCACCGACGTGGGGTTTACGACGTATGCACGTGTCGGCCAGCGCTGCGTAAAACTTTCGATCTGCGCGATGACTTCGAACGTGGTTTGAGTGTTCGTAATAGGTGACCGGGTCGGCGTACAGTCCGGGAAGGAGCAAGATAAACTTCTCGTTTGATCCCGATACGATAACGTTTAGCGCGATCACAAAATCACGCGCTCGCAATTCCAAAGAACTCGTTTTTGGCGGTTCAGGGCTTCGCGGTTGTGTCGGTTTCGGATCGTATACTTTCAGCGATATCCCAACGGCCTCCGCTTGCGAGGGTGTAAGCCATGTCGTTGAGTTTCGGGCGGCGCTTTGGTCAGGTGATAAATCGCGTCCTCGGATAGACCAAGCTGCGCGAAATAGGCTCCGACCAGCGCATTTCCGAAACCGCTCTCCTGACGCTCGCCCTTTTCTTCGTCCCTCTTCCAAGCTGCGTGAAAGCCGATGAGCGCAGTTGCACCCATCAGTCTTCTGGTGCCGCCCAGCCAAGCGATGCACATGCCGATGAGCGTTGCTGGTCGCTAGGCGCCCAAGTAGCGAAATTTCGGAGACGAATTGCTTTGCCGATTTCTATACCTGCGTACGCGGATCCACCTGGGCTGTTGAAGATGACCATGCCGCTATGGAAGGGCGAGATTTTCGTCAGAAACCGCTCGCGATCTTCGGGCCGGATTCTGCCTTCAATGAAGATTGCAGCCTCACCGGCCCGATCCAGCGGCACAACTAGGTAATTTCGGCGGCGGAAGCAGCCGTTCCAACGACGCCAAAACAGAGATAAATGCCCCAACCGTACGCACGCACGCCTCCCCACCAACAAATGGTAAGGGTCATCCACTTGGTTGTCTATCTCGGCAACTCAATCGCAGATTGGCTAGACGTGATCAGAGCACCACGCCAGCCTCTCCTCCCCCAGCGCCTTGAACCCCAGCCTCTTGTAATACCGCGCCGCATCCGGATTGCCCTTGTGCACCGCCGTGTCGATGCGGCCGATCTTCTTTTTCTTGAGCTCCACCTTGAGCGCCTTGAGCATCCTCGGTGCCGACGCCCTTGCCGCGATAACCGGCGGCGACGAACACGTCGTCGAGCTTGCCCACCACTTTCCCCATCGAGGTCGAGACCGCGTAGCAGACCACGCAGCAGCCGGCCGGCTTGCCGTCCGCATAAGCGAGCCAGACGAAGCCGAGCTCGGGCCGCCGCAGGAACAGCGCAATCGCGCGCGAGAGCGCTTTCGGTCCCGCATCGCCATAGGCCGCGCTGGAGTCGAGGTAATGCTCGTCCTCGCGCAGGAAGGTTTGCAGCAGCGCTTGCGCGTCGGCGCTCTGGCGGGCGGTCATCTTGCGGAAGCGGAGATTCATCGTGGTGTCCCGTGCGTCGCGGGGCACCTTAGCTGAAGCTTACCGCGCTTGGTGCAGGTCCCGCATCAGCGTGCCGATCTGGCGGATGCCGCCGGCGATCTCGCGCTCCTTGCTCTCCGCGGCGTTGCGCTCGAAGGCGTCGGCGGCCTTGAGCATGTGCTCGCGGGCGAAGTCCTGCTGCATGCGGCCGGCGATCTGCCGGCATTGCCGCGCGCGATTGAGCCAGTGCTGGCTCTCCGGCACGAGAGGGGGCGACGGCGTGTATTTGGGGGCGGGCGCGAGCATGCCCCTCTAACCGCCTCGCCCAAATTCAGTTCCGGGGCGCGGCGCCTACACCGCCCTCACCTTGCCCGGCTGGCCCAGCTCGCATTCCAGCGCGGCGCGGTCCCATTTGCTTAAGTTCGCCGCCGCCTCGTAGGTCGAGACCAGGAAATCCATCAGCGCCGCATCGGGGTCGGCGGCCTTTCGCACATCGTCATAGGGCAGCAGGAATTCGCCGAGCTGCTCGTGGAAATAGGCCGCCGCCGGTTTCACCTTGGCCTTGGCGAAGCCGTCCGGCGCCGGATAGGCGTAGGAATAGAACGCGGCGAAATCGATCGGCGCGAGCCCGCCGCCCGGCCAGAAGCCCGCGCTCGACACTTCGTGCGAATAGGCCTCCTGCGCGACATTGTCGGGCAGCGCCGGCACGCCGCCGGGATGGCGCGGCGCGCTGCGGCCGGAAAATCGCGTCACCGCCAGATCGAACGAGCCCCAGAAGAAATGCACCGGCGAGACCTTGCCGAGGAAGCCCGAGCGGAAGTGCGACATCACCTGATGCGAGGCGGCGAGCACGCGCCAGAAGCGGTTGGCGTAATCGGCGTCGTATGACTTGTGCACGGTGTCGCGGTCGAACGGGATCGGCTCGGCGACCTCGTTCGGCTTCATGATGATCGCGACCTCGATGCCGAGCGCGGCCAGCGCGTGCATCACCTCGGCGTAGAACTCCGCCACCGTCATCGCGTGCAGCTTGACCTCGCGCGACTGGCCGTCGCTGGTCGTGACGCGCAGCATATGCGCGATGAAATCGAATTCGATCTCGAATGTGCGCGTGCCGTCGGGGATCGGGCTGGTGGTCAGCCCGCGCGCCGAGACATAAAGCGTGACGTGCCAGGAATGATTGAGCCACGGCGTCTTGGCGAGGCGGATCTTGCCGACGATCTGCGTCCACAGCTGCAGCGTCGCGGCGGTGTCCTTCCACGCGGAATAGGGAAGCTCGGGCCAGCGCTCATTCGGCATGGCCGCAGTGTTTCAAAGCGCCAGATGAGACACAACCCGCCCGTCCGGCGAACGTGCCGGACGAACGGGTTGCGGGTCCGCCTCTAATCAAATCTTGCGCTTAAATCTTGCGCTTGCGGGTCGCCTTGCGCGCCACCTTCTTGGCCTTGCGGCCCATCGCCTTGACGCTGCGCTTGGCGCCGCTGACTTGTCCGCCTCTCTTGGCCGCGCTCTTGCGGCTCATCTTGCGGCCGCCGCTCGCGGCTTTCTGCCCGCCGGCGCTGCGGCCGGACTGGCTCGACTGAATCTCCCGCGCGATCGCGCGCATCACCGTTTCGACCGCGGCCTGCGCGGCGGCGGTCGCAGCCGACGTCGCCGCCTTGATCGCGACGTTCTGCACGCGTCCGGCAGCCGTTCCGGCAGCGCGGGCGATCTTGCGCTGGGTGCGCTTCACAAAGCCTCTGGCCATATCGTCCTCCAATTGTCGGCCCAACAACGGCTTGCCGCCGCCAGAGTTCCACCATTGCGCGACGTCGCGGGTGTTAGCCTTGCGCGCCATAGCCGGGAGACACGCCATGACCACGACGACCGCGCTGCGTCACGTCAAAGTCGCGCCCAAGGGCATGGGGCTCAACGACTTTGTCGCCCACAAGGAGGGCTTCTTCGAAGCCGAAGGGCTCGACGTCGAATTCGACTGGAAGACCTTCCGCGGCACGCAATCGAGCTGGAAAGGCCTCGACTATTTCCAGCGCCCGCAGGACCGGCCCTACACCGAAGGCAACAAGGACACCGTGCAGGGCGCCTGCCTGTGGGGCACGATCTGCAACGCCTCGGCCGGCATGGGCCGCGTGGTGACGAGCTGCTACGGCAATTCACCCTGGGCGATCTTCGTGCGGCCGGACTCGAAAATCCGCACCCCGCAGGACCTCAAGGACGTGCCGATCTCGGTCGGCATGCGGGCCGGCAGCCATTTCAACGTGCCGTACCGGCTGGAAAAGTACCTGCCGCTCGAGCACATCAAGACGGTCAATACCGGCGGCTTCGGCGCCCGGCTCAAGGCGCTGCTCGATGGCGAGGTCGAGGCGGCTTCCTGCTGCCGCCGCAGATCGCGATGGCGCAGGAGCTCGGCCTTCGCAAGATCATCGAGGACCGCTTCAAGACATTATGGTGGGTGCCGGACAGCGCCACGCCGGAAGTCGTCACCGGCTACATCAATGCGCTGGAGCGCGCCGAAAAAGCGCTCGAAGCCGATCTCGAAAAGTACCTGCCGATGTGGGAGATCGCGATACCGCCGGAATTCCGCGACCGCACATGGGACTATTCGAAATTCGGCCGCGGTGAAAAATTCGTGCGCGCGCAGATCACGCAGGAGGATTTCGACGAGGTCTTCAAGCAGGTGGAGCGCTGGGACCTCGCGCAATTCGTCAAGGATCGCAGCGCGCAGACGCTGTCTTATCCGTCGGCGTAACAGCGCACTGACCGATTCGAATCGCGATATGCGCGTCGCAATAAACGGCGCGTTAATTCTGTGCGACGCCTAAAATTGAACTTAAGTTCGTCCCATCGCCGCCACCGTTGCTCAAGAAGCTTCGCCTAGTAGCTTCGTCAGCAATCGCAGGGGGCGATTTAATGGCACTGACTACCGATCAGGCGCGCAAGGCGCTCATCGCCTTCAATCGTTTCGGTCTCGGCGCCAAGCCCGGCGGACCCGCAGATCTGGGCACCAATCCCAAAGGCCGGCTGATCGCCGAACTGAACCGGGCCGACATCGCCGAGATCAATACGTCCGGCCTGCCGACTTACGCGCAGGCGTGCCAAGCCTCGCAGATCGGCTTCGACGAGGCCGAAGACATCCGCAACAGGGAGCTGAGCGCCCGCATCGACAAGCAGATGTCGGTCGAGATCGGCTTTGTCGAGCGGCTGGTGATGTTCTGGGCCAACCATTTCTCGATGACCGTCAACAAGATCGAGACGGTGCGCGGCACGATCGGCCAGTGGGAGCGCGACGTCATCCGCAAGCACGTGCTCGGCAAATTCCGCAACATGCTGCGCGGCACGATGGACCATCCGGCGATGATCGCCTATCTCGACAACGACAATTCGATCGGCCCGAATTCCCGGCGTCGGCCAGGAATGGGGCGTCGGCTTCAACGAGAATCTCGCCCGCGAATTGATGGAGCTGCACACGATCGGCAGCGGCGGCGGCTACACCGAGGCGGACGTCACCGCGATGGCCAAGATCCTCACCGGCTGGTCCTATGTGCGCGGCTGGGAGGCGGACGGCCGCTACGAACGGCGGCACCCGCAGAACCGCGGCCAGTTCATCTATCGCGCCGATCTGGCATGAGCCCGGCGCCGATCACGCTGATGGGCAAGCGCTATGCCGCCGACCGGCAAGGACCAGGCGAAGCGGTGCTGCTCGACCTCGCGAGCAGTCCGGCGACCGCCGAGCACATCGCCTTCAAGCTGGTGCGGCATTTCATCACCGACGAGCCGACGCCCGGCGATGGTCGATCCGATCAAGCAGGTGTTCCTCGACACCGACGGCGACCTCAAGGCGGTGGCGCTGGCGCTGCTCGATCTGCCGGAAGCCTGGTCGACGCCGCTCGAGCAAGATCCGCACGCCCTACGAAATGACGATCGCGCAGTACCGCGCGCTCGGCGTGCGCTACAGCCGCCAACGATAGCTGGGTGTTTTCCGAGCCGCTCTACGCGCTGCGCCACATGGCGTGGGAAGCGCCCTCGCCCGAAGGGCTATTCCGACGACACGCTGACCTGGCTCAATCCCGACGCGATGCGCATGCGGCTCGACATCGCGCAGTTCGCCAGCTGGGAGTTCAAGCGGCGACTATCCACGGCAATGTCGTCGGCGCTCGCGCGAACAGCTGTTCGACCGCGCGCTGTCGACCGAGACGCGGATCGCATCGCCGCCGCGCAGCGCCGGACGAGTGGGATTCCAACAACGACGCGCTGACCATCCTGCTCTCCTGCCCCGAATTCCAGCGGAGGTAACATCCGTGTCGCACGATCACGATCACTGCAATCACGCGCTCGACGAGCGGCTGCAACGTGCGGCGCTGCGAGGGCTGCGCGGAATCGCGCCTGCTGATGTCGCGCCGCGCCATGCTCGGCGTCACCGCCGAGCCTGTTCTCCTGGGCCTACATGCCGCGCTTGGCGGAAGCCGCCACCAGCGATCCGCGCCTGCTGGTCGTGGTGCTGCGCGGCGGCATGGACGGCATCAATGTCTGTCATCCCGTATGGCGACAACAACAACTATGTCTCGATGCGCGGCCGCATCGCCATTCCGAAGGCGAGCACGATCACGCTCAACAGCTTCTTCGGGCTGCATCCGGCGCTGAGCCGAGTTCGGCGCCGATGTACAAGGCCAGGGACGCGGCGATCGTGCATGCCACCTGCGTGCCGCTGCGCAACCGCTCGCATTTCGACTGCCAGGACAATCTCGAGAACGGCCTGCCCGGCGTCGGCGTCGCCAACGCGACCGGCTGGCTCAACCGCCTGCTCACGCGCGCTGCCGGCCGGCGCAGCCGGTCAAGTCGCAAGGCGCCATCGAGATCGGCGAAGCGCCGCTGATCCTGCGCGGCCCCGCGCCGGTGCTCGGCTGGTCGCCGACCTGGTTCGAGAAGGTCCAGGGCCCGACGCTCTACGTCGGTGCGCGCAGCTCTACCGCAGCGCGCGACCCGCAGATGTCGGACGTGCTCGAGCGCGGCCTTACGCGCCGATCGCCTCGCCAGCGCGCGTCGCCGGCGACGACGGCGATGTCAGCGGCTTGCGCAAGGCATTTCGCGGCGCCGGCGCGGCTGATCGCCGCCGATGACGGCCCGCGCATCGCGGTGCTTTCGGTCGGCGGCTGGGACACCCATTCCGAGCAGGGCGCGGCGCAAGGCTTCATGGCCGAGCTGCTCACCGACCTCGACCAGGCGCTCAGCGACTTCAAGAACGTGGTCGGAAGCGGCCTGGAGCAAGACGGTCGTGGTCTGCGCCACCGAATTCGGCCGCACCGTTCGCGTCAACGGCGACCAGGGCACCGATCATGGCGTCGGCCACCACCGTCCTGCTGTGCGGCGGCGCGGTCAACGGCGGCAAGGTGTTCGGCGACTGGCCGGGCCTCGCGCCGAACCAGCTCTACGAGGACAGCGACCTGCGGCCGACCACGGACGTGCGTTCGGTGTTCAAGGGCATGCTGCGCGACCACATCGGCGTGGCGAGCGAGCCTGCTCGACGGGCCGATCTTCCCGGATAGCGGCACGGGTAGCGCTGCGCCCGCGCCGGTCATGAACAATCTGGTCAAGAGCACGGAAGCGGCCTCCGCCACCCTCCCGGCCTCGACGCCGCGGACGCGCGAAGAAGCACCGATCGCCCGCTATCGCCGCGGGCAGAAGGTGTCGCGGTCCCGTTACATGTCAGGGACGCCCGGCGCCGCAGGCTGAACGCCTTCGCAAAACGAGTACGCGGATTTGGGCGCACAGACATTGACGGTGTCTGTGCGATCCCTTATCCGCAACGCTCCTTTCGCGCCGCTAGTCCCGCCGAGCTCTAATGCCAAGAAGACCGTTCCGCGTCGGCCGCTCCATGACCGGCCTCGGCCTGTTTGCCACGCACGAGATCCCCAAACGCGCCCGTATTGCGGAATACAAGGGTCCGCTGGTCAACGCCAAGGAAGCGATCCGGCGCGAAAACCGCCGCAACAAGTACCTGCTCGAGATCAACAGCCGCTGGACCATCGACGGGACCCCGCGCCGGAACGTCGCGCGATACGCCAATCACTCCTGCAATCCCAATGCCGAGCTTTATCAGCGCGGCCTGCAGATGTTCGTGCGCACGCTCCGGCGCATCAAGCCGGGCGAAGAGATCACCTATCACTACGGCATGGACTATTTGCGCAACGTCATCGGCATTTCGAATTGCCGGTGCGGCCGGTGCCGCCGGCGCAAGGCACGCAAGCAGCGCGAGGCGCGCGCGCGTGTGAAACGGCTGGAGGCGCGGGCCCGCAAGAAGCGAACGGAGATGCGGGCCAGCAAGCGGCGGGCGCGACGATAATGCGATTGTTCAAAACGCTCCCGATACGATAGCAATCGGGCCGCGCAGGAACACGAAGGAATACACTTATGGCCATGAATATCCGCCGGGTCGTCACCGGTCACGACAAGAACGGCAATGCCATTGTCGAGATCGACGAGATGGCCTCCGTCAAGAAGAACCCGAGGCCCGGCGCCGAATACACCGAGCTGTGGTCGACCTCCGAGGGCTTCCCGATCAGCAACGACGCTTTCAAGGATCCGGTGCAAAACAAGATCGGCACATCGGTCGACAAGGGCACCGTGTTTCGCGTGGTGAAGTTCGATCCGGGCGTCGCTCCGCGCAATCACCGCACCGATTCAATCGACTATGGCATCGTTCTGAGGGCGAGATCGACATGGAGCTCGACAACGGCAAGGTGGTTCACCTCAAGGCCGGCGACTGCGTCGTGCAACGCGGCACCATCCACAACTGGGTCAATCCGGGCAAAGAGCCCTGCCTGATCGCTTTCATTCTGATCTGGGCCAAGCCGGTCGAGATCAACGGCAAGCGCTTCGACGCGCACGGCTAGGAGCGCGACCAGCAAAAGTGGGAACCGGTTTTGCGTCCGGTCGCGCGACCACTAAGAGAGCCACTCGTCCAGCTCCGAATAGTGCCGGAAGATGCCGTCTTCATTAAATGGGATGCGGCGTTTGGAATTGAGGTAGCGCTCGATGTTGGGCCGCGCGATGACGCGGTCATGCACCTCGATCACGCGCGGCACTTTCTTCTCGATCGCCGGCATCGCGTTGGGAAATGCGTAGCGCAGGCCCGAGATAAGCTGGAACAGCGACAGATCGGCATAACAAAGCTTGCGGCCAAGCAGGTACGGCCCGCGGCTTTTGGCGATCACGCGCTCGAAATAGCCGAGATATTTCGGCACCCGCTCCTTGAGATGAAGGCCGGTGTAGCGCTTCGCCTCGGCCTTCTGATCCTCATAGTAGAGGCTCGAGCCGATCGGATGATGGGTGTCGTGAACCTCCTTCACGAAATCCGTCACCGTCAGCTGTAGTTGGTGCACCCAAAGGCGGCCCGCTTCAGCCTTCGGCGCGAGCCCATGGCGTGACCCAAGAAACAGAAGAATGTTGGCGCTCTGGCCGATCACCAGCCTTGCCGGCCTTGAGGAACGGCGGCGCGTACGGAATGGTCGCCACGCCCTTCCCTTCCATGAGACGCATCATGGTGCGGACGCCGTCTTTGCCGCGGCACACATCGGTGTAGCTCGCGCTGCGCATCTTCCAGCGCGAGCCGGACAAATTCGCCGCGGCCCTGGATGGTCGGCCAGTAATAGAGCTGATAGCGCATGACGCAGTCCTCGCCAGGACCGCATCATACGCCGATGGTGAGTTTGCGGCTAGCCGACTTCGGCGAGGTGCAGCGAAGGCGACGCCACGATCGCCGCGGCATCGCCGATGGTGCGATCGCGGCCGGCGCCCTTGGCGCGATAAAGCCGCCGATCGGCCGAGGCAAACATCGCGTCATAGCCCGGCGTATCCGGCCCGCGCGATGCAATGCCGATGCTCGCGGTGACGCGCCGCGTTTGCGCATCGACGTCGGCAGAAATGCGTTTGCGGATGCGCTCACCCAAGGCAAAAGCCTGATCGTTGGAAAGGCCTTCGGCGATGACGACGAATTCCTCGCCGCCAAACCGGAACAGCAGATCGTTGACGCGGATCGCCGAGGCGATGTTGCGGCAAATGCGCTTGAGCGCGGTATCGCCCGCCGCATGGCCGAACTGGTCGTTGAAATTCTTGAAATGATCGATGTCGATCAGGATCAGGCTCACCGGCCGGTTTTGCGCCGCCGCCTGTTCGACCAGATAGCGACCGCGGCTTTCGAGATGGCCGCGATCGAGCACGCCGGTCAAGGCATCGACGCCGGTCTGGGCGAGCAATTCCTCGTAGCGCTCCCGGTAGGTCAGCGTGTCGAAGATATCGACCAGGCGCGGCGCCGCCGTTTCGGCCCGCCGCGGCTCGCCAAATCGCAGATAGAGCGCACACAAGCCGCTATAGAGCGCGACCGCCGCCATCTTGGCGATCCAGCCGCCGAACAAGACCTGCAATCCGGCGCCGGTCAGGACATGCAGGCCGCCAAAGAACGCGACCTGGTCGAAACTGAGGATCAGCATGCCGGTCAAAGTCAGGCGCGCATAAACGCGATCGCCGAGCCAAGTCCGCGAATGCTCGTAGACCATGATCATGAGGACGCAGTCGAAGAACAGGACTGCGGTGCCCCACACCATCAGCGCGCCCATCTCGTTGAGGAAGGCGAAGTCGGCGCCGCGGCCGGGAACGAGCGAGACGAGATCGTGATGGCGCATCAGGAACGCCAGCGCGAACAGCATCACGTTGCCAAGCAGCAGGCCGTAGATCGGCTGCCGGACGATGCGGGCGTCTTCCCGCATATAGAGCAGGAGCAGCATCATCAGCTTGCCGGTGAACAGGACCGTCGAGCCCGGCGAGGTGATGATGCCGAACGGCAGGCTGACGTAGAAGATGCTGGCGAGATAGGTCTCGAGGAAGTGCATCACCCCGAGCGCGCAGAAGAACGGTCCAAGCCCGATCCGGCCGCGAAGGTGAAGCAGCGTGGCAAGCACGGCGAAATACAGCACGGCGTCGGCCGCCAGGAGGGCAACGTTGTGCAGTTCGGGCATGCGCAGGGTCTTCGGGAGTTCCGGGTGCCGTGAGTCGGCATCTTGGCGGTGCGCGGTCGCCAAAGCGTTAACGCCCTATGAAATGAAGGAAGGGCAGCGCCGTCAAAACGGCGCTGCCCCCCAGAACCTGCAGCGGCTACAATCAGTTGGTGGCGAAGCAGTAAAACAGGCCGTCGCCGCCGGTGGAGCGAAGATCGGCCTGGCTGCATCCGCCGTCCGGCCCGCGCGAAGGGTGCGACATATTCCACGACTTCGAGGCGTCATCGTCACGCAGACCGCGGCGGTCGTGGTGGCCGACCATGACGGCGCCCTGGGTGCTGCTGGTGTAGTTGCGGCAAGTGCGGTCGTCGCCGGCCGGGAAAGCGCGGCCCTCGGCGGTTGATCCCGTCAGGATGTCGTGCCGGTTCGGCGTATCCCCGCCGCCATTGATGACGTCGCCCTTCTCCGAGAGCGAGTTTTGTTTGCTCAGCTGATTGTTGGCGCTGTGCAGGTCATCGACGTCCTTGGCGACCGTGACGCCTTTGACGTTCACCCAGGGGCCGCGGCCGATCCGGTCGCGCGCATTCACGGCGCCATCGCCCTGGGTCGAAAGATAAGCACGCCAGGTCTTGCCGCCGGCGCCGGCGGCCTGGGCAAGCTGCTGGCAATGCGCGTCGGCGCCGGCGAGGCCGCCGAGATCGGCGCCCTTGCCGGATCCATTGCTGGTGACGAAGAAGCTCATATTCGCTTGCTGCGCCGGCGCGGCGCTTGCGAACGCAAACGAAATCGCAACTGCTGAAAGTAGCAATCCAACTCGCATCAGAGTCCTCCCGGCTGGCGCGACGCACTTCGCTCGCGCTTCTGATAGTTCAACAGCGCAGGATGGACGCTATTCCCGCGAACAAATCGGCAACAAAAAACCCGGCGTCACCGCCGGGTTTCATCGCTTTCAATCGCTTGGAGGCGATCAGATCGTCTGCAGATTGCCAGCGGCCTGCTTGCCACGCTCGGTGACGATCTCGTAGCTGACCTTCTGGCCTTCGTTGAGCGAGCGCATGCCTGCGCGCTCCACGGCGCTGATGTGCACGAACACATCCTTCGAGCCATCGTCCGGCTGAATGAAGCCGAAGCCTTTTTGCGTATTGAAGAACTTCACAGTTCCGGTAGCCATCTCATTATCCTTTCACGCTCGTTGAACGCCCGCGCAAGATGCGTAAGCGGCAACAATCAGAGTTTTGGGGAGTCACTTGAGTCAGTCGCAGCCCAAAACCGGGAGCGTGGCAGCAAGATGAGGTCCGAAAACCAGGTTGCGGCGCCAGTTAAGCGGAATCCCACAAAACGTCAACGTTCCCGGCCTTCGGCTGAAATGCGGGAAGCCGCGCAAACGACGGTTTTTCGGTATGTTTGGCGGTTCAGCAATTGGTAACGGGCCAAACCTATAGTCGGAAGGCTGGACGTTAATCGTATGTGAACGTCCGAACGGGCCTCATCGCAATGTTGGGCGACAAACGCAAAGCTCAGCGACGCCAACTTCGCTACACGGCGTGGATCTCGCTCGGACCCAAGAAACTGCAAGGCTGTGTCGTCGCCGACATCTCGGATTTCGGCGCCCGCCTCGACGTTGAAAACAGCAAGACGGTTCCCAACGGCTTCGTTCTCCTGCTCTCAGCGAGCGGCAAACCGAAGCGCAAATGCCGGGTGGTCTGGCGCAAAGGCGCGCAGATCGGCGTGGAGTTCGAGAAGCCGCTTTCGCGCGCGGACAAGCATCGGCCGATCCTGAAAGCCGAGAAAATGTCGCCGCCATTGGCCATGCTCGAACCCGAGCCGGACGAGCAGAACGCCAAGACCACCGAGCCGGCCTAGCCAAAACCGCCGCTCCGCCGCCGGTTTCGGCATTGGAACTTTCCCCTCCGAGTCGCAGTTTATTGGCGAGCGCGGAAAGTCCGGCACCGTGCCGGACTGGGCTGAGAAGGGTGCAACCATGCTTGGGACAGTTCTGGTTATTCTGCTGATTTTGTTGCTGATCGGCGCGTTCCCCCGCTGGGGCTATAGCAGCGGCTGGGGCTACGGACCGTCAGGACTGGTCGGCATTATTCTGGTGATCGTGCTCGTCCTGGCTTTGACCGGCCGGGTTTAAGACGAGCTATTGCTAAGGAAGCCGGCGCAAGTTTTGCGCCGGTATTCCTATTGCGATTGCGCGCCGCAAATTTGCGCAGGCTATTGGCGCGACATCGTTTCTTTTACCGCCGCAACGAGCTGCTTGAGGGTGAACGGCTTCGGCAGGAAGTCGGGCAGATCGCCTTCCGGCACGCTCTTGGCGAAAGCGTCCTCGGCGTAGCCCGAGACGAAAATGAACTTCACGCTCGGGTCGCGGCGGCGCAGCTCCTTGAGCAGCGCCGGTCCATCCATTTCCGGCATCACCACATCCGAGACGACGAGATCGACGCCGCTGCCGCGCTTGTCCAAAAGCTCGATCGCCTCGACGCCGTTGGCCGCTTCGAGCACCGTGTAGCCGCGTGACGTAAGGCCACGCGCATTGAGCGCGCGCAGGCCGTCCTCGTCCTCGACCAGCAGAATTGTGCCGTGGCCGGTGAGGTCGGCATTGGCGGCGCGCTCTGCCGCGGCGAGCGCCTCCTTGAAGGCCGGCGAGTCGCCGCTCGGCAATGCACGGCCCTGCGCAACACCGGCGACATGCCGCGGCAGGAAGATGCGGAACGTGGTCTGTCCCGGCCGCAACTCCACATAGACGTAACCGCCGGTCTGCTTGACGATGCCATAGACCGTCGAGAGCCCGAGACCCGTGCCCTTGCCGACCTCCTTGGTGGAGAAGAACGGCTCGAAGATCTTGTCGATGATGTCGTCCGGAATGCCGACGCCGGTGTCACTGACCTCGACGAGAATATAATCGGCGTCGGGCATGCCTTTGTGCGCGAATTTCGCCGCATCGGCCGCCGTGACATTGGCGGTGCGCACCGACAGCTTGCCGCCGTCGGGCATCGCATCGCGGGCATTCACCGCCAGATTGACGATGACCTGCTCGAATTGCGAGATGTCGACCAGCACCGGCCACAGGTCGCGGCCGTGCGAGACATCGAGCGTCACCTTCTCGCCGATCAGCCGCTTGAGCAGCATGCCGATGTCGGACAGCGCCTCGCCGAGGTCGAGCACCTGCGGCCGCAGCGTCTGCCGCCGCGAGAAAGCCAGCAGTTGCCGCACCAGCGCCGCGGCGCGGTTGGCGTTCTGCTTGATCTGCATGATGTCCTGGAAGGACGGGTCGGTCGGCTTGTGCGCGTTGAGCAGGAAGTCGGTCGCCATCATGATGGCGGACAGCACGTTGTTGAAATCGTGCGCGATGCCGCCGGCGAGCTGGCCGACCGATTCCATCTTCTGCTGCTGATTGATGCGGTTTTCCAGGGTGCGCTGCGCGGTGGTTTCGAGCGCATAGATGATGGCCGCTTCGCCATCGCCTTCCTCGACCGCGAGCACAAAAAAGTTGGCGGAGCGCTCGCCGGGGCCCGCAAGATCGGCCTCGACCGGCGCGATGTCGCTTTGACCCTCGAACGCCTTGGCGATTGCGGCCTGCAGCTTCGGCCGGTCCCGCTCGGTCACGACATTGAGAATGGAACGGCCCTCGCCCTTGAGCTGCGTCCCCAGTGTGTTGGCAAAGCGCGCATTCTCGCGGGCGATCCGGCCCGCTTTGTCGACGGTGGCGATCGCCATCGGCGTGTTCTGGAAGAAGCGCATGAAACGCACATCGCCCTGCTGGCCTGGGCGTCGCCCTTTTCGGCCTGCAGCACCAAGGTGCGGGAAAGCCCCGGCTCGCCATCCGCGCCGAATGCAACACGATGAACGATGCGCACCGGCAATGGCTTGCCGCCGCGCGTCTTCATGTCGAGATCGAGCGCTTCGGTCTTCACGTCGCCCGGCGCGGCGTTGCGTGACAGCAGGAGCGCCGCACCCTCCCCGGCCACGATGTCGTTGAGCGTCAGGCCGCCGCTGCCGACCGTCGCGAGATCATGATCGAGCCATTCGGCCAGGGTCGCGTTGAGGTAGCCGATCGTGCCTTTGCCATCGACCGAGAAGAAACCGGCCGGCGCATGGTCGAGATAGTCGATCGCGTATTGCAGCTCCTGGAAGACGTTCTCCTGCTTCTCGCGCTCGCGGGTGACCTCGGTGATCGACCACATCGTCATGCGCGCGTCGCTTCCCTCCTCGCCGAGGGGACCGACCCGCAGCCGCAGCCAGCGGCCCGCCTGCCCGCCGTCTGCGATCCGCACCTCTTCGTGCTGACGCTTGCCCTCGCGAGCCGCCTTGAGCAGGCGATAAATCGATTCCGATACCTGCGGATCGCCGATGAAGACCCGCTCGATCGGCCGCACCTCCTCGCCTTCGCGCGTCGCCGTGAGCTGCAGGTACGCGCTGTTGGCATAGACGACGCGGCCCGACCCATCGGTAATCAGGACGGCATCGAATGAACGATCGGCCGCCGCCTTGAGGACCGCACTGCCGCCTTCGCGCGATCCGAACCGCACGATGCCGGCGGCCAGCATGAACAGGCCGAACACCGCCAGGGTCGGCAAGAGCGCCGAGTATGAAGAGAGCGTACGGCTCCGCCTTTTCGCGGCCGATATAGACGTAGCCGGCCGCAGCGCCGGCAAGCACCACGGCAAGCAGCAGCACCATCGCGACGCTGCCACCGCGGCCGAGCCTGCCGGTGCGGTCAAAGGCCGGTGGCGCGTTGTCCGGATCGTGTGGACCAAGCAATGTCATAAAGCTCGAAGCCGCCCCGCCGCCCGCGATTCGTTTGTCTTTATAGCCGCCTTAGCGTGGCCGCGCCGCGCATCGGTTGCAAGGCTCGACGGTTAATGCGGCCGTGCCGCTCCACGCAGTTTCATGACATAGCCGATCACCTCGGCGACCGCCTTGTAATGTTCCGGCGTGATGGGCTGATCGACCTCGACGGTGGCGTGCAGCGCGCGGGCGAGCGGCGGGTTCTCCACAATTGGAACCGAGTGCTCGCGCGCCGATCTCGCGGATCTTGAGGGCGAGCTGATCGACACCCTTGGCCACGCAGATCGGCGCCTCCATGCCGCGTTCGTATTTCAGCGCGATCGAGTAGTGCGTCGGGTTGGTGATGATCACGGTGGCTTTCGGAACCTCGGCGATCATGCGCTTGCGCGTGCGCGACTGCCGCAGCTGCTTCATCTTGCCCTTGATGGCCGGGTCGCCTTCGCTCTGCTTGAACTCCTCCTTGACCTCCTGCAGCGTCATTTTCTGGCGCGCGTACCACTGCTGGTACTGAAACAGGTAATCGGCTGCCGCGATGATCGCGAGCATTGCGACGACGGCGCCGAGCAGTTTCAGCGACAATGTTTTCGTCAGCGGCAGCAGCACCGCGGGGTCCATCCATGACAAACCCTCGAGCCGGTCGCGCTCCGGCCACATCAGGGCGACGAACACCGCGCCGATCACCGCGAGCTTGAGCAGCCCTTTGGCGAAATTGGCCAGCGCCTGCGCGCCGAACATCCGCTTGGCGCCGGATGCGGGCGAGATGCGGTTGAGCTTCGGCGCCATGCTCTCCGTGGTCCACACCAGGCGGTGCTGCACCATGTTGCCGCCGATCGCCGCAAGCGCGAGCAGCACCAACGGGATCGCCAGCGCGGCGAGCAGCTCGCCCCCGATCTTGCTGGACAGCCACAGAAGCCCGCTGCCGTCCATGCGCAACTGATGCGCATTGGCAATCAGGCCCTTCATGGTGGTCGTCAGGCTCTGGCTCATCGTGGTCGAGAACGCGATCACCACCAAAGTGGCGCCGGCCATGATGAACCAGGTGTTGACCTCCTGGCTTTTGACGACGTCGCCGCGCTTGAGCGCGTCGTCCAGGCGCTTTTGCGTCGGATCTTCTGTGCGTTGGCTATTGTCCTGGTCGTCGGCCATGCGTCACGAATGCGGGGCGAGGTCCTGCAGCACGCTTTCGAAGTAGGAAATGAAGGTGCCCATCATGGCGCCGATCACGATCAGCAGCAGAACCAGCCCGAGCAGGATCGTCACCGGAAGGCCGATGAAGAACACCTGCATTTGCGGCATCAGCCGCGACAGCACGCCGAGCCCGAGATTGAACAGAAGGCCGAACACCAGGAACGGCGCGGAAAGCTGAATCCCGATCTTGAAGGCGGAGGCGATGGTGCGCGTCACCAGCAGCGACACATCGCCGACCAGCGGCATCTCGCCGGGCGCAAAGATTTTGTAGCTGTCATTGAGCGCGGCGATGATCAGATGGTGCATATCGGTGGCGAAAATCAGCGAGACGCCGAGCACCGCCAGGAAATTGCCGACCAGCATGCCCTGCTGGTTTTGCGTGGGATCGACCGCGGTGACGAAGCCCAGCCCGAGCTGCTGCGCGACCACGGAGCCCGCCACCTGCAAGGCTGAAATCGCGAGCCGTGCCGTGAGGCCGAGCGTCGCGCCGATCATGAGCTCCTGGAACAGCATCATGACCACCGAGGTCAGCGAGGTCAGATCGATCGCGTAGGCCGAGCGATGGATCGGCAGCAGGATCGCAGCGAGCACCAGCGCGATTGTCAGCCGGATCCGCACCGGCATGCTGGCTTCGCCCAGACCCGGCAGCAGCATGATCATGGTGCCGACGCGCGCAAACACCAGCAGATAAGCGGCCGCGAGAGCCGGCAGGAAGCTGATGTCGATGCGCATAAAGATATTAGCCGCGTGATGATGTGCGAGGCGATCCGCAGCATCTGGCCGTGCAGCTTCTCGGCCATGAATGGCAGCGCCACCAGGAGCGAAATGAAGATGGCGAGAATCTTCGGCACGAAACTGATGGTCATTTCCTGGATCTGCGTCAGCGCCTGCACCAGCGAAATGGCAAGGCCGACAGCGAGGCCGACCAGCATGACGGGCGCCGAGACGATGATCAGCGTGAAGATCGCGTCGCGCGCGACGTCGAGAGTTTCTGCTCCGGTCATCAGATCGGCATCCGCATGATTTCTTCGTAAGCCGAGATGACCTTGTCGCGCACCGCGACCACCGCGCTGATCGCGGTCTCGGTCTCCGCCACAGCCGTCACGACATTGACCATGTCGCCTTTGCCGTTCACCAGGGATTTGGCCTGCGTGTCGGATTTCTGTCCCGCATCATTCACGGCGGCGAGCGCTTGCTTGACGAGGTCGCCGAAGCTTTCCGGCGCTCCACCGCCGCCCGCCCGGCTTTCCCAAGCCTGAGGTCAGCTTCGCAATACTGGCGTAGGTGCCGGCAGCGGAAACAGGCGTGGCCATGGCTCGTCCTTATGCTTTGAGGATGTCGATGGTGCGCTGGATCATCCGGCGCGTCGCAGTGATGAGATTGACGTTGGCCTCATACGACCGCTGCGCTTCGCGCATGTCGGTCATTTCGACCAGCGAGTTCACGTTCGGATATTTCACATTGCCGTTCTGGTCCGCGGCTGGATGGCCGGGCTCATACTTCATGCGGAATTCGCTCGCGTCGGGCCGCACCCTGCCGATGCCGACGGTGCGCGCGGCAATCTCGCGATCGAATTCGGAGGTGAACGACAGGACTTTGCGCCGATAAGGATCGGCGCCGGCCTGGGCGGGCGTCGAATCCGCGTTGGCGATGTTTTCCGAAATGATGCGCATCCGGCCGGCCTGTGCCTTGAGGCCGGAGGCCGCGATCGCCATGGTTCGCAAGAAATCCACGAGAGCCTCCTTCGCGCGCTAGCGCCTGCCGAGCGCCGTTTTGATCAGGTTGAGACTGTGGCTGTAGAGCGAGGTCGCCGCCTGGAAATCCATCTGGTTGGCGGCAACCTTCATCATCTGGTCTTCGAGGCTCACCGCATTGCCGGTCGGGCGGACTTCATATCCGCCGGCCCGGCTGCGAAATGGCGTGCGATCAGTCGCGCCACCGGCGATGTGGCCGCCCTGCGTGGTCGAGAGCGACACGCCCATGACCGGGCGATGCGTCTCGCGCTCGAAATTCGGCGCGACAAGATCGCGCGGGCGATAGCCGGCCGTGTCGGCATTCGCGACGTTTTCAGCCAGAACCTTTTGCCGCGTTTGATGCCACTCCATGCGCGTGCGCAGCATCGAGAAGATCGGAATGTCGGCTATTCCCATGAGTCCCCCGCGCTTACCGCTAGGCAGACTTTGCCGGGCGCATGGTTAATGCGCGGTAAAAATCGGCCGTATCAAAACCGCCACATTCAGATCGCATTAACCATGCAGGCCATTGTTCCAGGCTCACTAAGCCCTGTCTGCAGCCTTGTTTTGTTAAGGGTCTGTTAGTATTTGGGGCGGCAAATTGTGCCTGCGGCATTAACCTTTCAGTTGATTCTAACCTCGACTGAACACGCGGCCTGAACGGAGCGCGAGAGATGTTCGAAATGTTTTCCGACATGCCGCAGGCGGCCAAGTTCGTTGCCGCCTTCGTTGTCGTCCTGGCGCTGATCGGCCTCACGGCCTGGCTGGTGCGCCGGTTCGGCGCGAACCGCCTCGGCAGCGGTGCGCGCGGCCGCCAGCCTCGCCTCGCCGTCATCGATGCCGCCAATGTCGACGGCCGCCGCCGTCTCGTGCTGATCCGCCGCGACAATGTCGAGCACCTGATGATGATCGGCGGGCCGAACGACGTCGTCGTCGAGCCCAACATCGTGCGCGCCTCCGCGCGAGACACCCGCGAGCCCGCGCGCGACGTGCGCGCGCCCGAACCGACAGCGCGCTCCGTCCCGGTCGCCGAGAACGGCGGCAGCTGGCCGCTGCAGCCGGCCGTCGAGCCGCCTCCGGTCGCGCCAGTCGCGCCGCGCCCGGTACGCGGCAATGTGCCGGAGGAGCCATGGGTCCCGAGCGAGCCGCCTGCCGCCTCGCGCGAGCCGACGATGCGCGAAACGCCGCGCCGCGCCGACAGCCTGGCCGGCATCGGCGCGAGCGAATTCGCCAGCAAGATGAGCACCGAATTTGATTTCAGCGGCTTGCGACCGGCGCCCGCGCCGGCTCCGCGCGCGGAGACGCCGCCCGCTGCACCGGTGACGCCGCCGGAGGAATCGCCGCAGCCGCCGCAAACCGACCGCAACCTCGCCGAGATGGCGCAGCGGCTCGAAGCCGCGCTGCGCCGCCAGAACCCCACCGACTATCAGCCGCCGGTCACCGATCCGCTTGCGGCTCCGGTCAGGAGCGAACCGAGGGCCGAAGCCAGGACCGAAACAAGGACCGAGCCGAAATTCGAAGCGCCCCGCCCGGCTGCCAAGCCTGAGGCGAAGCCGGCGGCGCCGGCCGCGCAGAAGAGTCCCTTCGACAGTCTCGAACAGGAGATGGCCAACTTGCTTGGCCGCCAACCCGGGAAAACTTGACCGACGCAAGATCCGGCCGCCGTGTTCGCCTAGTGGCGATCGCGGCCGGGGTAGCGGGAGTGATTGCAGCGACGGGCGGAGCGCTCGCGCAAGACATCAGCGTGAACTTCGGGCAAGGCGCCGGACTCACCGAGCGCGTCGTCCAATTGATTGCGCTGCTGACGGTGCTCTCGCTGGCGCCGTCGATCCTGATCATGATGACGTCGTTCACGCGCATCGTCGTCGTGCTGTCGCTGCTGCGCACCGCGCTCGGCACCGCGACTGCGCCGCCCAATGCGGTCATCATCTCTCTCGCGCTGTTCCTCACCGCTTTCGTGATGGGTCCGGCGCTGCAAAGCACCTACGAAACCGGCATCCGGCCGCTCATCAATAACGAGATCACGGCCGAGCAGGCGTTCGAGCGCGGCTCCGGTCCGTTGCGCGAGTTCATGCAGAAGAACGTGCGCGAGAAGGACCTCAAGCTGTTCGTCGACATGTCGGCGCAGCCGGTACCCGCGAAGCCGGAAGATCTGTCGCTGCGCATTCTCGTGCCGGCCTTCATGATCTCCGAGCTCAAGCGCGCGTTCGAAATCGGCTTCCTGCTGTTCCTGCCGTTCCTGATCATCGACCTCGTCGTCGCCTCGGTGCTGATGTCGATGGGCATGATGATGCTGCCGCCGGTCGTGGTCTCACTCCCGTTCAAGCTGATCTTCTTCGTGCTGGTGGACGGCTGGAGCCTGGTCGCCGGCTCGCTGATCCAGAGCTACGGCAGCGGGTAGCTAGCGCCGCGCCGGCGCCGCAGCGGCGGATCGAGCCGGTGGGCGTCGGATCGGCGCCAGTGCGGGAAGCGCCTCTCTGCGGCGGCGGTGGAACGGCGGATGCCGCGCGATCGCCGCTGGCCGGCACGGTGTCCGGTCCTTTCGCCGTATCGTCCGGAAGCTCGCCGCTATCGGGATAGCGCTTGCGCAGCTCGGCGAGGAACGCCTCCAGCGTGCCGGTATTCGCGATCGTGCCGGCGACGGCGCGGAATTCGCTCGAGCTCGCGCCGATCGGCGCGGTGACGACCTCGAACGCCCGCTGATCGGGACCGTCCGCCATCTTGCTCGCATATTTGTCGCGGAAGCGCGCAAGCCCCATTTGCTCTTCGGCGAGCGCGTAACCGATCGCGCCGCGCAGAACGTCCACCCGCTCCGCCTTGGTGAGCGGATTGGGATCGCGCCAGCGGTCGCCATACAGCACTTCGAGGTGCTCAGCGGCCTCGCGCCACTTTTTTCCCGCCCACAGAATATCGGCGCGCAGCCGCATCGCTTCACGGCTCTTGCGCCCGGAGATGATCTCCAGCGCCAGCTCATGACGCCCGATGTCGGACAAGGCGCGCGCTTCGAGCAACAGGCGCTGCTCGCGCAGATCGCTCGCAAGATCGGACGAGCGCGAGCGCTGGATCGCACGCCAGGGCCCGATCCGGCTTGCGGTTCATCAGGTAGATGGTCGCAAGCCGCGTCGCGACCTGGGCGCGCGCTGCGCCCTGCAGACGATGGTCGACCTGGTGCTGCAGCAGTTCGGCGGCCTGGTCGAGCAGATCGACTGCGACCAGCCGGTCGGACAATCGCCGGATCATCTCGTCGCCGCGCCGGCCGATCGGCGTCAGAGCGCGATAGTCGTAGAACAGGCCGAGCGCCTCGATGGCCGGGAGGGCATCCGCCTCGGAGGTGAGGAACAGGCTGTCGAACGTGGTGGCCGCTTCGTCCTGAATCTTGCGCGTGAGATCGGAATTGGGATGCGCCAGCAATGCGGTGCGCATCACATGGAAGGCGTCGCGGTAGCGCTTGTCGCGGGTATAGTGGTGCGCGAGAACTTTCAGCCCTTCGGCCTCGGTTTCGTCGCCGCGCCAGGTCGTGGTCAGCATCTCGAGCTGATCGACCAGATCCTTGTCCTTGAGGTCGCCGAGCTTGGAGCGCAGCACCAGATCGCGCAGTTGCCCCTGCGCCGATGCGCGGCGATCCTTTGACGCGGCGGCGCGCCGGTAGGCGGACAGCGCATCGGCGTGATGACCGAGGCCTTCCTCGAGCCGGCCGGTCAACAGCGCCAGCGACGGCGCCAGCTCCGGCGGGACGCCCAAGGTCTCGAAGTCGTGCAGGATGGTGGAAGCGCCGGCGAAGTCCCGCACCTCGATCGAGCAGCGCAGCGCCTCGCGCTTTGCCACGCGCTGCAGCTCGATCGGCAACGCGCCGATCGCCACCTCGGAGCTGCGGAAACCTTCGCGCGCCTCGGCGAACCGCCCCTGGTGGGCATAGGCCATCGCCCGCCAGATCGGGGCATCGTTGTTGTTGCCGATTTGCGGCGCGGACAATTCCTTGAGCGCTTCATCGGCACGGCCGAGCATCACATTGGCGATCGACTTGAGGATCGTGCCGGTCACGCCCTCGCCTTCCCGTTCGTCGGCGGTGACGACATCGAGCACGCCCTTGGCCTCGGCGGCCATGTCGCGCGCCAGGTAAAAGCGCGCGAGGTCAAGCCGGGCTGCACGGCGCTTCGCCTCCGGCGCCGCCGCGGCCCGTGCGATCAGCTCGCCTTCGCGGTCGGTAAACTTGGCTTGCCGGTCGAAGCCCCAGGTCTGGGTATCGAACATCATGGGCGCCGAACGTGACGCTGCCGCTGTTGTCGCGGCTCACGCTTGCGGACGACAGCGAGAGGCCGCCGGGCCGTGTGATCACGACCTTGTCGGAGCCAAGCTCGGCGGTAACGTCGTCGGCATAAGGCTGCAGGACGATGCCGTGAGCGGACGCCAGCGCCCGCAGCTCGACGAACTCCTGCGGCTTGAGGAAACCTCGCGCCGGCCCGAGCGCGGTGACGACCAGGAGCGTGTCGCCGATCTCGGGGTCATCGATCCGATGCAGCGCGCGCGGATCGGCAAACGGGATGGTGATGCTCGAGCGGCCCTTGCCGACGATGCTGCGCGCCACTGAAATGGGCGCGGTCGGCTCGACCACGCTCTCGCCGATGATCAGCGTCCAGCCGGTTCCCTCGGGGAAGAAGCTCGCGAGCTGCGGCTTGTCGAGCACCAGCCGCAGGATGATTTCGTCCTCGCGGCCGGGCACCAGCGCGGCACGCTTGATCGTCTTGTCGTCACGCAAGGCAGAGATGTTGAGCGGCGATGCGCTGTCGAAAATCGCCCACATCACATTGCCGCGCCGGAACACTGCGGCCGGCGTCGTGGACGGGAATGGAAAATCCAGCCGCAGATTGCCGCCTTGCCGATGCACGGCGACGCTGACCGGCGCCTTGGGATCGACCGGCGGCGGCTCGGCCGCTTGCGTCGGTCGCGGCGGCTCGGGCCGCCGCTTGCGCCGGCCGTGTTGGCGGTAGCGGCGCAGTCTTCTCGGTCGCCATCAGGCTTGGCGGAACGGTCGGCGGCTCCTGCGGCGTCGGCGATGCGCTGGCCGACAGCGCGGCGGCAAAGCCGCGCGGTTCTTTTGGCGGAGCCGGCGCTGCCTGCGCCGGAGGAGGACTGGCTCGCGGCGGGGCCGGCTTCGGCGCTTCTGTCACGGCTTCGGCAGCGGCCAGGGTGCGGATGCCGCGGGCGCCGGTTTCGGGCAGCCTCGCTCGCCGCGGGTGTGGTTTCGGGCGGCGTGACCGCCGGGGGCAGCAGCCGGCGCGGCCGGCTTCACCGGTTCGGGTGGCGGCGTTTGCAGGCTGAGACCGGCAGCTTCCGCCTGATCGGCCGTTGCGACGTCGACGATGAAATTCTTCTCTTCGCGAAAGGCGCGGATCTTGGGCCGCCCTTTGATCATGAAGTTGAGCGCAGCAGTGTCGTCTTCAAGCACGGCCTCGATGCCGCTTAATGTCGGCGGCAACGTCGCCTTGGCATCGGCAAGGTCGAAGCGCAGTGGCTGATCGAAATTCACGGTCAGCCTGTCGGCGCTCTCGTCCGGTGCGACGGTGGTGAGCGGCGGCAGTTCGATCATGTATCGCACGAAGGTCGGTTGTGTGCCGACCTTCACCCGCACCGTGCCGTTCGAGCGCGGCCTGACGGCGAGCTGCTGGCGCCGCAGTTCTCTTTCCGCGTCGCGCATGCGCCGCGCCAGCTCATCGATCACATCCTGCGGCAAGCCGGGATTCGCGCCGCTCCACGTGTCCGGCAACAGATCGACAAAAAATCGTTCGCCGGCCGGGATGGTGTTGAACTTGACCTTGCGCGCGAGCGCGATGCGCACTGCGCTGCCGTCCGGATCAAGCCGCGCCGCGCTGATGTAGTCGCGCGCTTGCGCATTGAGGGTTTCGACCGGAACGGCGACCGGCTTCTCGAAGCTGACGATCAAGATCGCGCCGGACATGGAGACTTTCGCCGGCACGTCTTCCGCGAGGCGGAAAACCAGGCGCGCATAACCGGCATCGGTGGTGACGCGCAGGTCGCCCTTCACCGGATCGGCAAAGGCATGCGTCGTCGCAAGCGCAGTCAGCGCCAGCGACATCGTCACGCCAACGAGCCGGAAGGAACCCACCATCTCAACCCTACGCTGCGCCGTTCCGGCAAAAGCAAGCGTGCCGGCAGAGCGCCCGGAGAGCGTAAGGAAACGGGTTTAAGGCGGCGTTAACCCTGGACGCTAGCGCTGCTGCTGCCGGCCCTGGATCTGCGGCAATGCGTCGGCCGCCTGCATTTTTTGCGCCG
Source organism: uncultured Alphaproteobacteria bacterium (assembly GCA_963788805.1). Classification (GTDB taxonomy): domain Bacteria; phylum Pseudomonadota; class Alphaproteobacteria; order Rhizobiales; family Xanthobacteraceae; genus Pseudolabrys. The sequence continues at coordinate 183,226 of CAWBHU010000009.1, forward strand.
CAGCACGGCTCGCCAGCTCAACCGTGAGCCGCTCGGCGGCTTCCGGAGACATCTGGGCGAGGATCGCCGACATCGTCGCCGGCTTCATCTGGGTCGAGACATCGACCAGGATTTTCATATCGAGCCGGTCGAAGATGCGGGCCGCCTCTTTCGGCTTCATATTCTCATACATCGTGACGATGCCCTTGAAGCGCTTGAGCTCGTCTTCGTCGCGCTGCTGGGCGATGGCGTTGATGCGCGCCTCGACCGCCTTGAGTTCAGTCAGCCGCGCCTCAAGCCGCTTTTCTGCGGCCTGCAGCAGGCTTTCCCGCATTTCCATCTCGCGGACGCGGGCATCGAGCTGCTGCCGGCGATCCTGCAGCCGCTCGAGGATGGCGCGTTCGCCCGGCGGCAGGATCTTGTTGTCAGCACCGAGCGGCACCAGCGTGCCGTCCGGTCCTTTCGGCGGATCGGCGGGTTTTGCCGGTTTGGCGTCTTTGGCCGCCTCTTTGGCAGGCTCCTTCGGCGCGTCCTTGGGCGCGTCCTTCGGCGGATCCTTCGGCTTGGATGCCGCGACCGATCCGGTGACGTCGCCACCGTCGCCGCCGAAATTGAACATCGCCCTCGCCCAAGGGACCGTGCTGGTCGAGCGTCCCAGCATCGAGGTGTCGGCGTGGATGATCGGCGTAACGTCGGGGATCGTATCGGCAGTGGTCAGCGTCAGCTCACTCTTGTTGGCGCCGCCAAGCCGCTCACCCAGCGTGTAGCCGCCGGCAAAGAGAAGACCGGATACTTTGAGCACGAACAGGCAAACCGTCGCCAGCAACACCAGCGGGATCAGCCTGACATCGCGCGTCCACTTTTTTCATGCCGCCAGCGTGCTGGACGCTCGCGCACGCGCGCGGTCGGCGAAAGCCCCGGCGGCCACCGCGACCTCGCGCGCATCGGGTGCTTCGGTGAGTTCGGTTGGCTTCGAGGCGCCGGTGATGCGCGCGATCTTGGCCAGCAGATCGCGGCCCGCGGTGAGATGCGCGTCGAACTGCAGCGACATGCGGTCGGCATCTGCCAGGCGCACGGCAAGATGCTGTTCGCTGTCGCGCATCGTTGTCTTGAGACCGCCGATCGCCCGCTCGGCAATCTCGGTCGCGGTGATGAGCTCCGCGATGGTCGCGCGCAACGATTGCTCGTCAGCGCGCAGGAGGCGCAGCTGTCTGCTCAGCCGCACACAGTAGAGAATTGTGAGCAGGAGCAGGACCGCAACCATGCTCTCAATCATGAAGCCGAAGTGGTGGCTCACGGGGCCTCCAGGCGCTTGTTGGTTGATCCGTCAGCATTCTCGAACATTGCGAAAGTGGTCTTCGGCCGCCGCAACGGTCGATCGACGCGCACAGCAACCCGGTCGCCGACCTTGCCCATGCGGCCTTCGGTGAGCGTGATGTCGCCGCAGCGGACCTTGACCAGCGCATCCGGCTTGAGCTCGAGCATCAGCGTGTCACCGACACTCAGTTTCATGATCTGCCGCAAGGACAGCTGCTGTTCATAGAGGACGGCGTCGACGCCGACGCGGGCCTGGCCGATTTCGGTGGCGAGATGGTCTTCCCAGATCGGATCGCGGCCGAACTTCTCGCCCATGAACATCTGGAGGAGAACGGCGCGGATCGGCTCGATCGTCGCGTAAGGCAGCAGCAGCTCGATGGCGCCGCCGCGGTCTTCCATGTCGATGCGCAGCCGCACCAGAATGGCCGCGTTGGCAGGCCGGGAAATGGCTGCAAACCGGGGATTTGTCTCAAGCCGGTCGATGTTGAACTTGACCGGCGAGAGCGGGCGGAAGGCGAGCTCGGCGTCGGCGAGCACGACCTCGATCATGCGTTTGACGAGGTTGGTCTCGATCGTGGTGTAGGGCCGGCCTTCGACGCGCACCGCGCTCTGCCCGCGGCGGCCGCCGAGCAGCACGTCGATGATCGAATAGATCAGGCTCGAATTGATGGTGACGAGCCCGAAATTGTCCCACTCCTCCGCCTTGAAGACGGCGAGGATCGCCGGCAGCGGAATTGAATTGAGGTAATCGCCGAAGCGCACCGAGGTGATGCGGTCGAGCGAAACTTCGACGTTGTCCGAGGTGAAGTTGCGCAGGCTGGTCGTCATCAACCGCACCAGACGGTCGAAAACGATTTCGAGCATCGGCAGGCGCTCGTAAGACACCATCGCCGAGTCGATGATCGCTCTTATGCCGGAGCGGTCGCTCAGAGATACATCGGCCAGACTAAAGCCGAGCAGGCTGTCGATTTCGTCTTGATTGAGGATGCGCTCGGTCCCGCCCTTGTTGTTGGTGGGCTGGAACTGCGAGTTCTCCTCGACCATCGCCGCCCATTGCGCAGCGGCGGCGTCTTCGCCCGTTGTGGGCGGCGCCTGCGCCGGGTCGGCGTTGGTGCCTTCCGCCTCGAGCGCCAAGCCCCATTCGGCGGCCAGGGCGTCTTGGTCGATGTGGTCTTTCGCCATTAGAACTGTGTGCTTGTTCTGTCGTGGTTCGCAGCGATTACTGGACGACGATTTCCTTGAAGAGCACGGCGGTCACTTTGTTCGGTGCGACCGCCGTATTGACGCGCCGGGTCAACTCTTCCTTGAGCCGGTAAAGCCCGGCCGAGCCGTCGAGATCGGTCGGCCGCAGCTCGCGCAGATAAGTCTGGAACGCGTCCATCACGCGCGGCATCAGCGGATTGATCTGCGCCACGAGCTCCTTGTCCGGAATCTCCAGCGTCACCTTGACCTTGAGATATTGCGTGCGGTCGCTGCCGGCATTCGAGAGATTGACCAGCACCTCCGGCAAATCGACGAAGGTCGCGGGCTTCGCCACCGCAACCTCAGGCTTGTCGTTCTTCGGGCCGAAGAATTTCCATCCCGCGAAACCGCCGCCGCCAAGGACGATCAGTCCGGCGCCGGCGATGATCATCACTTTCATGGAAGGCAGCGCGAATTTCTTCTTGGCCTTGGCTGGCGCTTCGCCGCCTTCGGCTTCTGCTTCCTTGTCTTCGGTTTTCGTTTGTTTGGCTGCTTTCGCCATGCCCTGCCCCATTCGCGCGTGCGGGCCGACGGACAGCGGAAAGCAATACAAAGCCGCGGAACGCGACCCAGGCGTCCCTTCAGAGCGAAGGTAGGTTGCTATGGTTAATGAAAGCTTGCCGCAGGCCGTTTAGGCGGAATCTTTTGCCGGGTTTTCCTGCCTTTCGGCGGTTTTTGCCTGCACCGCAGCCCGCTGCCAAACAGCTCAAGTCTTTGACCTCGACTCAGTTTTCGGCTCTGGCACAGCCCCTGCAAAGCATTGGTCGCCTTGAGGCTTGGGAGAGCCATGAGGCGACTGAGCGGTTCGGACCTTGGGAGAGGTTCGCGCCGCGAAGGGGAGCGAAAATGGACAATACGCTGCTGGTCGGTTTGTCGCGACAGGTCGCGCTCGCACGCGAGCTCGACGTCGTCGCGAACAACATCGCCAATATGAACACCGCCGGCTTCAAGGCCGACGGCTCGATCTTCGAGGAATTTCTGTCGCCGACCGCGCAGGCGTCCTCGCCGATCATGGCCGACCGCAAGGTCAGCTTCGTGCAGGATCGCGGTACCTGGCACGACCTGTCGGCCGGCGCGTTCGAGCGCACCGGCAATCCGCTCGATGTCGCGATCGACGGCAAGGGCTTTCTCGTCGTCAACACGCCGCGAGGCGAGCGCTACACCAGAAACGGCTCGCTGCAGATCGGGCCGACCGGAACGCTGGTGACCAGCGACGGCTTCGAGGTGGCCGGCGAGAGCGGCCCGATCACGCTTCAGCGCACCGACCGCAATATCTCGATCAGCGCGGAAGGCACGATCAGCGTGCGCGAGGGCTCGTCCATCCAGGACACGCCGCGTGGCAAGCTTCGCCTCGTCAGTTTCAATCCGGCGCAAGCGTCGCGCCTCAACAAAGAAGGCGGCGGACTGTTCGCCGCGCCCCAAGGCGTGGCGGCGCAACCCGAGACGGACTCCAAGTTCGTCCAACACACGATCGAGAAATCGAATGTGCGCGGGGTCGTCGAGATCACCCGCATGATCGAGCTTAGCCGCAGCTACACCCAGGTGGCGACAATCCTTCAACAGCAAAGCGAGATGCGCACCAGCGCAATCAGCAAGCTCGCCGATGTACCGGCCTGAGCGAGGAGATTAATTCATGCGCGCGCTTCACACCGCAGCAACCGGAATGATGGCCCAGGAACTCAACGTCCAGGTCATCTCCAACAATATCGCCAACATGCGCACCACTGGCTACAAGCGCCAGCGCGCGCAATTCTCGGATCTGCTCTACGAGCACGTGCGCCGCATCGGCACGCAGACTTCCGACCAGGGCAACATCCTGCCGGTCGGCGTCGATCTCGGCTCCGGCGTGAAAACTGTCGGTACGCCGCGGCTGATGAACCAGGGCACACTCGCCCCGACCGGCTCGGAGCTCGACGTCGCGATCCGCGGCGAAGGCTTCTTCAAGATCCAGCTGCCGGACGGCACTTTCGCCTATACGCGCGACGGCTCGTTCCAGATGGATGCGCAAGGCCGCATCGTCACCGCGCAGGGCAATGTGGTGAACCCCGGCATCACCATCCCGCAGAATTCGACGGGGCTGACCATCAACTCGCAGGGCCAGGTGTCGGCCACGCAGCAGGGCCAGACCGCGCCGGTCGTGATCGGTCAGCTCACCCTCACCCGCTTCATCAACAAGGCGGGGCTGCTCTCGATCGGCGACAACCTGTTCCAGGAAACACCGGCCTCCGGAACCCCGCAAGACGGCGTGCCGTCCACCGACGGCGCCGGCGATATCCAGCAGGGCAATCTCGAGCAAGCCAATGTCGAGGCGGTGAGCGAGATCTCCGACCTGATCGCCGCGCAACGCGCCTACGAGATGAACGGCAAGGTCGTCACCGCGGCCGATCAGATGTTGTCGGCCACATCCAACATGATGCGCTGAGGTAGGACCATGATCATTCGCATCTTCGTCCTCGCCGCCTCGTTGATCCTCATCGTTACCGCGCTCGCCAATGCGCAGGAGACGCGGCCAGCGCTGCGCGCCGAAGCAATCGTGACCGGCGGCCTGGTGCGGATCGGCGACCTCGTCGAGAACGCCGGCATCGTCGCCAACGCGCCGGTGTTCCGCGCGCCGGCGCTCGGCGACACCGGCAATGTGCCGGTCGCGCAAGTGCTGGAAGCTTTGCGCGCGCACTCGCTGGTCGGACTCGAAGCCGGCTCGCTCACGCATGTTTCGGTCACGCGCGCGAGCCGTGCGATCCCGCCGCAGGAGATCGAGGCGCTGCTCACGAGCGCGCTCGCCAAGGAGCACAATCTCGGCGACGCAAAAGACGTCTCGCTTGGCTTCGATCGCCCGCTGCGCACCGTCCACGTCGAGCCGGCGTTCACCGAGCCGGCGCGCGTTGCCCAACTGCGCTACGACGCCCGCAGCGGACGCTTCGATGCGATGATCGAAATCGCCGGCATCGCCGCGAACGCGCGGCTGTTCGGCACCGCCTTCCCACCACCGAGGTGGTGACGCTGACGCGTTCTCTCGCCCGCGGCGAAATCATCAAGGCCGGCGACATTGCGGTTCAGCGCGTGCCTCGCGCGCGGCTGACCGGCGACACCATCACCGATCCCGAACAGGCGATCGGCCTGGCGCCGCGCTCATCCGCTGCGGCGGATCGCCCGCTCCGTAATGCAGAGCTGATGAAGCCGGAGATCGTGCAGCGCGGCGAGCATGTCACCATCACCTATCAGGTGCCCGGCGTGACGCTGTCGGTGCGCGGCAAGGCCACCGAAGGCGGCGCGCTCGGCAACTCGATCGACGTCGTCAACGTGCAGTCGAACCGCACCTTGCGCGGCACCATCACCGGCCGCGGCGAGATCACGGTGATCTCGATGCGGCCGCGCGCTGATCGCTTCCGCCGATACGTCTCTCAATAACCCGCCGCTCGCAGGCGACAAATGAAAGTCACGTCTATGGTTGCATCGAAGATGTTGCGCGGCGTAAGCGCGATTGCCCTCCTCGTCATGCTTGGTGCGTGCTCCAGCCTCGAGCGCATCGCTCAGATCGGTGAGCCGCCACCGCTGAGCCATCCGGAGAATCCAACCACGCGGCCGGGCTACAAGCCGGTGCAGATGCCGATGCCGGCGCTGCAGCCCGCCTCGTACAATCCGAACTCGCTGTGGCGAAACGGCTCGCGCGCCTTCTTCAAGGACCAGCGCGCCAATCAGATCGGCGACATTCTGACGGTGAAGGTCAACTTCAGCGACAAGGCCAACATCGCCAACGAGACGATGCGCGCCCGGGTCAATAAGGAAGACTCCGGCGTCGACAATTTCCTCGGCAAGCAGAAACTGCCGATCCTGAATTCGGCGCTGCCGACCCGCATCTTCACGGCAGATTCAAGCTCGCTCGAGCAGCGGCTCCGGCCAGGTCCAGCGCCAGGAAGCGCTCACCACCAGCGTCGCCGGCGTCGTCACGCAGGTGCTGCCGAACGGCAACCTGGTGATCGAAGGCAGGCAAGAGGTCCGCGTCAACTTCGAGGTGCGGGAATTGATCGTCGCCGGCATCGTGCGCCCGGAGGACATCGAAAGCGACAACACGATCGACTCCGCGAAGATTGCGCAGGCCCGCATCTCCTACGGCGGGCGCGGCCAGCTCACCGACGTTCAGCAACCGCGCTACGGCCAGCAGGTGCTCGACGTCCTGTTGCCGTTCTGATCCGTACGTGGCGTCAGTCGTCGCGTTGATGAATGAAATGTCAGATTCAGGTGTGCGTGCTCGATAGCCAGTAACGCCTGTTTGATCCGGGCTCCCACGCCATCTCTCGCTGCGCGCGAACGAGGATGGCGTAACGACGCGGCCTCCGGCCGGCTCCCCCGCCGGAGGCCGCGCATTTTTTTGATTTCCCCGTCCGCACGTTTTTGTGTGTTCGCGCGTTTGTCAGGTTAGGGCAAAGTCGAAGTGACCCAGGGAGTCCAAGACATGCGTATTCAGGTTCTGCTCGCATCGGCCGCAACAGCGCTCGTGCTGGGCTGCGGCTCGTCGAGCGCAGCGCCGACAGTCGCCGGCGACACCGCGCAAAATAAAACGCTGACCGCGGCATCGTCCTCGCACAAAGGTGGCGGTGGTGGTGGCGGCGGTGGCGGCGCACGCTTCTCAGGGGTGGCGGTGGCGGTCGCGCAGCGATGGGCGGTGGCGGCGCACGCTTCTCCGGTGGCGGTGCATCACCGCGGTTCTATGGCGGGGTGGTGGTCAGCGCGCTTCGCTGGTGCTGGCTATCGGGCTCGCGTCGCCGGCGCGCCTCCGCGGCGTTGGCAAGGTGCCGCTAATTGGCGCCGCAATTGGCGTCCGGGATGGGGCGGCGGCGGCGGTTACTATCCGTACTACGGCTATGGATTGGGTTTGGGCCTCGGCTACGGCCTCGGCTACGGCTACGGCTGGGGCTATCCGTACTACGGCGGCGGTTACTACGAAGACGCGCCGGTGGTTTATTCCGGTGGTGGCGGCGGCGACGCAGGCTATTGCGCGCAGCGGTTCAAGTCTTATGACCCACGCAGCGGCACTTATCTCGGCTACGACGGCAGGCGTCATCCCTGCCCGTAAGCTGAGCTGAAAACAAAAGGGCCGGCGTGACGCCGGCCCTTTTTTATTCGATCGTGAGCCTGAGCGCTCAGTCGTCGCGATAGATGCGCTCGCGGCGCTCGTGACGCTCCTGCGCTTCCACCGACAGCGTCGCGATCGGACGCGCTTCCAGTCGCCGCAGCGAAATCGGCTCGCCGGTCTCCTCGCAATAGCCGTAGCTGCCGTCTTCGATGCGGCCCAAGGCTTCTTCGATTTTGGAGATCAGTTTGCGCTGACGGTCGCGGGCACGAAGCTCGATGGCCCGGTCGGTTTCCGATGAAGCCCGATCGGCGAGATCGGGATGGTTCTGGTTCTCCTCCTGCAAGTGCAGAAGGGTTTCCCTGGCTCCCTTGAGGATTTCCTCTTTCCAGGTGAGCAGCCGAACGCGGAAGTATTCGCGCTGACGCTCATTCATAAAAGGCTCTTTTTCGGTCGGCCGATAAGTTTTGGTTTTGGCCAGCATTTTTAGACGAACCCCCCACTTTCCGTTTCTTAGCGAGTGTCCTCCCCGCGAGCGCAGGCTTATATACAGGCGGCAGAAACCCGCAATAAGATTTGCGAGCCCGGTGAAAGCCGGATTGTGACGTATTCGTAAGGGCTTGATCCGAAACGGGACGCGGAATTTAGTTCCGGGTCGCCTTGGCGAGCTCGACCTCGACCCGAAGCTCGATCTCGCCCAGAACGGCATCGAGCCCGGAATCGCCCGAGCCGCCTTTGAGCCCCTCGGCTGCCGATTTCAGGCGCCCGACCACCGACTGGTCGAGCGTCCCATCCAAAACGCTGAGTTTGAGCGCGTCCAGGATGTCGAGCGCCTGTCGTCCACCTTTAACGGCGCGCTTGCGGCGCTCCGTCGGGTCCTCGACAGACTGCAGGGCCAATAGCGCGTCGATCGAGGCGATGGTGCGCAGACCGGCGCTGGCCGAACTGCCTCGCGTGCCCTCGTCCTCGCCGACCCGGAAAGTGCCGCCCCCTGCGCGGCGTGCCGCGGATGGTGTCGCCGCCGCAGCCGCTCCGTTCGATCCTTGCACCCGCATCGTCAGCTCTCCCCGGCCCGGAACTTCCTCGCCCCCTCAAAGTGCCGCGGTATGGTTAACCGCCGGTAAAGCCCCGGCAAAAAATGCCCAGTCCGGCCATTCATGCCGCTCTCGCGCGACCGGCGCTGCCGCACAAACCCAGCAATCACGCCATTTCGCGTTGGCATGCGCTTCGCATTGTTTGCGGTGGTCATCATTGGGGAGCAGTGATGCGGAAAAACCTGACCGCCTTGCTGGCGGCGGTCCTGATCGCGATGAATCCGGTGGGAGCCGGCGCCGCATCGCGGATCAAGGACCTCGCAAACTTCGAAGGCGTACGCCAGAACCAGCTCATTGGTTATGGCCTGGTCGTCGGCCTCAACGGGTCCGGCGATACGCTGAACAATATTCCTTTCACCAAGCAGTCGCTGACCGCGATGCTCGAGCGGCTCGGCGTCAACATCCGCGGCCAGACCTTGCGCACCGGCAACGTCGCCGCCGTGATGGTGACGGCGAACCTGCCGCCATTCGGCACGCAGGGCACGCGCGTCGACGTCACGGTCTCCGCGCTTGGCGACTCAAAAAGCCTGCAAGGCGGCACGCTGCTCGTCACGCCGCTGCTCGGCGCGGACGGCAATGTCTATGCCGTTGCGCAAGGCTCGGTTGCGATCGGCGGTTTCTCCGCCGAAGGCGACGCGGCGAAAGTCACCAAGGGTGTGCCGACCGTCGGCCGCATCTCCAACGGCGCGCTGATCGAACGCGAGATCGATTTCGCGCTCAACCGGCTCGGCCAAGTTGCGCATGGCCTTGCGCAATCCGGACTTCACCACCGCCAAGCGGATCGCCGCGGCGGTCAATGACTTCATCGGCCAGCCGACTGCCGAGCCGCTCGATCCATCCACGGTGCAGCTTACGATCCCGCCGAAATATCACGGCAACGTCGTCGAGCTGATCACCGAGATCGAGCAGCTCCAGGTCGAGCCCGATCTGCCGGCGAAGATCGTCATCGACGAGCGCTCCGGCGTCATCGTGATGGGACGCGACGTGCGCGTCTCGATGGTGGCGGTCGCGCAAGGCAACCTCACTGTCGCGATCACCGAGACGCCGCAAGTGAGTCAGCCCGCGCCGTTCTCGCGCGGACAGACACGCGTCGTGCCGCGCACGCAAGTCGGCGTGACGGAGGACGGCAAGAAGCTCGCCATGATCAGGGACGGCGTGTCGCTTCAGCACGTCGTGGACGGCCTTAACGCGCTTGGCATCGGGCCGCGCGACATGATCTCGATCCTTCAGGCGATCAAGGCGTCAGGCGCAATCCAGGCCGACATCGAGGTGATGTGATGGCAAATGGCATTGCGATGGCCACCCCCGGCATCTCGGCGCTCGACGCACTTGATGCGGCGCGCGCCAAGGCACCCAAGCTCGGCGGCGTCGGCGCCGACAAGGCCAAGGCTCTCGCGCAGGACTTCGAGGCGGTGTTTCTCAATTCGATGTTCCAGCAGATGTTCACCAACATCTCCGGCGAAGGCCCGTTCGGCGGCGGCGGCGCGAGCGGCGTATGGCGCTCGTTCCTCACCGACGAATACTCCAAGAGCTTCGTCAAGGCCGGCGGCATCGGACTTTCCGACAGCGTCCATCGCGCGTTGATCGAACGACAGGCAGGACAGACATGAACGCCCCGCAAAGCCTTCCCGGCATCACCAGCGTCGGCGAAGCCGAAATGGTGATCGCCGATCTCGGCCGCATCATGGATGCGCTGCTTGCCGCGGTCGAAGAGGAGACGGCGCTGGTGCGCGGCGGCAAGCTGTCGGAAGCCGAACGCCTCTCCGCGGCAAAGTCGGAGCTCGCCGGCACCTATCTCGCCACCACCGAGCGCATCAAAGCGAGCCGGCCATTTCTCTCGCGCAGCCTGCCCGATCAGCTCGCCGAGCTGCGGCGCCGTCATGACTCTTTCCATGCGGTGCTGCAGATCAACCTCACCGTGCTTGCGACGGCGCACGCAGTGTCGGAGGGAATCGTCCGCGGCGTGTCGGATGAGATCAACCGCGCCCAGGTGCCGCAGACTTACGGCGCGAGCGGTCGCGCGACCGTCGCGCGGCCGAAGAACCGGCAGCCGATCGCGGTCAGCCGCTCGGCTTAAAGCCGCGCCTCAATCGTTAGCGCTTCGTTAACAAGCGTCGTCTGCGGCGCGCTACGAGATTTTTGAAAATCTTAATGGAACGATTTGCGCGGTATTAACTCATTAACCATACGGCTTAACCGAGTTTTTGTGACCTGCTGGCACATTCACCGCGACCCCGAGATCCGAAAGATCACCGGGCCAAAAAGTCTGTTCCTTCGTACCAGAAAGGTCTACTCCGATGGGTGATATTACACTTAGCTCTGGCGTCCGGCAGAACCTCTTGTCTCTGCAGACGACAGCTGACTTGATGGCCCGGACGCAGAACCGTCTCGCCACAGGCAAGAAAGTAAACTCCGCTCTCGATAATCCGATCAGCTACTTCACGTCTCAGTCACTGAGCAACCGCGCCAGCGACCTGACCGCCCTGCTCGACTCGATCGCCAACGGCGTTCAGACGATCAAGGCAGCTGACACCGGCATCACCTCGCTCACGAAGCTTGTGCAGAGCGCGCAGGCGATCGCGAACCAGGCCGTTCAGAGCGCCTCGAGCACCGCGTCGGTCACCGGCTCTGTCGCCGGTCTGACCGCGACGACCGACATCTCGGCCATCACCGCGACCAAGACCATCACGGTCAACGACGGCACCACCACAGCGACCTATACCGCTGCGGCCGCCGACACGGTTCAGGATTTCCTCGATGCCGTGAACAACACCGCCAACCTGGAAGTTCGCGCCTCGCTTGACGCGGGCGGCCATGTGAAGCTCGAAGCAACCGGCACGACCATCTATCGTGATCGCCGGCACGGGCTCGGCGGCGGATCTGGCGGTTCTCGGCTTGACGGCCGCGACGACCGCTGCTGGCACGCTCAACTCCAGCCGTACCTCGCTCGCCGCTCAGTTCGACGACATCCGTACCCAGATCGACAACCTCGCTGCCGACTCGGGCTACAATGGCGTCAACCTGCTCAACGGCGACAGCCTGACGGTGACGTTCAACGAAACCGGCACCTCGACGCAGTCGATCAGCGGCGTCACCTTCAATGCCGCCGGTCTCGGCGTCACGGCTTCGACCAACGACTTCCAGACCGACCTGGACGTCAGCGACGCCCTGGACAACCTCACGGCGGCTCTCGGCACGCTGCGTGCGCAGGCCGTGTCGTTCGGTTCGAGCCTCTCGGTCGTGCAGACCCGCCAGGACTTCACCAAGGCGATGGTCAACACGCTCCAGACCGGCGCCGACAACCTGGTTCTGGCGGATACCAACGAAGAAGGCGCCAACATGCTGGCCCTTCAGACCCGCCAGTCTCTGTCGACCACCGCTCTGTCGCTCGCCGCGCAGGCCAGCCAGAACGTGCTCCGCCTGTTCGGCTAATAGCCGCAACAAGCAACGAAATGAGAGCGGGGCCTTCGGGCCCCGCTTTTTTTACGCCCGGTTAACCGTGCCGGGCCGATAACGCGGCGATGGCGCTGCGCATCGAGCTCAAGCCGGGTGAGCGTATTCTCATCGGAGAATGCGTCATCACCAATTCTGATCAGCGCACCCGCTTTGTGGTCGACGGCCGCACGCCGATCCTTCGTGAGAAGGACATCATGACGGCCAGGCGGGCCGACACGCCGGCCAAGCGCATCTATTTGGCGGTGCAGCTGATGTACACGTCGCGCGATCCGCGCCAGCACCACGAGACTTACTTTGCGCTGTTGCGCGACTTCGTCGCGGCCGCGCCAAGTGCTTGGCCGCTAATTGAAAACATCAATAATCAAATCTTAAGCGGCGACCTCTACAACGCTCTCAAGACCACCCGAAAACTAATCAAGTTCGAGCAGGAGTTGTTGTCGCATGAAAGAAGCCGTCCGCCTTTACGGAAACGTGGCAAAGCAGATCTCGTCACCGCGTGACCTCGAGGCCAATCTGTTGCTCGAAGCAGCCGCCAAATTGCAAGCCGTACGTGACGACTGGAGCGGCAAGCGCGACAATCTGGACACCGCGCTGCGCTACAATCGCCGGCTCTGGAGCGTGTTTCTGAGCTCGGTTACCGACAACGGCAGCCCGCTGCCGAAGGAAATTCGCCAGAACGTCGCCAATCTCGGCATCTTCGTGATGAAGCAGACGCTGGCGACGATCGCCAATCCCAAGCCCGAGCAGCTCGGCTCGCTGATCAATATCAATCGCGAGATCGCCGGCGGCTTGCTGGCCCGCGGCTGACGCAAAGCGACCTCAAACGAAAGCCCCGGCCATCGGCCGGGGCTTTTGCATTTCAACGCGCCGCAAAACTAGAGGAAGTTCACCAGGCTGATCCTGGACAGCATGGCCGTGGTTTGCAGCGAGGCCTGCAGGCTGGTCTGCAGCGACAGGATCTCCGCGCCGACCTGTTCCTCCGACACGCCTTCAATACTTTGAAGCAAGTCGGTCAGCATGTTCGAGGTCTGAGCATGCCGATCCTTCGCCGCGGTGAACGCCGTCTGGGAGGCGGCGATCTCAGCTTGAATGTCAGCCACGCGCTGTTGCCCTTGCTCGGCCGACCAGGCCGGCGCGCAACGCGTCCCGCCATCGCCCGGTAAGCGGCATCGGCGTTCGGGTCGCTCGGCGAAGAGGTCACCGCGGCGAACACCGCGATGTTCTGCATCGCCGCGCGCAAAGCGTCTTCGTTCGCGCGCATGCCGTAGTTCACCGTCATGGTCGGATCGATGCGGGCTGACGCGGTTGCGCGGGCCGGCGTCGCCCCATTTTCTCCGGTGTACCAGGTGACCGTGTCGGCGCTGGTGCCGTCGATCAGCGCGGTCGCGCTGTCGAATGGCGGGCCATCGACCCGCTGCGGCGGATCGGCAAAGAAGTTGTCGGCAGCCGTCATCGCCGACGCCGCGGTCAGCTCGGTCGCCGCAAGGGTGGTCAGCGAGGAGTCGAGCGCGGCCTGGAAATTTATCGCCGTGTCGGTGGCCGTCGCGCCGATCGTGAATTGCCCGGCGGCGGGCGGCGAGTCGGTCGTTGCCGTCAGTTTCAAGGTTCGCGTCGAGCCGTCAGGCAAGGTGACGTCGATCGGTGACGGAGCCGCCGGCGGCGGGAATGCCGGTGAAATCGACGCTCATGCCGGCCGGCGAGCCCGCCGGCGCGGTCAGCGTCACATTGGTCAGCGTCGAACTGGCGCCCGTCAGCTTGAGGCCGAAGGTGTGTGCGCCATCCTCATCGAGCGTAACGTCGGTGCCGACCCTGTTGAGGTCGAGCCGCCCGAGCGCGTTTGCACCCAGATCGGCCTGGCGGCGCTCGTCGATGATCTGCTTCAGGCCGGCATGGGTCGCGTCGCCATTGAGGATCAGATCGGCCGAAGCGACGGATTGCCGATCGATGGCCTGGCCCGAGAACAGATAACGGTCGCCGGCGCGGCTGTTGAGCAACGCGACCAATTGGTTGAGTCCGGTAAGCGCCGCCCTCTGCTGGCCGGTCTGGCCGGATCTGGTCGATCGCAAACACCGATTCCTGCGTGCCGCTCCTGATCGTATGCTTCAGGCTGCTGACGCCGCTCAGCGCGGTTTGCGCGACCGACATCCGGACGCCGACCGTCGCAATCGTGGCGTCGAAACTCGCGGTCGTATCGAGTTGGCGCCGCAGGCTTACCGATATGCCGCGGTCGAGGCCAAGCCCGGCATAGTTCGTGGACTTCTGGCCGCTGCCGAGCTGGCGCTGCAAATCATCGAGCCGCCGCCGCATGTCGACGATCGACTGCAGCATCGGCGAGGGTATCGAACCGATATAGCCCAGAGCCATCAGCGCCTCACATCGCCAGCAACAGTTCGAACATTTCTTTCACCGTGGCCATCACGCGCGCGTTCGCCGCATAAGCATTCTGCAGCGTCAGCAGCATCGTCATTTCCTGGTCGATATTGACGCTCGAGCCGTCGCTATAGCGCTGCTGCAGGGCGCTGAGCACCATTTGCTGGCCCTGCTGCAGGGTGTCGGCATTCGACGCAGCCGCGCCTTGCTTGCTGAGCACCTGCCCAAGGAATTCGCCCAGCGTGCCGGTGTAGGGCGCCGACTCCAGGCCGATGCCGGAGTTCGGCGCGAAGGCCTGCGTGCCGCTGACGATCTTCTGATAGAGGAATTCCGGCCGCGTCGTGTCGCCGGCTTCGACGTTGCTGCCGTAGATGACGAGCTTGCTCGGATCGGCGAGCAGCGCAGCGTTCACGTTAATGCGGCCGGCGAGCCCGACGCTTTGGCGGCCGGCCGGACTATAAAGGTCCGTATAGGCGAAGCCGTTATCCAGGAAGAACGGCAGCTCCGCGCTGCCGCTCGTGAATGAATTCGCCGTTGCCCTGGCGGATACGGAATTGATGGTGACGGTATCGTTGATGCCGTCATCGAGCAGCTGAATAACCGTGCCCGCATTGCTCGCGCTCATGCCGGTGTTGGCGAGCGCGTCATTGATCTGCGACACGACGTCAGCCATGCCGAGGGAAAAATCGATCCCAATGGTCTTGGTCGTTCCGGTGCCGGTCGGCAGCGGCAGCATGGACGCGTCGTCCATCCGGACCAGGTTCAGCGTGCGCTGCTTGTTGGTGACGCTGTCGGTGTAGGTGACGGTCACCGCGTTGCCGGCGAGCAGGCTGCCGACGTCGATCGTAAAGCCGTTTTGCAGGCCCGCAGTGACGGCGCTGCCCGCAATGGTGCGGTCGGAAAGCGACTGCGACAGCGCCGCCGCCAGGGTATCGAGCTGGTTCTGCGCCTCGACCAGATCGTGATCCCGCAATTGGAGATAGGCCTCGATCTGGCCGGACCGGATGCCGCCCGTGCGCAGCATGTCGGTCACGCCGCCGGCCGGCGTGATCAGGCTGAGCTCGCCGACCAGGCTCTTGGTCGGATCCTTGTCCCACTGCGACAGAGCGGTGATGGTGCCCGCCGGAGAAAATCGGAATTGCGAGGCCTGCGCGCCGACCAGCTGCACGCCGGATCCGGTGAACACCGATACCTGATTGTGGTCGCCGCGGCGCACCGTGATGTCGATCAGTTGCGACAGCCGGTCGATCGCCGCGTCGCGCTCGATCTTCAAGACTGGCTTGCGCGAGGTCGCCAGCACCGGTGCCAAGCTTGGCGTTGATGCTGGCAATCTGCGACATGGCGGCGTTGGCTTCGAACACCGCATTGTCGATGCCGTTCTCGGCATCGAGGCGCATGGTCTGGATCGCGCTCGACATGTCGTTGAGCTGCTGGGTCAGCGCCTGCGCGCCGCTGAGCACCGCGCTACGCGAGGAGAAATCGTCCGGGCTCGAAGACAACGACTGAAGCGCCGAGGTGAAATTATTGAACACCCCGCTGATCGAGGTGCTGGAGCCCGGCTGGCCGTAGAGCTGTTGCAGCCGTTGATAGAATTGCGCGCGGATATCGGCGTAGCCGGCGCCGGCGCTTTCGCCGCGCAACTGCCGCTGCACGTAGTCGTCCAGCTGGCGCTGGACGCCCGTCATGCGCACGCCGGTCGCATTGCCGCCGGGCGCCAGCGTGATCTGGCTGACCGTCTTGCGGACGTAGCCCGGCGTCCCGGCGTTCGCCACGTTGCCGGCGACGATCGACAGGCCCGCCTGGCTGACGCGCAGGCCCGAAACCGCCGCGGCAAGCGCTTGGGTGAGAACTCATGACCGGCCGCCGTCCTTAAGCCAGCGCGCGGGCGCCCGAAGGACGCCTAGCGCAGCATGTTCAGGAGGTCCTGAACCATCTGGTTGCTGGTCGTCACCACCCGCGTATTCGCGGAGTAAGCCTGCTGGGTGACGATCAGCTTGGTGAATTCATCGGCGATATCGACGTTCGAGCCTTCCAGCGAATTGCCGAGGATCTTGCCGCCCTGTCCGTAAGTCGGCGGGCCGGATTCCGCGGTCACCTCGAAAGCGCCGCCATCGACACGGTTGAGGAAGTTGGCGCCGCTGAAATTCGCCAGCGTGATCTCGGCGAGGTCGAGGGTACGGCCGTTCGAATAGGTGCCGACCACGCGGCCCTTGTCGCTGACGGCAATGCCTTGCAGCGAGCCCGCGGCGTAGCCGTTCTGCTCGAGCAGGTTGACCTGCGCATTGCCGTTGGAGTCGGCGAATTGCGTGATGCCGTTGGTATTGTGAACGACGCGGACGTCGCCGATCGTCACCCCATCGACAGTCACGTCTTGCAACGTGATGCTGTTGATCGAGGGATCGAGCTGGCCGTTGGCTCCAAACACATAATCGATGCCGACATTGACCCAGGCAGGATCGGTGCCGGTCGCGTCGCTATCGGACTGGTAGAACAGGTTCCACACGTCCTCATGGCCGGCGCCGAGCGAGGACGAGTCGACCTTGGCCCAGCGCATCTGCACGTTCACCGAGGCGCCGGACACGTCATAGACAGTGACCGCGCCGCCGCCGAGCGACTGATTGAGGAACGAGGTGACGTCCTGTGCGATGACGCTGCCGTTGGAGGGGATGCCGGTCAGCGTCTGAATGCCGAAGTTCTTCGCGGTGGCATCGCCTTCGATCGTGATCGTGTCGAGGACGTTGCCTGCGGTGATCGTGATGTTGCCGGTCGGGTCAACTGTGGCGGTGCCGCCTGCCAGGCCTGCGAGCGCAGTCGCCAGGTCGCCCAAGGTCTCGATGTCGCCGGGCCCGAAGTCGAGGTCCAGCGGCAGGTTGGCACCGATTGTAATTCTCAAGTTCTGGCCGTCGCTTGCCGCGCCTTGCGTCAGGATGTTGACCGGATTGCTCGTGCCGACCGTCATGCCGAGCTCGGTCAGCACCGCGAGCGAGCTGGTGTTTTCGATCGTGACCGCTGTCTTGGCATCGGCACTGGTCAGCACCAGCTGGTTGCTGCCGTTCAGCGTGGCTGTGACGTCGTGCGTGCCGGTCAGCAGGTTGATGGCGATGACCACGTCGTTCATGTCGTCACCGGGAGCGATCGTCACCGGCGTGCCGTTGATGTCGAGCGTGCCGCCTGCCGAGCTCAGCGTCGAAAGGTTGACGGTGCCGGTGCGGACGGCTTCGTCATCGGCCAGCAGGGTGGCGCCGCTGCCGATGATCTTCGCGCCATCGGGCGCGCCATTGATCGGGTTGGCGCTGAAGTTGGCGGGATTGAGCAGTTCCGATCCCGGCACGGTCTTGTCGTGATCGTTGGTCAGCGGATAGGCCGCAAGGTTGACCCGATAGTTGATCTCGGTGGTCTGCTGCGCCGGCAGGAAGCCGTTCTGGAATTGCAGGAGCTGCGGCACGCTGCCGACCAGGTTGCCGGTGTCGGAATCGATTGGAATGCCGCACAGGTAATAGCCGGCGCCGTTCACCAGGAAGCCGCTCTGGTCGAGCTGGAAGTCGCCGCGGCGGGTGTACATGTCGACGCCGGAGAACACCGGCCGGTTGTCGGTGAATTGCGACGGCTTCTGGATGACGAAGAACCCGTTGCCGTTGATGGCGACGAAGGTGGAGATCGACGCGGCCTGAATGTCGCCTTGCACCGTATTGGTGAGCCGCGACATTGCGGAGACGTTGCCTGACAACTGGCGCGTCCCCATGCTGGTCGGGATCATGTCCTGGAACATCGTGTCGATGCGCTTGAACCCGGTCGTCTGCGAGTTGGCGATGTTGCCGGAGATGTTTTCGAGCGCGTAAGCCTGCGCCCGCATGCCGGTGACCGCCGAGGTAAGCGCGCCAAAAATACCCATGACTTTTTCTCCACTTGCGGCGCGCCGTGCGTCGCGGCGCGCACAAAATCCCGCAGTTGCCATCGCAAGCGGCGTGCCAAGGGAAATATCTAGTTAAATCAATAGTGTTGAGTGAATGCGCGCGCATCGGCCGGGCAGCCTTTTCTGCCGCGATCGGGAAAAATTTGCCGGGCCTTCGCGTCTTTGAATTGAGCTAAGAACGGCGCGAAAGGAATTTGGGAATGCGTTTTGAAGGCACTGAACGTTACGTCGCGACCGATGATCTCAAAGTGGCGGTGAACGCGGCGATCACGCTCGAGCGTCCGCTGCTGGTGAAGGGCGAGCCGGGCACCGGCAAGACCGTGCTCGCGCTCGAAATCGCCAAGGCAATCGGCGCGCCTTTGATCGAGTGGCACGTCAAGTCGACCACCAAGGCGCTCCAGGGCCTCTACGAATACGACGCGGTGTCGCGCCTGCGCGACAGCCAGCTCGGCGACGAGCGCGTCAAGGACATCCGCAACTACATCAAGCGCGGCAAGCTGTGGGACGCGTTCAATCTCGGAGCAGCGGCCGCTGCTGCTGATCGACGAGATCGACAAGGCCGACATCGAATTCCCCAACGACCTGCTGCAAGAGCTCGATCGCATGGAGTTCTTCGTCTACGAGACCGGCGAGACGATGAAAGCGCGCCGCCGCCCGGTCGTCGTCATCACCTCGAACAACGAGAAGGAATTGCCGGACGCGTTCCTGCGCCGCTGCTTCTTCCACTACATCCGCTTCCCCGATCCGGACACGATGGAAGCGATCGTCGAGGTGCACTTTCCCGGCATCAAGAAGCGCCTGGTCGCAGAAGCGCTGAAGCTGTTCTACGAGATCCGCGAAGTGCCCGGCCTGAAGAAAAAGCCATCGACCTCGGAGCTGCTCGACTGGCTCAAGCTGCTGATGGCGGAAGACATCGGTCCCGAAACGCTGCGCGAGCGCGACCCGAAGAAGCTGATCCCGCCGCTGCATGGCGCGCTGATCAAGAACGAGCAGGACGTTCACCTGTTCGAGCGGCTCGCCTTCATGACGCGACGAGAGGGCCGGTAGCGCCTACGACTTCTTGCGCTCCGCCTTCTTCTCGACCGGCGTCAGGCACGGCGAGCATCGACGCTGCCGCCTCTCCCTTGCCGCGCCCGCGCGGCGCCTTGGTCTCCGGCGCTGGCTGCACGTTCGCCCCGGCGGTGGCCGCAGCCAATTTCTCGCGACGCGTCTGCGCCCGTTGATCGCTGCGCCGGCGCGAGCGCTCGCGCTGCCGCGACCAGGCGGCGCGAATGCCCGCCAGCGGTCGCGCGCCCAGATAAACCGCCTGCGCCACGGCGCGAAACGCCTTGCCTCCGGCCCAGACCAGCTCGTAGGGCGCAAACAGCCGCCACGTATCGTCGGCCTCGACGATGCCGCGGCCGATCAGTTGCCCGGCCAGCGCGCTGGTATTGAGGCCATGCGCGCCGAAGCCGCTTGAAATCCAGACGCCGGGATGGACTTCGCCGATCTGCGGCATGTGGTGGAGCGTGCGGCCCAACGTGCCGGACCACAGGTACGCAGCATTCACGGGTCCAAGCTGCGGGAAAAGCCGGTGCACCTTCCGCCGCAACAGCCGCGCCAAAGAGCTGCGGCCGCGCGGGCCAGGCTGTCACGCCTCCCGAAATCTGCAGCCGATTGCGGTCGATTATCCGGAATTGGGCGCCGACCCGGGCGTCCTCGCTGACCGCACCTTTGTAGCGCACCGCATCGGCAAGATTTGCGATTGGCTCAGCTCACCATCACGTAGGTCGTCAGCGGCATCACCGTCGCGCCAAGCCGCGGCATCAGATTGCCGAGCTGCACATTGGCGGCGAGCACGACATGAGCCGCGCGGACTTTTGCCGAGGGTGTTTGCACGCGCTTGCGCACACCGGCCGGATCAAGCTCGATCGCCGGTGTCTCTTCGAAAATCCGCGCACCCGCCTGCTCGGCGGCGCGCGCCATGCCATACGCGTAGTTGAGCGGATCGATATGGAAGCCACGCGGATGATGCAGCGCGCCGAAATAGCGCTCGGTCACAAGCTGCTCGCGCACCCTTTCAACCGGCCAGGCCTCGACCTCGGCCCCATCCAGCGCAACCGTTCAGCCTTGGTGCGCAGGTCGCGCCAGTTGTCGGTCTTCGAGACCTGCAGGGAGCCCTCGCCCAGCAAGACATCGCTCATGCCCGCTTCCGCGATCGCGTCACGGACATATTCGACGCCGGCCTTTGACAGCGCCCAGAGTTCCTTGGCGTGATCGAGCCCGATGCGCTCGATCATGGTGTCGATGTCTTCGGCATAGCCGGGCATGACGAAGCCGCTGCTGCGCCCGGTCGCGGCATTGGCGATGCGATCGGCCTCGAGCACCGCAACCGACCAGCCGCGCCGCGCGACCTCGCGTGCCACGGTAAGACCGGCAAGCCCGCCGCCGATCACACACACATCGACATCGAGATCGAAATTCAGGCGCGGCCGGGGCGGGCTCTCCACCCCAGTGGTGTCGTACCAGGTGGCCGCCAGCCGCTGCGGCGTGTCGTCAGCTTGCGCATCCATCGGCTTCGTCATATCGCCGCCCGTGCTAGAATGCCATCGCCACAATGACCAGCATGCGCCGCCTTCTCCTGTTCCGCCACGCCACTGCCGAACGCGGCGCCCTGGGCACCAGCGACCAGGCGCGCGAACTGACGCCCGACGGCCGCGCCGATGCGACCGCGATGGGCCGCTACATTGCGCGGCACGCCTTCAAGCCCGATCGCGTGCTGGTGTCGCCGGCCGTGCGGACCCGCGAGACCTGGACGGCGATGCAGCCGGCGCTCGGGAACATTGCGACCGACGTCGATGCGGCCATCTACGATGCGACACCGGAAGGCATGCTCGCAGTGGTGAAAAGCGCGCCGGCCGCCGCGCAGACAGTGATGTTGATCGGCCACAATCCCGGCCTGCATCAGTTTGCCGTCCAGCTCGACGGCCACCGGCGATATCGACGTGCGCGAACGGTTGCGGGAGAACTTCCCGACCAGCGGGCTTGCGATCTTCGACTTCGCGGTCGAGAGCTGGTCGGCGCTGCATCCGCGCTCCGGGCGGCTGGAGCGCTTCGTCTCGCCGAAGACGATTTCAGCCGCGACAAATTAAGGCGGCAGCCTCCCCCTTCCCGTGCCGCAAAAACGTGGCATGCTTGCCCGGTACCGGGAGAGTGGGGACCCGTCATGTACAAAAAAATTCTGGTTCCAGTGGACACCGCCGATCCGGCTTTGGCGAAGCATGCGCTCGCGGCGGCCTGCGAGCTCGCGCGCGCGTCCGGCGGCGAGATCAGGCTGGTCAACGTGCTGGCGATGACGCCGGTGATGTTGGCCGAATACGTGCCGCCGGATTTCGACGTGCAGCAGCGAAAGACCGCGGAAGATTCACTCAAGGAAATCGGCGGCAGTTGCTCGGCCGATGCTGGCCGCGTGTCGACCGTCGTGCGGCAAGGCGGCATCTATCACGAGGTGCTGGAGGAAGCCGGAGCGATGGGCGCCGACCTGATCGTGATGTCGTCGCACCGTCCGGCGATGCGCACCTACTTCCTCGGCTCCAATGCCGGGCACGTCGTGCGCTACGCCAAGTGCTCGGTGCTGGTGGTGCGCGGCTAGCTGGCGTTCGGCAACAGCTCCGGCGGCACGGCATCGGGCCGGTACCGCACCGGGCGGTTGCGCCGGAAATAATTTCCGGCCTGCAAAAAAAATACGACCATGAAGCCGACGATCAGCAGCGCGGCGACGTGCGCGTCCTGCTGAACGGCCCGGATAATGACGCCGAGCAGGCCGGCCATCAGCCCGGCAAAAACAACGACGCTGACCCAGAACTTGATTGGATTGTTGCCGCCGATGAATTCGATCGGCGCCGCGCGCGCAGCCAAATGCCGGTGCAGGGCGAGAACAAAATCGCGGTATGGCCCATCCAGCCGCTCGAGCTCGGTCATGCTTTTCCACGACGTCGAGATGATCGTGACCTTCGGCCCGTTATGCGTCCAAAGTTCGGTGACAAACCGGTGCCGCTGCATGCTGCGCGGCCGGTACGAGAGCCGCACGCGCTTGATGTGCTCATACGGGATCCGGCCGCTGTCGCTCCCGCTGGTCCAGTGCAGCAGGTCTGCGCCGGCGCGAAAACTCCACGCTGCCCCGACCAGCGAGGGCCGGTAGCTGTAGGTTGGGTCCTGGCCCGGCTCGGTTTCCGACATTGGGTCAGAGCCATACGGCAAGCCGGCCGCGCCACCAAATCGCGGCGTTACAATCTTGTGACGGCTTGTGTTTTTCGTTGAACGGCGCGCTCCGGCCCTTCCGCCCTCCGTTGCACTTGGACTATGGTGATCTCGCGCGGGTTGCGTTGGGGAGCGTGGGCTGATGAGTAAGTTGTCCGAGCTTTTTGGCCGTAAAGGCGGGGCCGGCAGCCATGGGCGCTCCAATGGCAATGGCCACAAGCGCGCTCTGGAAGACATCCAGCGCGAAATCGAGCCGGAAACGCCCTCCGATGTGGGTTCCCGCATCGGCGAGGAGAACGAGGCGCTCCGCAACCTGCTGTTCGACACCGGCCGCAAGATCAACGAGCTGGACGACCTCAAGATCGCCTTCGAGAAGATCGTCGACCCATTCAACAATGCCCTGCGGGCGCTGGAGCAGGAAAAGTCCCAGAACCTGAGCCTCGACGGCCAGCTTCAGGAAAGCCGCGCCACCACTGACGCGTTGCGCGCGCAGTTCTATGCCGTCGAAAAAAAGGCCACCCTGCTCGAGGCCGAGAACGAGCGGCTGCGCGAGGATCTCGAACTGGCGCGGGAGACCGCGCGCTCCCTTGAGACCCAGCGCAACGACCTCTCCCAGCAGATCAGCAACCAGAATGCCCACATCGGCGAGCTCGAGCGCGAGCTCGCTCAGGAGACCACGCAGCGCAAGACCCTCACCGACAACAAGCGCTCCCTGACCGATCAGCTCGACTCCTCGGAAAAGCGCAATGTCACCCTGGAAGGCGACCTCGCCGCGGCGCGCGAGCGCGTCGCGCTGCTCGAAGATGAAAAGCAGACGCTGCAATCTTCGCTCGAGCAATCGCTCGCCGAAATCGCCCGCCTCACCCGCAAGCTGACCGAGACCGACAATGCGCTTGCCGCGACCCGCGCGCAGCTTGCCAAGGTCGAGGGCAACTTTGCCGAGGCGCATGCCGATCGCGCGCGTCTGAGCGCCGCGCTCGACGAGTCGCGCGAGCAGCAGCAGGCCGAGCGCAACAACCTCAACATGCGGCTCGAAGCGCTGCAATCGCGCGCCGCCACCGCCGAGAAGCTCCTCGCCGAGGCACGGCAGACTTTGATCGCCCGCACCGAGGAAATGCGCGCCTTCGACCGCAAGGCGGTCGAGGCGACGATCGTCAAGAACAATGCCGAGAAGCGCCTCGCGCAGATCGAGGCCTCGCACGAAACGCGCGAGCGTCAGATCAAGGATCTCGAACAGTCGCGCGCCGCGTTGGTCGAGCGTGCCAATGCGCTGACCAAGACGCTGAAGTCGCGCGAGACCGCGCTCGCCCGCGCCGAGGAACGCCTCGCCTCGCTGACCGAGCGCACCGCGCATCTGGAAGCCGACATCCAGGCCAACCGCAGCAATGTCGAGAAGCGCGTCGAGGACCTCAACACCTCGCTGCAACGCGAGCGCATGGAACGCGCCGTCGTTGAAGGCGCGCTGGAAGCCGCGCGCAAGGACAGTTCGCGCCTGCAAAGCGAGGTCGCGGCGTTGCGCGCCACGCTGCGCCGCGGCGGCACGATCGATGCCCCGGCCGAAGAACCGGCCCGGCCCCGGCGCGCCAAGGTCGAAGGAGCGAAAGCTCGAAGCGAAGGCCGAAAACGTCGAGCCGATCCTCAAGCCTTAAGGCCTCGCGCTAACAGCCCCGGCGGCCTATATGCGCCTCATGCGCAAGGCTCTCCTTTACGTCCCACTGCTGGCGCTGCTCGTGGCGGCCCTCTATTTCGCCGTCCGCGCCTGGATGTATTTCGGCGCCGGCGCCATCCCCGCCTACGGCTATTTCGCCATTGCCGGCGGCATCTTCTTTTCGCTGCTGGTCGGCTGCGGGCTGATGGCGCTGATGTTCTACAGCCACCGCCACGGCTACGACGAGCTGACGGAAAAAGACCGCGACAACGAGCGCTGCGCTAGCCTTACGCGCCCGAAAATCCGCTCTATAGTCGCGGCCGGATTCTCCGGACAAACCGCAATGGCCAAGACGCTCGTTCAAGAACAATTCGGCAAGACCGCCGCCAGCTATCTCACCTCGACTCCGCACGCCAAGGGCAAGAGCCTCGAGCGCCTGGTCGATCTCGTGCAGCCGAAGAAAGACTGGCGCGTGCTCGACGTCGCGACCGGCGGCGGCCATGTCGCCTACATCTTCGCGCCGCATGTCGCGCGCGTCTGGGCCACCGACATCACCGACGAGATGCTGGAGCTGGTGCGCGGCGAAGCCGGCAAGCGCGGGCTCGCCAATGTCCGCACCGCTTACGCCAAAGCGGAGGCCCTGCCCTTCGACGATGCGAGCTTCGAGCTCGTGACCTGCCGCATCGCGCCGCATCACTTCGACAGCATTCCGGCGTTCCTGCGCGAAGTGCACCGCGTCCTGACAACGGACGGCGTGTTCGCGCTGGTCGACAACGTCGTGCCGCCCGGCAGCGTCGGCGACTACATCAATGCGTTCGAGCGCTTCCGCGACCCGAGCCATCTGCGGGCCTGGACCATGCAGGAATGGCGCGATGCGCTGGCGCGAAGCCGGCTTCTCGGTCGGCCACGAAGAAGAGATCTACAAGACGATGGATTTCTCGAGCTGGGCCGAGCGTCACGACGACACGATGCGCGCCCTGCTCTCCTCGATGCTCGATCAGGCGACCAGCGAAGTCGCCGCCACCTTGCAGCCGCAGCGCAAGGACGGCTCGTGGAGCTTCAGGCTCTGCGAGGGCTTGTTCGTCGCGCGGAAGAAGTAGTCAGCGCGTCCGCTTTTTCGGCTTGGCCGACACCTGCACCGGGCGCTCATGCGCCTCCCAATGCGGATTGGCGTCGAACATCGCATTGACCAGCCAGCCGCCGACCACCGGGATCAGGCATCCGCCCTGAAGCACGAACACCTCGCGGGTCGTGAGGTGCCGCTCCGGCACCAAGGCCGCGGCGACCATCGGCGACAGCACCATGCAGCCGTACGGTGACCCCGCCCAGAACGCCCCACCCGTAGGACGATGCTGTGGCCGCTCGTACTCCAGTCGAGCAGCGACCAATAAGTGACGGTCGAGCACCACCCCCGACACGGTCGCGGTCGTGGCGACGCGGCGATCGATCTTCGGATGGCGGGTGAAGATCCCCTCGAAGGCGGCGGCGGACTGGGTGCCAAGCGGCACGGCGACCAGTAGCGACAAGGCCAAGGCAAATAGGCGTGTCATGAAGTCCCCGTTAGCGTCCCGAGCGTCCGTGCCGCCAATGTTCGAGGCAGGCCATAGGTTCCTACCGGGCGAATCATTAAACAGGGCCGAAGGCCACTGGCTCGCCGCAAGGCCCGTGGCCGCCCTAACACCTTGTCCGATAGCCACTAAATCGGCGCCTCTTAACCAGTCGTTAACCTTCGTAAATCAGGTTCGCTGTAAGATTGTTTTGAGGTGATTCGGCGTCGCTTCGGCCGGGCGGATCGGCGCACCAAGGACTTCCCGATGAGCAAGATTGCGGCTCTCCTCAACCGCAAGCCGACGGCGATCAAGCTCGCCGACGGACCGGACAACACCCCGATCGACGTCGACGAAGAGCTGTTCTCCACGATCGGCGCGGAACTCGGCAGCAATAACGAGTTGCTCCGCAACCTCCTGCTCAACGCCAATGCCAAGATCGGCGAGCTCGACGGCATCAAGAATGCCGTCATCCAGCTGGTCGGGCCGGTATCGAAGGCGCTGCGCGAATTCGAGACCGAGAAGGCGGAAAAGATCAATCTTCAGGCCGCGCTCTCAGCCACCCGCACGGCTTACGGCAAGATTCGCAACGAAGTCAGCGAGCTTGAGCGCAAGGCGGTCACCGCCGAGCGCGACGCCGGGCAGCTTCGCAAGGACCTCGCCTTCGCAGAGAACGCCGCCCGCGCGCTCGAGACCGTGCGCGGCGAGCTTGCCATCGACCTCGCAGCCCGCAAGGCGCAACTCGCCGACCTCGAAGGCCGGCTCAACCAGGAGACCGCCGAGACGCGCTCGCTGCGCGACGAGAATGAGCGCGTCGCCAACCGCCTCGCCGCCGCCGACAAGCGCACCGCTCAGCTCGAAGGCGAACTCAACAATCTGCGCCAGAAGCTCGTCCTGATCGAAGACGAGAAACGCGCGCTGCACGCTTCGTTCGAAAAGACCGTGGCGGAAGCCTCGCGCGCCGCACGGCGTTTGTCCGAAGCCGAAAGCGCGCTCACCGCGCTGCAAGGCCGCCTGCGTAACGTCGAAGGCACGCTCGCTGAAGTGACCAGCGAGCGCGGCCGCCTCTCCGCCGCGCTTGAAGAGGCCTCCGAACGTCATGCCGGCGAGGTCACCAAGCATCAGATGCGCTTCGACGCCTTGCAGGCGCGCGCCGCTGCAAGCGACCGGCTGCTATCCGAGACGCGCGAGCAGCTTGCCTCGCGTAGCGAGGAAACCCGGCTGCTCGAGCGCCGCTTGAGCGAGACGACGCTTGAGCGCGACATGCTTGGTTCGCGCGCCGCCGCGTTCGAAGCCGATCTGTTCCAGCGCGACGGCGCGTTGCGCGAAGCCGATCTCGCAAAGACCGCGCTGCTCGAGCGCGCCAGCGCGCTCGCCAAGGCCTACAACAGCAAGGAAGCCGAAGTCGCGCGCAACGTGGACACCACGAAGGCGCTCACCGACCGCGTCGCTTTCCTCGAAGAGCAGGTGCGCACCACCCGCGACGGCGTCGAGCGAGAGATCGAAGATCTCAACGAAGCGCTGCGCCGCGAGAAAGTGGAACGCGCGGTGGTGGAAGGCGCGCTCGAAGCCGCCCGCAAGGATTTCGGCCGGCTGATGCGCGAAGTCATGACGCTGGAGCAGCAGAAGCTCGCACGCGATCCGCTGCCGATGTTGCGCTCAGCAAACGCAGCCTAGCGGACGATCTCATACGATAAAAAATCGCCGGGCATTGCCCGGCGATTTTCATTTTTGGGCCGCTGCAGCGATTTCGTTTATGCGCCGCCGCCGTTACGGCCGAGGGGGCGGATGGGCGCCATCAGGACTTCGGTCGTCCCGCAATTGATGCAGCCATAGGTGTGCAGGTCGGTATCGGGCAGCCGCATGTGCGGCTCGATGCCCTGCAGACGCATTGGGCGGTCGCAGCGTGCGCACCTGCGCGAAGCTTGGTGGTGCAGGCCGGTTTCTGTCGGGTTGATAAAGATGTGGTCATGGGCATCACGCTACGCCCTTCCCCGCCGCCGTCAACTTAATTCGACGAATTCCACAGCAATATCAATTACTTACATTGAGTAGCCTGCGGCTATTGAGAGAGGAGCGCCATCCCCCTGATCACGCCTATTTGAGCTGTCTACCCTCTTTGAGTAAGTGGCGTCAGGAACTAACTTGTGGCACAAGAGTTCCATAGCGGCAGGCCAAAAGGGGGTTGGAATGTCGTCAATCGGATCATTCTCGCGACGAACGGCTGCAAATCATGCTGTCAGCCGACGAATTGGTCGTTCTGGACGATTTCCGCTTCAAGACCCGGATGCCGAGCCGGGCGGCGGCGGTCCGTGAGCTTCTCAAGCGCGGGCTGGCTGCCGAGGGCTATCCGGCAACGGTCTTTGGCGGAAAATCTGCCGATTATGGCGTGACCGGCGCCTCGCCTTCCGACGGCAATGGAAGACGGCAGCGTCAAAGTCGGACGGCAAGTAGCTAGCGCACCAGCTCCCGCATCGCGCGGTCGAGCCCGTCGAGCGTCAGCGGATACATCCGCCCGCCCATCAATTGCCGCATCACGCCGATCGAGTGGGTGTAGCCCCACTCGCCCTCCGGTGTGGGGTTGAGCCACACGCAGGCCGGATAGGTGCGCGTCACGCGCTCCATCCACACCGCGCCGGGCTCCTCGTTGAAGTGCTCGACCGAGCCGCCCGGCGTCATGATCTCGTAAGGGCTCATCGCAGCGTCGCCGACGAACACGACCTTGTAGTCGTGCGGATAGGTGTGCAGCACGTCCCAGGTCGGCTTGGTCTCCTGGAAGCGGCGGCGGTTCTCCTTCCACACCCGCTCGTACAGGCAATTGTGGAAGTAGAAATGCTCCATGTGCTTGAACTCGGAGCGCGCCGCCGAGAACAGCTCCTCGGTCGCCTTGATGTGCCAGTCCATCGAGCCGCCGATGTCGAAGAACAACAGCACCTTCACCGCATTGTGCCGCTCCGGCCGCATGTGGATGTCGAGATAGCCCTTGTGCGCGGTGCCCTTGATGGTGCCGTCGAGATCGAGCTCGTCCGGCGCGCCGGTGCGCGCGAATTTGCGCAGGCGGCGTAGCGCGACCTTGATGTTGCGGGTGCCGAGCTCGACCTCGTCGTCGAGGTCCTTGAACTCGCGCTTGTCCCAGACCTTCACCGCGCGGCGGTGCTTGCTCTCGCCGCCGATGCGGATGCCTTCCGGGTTGTAGCCGGAATTGCCGTAGGGCGACGTGCCGCCGGTGCCGATCCATTTGCTGCCGCCCTGGTGGCGGCCTTTTTGTTCTTCGAGCCGCTTCTTGAGCGTCTCCAGCAATTTGTCGAGGCCGCCCATCGCCTCGATCTGCTTCTTCTCTTCTTCGGTCAGGAATTTTTCGGCGAGCGCCTTGAGCCATTCTTCCGGGATGTCGGCCTCGATGCCTTCGCTCAGCAGTTCGAGCCCCTTGAACACGTGGCCGAACACGCGGTCGAACTTGTCGAGATTGCGCTCGTCCTTCACCAGCGTGGCGCGCGACAGGTAGTAGAAGTCCTCGACCCGCCGCGAGGCGAGATCGGCCTCCATCGCTTCCATCAGCGTCAGATATTCGCGCAACGTCACCGGCACGCCGGCGGCTTTGAGCTCATGAAAGAAGGTGACGAACATGCGCGTTATCGGGCTGTAGGAATGCCGAGATGTCGTCTCTAGGCGCGGCCGGGTCAAGCCGCTAAAGTTCCCGGCAACGAGAATAAAAGCGGGGCTGGGGGAGGATCATGCGCGAGCGCGCCCGGTGGGGGCTCGTATCCGTTTTGTGCGTGGCGGCGCTATGCGCGCCGGCGCTGTGGAACGGCTTCCCGCTCCTGCAATACGACACTGGCGGCTATCTGGTGCGCTGGTACGAGGGCTATCTCGTGCCGAGCCGCGCCGTGCTGTACGGGCTCTTTCTCAACGCCGGGCAGTGGTGGAATTTCTGGCCGGTCGTCGTGGTGCAAGCCGCGCTGACGACCTGGGTGGTCGCGCTGATGCTGCGCGTCCACGGCTTCCGCCATCCGCTGATCCTGCTGGGCACGATCGGCGGCGCTGTCTGCCTTCACGACGCTGCCGTGGCTCACCGCCATCCTGCTCACCGACATTTTCTGCGGCCTTGGCGTGCTCGGCCTCTACCTCCTGATCGCCCGCGGCAGCGAACTGCGCCGCGCCGAACGGATCGGCCTGATCGCCCTCGTCGCCGCCGCCGGCGCGACCCATAGCGCCACCCTCGCCGTCCTGATCGCCATGCTGTTCGCCGCCGGCCTTTGGCGCATCGCAGACCGCCAAACGTATCTCGCTCACGCGCCTGCGCGACGGCCTCGTCGCGCTCATGTTCGGCGCGCTGCTGGTGTTCGTCACCAATTACGCGATGAGCGGCCGGCTCGCCTGGACGCCGGGCGGCCTCTCGCTCGCCTTCGGCCGCATGCTGCAGGACGGCATCGTCAACCGCTATCTCGACGATCACTGCCCCGACGCAAAGCTCAAGCTTTGCCCGTATCGCGCGGAGCTGCCGCGCAACGCCGACGCCTGGTTCTGGGGCAATCCGGTCTTCATCAAGCTCGGCCGCTTCGCCGGGCTCGGCGACGAGATGGGCAAGATCGCGCTCGAGAGCCTGCGCGAATATCCCGCCATGCAGGCTCAAGCCGCCGCCAACGCCTTCGCGCGCCAGCTCATCAATGTGCGCTCCGGCGAAGGCGTCGGCAACGACGTCTGGCACACTTACGCGATCATCAAGCGCCACACGCCCTGGGCGGTGCCGCAGATGCAGGCCGCGCGTCAGCAAGTTGGCCCGCTCGGCTTTCCCGACATCAACGCCCTGCACTACCCGCTCGCGCTGCTCGCCCTCATCATGCTCCCGCTGCTCCTCACCATGCGCGGCGAGAGCTGGAGCAAGATCCGCGAACTCGCCGGCATGATGGTGATCGCCGTGCTCGCCAATGCCGCGTTCTGCGGCATCCTGTCCAATCCGCACGACCGTTACGGCGCGCGCATCATCTGGCTCATCAGCCTCACCGTCGCGATCGCCGCCCTGCAATTCGCCGCCGAGCGCAAGACCGCACCGCAGCTTGACCCCTACGCGCCGCCAGTGCGTTAAGGCGGGATGGCCGAACGCCGCCAGCCGCGACGTCCTGATCTGGAGCGCCACCATCGCCGTCATGGCGCTGGTGCTGCTGGCGCCGGCGCTGTGGAACGGCTTTCCGCTGATCTATCCCGATACCGGCGGCTATCTGGAGCGGCCGCTGCTCGGCACCCTGGAAATGGGCCGCTCGGCGCTTTACGGCGCGTTCCTCCTGGCCGGCGCGCCGCTCTCATTTCTGGCCGAACATCGCCGTCCAGGCGCTCATCATGGCGTGGCTGATTTTCCTGGTTCTGCGCGCCCACGGCCTGGCGCGGCCCGCGCTCGCCCTCGGCATCGTCGTCGTGCTGGCGCTGACCACCAGCCTGCCCTGGTTCGCCAGCCAGCTCATGCCCGACGTGTTCTTCCCCGCCGGCGTGCTCGGCGATCTATCTGCTGGTGTTTCACGCAGCGACGCTGCGCCGCTCCGAGCGTGCCGCGCTGGTCGTCGTGATCATCTTCGCCGTGGCCTCGCACATGGCCCTGCTCGGTCTTGCGATTGGCCTGGTGTTTGCGCTCTTCCTGCTTCGCATCCTTCCCGATCATTCGCGTCCCAACACCCGCGGCGGGCTTGCCAGCGCTTGCTCTCGCGCTCGGCCTTTTCGTTGCGCCGCTCTCCAATCTCGCCATCACGGGAAATCTCGTCATTCACGCCCGGCGGCGCCAGCTTCTTCTTCAACCGCCTGGTCGAGGACGGCATCATCACCCGCTACCTCGACAAGAGCTGCCCCGACCCGGCCTTGCGCATCTGCGTCTACCGCGCCGACATCTCGACCGGCTATGACGACTGGCTGTGGAAGAACGACACGCCGTTCTGGAAGCTCGGCGGCTGGCAGGGCTACAGCGACGAGCAGCGCCGTATCATCCTCGCGACTGTGGTCAGCGATCCGCTCGCGCACCTCACCACCGCGGTGCGCGCCACGCTGGTCCAGCTCGTCTCCTTCAAGACCGAGGTTGCCTTCCTGGCCGGCGAAAACAGCTACACGATCGGCACCATCCGCGACCGCCTGCCGTCGCTCTATCCGGCGCTGATGGCGGCGCGCCAGCAGGCCACGCCGTTCAACGTGGCACCGCTCAACGCCATCCACATTCCGGTTGCCGGGCTGTCGATCCTTGGACTCGTCGGCGTGCTGCTCTTTCGCCGGAATTTGCCCGACCGCGCCATGGCATTCGCCGCGACCGTCGTGTTCGCGCTGATCATCAATGCGGCCGTGTGCGGCGTGTTCTCCCATGCCGCCGACCGCTATCAGAGCCGGCTGGTGCCGATCGCCCCGCTCGCGCTTATCATCGTCGCATTGAGCCGCCGGAGAACGCCGTGAAAATTCTTTGCATCGCCGCCGTGCTATTAATCGCCGCCACCTCAACGAAGGCCCAGACCGTCATGCAAGAGCTTGCCCCCACCGGAAAACTGCGCGTCGCCATCGCGGTCGCACCCGCCCCTTCGGCGCAATTCGCCATCAAGGACGGCGCCGGCGGCTACAAAGGCGTCGCGGTGATGCTCGGCACTGCGCTCGCCAAGAAGCTCGGCGTGCCGGTCGAGATCATCCCGCATGACGGCTCGGGCGAGATCCAGAACTCCGCCGCCGACAACAAATGGGACGTCGCGTTCCTGCCGGTCGACGATGAGCGCAAGAAATTCGTCGACTTCGGCAATGCGTATCACCTTTTGCAGAGCACCTACCTCGTCGCTCCCGGTTCGAAGATCGCAAGCGTCGAAGCCGCCAACGCGGCCGGCGTTCGCATCGGCGGCGTCGCCAACACCGCGACTTTGCGCACCTCGAAGAAGACCGCGCCGAACGCAACCTTCACGGATTTCAAGGCGGTCGATGAGGCCATCGCCGCAATGAAGAACGGCGAGCTCGACGCCATGGCGCTGTCGCGCGAGTCGCTCAGCGGCGTGGCGCCGAAAATCCCCGGCTCGCGAGTTCTCGACGGCGGCTTTTTGAATTCGACCACCTCGGTCTGCGTGCCGAAAGGCCGCCCGCAGGCGCTGCAATATGTCAGCGAATTCATTGAGGAAGCCAAAGCCTCGGGCATGGTGCGCAAGGCGCTGGACGAGATGGGTTTAACGAATTCGCAAGTCGCCCCGGCTGGAATGAAGTCGTGATCCGAATCTTTGCCTTTGCCCTGCTGCTCGCGAGCATCACGCCCGCGGCGGCTCAGCATTGGCGACCGCCCGCCGGCACGACATTCGCGATCATCCTGTCCACCGCGCCAATCCGGGTCATAACCGACGCCCAAGCCGTCGACATCGACCTGTTCGAGGCCAAGCCGGCGACCGTTCGGGCGCTCACGCAGCAAGGCAAGCGCGTGATCTGCTACATGAGCGCGGGCTCGTGGGAGGACTGGCGCCCCGACAAGACGATTTCCCTGACGAGGTGATCGGCCGTCCGATCGATGGCTGGCCCGGCGAGAAATATCTCGACATCCGCGCGCTCGATGTGATCGGCCCGATCATGATCGCGCGGCTGGAGCTTTGCAAAGCCAAGGGTTTCGACGCGGTCGATCCCGACAATGTCGATGCTTACGAGATCGGCAACGGCACCGGCTTTCCTCTCACCCGCGCGCACGCGATCCGCTACATGCGCTTTCTCGCGCGCGAAGCGCGTCGCCTGGGTCTCGCCATCGGATTGAAGAACGCCACCAGCATCTCCGATGACGTGCTCGACGTGATGGACTTTGCGGTCACCGAAGACTGCTTCGATCAGGGCTGGTGCCGCGACTTAAGAAACTTCATCGACGCCAAAAAGCCGGTGTTCGCGATCGAATACACCGACAACGGCATTGTGTTCGCGGACTTCTGCGAGCAGGCAGCCCGGTTCGGACTGTCGCCGCTGTTGAAGAAACGCAAACTCGACGAATGGGAACGCCGCTGTCCGTTAGACCGGTGGCTGCCGCCTTCGCCGATTTTCGTGATGGTGCGACCGGCACCTCCGGCGTTCGTACGTGCTCGGGCCGGAAGCCGACCCCGATGATGCGTGCCGGAATCCGCCGCAGCACCGGGAACATGCGGAACAGCCGGAACGGCCACGGCAGCGTCAGCTTCTCTTTCGTCATCAGGACGCGGCTGATGATCCGCTTCTGAATCGTAAGCTGCATCGCCTGCGTGAGCTTCACCGGCAGGAGCCGCCGCTGCTCGACGGCGTGGAGGTGCTGTTCGGTCACCTCGCCGGCCCGCAGCGGCGCCGCCAGAATGTTCGCCGCCGCCACCGCGTCCTGAATGGCGAGATTGATGCCGACCCCGCCGACCGGCGACATGGCGTGCGCAGCGTCGCCGATGCAGAGCAGGCCCGGCCGGTGCCATTGCCGCAGCCGGTCAACCGCGACGGTCAGGAGCTTCACATCGTCCCAGCTCTCGATCTCGCCGACGCGCCGCTTCACCGCAGGCGCGATCTCGGCAATGCGGGCCCGGAATGCCTCCAGGCCGCCTGCCTTGACGGATTCCATCCCGCCCTTGGGAATGACGAAGGCGCACTGCCAGTAATCCCCGCGGTCCAGCATGACGAGGAGCACGCCCGCTTCGGCGCGGCCGAACACGCCGGGACGGTCGCCCTTCTTGCGGCTGAGCCGGAACCACAGCACGTCCATCGGC
This sequence comes from uncultured Alphaproteobacteria bacterium, assembly GCA_963788805.1. Classification (GTDB taxonomy): domain Bacteria; phylum Pseudomonadota; class Alphaproteobacteria; order Rhizobiales; family Xanthobacteraceae; genus Pseudolabrys. The sequence goes on from CAWBHU010000009.1 coordinate 217,801, forward strand.
GCGCCGTAGTCTTCGCTCTGTAGGCGCCGCGAGCCGCCGGATGTCGGAATGGCGGCCGTCGCAGCCGACCACGAGATCGGCGCGGATTTCGAGCTCCTTGCGCGGCGTCCTGGCGCGCACGCCGATGACGCGCCCGCGCTGTTCGATCAGCGCGGTCGCTTCCGCGCGCATGCGCAGATCGAAACGCTTCTTGTAGCGGCGGCCCTGGTCGGCAAGGAAATCGAGGAAGTCCCACTGCGGCATGAAGGCGATGAACTTGCAGTGGGTCGGGACGTAGCGCAGGTCGCCCAAGCGTGACCGCTTCGTCGCCGATCTGGATCCCGACCGTCTCCACCTTCTGATGCGGCAGCTTGAGGAATTCGTCGAGCAGCCCGAGCTCGTAGATCAGCTCGAGTGTGGAAGGATGGATGGTGTCGCCGCGGAAGTCGCGCAGGAAGTCCTTGTGCTTTTCCAGCACGACCACATCGATGCCGGCCCGCGCCAGCAGGAAGCCGAGCATCATGCCGGCCGGCCCGCCGCCGGCGATGCAACAGGTGGTGTGGATGGTTTCTGTAGGCATCCGGCCTCAATCCTCCCCGGACAAGAACGACTACGCTACGCCCAGCTTCTTCTGCAAACTGGTCGACGACGTCGTGTATTGAAACACGAATTTCTTGTCCGGATAGACGTAACGCGAGGCCCGGCGCGCCATCAGCGCCGCCTCGTGGAAGCCCGACAGGATCAGCTTGAGCTTGCCCGGATAGGTGTTGATGTCGCCGATCGCGAAGATGCCCTTCTCGCTGGTCTCGAAGGCTTCGGTGTCGACCGGGATCAGCTCTTCGTTGAGACGCAGGCCCCAATTGGCGATCGGGCCGAGCTTCATGGTCAGCCCGAAGAACGGCAGCACGGCGTCGCACGCGATGTCGACGCTCTGGCCGTCGGTTTTCTTGACGATGACCTTGCTGAGCTGACCGTCATTGCCTTCGACCGCGGTCGCCTGCCCCATCACGAAATCGATCTTCTTCTCGTCCACCAGCGCCTTCATCTTGTTGACGCTGTCCGGCGCGGCGCGGAATTCAGGGCGGCGGTGCAGCAGCGTGAGGCGCCCGGCGATCGGCGCGAGATTGAGCGTCCAGTCGAGCGCGCTATCGCCGCCGCCGGCGATCAGCACTTTCTTGCCGCGGAACTCCTCCATGCGGCGCACCGCGTAGTGCACCGACTTCTTCTCGTATTCCTCGATGCCGGGAATCGGCGGCCGCTTGGGCTGGAACGAGCCGCCGCCCGCCGCGATCACGATCACCTTGGCTTCAAAGACCTTGCCGCCATTGGTCGCGACGCGAAACAGCGGGTCGCCGATCCGCTCGATGCTCTCGACCATCTCGTTGAGATGGATCTGCGGATTGAAAGGCTGCGACTGCAGCATCAACCCGTCGACCAGGCCCTGCGCCGATACTTTCGGCATGCCGGGAATGTCGTAGATCGGCTTTTCCGGATAGAGCTCGGCGCACTGGCCGCCGACCTTGTCGAGGATGTCGACGATATGCGTCTTGACGTCGAGCAGTCCGAGCTCGAACACGGCGAAGATGCCGACCGGACCGCCGCCGATGATCAATGCGTCTATCTTGATGGGCTCGCTCATGCGGGCCTTCTAACGGCTGGCGGAGGGTGCGAAAAGGGGTAACAAGACGCCGTTTGCCTGCACAATAGTTCGAGACCCACCCAAGTGAACGACAAGCCCGCCAAAGTCCTGCCCCGCCTCGCCGACTACCCGCACCAGGTCCGCGACATCATCCGCTTCCGCGACATGGATGCGCAGGGCCACGTCAACAACGCGGTCTATTCCACCTATTTCGAGACCGGCCGCGTCGCCATGTTTCGCAATCCCGACCTCTCGATCGGCGTGCTGCACGCGACCTTCGTGCTGGCCCGCGGCGAGATCGATTATCTCAGTGAGCTGCGCTGGCCCGGCGATCTGGTGGTGGGCACGGCGGTCAAGGAATTCCGCCGCCGCTCCTTCGTGGTCGCGCAGGCGGTCTTTCAGGGCGAGACCTGCGCCGCCACCGGCGCAGTTCACGATGGTGACGGTCGACAAGGAGACACGCAAAGCCATCGAGCTGCCGGCGGAAGTGCTCGCCCGGCTCGAGCCGTGGAAGCTGCGGGCTTAGGCAGTGCCTAGCCCTGCCGGTCCGGCGTCGTCACCTTCAGCCCGTCGAGCTCGTCCGTCACCTTGATCTGGCACGACAGCCGCGAATTCGGCCGCACGTCGTAGCCGAAGTCGAGCATGTCCTCTTCCATCGGCGAGGGCTCGCCGACCTTCTCGCGCCATTCCTCATCGACATAGACGTGGCAGGTCGCACAGGCACAGGCGCCGCCGCACTCGGCCTCGATGCCGGGAACATTGTTGCGGATCGCCGTCTCCATCACGGTCGAGCCGGCCTCGGCGTCAACCGTGCGCGATTTGCCGTCTTTGTCGGTGTAGGTGATTTTCGGCATGCAGGAGGGAGCGGTCGGGAGAGCGCCTGATGATTGGGAGCCGCCCCCTATATAGGCACTCTTCTGCGCGCGCCAGCGCGGCGCCTCAGAACGGCGAGGCTTCCTTCAGAACGAGCGCGATCTCGGCACGCGCTTCGGCGACCACGTCGTTGAGCTCCTTGAGCGCGATGGCGTCGCCCGCGATTTCGACCAGGGTCGCGGCATCCGCGACGCGCCAGGCGCCGATCCCGCGCGCCGAGCCTTTGAGCGCATGCGCCATCTCGGCCTTTGTCCTGGCGTCGGCGCCGGGCAGCCGCCTCATCATCATCGCGCCCTGGCGGTCGAACAACGCGAGCACCTCGCGCGCCAGCGTCTCGTCGCCCATCGTCATGGCCTTGAGGTGGGCGCGGTCGATCGCGGTGACGTCGGTCTGGCTCTGCATCCGCGCAGCATAATCGGGAAGCCTCGCGCGACCGTTAAACTGGGAGCGCGACGTGCCGCGCAGGGGCGCAAGTTGACTGGCATCGGAGGCGAAAAGTGCGTGGCGCCACAATGGTTAACGAAATTAACGATGATGAAATTTCCCCCAACGGCGGCGGTTTCCTTCGTATTGCCAAGCCGATAGGATGAAAAACGAGGCCGGGCCCGCGCGTTTTCCGTGGGTTTCCCGTGGCATTTGGCTCCGCGCTCGCGACTTTGTCCGGCGTAAACCGAGGCGACGAACCTAAATGGCGAATATCCCGCAAAAGTCGAACGACCCTGCGCAGCAGACGCTGTCGGCCATTGAGGAGGCGCTGCGCATGCGCGAGCCCGAGCCGGCGCGTGCCGCATCCGCCCCGCGCGAGCAGGCCGAAGACCTGTTCCAGGACGACGTCGCCGCGCCTTCATGGAACGAGGACCGCCCGCGTCCGGCCAACGATGATCGCGAAGCCATTGGCAAGATCCTTCAGACCCTTCAACGCCGCCCCTCCCGCACCCCTTACCTCATCGCCACCACCTTCTCGATCCTGTGGGTGATCGGCGGCGTCGCCTTTGCCCTCCTGTTCCGCAGCAAGCTCGCGGAGTTGCTGGCGCAGCCCGACGTCGCCGCCGCGCTCCTCACCGCAACCGCCGCCGCGATTATTTTGCCGGTCGCTGTCGCCTTCGCCCTCGCCCAAACCGTCCGCCGCACCCAGGAACTGCGCAACGTCGCGCAGACCATGGCGGAGGTGACGATGCGGCTCTACGAGCCGGAAACCGCCGCCCGCGAGCAGATCGTCAATGTCGGCCAGGCGGTGCGCCGCGAAGTCGCGGCGATGGGCGACGGCATCGAGCGTGCGCTTGCGCGCGCCGCTGAACTCGAGGCCCTCGTTCATAACGAGGTCTCGGCGCTCGAGCGCGCCTATAACGACAACGAAGTCCGTATCCGCGACCTGCTCGGCGAGCTCACCAACCAGCGCGACACCCTGGTCGGCCAGGCCGAGCAGATCCGCAACGCCATTTCCAGCGTCCACCTCGGCCTTTCCCACGAGATCGGCAAGGTCAGCGACGTCGTCGCCGACCGCGTCAACGACGTGGCGCAGCGGGTCACCCGCTCCCTCACCGAGAAAGGCGAGCACATCACCATGGCGCTCGGCCGCGCCGGCGATGCCATGATCGACGCGCTGTCCGAGCGCGGCTCGACCCTGCTCGACCGGCTCGAAACCACCAGCGACCGCGCCACCACCGCGATCGGCTCAGCCAGCGAGCGGCTGACCGACAGCCTCACCTTCAAGACCGACCACATCCACGACGAGTTTGCCGACCTGTCCACGCGCCTGCAGCAGATGATGGGCAGCAAGCTCGAGCAGGTCCATCAGGGCTTTGCGCAGAAAACCGACGCCGTGGTCGAGAACATGGCGGCCCGCTCGCAGCAAATGACCGAGCGCCTCGCCGGCACCGGCGCCAAGCTCAACGAAACCATCACCGCCCGCGTCGACGAGGTGAACAACACGCTGCGTACCACCGGCGACAGCCTGGTGCTGGATCTGAGCCTGCGCGGCGGCGACGTTGTTTCCAAGCTCGAGCAGACCGCCTCGCGCATCACCGACACGATCGTGGCGCGCGGCAGCAAGGTCGCCGACACGTTCCGTGACAATGCGACGCAACTCAACGATACGATCGAGAAGCAGTCGAACAGCGTGCGCGACATGCTGGCGACCCGGCTCGGCGCTTTCGACGACGTGCTCACCCGCGGCGGCACCGAGCTGTCGGAGAAGATCGGCCGCGAGTCGACGCAGCTCGGCAATCTGATCATCCGCAACGTCAGCGAGTTCGACCGTACCGTGAAGACCTATGGCGGCGAACTGGTCGACAAGCTCGGCCAGCGCACCCAGGAGGTCGGCGACTCGATGCGTCAGTACGTCGACACCTTCGACCAGCGTGTCACCAGCCGCACCGAAGACATCAGCAAGACGCTCGACGCCCGCCTCGGCCAGTTCGAGACCATGATGGGCTCGCATGCCGCCGATCTCGGCAAGACGCTCGCCGAAGGCGGCAAGGAGACGCTCGCCGCACTCGATAAGCGCATCGAGGAGGTGGGCGCCACGATCGAAAAACGTGCCGAGCACGGTCGCCACGCGCCTCGAAGCGAAAGCCGTGCAGATCGACGACACGCTCGGCGCCCGCGCCGGCGAGGTGGCGAGCAATCTCGACACCCGGATCGACCGGTTCGAACAATTGCTGGTCGGCCGCGCCGAGGACGTCACCACGCAGATCGAAGAGCGCAGCAAGGCCGCGGCCGACGCGCTCAACGCCCGCATGGAGGAGCTCAGCTCCTCGATCGAGCGCAACGCCGGCGCCGCCGAGCGCGCGCTCGGCCAGCTCTCGACCACGTCGAGCGAAGCGATCCGCACCTCGGCCGGCGAGGCCGAACGCGTCCTGCGGGGCGTCTCCACCGAGGTCGCGGCGAGCTTCATCGGCAAGGCCCAGGAGATCGCCGACACCGTCACGCGCCAGACCAGCGAGATGACCACCCTGCTCTCCGACAAGAGCGGCGGCGTGCTCGCCTCGATCGTCGAGAAGGGCAAGGAATTCTCCGAGACGATCACCAGCGCCAGCGAGCTGGCCGTCAAGGCGATCGAACAGAAGGGCCAGGTCTTCACGCGCGACATGTTCAACAACAGCGAGCAGCTCGCGCGCATGATCAACGAGGCCGGCGAGGTTGCGACCGGCACGGTGAGCCGCACGCTCAACGAGCTCCAGGACGTCGCCACCACCGCGATCGAGCAGTCGAAGCAGGCCGCCTCGGCCAGCGTCTCGGAGATGATGGAGACCCACAACAGGCTGCGGGCCGACTCCACCACGCTCTACGAGCGGCTGCGTGAAGCCAACGTGCTGCTGCAGGAAGTCCTGTCCGGCGCGCACCAGAACATGGCGGCGCTCGAGAACACCATGATGCTGCGCGTCACCGACTTCGTGAAGGCGATGAGCGAAGTCAACCAAGGCACCAACGCCGCCTCCGGTATCGTCGAGCAGAACATCGGCGCGTTCCGCGAGATCACGGCGCGCGTCCTCACCGACCTCGGCCAGCTCACGCTGCAGTTCGACCAGCACGGCCGCGTTCTCGCCAAGGCGATCGAGAACATCGAGCGCTCCAACATGCGCACCGAGGACGCCGTCAACGAACGCCGCGTCACCCTCGACTCGCTCATCTCGACGCTCGACATCCGCACCGAGGATCTCGATCAGCGGCTCAAGCGCTTTGCCGGCCTGCTCGACGAGTCGCTCGACGCCGCCGGGTCGCGCGCGCGCGAGATCGCCCGCCTCGTCTCGGAATCCAGCGTCGAGAGCGCCCACGTCATCGCCGACCAGTTTGCGGCGATGCGCGAGGCCGCCGAGTCCGAGCGCCAGCTAACCTCCGACGCGATGCGCTCGGTTTACGAGCAATCGACCGGCGAAAGCCACACCATGCTTCGCGAAGCGGCCGACCGCTTCTGGCGAAATCATGGAAGCAATGAAGCAGATGACCACGGAGATGCAGCGCCAGCTCGAGACCACGCGCGAGGATTTGCGCCGCGGCATCATGGAGCTGCCGCAGCAGACCGCCGAAAGCGCCGCGGCGATGCGCCGCGAACTCGAAACCACCCGCGAGGAATTGCGTCGCGGCATCCTCGAACTGCCGCAGGAGACCGCGGAAAGCGCCATGCAGATGCGCCGCGTCCTGGTCGACCAGATCGAGGCGCTCGCGGAGCTCAACCGCATCGTTGCCCGCCACGGCCGCAACCTCGACCAGGCCGATGTGGTGCGCCGTCCTGCCCGCGAGCGCGATGAGAGCGCCGCTGCGCCGGTCCGGGAAGCGGCGCCCCGCGCGCCACGTCCCGATGCCGCCACCTTCGCGCCGCGTCCGCGTCCCGAGACTGCGGCGGCGACGCGCCGCGCAGCAAAAAGGCTGGCTCACCGACCTTTTGAACCGCGCTTCGCGGGAGGAGGACGAGGAGCCTGCCCTGCCGCGCCAGGCGCCGCCCCCGCCGCCCGTCACTGCGTTGCGCAACGACGAGCGCACCCCGCGCCACACCATCGAGTCGCTCGAACTCGCTGTCGGTCGATATCGCGCGGATGATCGACCATGACGCCGCGGCGGACCTGTGGGATCGCTACAAGCGCGGCGAGCGCAACGTCTTCACCCGCCGGCTCTATACGCTGCAGGGGCAGAAGGCGTTCGACGAGATCCGCGGGAAGTACCGGGCCGACCGGGAATTCAAGCAGACCGTGGACCGCTATATCGCGGAATTCGAGCGGCTCCTCGAGGACGTCGCCCGCGACGACCGCGGCCAGGTCGTGGCCCGCACCTATCTCACGTCGGAGACCGGCAAGGTCTATACGATGCTGGCCCACGCCGCCGGCCGGTTCGATCAGGGCTAATCGACAGAGCGTACGAATCAAAACGGCCCCGGATCGCTCCGGGGCCGTTTTTGTTTGCGCCTGCTATCGCGCCGGCTGTTGCGCGCCGCCACCCCCGCCGCCGAACAACAGCCGGCTCGGGTTCTTGTCGATATTGTTCACGGTGCGGTCGATATCGTTGAGCGTGCGCCGGAAGTCCCGCGAGATCAGATCGATCTGGCGCGTGCCGGTATTGGCAAGCTCGTTCCATTCCTTGACCAGCGAGTCCGTTTTCTTGTCGAAATTGGCGAGCAGCTTCTGAAGCTCCGGCGCCGTTTCATTGCCGAGCTTGTCGGCCAGCGCCTTGATCGATCGCGCCGCCTCGCCGATGTCACCGCCCTTGCCGTCCGATCCGCCGGTCAGATTTTCGATGCCGGTCAGGACGCTGTCGATGCGCCCCGAGTTTCTTGCCAGCGCCTCGGTGAAGGTCTCGATATTTTTCAGCGCGTTGCGGAAGGTGCCGCGGTTCTCGATGATGAAATCGTCGATCCGTTGCAGCACTTCGCGGGCGCCCTGGGTGACGTCCTGCGTCGCGGCGAGCGAGGCATCGAGCGTCGACGGGTTCTGCTTGGTGCCCTCGAGCGGCGCCTTGTCCGCGCTGCCGCCCGTCAGCGCGACGGCCGCGATGCCGGTGAGGCCCTGAAATTCGACGCCGGCGCGAGTGTCGGGCCGTACCTTCACCGCCTTGTCGACGCTGATCATCGCGATCACCTGCTTCGGATTGTCGGCGCTGAGCTTGATGCTCTCGACTTCGCCGACCCGGATGCCGTTGAACAGCACGGCGCTGCCGGTGCGCAGGCCGGACACCGAGCTCTCGAACAGCACGCGGTAATAAGAGCGCTCGCCCCCGCCGCCGACATGCTGAAACCAGTAGACGAAGCCGAACACGGCGACGACCACCGCCAGCGTGAACAATCCGATCAGCGTGTAATTGGCTTTGGTTTCCATCGTCTTTCTCTAACTTAAGCTCGGTTGCGCGCCTTGCATCACCGCGCGGGCGCGCTTGCCGCGGAAATATTGACGCAGCCAGGGGTGCTGCGATTGCAGCATGGTCTCCATCGGCCCGGCTGCGATGATCTTCTTGTCGGCCAGCACCGCGATGCGGTCGCAGACCGTATGCAGGCTATCGAGATCGTGGGTCACCATGAACACGGTCAGGCCGAGGGTGCGCTGCAGGGTTGCGATCAGGCTGTCGAAGTCACCGGCGCCGATCGGATCGAGCCCGGAGGTCGGCTCATCGAGGAAGACGATCTCCGGGTCGAGCGCAAGCGCGCGCGCCAAAGCAACGCGTTTGGTCATGCCGCCGGACAGTTCGGACGGGAACTTGTCGCGCACATCGGCGTGAAGCCCCACCATTTCGAGCTTGGCGACGACCAGCTCGTCCATCAGCCGTTCCGGCAGATCGAGATATTCCCGCATCGGGAACTGCAGGTTTTCCCGCACCGTCAGCGAGGAAAACAGCGCGCCGTGCTGAAACAGCACGCCCCAGCGCCGCTCGATGGCGGTGCGCTCTTCATCGTCGATGTTCAGCATGTCGGTGCCGAACACCTCGATAGTGCCCTCGCGCCGCGGCAGAAGGCCGATGATGGTGCGGGTGAGCACCGACTTGCCGGAGCCGGAGCCGCCGACAAAGCCGAGGATCTCGCCGCGATAGACGTCGAGATCGAGGTGGTCGAGGATAATCGTGTCGCGGAAGCCGACCACGAGGTCGCGCACCTTGATCACCACTTCCTTGCCGGGATTTGTCTGGACCGCCATCGTCACATCCCGATCGCGGCAAAGAAGATGGCAAAGAAGCCGTCGAGCACGATCACGAGGAAGATCGATTCAACGACCGAAGCCGTGGTTTGCGAGCCCAGCGATTCCGCCGAGCCCTTCACCTCAAAGCCCTGCACGCAGGCCACAACGCCGACCACCAGCGCCATGAACGGCGCCTTGATCAGCCCGACCTTGAAGTGGTCGATCGTGATCGCTTCGCGCAGGCGCTGCAGGAACACGTCCGGATCGATGCCGCCGTAGAGCCATGCCACCAGCCCGCCGCCATAGAGCGCCGCCAGCGAACCGATGAAGGTGAGGATCGGCAGCGCGATCACCAGGGCCATTATGCGCGGCAAGGCCAGAACCTCGACCGGATCGAAGCCCATGGTGCGCAGCGCATCGACCTCCTCGCGCATCTTCATCGAGCCGAGCTCGGCGGTGAAGGCCGAGCCGGAGCGGCCCGCCACCATGATGGCGACGATCAAGACGCCGATCTCGCGCATCACCAGGATGCCGACCATGTCCACGACGTAAATGTCGGCGCCGAACTTGCTGAAGTGGAAGATGCCTTGCTGCGCGATGATGCAGCCGATCAGGAAGGTGATCATCAGGATGATCGGCACCGCGCGCCAGCCGGCATTGTCGAGGTGATGCACCATCGAGGTGAAGCGGAAGCGGCGCGGATGCGTAAGCACGCGGCCGAATGCGACCGCCACCGCGCCAAGCATGTTCAAGACGGCGTGGAAGGAATGAAACACCGTGTAGATCGTCGCGCCGATCGAACCCAGCGCATTGCTGATCGGGCTCGAACTCGTCGTGGGCATCCCATTTGCTCAGATCGATGCCGCGCACCTCGTCCATCAGCGGACGATAGGTCTCGCTCAGGCCCACCACTTCGGTGGCCGCGCCGCGGCTCTTGAAATCCCGCACCAGCCGTTCGAGCAGCCACGCGCCGTAGGTATCGAGCCGTTTCACCGCCGCCATGTCGATGGTGACACGGCGAGCTTCGGCATGGTCGCTTTGCGCCGCGACCAGGTGCTCGAGCCGCAGCGCTTGAGTCGCGGTCCATTCGCCGGCGCCGGATAGAGTTAACCGGTCGCCGTCTGCCCTGCCGTTGAGGATTGCTTCGCCGTTCACGTCAGCGCCTCGCCGCACAATCTCCAGCCGCCCCGCGTTAGCGAAAGCGCGCATCGCCCCAAAGTTTCATGTATTAACTTAATATCATGCGCCAAGCCGCGGCGGGTATGACGCTAACTAACAAAGATGGTTAACGGCAAAACTTTGTCTCTTTCCGCGACAGTTGAGCGCTGGCCGATAGCCGGCGCCTTCACCATTAGCCGCGGCGTCAAGACCGAAGCGGCGGTCGTGGTGGCCAAATTGTCAGACGGCACCTTTACCGGGCGCGGCGAATGCGTCCCCTACCCGCGCTATGGCGAGAGCGTCGAGGCCGTTGCCGCAGCCATCGAAGCGATCCAGGGCGACATCAGGAATGGCCTGGATCGCGCCAGCCTGCAAAGTGTCATGAAGCCGGGCGCAGCGCGCAATGCGCTGGATTGCGCGTTCTGGGATCTGGAAGCCAAGCGCGCCGGAAAGCGCGTTTACGAGCTCGCCGGTCTTGCGCCGCCCCGCCCGCTGGTCACCGCGTTTACGATTTCGCTCGGTGAGCCCGGACGTCATGGCGCAGGCCACCGCGCGAGCCGCGGATCGCCGGCTTCTCAAGATCAAGCTTGGTGCCCCAGGCGACCCGGGCCGCATCGCGGCTGTCCGCAAGGCCGCGCCGAATACGACGTTGCTGGTCGACGCCAATGAAGGCTGGACGATCGATAATCTTGCCGAGAACATTAACGCCTGCGCGCGCGCCAATGTCGCGCTGATCGAGCAGCCGCTTCCGGCCAACGCCGATGCGGCGCTTGCCGACATCAAGCGCGCCGTTCCGATCTGCGCCGACGAAAGCGCGCATGATCGCGCTTCGCTCGCCGCGCTCGTTAACAAATACGACGCCGTCAACATCAAGCTCGACAAGACCGGCGGCCTCACCGAAGCGCTGGCAATGGCTGATGAAGCGCGAAAATTAAAGCTCGACATTATGGCGGGCTGCATGGTCGCAACCTCGCTTGCGATGGCCCCCGCCGTGCTGCTCGCGCAAGGCGCGCGCTACGTCGATCTCGATGGACCGCTGCTGCTGGCGCGCGATCGCGAGCATGGATTGCGTTACGAAGGCTCGCTCGTTCATCCGGCAGAGGCTGTGCTCTGGGGGTGACTCGTTCGAAAAATCCTTGTTCCATTTTGAGCCATGGGAACGATTTTGGTTAACAAAGCCTTTCGGGGTTTTTTGAGTTGGGCTAGGCTTCTCGAATAAGGACCGCGCAAGCAGCGGCTGGCGTTGAACAGGGGACGGGGCATGCGTTTCCGCAGTTTCATTGCGGGCGCAATCTTGTTGGCGAGCGGAGCTTCATCCGCTTCCGCCACTATGGTCATTTCCGAAGATCGCGGCGGCCAGATCGGTCAATACCTGCAGGCCTTCGCGACGCTGCGCTCGTCCGGCGAAAACGTCGTGATCGACGGCAACTGCTTCTCCGCCTGCACACTGGTGCTCGGTCTGGTGCCGCGCGAAAAAATCTGTGCGACGACGCGCGCGCGTCTTGGCTTTCACGCCGCGTGGATGCCGGATGAACACGGCCGGCCGGTGACGAGCCCAATGGGCACGCAGGCGCTCTGGACGATTTATCCGAACAAAGTCCGCTCCTGGATCAGCAAGAACGGCGGCCTGTCCCGCAAGATGCTGTTCATGCAAGGCGCCGATCTTCGCAGCGTCGTTGCGAGCTGCGGCGAGACGCGCACGGCGCGCACCAAGGACAAGCTAAAGAGCCGCACGGTCGCGCGCGCCATGCGCTACAGCGCAAGCGCCTCCAATAGCGGCCGCTAGCGCCATCGCCAGATAAGCGAGGTTGCCGTAGCGGGCGAACAGCACGCCCGCGAGCGTCGTCATGCATGCCATCGTGATGCCCATCGCCACCGCAAGATAGGCTTGCGCCGTTGCGCCCTGCCTCGGCGCGGCGTGCCGCGTGATGAACATCAGCACGCCGAGATGCGTGGTGCCGAACGACAGCGCATGCAGAAGCTGAAGCAACGGCAGCAAGGCGACGCGGCGGATCGACCGCCATGGCGAGCCAGCGCAGGATGGCGCCCGCCGCCCCGATCAGCATGAGTGCAGCCGGCGTCAGGAATGGCGGCAGCCGGCCCTGGAATGCGAACAGCACGATCTCGGCGAGGACACCCAGCGCCCACAGTGCGGCGATGGTCGAGCCATCGAGACCGGCCTGGGTCCAGGCCAAAGTCGAGAAGCCGTAAAAGACCGCGTGGCTGCCCTGGATCAGGCTTGAGCCGATGATGACGGCGAGGAAAGCCGGATCGCGCAGCAGCCGTCGCGGCGGCGGCGCTCTTGCCGTGCGGCTCGGTATGCAGCGGCTCGATCAGGAACGCTGCCAGCGCCGACAGCGCGAAAGCCGCAACGATGAGCCAGATCAGGTCCCGCGCCGGAATGAGGTCGGCGGCAAAGCCGGCGAGCAAGCTGCCGGCGATAAAGGCAAACGAGCCCCACAGCCGGACCGGGCCGTAGGCGCGGCCGCGCCTCGGCAGGCCTTTCAGCGCATAGGTCTCGGCCAAGGGCATGGCCGGCCCAAGCGCGGCCGCGGCGAGCGCCACGCAGACCAGAACGACCAGGAACCCTTCCGCGAGGCCGACCAGCGGCATAGCCGGCGGTCGCCAGCAGCAAGGTCGCCCACATCACCCCGCGCAGCGCGTCGTAGCGGTCGGCGAGCCGCGCCATGGCAGGGATGGCCAGGATCCGCACCAGCATCGGCACCGCCAGCACGATCCCGATCTGCTGGGCGTCCAGCCCCTTGGCCTTCAGCCAGAGCGGAAAGAACGGCAGGTAGATGCCGAGCACGATGAACAAGGCGACGTAGAGGGCCGCCAGGCGCACCGAAAAGCCGTCCAGCCGGCGCAGGGAGGGAAAATGCCGCATCGGAGCTTAATCTAGCCGCGAATCACTCCGCGCCACTGATATTCTGCCTGACGGGGAGAATCATGCGTCAGGACGCACTTGCCAGGCGCACCGAGCCGGATACGGAGCCCACCTCCGTGCCGTCCGCCGAAGCGCCGGCAGATTACGACGCGCTGTGCGCCGCGCTCGGCGCCACTGCGCGCGGCCGCGCGTTTCTCGACGAGCATGCCCGCCGCGCGCGACGCAAGGATACCGCGCTCGCGCTCCAGGCGCTGTCACGTCTTGAAGAGCAACTCCGCAAACGGGATACCGCAAGCGAAGGAGCGGCGCGTTTCCACGGCGAACTGCGCGCGCTGCACAGCGCCGTCGTCAGCGCGCGCACCAACTTCACGAGATTTGAGGGCATGCTCGCCAAGCGCGAGACGGTGATGGCGCTGTTCGACATGCTCGAGCTGCGCATCACCGAGATGCTCGCCGAGACTCCGGGTGAGGCCGAGCCGCTGGCGGCGAACGAGAACGACCTGCTTGCCGCGGCGGAGACGCAGGCGACATTGGTCTGCAGTCCACGCGGCGCTCACGACGGTAGAGCCGCTGCCATCGCCCGCGCCACGCCGCGACCTGCTGGTCGAACCTGCGGCGAAGGTGGATCCGCCCAAACCGATAGCGAAGCTGGAAAGCCGCCCCCCGGAGCCGGCAGCTCCAGCTCTTGTTGCCCTGGAGCCGCCAGCCTGCGCGCGGATGAGCGGGAAAAGCCGGACGGCCCGCGCAAGCGGTGGCGGCGCCCGCACTGTCCGGGCCGGAATCCTTCCCTGAGGAGATTTTCGCGCCGCCACGTCCTGAGCCGGCGCAGGCGCAGCAACAGGACATCGTCGCGCTGATCAATGCGCTGACGCAGGCTGAGAAGATCGCGCTGTTTTCCTGAAGTCAGGCCGCGATCAGCCGGTCGAACAATTCGACGTCGATATTTCCGCCGGACAGCACCGCCACGACGACCTTGTCCTTCACCGGCACCTTGCCGGCCAGCAGCGCTGCAAGCCCGATCGCGCCGCCCGGCTCCACCACCAGCTTCAATTCACGGAACGCAAACGCCACCGCGCGGCCGACTTCCTCATCGCTCGCCGCAACCCCCTCGCCGATCAGTTCGCTGGTGATCGGGAACGTCAGCTCGCCGGGCGTCTGCGTCATCAGCGCGTCGCAGATCGTGCCGCTCATCCTGGCATTGGTCTCGCGGTGCCCGCTGCGGAACGAGCGCGCCGTATCGTCGAAGCCCTCGGGCTCGGCGGTGTAGAACTTCGCGCCCGGCACGCGCGAATGGATGGCGAGCGAGATGCCGGCGGCCAGGCCGCCGCCCGAGGCGCCGATCACCACGATGTCCGGCAGCCAGCCGAGCGCGGTCAGGTCTTCGACGATCTCGCGGCCGATCGTGCCCTGCCCGGCGATGATCGCCGGATCGTCATAGGGCGGCACCAGGGTCGCGCCGCGCTCCGCGGCGATTTTCTTGGCGATGGCGGCGCGATCTTCGGTGATGCGGTCGTACAGGATCACCTCGGCGCCGAGCGCCGCGGTGCGATCCCGCTTCGCCTTCGGCGCATCCTTGGGCATCACGATCACGGCCCGCATGCCGAGCAGCTTCGCCGCCGCGGCGACGCCTTGCGCGTGATTGCCGGACGAATAAGCGACCACCCCGCCGGCGCGCTGGTCCGCCGGGATCTGCGAAATCTTGTTGTAGGCGCCACGAAACTTGAACGAGCCGGTGCGCTGCAGCGTCTCCGCTTTCAGGAACACGCGCGCGCCGACAGTGGCGTCGAGCACGGGTGAATTGATCAGCGGCGTGCGCACCGCCACGCCGGCAAGCCGCGCTGCTGCGGCCTCGACGTCGTCGGCGGTGGGGCGAGTCTGTTCGGGCATGCGCAACGGTAGCGCCGGAAGGTGCTGCTTCACAAGCACATACCGTATTGTTCCGTCATGCGCGGCAACCTAGGCTGTTGCGGTCAAGCAAAGGGGGCACCAATGAAACTGCAATACGCGATCGCGCTTTCGGTTATGTCCGGCATCGCAATCGGCGCCGGAGCAATGACGGCCATCAAGGCCCAGGCCAAGCCGCCGGGATATGCGGTCATCGAAATCGACGTCACCAACGTCGAGGCTTACAACAAGGAATACGTCCCGCTCGCCACCAAGGCCTTGGGCGACGCCGGCGCAAAATATCTGGTGCGCGGCGGCAAACAGATGCCGGTGGTCGGCGACGCGCCGCCCTCACGCGTCGTCATCGCGCAATTCGAGACCTTGGAGAAGGCGCACGCTGCCTACACTTCGCCCGCCTATAAAGAGGCGAGCGCGGTCGGACAAAAATACGGCAAGTTCCGCATCTGGACCGCGGAAGGCGTCGCGCCTTAACCGGTCAGGCGGCGAGACGGTTCTGCCGCGCCTGCGTCACGTGGCTCAGGAATGCCTCGGCGCTTCTGCGCCAGGTCAGCCTTTCGGCAAAGGCCCGGCAGTCGGCGCGCGCAACCTGTAGCGCGTCAAAGCAGGCGCGGCGCAGGTCCTCATCGAGCGCACCGACCGGCGCCGTTCCGATCACATCGCGCGGCGCCGTCACAGGAAACGCCGCCACCGGCACGCCGCTCGCCAGCGCTTCCAGCAGCACAAGTCCGTAGGTGTCGGTGCGGCTCGGAAACACGAACACGTCGGCGGCGGCGTAGATTTCGGCGAGTCTCTCGCCGCGCTGCGCGCCGAGATAAACAGCATCCGGAAACTGCCGCTCCAGCGACGCACGGGCCGGGCCGTCACCCACCACCACTTTCGTGCCCGGCAGATCGAGCGATAGAAAGGCCGGCAGGTTCTTCTCGACCGCGAGCCGGCCGACCGTCAAGAAACACCGGCCGCTTGCAGCCGAGGTCCGTGTCGCGCGGCCTGAAACAATGTCGCGTCAACGCCGCGCGGCCATAATTTCACGTTCGGGAAATGCCGCGCGGTGAGCTCGGCGGCCAATGTCGGCGTCGCCGCCATCACCGTGGCGCTGCGGCCATGGAAATCGCGCAGCCAGCGCCACACCAAAGCTTCGCTCCATTGCCGCGGCACAGGGAGCCGCTCCGCGATGTACTCCGGAAATCGCGTATGGAAGCTGGTCGTGAACGGCAGCCCGCGCCGGCCGGCCAGCCGCCGCATCGCCGATCCGATCGGCCCTTCGGTGGCGATATGGATCGCGTCAGGCTTGATCGCGTCGAGCCGGCGCTCCATCGCACCCGGCGGCAGCAGCGACAGCCGGACTTCCGGGTAGTTCGGCAGCGGCACGGTGCGGAATTCTGCCGGGGTGACGAATTCGATTTCGGCGCCGAGGCCGGCTGCCTCTTCCGCCAGATGCCCGAGTGTCGCGACCACGCCATTGACCTGAGGCTTCCAGGCGTCGGTTGCGATCAGAACCTTCATGCCGCCCTCGGCACCAAGGCGACGGATGGCGTATCGCTGCGCTCGCGGATCCAGGTGATGATTTCAAACTGCCCGTCCGGCGTTTCGCCGACCGCGGTGCAGCTTTCGACCCAATCGCCGCAATTGATGTAGCGCAATCCGAAATCGTCATGGATCGCGGGCGTGTGGATGTGGCCGCAGATCACGCCATCCGCATTGTGCTTCTTCGCTTCGGTCGCCAGCGCCTTCTCGAACGCGCCGATGAAATTCACCGCGTTCTTGACCTTGTGCTTGGCCCATTTCGACAGCGACCAGTACGGCGCGCCGAACACGCGGCGCAGCCCATTGAAGACGCGGTTGGCGGCCAGAGCCAATTCGTAAGCCTTGTCGCCCAACAGCGCGAGCCACCGCGCCTGCGTCACCACCAGGTCGAACATGTCGCCGTGCACGACCAGCAGGCGTTTGCCGTCGGCGGTCGTGTGGATCGCGCTCTCCACCACTTCGATGCCGCCGAAATGCGTGCCGTAATAGTCGCGCAGGAATTCGTCGTGGTTGCCGGGGATGTAGACCAGCCGCGCGCCCTTGCGCGCTTGCCGCAGGAGCTTCTGCACGACGTCGTTGTGGCTCTGCGGCCAGTACCACGACGAGCGCAGCGCCCAGCCGTCGACGATGTCGCCGACCAGATAGATGGTGTCGGCTTCGTGATGTCGCAGAAAATCGAGAAGCTTCTCGGCCTGGCAGCCGCGCGTGCCCAGATGAATGTCGGAAAGAAAGAGAGCGCGGTAGCGTTTGGACGCCGGAGTCACGCAGAAAGGAAGTCCCAACTCATCATTGCTGTCGTACTAGCAAAGCTTCATCACAGCGATGTGACAGTGCGGTTGAAGTGTGGTTAAGCATGCGACCGAAGGAACGGGAGGAGTTTGCATGGATCTCGGTATCAAAGGCCGCAAGGCGATCGTCTGCGCGTCGAGCCGCGGCCTCGGCAAGGCTTGCGCGATGGAATTGGCGCGCGCCGGCTGCGACGTGGTGATCAACGGCCGCGATGAGAAGACGCTGGCCGCAACCGCCGACGAGATCAGCAAGGCGACCGGCGTAAAGGTCATTCCGGTCGCCGCCGACGTCGGCACTCCCGAAGGTCAGGCCAAGCTGTTTGCCGCCATGCCCTCACCCGACATCCTCATCAACAACAATGCCGGCCCGCCGTTTCGCGATTTCCGCGAGCTCAGCCGCCAGCAGATGATCGACGGCGTGATCGCCAACATGATCGTCGCGGTCGAGCTGATCCAGAAGGTGATCGATCCGATGACGCAGCGCGGCTTCGGCCGCATCGTCAACATCACCTCGTCCTCGGTGAAGGCGCCGATCCCGGGCCTCGATCTGTCATCGGGAGCACGCGCCGGCCTCACCGCCTTCCTCGCCGGGGTCGCGCGCACCGTCGCCGACAAGAACGTCACCATCAACAACGTGCTGCCCGGCCCGTTCGAGACCGACCGGCTGCGCAGCAATATCGAGACGACCGCAAAGAAGCTCGGCAAGAGCTACGATGAAACCGCCGCCATCCGCAAAGCGGCCGTGCCGGCCAAGCGGTTCGGCACGCCGGAGGAATTCGGCGCCGCCTGCGCGTTCCTGTGCTCCGCGCAGGCCGGCTACATCACCGGGCAAAACCTGCTGCTCGACGGCGGCACGATCCCGACCGCGTTCTAGCGTCGTCAAAAACAAAAAGGCCGGCCCGAGGGCCGGCCTTTCGATTTTCAATGTTCGACGATTACTTCGTCACCAGCGCGGTCTGGCGCACCGGCGCCGGCGCGCCCCAGCTGTAGGTCAGGCCGACGGTGACGATATCGACATGCGATTCGACCGTACCGGAGTAGGGAACGAAGCCAAATGACGGATGGCCAGGCACGATATTGACCGGCGCATCCTTCACGAAGATATGCGAGTAGCCGAAGTCGAGCTTGAGCTGCTGCGTGATGTTGTAGCTGAAGCCCGCCGACAGCCAGATGCGGTCATTGTCCGGCACCAGCGGCGTACGCACGTTGTCAGTAACCGGCGAGATCTCGTAGGCCACGCCGGCGCGCAAGGTCAGCGCCGGATTCCAGCGATACTCGGCGCCGAGCGCGAAGAACCAGCCGTCGTCATACTCGAACGCAACCTGAGTCGGGACCGGCGAGCCATTGACCGGCGAGGTCCCGATGCGGCTCCAGTGGCTCCACTCGATCGTGCCGAGCACTGTCCATTGCGGACCGAGCTGCTGACGGATGCCGAGCGAGACGATGTCGGGCAGCTTGACGTCCAGATTGACCGGAGCGCCGGAGAACAGCGGGTCGATCCTCAATGTGCCGTCGAGCTCCAGGTCCATAGCGGACCGCCAGCCAAGTCCGATCGTGGTGGTCGGCGTCGGCGTCAGGGTGACGCCGGCGGTGAAGCCATAGGCCCAGCCGTTGCCTTCCAGGTGAGCGGTCGCGGCAAAAGGCACCGCATTTCGGGTCAAGCCGGCGTCGGCATACATGATCTGCACACCGGCGCCGACGCTGATCCAGTTATTGATCTGCCAGGCAATGCTCGGTGTCGCATTGTAGGTCCGCAGATGGCTGCCGCCGGCCGCATACTCCTGGCCGGCCCAGCCGCCCGGGAAACTTACCGCGAGGCCGAACGGCGCATTGACCGACATGCCGATCCAGAAGTTCGGCGAGACCTGGTAAGAGAAATAGCTGGCGGGGACGAGCGCGCTCTCAGCCGTGTTGCCGGTACCGCCAAACGCCGCGAACGGAGTGGCCGGGTCCGGACTATTCTTCGAGCTTCCGAAGATACCGCTGGCGGTAAGGCTCACCTGCGTGCCGGCGAACTGCGTCATGGTTGCCGGATTCCAGAACATCGACGAGATGTCGCAACCACCCGCGGCGACGCCCGCGAAGCTCGCGCCCTGACCGCAAGCACTCTGTTCGCGGAGCGCGAAGCCGCCCGCGTGAGCTTCGGCAACGATGATGCAAGCAAAGCCTGCCGCGCCGCCAACGCGCAGCAGCGATGAAACCCGACCCGATGACATGATTGCCTCTCCCCGTGCGCGCTGTTTCCGCGCGTCCTCGAGGCATATTCTTTGCGACTGGCGCGGAAATAGCCACCGGCTGCTGTGCGCAACGGGGGCTCTCAGACCGCCAATTTGGGGGAGTGTTGCAAGCCTGTCACAGTTGGCGGCCCTGCCGGGCCGCCAATCGCCCCCACGGCCGCAGCCGGGAGCCTGCCGCTAGGCCACCGCGTTCTGCGGGGTCTTCAGGTCGGGGTGGAAGCGGTCTCCGATGAATTCAACGCCCAGCCGGTTCGGCGTCCGCCAGACGACGCGGCACTGCTGCTTGAACCCGTCGTGCTCCACCAACAATGTGAATTGATCGGGAATCCCGACCTGTCCCGCGACCTCCAGGCACGCGCCGACAGCCGAAAGGTTTCGCACCCGGCAATCGATGGTGCCTGCGCGGTTGAACGCGATCAGTCCTGCCTTGAGCGTGCGATGACGCTGCGCCCTTCGCCGATCCTGTTCGAGCATTTGCGCCTCCACTTCCCCGCTGGCGGCGCCTCCAGGCCGCCGGCAAAGCTCGTCCAACGGGCTGGATTATCCGCCCAGCGGTTTATTAGGCCGTGAAAATGATTTCGAATTTCTGAGCGCTGTGGATTTGCAAAACGGTAACCACACGAAGCCGCAGCAACGCGGGGCTTTGGGCAGGCCAGGTTTTTACGGCGTGACCAGCCGCAAGGCGAGCGTGGCTTACTCGGGTATCGCGCCGAGCAGATACACCGCATTGAGCAAGGGGCCGCGCCGCAGTCCCTTTTGGCCGAACCATTTGTCGTAGATCTTGACGACCTCACCGCTGCGGAAGATCTCCGCCAGCGCGGCGTTCACTGCGACACGCATCGAAAAATCGCCGCGCGGAATGATCAGCGCGTAAGGCTCGATCGACAGGTCGTCCTGCAACAGCGCGAGCGCACGGGGATTTGCAAACTCGGCACCGACCAGAAGCAGCTTGTCGCTCGCAAGCGCATCTACTCCGCCACGCTCAAGAAGAATGACGCCCTCATCCCGCGTCCCCACCGCGACAATCGTGGTCTGCGTGCCGGCGAAGGCGTTACGAACCGCCGTCTCATTCGTGGTGCCGCCGATGACCGCGATTTTCTTGCCGGTCAGATCTTTGGCCGAGGCAATGCCTGCATCCTTCTTTACGAGCAGGCCCGTGCTCTCGACGAAAATGGTGCTCGAAAAATCAACCTGCTCCATGCGGCTGAGCGTCATAGTGCTTGCACCACATTCGAGATCGGCTTTGCCGGCCGCAACCATTTCCATGCGGTTGAGCGTCGTGACCGGCACCCATTCGATCTTCAGCGCGTCAAGCTTGAGCCGCCGCTGCATGGCCTCCACGACCAGCTTGCAAAGGTCGACCGAGTACCCGACCGGCTCGTTGAAGGCAGTCGTAAATGAGAACGGGGTGGCATCGGTGCGGTGCGCGACTTTGATGCTCTTCAAGCCGGTAATCGCAGCAAGGCGCCCTTCCTGCGCATGAGCGGACCCGAGCAGGCCGCTGCAAAACAAGACCAGAAGTGAAAGTCGCAGATGCGTCATCCTCATGCTCCCACCATCCTTGAAGGTTGTCCCGTGAATGGTCTGCGATTGTCACGATCCTGAAAATTGGACCTAAGGGAAAGGCGCATCCGCTCGGTTTTGACGAGCGGGCCAGAACAAAACGCATATCCGCCTTGCCCCCTCGTCTCCTCCCCGTTATGATCGCGCCACCTTTCCCCGGCCTGCGGCCGCAACCTTAAAATCGGAGTGAATGTTCATGAAGCTCGTGCGTTACGGCGCGCCCGGCAAGGAAAAGCCCGGCATCATCGACGCGGACGGCAAGATCCGCGACCTGTCGCGCGTCGTCAAAGATATCGACAGCGAGATGCTCGCCTCAGGCGGCCTGTCGAAGATCAAGAAGGCCAACCTCAAGCGGCTCAAGCCGGTCGCCGGCAAGCCGCGGCTTGGACCCTGCGTCGGCAAGGTCGGCACGTTCTTCTGCATCGGCCTGAACTACTCGGACCATGCCGCCGAAGCCGGCATGGCGGTCCCGAAAGAGCCGATCGTCTTCTACAAGCCGCGCACCGCGATCTGCGGACCGAATGACGACACCATCATGCCGAAGGACTCCACCAAGCTCGATTGGGAAGTCGAGCTCGGCATCGTGATCGGCAAGCGCGCCCGCTATCTCTCCAAGGAGAAGGCGAAGGACGCGATCGCCGGATATTTCCTGCACAATGACGTGTCCGAGCGCGCCTTCCAGATGGAGCGCAACGGCACCCAGTGGAGCAAGGGCAAAGGCGCCGAGACGTTCGGCCCGATCGGCCCGTGGTTCGTCACCAAGGACGAGATCAAGAACGTGCAGAACCTCGACATGTGGCTCGACGTCAATGGCGAGAAGCGTCAGCGCGGCAACACCAAGACGATGATGTTCGATTGCAACCACATCGTCTGGCACCTGTCGCAGTTCTTCGTGCTGGAGCCGGGCGACATCGTCGTCACCGGGACGCCGCCCGGCGTCGGGCTCGGCATGAAGCCGCCGCAATATCCTCAAGGCCGGCGATGTCGTCACGCTCGGCATCCAGGGGCTGGGCGAGCAGAAGCAGAAGGTCGTGATGGGCAAGTACTAGGCGCAAAGAAAAACCCCGGGCTCTCGCCCGGGGTTCGATCTTTTGGAAGTCCTGCGCCGCTTAGAAGCGGTAGTTCAGGCCCGCGCGGACGATGTGGGAGGTCATATCGACGGTGCTGGGGCCCGGAGCATCGGCCGTGCCGAGATCGGCATAGAGATATTCGAACTTCACGCTCCAGTTCGTCCACACCATGTATTCGAGGCCCAGCGCCGGCCGTCCAACCCACGCGGGTCTCGCTGACTGATGCAGCGCCGACGCTGTTCTCGACGCCGGCGAACGCCGCGCCCGCGGTGATGTAGGGCATCATGCTGCCCCAGCCGGCATAACCGATGCGGCCGCGAGCAGTGCCGAACCACGTCATTTCGCTTGTGCGCGCGCCGACGCTGTCGTCGACATTCGCCCAGGCCATGTCACCCTCGATGCCCCAGACCCACGAGCCGGTCTGCAGGTTGTAACCAAGCGTGCCGCCGACCAGGAAGCCGGATCGGCGACGGATCGGCCGCGAAGGCCGACCAATCGGCATCGCCAAATGCGTATCCGGCATTGAGACCGACATAGAAGCCGGTCCAGGACGGAGCGAGCGGCGCCACATAGGCTGGCGCCTTGTAGGTCGGAGCCCGCAGGTCAGCTGCGTTGGCCGCAAACGGAGCAGCCAGCATCGCTGCCAGAACAAGCCCGGTCTTGATCAGTTTGGATGTCATTGTCTCAGCCCTTCCGCGAATTGAGTTAGAAGCAACGGGCGACCGTGCGGTGTCCCCCGGGCCTGCGAATCAGTTGCGAAGCGCGCGAACCGCGTCCGCACGCGCAACCTGACCGGTTTTGGTTAAGGGCCAGTTAAGGTTAACGGCCGCGGAATGGCGGCCCTATCCGCGGCTCGACAGCACGGCCTCGATCGAGATGCGCGACCACGCCGTCGTGCGTTCGCGAAAAGCCAGATAGGACGTGTGAATTCGCCGGGTGATCTCGTCACGGCCGGCCAGCTCGGCCAGGACGTCGGTGGCCTGCCGGCGAGCCCCTTCGATCAGGTCGCGGCTGAAGCTGCGTAATTTCACGTTGTGTTGCGAAGTGAGCACAGTGAGCGCTTCGGCGTTGAGCCGCTCCATCTCCGCCAGCGCGAAATTCGCTTCGGTCGCGCAGGCGTGAGCCACGATCGCTTTGCCGGCGCTGTCGAGCGACTCCCAGGCCTTGAGCGAGATGATGCACTCGCCGGTGCCGTTCGGCTTGTTGAAGCCCGGGTAATAGTAGAACGGCGCGACGCGATAGAGGCCGAGCGCAATGTCGGAGCCGGGCCCGACAAACTCCGCGGCGTCGAGCACGCCAGACTGCAGCGACGAAAGAATTTCGCCGGGCGGCGTGGTCTGCGGTGTCGCGCCGAGGCGGCGATAGATTTCACCGCCGAGCCCAAGCGAGCGGATCTTGACGCCGCGCAAATCCGCCAGCGAGTTCATCTCGCGGCGAAACCAGCCGCCCATGCACACGCCGGTGTTGCCGGCCATGAACGGCTTCGCGCCAAACGGCGCGTAAAGCTGATCCCAGATCTGCTGCCCGCCGCCGGCATCGATCCACGCCACATGCTCGGCCGGCGTGAGGCCAAACGGGACGGTGGTGAAGAACGCCGCGCCCGGCATCTTGCCCTGCCAGTAAAACGACGCGGTGTGGCCGAGCTCGGCGACATTATTGCCGACCGCGCCGAGCACTTCGAAAGCCGGCACGATTTCGCCGGCCGCATAAACGGTGATGTCGATGCGTCCGCCGGACAAAGTCTTGATGCGCTCGGCGACCCGCTCCGCCGACATGCCGGGGCCCGGCAAACGCTTCGGCCACGACGTGACCATTTTCCACTTCACGGTTTGCGCGCGGGCAATCGACGGCATTGCGATTGCGCCAAGGGCGCCTGCGGCGACGGCGGTGCGGCGGGTGATCTTGGTCATGTGGTCCTCACCAGAATTCGTGGAAATGATGCAGCGGCCCGTGGCCCTTCCCGACCTTTAGCGGTGTCGGCCTTGGCAATGGCGGCGGTGACGTAAGCTTTCGCGGCGCGCACGGCCGCAACGAGATCGAGCCCCTTCGCGAGCCCGGCGGCGATTGCCGACGACAGGGTGCAGCCGCTGCCATGGGTCGATTGCGTCGCGACGCGCGGCGCGGCCAGCCGCACGTCCGTGCCGGGCTTGGCTGCCGATCAGAAGATCGACGCTCTCGGCGCCTGCGGCATGGCCGCCCTTGATCAACACGTTGGCGGCGCCGTGCGTGAGCAGTTCGCGCGCCTGGATGCGTCATCTCGTCTTCGTTGCGCGCGATGGAAGCGCCGGTGAGCACCGCGGCTTCGGGAAGGTTCGGCGTCACCACCAGCGCCAGCGGAATGAGCTCGCGGCGCAAGGCGTCGATCGCATTATCGGAGATGAGCTTGGCGCCCGAGGTCGCCACCATCACCGGATCGAGCACGATGTTTTTGGCCTTATGCCGCCGCAGGCTTTGCGCCACCACCTGCGATGGTGGCCGGCTGCGACAGCATGCCGATCTTGACCGCGCCGACATCGAGATCGTCGAAAACGGCATCGATCTGCGCGGCGATGAAATCGGGCGGAACGTCATGGATGCCGGTGACGCCGCGGGTGTTCTGCGCCGTCAGCGCCGTGATCGCGGAGGCGCCATAGACGCCGAGCGCGGCGAAGGTCTTGAGGTCGGCCTGGATGCCGGCGCCGCCGCTGGAATCCGATCCGGCGATGGTCAGCGCGATCGCCGTCATGCCGCGCCTCGCTGGGCGAGCGCGCGATCGATAATGCCGCGCAGCTCCTGCGCCGCGGCCTTTGGGTCGGGTGCGAGCGACAGCGCCGAAATCACCGCGACGCCGTCGGCTCCGGCCGCGATCACGTCGGCGGCGTTGGAGCCATCGATGCCGGCAATCGCCGTGATCGGCATCCGCGGCGCGCGCTTGCGCACAACGGCGGCTATCTCGCGCAGGCCGGCCAAACCGACCGGCGCATCGGGGTTGTCCTTCGACCGCGTGGCGAACACGCCGCCGATCGCAACGTAGTCGAGATGCTCCAATGGCGCGGCGTTAGCCTGAGCCACGGTCTTGAGGCTGAGCCCGATGATCGCACTCTTGCCGAGCAGCAGCCGCGCCTCGCCGGCCTCCATATCATCCCAGCCGACGTGAACGCCGTCAGCCTCGGCGGCCAGCGCGACATCGACGCGATCATTGATGAGCAGCGGCACATCGGGAAGCGCTGCCTTGATTGCCTTCGCCTCCTCGATCATGGCGCGCGTCGTGCCGTGCTTGTCGCGCAGTTGCACAAGCGTCGCAGCGCCGCCGATCAGGCGGGCGAGCTCAGCTCAAATCGCGCCCGCCGCGCTGCGCAGGATCGAGCAAGGCATAAAGACGGAGATCGACCATCACGATACTCGTGCGCGCTCGATCAACGTCGCAGGATCGAGGCCGTGAAGCGCGTCGAGGATGGCGGCCGCAAAGCTGCCTGGCCCCTTGGCCTGCCCGCCAGCGATCTCTCCGGCAACGCCGAGGATCAACAGCCCGGCACAGGCGGCGATGAATGCGTCGTCCTCGACCGCAAGGCACGCGGCAACGATGGCGGACGCGGCGCAGCCCATCGCGGTGACGCGCGCCATCAGCGGATCGCCGTTGAGAACGGCCGCGCAGCGCAGCCCATCGGCAATGACATCCGTTGCACCGGACAACGCCACGACGGTGCCGGTCTGCGCCGCAAAAGGCGCAACGTCGTGGCCGTCCAGCGCCGAAAACTCGGCGCTGTTGAGCCGCACCACATTCGGCCGCTTGCCGATCAGCGCGCGCGCCAGTTCGGCGCGTGGCGGCGAGCGGTCGATCAGGACCGGATCGAGCACCCATGGCCGCTTCGCGCTGTTGCGCGGCCGCGACGGCGATCTCGATTGCAGCGGCACGTTCGCGATCGAACGTGCCAAGATTGACCAGCAGCGCGTCGGCACTCTCCGCGAAATGTCCGATCTCCTCAGCCGAGATCGTCATCGACGGCTGCGCGCCGAGCGCGAGCAGCACATTGGCGGTGAAGTTCTGCGCGACCGAATTGGTGATGCAGTGGACGCGCGGCGCTTTGGCGCGCAAACGCTCGAGCACATCGCCCGCGGCTCGCGCAATGGCGCCAACATCTGAAGGGCTGCGCATCTCATCTCCCTCCGCCGGCATGACCCGGATCAGGTTCGTTGGGTTGGCAGGATCGCCTCTCAGTCCGGACACGTGCGTTCGAAGACGGCGTCGCTTCGCTCGCCTATGGCCGGACACCCCACGAGATTGCGGAAGGAAACGTAGTGCGGAGGCGCCGCGCGATCAAGGGCGCATGGCCGCCTGACCAGCTTGCCAGTCGTGCGGCTTTTTGCTGGATTTGCGTATCACTCGAGACTCGGAGCTGCGCATGACGCCGTTTTTTATTCAGATCAAATGCCAGCTCGGCAAATCCTACGAAGTCGCCAACAAGCTCGCTGAAGCGGAAATCGCTTCCGAGATCTACTCGACGGCCGGCGACTTCGACCTGCTGGTGAAGTTTTACGTCGAGGACAACACCGACATCGGTCACTTCGTGAACGAGAAGGTGCAGGTGATCCCGGGCATCCAGGACACCCGCACGATCATCACATTCAAGGCCTTCAAGGCCTAGATCGGCGCCGGCGGCTCTTCGGCCACCCGCTCGTACCGCAGTTTCTGGGTTCGCTCGCGCCAGATCACGAACAGGCCGGCGGCGATGACAATTGCCGCTCCGACGAAGACCAGCGCGGTCGGCACTTCGCCGAACATCCAGTAGCCGAGCAACAGCGCCCACAGCATTGACGTGTAATCGAACGGCGCGATCACCGACGCGGCTGCGAGACGATAGCTCTCGGTCAGAAAGATGTGCGCGAGGCCGCCGAGCATCCCAAGCGTAATGAGAATGGTCAGCTCGTAGAGGGTTGGCGTATGCCATGCGAATGGCAGCGTCGCAGCGCCCGCAATCGTGCAGATCAACGAGAAATAGAACACGATCGAGGGCGTGGTCTCGGTGCGGGTCAGCCGGCGGGTCTGGATCACCGTGCCCGCATTGATGAAGGCGGCGAGCACCGCCAGCATCGCGCCAACGGCCGCGGCGCTTGCCAGGCTCGTGTAATGCGCCGGGTCGAGATGCGGCACCAGCATGATGAGGACGCCGATAAAGCCGACGAACACCGCCGACCAGCGATAAATTCGAACGCGCTCCTTGAGGATAAGCGCGGCCAATCCGACAGTGATCAAGGGTGAAGCGAACTGGATCGCGGTCACGTCCGCGAGCGGCAGCCGCGTCAGCGCGGCGAAGTTCGAGATACATGCCGCCGACGCTCAGCAGGCCGCGGCCCAACTGGCCGAGCGGCCGCTTGGTATAGATCGCCTGCCGCAACTCACCGCGGTAGGCGTAGATGATCACCACGGGGACGATGGCGAACAGGCTGCGAAAGAACACGAGTTGTCCGACCGGCGTGACCTCGCCCATCAGGCGCACCAGCGCGGACATCACGGCAAACAGCAGCGCAGAAATGATTTTGAGGCCGATCGCCTTGTAGAGATGCATCGGTCTCTAACGCGGCGGGTCCGCAATCGGTGCGAGCGATTTAAGATAAACGCCCATGGCGGCGCGGTCTTCCTTGGTGAGCTGGGCGGTGTTGCGAACCACGTCGACCATGGCGCCGCCGACCGGGCCGGAATCCGGCGTCGATGCATCCTCAAGCAGGAAAGCGAAGTCGTCGACGGTCCATTTGCCGAGTTTCGCCTGCGTGATGTTCGGCACGCCGCCCTGCCCGTCCGGGCTCGGACCGCCGCTGAAGCGCTTGCCCTCGATGATCGCGCCGAGAAAATTGCGCGGGCTGTGACATTCGGCACAGTGACCGGGAGCGTTCACGAGATAGGCCCCCCGATTCCATTGCGCCGATTGCGAAGGATCGGGCTTGAACTGCGCTTCGCTCAGGAACAGCAGCTTCCATAGACCGACCGCGCGCCGCACATTGAAGGGGAACGGCACGTCATGATCGGGCGCGCGGCCCTGCACGGCCGGCAGCGTTTTCAGATAGGCGAACAGGTCGCGTTGATCCTCAAGCCGCATGAGACGGTAGGACGTGTAGGGGAATGACGGGAACAGGTGCTGCCCGTCTGGTGACGTGCCCTTGGTCATTGCGGTGACGAATTGCGCCTCGGTCCATTTGCCGATGCCATCGGTCTGGTCCGGCGAAATGTTCGGCACGTAGAAGGTCCCGAACGGCGAACGCAGCCCAAGCCCACCGCCAAGCCTGGTCTGGTCCTCCTGCTTCGGCACGGCGTGGCAGGACGAGCAGCCGCCGATGTGGAACATGGTCTTGCCGTTGGCGAGGTCCGGCGTATGCGGACGCAGTGCGCTTTCCGCAATCGTCTGGGGAGCGGTGAGAAACCACAGCGCCGCGGCAGCAATAACCGCCAGCGCGACGGCCAAGACGAACAGCTTACAGAATCATCCCGCCCCCCCGGAGCATGATGACGACAATCGCCAGAAGGGAAAGTTGCCCCAAGGCCTAACAGCTTTGCATACTACGCCGCCCTGGCCCTGCGGCATTGTTGCAAAGATGGCGCGGAATATATTTGATGCGCGCGGGTGTTATTGGATGACGCGAAACCCCGTCTTACTGGGAGGACGTTTATGACTCGGATCATTTCGGCGCTGGCATTGGGCGGAAGTCTGCTCCTGTTGGGCGGCACATTGGCCTGGACACAATCCTCGCCGGCCCAAATGGTCGAGCAGCGGCAGGAACTCATGAAGAGTCTGTTCCCCAGTTACTATCGGGACATGGCTCAGGTGGTGCGCGGACAGAGCACCGATCTCGCCGGCGTCGCAACCAAGGCAAGCCAGGCCAGCGAAGCGCTCAAGAAGGCGGCGGTGCTCTTCCCGCAAGGCAGCGGCCGTGACGCGGTGCCGAAGACGCGGGCCAAGCCGGAGATCTGGACGCAACGCGCCGAGTTCGAGGCGGCAATGACAAAGCTCGTTGCGGAGACTGACGCCATCGGCGCCGCCGCCAAGAGCGGCAATCTCGATGCGGTCAAGGCGCAGTGGCTGAAGGTGGCGGAAGCCTGCGGCACCTGTCATGGCGGGCCGGCCAAGAGCGGCGGCAAATTCCGCTTCGAGGAGCCGTAATCCGCTCAAGCCTTGGCGGCGTGTTTCTCGATCGTCGCCCAGATGCGCTGCGGGGTCGCCGGCATGTCGATGTGCCGCACCCCATAAGCGCGATAAAGCGCATCGATAATCGCATTGATCAGCGCCGGACATGAGCCGATCGCGCCGGCTTCGCCGGCGCCCTTGACGCCGAGCGGATTGGTCTTGCACGGCACGTTGATGGTCTCGAACTGAAATAGCGGCGCGTCCTTTGCGCGCGGCAGCGCATAATCCATCAGGCTGGCGCTGACGAGCTGTCCCGACGACGGCTCATAGACCGTGTCTTCCATCAGCGCCTGGCCGATGCCCTGCACCGCGCCGCCATGCACCTGGCCTTCGAGCATGATCGGATTAAGCGTCATGCCGAAGTCGTCCACCACGACATAGTTCACGATCTCGAGTCGCGCCGGTGCCCGGATCGATCTCGACTTCGACGATGTGCGCGCCATTCGGATAGGTCGGCTGCTCGGGCGTCCATACGTCGGCGGTGCGCGACTGTTCGGGTGATGCGCGCTCTGCGAGATCTTCGAACGAGATCGCGCGATCGGTGCCGGCGACCCGCACCACGCCGCCTTCGATTTCCATGTCGCCGCTCGAGGCTTCGAGCGCATCGGCGGCGAGCTTCTTGAGATTATCGGCGAGCTTCTTGACCGCGCCGGTCAGCGAGGCGCCGCCGCACGGGATCGAGCTCGAGCCGCCCGTGCCGCCGCCGGTTTTGATCTTGTCGGTGTCGCCCTGCAGCATGCGCACCCGCTCCGGCGGCAGGCCGAGCTGCTCGGCAACGATCTGCGCATAGGCTGTCGCGTGGCCCTGCCCCGATCGATTGCGAGCCGATCAGGATGGTGACGCCGCCGTCCTTGTCGAGCGTGACCGTCGCGGTTTCGGGGCCCATATTTCCGCAGGCTTCGATGTAGGTCGAGACGCCGATGCCGCGCACCTTGCCGTCTCTTCTTCGATGCGGCCGCGCGCTTCTTGAAGCCGTCCCAGTCGATCATGTCCTTGGCGCGGGCGAGCAGCGCGTCGAAGTCGCCGGAGTCGTAAATCTTTCCGGTCGGCGTCGTGTAGGGCATCGCCTTCGGCTTGATGAAGTTGCGGCGGCGGATCACGTCCGGCGCGATATCGAGCTCGCGCGCCGCGGCATCGACCAGCCGCTCGATCAGATACGACGCTTCGGGGCGGCCCGCGCCGCGATAGGCATCGACCGGCACGGTGTTGGTGTAGGCCGCGCGCAGCCGAATGAACGCAGCCGGGATGTCATAGACGCCGGTCGCCATGCCGGCGCCGAGCCACGGAATGTACGGCGCGTAACAGGACAGATACGCGCCCATGTCGGCGATGATGTCGATATCGAGCGCGAGAAATTTGCCCTTCTCGTCGAGCGCCAGCGTCGCGGTGGTGATGTTGTCGCGGCCGTGGCTGTCGCTGACGAAATGCTCGATGCGCTCGCCGATCCAGCGCACCGGCTTGCCGAGCTTGCGGCCGCAACGGCGGCCAGCGCATATTCGCGATAGGGAAACAGCTTGGTGCCAAAGCCGCCGCCGACATCCGGCGTGATGACGCGCAGCTTTTCCGGCGGCAGGTGCAGCACGCCGCAGATGATGTCGCGGATGATGTGGCTGCCCTGGCTGCCGAGCGTCAGCGTGATGCGGTCGCCGTCATATTCGGCGATGACGCCGCGCGTATCCATGTAGTTGGTGACGAGGCGCTGATTGACGATCTTGACCGAGGCCTTGTGCGCGGCGCTTGTCGAAGGCCGCTTTGGTGGCCTTCTCGTCGCCAAGCGTGGTCTCGAAGGCGAGATTGCCGGGCGATCCGGCCACACCTGCGGCAGCGCCTTTGGCGAACGCCGCTTCCGCACCGACGACATGCGGCAACGGCTCCCAATCGATCGACGATCGCCTCGGCGGCATCGCGCGCCTGCGGCAATGTATCGGCGACGACGAAAGCAACCGCATCGCCGACGTAGCGGACCACCTTGTCTTCGAGGATCTGGTACGGCGGCACGACGATGTCGGGGCTGATCACGCCCGGTGTCGGCAAGGGCGCCGAGATCCGCCACATCGGCTGCGGTCAGGACGAGCCGCACGCCGGGCATAGCGCGCACTGCCGCAAGGTCACCGAACGAGAACCGCGCATGCGCATGCGACGAGCGCACCACGACCGCATGGAGCGAACCGGCCGGCGCGTAATCGGCGACGTAGTGGCCGCCGCCGCGCAGCAGCGCGTCGTCCTCTTTGCGCCGAACCGGCGCGCCGACACCAAATTTCGGGTTCGCTGCCATTACGCGCTCCTTGATGCGCTCTTTGGGCTCGCCGTGCGCTTTGCCGCTTCGCGCCGCGACGCGATCGCGCGCGACACCACGTAAAACACCGGCGTGAAGATCAAGCCGAAGGCGGTCACGCCGATCATGCCGGAGAACACCGCGGTGCCAAGCGTCTGGCGCAGCTCCGCGCCCGCCCCGGTCGCCCAGACCAGCGGCACGACGCCGAAGATGAAGGCCAGGGAGGTCATCAGGATCGGCCGGAATCGCAGCCGTGCCGCCTCGACCGCGGCCTCGAAGCGGCTGCGGCCGCTGTCTTCGATCTGCTTGGCGAATTCGACGATCAGGATCGCGTTCTTGGCCGCAAGCGCGATCAGCACCACGAAGCCGACTTGGGTGAGGATGTTGTTGTCGTGCCCGCGCAGTGAAACGCCGAGGATCGACGCGACCAGGCACATCGGCACGATCATGATGACGGCAAGCGGCAGCGTCAGGCTTTCGAATTGCGCCGCCAGCACGAGGAAGACGAAGACGACGGCAAGGATGAAGGCGAACATCGCCGTATTGCCCGCGCGCAATTTGCTGGAAGGCGAGCGTCGTCCACTCATAGCTGAAGCCATCCGGCAGCGTTTCCGCGGCGAGCTTCTCCATGATCTCGATGGCCTGGCCCTGCGAGTAGCCGGGCGCCGCGCTGCCATCGAGCTCGGCCGAGGGATAAAGATTGTAGCGCGGCACGCGGTACGGTCCCGAAATGTCACGCACCGTCGTGAAGGAGCCAAGCGGCACGGTATCGCCATTCGAATTGCGCACGCGGATCCTCAAGACGTCTTCGCGATCCATCCGGTACGTATCAGCCGCCTGCGCGACGACGCGGAACGTGCGGCCGAACAGGTTGAAGTCATTCACATAGGCCGAGCCGAGATAAATCTGCAGCGCGGCGAACACATCCTGCACATTGATGCCGAGCAGCTGCGCCTTGACCCGGTCGATGTCGAGATAAAGCTGCGGCGTCGACGTCTCGAACAGGCTGAAGACCTGCTGCACGCCCGGCGTTTGCGCCGCGCGGCCCATCATGCGCGAAGGTGGCGGCCTGCAGGGCCGCGGGCCCGCGCCCGGCCCGGTCCTCGATCATCATGCGGAAGCCGCCGGCATTGCCGATGCCGCGCACCGGCGGCGGCGCGACGGCCAGCACCAGCGCGTCCTGGATGCTGGCGTATTTGGCGAACAGCTGGCGCTGGATCGCGTCAGCCGTCTGGTTCGGGTCGCCGGCGCGTTGATTGAATGGCGTCAAAGCCAGGAAGACGGCGCCCGCGTTCGGCGCATTGGTGAATGTCGCGCCGGAGAAGCCGACGATGTTCACCGCGCCCGCAACGCCCGGGACCGTTAGGGCAAGCTCGACGGCGCGCCGGTTCACCGCATCGGTCCGCGCCAGCGAAGCGCCCGGCGGCAATTGCACGACGGTGACGAGATAGCCGGCATCGGTCGGCGGAATGAACCCGGTCGGCGTCTTGCGGAATTCGTTGAACCCGAAAGCCAGGATGCCGGCATAGATCACCAGCGTCACCACCGCGAAGCGCACCGCGCGCTGCGCAAGCCACCCATAGCCGTTCGGCGAACTTGTCGAAGCCCCAGTTGAAATAATTGAAAAAGCCGCGGATCGGCTTGCTCCACCAATATTCCTTCCGTGCACCATGCGGCTTCAGCAGCAGCGCGCAGAGCGCCGGGGAAAGCGTGAGCGAGCAGATCAACGAGATGGTCGCGGCGCCGGCGATCGTCAGCGCGAACTGCCGGTAAAACTGGCCGGATATACCGGTGATGAAGAGCACCGGGCACAAACACCGCCATCAGAACAAGGGCAATCGCAATCAGCGCGCCGCCGACCTCATCCATGCTTTTTATTGCCGCCTCGCGAGGATTGAGGCCCGCCGCAATATTGCGCTCGACGTTCTCGACCACGACGATCGCGTCATCGACCACGATGCCGACCGCGAGCACCAGCCCGAACAGCGAGAGCGTGTTCAGCGTGAAGCCGAACAGCGACATGATGAAAAAGGTCCCGATCAGCGAGACCGGAATGGCGACCAGCGGGATGATGGCGGCGCGCCAGGTCTGGAGGAACAGCACGACCACCAGCACGACGAGGAGGATTGCCTCAAGGATCGTCTCCTGGACCGCCTCGACCGATTGCTCGATGAACTGGGTCGGATCGTAAACGATGCGGTACTCGATGCCCGGCGGGAACCGCTTGGAGAGCTGGTTCACCGTGGAGCGGATCGCCTTGGCGGTCGCCAGCGCGTTCGAGCCGGGGCGCTGAAACACCGCGATCGCGACGGCCGGATCAACGTTGAGATAGGAATTCGAATTGTAGTCCTGGGCGGCAAGCTCGACGCGGGCAACGTCGCGCACGCGGACCACCGCGGTCTCGGTTTTCTTGACGATGATATTGCTGAACTCGCCCGGGTCGCTCAGCCGGCCCAGGGTCTGCACCGCGACCTGAAAGGCGCCGGGATCCGAGACCGGCGGCTGACCCAAGACGCCCGACGCCACCTGGACGTTTTGTCCCTGAAGCGCGCTGACAACGTCGGGGGCGGTAAGGCCGAGCGACTGCAGCCGATCCGGATCGAGCCAGACCCGCATCGAGTAATCGCGGCTGCCGAATACGGTGATCGAGCCGACGCCATCGACGCGCGTGAGCACGTCCTTGATCTCGAGGGTCGTGTAATTCGAGACAAACAGCGCGTCGCGCGACTTGTCCGGCGAAAACAGGTGCACGACCATCATCAGGTCGGGCGAGCTCTTCGCCACCACGACACCGATATTGCGCACCTCGGCAGGCAAGCGCGGCTGCGCGATCGCCACGCGGTTCTGTATCTGCACCTGCGCGATATCGAGGTTGGTGCCGAGATCGAACGTCACGGCAATCGAGAAACGCCCGTCCGCCGTGGCGTTCGAGGACACGTAGAGCATGTTCTCGACGCCGTTGATCTGGTCTTCGATCGGCGCGACCACGGTCGACGCGACAACTTCCGCGCTGGCGCCCGGATACTGGCCGGTCACGTTGATGACCGGCGGCGCGATTTCCGGATATTGCGCGACCGGCAGGCGCAGAAACGCGACGCCGCCGAGAATGATGAAAATGATCGAGACGACCGAAGCGAAGATCGGCCGATCGATGAAGAAATGCGAGATACGCATCGGTTCTACTTCGCCGCTTGCGGCGCACCCGTCTGCGGCGTAGCGCCCGGCGCCTGTGGCGTGACCTTCTGCCCCGGCCGCACGCGCATCAGGCCGTTGATGACGATTCTGTCATTCGGCCCGATGCCGTCCTTGATCACGCGAAAATTGTCTGCCGTCGCCTGCCCGAGCGTCACGTAACGCTGCGCGGTCGTGTCGTCCGGCCCGACCACAAGGACATATTTGCGCGTCTGTTCGGTACCGATCGCGAGATCGGGCACCAGCAGCGCTTCATAAGGCGCAGAAGCCGGGACACGCACGCGAGCGAACATGCCCGGCGTAAACAGGCGATTGGGATTGGCGAACTGGCCGCGGCCGCGGATTGTGCCGGTCGAGCGGTCGATCACGTTATCGACGAAGTCCATGCGGCCGTTGTGGACGTAATCGTTCTCGTCGATCAGCTTGACCGCGATCTTCACGCCGTCGCGGCTGGCCACATCGTCATTGCCGCTTTGCGCCAGCCGCTCGTAACGAAGGAACGACGCCTCGTCGAAGGTGAATTCGAAGCGGATCGGATCGGTGGTCACGATGGTGGCGAGCAACGTGGTATTGCCGCTGGCGCCGCCGGTAACGAGGTTGCCGGGCGAGACGCGCCGGTCGCCGATGCGCCCGCTGACCGGAGCGCGCAGCTCGGTGAATTCGAGGTCGAGCTCGGCCTGCCGCACCGCGGCTTCGCTCACATTCAGCAACGCCTGAGCGTTGCGATGGGCCTGTGCGCGCTGCTCGAACACCTGTTCGGTGATGGTCTTGTCGCGCACCAGTTGCTGCGCACGATTGAAGTCCGCCTCGGTGAAGGCGAGGTTCGATCGCGCCAGCGCATTATTGCCGCGCGACTGCTCGGCGGCGTTCTGGAACGGGCGCTTGTCGATCGTGAACAGCAGATCGCCCTGCTTGACGAGTTGCCCGTCCTTGAAGTGCACGCCCTCGAGATATCCGGACACACGGGCCCGGACCTCGACGGAATTCACCGCGACGAAGCGGCCGACGTAGTCGTCGAAGTCAAAGATCGTGCGCTTGACTGGAGGCGCAACCGTCACAGCGGGCGGCGGCGGGGCCGGCGGAGGCTTTTGCTCGCTGCAGGCGGCAAGCGCTACGGCCAATGCCGTGGCGCCCAATTGCGCGATTTTTCTGAGGGGAACGATGGTCATGTGGGCTCATACATAGCGTTTTGAGCCGGTCGGGCAACTGGTCGAAAGCCGCAATTAGTCGCGGGGCCGTTGCCTCAAGGCATCAAGAAATTTCATGCCGAACATGACAAAAAGACAGGCGCCGTAGACGGCAGCGCCCAAAAGCGCGAGTGCGCCGAGTGCCGTTTCATCAGGCAGCGGCCATTTCTGGACGGCGGCGATGATCGGACCGCGTGCCACCCAAAGCGCCACCGCGAGGATGATCGTCGCAATGGCAAGCCGTGCCCCTGTGACACGCAGGCGCTGGTCGGTTCCGCCCAATCCCGCGCGGGAGGCAAACCAGATGACGAGCAGAAGATTGACCCAGGCGCCGATCGAGGTCGCAAGCGCCAGGCCCACCTGGGCGAGCGGTCCCATCAGCAGGATCTTGAAACCGATGTTGACGGCGACCGCGATCAAGGCCGCCTTCACCGGCGTTGCGGTGTCGCCGCGCGCATAAAAAGAAGCAACGACGCTGCGAATGAGCACGAAGGGCAGCAATCCCACCGCATAGGCGGCAAGCGTGTTCGCCGCAGCCTGCGCATCGGCAGCCGAAAATGCCCCGCGCATGAACAGGCCGCGCATGATGACATCGGGAACGATCGCAAAGGCGGCGATGCACGGCAGCGCCAGAAGCAATGTGAACTCGATGGCGCGATTTTGGGCATGCAGCGCGCCACGCTGATCGCCGCTCGCAAGCCGCCGCGCCATCTCCGGCAGAACGACAGTGCCCGCGGCGATACCGATGACGCCAATCGGCAACTGATTGATGCGGTCGGCATAATAGAGCGCGGACAGAGAGCCGACCGGCAGGAAGCTGGCGATGATGGTGTCGGCAAACAATGCGAGCTGCACACCGCCGGACCCGATCACCGCGGGGCCGAGAGCGCGAAAGAACTTCCGCACGTCTTCGTCGAGCACGATCTTGCGAAACTTGGGCAGCGCTCCGGCGCGCGTGGTGTCGCCGGCAACGAGCAATGCTTCGAGGCACCCTGCCGCGAACACGCCCCACGCCGCCGCGTGTCCAACTGTCGGGAAAAAGGCAGCGAGCATCAGCGCGACGATCAAAGAGAAGTTGAGCAGGATCGGCGCAGCCGCCGCGGCAGCAAAACGCTGCAGCGCATTGAGGATGCCGCCGTAAAGCGTGACCAGTGTTATCAGCAGCAAGTACGGGAACGTGATCCGGGTGAGCGTAACGGCGAGATCGAAGCGGGCCGGATCATCGGAAAATCCAGGCGCCAACAGCCGGATAACCTGCGGCATGAAGACGAGCGCAACGGCAAGCAGGACCACCTGGCTCGCCAGCAAAAGCGTGAAGATGCGGTCGGCGAAGACTTGCGCCCGTCGCGGCGCTCTGCGCGTGCAGCCCTGCATAGGCCGGGACGAACGCCGCGTTGAAAGCGCCTTCGGCGAAGATCGCCCGGAAATGATTGGGAAGCCGCAACGCAACAAAGAACGCGTCGGCGATCGGGCCGGCGCCGAGCACCGCGGCAAGGATGATGTCGCGGACAAAGCCGGTGACCCGCGACACCAGAGTGAGCCCACCGACGGTAAGGATGCGGTTGATCATTGCCGTGCTGCGCCGCGGTGATGCGATCGGTGGCCCGAGTGTCTTTTAGCGATAGCCAGACACGCAAACTGCCTTACGAATCCAGCACTGACCATACAGCGGGGCTAGCGGGCGACGACTCGCGGCGCCTGGCGCGGCGCCACCGTCGGGCGCTCGATCAGGCAGCGGGTCGCGATCTCAAGGCTTGCCACGCCCTCTTCGCCGGTGACCGGCGGCGCGTCCCCGGACCGCAAGGCGTCAATAAAGGCGGTGAGTTCGGCCCGCAGCGGCTCGGCATGGCCCACCGACAGATGCCGCATCGAATAACTGCCGTCGGGCTGGAAGCCGAAGCATTCGGTGACCTGCCGCGTCAGCAAATCGCCCATCACATATTTGCCGCGCGTGGCAATCGTGATGTTGCGGGCTTTGAACGGCGTCAGCCAGTTGGTGTTGATGTGCGCGAGCACGCCCGATGCGGTCCGGAACTGCAGCAGCGCGATGTCTTCGCGCTCGGCGACGGCGCTCGAAACCTGCGGCTGCACATCGATAATTTCGAAGTCGGTGAACCAGCGGATCAGGTCGATGTCGTGCACCGCGAGATCGATCACCACGCCGATATTCGACATGCGCGGCGGGAACGGCCCGACCCGCGTGATGGCGATCGAGAGAATGTCCTCGCCGCGGATCGCCTGCTTCACCGCCTCGACCGCGGGATTGAACCGCTCGACATGACCAACCATCAACGTCACGCCGGCGCGCTTGGCCGCGGCCACGATGTCGTTGCCTTCCTCGACACTGGACGCAATCGGCTTTTCGACCAGCACATGCACGCCGCGCGCAATGCAGGCCAGCGCAATTTCATGATGGAGCTGTGTGGGTGCGGCGATCGTGATGGCATCGAGGCCGAGGTCGAGCAACTCACCGACCGTCGCGACGCCCTGGCAACCGAGCGTCTGCGCAACAAATTCGGCCTGCTTGCGATCAGGATCGGCGATGCCGACCAGCGTCACGCCCGCGAGTCCCGCGAGCACGCGCGCATGGTTGCTGCCCATGACGCCGACGCCGACCACGCCGATGCGCAACGGGCCTTCAATGTTGCCTTGTGTAATCGTCATTCCCCGACCGTAACCAGTTCATTCGCGACGCGCGCTTTGAGTAGCATGCGAGCCGCAGCGCGGTGAACACGAATTGAGTCAAACATTAACACGGCAAGCGGCGCGAAATCTGCACTATTTCGAGTTGGCGCGGGCGCGCGCCACCATCGCGCTGGTCGAATGACCCGGCACGATATCGACCAGAATCACCTCGCCGCCTTGCGCCTCGACCTGCTCGCGGCCGACCACCGTCTTGTCCTTGTAGTCGGCGCCCTTCACCAGCACTTTCGGGCGAACGCGCCCGATCAGCTTTTCGGGCGTGTCCTCGTCGAACACGGCGACAAGATCCACCGCTTCAAGTGCGGCGAGAATTTCGGCGCGCGCATGGACGTCCTGGACCGGGCGCCCCTGTCCCTTGAGCCGCGTCACCGAAGCATCGCCATTGAGGCCGACCACCAGGCGGTCACATGCGGCGCGAGCGCCCGGCCAGCAGCTTTACATGACCGGGATGCAGCAGGTCGAAGCAGCCATTGGTGAAGCCGACCCGCAGACCCTGCTTGCGCCACTCTTCGAGCCGTTCGTCGAGCAGCGTCCAGTCGAAGATGATCTTTTCTTCAGCGGCGAGCTTCGCATGCGGAAGGATGCGGGCGCGAAGCTCGGCGGGCGAAACCGTCGCGGTGCCGCGCTTGCCCACCACGACTGACGCCGCGGCGTTCGCCGCGCGCATCGCCGCTTCGAAATCGGCCTTGATCGCCAGCATGCCGGCGAGGACGGCAACAACCGTATCGCCCGCGCCTGAAACGTCGCGCACTTTCACCGGATAGGAGGGAACGTGAATGGGTTGGCCGCCAGCTGGCCAGCGTCATGCCGGCTTCGCTGCGCGTCACCAGCACGGCCTTGGCGCCGAGATCGCGCCGCAGGCTTTCCGCCGCAGCGCGAAATTTCCTCGTCGGTATTGGCGCGCCGATGGGTCGCTTCCGCCAGTTCCTGGCGGTTCGGCGTCACCAGAGTCGCGCCCTTATAGATGCTGTAATCGATGCCTTTCGGGTCGACCACCACCGGCTTTCCGGCCTTGTTGGCGGCCTCGATGATTGCACGCACGACCCGCGGCGTGAGCACGCCCTTGGCGTAATCGGACAAAACGACAGCGTTGGCCTTTGCGACCGCTCTTTCCGCCGATGCGATCAGTTCAGCCTCGCAAGCGGTCTCAACCGCGCCGGAGATTTCCCAGTCGGCGCGCAGCATGTGGGTGGAATGCTTCTCGGAAACGAAACGGACCTTCCGGGTGGTCGGGCGGGTCTTGTCGACTGCAAGCTGCGCTTCGATCAGCGGCTCAGACTTGAGCGCCGCCGCCAGCGCCTTGCCGGCATCGTCATCGCCAACCACGCCAACGAAGATGCACTTGATCCCAAGTGCCGCCAGATTGCGGGCGACGTTGCCCGCGCCGCCGATCATCAGCTCGCTGCGCGCCACCGCGATCACCGGCGTCGGCGCCTCCGGAGAAATGCGGGACACCTCGCCATAGACGAAATCGTCGAGCATCAAATCGCCGACGCACAGCACCGTCTGCTGTGAAAGCGCGGAGAGCTGCTTTTCGAAATCGAACATCAGTGATAGCGGTCCGGCTGATCGAGATAGTGGGTGACATATCTGGTCACGGAATCTTCGAGGCTCATGAAATCCGCATTGTAGCCGGCGCGGCGCAAGTTGCCGACCTCGGCTTGCGTGAAATACTGATATTGGCCGCGAATATTCTCCGGCATGTCGACATATTCGATATTCGGCGTGCGCTCGAGTGCCCGAAACATCGTGATGATCATGTCACGGAAGCTGCGTGCCCTGCCCGTCCCCGCATTGAAAATGCCGTTGACCTGCGGCGAATTCATCAGCCAGCGCACGATCGACACGGCGTCATCGACGTAAATGAAATCGCGGCGCTGGTCGCCGTCCTCGATGCCGTCGCGATGCGACTTGAAGAGCTTGACCGACTGCCCGGCCTTGGCGTCGTCGAACACGCGCGCCAGCACGCTCATCATCTTGCCCTTGTGATACTCGTTGGGGCCGAACACGTTGAAGAACTTGAGACCGGCCCAATGCGGCGGCAGCGGATCCTTACGCGCCTCCCGCTGCGCAACGGCCTGGTCGAAAAGATGCTTGCTCAGCCCGTAAAGATTCATCGGCCGAAACTTCAGCAGCGCATCGAACGACCATTCGTCTGAAAATCCTTCCGCTCCATCGCCATATGTCGCGGCGGACGAGGCGTAGATGAAAGGCGTGCGCGTGACCGTGCACCAGTCGAGCAACCGCATCGACAGCCGGAAATTGGTCTCCATCACCAGGTCGCCGTCGGTCGCGGTGGTATCGGAGATCGCGCCCATATGAATGACGGCTTCGAGCTTGCGGCCCTGCAGCCATTTCATCAGTTCGGCCGGCGGCACCAGGTCGGCGATCTGGCGCTTCTGCAAATTGCGCCACTTCGCATCATCGGTGCCCACGAAATCATTGACGGCAACGTCATGCCGGCCCGCCTCATTGAGGCTCGCGACAATGTTTGATCCGATAAATCCGGCGC
Source organism: uncultured Alphaproteobacteria bacterium (assembly GCA_963788805.1). Taxonomy (GTDB): domain Bacteria; phylum Pseudomonadota; class Alphaproteobacteria; order Rhizobiales; family Xanthobacteraceae; genus Pseudolabrys. Next base: position 259,049 of record CAWBHU010000009.1, read on the forward strand.
CGCCGGTGACCAAAATCATGCCGTTTGAATGCCCCAGACCGCCTTGAAGGCGCAACTTAAGCCCGGCGCCACGGTAAAATGCGGCACTGGACGCTTTGATACATGCGCGGTAACCGCATTGACCCGCCGAGACAGCTCAATTCCGAAGATGAACCGCGACTTCGCTCCACAGACCACGCCGGTGCTGATCGTTCCCTATGTGTGGATCGGCGATTTCGTGCGCTGTCACTCGGTGGTGAAAGTGCTGCACGCGCAGAGCCCTGACCTCGCGGTCGACATCCTCAGCTCGACACTTGTGCGCGCCGCTCGCCGATTACATGCCGGGCGTTCGCAAAGCTGTGGTGTTCGACCTGCCGCGACGAAGCCTGCCGTTGCCGCGTTACTTCCAACTCTCTGACGTTCTGCGCAATGAGCACTACGCGCAGGCGCTGATCATGTTGCGCACCTGGAAGTCGGCGCTTGCTCCATGGCTCGCCGGAATTCCGCTGCGAACCGGTTTCGTCGGCGAGGTGCGCTACGGCTTGATCAACGACCTGCGGCGCGGCGAGCGCGCTTTGCCGCGCATGATCGATCGCATGGGCGCGCTTGCGCTATTGCCCGGAGACAAGCTTCCGGCGGAATGGCCGCTGCCAGAACTTCGCGTCCCGGAGTCGGAGATCGAAACCTGGCGCGCGAAAAACGGGCTCCAGTCCGACGGTCGGCCCGTCGTGGCGTTTTGCCCGGGCGCGGTCGGCAAGGGCAAGGCGTGGCCGCCTGGTCATTACGCCGCGCTGGCGCGCGATCTCGCAAAGGATGGCGTCTCTGTCTGGGTGCTGGGCGGGCCAAGCGAAACTGCGCTCGCTGCCGAAATTGCCAGCTGCGGGCGGCGAGCGCGTGCGGGACCTCACCGGCGCACGATCTTCGCAACGCGATCATCGCACTGGCCGCGGCCGATGCCGCGGTCACAAACGACTCCGGACTGATGCATGTCGCGGCGGCGATCGGCACGCCGACGATCGCGATCTTCGGCCCGACCAGCCCGTGGCACTGGAAGCCGCTCAATCCGGTGGACGCGATTCTGGAGCCGCCGACCGATCCGGCGACGCTCGAGCGCATGCGCACGCAGGGCAATGACGCGGTGGCGCATCGCCGCACGGCGGACGTTCCTGTTGCCCAGGTGGCTGAAGCCGTGCGCGCGGCGCTCGCAAAGCAAACGTTAGCGCACGATCCGCTCGATCGCGGCAGCGACGTCTTCGACACTCGCCGGCACGTCCTTGCCGCCGACCACCTCGATTGGTCCCTGCCCGACCGGCCCGGTCAGCTCCGGGCGGCTGCCTGCAAAAATTGCGACCAGCGGCACGCCAAGCGCGGCGGCAAGATGGACGAGACCGGTGTCGACGCCGACGACGAATTGCGCGCCGGCGATAAGCCGCGCCATCCGGTCGAGCGGCATGGCGTCCGCCACGCGGCCTTTTGTGATGTTGGCGGCCAGATGCGCGGCGCGCGCGTGCTCCCGCTCATTGCCCCAAGGCAGCACCAGGTCGACGCCGCGACCTTCCAGGATTTTTCCCAGCGCAATCCAGTTCTCCGGCGCCCATTCTTTCTCCGGCCGCGCCGTGCCGTGCAGGAACACCGCGTAAGGACGATTGCCTTCGCGCAGGCGCTCGCGATCCAGGCCGTAGTCCGGCGGCCCATCCGGCGCGTAACCCAGCGCGAGCCCGGTCAGCAGCCGGTTGCGCTCGATCGCGTGGAGATCGCGCGAGACCGCGTGTTTGACGTCATAGAACATCGCCGCCAGAGGCTCGCGGATGCTGCGGCGATCATAGCCATGCCGCCTTCCCTGCGCGGAGCGAGACAGGATGCCGGTGCGCAACAGCCCCTGCGTGTCGATCACTGCATCGTAAGTCTCGACGCCAATCGCGCGCCGGCGCGCGCCGATCTCCCGCCACGTCGCCGGCGAGAACGGATCCTTGCGCCAGCGGCGCGCCGCGACCGGAATGACGTCGGTCACCGCCGGATGCAGCCGCACCAGCGGCACGTAGGCTTCCTCCACCACCCAGGCGATGCGAGCACCCGGCACGCGCGCCTGCGCCTCGCTGACCGCGGGCATGTTGTGGATCACATCGCCGAGCGAGGATGTTTTGATGAACAGAATCTGGCTCAAGGCACTGGTTCCGGCGCGGCAATTGCGTCCATATACGACCGGTTAAGCATCTCGGCCACAAGCCACCTGCCGCGACGGGACGATAATCCGGCTTTTATACCGGCGCGCTACGGCTAACAGGGGTCGAAGGGACGGACATGACGATTTTGGTGACCGGGGGCGCCGGCTATATCGGCAGCCACATGGTGCACGAACTGACCGACGCGGGAGAGTCGGTCGTCGTGCTCGACAACCTGTCGACCGGCTTCCGTTTCCTGATCCCCAGCCGGTGCCGCTCGTCGCCGGCAACACCGGCGACCAGGAGCTCGTCACCGACCTGATCCGCCAGCACCGGGTCGAGTCGATCATCCACTTCGCCGCCTCGATCGTGGTCCCGGAATTGGTCGCCGATCCGCTCGGCTATTATCGCAACAACACGCTCAACACCGCCCTGTTGCTGCAAGCGGCGGTCGCGCGGGCGTGAAGCATTTCATCTTTTCATCGACCGCGGCGGTTTACGGCAATCCGGCGTCGGTCCCGGTCGGCGAAACTGCCGCCACCAATCCGATCTCGCCCTACGGCATGACGAAGCTGATGTCGGAAGTCATCTTGCACGACACGGCGCGCGCACATGGATTGCGTTTCGTCGTATTGCGCTACTTCAATGTCGCCGGCGCCGATCCGAAAATGCGGACCGGCCAATCGACGCCGCAGGCGACGCATCTCATCAAGGTCGCCGCCGAAACCATTCTCGGCAAGCGCGACAAGATGAGCGTGTTCGGCACCGACTATCCGACGCCGGATGGCACATGCATTCGCGACTACATTCACGTCACCGATCTGGCGCGCGCGCACTCGGCTTCGCTCGCTTATCTGCGGCGCGGCGGAGCGAATGCGACATTCAATTGCGGTTACGGGCACGGCTATTCGGTGCTCGAAGTGCTCGAGTCAGCGCGGCGCGTCAGCGGCAGTAATTTTCCGGTTGAATATGCCGGACGCCGCGCCGGCGATCCGGTCAGCCTGGTGGCCGATGTGTCGCGAATTCAAGGCGTGCTCGATTGGCGTCCGCTCTACGACAATCTCGACACGATCGTGCAGCACGCGCTCGCGTGGGAGCGCCGGCTCGGAACCAAGTCTGCGCATTAACGTCTGCGCATTAACGCTACAAAGCCCGATTTCTGCTGAAACCGCTTTGCGTTGCGGGATTTTCGCTTGAAAATCCGCTGCCACGAGTGCAAACCGCAGCGGCCAAATGAACAAATTCCTCCTGCCCGCCTCTGCCGACAAGTATTACGGCACAGTCGCCATGATCAAGCGACTGCTGACCGAAGAAGGCGTGCGCTATTGGAAGCGCTACCTCGGCGTCTTCCTGATGATGGCCGCGGTCGCCGGCGCAACGGCGGCGATCCCGTACATTCTGGGCAAGGTGATCAACCAGGCCTACACCGACCGCGATATGGACGGCGTGGTGTACGGCTCGATCGCGATCTTCGGGCTGTTCCTGATCCGCGGATTTGCGACTTACGTGCAGGCCGTCTCGCTCCAGCGCATTGCCAACAGCATCATCGTTTTCAATCAGCGGCGCATCTTCGACAAGCTGCTCAATGAAAGCCTGAGCTTCTACAGCGACCGCCATTCCAGCGAGTTCGTCGCGCGCCTGACGCAGGGCGCCAATGCCGTCGCGCAAGTTCTCAACATGCTGATCACGTCGATCGGCCGCGACCTGTGCACGCTGATCGGCCTCATCATCGTCATGGTCGTGCAGGACCCGATCATGTCGCTGTTCGCGTTCGTGATCGCGCCGCCCGCCTTGCTGCTGCTGCGGCAGTTTTTCAAGCGCATCTACAAGATCGCGCGCTCGCAATACCACGGCTGGACCCAGGTCCTCGAAACGCTGTCGGAAACGCTGCAAGGCATCCGCATCGTCAAGGCATTCACCCTTGAGGATGAGATGCGCGCGCGCTTCGAGCAGCAGGTCAAAACCGTCCAGGCCGCCGCCAACAAGATGGCGAAGGTTGCCAACCGCTCCAATCCGCTGATGGACACGCTCGGCGGCCTCGCGCTGTCGCTGGTGAGCGTCTATGCCGGCTACCGGGTCATCGTCGGCGGCGCGCAGCCCGGCGAATTCTTCGCATTCATCGCGGCCTTCCTGATGGCCTATGAGCCCGCCAAGCGGCTGGCCCGGCTCAACATGGACCTCAATAGCGCGCTGGCCGGCACGCGCCTTCTGTTCGAAATTCTCGACAGCCCGGCCAGCGAACTGCCCGACGGCAACAAGCCGGCCTTGCGGCCCTCGATCGAGCGCATCGAATTCGTCAATGTCCAGTTTTCCTATCGCGACAGCAACTCCGTGCTGCACGACATGTCCTTCACCGCCGAGCCGGGGAAGATGACCGCGCTGGTTGGCCCCTCCGGCGGCGGCAAGTCGACTGTATTCAACCTGCTGCTGCGTTTTTACGAGCCGCAAGGCGGACGCATCACCATCGGCGGCCAGGACATCGCCGGCGTGTCGCGCCGCTCATTGCGCCAGCACGTCGCCTATGTTGGCCAGGACGTCTTCCTGTTCCGCGGCACCATCCGCGACAACATTGCCTATGGGAAGGACGGCGCCACCGACGACGAGATCATCGCCGCGGCAAAAGGCGCGCACGCGCATGAGTTCATCACCGGCTTCCCGCAAGGCTACAATACCGAGGTCGGCGAACATGGCACGCAACTCTCGGGCGGCCAGCGCCAGCGCATCGCGATCGCGCGCGCGCTGATCAAGAACGCACCTCTCGTGCTGCTCGATGAGGCCACCGCGGCGCTCAACTCCGAGTCGGAAATGCTGGTGCGGGAGGCGATGGAGCATCTGTGCGCCGGCAAGACCACGCTGGCGATCGCGCACCGGCTGCATACGATTGCGCATGCCGACCGCATTCACGTCGTTGAGGACGGCCGCGTCGTGAAGTCCGGGCGGCACGACGAGCTGCTGCGCAAGGGCGGCCGCTACGCCATGTTCTACCGCTTGCAACTCAAGCACCAGGAAACGCCGGAAGCCGCCGCTGCCACGGCCTGAAACGATTGACGCGTTTTGCGGCGTGCTTTAACCCGGCGCCATTAATTTTCGCGCCGCGCGCAATTCAGAAAGCATGCCATGACCGAGTACGTTATTTCGCAGCCCAAGCAGCCCGCTATCGCCGTCGCCGGCACATCGAAGATGTTTCCGGTTCGCCGCATCTGGTGCGTGGGCCGTAACTACATCGAGCACATCCGCGAGATGGGCCAGGACGAGCGTGCGCCGCCGTTCTTCTTCGCCAAGCCCGCCGACGCGCTGGTTCCGGATGGCGGCACGGTGCCTTATCCGTCGCTCACCAAGGACATGCACCACGAGGTGGAGCTGGTGGTCGCGCTCAAATCCGGCGGCCGCAATATTCCGGTCGATAAGGCGAATGACTGCATCTACGGCTATGCGGTCGGCATCGACCTCACCCGCCGCGATCTGCAGATCGCGTCGCGCGACCTGAAGCGGCCGTGGGAGGTCGGCAAGGCGTTCGACCACTCCGCGCCGTGCGGCGCGCTCAAGCCTGCCAGCGAAATCGGCCATCCCGCCAAGGGCAAGATCATGCTCAAGGTGAACGGCCAGGTCCGCCAGGATGGCGATCTCGATCAGATGATCTGGAACGTGCCGGAAACGATCAACAAGCTGTCCGAAATGGTCGAGCTTGTGGCCGGCGACATCATCATGACCGGCACGCCGTCAGGCGTTGCGGCGACGGTCGCCGGCGACAAGATCGAGTGCGAGGTCGAGAAGGTCGGCAAGCTGACCGTGACGATCGGCCCGCCGCTGAAATAGCCGCCACTCTCCCTCTCCAATCCCAAAGCCGCGTGCGGAACCCCGCCGCGGCTTTTTCGTTAACGGATTATTGAAGGTGGCGCTCCACAGTCGTTTCAGCATGCAATCGGATTGATCGCAATGGGCCAAGCCCTGCAGACCGGCCGTTTTCAGGCGACCCACGATCCCGAAACCATGGCGGCGCGCGTCATGGAATTTGCCCCGGCCACTGACTCCGAAGCGCTCAAGCTCCTGCGCAGCAGCTTTCCCGATTGCCCGCTCAGCGCCCGCGTTGCCGCGCTCGACTATCTGATGCGCCGCCGCCCGCGCAATTTCGGACCTTCCACCTCGGCCTACAGCCCGAGATAAGCCTGCCGCACCCGGTCGTCGTTGAGCAGCGCCTCGCCGCTGCCGGCGAGCGTGATCCGCCCGTTTCCAGCACATAGGCGTGGCTCGCCAGCTTGAGCGAGACCGCGACGTTTTGCTCGACCAGCACGCAGGTCAGTCCGTCGCGATTAAGGTCGCGAATGGTCTTGAGCATGCTTTGGACGATGGTCGGCGCGAGGCCGAGCGAAGGCTCGTCGAACATGACCAGCTCCGGCGCGCCCATCAGGCAACGGCCGATCGCCAGCATTTGCTGCTCGCCGCCTGACAGCGTCCCGGCGGCCTGGCGTTCGCCGCTCGGTGAGGCGCGGGAAAAGCTCATAGACCCGCTCGAGATTTTGCGCACGCGATGCTCGCGCGCGCGGGATCATGGCGCCCATTGCGAGATTTTCCGCAACCGAGAGCGACGGGAAGATCTGCCGTCCTTCCGCCACCTGGCCGATGCCGAGGTCGCAGACGCGATGGCTCGGCCAGCCGGCGATGTCCTCGTTGTGAAACACGATGCGGCCGCGCGCCGGCTTGTGAATGCCGGCGATGGTGCGAATCAGCGACGTCTTGCCCGCGCCATTGGCGCCGATGATCGCGACGATCGCGCCCTGCTCGACCTCGAGCGATACGCCATCGATCGCCTGCGCATCGCCATGAAACACGTCCACGTTCTCGAGGCGGAGCATCAGACCGCCTCCGCGCCGAGATAGGAGCTGATGACGGCGGGCTCGCGCACCACCTGCTCGGGCTTGCCTTGCGCGATTGCCGCGCCGTGATGAAGCACCAGGATTTCCTGCGCGAGCGCCATCACCGCCTGCATCACGTGCTCGATCAGCAGGATCGTGATGCCGGTTTCGCGATTGAGCTCGCGCAGCGTATTGACGATGCGCGTGGTCTCGTTTGGCCGCAGTCCCGCCATCACCTCATCGAGCAGCAGGAATTTCGGATCGGTCGCCAGAGCACGCGCCACTTCGAGCCGCTTGCGGTCGGGCAACGTCAGGCCTGAGGCGACCTGGTTACGCTTGTCGTAAAGCTCGAGCCGCCGCAGCAAGCCGCGCGCATGCTCGCGGGCGTCGTCGACGCTCTGCCGGCGCAGCAATGCACCGATCAGGACGTTCTCCTCGACGGTGAGGCCCATGAACGGCTTCACGATCTGGAAAGTACGGCCGATGCCGCGCTGGCAGATGCGATCGGGCGTCAGGCCGTCGATGCGTTGCCCGTCAAACGTGATGGTGCCGCCGTTCGGCGCGAACTCGCCGGCGATCATGTTGAATACGGTCGTCTTGCCGGCGCCATTCGGTCCGATCAGCGCGAAGATCGTGCCCTGCGCCACGTTGAAGCTGACATTGTCGACGGCAACGAGGCCGCGGAAGCGCTTGCTGATGCCGTTGACCTCGAGGAGCGCGCTCATCTTTCGCGCTCCGCCATGCCGAGCTTCTTGGCCACCCAAGGCCACACACCTTCAGGCTTCAGGATGACGACCACCAGCAAGACGACGCCGTAGAACACCTGCTTGATGCCCGGAATGTCGATGCCGGCGTGGTCGAGCGACGACCCGCAGCCCTTCCGACAATCCTTCAAGAATAAAGGTGCCGAAGATCGGCCCAAACAAAGTGCCGACGCCGCCAACCAGCGGCGCGAGGATGATCTCGATCGAGCGCGAAATGTTGAAGATCTGCTCGGGGAACAGGTTGTTGTAGAAGAACGCATAGAACACGCCGGCAAACGACGTCATGCCGGCCGAGATCACCACCGCGATCATCTTGTAACGGAAGGCGTTGATCCCGACCGCGCGCGCCGCCTGCTCGTCTTCGCGGATGGCCAGCCAGTAATAGCCGAGCCGGCTCTTGAGCAGCAGCCGGCAGACCGATGAAGGCGAGCATCGTTGCAGCCAACATCACGTAATAGAACATCATCGGCGAGCCGCGCAGCCGCCACAGATCGTTGTGGGTGAATTGCGCGACCGGCAGGAACAGACCGGCCGAGCCATTGACCCAGGCAAAGTGGTCGAAGCCGATCCGCGCGAATTCGGCGAAGGCGATCGTCAGGATCGCGAAATAGACGCCTCCAACCCGAAACCGGAAAGCGAGGAATCCCATCGCCCCGCCGACCGCCATTGCAATCGGAGCCGCCACCAGAAAACCGATCCACGGCGGAATGCCGTAACGCACGAACAGTATTGCCGTCGTGTACGCGCCAAGCCCGACGTAGAGCGCATGGCCGAGCGAAAGCTGCCCGGCAAACCCCATCATGATGTTCCACGCCTGGCCGGTGAAGGCGAAGTAGAGCATCAGGATGAAGACGGTGAGCAGGTAGTCGCCCGCCACCAGCGGAGCGAGCAGCGTCACCAACGCAAAGAGGGCGAGGAGGATGAGGGCGCGACGCGGCACGCCGCCGATGAGGCGCGCGATCACGTCAGTCTCTTGCCCATGATGCCTTGCGGCCGGAACAGCAGCACAAGCACCAGGATTGCGAAGGCGAACATGCTCTTCGCCGACGGCGTGAAGATCAGCCCAGCCATCGCCTCAGTGAGGCCGATCAGGACGCCGCCCAGCAGCGCGCCGACCATCGAGCCAAGCCCGCCGGTGATGACGATGACGAAGGCGAGCAGCGTGTAAACCGGACCAAGCGCCGGCGTGACGTCGAGGATGAGGATGAGCATGACGCCGGCGGCGCCGACGCAGGCTGAGCCGATCCCGAAGGTCAGCGCGTAGAGCTTTTCGACATCGAGCCCGACGACTTTCGCACCCGTGTAATTATCCGCGCAGGCGCGGATTGCCGTGCCGGTACGCGTAAAGCGGAAGAAGCCGAGCAACGCGGCGGCCACGACAAGGGCCGCCAAAGCCGCATAAAGCTTGTTGGCGTCGATGATGATGCGGCCGATCTGGTAGCTGTCGAACGCGTAGGTGGTCTGCACATTGCGCGCGTCCGGCCCGAACATGATGAGCTGGACATTGGTGAGAATGATCGCGATCGCCACCATCAGCAGGAATTGCGAATGCTCCGGCTGGGTGATGAAGCGGTTGATCAGGCCGCGCTGCAGCGCATAGCCGAACACGAACAGCACCGCCGCGATCGGAAGGAGCATGATCAGCGGATCGAGCTTGAAGGCCGCAAACAGCACGATGGCGAGGTACATCGCGATCGCCATCATCTCGCCATGCGCGAAATTGACGACGCGCACCACGCCGAAAATCACCGACAGGCCGAGCGCCATCAGGCCGTAGACCAGCCCGGTGAGGATGCCGCCCACGGCGACATTGAGATAGATATCGAGCGGCACGCTTGTTCCGTTATGAAAACTCCGGCCGCTTTCGCAGCGGCCGGAGCATTGTCAGCGTCGAGGCTTACGCCCGCTTGTCGTACGGGTTCATCGGCATTTCGGCCTGCGCATTGGCGGCGGCCTTCGGCGCCACAGTGACGAGCTTGCCGCCGCGGTTTTGGACCGCCGAAAGCTTGAGCTTGTCGTTCTGGCCCTTCTCATTGAACATGATGCCGGGGCCGGGGCTGACATTGTCGGTGATGTTGGTCTGACGGATCGCGTCGGCGAGCGCCTTCGGATCGGTCGACTTCGCCCGTTTGAACGCGTCGGACGCCACCAGCAGCGCCTCGAACGTATAGACCTGGTTGGTGTTGAGATTGATGTCCGGATGCGCCTTCTTGAAGGCGTCCTCGAGCACCTTGCTCATCTTCTTGTTCGGGTCGAACCACGGCACGAAGCTGATCGGGCCGTCGCCGAGCTTGCCGAGCGTCTTGAGGTACTGATCCTCGTACCAGCCCGGGCCCATCGACAGGATCGCCATCGGCGACCAGCGCTGCTTGACGAGCTCGCGGGTCATCAGGATCGCGTCGTTGAGGCGGCTGACATACATCAGCGCGTCGGCGCCGGTGGCCTTCGCCTTGGCGACTTCGACCGAAAGGTCGCGCGCCGCCGGATCGTAGGAGATCGTCTCGACGATCTTGTAGGGCATGTTGAAGCGCGGCATGACGCCGTCGATGCCCTTTTGCATCGCCGAGCCGAACGTGTCGTTGACGTGCAGGAACACCACCGTCTTCGGCTCCTTGCCGGTGGCGGCAAAGATCTCTTTCTGGTTGGCGAAGGCGTCGCCCAGAATCATCGCCGCGGTCGGGAAGTTGCGGAACACGAACTTGTAGCCCTGCTCCGTGATCGGCGGCGCGGCGGCGATGTTGATGACGAGCGGGATGCCCTTCTGCTCGGCGACCTGCGCGATTGCGGTGGTCTGGCCGGAGTCGAAGGCGCCGACCAGAAGCTGCGCGCCGTCTGAAATAAGTTTTTCAGCCCGCGAGCGCGCGACATCGACGTTGGTCTCGGTGTCGGCGTTCATGATCTGCAATTCCGGCATGCCGAGCGACTTGAGGATGCCGTTGGTGATGTCGACGCCGCGCTGGCAGTCCTGGCCGATGCCGGCCTGCACGCCCGAGCGCGGCAGCAGCACGCCCACCTTGAGGGGGCCGGTCTGCGCGCGCACGATGTTGAAATGCGAAACGCCGGCGAGCGCGCTGGCGGCGAGCCCCGCGGTCACGGTGCGGCGTGACGGGCGCGCGAATTTGGTCTTGCGTGTCATCTGATCTCCTCCCAGGCCTTTAAATGCGGCCGTTGCTGGAATGATGCCGGATTTCGCCCGGTTCTGAAAGTTGGCAGCGCGCCCTGCGGTTGCGGGACGGCGCTGTGTTGGCGATATTGTTGACCTCGACAACAATTTTCGTCAACCGTATTGGTGTCGCGGGACGGGGATAGATGGCGATGGCGAGAGCGCAAGAAAACGGCGGTTCCGCTGCGCAAAACCGAGGCCCGCCGCCACAGCCGGCCGGTGATCGACCTCGGCGCGCTCAACGGCCATCTCGGCTATTTCGTCCGCCGCGCGCAAATCTGGATCTTCCAGGACTTCATCCGCAAGCTCGCCACGATCGACGTCAGCCCGGCGCAATTCTCGGTGCTGGTGGTGATCAGCGCCAATTCCGGATTGTCGCAGGCCGAGCTCGCGGCCACGCTCGGGTATCGAGCGGGCGCGGCTGGTGCGCATGCTGCACACGCTCGAAGACCGCAGCCTGACCCAACGCTCGCCCTCCTCCGCCGACGGCCGCCGCCACGAATTGCGGCTCACCCGCGAGGGGCAGAAAATACTGGCGCAGGCAAAGACGCTCGCGAGCCAGCACGAGACGGCGCTGCAATCACGGCTCGGCGCGGAGAAATACAAGTTGCTGCTGGACGCATTCCGCAGCTTCTGACGTCACGCCAGAAGTCTCTCGACCGCAGCGGCGATGGCAAACAGCCGGCGGTCATGTCCGTTGCGCGCCATCAGCATCAAGCCGCAAGGCAAGCCCGAACCGGGCAGCGGCAGCGAGATTGCGGTGAGATTGAAGAAATTGCCGATCGAGGTGTTGCGCAACACCATCGCGTTCTTGCGGCTGAACTCAGCGGGATCGGCGACCTCCGCCAAAGTCGGCGCAACGATCGGCGTGGTCGGCATCGCCAGCACATCCATACCGGCAAGCTGCGCATCCATCGCCTTGCACAGCCTGGCGCGCAGATCGAGCATCTCCTGGTAGGTCTGCGGCGTGATGGACGCTGCGCGCTCGATCCGCACGCGGATATTCGGATCGATCAGCGCGCCATGGCGCGCGACGACATCCTTGAGCTCGACATAGGCTTCCGCCGGAACGAGGCCGCCCTTCTTGTTGACCTCATTCATGCCCTCGAGCATCGGCAGGTCTTCGTAAGACAATCGCGCGCGCGCCTTGCCGAGCGCGGTCATCGCGCTCTCGAAAGCCGTGCCGTTGCGCTCGTCGAGCCGCTCCAGCGGCGCGCCCTGCGCGATGCCGATTTTCAACTCGGCCAGCGAAACCGGTTCGAGCGGATGCGGGCTCTCGCCGGCCATCACCGCGTCGGCAAGCGCGCAGTCGGCGACGCTCTTCGCCATCGGCCCGACCGAATCCAGCGTCTTCGACAGCTTGAATGCGCCATCGGTTGGAATGCGCTGCTTGCTCGGCTTGAAGCCGGTGATGCCGCACAGCGCCGCCGGGATGCGGGTGGAGCCCCCGGTGTCGGAGCCGATCGTGATGGCGCACATGCCGTCGGCAACCGCGATCGCGCCGCCCGAGGTCGAGCCGCCCGGGATGCGCGTGCGATCGGCCGGATTGCCGGGCGTGCCGAAATGCGGATTGGCGCCGATGCCGGAGAAGGCGAACTCGGTCATGTTGGTCTTGGCGACGATCACGGCGCCCGCCGCGCGCAGCCGCGCCACCACCGGCGCATCGGCTGTGGCGGGCTTGCCTTCGAGCAGCAGCGCCGGCGAGCCGGCGCGGGTCACCTCGCCGGCGACGTCGTAGAGGTCCTTGATGGTGACAATGACGCCGTCGAGCGGACCGAGCGGTGCGCCTGTCTTTGGCGCGCCGGTCCGCGGCCTCGGCTTCCCGCACTGCGGTATCGCGATAAACCGTCAGACAGGCGCGTTTGCCCTCGCCTTGCGGGTCGTCGATGCGGGCCAGAGCGGCATCGAGATTCTCACGACTGGAAGCGCGTTTCATGAGGTTCCGGAACTATCGATGGTGGGAGACGTTGGCGGAGCAGTCAGGCGGGCGATGACCCTATTCTGATGTGGGAGCATATCATGCGGAAGACTCTTCTCGCTGTGGCGGCCTTGGCCGCGATTGCAATCGCGCCGACCGGCGCGAATGCGCAAGGCAATACGGTCGGTGGCGCGCTGCTTGGCGCCGGCACCGGCGCGGTGATCGGCGGTGCGGTTGGCGGTGGCCGCGGTGCGGCTGCAGGCGCCGTAGTCGGCGGCGTGACCGGCGCTGCGATCGGCGCGCAGGCTGACGGGCGCTATTATTATGGCGGCCGCTACTACCGGGGCCGTGAATGCTGGCGGAATGCAAACGGCCGGCTGCGCTGCCGCTACTACTAGGCACGTTGACTTGAGTTTGAGCGGGGCGGCTTCACGGCCGCCTCGTTTCGTTTTGCGGGTGGAGGGGGCGTCGACGTCAATAAAGCTCGTCCGGGCTCATGTCCCGGTCGATCAGCCCCTGCTGGCGGCAATATTTGATCAGCAGCTCCAGGCACGGCCGGTTGGCGTCCTTGCCAAACGGAGCGGTGTCGAGGCCGTCCTTCGGCGCGCCGGCGAGACGCCGCCCCTCCTCCAGCATGCGGTAAAGCTCCGCCACCGCCTTCGGATTGTCGCGCGCCAGCTCATCGGTGACGACAACCATGTGGTTGACCGGCACAAGCTTGTGCTTGGCGTACCATTGCTTCGCCGCCTGCATCCGGATCGGGGATCACGCTTTGCAGCCGCTTGTCGTCGGGCATCGCCGCGCCATAGATCGCGGCGTCGAGCTCGCCGTCGATCAGCATCTGCGTCATGTCCTTGCTGCTGCGCGCGACGCCCGGCGGATCGGGCGCCTCGGCGACGTGGCCGTCCTCGAAGGTGGTCCACTTCACCGTCGAGAAATCGACGCCGTAGTCGTTCTCCAGAATGCCGCGCAGCCACGCGCCGGTGGTCTGGCTCCAGGAGCGCACCCCGATGCGCTTGCCCGCAAGGTCCTTCGGCGTGAGCCGCCCGCGCTCGGCATTGTAGAGCATGGTGTGGTGCTGGAAGCGCGACAGCATCGCCGCCGGCAGCAGCCGCAGCCCTTTGTTGTAGGCCTTGGCCTGGATGACGATGACGAGCGCCAGCTCGCTGGCGTCATAGGCATGCTCGCGCACCATCGGCTTGAAGGCGTGATGCAGCGGCTTGACCTCGGCGAAGTCGAGCTTGAGCCAGTCGCGATTTCACCTGCCCGCGCTTGAGCGGCAGCGTGTGCGGATAATCGCCGAGGCAGATGCGTAATGTCGTCATGCCGGTTTCCGGTCGTAAGCCTGCATGCTATGGGAGCGGCCGCAAGTTGAGAACGGAGTTTTGCGTAAATGGCCGACCAAAAGACCGGGCTCGTGATCACCGCCCATCCGGGCGATTTCGTGTGGCGCGCGGGCGGCGCGATCGCGCTGCACGCCAAGCGCGGCTACAAGGTCAAGATCGTCTGCATGTCGTTCGGCGAGCGCGGCGAGAGCCAGTTCGCCTGGAAGGAAGCCGGCGCGACGCTCGAGAAGGTCAAGGCCGGGCGCAAGGACGAGGCCGAGCGCGCCGCGGCGCTGCTCGGCGCCGAGATCGAGTTCTTCGACGCCGGCGATTATCCGCTGCGGCTGACCGACAAGCATTTCGACCGCATGGTCGACATCTATCGCGAGACCAATCCGGCCTTCGTGCTCACCCACGCGCTGGAAGACCCCTACAATTTCGATCATCCGAACGCCGCGCATTTCGCGCAGGAGACCCGCGTGGTCGCGCAGGCGATGGGGCACAAGCCCGGCGCGCAATACAAATATTCGGCGCCGCCGGTTTACCTGTTCGAGCCGCACCAGCCCGAAATGTGCAACTACAGGCCGGACCTGATCCTGAAAATCGACGAGGTGTGGGAGACCAAATACAAGGCGTTCCAGATCCTCGCCGCGCAGAAGCACCTCTGGCACTATTATGAGCGGGTCGCGCTCAACCGCGGCATCCAGGGCGCGCGCAACACCGGCATCCCGATGACCTACGGCGAGGCCTATCAGACCGTGTTCCCCCGCGTCGTCACCGACACGCTCGGCTGAGTTCGGAGAAAACCATGAAAACCGTCGTCGTTCGCAACATCCAGCGCGCCGACAGCAATGCCTGCGGCGTGCTCGCGAGCCGAGGCGTTTCGACCTCGCACGAAGCCTATGGCCGCATCGGGCTGATGAAGACCTATATGCGTCCGATCTGGTCGGGCGCTTCGATCTGCGGTCCTGCGGTGACGGTGCTGGCGCAGCCCGGCGACAACTGGATGATCCATGTCGCGGTCGAGCAATGCCAGAAGGGCGACGTGCTGGTGGTCGGCTGCACCGCCGACAATACCGACGGCATGTTCGGCGACCTGCTCGGCACTTCGCTCAAGGCGCGCGGCGTCGTCGGGCTGGTGATCGACGCCGGCTGCCGCGACGTGCTCACGCTCAAGGAGATGGGTTTCCCGGTGTGGTCGCGCGCGATATCGGCGAAGGGAACCGTCAAGGCGACGCTCGGCGCGGTGAATGTGCCGGTGGTGTGCGCCGGCGTGAACGTCAATCCGGGCGACGCGGTGGTGGCCGACGATGACGGCGTCGTCGTGATCGCGCGTGCGGACGTGGGAGACGTTGTCGCCAAGGCGGAAAAGCGCTTCGCCGACGAGGACAGCAAGCGGGCGAAACTCGCCTCCGGCGTGCTCGGCCTCGACATGTACAATATGCGCGAGCCGCTCAAGAAAGCCGGGTTGATCTACGTCGACCGGCCGGAAGACGCCTAAGCGCGGCACCGCTCATTAAAGAATGACACGGTGCGGACGACTTTCCGCGCTAGAGAAGCTTGTGAAGCGCCCACTCTTGGACGACACTTCGGCGCCGGATTCGTTCTTCATCCATGCTCCGCCCCTTTTCGCTGCCGGTCCGGCTGGCGCTTTTGGTCGCCGGCACGATGCTGCCGCTGATCATCTTTGCCGGCTCCATCATCTACACCAACTATCTGCAGGACCGACGCGAAGCGAAGAGCGCGTGGTCCAGGTCACGCGCGGGACCCGCGATGCGGTCGAGCGCGAGATGCAAGGCGTGCTCGCCGGCATGACCGTGCTGGCGAATTCGCGCTCACTGGCGGCGACAATTCGAGGACTTCCGCGTCAGCGCCGAAGCCTTCGTGCGGCAGTTTCCCGGAAATGCCGTTATTTCGGTCGGCGACGCGAAGGGACGACATTTATTCAATTCGGCCGTCCCGGCGGGACAAACACTTGCCGCCACGCGTCACGGCGGCCCGAGCGCGACCTCGTCTATCAGACCGGCAAGCCGACCTTTTCGGCGCTGTTCAGCTGGGGCGGTCACGGGCACGCAAATCCTCATCATCACTGTGCCGGTGTTTCGCGACGGCAAGGTCATCTACGACCTTTCATTCAATCCACCGCTCGAGCTTTTCCAGCGCATCATCGAGCAGCAGCGGCCGAGCGAGGAATGGACGGTCTCGATCTTCGACCAGGCCGGCATAAATTTCGCGCGGCTGCCCAACCCGAAAGCACGATCGGCAAACGCGCCTCACCGACGCTCTATGCGGTGATGTTCTCCGCGCCGCAGGGCCGCGCAGCCGACCACCTCGCTCGAAGGTGTGCCGCTCATCACCGGCTTTGCGCGCTCGCGAGCTGACCGGCTGGACTGCCGCCGCCGGGAGTCGCCGAAGGCGACGCTGACCGGACCGGCGCTCAAGGACATGCTGATCGCCTTGTCGATCGGCTTGGTCATGCTGGCGATCGGTCTGGTGTTTGCCCTCCGCATGGCCGGCCAGATCGCGCGCGGCGAAGCGCTGCACACGCTGCTGATCAACGAGCTCAACCATCGCGTCAGGAACACGCTCGCCACCGTGCAGTCGATGGCATCGCAGACCTTCCGCAGCTCGTCGGATCGCGAAGCCAAACACAAATTCAGCTCGCGGCTGGTGGCGCTGGGCGCCGCCCACAATCTGTTGAGCGACAGCAAATGGGCAGGCGCGGACCTGCGCGAGACCATCGAGACCGTGCTTGAACCGTTTCGCGGCGGGCAGCGGATCGCGCTGGATGGGCCGGCGATCAGCATCGATGCGCGCACCGTCACCATGATGTCGATGGTCATCCAGGAGCTCGCCACCAATGCCTCGAAATATGGCGCGCTCGCCCATGCGGACGGGCGCGTCACGATCCACTGGGAGCAGACCGAGCACAGCGACGCCCGCGTGGTTTTGTGCTGGATCGAGCGTGACGGCCCGCCCGTGACAGCGCCGCTGCGCTCGGGCTTTGGCTCGACCCTGATCCGCGAGGGCTTTGCGGCGCAGCTCGGCGGCAGCGCGACCATGGCGTTCGAGCCGGATGGGCTGACCTGCGTGCTGGAATTCCCGCTGCGCCGGCGCTAAAGAGCGCGCCATGCTCAAGTTTTATTACGCCCCACATACCTGCTCGCTGGCGACCCACATCGCGCTGGAAGAAGCCGGCGCGCGCTACGAGACCGTCCGCATGAGTTTCGAGCGCGCCGACCAGCGCCAGCCGGACTATCTCAAGGTCAATCCGAAGGCACGGGTGCCGGCGCTCGTCACCGAGCACGGGATTCTGACGGAAACCCCTGCTCTGCTCGTCTTTGTCGCGCAGACATTTCCGGACGCCCGGCTTGCCCCGCTCGACGACCCGTTCGCTTTGGCAAAAGTGCAGGCCTTCAATTCGTATCTCTGCTCGACCGTGCATGTCGCGCACGCGCATCGCATGCGGGGCTACCGCTGGGCGGACGATCCTGCCGCGCATGAGGCGATGAAGAAGAAGGTGCCGCAGTCGGTCGGGGAATGCTTCGCGCTGATCGAGCGCGAGATGCTGCAGGGCCCCTACGTGATGGGCGAGACCTATACGATCTGCGATCCTTACCTCTACACGCTGGCGCAATGGCTCAAGGCCGACGGCGTCGACATCAATACGCTGCCCAAGGTGCGGGCCCATTTTGAGCGCGTCGGCGCCCGCCCGGCGGTCAAGCGCGCCCTCGCCGACGAACTTGCAGAGGCCGCATGACCGACGAACCGAATATGGACATCGCCCATCTCGGGCACCTCGAACTGCTGACGCCGACCTTCGACAAGAGCGCGCGCTTCTTCATCGACGTGATGGGGATGACGCAGTCGGGCGAGAAGGGCGACAGCATCTATCTGCGCGGCTACGACGATTACGAGCGCTATTCGCTCAAGCTCACCGCGGCGAAGGGCAACGGCATGGCGCATGTCGCCTATCGCTGCCGCTCGCCGCAGGCGCTGGAGCGCCGCGCCGCCGCGCTCAAAGGCTCCGGCTTCGACGTCGGCTGGAGCGACGGCGATCTCGGCCACGGCAAGACCTTCGTCTGCAAGGACCCGGACGGCCACGTCATCGAGCTTTATTACGAGACCGAGTGGTACCAGGCGCCGCCCGAGCTCAAGCCGTCATTGAAGAACCAGGCGCAGCGTTTCCTCGGGCCGCGGCGTCAACGTGCGCCGGCTCGACCACTGGAACGGGCTGGCGGTCAACATCTCCGAGTGCCGCGCAGTTCTTCGAGAAATATCTCGGCTTCCGGCTCACCGAGCGCATCGTGCTCAATGACGGCACCGAGGCCGGCATCTGGATGACGGCGACCAACAAGTCCTACGACTTCGCCTATACGCGCGACCACACCGGCACGCCGGGGCGCTTCCACCACGTCACCTACGCGCTCAATTCGCGCGAGGAGATCCTGCTCGCCGCCGATATTTTCCTCGAGAACGGCGTCTTCATCGAGACCGGCCCGCACAAGCACGCGGTGCAGCAGACGTTCTTCCTCTACGTCTATGAGCCGGGCGGCAACCGGGTCGAGGTCGCCAATGCCGGCGCCAAGCTGATCCTTGCGCCGGACTGGAAGCCGATCACCTGGACCGAGGAAGAGCGCAAGAAAGGCCAGGCCTGGGGGCTCAAGACCATCGAGTCCTTCCACACCCACGGCACGCCGGAAGTGAAGCACAAATAGCCCGATGACCCGCCGCAACACGCCGCGCATCTCCCTGATCGGCTTCGGCGAGGCCGGACAGGCCATCGCGGCGGGCTTGCGCGAGGGCGGCACCGAGCAGATCGCGGCCTGGGACATCCTGTTTCCCGCGGCCGGAGGGCGAAAAGCTCAAGGCGGCCGGGCAGAACGAGCGGCGTCCGGCTCGCCGCCTCGGCGGCGGATGCGGTGCAAGGCGCCGATATCGTGATTTCGGCGGTGACGGCGGCTTCGAGCGTCGAGGCGGCGCGCTCGGTCGAGCCGCACCTGACCACCAACCCGTACTACCTCGACATCAATTCGGTCTCGCCCGGCCGCAAGCAGGACAGCGCGGCGCTGCTGGGCGGCAAGGCCCGCTACATCGATGTGGCGGTGATCGCGCCGATCCATCCGGCCCGGCACAAGACGCCGATGCTGATCGCCGGGCCGGATGCGCAGGCGGCGGCCCCTCTTCTTTCAGAGCTTGAAATGCAGACCAGCATCGCCGGCGACAAGGTCGGGGCGGCGGCGGCCATCAAGATGATCCGCTCGGTGATGATCAAGGGCATGGAGGCGCTGAGCCTGGAATGCTTCCTGGCCGCGTCCCGCGCCGGGGTGCTCGAACAGGTGGCGGATTCCCTGAAGAACAACTACCCCGGGCTCGATTGGCGCAAGGTCGCCGCCTACAACATCGAGCGGATGGCGAGCCACGGCGAACGGCGGGCCGCCGAGATGGAAGAAAGCGCGCTGACACTGCGGGAATTGGGGCTCGACCCGCTGATGGTCGACGCCACCGTCGTCCGGCAGCGCGAGATGGGCACGCTCGGCCAGGAGGCCGAGGTAGGCCGGACCAAGAGTCCGGACCCGTCGGCGCTGCCGGCCGCGCTCGAAGCGATCAGCAAGGCGAAGGGCAAGCGCGCACCTTGACGCACCCTTCATGCCGCGCCGCGGTCATGTTCGTTTCTTGTCATTGTTAATGGAACCGGTGCCTACACTCCCGCCGTCAAGGGCTGGGAGGAAAACACCAATGACATTGAAGCAACTCGGATACGGCGCTCTCGTCGGCGTCACTGCTGTCTTTATCGCACTCGGCTCGGCCACCACGGCTGAAGCTGCCAAGAAGTCGAAGAAGGCCGCTGCGGCGCCTGCGCCGGCTTACGGAATTCTGCCAACTGCAAGCGCGCTCGCGCGGTCTGCGCGAGCAAGGGCACCACGAAGCTGAGCTACGCCAATGCCTGCTTCGCGCAAGCGGACGGCGCCAAGGGTGCCAAGGCCGGCGCCTGCAAGGCTCCGAAAGCTGCGAAGAAGGGCGGCGGCAAGAAGAAGATGGCGAAGGCCAAGGGCGGCAAGAAAAAGAAGATGTAATTCTCGCTCGCACTGATGCGAAAGCAAACGGGCCGCACATTGTGCGGCCCGTTCGTCTTTCACCCGGCACTGTAAACTTTATTTTTTCTCTATTTTCGGCGGGATCTGGACGAACTCCGCGATCTCTTCTTTCGTCAGCGGCTTGTCGAGGAACTTGAGCTTCACCGCATCGCGCACGATGCCGTCCATGTCCTTCATCTCGTCGCTCTGCATGGTCGGCAAAGGCTGAAACTCGGCGGCCGACTGCTTGACGATGTCGAGCGACACTTTCGTCTTCGCCGCGTACATCTCCATCGCCTTCGGATCGGAATACATCCAGTCGACGCCTTCGCGATACGCCTGCACGAAGCGCATGATCGCGTCCTTCTTGGTGTCGAGCGAGTTCTTGTTGACGATGATGGCGCGCACGGTCTGGCCGCGCAGCGACGGCACGTCGTTGCCGCGCGCGATGATGCGGATCTTGCCGTCCTTGATGTCCTGCAGGCCGAACGGCGGCGCGGCCCAGCCGATATCGATCTGCCCCGACATGACCGCCGTCAGCGTGCCGGGCGGGCCGCCGGTCGCGGTCGGCTTCGCCTTGGAGCCGAGCTCCGCGCCGAACGCAGTGACGATGTTGTGCGAGCTCGAGCCGTTGGTCGAATAGGCGATCGTGTTCTGGTCGGTGGTGTCCTTGAGCGACTTGATCGGCGAATCGCCCTTCACATACCAATAGAGATCGCTGGTGCCGGTGAAGGCCGGCAGGATGATGCGGATCGGCGCGCCCTTCGACATGGCGCGCAACGCGCCGGCGACACCGACGCCGCCGCCGAGATCGGCGGAACCCGAGATCACCGCCTGGATGGTTTCACCGGCGCCCTGCGAGCCGGTCATCTCGATGACGAGGTTATGCTTCTTGTAGATGCCGGGCTCCTGGCCGAGCGACGGCGACTGGTTCTCCCAGTTGTTGATCTGGCCCATCACCATTTTGAGCGTGTCCTGGGCAAAGGCCGGCGTGCCGAGCACGGCGGTGGCGGCAAGCGCGAGCGCAAGGCGCTTAAGCTGCATGAATATCCTCCCTGGCTTTTGCCCGCATCTGACGGCGGGCCTTACCTGCATTCAACACCAAGTATCCGCCGAAGCAAACCGTCAGCGCGACGGCGCGCGGCCCTTCGGCATGCCGCCGGCCTTCTTCAGCCGCACCGACCAGTATTCCCAGGCCCGCGCCTGGCCGGTGGTCTTGGTATGGATCGCGGCGCATTGCTCGACCTCTCCGGCCGATAGCGCGTCGACGGCGCCCGCGTCGGCCGCCGCGATCTGATACTCGGCGTTCTTGGCCGAATAGATGCAGCGGAACACGGTCTCGCGCACACTGGCGCCGACCGCGGTGACGCCGTGGCGGTTCATCAGCACCAGCTTGTGGTTGCCGAGCCGCTTGGCGAGCGAGGCGCCCTCTTCCGGCTTGACCACCAGCAGATTGGTATCGCCGAACTCCTTGCGCTGATCCCAGAACGGCGGATAGGCGCCGCCGACCGCGCCGAGGTGGAAGACCGGCACGTAATCGATGCCGGTGATGACGAGCGGCATGAAGGACGGCGCATGGTGGTGGCACACCGACATCACGTCGGGCCGCGCCTTGTAGATTTCGCCGTGAATGACGCGCTCGGAATAGAACGGACGCTTGTCCTTTTTCACCGGCTGGGAATCCAGATCGAACTCGACGATGTCCGACGGCTCGACCAGCTCCGGCGCGCGCGACACCGACATCAGGTAGCGCTTCGGATTGGTCGGATGGCGCGCCGTGCAATGGCCGAAGGCGTCCACGATGCCTTCATTGGCAAGAATGCGATTGGCGAGCGCGACTTCGTAGCGAATGGCGGCGAGCTTGTCGGCCACGGCGTTTCCCCATGCTTGATTTTGTTAGCGGGAGAAAAGCCGAAACCGGGCGCGTTGCCAAGGCACGCTATCTCTCCCCGCATAGCGGGGAGAGATCAAGAGGTTATGCCCTGCCCTGCAGCGCCGCCTTCACCCGCTCCGGCGTGAGCGGCAGGATGCGCAGCCGCACGCCGGTGGCGTCGAACACCGCATTGGCGAGCGCGGGCCCGACCGGGCAGCACGCCGCCTCGGCCGCCCCGACCGGCTTTTCGTTCGGGCGGTCGATCAGCTCGATCTCGATCTTCGGCACATCGGAGAAGGTCAGGATCGGATAGCTCGACCAGTCGACACTGGTGACAGTGTTGCGGTCGAATTTCACCTCTTCGAGCAGCGCGCGGCTCAGCGTCTGGATGATCGAGCCTTCGAGCTGCGAGCGCAGCCCGTCGGGATTGATGATCTGCCCGCAATCATGCGCGCAGACGACACGCTCGACCTTGATCTTGCCGCTCGATCGCTCGACCGCGACCTCCATGCCCATGCCGACATAGGCCTCGTTGAACTTGTAGTGGATGTAGGCGAGCCCGCGCCCGCGAGCGACCGCGGCATTTCCGCTCGGCGACCGGCGAGGTCCGCGGCTGCCACTTCATCATCGCGGCAGCGCGCCGCATCACTTCCGTGCCGCGCGGATCGGTGAGACCGCGCAGACGGAATTCGAGCGGATCGACACCGGCAGCGGCGGCAAGCTCGTCGGTGAAGCTCTCGACCGCGAAGCAGTTGGCCGGCTTGCCGGGCGAGCGGATCGGCGCTGCGCGCAGCGGCGGACCTTTCAGCCAATGCGCGATCACCTGTATGCCGCCCGACGCATAGGGCGGGTCGCCGTTCTGCGAGATCAGGCCGGCATTGTTGCCGCGGACATTGTCGAGCCCGGCGGCCTCCGGCGCGAGCAGCGGAATGTTCGGCATGCCGCGCGTGGTCTCCGGAATCCACATCTCGGTCTTCCAGTCGAGAATGCGGCCATCCGCCGACACGGCGCCGGAGACGTCGATGAGCTGCGGCGGGCCTTTGGGGTCCCAGCCATGCTCGTCCTCGCGCGACCATTGCACGCGCACCGGGCGGCCGATCGCCTGCGACAGGACCGCGGCGTCGGCCGCGGCGTCCTCGTGGCCGTTCATGCCGTAGCAGCCGGAGCCTTCGATGTAGATCAGGCGCACCTTGTCCTTCGGCAGCTTGAGCACGCGGGCCATCGTGGTCTGGTTGCCGTGCGTGCCCTGCGAGGCGGTCCAGATGGTGGCGCGCTCGCTGTTGACGTCGGCGACGGCGCAGGACGGCCCCATCGAGGCGTGGCTCTGCATCGGCCAGAAATAGGTCGCCTTGATCGACTTGGCGTCGGCCGGAAGCTCGCCGCCCGGCTTGCCCTTGTTGACCAGCGTTCTGGGCGGTGGTGCCCGGCTCATTGCGCAGCACGTCCATCAAGCTGGCTTGCTCGGGCAGCGCCGTGCCGCCGCTCCACTGCGCCTTGAGCGCGCGGGCGGCCTTTATCGCGGTCCATTCGTCTTGCGCGGTGACGGCCAGGAAGTCCTTCACGCGCACGACCTTCACGCCGGGCAGATTGGCGACCGACGACTCATCGACCGAGACGAGGCTGGCGCCAACCGCCGGCGGCCGCACGACCCGGCCGTGCAGCATGTTCGGGACCGAGAAGTCCTGGATGTAGGTGTGCCGCCCGGTGCATTTGGCCGGCACATCCGGGCGCGGCAGCGGCTTGCCGACCAAGGTGTATTCGGCCGGATTCTTCAGCGGCGCCTTCGGATCGAGCTTGAGGTTGAAGTTCTTGCCGGCGATCAGCTCGGCGAAGCTCACGCCCTGCCCGCCTGCTTTCGGGCGCACCATGCCTTCGGCGGTGGTGAGGTCTTCCGCTTTGACGTTGAGCTTCTGCGCGGCGAGGTCGATCAGGCCCTTGCGCGCGGTCGCTGCCGCCTGGCGGATCTGCATGCCGCCGACCTGGATGCCGTTCGAGCCGGAGGTGCGGCCCTGATCGGGCGTCAGCGCGGTGTCGCCTTCGACATATTTGATCTTGTCGACGCCGATGCCGAGCTCTTCGGCGGCGATCTGCGGCATGGCGATGCGCAGGCCCTGGCCGAGATCGACCTTGCCGCAATAGAGCGTGACGGTGCCGTCGCCATTGACGCGGAAGAATGCGTCGAGCTCGCCGCGGTCCAATGTCCTCGCTGCCTGGGCGAAGCCGCGCTTCGGCAGGCCGGTGACTGCCAGCGCGATTGTGAGCGCGCCGCCTTTGACGACGCTTCGGCGGGAGAATTTGACGTGCGCGTTCATGTCAGCCTCCCTGCCCGGTGGTGCCCTGGCCGCTCGCCGCCATCACGGCGCGAACGACGCGCACATGCGAGCCGCAACGGCACAGATTGGCGTCGAGCTCGGAGCGGACCTGCTGCTCGGTCGGCTTCTTGTTGCGCTCGAGCAGCGCAACCGAGGTCATGATCATGCCGCCGGTGCAGTAGCCGCATTGCGGCACCTGCTCCTTGATGAAGGCGGCCTGCACCGGATGCGGCGCGCCGGTGGCCGAGAGGCCCTCCATCGTCGTGATGGTCTTGCCCTTGAGGTCGGAGACCCGCGTCTGGCAGGAGCGCGCCGGAGCGCCGTCGATCAGCACGGTGCAGGCGCCGCACTGGCCGAGACCGCAGCCATATTTCGCGGCGGTGAGCCCCATGTCGCGCAGCACGTAGAGGAGCGGCTTGTCCGGATCGTCGGCCTCCGCAAACCGCGCGAAGCCGTTCACGCGAAGATCGTATCTCGCCATGGACCTCCCCCTTACGCCGCCGGCCTTTTGCAGGCCGCTTGTCTGGAAAGGTTACAGGCAATTTTTCACGCCGAGAACGGGGGTCACGCGGCGTTGATCGGGTGGGCAGCCTCGCCTAGGGTTCCGGCCCGTGACCGCACAAATCGTCATCGACGGCGTGAGCCATGTTTACCGGCCGCCACGCGGAAAACCGGTGCTGGCGCTTGAAGATGTTTCGCTTTCGGTCAGCAATCGCGAGTTCATCGCGCTGCTCGGCCCCTCCGGCTGCGGCAAGTCGACGCTGCTCTACCTGATCGGCGGGTTCCTGCCGGTCGAGACCGGGTCGATCACCATCGACGGCAAGCCGATCGCCGGCCCCGGGCCGGACCGCGGCATCGTTTTCCAGCATTTCGCGCTGTTTCCCTGGAAGACCGTGCGCGGCAACATTCTCTACGGCCTCGAGCGCCAGGGCATGCCGAAGGCCGAGCGCGAACAGCGCGCCATCGACTTCATCAACCTGGTCGGGCTGACCGGCTTCGAGGACAGCTACCCCTCGCAGCTCTCCGGCGGCATGAAGCAGCGCACCGCGCTGGCGCGCACGCTGGCGATCGATCCGAACATCCTCCTGATGGACGAGCCGTTCGGCGCGCTCGACGCGCAGACCCGCAGCCTGATGCAGGAAGAATTGCTGCGCATCTGGCAGCGCACGCCGAAGACCGTGATCTTCGTCACCCACGACGTGCAGGAGGCGGTCTATCTCGCCGACCGCGTCGCGGTGATGTCGGCGCGGCCCGGCCGCATCAAATCGATCGTCGACACCAAGTTCGACAAGAACGATCCGGACATCTTCAAGAGCAAAGGCTTCGTCGACAAGGTCGACGAGATCTGGAACCTGGTGCGCGAGGAAGCGATCAAGGCGCAGCAGAAGCGCTCGTTTCCCGATCCGCAAGAAGCGGCGCAGTGAAAACGGCGCTGCGCTACTCGCCGCTGCTGCTGCTCGCCATCCTGTGGGAAGTCGCGGCGCGGCTCGAACTGGTTTCGAGCTCGGCGCTGCCGCCGCTCTCCGACGTCGATCATGTCCTGGTGGGAGATGATCAAGGACGGCGAACTGCCGGACAATGCCGGCATCTCGCTCTATCGCGCCGGCATGGGCCTGCTGCTCGTCGGTCATAGTCGGCACCGTGCTCGGCGTGGCGATGGCGTGGTGGAAGCCGGTCAATGTGCTGCTCAGCCCGCTGGTCGAGATTTTCTATCCGCTGCCGAAGTCGGCGCTGATCCCGGTCACGGTGATCTGGCTCGGCTACGGCGACGGCTCGAAGATCCTGCTGATCTTTCTCGGCTGCATGCTGCCGGTGACGCTCGGCGCCTTCAACGGCGCGCGCTCGAGCGAGCAGGTGCTGGTGTGGTCGGCGCGCAGCATGGGCGCGAGCCGGCTGCGCATGCTGTGGGACGTGGTGATCCCGAGCGCGATGCCGGAATTGCTCAACGGCATCCGCACCGCGCTGGCGCTGTCGTTCATTCTGCTGGTGTCGTCGGAGCTGATCGTCGCGCAGAAAGGCTTCGGCAATCTGATCGGCTCGCTCGGCGCCAACGGCAGCTATGACGCGATGTATGCGGTGGTGCTCACCGTCGCCTTCCTCGGCTTCGCCGCCGACCGCGCCTACATGATGATCACGCGAAGGGCGCTGGCATGGCGCGACTAGAGCCCGTCAGCGCCGCGGAAGGCGCGCCGGAGATCGCCGGCCGGATCGCGGCGGCGTTCACCAACGTCTTCATGCGCTTCTTCTCGGTCGCGGTCGTGCTGATCGCCTGGGAGCTGCTGGCGCGCAGCGGCACGCTGACGCCCTATCAGTTGCCGGCACTCTCGACGGTGCTCGGCCGCATCTGGACCGACGCGGTGTCGGGCGACCTTTGGCTCAATACGGCGCTGACGCTCTATCGGGCGCTGGTCGGGTTCGCGATCTGCGCGATCCTCGGCGTGCTGATCGGCGTCGCCATGTCGCGCAACGTGGTCGCCAACTGGTTCTTCGACCCGATCGTCTCGGTCGGCTTCCCGATGCCGAAAATCGCCTTCCTGCCGGTGGTTATCCTGTGGCTCGGCGTCTACGACCTCGCCAAGATCAGCATCATCGTGATCGACGCGATTTTCCCGGTGATTGCGGCCACCGTGATCGCCATCCAGGGCGTGCCGCATGAGCTGGTCTGGTCGGCGCGCAACATGGGCGCCAGCGACCGCGACGTGCTGCGCCAGGTCATCCTGCCGGCGGCCTCGCCGCAGATCATCACCGGGCTCCAGGTCTCGCTGCCGCTCTGCCTGATCGTGGCGGTGGTCGCCGAGATGCTGATGGGCGGCTACGGGCTCGGCGGCGCGATGATCACCGCCGCCCGTTTTGCCAATTCGACCGGGGTGTTCGCCGGCATCCTGGAGATCGCGGTGGTCGGCTACGTGCTGATCAAGCTGATGGCGGTGCTGCGCCGCCGGCTCCTGATCTGGCACCAGGAGGCGCAGGCGCCGAGCACGGCCTAGCACTCGCCTTGCCTAGCCCGGGCTGAGTGCGGGACAATGCCCACCAACCGCAACGAACCTGCCCCACCTTGAAGTGGCAGGACGGATTGGGAGGCGAGAATGCGATTCCTGAAAACCACGATGCTGGCTGCGTGTGCCTTTGCCGTCGAGCATCGGCGCCGCGAGCGCACAGCAGCAGCCGGTCAAGATCCGCATGTCGTGGGTGGCGCCGGTGTCGAACTGGGCCTCGATCGTGCTGGAGAAGAAGGACCTCGCCCGGCACATGGGCAAGTCCTACACGGTCGAAGCGGTGCGCTATCAGGGCACGCCGCAGATGATCACGGCGATCGCCAATAACGAGCTCGAAGTCTCCAACCTCGCCTATTCGTCGCTCGCGCTCGCAATCGAGAATGCCGGGCTCGACGACATTCGCGTCATCGCCGACGAATTCCAGGACGGCGTCACCGGCCACTACAGCACCGGCTTCTATGTCCGCAAGGACAGCGGCATCAACAAGGTCGAAGACCTCAAGGGCAAGGTCGTCGCCAGCAATGGCGGCGGCAGCGCCGTCGACGTCGCGTTGCGCGCCGCGCTGAAGAAAGCCGGCCTCGAGGAGAAGCGCGACTACACGATGCTGGAAGCGCCGCTTCCCGGCCATGCGCGGCCATGTTGCTGGAAAAGAAAGCCGACATGGTGCCGATCGTGCTGCCCTTCGTGTTCAATCCGAAGCTCAAGGAAGAAGGCAAGATCCTCACCGAGCAGCGCGACGTGCTCGGCGTCACGCAGATGATCGTGTGGACCGCGCGCAAATCGTTCATCGACAAGAACCGCGCCGCGCTGGTCGACTTCATGGAAGACATGCTGCGCATCACGCGCTGGTACCAGGACCCGAAGAACAAGGACGAGGTCGCGCAGATCGCGTCACGCATCACCAAGCAGCCGGCCGACCGCTTCGGCTGGCTGTTCACCAAGGACGACACCTATCGCGACGCCAACATGGTGCCGAACCTCGACGCGCTTCAGCGCAATATCGACGTGACGCGCGAGCTCGGCCTGACCAAAAAGAAGATCGATGTGAAGCAGCACGCCGACGTCAGCCTGGTGCAGGAGGCGGCGCAGCGGCTGAAATAACTAAAATTGTAAGTAAGCGTTTCAAATCGAAACAGGCCGCTGTGGCACGGACGCCACGGCGGCCTTCATTTTGACCAAAATCGGTCACGCTTGTGGAACGGGGACCTTTAGTTCCGATTTATTGCTTTACAAGAATGGTTAACGGCCGGAAAATCCCTGCCGTACGCGCGACTTAAATGGTTAACGAGGTACCTCCGATGAAGCAAATGTATACCGCGTTTTTGGCTCTGCTGATCGTCGGATCGGCAGGTCTGACCGCGACGCCCGCCGCCGCTAACGGCGACGGGTATCGCTGGGATCCGGCCTGTAACTGTAACAGACCGATTACTTCAACTCGCACGGTCCGCGCCGCTCCGCGGGTCGTGGTCAACACCCGCGTCGTGAACACCCGCAAGGTGGTTCCGCGCTACCGCACGGTGGAAGAGAACCAGCTCGTGGTTCACGTCCGCCCGGTGGTGCGCAAGGAAGTGGTTCTGCACAAGCAGCACATCCACTACCAGAACATCGTCACCAAGCGGGTCAACACCATCAACCGCTATCGCGAAGAAGTGGTCCAGGGCGGCACGTCACACCGCAATCTCGTGACGACGTCGTCGAGCACGCAGGTTCGCATTGTTCCGGGCACGAACTGCAACTGCCCGGGCGGCAACGAGCGGGTGAACGTGGGCTATCGCGAAGCGACCTACCGCTACTAAGCCAGTTTAAGTGGGCTGGGGAGACCGCCTCGCGGACGCGCGGGGCGGTTTTTTCTTTGAGGTGACGAGGGCGCGCATTGGCCTTAAAACTCAAGGCCCATGCAGGCCAGCCGAGATTTCATTCCTGCCCGCACGCCGCGCGATCTGAGCCGCTGGGTGATCTGTGTCGGGCTTGCGCTCGCGGCGCATGCTGCCGGCGCTGCGGCACTGATCGCGCCGTGGGGAAAGCCGTACGATGAAGTGGCGAGCGCGCCGGTCATTGTCGTCGAGCTGACGGCGGTCGCCGTCGCGCCGCAGACCGAGCCGACCGACGTCGCGCCAGGGCCGGAGCAGACCGAAGCGTCGGTTGAACAGGTTGCCGCTGAGCCGCAGCGCGAACCGGAAGAAGCTGACAACCGCCGCGCTGCCAGCACCGCAGACGCAGGCGATTCCTGAAGTCCCTGCCCGAGGCCAGGCCGAACACCGCGCCGCGTCGTGAGATGGCGCCTACGACAACCGCGCCAAGCCCGGCGGAACGCCGCGCCAGGCGCGCCGCGGCGCCCTCGCCCGGCGCGGCTGCGCAGTCCAATGCGCTGCCAAGCTGGCGCTCGGCTTTGGTGGCGCGGCTCGAGCGCAGCAAGCGCTACCCATCCGACGCCGGCGGCGTGCGTGGCGTCGCAGTGCTGGCATTCAACATCGACCGCAGCGGCGGCGTGCATAATGCCCGCATCGCCAAAAGCTCCGGCTCGTCCCGCGCTCGATCGCGAGACGCTCGCGCTCGCTATGCGCGCGCAACCGTTGCCGCCTCCGCCCGCCGAGTTGAGCGGCGCGCAAATCCCCGTCTCTGTGCCGTTGCGCTACAACATGGATTAACGCGTGCGGACGGCTCGCCGCGGTTAACTATGTCCAAAAGCATGTTTTAACTCTCGCACTCCAGCGCTTGCGTGCGAGGCCCATGTCGCAAAGTATCCCGCCGGGAAACGCAAGCGATCGCACAAGAGCGATCACTTCCGTGGCGGGATATTGAAATGCTGCGTTACGCACTGATCGCGCTGGCCTTGACGGCCGCAGCCTTGCCGGCTCACGCAGCCGGCGAGAAAACATCGGCGCGTTTCGACAACGTTTCGCCGCTCGAGCCTGTCGTGAAGAGCCGCACCGACGCGGCCGAAGCCGCGGCCCAGGTGCCGGGCGCCGGGGCAGTCCTGCTCGAAGCCCTGCGCTGGCGCGGTCGCAGCGCCGCCCAGCTCGGCCTGCCCGCCAAGCTGTGGTGCGCCGACTTCATGAATTACGTGATCAGGAAGAGCGGCGCCAAGGGCACTTCCTCGCGCGCGGCGCGCTCCTTCCTCGACTACGGCAAGCGGCTCGACAGCCCGCGCGTCGGCGCGATCGTGATCTTCACACGCAAGGGCCCGAACAGCGGGCACGTCGGCATCGTGCGCGGCACTGACGGCCAGGGCAATCCGATCGTGATTTCCGGCAATGCCGGCCCGACCGTGCGGCAATCGACTTATCCGAAAGAGCGCGTGCTCGCCTATGTGATGCCGCCCGACTACGTGCTCGAGGAAATCGCCAAGGTCGCGCGCGACAATGCGCGGGCGACAGTCAGCGCGACGACGACCGTCACCGCCACCACGCCGCGGTAACAACCTCTCCGCAATTGTTAATGCGCGCAGCGCGGGTCTCGGCTTGTGCCGGGTTAATGTTAACTCGCGTCTGTCCGGTTCCCCACAAGTCCACACGCTACATTCCGCCTAACGATAAACGGCGGCGCATTTAGGCGCACGTCGTCGGGGTGAGGCGTTACACGTTGAGCAAGAGCCGAACAGGACTCCGTCTTGCGGCAGGCTGCGCGATCATGATGTGCGCGGCGGCTCCCGCTTTTGCTGCGCCTGTCACCGCTGAACAAATCAACACCTGCGAGCGCGAGCGCGGTTCGGTCGAAAATCGAATCGCAGCCTGCACCGCCGTCATCGACGGAACGAAATCGCCGAAAGCAAAAGCGACCGCACGCCAGAAGAAAGCCGACGCGCTGCTCGAGCGCGGCGAGAGCCTCGCCGGTAAGAGCGACGCCGACGGCGCGCTGCGCAGCTACAGCAAGTCGATCGCGCTCGACAGCTCGAACCCCCGGGCGCTGTTCCGCCGCGGCATGCTCTATCGCGAGCGCGGCGAGATCGAGAACGCAGTCGCCGATCTCGAAGCGTCGCTGAAGTTCGGCAAGAGCAACATCGACGCGATGAACGCGTTGAGCCACATCTATTATGCCAAGCGCGAATTCGCGCGCGCGATCTCGGTGCTCGATCTCGCCATCAAGCTCAAGCCGAATGACGGGCTCGCCTACTACAATCGCGGCATGACGTATCGCGCCAAGGGCGAGGCCGACCGCGCGATCCCCGACTTCGATCGCGCCATCAAGATCAAGGCTGACGATATCGGCGCACTGCATGCGCGCGGCCTCGCCTATCGCGACATTCGCGACTACGAGCGCGCGCTCCAGGATTTCGACCAGGCCATCAAGCACAAGCCGGACTTCATCCTCGCGCTGAACGATCGCGGCATTACGTATGCCGCGAAGGGCGAAGGCGACCGCGCCATCCAGGAATTCGACACCGCGATCCTGCTCGATCCGCGCGACGCCTTTGCCTACAACAACCGCGGCCTCGCCTATCGCAATCGCGGCGAGACCGACCGCGCCATCAAGGACTACGACCAGGCGCTGATGCTCAATGCGAACTACGTGCTCGCCTACTACAATCGCGGCAACGCCTTTTACGACAAGCGCAACTACGACCGCGCCATCCAGGACTACGATCAGGCGATCAAGCTCAATTCAAGCTACGCGCTCGCCTATTACGACCGCGGCGTCTCTTATTACGAGAAGGGCAATCACGAGCAGGCGCTCAAGGACCTGACGCAGGCGATCAAGCTCGATCCGAAGGACGCCCTCTCCTATTACAATCGCGGCATCACCCATATCGCGCGCGGCGATACCGACGCGGCGGTCGCCGACTTCGACCAGACGCTGAAGATCGATCCGAAGAACAGCCTCGCCTATTACAACCGCGGGCTGGCGCTGCGCGCCAAGGGCGCGCTGGAACGGGCGATCGGCGACTTCGGCGAAGCCATCAAGCTCGACCCGAAGAGCGCGCTCGCGCTTTATCATCGCGGCATCACTATCGCCGCGCCGGCCGGCTCGACGCCGCGATGGCGGATTTCGACCAGTCGCTGCGGATCGATCCGAAGAACCCGCCGGCCTATTTCGAGCGGGCCAGCGCGCACTTCGAGAAGCGGGACCACGACCGCGCCATCGCCGACCTCAACATGGCGATCAACATGCGCCCGGATTACACCGAGGCGTTCAACCTGCGCGGTCTTGCCTACAACGCGCAGGGCAATAGCGACCGCGCCATCGCCGACTTCGATCAGTCGGTCCGGCTCAATCCGAAGGATGCCGTCGCCTACACTTATCGCGGCGAAGCATTCCAGAAGAAGCGCGACCTCGAGCGCGCCATCGCGGACTTCGATGCGGCGATCAAGGCCGATCCGAACCATGCCGACGCCTATTCGAGCCGCGCCCTCGCCTACAAGGACAAGCGCGATTACGCCAAGGCGATCGAGGATTTCGGCCGCGCGCTGAAGATCGATCAGAACAATGCGCGCGCCTATAATTTGCGCGGCTTCTGCTATCACAATATGGGCGACAACGAGCGCGCGTTCTCCGACTTCGACCGCGCCATCAAGCTCGCGCCGAACTACGCCCAGGCCTATTTCAATCGTGGCG
This sequence comes from uncultured Alphaproteobacteria bacterium, assembly GCA_963788805.1. Taxonomy (GTDB): domain Bacteria; phylum Pseudomonadota; class Alphaproteobacteria; order Rhizobiales; family Xanthobacteraceae; genus Pseudolabrys. The sequence goes on from CAWBHU010000009.1 coordinate 292,024, forward strand.
TCGCGCACTCGGAGAACCGCAACTTCGAGCAGGCGATTGCCGACCTGTCGCAGGCGATCAGGATCGATCCGCGCGACCCGATGATCGCGCAGGCCCGCGGCATCGCCTATGTCGGCCGGCGCGATTTCCAGCGCGCCATCGCCGACTTCGATCACGCTCTCAAGCTCGATCCGAAGTTCGTCGCGGCCTATGTCGACCGCGGCAACGCCTATCAGCAGGCCGGCGACTATGACCGCGCCAGTGCCAATTACGACCAGGCGATCAAGATCGACCCGAAATATGCGGCGGCCTTCACCGAGCGCGGCAACACCAACGCGCTGCGCGGCCGCATCGAGCGCGCGCTCTCCGATTACGACCAGGCAATCCGGTTCAACCCGACCTATGCCGGCGTGTTCAACAGCCGCGCCGCGCTCTATCAAAAGCGCGGCGAGATCACCAAGGCGCTGGCCGACCTCGACATGGCGATCAAGCTCGAGCCGCGCTCGGCGATGGCGCTCAATACGCGCGGCCTGATCAGCCAGCAGAAGGGCGATATCGACCGCGCCATTGCGGACTTTACCCAGGCGGTGAAGGCGAGCCCGGGCTTCGAGGAGGCCTGGCGCAATCGCGGCCTGGCCCACAAGAGCAAGGGCGAGCTCGACAAGGCGGTCGCCGACTTCGACCAGGCCTTGAAGTCGGATCCCGGCTCGCCGAACGCGCTTTATTACCGCGGCGAGGCGCTGGCGCAGACCGGCTATCACGACCGTGCGCTCAAGGACCTCGATCAGGCGATCCGGCTCAACGCCAACAATGCCGGCGCCTATAACGCGCGCGGCCTTGCCCTGATCGGCAAGCAGCAGTTCGACCGCGCGATCGGCGACTTTGCCCAGGCGATCCGGCTCAACGACAAGCTGGCGGCTGCCTACAACAACCGCGGCATCGCCTACCGTCACAAGGGCGCCAACGATCTCGCCATCGCGGACTTCTCGACCGCGGCGCGGCTCGATCCGAACTACGCCATGGCGTTCAGCAATCGCGGCAACGCCTATTTCGACAAGCAGGACTACGACCGCGCGATCGGCGACCTCAACATCGCGATCAAGCTCAATCCGACCTCGGTCGGGGCCTATTACGACCGCGGCATCGCCTATGGCGCACGCGGCAACCTCGATCAGGCCATCGCCGACTTCAACGAAGACGATCAAGCTCGATGGCAGCAACGCGGCGGCCTACAACAACCGCGGCTACGCCTACCGGCTCAAGGGCGACATGAGCCGCGCCCTTGCCGACTTCGACCAGGCCATCAAGCTCAACGGCAATTACGCGATCGCCTTCTATAACCGCGCCAATACGCGGTTCGACCAGCGCGACCCGGACCGCGCCATCGCCGATTTCGACGAGGCGCTCAAGCGCGCGCCGGACGACATTTACGCCATGCACGATCGCGGCGTCGCGCACTACCAGAAGCGCGACATCGAGCGCGCCATCGCGGATTTCGAGCAGGTGCGCAAGCTCAGCCCGCAGGCCACCACGACGCCGCGCCTGACCGGCGACGACCTGCGCAGCCAGCGCGGCTTCGATCGCGGCGCCATGGCGGTCGCGCAGCCGATCAAGCTGAGCCCGGTTGTCGCGCTGGCCTATAACGACCGCGGCATCGCCGCCGCGTCGAAGGCCGAATATGACCGCGCCATCGCCGATTTCGACCACGCGGTGAAGCTCAATTCGAATTTCGCGGCCGCGCATTACAATCGCGGCAATGCGCTGTTCCAGAAGCGCGACTACGACAATGCGCTGCGCAATTATGACGAGGCGGTGCGGCTCAATCCGAACGACGCGGCTGCGCGCTACGACCGCGGCGTGACGCACTATGTGCGGCAGGATTACGACCGCGCCATCGCCGATTTCGATGCGGCCAGCAAGATCGACGGCAAGAACGCCGCGACCTTCTACAACCGCGGCATCGCCTATGCCGAGAAGCACGAATTCGACCGCGCGATCGACGACTTCGACCGCGCCGTCAAGATCGACGGCAAGATGGCGGCGGCCTATGCGGCGCGCGGCAGTGCCTATGGCAGCAAGGGCGATTTCACCCGCGCGGTGAGCGATCTGACGCCAGGCGCTGAAGATCAATCCGGGCGACGCAATGGCGCTCAATGAGCGCGGCATCGCGCAACAGATCAAGGGCGAAACCGACCGCGCCATCGGCGACTTCGATGCCGCCATCACGCTCGATCCCAAGCTGGCCGGGGCCTTCAACAATCGCGGCATCGCCTACGCTTCGACCGGGCAGTATGACCGCGCGCTGACCGACTATGAGCAGGCGGTGAAGCTCGCGCCGGATCGCGCGCTGGCCTTCTACAATCGCGGCAACAGCCTCTACGACAAGGGCGACTATGCGCGCGCTGTCGCCGACTACGACCGTGCGCTCAAGCTGGCGCCGGCCGACAAGCGCGCGCTCAACAATCGCGGCAACGCCTACGCCAACCAGCGCAATTTCGACCGCGCCATTGCCGACCTGACGCAGGCGCTCGGCCTCGATAACGGCTATGCGCAGGCCTATCTCAATCGCGGCGTCGCCTTCGGCGCCAAGAACGATCTGGCCCGCGCGGTCGCCGACTTCGACCAGGCGATCAAATACGACCCGTCAAATGCGCTCGCCTTCTACAATCGCGGCCTCACCTTCCGCGACAAGGGCGAGCTCGACCGCGCGGCGCAAAGCCTCGAACAGGCGGTGAAGCTCGATCCCGGCTATCTGCCGGCCGTGTTCAGCCTCGGCGCCACCTACGCGCTCAAGCAGGAATACACCCGCGCCATCAGCGCGTTCGACCAGGCCATCAAGCAGCAGGGCGACTATGCCGCGGCCTACTCCGCCCGCGCCCTCGCCTATGCGGCCAAGGGCGAGACCGACCGCGCCATTGCCGATTTCGGCAAGGTGATCGAGCTCGAGCCGAAGAATGCGATCGCCTTCTACAATCGCGGCATCGCCCACCGCGCCAAGCGCGACGGCGACCGCGCCATCGCCGACTTCAGCGAGGCGATCAAGATCGACGCCAAGCTCGACCGCGCCTTCTTCCAGCGCGGCGCGGTCTATCAGGACCGCAAGGACACCGAGCGGGCGATGGCCGATTTCGAGGCCGCGATCCGCATCGGCTCGAGCGACCAGCAGGCTTATTTCCGGCGCGGCCTGCTCTATCGCCAGAAGGGCGACCTCGAGCGGGCATTCAATGAATTCAGCCAGGCCATCAAGCTCGACGGCAAGGATGCCGCCGCGTTGCAGGCACGCGGCCTGATAATGCGCGAGAAGGCCGACCTCGACCGCGCCGTCGCCGATTTCGACCAGGCGATCCGCATCAACGGCAATCTCGCTTCCGCCTATAACGACCGCGGCGTGACGCACGGACTGCGCGGCGATAACGACCGCGCCATTGCGGATTTCGACGCGGCAATCCGGCTCGAGCCGCAGAACGCCATGGCGCTCAATAATCGCGGCTTCGCCCAGCGTAACAAGGGCAATGACGATCGCGCGCTCGCCGACTTCGACGCCGCGATCAAGCTGAAGTCCGATTACGTGGCGGCCTACTTCAACCGCGGCAACCTGTACTACGGGCGCCGCGAATTCGACCGCGCCATCGCCGACTTCGATCAGGCCATCAAGCTCAAGCCCGACTACGTCGCCGCCTTCAATGCGCGCGGCCTCGCCTATGACAACAAGGATCAGCCCGGCCCGGCGATCGACGACTTCAGCCGCGCGCTCAAGCTCGATCCGAAGAATGCGATCGCCTACAACAACCGCGGCTTCGCCTACAACACCAAGGGCGATTTCGATCGCGCGGTTGCGGACTACAGCAAGGCGATCGAGCTCAAGCCGGATTACGCGCTCGCGCTCTACAATCGCGGCATGGCCTATCACGGCAAGCGCAACTTCGATCTCGCCATGAAGGACATCAACCAGGCGATCAAGCTCAATCCGAACTACGGCACCGCGTTCTACGAGCGCGGCGTGCGTCAATTACGACAAGCTCGCCTTCGACCGCACCATCGGCGTGGTCGAGGAGAAGCAGGACAAGCCGGCCTATGTGATGAATTTCGGCGCCGACAGCAGCAGCTACGGCAACCGCCGCGAGGGCGACCGCATCATCCAGGAGCCGGGCCAGGCGATCAAAAACAACCGCTACAACGCCTTTGCCTATGTGGCCGAGGCAGAGCCGCAGCAGCCGAAGGCGCCGCCGCCCTTGCCTGTTGCCGCGGTCGAGAAGCCCGCAGCCGTGGTCGCCGCGCCGGTCGCAAAGCCGGAGCCGCCGGTTGCTGCTGCGCCGGTTGCCGCTACGCCTGTCCCGCAGCCCGCCGAGGCCGTGCCGCTGCCGCAGGAGCGTCCGCAGCATCTGAAGGACGACCGGCCGAGGATGATGCGCCGGCAGGCCGATACCGGCAGGCCCGCCCGCGCCAATTAGCGGTCGACTTAGCTGTGGACTTGGCGGCGCGGCCGCCTCGCCTCCCCTCGCTTCGCCCCTAGACTGCCCGCATGACGAGCTGCGAAACTATGCGCGCGCCATTGCGGCGCTGCTGACGCCGCGCGAACAAGCGACGCTGCGCAGGCTCGACACGCCGCACAAGATCCAGGGCTACATCGACGCGCTCAAGCCGAATTACGGCCTGCAAGGCGACAGCCACATGTCGCCGCGCCGCGTCATGGCGACCAAAATGGCGCACTGCACGGAAGGCGCGATGTTCGCGGCCGCCTGCCTGCTGTTTCACGGCCGCGATGCCTGGCTGATGGACCTGCGCGCGATCCCGGCCGATCAGGACCACGTGGTCTGCCTGTTCAAGGAGCACGGGCGCTGGGGCGCGATGAGCAAGAGCAACCACATCGTGCTGCGCTGGCGCGACCCGATCTATGCGAGCCCGCGCGAGCTGGCGATGTCCTACGCACACGAATATTTCACGACCGCCGGACGGAAGTCGCTGATCTCGTTTTCGCGGCCGTTTGCGCTGACGCGTTACGCGCCGGCGCGCTGGGTCACTGCCGAAGAGGAGCTCGACTGGCTGATGGAGAAGCTCGACGATTCACGTCACGAGCTTCTGGCGCCGCCCAGCGTGCTGCGTGCGCGCCGCCGCGCAACGGCGTTCGAGCGCGACGTGGTGGAGACGCTGGAATATCCCGATCCGCGCAAGCGCAAGCCGGCGCGGCGGAAGAAGCGATAGCCGCTCAGCGGCTGCGCGAGCGTCGAGAAGCCGGCGCGGTCGAATAGTTCGGAACGCAGAAGCCGCGGTTTCCCGGCAATGACATTGGGCCGGCACTGTTCGATGGAACGGTACCGGCAGTCCCACACGGTGTTGCCCCACCCCATGGAAATCACGGCGCACCACGGCGCGTTGCCCTCAGCCTGCGCGGGTAGCGCCGAACCGAGCGCCAGCAGCGCGACGGCTCCGGCAAGAATTACGAGCGCTTTCATGACGTGACCTCCGACTAACGTGCCGCCGCCTAGGCGAGCTTCACGTATTCAAAGTCGCCAGGCTTATTATCGATCCCGACTTTCGGCGGCGCGATCCAGTTGGCGAATTTGCCGGGCTCGATCACCGGCTGCATCAGGCTCTCAATATAGACCCGGTCGGTGTCGGCCGGCAGGTAGTCGCCCTTTTTCTGCTCCCAATCGGCGTCGCTCATCGGGTTGCCGTCCGGATCGGCCTGGATGCTGGAAAACTCACCGATCTGGCGGTGGAACGCCTGGTGCGGCAGCTTGAGGCGGAAATTGACGCCCGTCGCTTCCATCGCCTTGTTCCAGCGGCCGACGCCAAGGCCGCAATCCTTCAGGTAGTCGTCGCGCAGCCGCATGTTGAGCGCGACAGCGCCGGCGCGTCTTCGTTGACCATGCTGCCATCCTTGAGGCGCAGCACCGGATAGGTGTCGTTCTCAAGCTGATGATCGTCGCCACTGAGCCGCTCTTCGCGGTAGCGGCCCTTGAGGCCGGAGCTGAACGCGTTCGCCGCATTGGTCGAGATCTCGTTGCCGAACAGATCGAGCGACAACGAGCAATGCATATTGAGCTTCTTCTGGATGGTCGGCAGGTCGATCACGCCGAGCTTGCGCACTGCTGCGACGTCGTTGGGATCCTCGATGCCCGCCTCCTTCATGGCGTCGCAGGTTCGCTGAATGATGCGCGTGACGCCGGTCTCGCCGACGAACATGTGATGCGCTTCTTCCGTCAGCATGAAGCGGCAGGTGCGCGACAGCGGATCGAAGCCGGATTGCGCCTGCGCCTCGAGCTGCATCTTGCCGTCGCGGTCGGTGAAATAGGTGAACATGAAGAACGACAGCCAGTCCGGCGTCTTTTCGTTGAAGGCGCCGAGCATGCGCGGCGTGTCGGCGTCACCTGAGCGGCGCTCGAGCAGCGCATCGGCCTCGTCGCGGCCTTCGGCGCCGAAATATTTGTGCAGCAGATAGACCATCGCCCAGAGGTGACGGCCCTCCTCGACATTGACCTGGAACAGGTTGCGCATGTCGTAGAGCGAGGGCGCGGTCTTGCCGAGGAAGCGCTGCTGCTCGACCGAAGCCGGCTCGGTGTCGCCCTGGATGACGATCAGGCGGCGCAGCATGGCGCGGTATTCGCCCGGCACTTCCTGCCAGGCCGCCTCGCCCTTATGCGCGCCGAACGGAATCTTGCGATCCTCGATCTGCGGGCGCGAGCAGAATGCCCCAGCGGTATTCCGGCATGCGGACGTAGTCGAACACCGCCCAGCCCTTCGGATCGACGCTCACCGCGGTGCGCAGATAGACCATCGCCTGCTGGAAGCCGTCCGGGCCCATGTCCTGCCACCAGTTGATGTAGCCGGGGTGCCACTTCTCCAGCGCGCGCTTGACGCGCGTGTCGCTCTCGAGGCCGACATTGTTGGGGATGAGGCCGCTGTAATCGACCTTCTGGATATTCATGACTACACCCTCTCCTTGTCGAACGTGGCCTTCTTGCCGGTGCCGTAAAGCTTGAGCGCGCCCTGCTCGCCGACCGCGTTGGGCCGCTGGAAGATCCAGTTCTGCCAGGCGGTCAGGCGGCCGAAGATCTTGGTTTCCATCGTTTCCGGGCCGGCGAAGCGCACATTGGCTTCCAGGCCGGTCAGCGAATCCGGCGAGTGGCTGACGCGCTCCTCGATCATGACGCGGAGCTGGTCGTCCCAGTCGAAATCCTCATAGGCGAAAGTGACGAGGCCCAAGCTCTTCGGCGTCTTCGGCTTCGAGCGGCTGGCCGATCTTGGCTTTCGGCTGCTTCGACGCTGGTCCGGCTCGCCGAGAAAGCGGCTTTCCAGCCGGGTGATGCCGTTGCTCATCGGATATGGGCCGAAATTGGCCTTGCCGAGCGTGATCGCGGCGGGCGCGCGATTGTCGCCCTCGCGCGTGCCGGTCAGCATCAGCGAGCGATCGGCGGCGAACACCAGCTCCGCCAGCGTGCCGGCAAAGCAGGAGCCGGGCTCGACCAGGGCGAAGAAGGTCTTGGGGGTGAGGTCGACCCGCTTGAGGACGCGCTTGAGATAATGGCTGATCTCGCGCATCAGCCAGTCGCCATTGGCCTTGGCCAGAAATTCGTCGTGGTCGAGCACGGCCTTGGCGTCGCCTTCGGTGCGCAGCAGCACCAGCGTGATTGCCGGCTCATTGGCGCGAAGATGCAGGATGGCGTCTTCCAGCTCGCGCGCCACGGTCAGCGGCCAGAACTTGTCGCCGAGCTTGTGTGCGGCTTCGATTGAAGCCGGAACGCTATCGGACGGCCCACGGACCGTCAGCGTGGCCACGCTGCGGTCGCGCTCGATTTCGACCTCGACATGCGAATAGGTCGCGCCTTTGTCGGTGATCTCGCGCTTCAGCGGATTGAGCTTGATGCCGCTGCTCGCCGGGCGGTCGGAGCGCTTGGCAAGCTCTTTCGCGCGCGCGCCGACCGCGTCTTTCCACTTGGAGAGCGGCACGGCCTCGTCGACCAGTTTCCAGTCCACCGCCTTGGCGCCGCGCAGCCCCTCTTCGGTCGAGCAGAAGAAGTCGGCGCGGTCGCGGCGCACCTTGCGCTTGTCGGTGACGCGGGTGATGCCGCCGGTGCCGGGCAGCACGCCGAGCAACGGCGTCTCCGGCAGCGAGACGGTCGAGCGGCGATCATCCACCAGCATGATGTGATCGGTGGCGAGCGCAAGCTCGTAACCGCCGCCGGCGCAGCTGCCGTTCACCGCGGTCATGTAGATCTGTTTGGAATTCTCGGTGGCGTCTTCGATCGCAAGCCGCGTCTCGTTGGTGAACTTGCAGAAGTTCACCTTGTGGCCATGCGTCGCCTTGCCGAGCATGCGGATATTGGCGCCGGCGCAGAACACATTGTCCTTGCCCGACTTGATGACGACGCAACGCACTTGCGGATGCTCGAAGCGCAGCCGCTGCACGGCGTCATTGAGCTCGATGTCGACCGCGAGATCGTAGGAATTGAGCTTGAGCTCGTAATCGGTGGAGAGCCCGCCGGCCGGATCGACGTCCATGATCAGGTAGGCGACCTCGCCGTCCTGCTCGATGCGCCAGTGGCGATAGCGCGACGGATCGGTTTGGAAATCGATCATGATCGATCTTTGGCGAAAGACGCCGCCTCCCAATATGAATTATTATGCAAGGCATTTACCACGTGGGATAGGGCTTTCGCAACGCCTCTAAAACAGTCGACAAACGCTTGCGTTCTGAACGGGAAACGGGGCATTGTGCATAGGCATTATAATGCAGAACCCATGAGCCTGACCGCCACCAGAGCCGCTAGCCGCAACCCGGATCAGTATCTCGACCGGCTGGGCGAACGCGTGCGCACGCTGCGGCATCAGCGCGGCATGACGCGCAAGGCGCTCGCGCAGCATGCCGACGTGTCGGAGCGCTACCTCGCGCAACTCGAGAGCGGCGAAGGCAATTGCTCGATCGTGCTGCTGCGCCGGATCGCGCAAGCGCTTGGCGTCGCGCTGCCGCAGCTTGTCTCCGAGATGCCGGACCCCTCGCCGGATGCCGCGCTGTTTGCGCAACTGATGGAGCGGCTGCCGGCCGGCACGCTCAAGGAAGCGCGCGAGCTTGTGCTCAAGCATTTCGGCGGCGCATCGGCCGCGCAGCGGCGCGGACGGGTGGCGCTGATCGGATTGCGCGGCGGCGGCAAGTCAACGCTCGGCCGGCAACTGGCCGAGCATCGGGGCGTGCCCTTCATCGAGCTCGACCGCGAGATCGAGCGCGTCAGCGGCGCGTCACTTGGAGAAATTTTCGATCTGTTCGGCCAGGAGACGTTCCGCCGCGCCGAGCGCGACGCGCTCGAGCGGGTGCTCGCCGAGCACAAGGCATTCGTGATGGCGACCTCCGGCAGCATCGTCACCGATCCGGCGACGCTCGACCGGCTGCTATCGTCCTGCTTCACCGTATGGATGCGCGCCAGCCCGCGCGAGCACATGGACCGGGTGATGGCGCAAGGCGACTTCCGCCCGATGGGCAGCAATCCGCGCGCCATGGACGAATTGCTCTCGATCCTGCACAGCCGCGAACAGCTTTACGCCAAGGCCGACGTCACCCTCGACACGACGGGAAAATCGGCCAAGCAGGCCCTGCCCGAATTGATCAAGCTCGCCGTTTAATCTAGAGGCATCATGTCCGACACCGCAGCCGCAACCCTCGAAAGGAAAGACGTCGCCACCATGCCGAAGATCACCTTCATCGAGCATGATGGCACGCAGCACACCGTCGAGGCCGAGATCGGCTCGACCGTGATGGAAACGGCGCTCAAGAACGACGTGAACAGCATCGTCGCCGAATGCGGCGGCGGCTGCACCTGCGCGACCTGCCTCGTCCATGTCGACGAGGCCTGGTTCGAGGTCGTCGGCAAGCCCTCGGAAGAGGAAGAATACATGCTCGACAGCGCCTTCGAGGTGAAGCCGACCTCGCGGCTGTCCTGCCAGATCCAGGTGACGGACAAGCTCGACGGCCTGATCGTGCGCACCCCGTCCTATCAGGGGCGGTAAGCTCAGCTGATCCGGAACATCCGCCGCGGATTGCCTTCTGCGATCTGCTCGATCTCCCGCGCCGAAAAACCGGCGGCCTGAAGCGTGCGCATCGGCGTCAGATCGGCAGGCGGAAACGAGTAATCCGTGCCCAGCATGATGCGGTCGATGCCGACCAGATCGGCCAGAAACCGCAGCGGCTTGCCCCCATGCACGATGCTGTCATAGGCAAAGCGGGCCGCGTAATCCGTAGGGTTTTTAACTGCGCGACATCGCCCTGCGCCTGACGGTCCATGCGCGCATGCATGATGTCGAAGCGGCCGGCGAGATAGGGAAAAGCGCCGCCGCCATGCGAGAGCACGATGGTCAGACGCGGGAAGCGATCGAGCACGCCTGAATAGAGCAGCGAGCCGGCGCCGAGCGTGGTGTCGAAGGTGTATTGCGTGCTTTGCGTCAGGCCGAACTTGGCGGCGCGCGGCGCCGGGCCAGTGAGCACCGGATGGATGATGATCGGGCAGTCGCTCTGCTCGGCCTTGGCCCAGAGCGGATCGAGCGGCAATTCGCCGATATTGGTGCCCTCGACATTGGCCGGCAGCATGAGCCCCCGCGCGCCCAGGCTCGATGGCGCGGGTCAGCTCTTCTGCCGCGTTTTGCGCATTGGGCAGCGGCACCGAGGCGATAAAGCCGAACCGTTTGGCATTGTCGCTGCACCACGCCGCCAGCGTGTCGTTGAGCAGCCGATGCCAGGCGACGCATTTCTCGTCGCTCAGCCCGTAGCCGTAGATGTCGGGCCAGGTGGCGACGAGCTGATGATCGATCTTCTCGCTGTCGAGCCAGGCGATGCGCTCGGCCGACAGTCTCCACCAGCTTGGGAAAGAACGGCCGCACCTTGAAGCCGTACTCGAAGGCCAGCGCCGGCGTCTGGGCGCCGTCGATGACCTGGACGCCGACATCCTTGGCGGAGCGGATCCGCGCGATCAGCTCGGCCGGCACGTAATGGGCGTGAATGTCGATGGTCATCTTCTGCCGCGCCTCCTGGATGAGCCGCCACAGCACTGGCGGCGTCAGCGGCAGCGCCTTCGGCTCGACCTTGAGCGACGACAGCGCATTGGCGACCGCATTGCCGATGGTGGCGGCGACGGCAACGATGCCGCCCTCGCCCGCGCCCTTTGCGCCGAGCGGATTGCTTGGCGAGGGGCGCAATTCCAGCGTCACGCCGCGCACATTGGGAAAGTCGGTCGCGGTCGGCACCAGATAGTCGGCGAGCGACGCGTTCAGCAATTGCGCGTCCTCATCGTAGATCAGGTGGTCGAGAAAGACGCCGCCGAGCCCCTGCACCAGCGCGCCGATCGCCTGGCCGTGCACGATCGCAGGGTTGATGGCGCGGCCGACATCCTCGACCGCCACATAGTCGAGCACTTCGACATGGCCGGTGCGGTCATCGACCGCGACATGGGCCGCATGCGCGCCGTAGCTGTAGGTGCGCTTGTTGTTGGCGAAGGTCGCCTCGACGACGATCGCGCCGCCGGCTTTTGCTGCGACCTCGCCGAAGCTCGAGCTCACCCATGGCGGTCTTCGCGCGGCCGTCCGCCAACGTCACCGCATCGGCGGCGCAGCCGAAGTGGCTCGCGGCGGCTTCGCGTATTGCCTGCTGGAGCTTCTTGGCCGCTTCGAGAATGGCCGAGCCGCCCATCACCACGGCGCGGGAGTGGTAGGTGCCAAAGCCCTCCTCCACCAAAGTGGTCGAGCCGTGAAGGATGCGAAAGCGGTCGAACGGCAGCGACATCGCATCGCCGGCGATCTGGGCGAACACGGTCTCGAGCCCCTGCCCGAGCGCCGATGAGCCCATGCCGATGGTCACCATGCCGTCGGGCTCAAGCGTCATGCGGGCGTTCTCGCGCGGGCCGGCGCCGCCGCTTTCGACGAAACGGCACGGCGGCGATGCCGTGATAGCGGCCGTCAATGCGCTTGCCGGCAAGCGCCTTTTTCTCCTCGTAGCCGAACTCGGCGAGGCAGCGCTCGAAGGCGGCGACATAGTCGCCATTGTCGTAGTGCGTCTCGGTCTCGTACGGCACCAGCTGGCCGATCGAATAAGGAAGCTCGGCTTCGGTGATCAGGTTTTTCCGGCGGAACGCGGCCGGATCGATGCCGAGATCGCGCGCCGCCATGTCGATCAGGCGCTCGCGGAAGAAGTTGGCCTCGAACCGGCCCGGCGCGCGATAGGTGCCGACCGGCGTCTTGCTGGTCATGTAGGCCGCGACTTCAACCTCGATGGCCGGAAGCCGGTAGGGGCCATGCAGAAACTGCGCGGCCTTGGCCGGCACCACGCCGCCATTGGTGCGGATATAGGCGCCCATATCGCCGTGGATCTTGCCGCGCAGCGCCAGGATCGTGCCGTCGCGCTTGCAGGCGATCTCAAGCTCGCAGTCGATCTCGCGCGAATGATTGATCGAGAGCAGATGCTCGCGGCGATCCTCGATCCATTTCACCGGCCGGTCGAGCTTGCGCGCCGCAAACGGGATGATGAAATCTTCCGGGTAGAACTCGCCGCGCACGCCAAAGCCGCCGCCGACATCGAGCTCGATCAGGTCGATCGCGCTTTCCGGCAGGTCGAGCATTTTGGCGAGCGCGCGGCGGTTGAAGAAATTGACTTTGGTCGCGCCGCTGACCTTCAGGCGTCCCGTCGCGGCATCCCACTCGGCAACCACGCCGCGCGTCTCCATCGGCAGCGCGGTGTGGCGATGGGCGCGGAAGTTTTCCTTGCGGGTGTAATCGGCGGCTTTGAACTGCGCCGCCGACGTCGCCGATGTTGGTCTTGTAACGGATGGCGACATTGGTGCCGTTCTGCTCGAACAGCACCGAGCGGTCGGTCTCGGCAGCGATCCAGTCGGGGAACCGCGTCGAGCGGCTCGATGGTCAGATCGAGCACGTCCAGCGCGTCCTCGGCGAGGGCGCGGCTGTCGGCGAGCACAATGGCGACCGGCTCGCCGACATAGCGCACCTTGCCGTGCGCGATGACCGGCTGGAGGTATTTCTCGAAGCCTTGCAGCGGCGCCAGCCGCAGCGGGATGGTCGGAATCGTCGCCGCCAATATCCGAAGCATCCAGCACCGCGTGAACGCCTGGAATCCTGAGCGCCGCGTCCTTGTTCAATCCGACGATCCGGCCGTGCGCCACCGAGCTGCGCAGGATCGCCGCGTGCAGCGTGCCGGCCGGCTCGTAGTCATCGACGAACGTGCCGGTGCCGGTCAGGAAGCGCAGGTCTTCGGTGCGCTCGATCTCCTGGCCGATCAGCGTATTGGGGACGACGTTCATACGGCGGCCTTCCGTTGTAGGCCGCGCGCGCATCGAGCACGGCGTCGATGATCGAGACATAGCCGGTGCAGCGGCACAGATTGCCGGACAGGACTTCGCGGATGCGATCGGCATCGGCATCCGGCTCTTCGCTCAGCAGCGCATGCGCCGTGGTCAGGATGCCCGGCGTGCAGAACCCGCACTGCAGCGCGTGATGCTTGCGAAAGCTCGCGGCCAGCGGGCCGAGCGCGTCACCCTCGCCGCGCGGCAGGCCTTCGATGGTGGTGATCTGCGTGCCTTCGGCCTGCACCGCCAGCATCAGGCAGGAGCGGACCGCGGCGCCATCGACAATGACCGTGCAGGCGCCGCAGACGCCGTGCTCGCAGCCGACATGCGTGCCGGTCAGCTTGAGATGATGACGCAGCGCATCGGCCAGGCTGGTGCGCGGCTCGACCTCGACTCGGGCCTGCTTGCCGTTGACGGTGAATTGCGCCGGCCGGTTCGCCATCAGGCCGACTCCGCGAGTTTCACGCCTGCTGCACGGGCCAAAGCGCGCTCCAGCAGGACGCCCAGCAGGGCGCGCCGGTAATCGCCGGGCGCATGGATATCGCCCGGCGGGTCAATGCTGGCCGTGGCGGCCGCAACTGCCTCCCGGATCGCGGCCTGATCGACGGCCTTGCCGGCCAGAGCCTGTTCGGCGGCGTCAGCCGCAACGGCGTCGCGCCGACCCCGATCGCGGCGATATGCGGATCGACCGCCCGGCCCTGGTCGAGGTCGTAGAACAGCGCTACCCCGGCCAGCGCGAAGTCCCCGCGCCGCCGCGCAAATTCCTCGAACGCCCAGCAGCGGCCCGATTTCCAGGCCGGCAGCCGCATCGAGACGATCACCTCGTCTGGCGCCAGAGCGGTGGTCAGGCTGTCGACGAAAGAAATCGTTGGCCGCAATCGTCCGCGTGCCGTTCGGCCCGACCACCTCGATCTCCGCTTCGCAGGCGACCGCAATGCCCGGCAGTTCGGCCGCGGGATCGGCATGCGCAAGGCTGCCGCCGACCGTTCCGCGATTGCGGATCTGGTAGTGCGCAACATGGCGCACCGCCTCGACCAACAAAGGATGCGCCCGCGCAAGCTCGGCGTGCTTTTCGATATCGCACCAGCGCACCAGCGCGCCGAGCGTCACGCCGCGCTCATCGACGCTGATGCGGCGAAGCGCCGCGATGGAGCCGATGTCGACCAGCAGCTTGGGTGTCGCCATGCGAAAGGCGAGCATCGGCATCAGGCTCTGCCCGCCGGCGATGATTTTGGCGTCGTCGCCATGCTCGGCCAGAAGGGCGACCGCATGTTGGACGCTGCCCGCACGCGCATAGTCAAACGGCGGCGGCTTCATGAGAGCGCAGGCTCGAATTGACTTCGCTTTGGCATGATCGTTAGCATACATACAATCTCGCGCGACGATCAATCCGAACGTCGCGCATGCGCGGAGAACACGCCGGGATTTTCGCCGCATCCATGCAAGAGGTCCGTCTCATGAATACGCGCTCCACCCTCACCCGCCGCCGTCTGCTTCACACCTCCGCCGCTTTCACCGCCGCTGCTCCCTTCCTTGTCACGCCGCGCCTACGCGGCGTGGCCGGACCGGCCGGTGCGGATCATCGTGCCGTTCGGCGCCGGCGGACCGGTCGACGTGATCTCGCGCATTTTGCAGCCGCTGCTTGCCGAGGAGCTGAAGGGAAACTTCTTCGTCGAGAACAAGCCGGGCGCGGCGGGCAGCATCGGCGTCGGCCAAGCCGCGCGCGCCGAGCCGGACGGCTACACCGTGTTGATCACCTCCAACACGATCATGATCAATCCGCTGCTCTACAAGAGCGTGCCTTACGACCTCGAGAAGGATTTCATCCCGCTGGTCGATCTGGCGGGCTCGCCGACCGCCTATACCGTCAATCCGAAGAGCGGCATCAAGACCGTCGCCGAGTTCGTCGCCTTCGCGAAAGAGAAGAAGGGCGCGGTGAATTACGGCCATGCCGGCTTTGCAACGCCGTCACATCTAGCCGGCGAGTTCTTCAAGAACCGTGCCGGCTTCGAGATGACGCACGATTCCCTTCAACGGCGCAGGCCCGGCCAACCAGGCGCTGCTGGGCGGCCAGGTCGACATGGTGTCGGGCGCCCTGCCCGGCGCGCATCCGCATATCCTTGCCGGCACGCTGACCGGCCTCGCGGTCACCGGCGAGAAGCGCTGGTTCGACCTGCCGAACGTGCCGACCATGATCGAGGCCGGCTATCCTGGCTTCGTGCTCGACACCTACACGGTGATGCTGGTCCCGGCGCAGACGCCGGCTGAAGTCGTCGAGAAATTGAGCACCGCCACCCGCAAGATCCTCACCAAGCCGGAGGTGCGCGACAAGCTGCGCACGGTCGGGCTGGAAGTGACCGCCGGCGGCCCGGATCAGCTCAAGGCGCGATTTGCGCGCGAGCTGCCGCTGTGGCGGGACATCGTGAAGATTGCCGGCATCACGCCGCAGTAACGCGCAACAAAAACGCCGGAATGCTCAAGGCATTCCGGCGTGATTGTATCGTCCAAGACTGCGTGAGAAGCGTGCGTTAGTTGGTCGCTTTCCCGTCCGCGCTGCGAACCGCCGCGCCGTTATAGTCGTAAACGTAGCTCGCGATCTCGAAGAAGTTGAACGGCACGCGCATGCCGATGTCGCGCGCCTTCAGGAAGCTGATCGCGATGTCGGGCGGCGAAACCAGCCCGACCTTCAGCTGCTCGACCTTGGCGCCATTGAGAATCTGCGCGCCGTAAATTCCCGCCAGGCGCGCATTGCTCTCGAAGCTGACGCCGATCGCCAACACCGCGGTGTCGGCGCCCTTGGTGACGATTTCCGGCACCACGCTGACCACCGGAACGCGGTCGGCGTGTTCATTGATGGTGCGAATTTCACGGAACACCGAGGTGCTGCCGGTGATCCAGAACAGGCTCTTGGACAGGTCCGGATCGGTCTGGCGCATCTTGCGGACCGCGTCGCCGACAATCTTGACCAGCTCCTGGCGCGCATTTGCCGGATTTTGCACTGAACCCGATGATGACCTGGACGCCTTTTTCCTTCAGATAGTTGGCGACCGGCTCGGCCTGGGTCTGAACGGCACTGATGTTCTTGCTGTCGACCAGCACCGCGATGTTCTTGAGGTCGGGGCGCAGGTCGCGCACGTAGGACATCTGCACGTCGACCGGAACGTTCAGCGACGTGAAAGCGAAGTTGTTGCCGCTGCCGCTTTCGTAATCCTTCATCTGCCCAAGCTGGACAGGATCCTTGGCGCAAACCGTGACAACCGGCAGCTTGCCCTTCATGTAGTTCTGATAGAGCCAGGCGGCCGATTCCGAGCCCATCCCGAACACCAGCTCGGTGCGGTTCTGCTCGGCGGCGCTGAGCGAGGCTTTGCCCTTGGCATCATTCAATTCGAAATTGATGACGTCGACGGTCGCGTTGATTTCCTTGGCCGAGAAGGTCCGGAGGATTTCGGTGATCGCCGTATCGTAGGCCGAAGACGCGCGCGGATAGAGCACCAGGACGCGGCGCACCGGGCCCGACGCCGTCCTTGCGGTTGATCGAGACCACCATGGGATTGGTCGGATCTCCGACCACATCCCATTCCTTGCCGATGTCGGCGTCGTACTTGAACCACTTGCTGTAAGGCGCGGCCTGGCCCCAGGCCGGCCCGCAAACGAAGGCGGATGCCGCGAGCAGCGCCGCGACAGCAAACCGGTGACGCCAGGAACGAACATGCGTGATCATTCGGCCGGTTCTCCGCGTAATTGCGCCGACCGCGGCATCAGCCGGTGCACGACAAACATCAGGCCCAGCACGATGACGGCGACACCGATCGCGCCGATGATGTGCGGGCCCTGGCCCCACAGCAGGAAGAGCTGGCTCAGCAGCAGCGGGCCGGCGATGTGGCCGCCGCGCTCGAGGAAGCGATAAGCCGTCGTGGTCGGGTTGGCACCGATGCGGCCTGCGCAGAGCCGGTCTGGCCGACGTGGGTGACGACCGGCGCGTTGATGAAGCCATGCGCGACGCCGACCACCGCGACGGCGACAGACGACAACCACGGTGCTGATGAAGCCGTTGCCAAGCAGCGGCGATCCCATGAGGCCGATCACGATCATGCCGAGGCCGCTGAGCGTGGCGCCCCAGAACAGGATCGTCTCGGAGTTCTTGGTGCGATCGACGTAACGGGAGGCAAAGCCGCTCGAAAGCAGGACGCCGAGACCGTACAGCATGACGATCTGACCGATGTCTTCCGGGCGGTAGCCCGCCTGTCCGAGCACCAGCGGCAGGGCGAAGGTGACGACGCCGGTGAGGATGGCTTTCGCCGGCATGCCGACGCAGAACAGGATCTTCAGGAACTCGAGGCTGGAGACGACTTTTGCGAGCTCGCCTTTGAGCTTGCCGAAAGCCGCGGCCAGCGTGGTGGTCTGAGCCTTGCGCTCGGTCTTCGCGATCAGCAGTTGCGAGAACAGCAGAGCGGCAAAGCCGACGCCGCCGGAGATATAGAACACGCCTTGCGAGCCAAGGAAGTTCACCATCAACGAGCCGAGCGCCATGCCGGAGATCAGGCCGGCCTGGAATCCGAACACGATGATCGCCGCACCCTGCGTCTTCTTTTCGGGTGTCGCGACGGCGAGGATGAAGCTCTGCACGCCGATGATCAGGATGCCCTGGCCGATGCCGGAGACCGCGCGCACCGCCGTCAGCTGCCAGATGTCGAGCGGGAATGCGAGCGCAAGAACGCTCGACGCCGCCAACATCAGGCCGAGCAAGCATCATCGTCTTTGCGCCATAGCGCTCGCGAAAGCACGCCGGCGGGAATGAGGCTCGCCGCGAAGCCCAGGTAATAGGCGGTGAATGGGACCGATGCGAAAGCGGCCGAAACGCCGCTTGCGGCCGCCGCTTCCTGCATGAAATTCGGCAGGAACGAATAGGTCAGCGCATCGAGGAAGACGGCGAGGAAGTAGACCGGCTTGACGATGACCAGGCCGTCGGCCGGTGGAGCGGATGCGCCAGACTCGCGCGGACGAAGCGCGCATGCGCTGCAGCGAGGCAGCCACCTGCAGGAACAGGCCGGACAGGAAGGCGGACGCGATAAACAACGCGGCGAAGTTCTTCACGGAGCGTGCGACACGCTCGAGCACAACGCTCTTGGGCACAGTCACCATCAGGCTGGTGTACTGAGGCTCGTTGGGCGGCGACAGATCGATGTCGATATTCAATGTTGGTCGAATCCGACACCCACTTCGCATTCAAACGGCGAGTGTCGGTCGAAGTCCTCACTTGATCATCGATCAAGATGGCCGCTTCGCTCGTCTCCGGATTGAGCTTGCGATATTCGCCGAAGCGCCCGGTGATGCCGTCGATATCCTTGATGTCCAGTTTGAACTGGACAATGTCGCTCAGCCGCTGCGGACAGCGTGAAGGCCGAGGCTTTTGCCTTGCCTTCGACCCCGTCGAAATAGAGCCCGATCAGCGTGCCGACCACGACGACGGCCATCGTCAAGAAGGTGACTCCATAGACGATCTGCAGCCACGGCTTTTTCGGATTCGGCGAGCCGCGTCGTAGACGATAACCGCGATGATCGAAAAAGCGACGGCAAGGCCGATCGCCAGAAGCACCAGCGGCTGGAACATGCCGTACAATTTCTGGATAACAAGGCTGTTCGGGGCGACGACGACGACGCTGCCTGCCGTTTCGAAACGTGACCGCGAGCGGCATCACGACCTGATAGTGGGTCGGGTCGTAATGGACTTTCGTCGATTCCTCGTATGTTGACGGACGGAAGCCGGCGGCTCCGGCAGCTGCGGCTTCTTGTTTGATCATCGCAGTAAAGACCTGTCGGCCCTGCTGATCATAAATCGCGATGGCGTCGACGTCCTCGCCTTCAAGGATCGGCGCCGCAAGCGTCGAGAAGCCGACGTATTGCTTGAGCGGCACGCCATCGCGCAGGTACTTCTCCATCGAAGCCTGCACGTAAGCGGCTTGCGCGGTCAGCTTTTCGATGTGGATTGATTCGTAGGTGCGCTTGCCGTCGCCGTAACCGACGTAGAGCAAAAGAAATAGCGAGGCCGCCGCCACGACAAACATCGTGATGGCTTCGAGCAGCCAACCCACTGCCTTCCGAATAGTCATTCCCCCCGCCGATCTGGCATCCACCAATGCCAACGGTGAGCGCTTAACAGCGCCTTACCAACGTATATTTGAGACATGAAGGTTCACTTAATGAGGTTTTCCGGGGCTAACTCGCGACCGCGGTCGGTGCCTGCCAAGAGCCCGTTAAGGTGTCGTTAGCAGTCTGGCTGACCTGGCCGAGGAAGGTCTCGATCTCCGAGCGCAGACCGATCGCCGCGACTTCCACCGAATGGGCGGCGTCGAGAACCGAGCGCGCAGAGTTAGATGTTTCGGACGCGTCCGAGGACACCTGGGAAAGGGCAGCGACCACGACTTTCGCACTGCTCGACGCGTTGGCGACGGATTGGGAAATTGCGGTCGTGGCGCGATCTTGCTCTTCGACCGAGGCCGCGGCCGTGGTTGAGAATGTGTTGATGTCTCGAATTTGCTGCGTGATCGCCTCGATCGAAGCGATCGCGCTTTCGGTGGAATGCCGGACGCCTTCGACCTGGCCGGCGATGTCCTCTGCGGCTGCCGAGCTCTGGATCGAAAGCGCTTTCACTTCCTTCGCGACCACCGAGAACCCGCTGCCGGCTGCGCCGGCGCGCGCGGCTTCGATCGTGGCGTTGAGCGAGAGCAACTTGATTTGCCCGGCTACCGTCTGAATCAGGCGGACGACGTTATTGATGTTCTTGCCGGCTTCGGCGAGCGCCGCGATTTCGGTGTCGGACTTGGCCGCGCGCGTCGCGGCATTGTTCACCGCTTTCACGGTCTGGTTGAGCTGACGGTTGATCTCGGCAATGGACGAAGAAAGCTGTTCCGCCGCCAGCGCTGCGGAGTCGGCGCATGTCCACGCCTGTTGCGAGCTGTTCAACGCTGATTCGGCGTTTTCCGAGGTCCGCGCCGACCTCTGCAGCAGGCTTTGCGCACTGGCGTGCATTGCGGTGCTGCTCTCCATGACAAGCTTAAGGGTCGTCTCGGCGCGTGCCCGGAATGCAGCAATGGCTTCTTCAATCCATACGCGGCGGCGATCCCTCGCCAGCGACATCGCGTGTTCTTGCTCGGCGTGCTTGCGGTCGGAAATGTTCTCGTGGATGGCGACCCAGCCGCCGCCCGCCATCGGATGGGTGGACACCGAGATAATGCGGCCATCGACCAGCTTGGGCTCGCGCCGGGTCAGGCTGCCGTCACGCAACGACCTTCGCAGATTGATCAAGTATTGCTCGGGATCCTCGCGGAACGAGCCGTTTTTGGTGCGGTACTGGAGCAGACGGGTGAGCGAGCCGAGCGGCGGAGCCACGACGTCAGCCGGCACGTTGTACATCGTCTGATACGGCTTGTTGCAGATCAGGATTCTCTCGTCGGCATCAAAAATCAGCAGGCCGACCGAAAGGTTATCGAGCGCGTCGGAAAGCTTCTTGGCGGCGTTGTCGCTGTCGCCCACGAAGTTGCCCAGCACGCCGGCAAACGCCATCGTGCCGGCGACCCCGATCGCGAGGGAAAGTTTCGACAGGGAGTCTGCGGCTGCCGTCACCGAGGGGTGCGAGACAATTTCGCCGGCGCCGGCCGGATCGATCTGTTGGACGATGATCGCCAGCGCGAAAAGCGCGACAGCGCCTGCTTTTTCGCGCCAGCCCTGGCGCGTGAAGGTCAGATAGAGGACCGCCGACCCCCAGCAGCACGCCCAGACCGACTGCGGCCATGGTCGAAAAAATGGAGCCGGCGCCTGCAGCGCCTGGGATTTCGATCGCCCGCATCGCGATCTGGTGAATGGCCGCAACGCCGCCGCCGAGGACAGCGCCCGCCAGAAGAATGAGGTTCGGATAATACGACGCAATCGTGAAGCCCAATTCCGGCCAGCAGGATCGAGACGAACAAGGCCAGATAAATGATGCGGGGGTCGTATCCGAGCGCCGGCCTATAGGCGAGAATAGCCGCCGCATCGGCGGCCCACATGCCGCAGCCGCAAGCCAGTGCAGCAATCAGCACGGCGACGGCCTTTGCGCGGCCTTGGCGCTGCTGGGCGAAGTTGAAGAGCCGCACTGCGTTCAAGCTCGCGATAACTGCGAGTGCTGCGGCAAAGGAGAGAAGCCACCAATCGTAGTGGCCAATAACCGTGTTCATCGACGCCCCCTACCCATGGCGGCGACGATAAGTTGTCTTGGTTAACGACCTACCAATAGTTCAATTCGTAATCGCGCATAAATGATCCGAAAACTATGCCGCTTAAGCCCGCAGAAAGCGTGCCGTTAGAACGGCCGGAACAACGTCTCAAAATTTACTCGCAATTGAAGGCCGTCCGGCATGGTGCCTCAAAATATAAATGGGGCGGGTGTTATGGGATGGGTAGCGACGGCACGAACGCTTGTGCCGGAAATTTCACGCGCGGATCGGCACAATCCGGCGCAATTTGCTCTTCAGCAGGCCATTGAATGCCTGAAGCCAAAGCTCAGGCTTGCCGTGATCTTTGGCGGCAATAAAGAAGACCTCGGAAGCGTCCTTTACCGCTCCCAAAACACCCGTTCGTGGAAGAGCTACGAGGCGGTCGCGGAGGATATCGCTGCGTCACTCCGCCGCTCCGGCTTCAAACATGTCTCGGTCATGCCGGAAGACATGAACCTCGCCGAGCGGCTGCGCCGCGACGGCATCCACATGGCGTGGCTCAACACCGGCGGCGTCCAGGGACGCAATTCGTGCGCTCACGCCGCTTCCACGCTGGAAATGCTGGGGATTCCCTATGTCGGGCACGATCCGCTGAGCGCGACGACGCTGGATAACAAGCACGCCTTCAAGCGCGAAGCGGTTTGCGCCGGCCTTCCGACCGCAATGTTCACGACCTGGGATATGACGCGCGGGCCATTCGACCCCAAGCGCAATAGCCGTTTCGTTATCGCCTTTGGCGAGTATCGCGGGCCCTTCATTGTGAAGCCGGTATCCGGCCGGGCCTCTCTCAACGTTCACGTCGTCAACGACGTCAGCGAGTTGCCCGAGGCCGTCGCGGAGGTTTACCGCCATTCCGGCAACCTCGTCCTGATCGAGAAATACCTGTCCGGCCGCGAGTTCTGCATCGCGGTGGCCGGCAAGATTACCGCCAAAAATGGCGTCATCCGGCACGGCGAGAAGCCGTTCGCGTTCGGCGCGCTCGAACGGGTGTTCGGCGATGAAGAGCTGATCTTCACCTCGATGGATACGCGGCCGATCACCGGCGAGCGTTTCAAGGAGGTCGATCGCTCTGAAACCGAGCTTTGGTCGGAGCTTCACGAGCTCGGCCGCCAGGTGTTCCTCGAATTCAATCTGGGCAGCATCATCCGTATCGACGTGCGCGCCGACGAAAGGGGCAGGCTCCACATTCTGGAGGCCAATCCGAAGCCGGACCTCAAATTTCCGACCGAGGGCGTCACCAGCCTGGTGCACGCCGGCCTTACGCAGACCGATCTCGATTACGACGACCTGATCATGTCGCTGTTTGCCGACCGGCTGAATTACGTTCTCGAACACAGCCGCGACGCGGTCGGCCACATCAGCGAGCTGTTGCTCGACGCCGAGCAGGACGGCTCGCGTGTCTTCACAAACACCCTGACCGAACTGGCTCACGCAATGCGAGCCGGCTAACGGAATCGTCAGATCAATTGCAGGGGTTTTTCCGCCGCGATCTTGTCGGCGATTGAGGTGTTCTCGAATACCGCCTCAATTTTTGCCTTCAGCGTCTCGGCATTGAACGGCTTGACGATGTAATTGCTGACGCCCGCCCGCTTCGCGGCGATGACATTTTCGGTCTTCGATTCCGCTGTGATCATGATGAAGGGCATTGTGGAGAGATTGCGATCCGCGCGCACCTGCTGGAGCAGGTCGTAGCCGGTCATCGGCTCCATATTCCAGTCGCAGATGACGAGGTCGTATTTTTCCTGACGCAGCTTTTTCAGCGCGGCGTGGCCGTCGCTTGCATCATCGACATGCATGGAAGCCGAGATGGCCAAGTAGCTTGCGGACGATGCGGACCATCGTCGCGAAATCATCCACCACCAGCACTCGGAAGCGAATGATCAATCGGCATTGCGATTTCTCGCGCGTATAGACGCGCGAGATTTAGCGTTTATTGCTGAACCACCGGTTAATGGAACCAAACCAGCGGTTATGGGCCGGGCCTGCCGCTGGCGATAACAGCGAGTTCAGAACATCGGCGGAAACGGCCGGCCGCCGCGGTCGAGCGTGATCCAGCGCGTCTCGGTGAAGGTCTCCAGCGACCAGCGCCCGCCATGCTTGCCCGATGCCCGAGGCCTTGAAGCCGCCGAACGGCACATGCGGCTCGTCGTTCACCGACGAGCAGTTGATGTGGCAATTGCCGGTGTCGAGCCGGTTGACGATGGCAAGTCCCCGCGCCTCGTCGCGGGTCATCACGCCGGCCGACAGGCCGTATTCGGTGTCGTTGGCGATCTGGATCGCCTCCTCGTCGGTGCGGAACGGGATGACCGGCACGACCGGGCCGAACGTCTCGTCCTGATAGAGCTTCATGTCGGGCGTGACGCCGGTGAGGATCGTCGGCTCGACGAAGCGGCCCTCGATCTTGCCGCCGAGCACGACCTTCGCGCCCTTGGCGATCGCGTCCTCCAGTTGCTCGCGCACCTTGCCGACCTGCTTGTCGTTGATCAGCGGGCCGATGATGTGCTCCTTGTTCTTGGTCGGATCGCCGACCTTGAGCAGCTTGGCGCGCTCGACGAAGCGCTTGAGGAAGTGGTCGAAAATCTTCTCGTGCACCAGCACCTTCTCGACCGACATGCAGATCTGGCCCTGATGCATGAAGGAGCCGAAATTCGCGGCCTGGGTCGCGCGCTCCATGTCGGCGTCCTCGCAGACGATCAGCGAATCCTTGCCGCCGAGTTCGACGCAGCACTTCTTCAGATGCGCGCCGGCCTTGGCCGCGACCTGCCGGCCGACCGCGGTCGAGCCGGTGAAGGAAATGCCCTTCACGTAAGGGTGCTCGATCAGCTCGTCGCCGACTTCCTGCACGTTGTCGCGCGAGCAGGTGACGACGTTGAACACGCCCTTCGGCAGGCCGGCCTCCTCGAACACCTCGGCGAACAGCAGGCCGCCGCAATAGGGCGTCTCTTCCGACGGCTTGAGCACGATCGTGTTGCCGGCCGCGAGCGGGAACGCGAAGCCGCGCGACGACAGGATGCAGGGGAAATTCCACGGGCTGATGATCGAGACGACGCCCATCGGCCGGCGCACCGCCATCGAAAGCTTGCCGTATTCCGACGGCAGCACCTCGCCGGTCGACTGCCAGACCGAGGCCGCGGCGGCGCGGAACACCTCGACGGTATAGCCGGTCTCGAACATGCCCTTGCCGAACCAGCCGCCGCCTTCGGCCTGCAGCGCCTCGACGATCTCCATCTTGCGCTTCTCGAAAATCTCGGCGGCCTTTTCGAGAACATGCGCGCGCTTGGTGAAGGGCAGCGCCGACCATTCCGCGAAGGCGGCATGCGCCGCCTCGATCGCCGCGGCGGTTTCGGCGCGGCCGCAATCCGGCACTTCCGCCCAGACCGACCCGTCGGCGGGGTTGAGGTCCTTGAACATGCGGCGGGCGGACGACCGGCCGCCGATAAATTGGCCTTCGAATACGCGTGCCATGTTCTCTATCTCCCTCGGGCAGTATCTTAATTGCGGACCGCGCTTACTTGGAGTCCGGTGTTTGAGTAAGCCTTTCAGGCTTGAATGTCGCGATGGTCAGTCCCTTGCGGCGCGAGGCGACATGCGCGGACTGGATCTTGGCCGCGCGCGCAACCAATGCGCCGACATCGATGTCACGCCTGGGAGCCGCAGTCGCGGCCTCTTGCCGTTCCTCGGCCTCGATATCGACGCCGCGGCTGTTGTGGCCGAGCGCCGCGCCGCGACGCCGGTTCGGGTTGAGGCTGCAAGATCGCGCCTGCCCGGCATCGCAAAGGCGCTCGGCACGGCCGCGCCAGGCGCTGACGCCGGACATGCTCGGCCATGCGCTCCGCGGCCGAACGCGCCAACGAGGCCGGGCTCATCTCGTCGATTTCGATCAGCGCGGTCGCGGGATCGTAGCGGCCGGCAAAGGCGGACGGATTCTCGCGCGATGCGCGCAATGCGCGGATGTGCCGGGCGTGACGACGCGCGGCAGCTTGCGCGAGATCGCCCGACCGCTCGGCGAGCGACTTGCCGTCCTGCGATGCCTTGATGCGCTCGGACGGGACCGCACGCGCCGAATTTGCATGAGCTCATCCCATGGATCGGGCGCTTTCGCCGGATCGTAGCGCCCGACGAAGGCACTCGGCAGACGGCCGCCCGGCGCACCGAGCGCACGAAGGCCGCCTGGATCGCTCCGGCGCGCGACGCCAAGGCCCCGATCAGGCGGCCGATTGCGCCGAGGTCGCCCGGCAACGCGAATGGCGCCGGCAGACGGATCGGTTTGCCGACACGCGTCACACCGCCGCCGAGATAGGCGTTGACCACCGCCGGATCGGGCATCAGGCTCTCGGCGGCGCCCTCACCGGTGATGCGGCCGACCTCGATCAGGTAGCCGCGCCGCGCGATCTTCAGGCTCTGCCGCGCATTCTGCTCGACCAGCAGAATGCCGACGCCGGTTTCGCGATCTTGGCGAGCGAGCGGAACAGCTCCTTGGTCAGCACCGGCGAAAGGCCGAGCGAAGGCTCGTCGAGCATCAGGATGTCGGGCTGCGACATCAGTGCGCGGCCGATCGCCACCATCTGCTGCTCGCCGCCGGACATCGTGCGCGCGATCTGCGACTTGCGTTCGGCGAGCCGGGGAAACAGGGCGAAGATGTTGTCGAGCGTTGCCTTTTCTTGCGAGCGCGCGCGGTTCGGAAAGGCGCCGAGCTGCAAGTTCTCGGCAACCGTCAGTTCGCCGAAAATGCCGCGGCCTTCGGGCACGAGCGCAATGCCCTGCTCGACGATCTGGTGGGCCTTCATGCCGGCGATCGACACGCCGTTCATGACGATCTCGGAGCCTGCGCTCGGCCCTCACCGTGCCGGCGATCGCCTTGAGCAGACTCGACTTGCCGGCGCCGTTGGCGCCGAGGATGACGCAGATCTCGCCCTTGCCGACTTTCGCGGACACGCCTTCGAGCGCCTGATGGCGGCCGTAGCGGACGCTGAGATTTCTGACCTCAAGCATCGTCGTCTCCGAGATAGGCCTCGACCACCTCCGGATCGGACAGCACCTCCTCGACGTCGCCTTCCTTGATCTTGCGGCCGGAGTTCATCACCACGCAGCGTCCGCACAGCGAGCGGATCGCGTCCATCACATGCTCGACCATGATGATGGTGCGGCCCTCTCGGCTGAGCTCCTCGATCAGCCGAATGCCGATATTCAGCTCGCTCGGATTGAGGCCCGCCAGCCATTCGTCGAGCAGCAGCACGCGCGGATCGGAGGCGAGCGCGCGCGCCAGTTCGACCCGCTTCTGGTCGATATAGGTCATGGCCGCGACCGGAACATGCTCGCGGCCGCGCAAGCCGACCAGCGTCAGCAGTTCGCGCGCCACCGCGCCCGCGCGCCGCTTCGCTGCGCGGCTGATGGCCGAACACGGCGCCGGCCATCACGTTCCGCTCCGCATCCATGCACGGCAGCATGCGCACCAGCTGGAAGGTGCGCGCCACGCCGTGCCGCGCGATCTGGTGCGCCGGCAGGCCGGAGATCGGTGCGCCGAAAAGCATGATCTCGCCGGCGTCCGGCTTCAGCGCGCCGGAGATCAGGTTGAGCATCGTGGTCTTGCCGGAGCCGTTCGGGCCGATCAGCCCGAACAGTTCGCCGTCATGGACGTCGAAACTGACGTCGTTGACCGCGACAAGGCCGCCGAAGGCCTTGCGCGCATCCGCAACGCTGAGAGCGATGGCGCTCATGTGTGCTCCTTCGCGGCGAAGGCTCGGCATGGAGTCGCATCCGATGCCGGCGTATCCACGCCCAGAGCTGCTCAAGCCTCCCGGTGATGCCGTCCGGCAGCAGATAGACGATGAGCAGGAACGCGATGCCCATGACGATGGACGTGTCGTTCGGAAAGCGCGACCGACACGAAGTCCATCAGGATCGTGAACGGGATCACGCCGACCAGCGGGCCCCACAGCCGCCGCGTGCCGCCAAGCAGCGCCATGATGACGACCAGGAACGAGATCATCGGATTGAAGGCGGACGGCGGCTCGATATAGGCGTAGCGCGGCGCGAGGATCGCGCCCGCCATGCCGATGAAGGCGCCCGAGATCATGAACAGGATGATCTTGAGCTGCGCGGTGTCGATGCCGGAATGGCGCGCCACGGTCTCGTCATTGCCGATGATCTGCATCGCGAAGCCAAGCCGCGAGCGGTTGATCAGCCAGCCGGTCACGAAAGACCGCGACCGTCAGCGCGAGCAGCATCCAGTAGATGTGCTTCTCGGTGAAATCGGTGAAGACGTAGAGGCCCATGCGGTTCGAGAGCTTGATCTGCGTATAGGACACGATCTGCCGGACCAGTTCGGCGAGACCGAAGGTGAAGATGACGAAATAGACGCCGGAGATGCGCAGCGTCGCGGCGCCGACCAGGCCGGCGAGCATCGCCGCGCCGACGCCGCCGATCAGCACCAGCACCGGAAACGGCAGGTGGTCGAGGCCAAGGCCGACCGCATAGGTGCCGAGGCCGAAGAAGGCGGCGGTCGCGAGCGAGACATAATGCGTCGGGCCGGAGAACAGCGTCCACGCCGTGCAGAGCGCGGCATAGAGCACGATGTTGAGCGCGAGCGAGAGGTAATAGCCCTGGTCGAACAGCGGCAGCGCCGCGGCGGCCGCGACGACGGCGAGACCGACGACGCCGATCCAGATTTCGCCAGGAGACAGGCGGTTCATGCCTGCTGCCTGCCGAAAATGCCCTGCGGCCGGAACAGCAGCACGAGGATGAACAGCGCGTAGGTCGCGGCCAGCGTCAGGCCGGGGTCGATCAGGCGCGCGACCGCGGTCTCGGCGATGCCGAGGATCAGCGCCGCGATCACCGCGCCGCGCACATCGCCGACGCCGCCCATGATGACGATGATCAGCGCCTTCATGGTGAAGACGACGCCCATCGAGGCGTTGAAGGTGTAGAAGGTCGAGAGCAGCGTGCCGCCGCAGGCGGTCAGCGCGCCGCCGAGCGCGAAGGAGAAGGCCGCGGCGCGCGCGACATCGATGCCGACGAGATTGGCGGAGGCGGGATTGACCGCGACGGCGCGCACCGCGGTGCCGTAGCGCGTCCGGTAGAGGAAGAGGTAGAGCGCCAGCGGCGATGACGACCGCCGCGGCGAAGGCGACGACGCGGTTGAGGCCGTAGAACGTGCCGAAGATGTCGAAGCGCTCGGCGAGGAATGAGTAGGACGTGTAGGCGCCGCCGAAGCCGCGCAGCATCAGGCCCTGAAACAGAAACAGCAGGCCGAAGGTCGCGAGAATTGAATCGACTTCGAGCATGCCCTGGTTCTTGGCGCGCTCGACCAGCGGCCGCAGCAGCACCGCGTAGATCGCCCAGTTGATGACGAAGGCGGCCGGCGCGATGAGCAGAAGGCCCCAGAGCGGGTTGACCTGATAGGAGGTGAACAGCCAGAAGGCGATGAAGCAGGCGGCGACGAGCGTCTCGCCATTGGCGAGATTCATGATGCGGGCGACGCCATATTGCAGCGTCAGACCGAGCGCGATGAGGGCATAGGTGCCGCCGAGCAAGATGCCGGTAACGATCGTCTCCATTGCCAGTCTCGCGTGACATCATCCGGCGCGACATGGGCCGCGCCGGATGAGTCGCTCTTGAAAGCGTTACTTCCAGGGCTCTTTCTTGACCGGAGCCTTCGCGCCGGGGATGCCGGCGGAAGCGACGCCGTTGAACACGCCGCCCTGCCACTGGCCGACGGTCCAGACCTTGTGGTTGATGTTGTCCTTGAGATCGACCTCGCCGATCACCGTCTTGAAGGGCTTCTTTCTGATTTCGGCGATCACCGCCGCCTTGTCGATGGTGCCGGCCCGCTCGATCGCCTGGCCGAGAATCTCGAGCCCGGCATAGGTCGTCGCGCTCGCCCAGGAGTCGGCATCGGCGCCCGTCACTTCCTTGTGCCTCTTGCGGTAGTCCTGGATCGCTTTCGAATTCGGATTGATGCCGCCGACGCCCATCACGCCGTTCGCATTGTCCTTGAAGCGGCCGACATAGCCCGGGAACGCGGTGCCGACGCCGACATAGAAGGCGCCGACGTCGAACTTCTGGATCTGCGCCTGCTCGGTGAGCGCGAAGGTGTCGGGCGGATAGGAGAACGCGACGAACGCATCCGGATTGGCCGCCTTGGCCGCGCTGATGATCGGCGCAACGTCCTGCGTGCCGAGCGGATAGGACGCTTCATAGACGATCTCGAAGCCGGCCTTCTGCAAGGCCGGCTTGCCGGCGTTGACCAGTTCGAGGCCGAAGGCGTCGGCCACGTTGACCAGCGCGACGCGCTTGCCGATCGCGCCGGAATCGCGCAGCTTCTTCAACGCCTCGGCAGCGCCTTCCGCAAGCTGCTTGGAGGTGCCGAGCAGCCAGAACGAGTTCGGCCAGCGCTTGGCGAACTCGGGAACGCTGTCGGTCGCCGCGCTGGTCGTGATGTGCGGATAGCCGTAGCGGTCGATCAGCGGCGCGGTCGCGACGTTGAGGCCGGTGGAATACGGCGTGACGATGAAGTCGACGTTGTCGACGGTCGCAAGGCGCTGGATGTTCTTGACGGCTTCCTCGCCGCTGGTCTTGTCGTCATATTCGATGAGCTCGACCTTCATCTGCTTGTCGCCGACCTTCAGGCCGCCGCGGTTGTTCACTTCTTGAACCCAGAGCTTGATGTTCGGCCAGTGCGTGACGGCAGCGCCGCCGGCGAGCGGGCCGGTCTTTGGTGCGCTGGCGCCGATCTTCAGCGTGTCCTGCGCGGCCGCAGGACCGGCAGCCAGGACACTGGCCGCGGCAGCCGCCGCCAACATCAATGTCACCTTCCTCAGCATAAGATCCCTCCTCCGTTATTCTGAAATCGGCGATTAAGACGCCTTGTTTCGAGCGGCAATCCGTCGGCCAACCCAAGCATGGTCGAGCACGGCTTACCGGATTATCGTCAATTTGGGCGCGCTTGTCTCCAAGCGTGAGCGCGAACGGCCGAGCCTGCGGCTTTCTGCCGCTTGGCGCCTACCTCGAAAGGTGGGGGGCCAAACTATCAAGCAAATAGGCTCGAAGGTGGGGAGCCAAACTATCAGGCAAAATGGATGGTCTTGGTCTCCACGTAATTGTCGAGCCCCTCGATGCCGCCTTCGCGGCCCACGCCGGACTGCTTGAAGCCGCCGAACGGATGCTTGGGATCGACGATCATGCCGTTGATGGTGACGCTGCCGGTCCGCATGCGCCGCGCCATCGCGTAGCCGCGGTCGCGGATTGGCGGTATAGACCGCGCCGCTCAGGCCATAGACCGAGTTGTTGGCCTTGCGGATGGCATCGTCCTCGTCGGTATAGGTGATGACGGACACGACGGGTCCGAAGATCTCCTCCTGCGCGATCTTCATGTACGGGATGCACGTCGGTGAATACCGTCGGCTCGACGTAATAGCCCTGCTCGAGGCCCTTCGGCCGGCCGCCGCCGCACGCGAGCGTCGCGCCTTCGGCGCGGCCCGCCGCGATATAGCCCTGCACGCGCTCGAGCTGCCGCGCCATGGTGAGCGGACCCATCTGGGTGTCGGGGCTGAACGGATCGCCGACCTTGATGCGCGACACCGCGCCGAGGAACATGTCGAGGAATTCCTGCTTGCGCCGTTCGGGCACCAGAATGCGCGTCAGCGAGAAGCAGACCTGGCCGGTGATCGGCATGGAATAGACCATCAGGCTCGGCAGCGCGGCCGCGAAATCCGCATCGTCGAGCAGGATCGCCGCCGACTTGCCGCCGAGCTCGAGGCTGACGCGGGCCAGGCGCTGCGCGCAGACCGCGGCGATATGCTTGCCGGCCGCGGTCGAGCCGGTGAAGGCGACCTTGTCGATGCTCTTGTGGCGCACGAGATAGTCGCCGCCCTCGCGGCCGGCCGGCACGAGGTTGAACACGCCGGGCGGCAAGCCCGGCCTTCTCGATGCATTCGGCGAGGATGTAGGCCTCAAGCGGCGTCTCCGGCGACGGCTTCGACACGATGGTGCAGCCGGCGGCAAGACCCGCCGCGACCTTGTAGCTCAGCAGCACCAGCGGCGCGTTCCACGGCGTGATCGCCGCGCAGACGCCGACCGGCTCCTTGCACGACCTTCACCTTGCCGCCGTCGTCGCGCTTGCGGTCGTCGACGAACGGATATGTCTCGATCAGGTCGGCGTAATAATTGAACAGCGTCGGATTCTGTCCGACCAGCTTCTTGGTCAGCATGATCGGCGCGCCGACCTGCAGCGTCCAGGCATTGGCGATGTCGTCGAGCCGCTGCGACAGCAACTCGGCGACCTTGCGCAGATAGCGCGCGCGCTCGGACGGCGCCATGCGCGGCCAGGGACCGTTGTCGAAGGCGTCGCGCGCTTCCGCGACGGCACGGTCGATGTCGGCGCGGCCCGCCTCGGGATAGCTGAGGATCCGCTCTTCGGTGACCGGCGAGATGACGTCGAGCGTCTGCCTCGAGATCGGCTCGACCCACTGGCCGCCGATGAAGAGCTTGGTCGGCGCGACCGGCGCAATCCGCGTGATCATGTTCATGGGCGTCGCCCTCCCTGACGAATTCGCAGGTCGGATTTTACACGGATCGCGCGCGCCAAGGTGAGCATCATCATCGTCGCACTTCCGGCGTTCGCCGGAAGGAACGGCCCACCCTTTCGGCGGAATTACCGCCGTTCGCGGAAAATCTAAGCTGTCACGGGAAGGAATGGTGGGCGCACCAGGGCTCGAACCTGGGACCCGCTGATTAAGAGTTCAGCTGCTCTACCAACTGAGCTATGCGCCCGGATTGCCGCTTGCGACCGCAAAAGGCCCGGTCGTTTAACAAACCGAACCGGCCAAGTCCAGTTAAGCCGCACGCAAACAGCATTCAAGCGCAACGAAAAAGCCGCCGGCGGAACCGGCGGCTTTTCTACTCAACGCGTGGCTGCTAGCGGTGGCCGTCCCGCCCACCTTTGTGGTGATGGGAGTCGTTGTCCTTGCCGCCATGCCGGTGATGACCGCGATGCAGGTCGCGCGCGTACTGGCGTGCTTCGAACCGCGCGAGCGTGACGAAGCGGCGCTTCTGCGCCTCGTCGAGGCTTTGATAGAGCGGAGCGGCTGCGTCCGCGACCGACTTCAATGTTGCGCCGCGCGTCGTCAGGTCGTCCGCATAGTTGCGCAAGCCGATCGATCGGATCGCCCTGCCGGTCGGCGCTGGCATGCGCGGCGGCGTATTGTTCGGAGCGCTGCTTGGCGGCCTGCTTGAGCGCCTGCTCGAGCGCCGGCCAGTTCTTCTCCTGATCGGGTGTCAGCTTCAGACCCGCCTTCAATGCCGCGATGCGCGCATCGCCGTAAGCGGCCATGTCATCGACACGCTGCTGCTGGCGTTGCGGCGACTGATCGCGCTCGCGGTCCTGTGCCTGCTGGGCATGGACCAAAGACCCTCCGGCCAAAGCGAGCGCCATCGCGCCCGCCAAAACCGATTTCACTACACGTCGACATGTCGAGCTCCTTGTTCTGGTGACCAATAAATGGCCGGCCGCGGCGCGCGAACAAGTTAAAGATGAGACAGACATTACGGCCTTTTCATCTTCGACGGCCCTGTCGGCAACGGCGGGTTTTCCGCATTGCGGCAATTGGAAGTTCCGGCGATAGATTGCGAGGAGCCCGGCACAATGCCGCCGGGCCAAAGCGTTCGAAATTCCGGATGCGAATAAAGAGTCTTGATGGGAATACCGTCTGGGCTATTTGGTTTGCCCAACGGCCCTGCCGGGCTCACAAAAATGACAAGGGAGGATTCCTGATGGTCAAAAAGAATTTTCTGATGCTGTCGGCCGCCACGGTCGCGGTCGTGCTCGCGGCGTCTGCGCTGCAAACCGCCGACGCACAACGCAAGTCGATCCGCTGGTCGACCTCGAGCATCAACTCCTACGGCTACAAGGTCGCCGCGACGATGACCAAGATCGTCGAAGAGGCGCTCGGCGGCGAGTACACCATCACCGTCAATCCGTATCCGTCAACCACCGGCGCGATGAAGGCCGCGATGGATGGCGACGGCGAGATCGGTTACACGGCCGACGTCGGCATGACGCAGCTCTACGGCGGCGACGGCGGCTTCAAGAATTACACTCCGGGCAAAGGCAAGCTGGTTCACACCTGGTACGCCTATCCGATGGAATCCTTCATGGCGGTGCCCGCCGCGAAGGCCAATGACTACAAGTGCCTGAAGGATCTCGCCGGCAAGCCGACCTTCTTCACGCCGGCCGGCTTCATGAACTGGCTCAACTTCCAGCGCATGTACAAGGCGCTCGGCTACGACTTCAAGCACGTGCAGCTCGATCCGAAGACTCAATCGGACGCGCTGCAATCCGGCACGATCGCCGGCTCGGTCGCCTACACGACGTCAGGCGCGTCGCTGGTTCCGTACTGGAAAGAGACTGAAGTCCGCATGGACCTCAAGATCGTCAATCCGTGCCCGGATGAAGTCGCCAAGCTTCAAGCGGCGGGCATGGTGGTCACCGACGTCAATCCGAAAGTGTTCGCCAAGGACGTTGGCGTGCCGCAGATCAAGGGCGTGCCGATCCTGTTCGCCTACAACGTGCGAGCCGACATGCCGGAAGACGTCGTCTACAAGATGGTGAGCGGCATCTACAAGAACCGCGACAAGCTGGTGCAGGCCGATCCCGGCTTCACGCCGATGGCGAAAGACTTCGTCGGCATGCAGGTCGCCGGCATCAAAGCCAATCCCGACATCCCGGTGCATCCCGGCCTCGCCAAGTTCCTGAAGGAACACAAGGCCTGGGACGACAAGTGGAAAGTCTCCAGCAGCGCCAGCTGATGGGCTGAAGCAGATTGAAGGGCGAGGAATGCGAAAGCGGTCCTCGCCCTTCGCATACGAGCTGTGAGGCCGGTGGGGCGGCCTCGCAGTATTCGACGGTTCAATTTCCGTGCGGCACTGTTTCATCGTGCCCAACGGCAATAAGAAAAAGGCACGAGGGGACAGACATGACCGCCGACGCAATCAAGCGTCAGCTCACGCTGACGAACCTGATCCTGGTTTTCTCGATCATCCAGTTCTGCTGGCTGGTCTGGTACTTCTACACCGGCTCCGGCGGACCGCAGGAGCTGGTGGCGCACGTCATGTCGATCGCGCTGATCCTGCAAATCCTCTTCATGTATCGCGACAAGCCGCTCTATCCGCGGCTGCCGCTGATCGCGAACCGCATCATCGTCGTGGTCTACGTGGGAATTTGCGTTCTCGCTTTTATCCATTTCTATCGCGAGTTCGAGGAGATCGCGATCTACCGGCAGGGCTCCTACACGAGGATGGATTTCATCGTGGGCCTGCTGATGTTCCTGCTGGTGATGGAGCTGTCGCGGCTCGCCCATCCGATGCTGTTTTGGATCAACTTCGTGATGATCTTCTACACGCTGTGGGGTTACCTCAGCCCGCTCGATTTCTTCTGGCACCCCGGCACGTCGTTCTACCGCGTCATCACATCCAGCACGGTCGAGCTTTCGACCGGCATTTACGGGATTTACGGCCAGCTCGCGCTCACGCTTATTGCAGCGTTTCTGCTGCTCGCCGCAGCGGCTAACGGCTTCGGCGCGCAAGGCGCGATGATCGCCGTGATGCGGCGGCTTGCCGGGCGCTCCCGGCAGATGATCCCGCAAACGGCGGTGCTCGGCTCGCTATCGGTCGGCATGGTGAGCGGCAGCGGCTCGGCGAACGCCGTCGTGGTCGGCAGCATCACCATTCCGCTGATGAAGCGTTATGGCGTGCCGGGCACCTTCGCCGCCGCCGTCGAAAGCGCCGCCTCGATGGGCGGACTGATCATGCCGCCGATGATGGGGGTCGGCGCGTTCCTGATGTCGGAATTTCTCAACGTTCCCTATTGGGACGTCGTGATCCGCGGCTTTGCCATCGCATTCGTTTATTACGTCTCGCTGGCCTTCGCCGTTTACCTGCTCTGCGTGCGGCTATTGCCGCACGACACGGTCGTGGCGCCGAAGGTGCGGGCCTACGAGCAGGTCAGGACCGCGATCTTCTTCATGGGCGTCGCCTTCCTGATCGCCATGATGGGCTGGGTCGGCATGGGCGAATTGCTTGCCGCGCTTTACACGGCCTCATTCATGCTGGTGCTGCTGATCGCCGCATTCCTCTACTTCAAGTACGTCATGAAGGACGAGGAGGCCGTGAAGCAAACGCTGATCGGCAATCTGCTCCTCGCGCTTGAGACGCATGCCGACATGGCGTCGTACCTGACGCTGCTGCTGGCGACGCTCGGCATCATGATCGGGCTGTTCACGGTCACCGGCTTCATCAACCGCATGGGCGGGATGCTGCTCGACCTCGGCTCCTGGCACATCATCGCAATGATCGCGATGGCTTACATCTTCGGCTGGCTGGTCGGCGCCGGCCTGCCGCCGACCGCGACCTACATCATCGGCGCGGTCGTGATCGTCGGGCCGATGCAGCAGCTCGGCGTCAACCCGTGGGTGGCGCACTTCTTCGTGTTCCTGCTGTCGGTGTGGGGCGAGTTGTCGCCGCCAACCTCGCTCACCGCTGCCGTCTCCGCCCGCATTGCCGAGGCGTCGTTCATGCGCACGATGTGGGAAGCGTTGAAGATCTGCCTGCCGATCACGCTGATGACGTTCGCCATCTTCACGCGTTCGGACATCGTCGTGAATCCAGGCTGGCCGCAGATCCTGGATACGATCCTGATACTCGTCAGCACCTGCGGCACCGCGTTCGCCATGTTCGGCCGCTTCACCGAGAACAAGCTGCTCGACATCGTGCTGCGGATCGGCTCTGGCTGTGATCGCCCTCATCACCATGTTCCATCCGAACGAGACGGTGTCGTGGATGGTGGCCATTCCGGTAACCGCCGTCATCCTGATCGGCATCTGGCGCCAT
The DNA here is from genome assembly GCA_963788805.1 of uncultured Alphaproteobacteria bacterium. Lineage (GTDB taxonomy): Bacteria > Pseudomonadota > Alphaproteobacteria > Rhizobiales > Xanthobacteraceae > Pseudolabrys. The sequence continues at coordinate 328,478 of CAWBHU010000009.1, forward strand.
CGTATTGTCGCGCCGCCAAAGGGCGGCGTGGTGCTCAGCGATGACGTCGTGAAAAGCAGCGGCACAGCCGAGGTGCTTGCCGAAGCCCGGCGCGATTTCGGCTAAGGCGCGGCGCAAAAAGAAAAGGGCCGCCTCCCCCGGCGGCCCTTCGCCCCCAACTTCCCCCTCGAAGTTTTAGATCATCGCCGCGAGAACGTGGCCGAGGCCCATTTCGCGAACCAGCATGACGGCGTCGGCCTTCTGCCGATCGTCGAGCACGCGCACCAGCGGACGCGCCGCGGCGCCGATCTTGGCGATCGTGCGCGAGTCCGTCACAAAGGAACTGACACGGCTGACGAGGCTGTTGGCCTCGGCGGCTTGCCGGCGCGCGAGGTCGCGCAGCGCGGCTTCAACCGCCGGCCAATAGGCCTGCTGCTCGGCCGTAAGCTTGAGCACGCTCTTGATGCGTGAAATGTTGATGCGCGGCTGCGCGGCTTCAGTCAGCGCGAGTTCCGCAGCCTGCACGGGCGCGGAGAAATTCGGCGCAGCGAAGAGTGCCGTCAGCGCCAGAGCGCCGGCGAAAAGGCGGAGTTTCATCCAGCAAAGTTCCCCAAGTACGCGGTGAACGAGCAGTGTCTGCCCGAGAGCGCATTCACTAACTTGTGATTGTCGCCTCACCAAGAAAAAAATGCGTTCGAATTGTGATTTTTGAAAATCAGCGGAACGGAATCGAAATTCGCAAACAGAAAACGCGCGCATGAAGTTCCGTTCATGCGCGCGTTTTGTTTTTTCACGCCAAGCTTTTGTCTTTTGACGTAGCTCAGCCGACGTCGGTCGAGTGAATGCGCCGCTCCGCAGTCTCCGATTGTCCTTTGCGCCGGCTCGTCAGCTTGTTGAGCGCGCCGAGATACGCCTTTGCTGACGCGACCAGCGTGTCGGGATCCGCGCCCTTCGCCGTGACGGCGCGACCGCCCTGCTCCGACAAGCCGCACCGACACTTCGGCTTGCGCGTCGGTGCCTTCAGTCACTGCGTGCACCTGATAGAGCTCGAGCTTCGCCTCATGCGGCACCAGCGCGTGGATGGCGTTGAAGATCGCATCCACCGGGCCGTTGCCGGTCGACTGCGTGGTCACATGCTTGCCGTCGATGTCGAGCGAGAGCGTCGCCGATTGCGGGCCCATCGTGCCGGCGATCACCGTGAGCGAGATGATCTTGATGCGGTCATGCCCGTGGGCAATTTCCTCATCGATCAGCGCCTCGATGTCCTCGTCGTAGATCTGCTTCTTCTTGTCGGCCAGCGCCTTGAAGCGCACGAACGCGTCCTGGAGCTGGTTGTCGGAGACCTGGTAGCCGAGCTCCGCCAGCTTGTGCTGGAAGGCGTGGCGGCCCGAATGCTTGCCCATCACCAGCGAGGTCTGTTTCACGCCGACCGATTCCGGCGTCATGATCTCGTAGGTCTGCGCATTCTTGAGCATGCCGTCCTGATGGATGCCGCTCTCATGCGCGAACGCGTTCCGGCCGACGATCGCCTTGTTGTACTGCACCGGGAATGACGTCGTCGCCGACACCAGCTTCGAGGCCCGCGTCAGCATGGTGGCGTCGACGTTGGTGAAGAACGGGAACTTGTCGCCGCGGGTCTTGATCGCCATCACGACCTCTTCGAGCGCGGCATTGCCCGCCCGCTCGCCGATGCCGTTGATGGTGCATTCGATCTGCCGCGCGCCGCCGACGCAGCCGGCCAGCGAATTGGCGACCGCCATGCCGAGGTCGTCATGGCAATGCACGGAAAACACCGCCTTGTCGGAGTTCGGCACGTTCTCGCGCACCCGCTTGAACAGGCTGAGATATTCCTCCGGCGTCGTGTAGCCGACCGTGTCCGGGATGTTGATCGTGGTCGCGCCGGCCTTGATCGCAGCCTCGACGCAGCGGCACAGGAAATCGAACTCGGTGCGGGTGCCGTCCTCCGACGACCATTCGACGTCGTCGGTGTGCGAGCGCGCGCGGGTGACCTGCGCGATCACCATCTCATAGACCTCGTGCGGCTCCTTCTGGAGCTTGTATTTCATGTGCACCGGCGAGGTGGAGAGGAAGGTGTGGATGCGCTTGCGCTCGGCCGGCTTGATCGCCTCGGCGCAGCGGTCGATGTCCTTGAAGGCGGCGCGCGACAGGCCCGCGATCACCGCGTTCTTGGACCGCTTGGCGATCTCGTGGACGGCGGCGAAATCGCCTTCCGAGGCGATCGGGAAGCCGGCCTCGATGATGTCGACGCCCATCGTGTCGAGCAGCTCCGCGACTTCGATCTTCTCTTCGTGGGTCATGGTGGCGCCGGGGCACTGCTCGCCGTCGCGCAAGGTGGTGTCGAAGATGACGACGCGGTCCTTCTCGGACTTGGCTGTCGTGTTCATGGGTATGATCCTTCTCGAATGCTCATGCGCCGCTCGGGCGCTCTATCGGGGTGCTGGTTCGCGAACCCCCTGAGTGCCCAGGCACATGTGCCCAGCCGGCCCTCAGGGGCGCGTAAGCAGAAGGAGCGAGCCGAGAATGAGGGCAGCCGCCGGCGCGGCCGTCTCGGCCCGCCGTGTAATCGCGCTGATGGTCGTGCGCGTGAACATGATTCGCGTTGCTGTCCTCGTTGGTTCGACGATGCCGGAACTCGTTTAAGGCGCCGTTACCGCCGACCGTGCGCAGTTCTACCGGAAACCGTGGGGCTGCGGCAAGATGGCCGGGACGCCTACTTCTCCGCTTCCAATGCAGCGCGGCATTTGAGCAACTGCTCGAGCTTCTCCCCCTCGACCTTGGGAAATTCGAGCTTGAGACGTTCCATGGCGTCGACCATGGCGGCGGCAACCACCAGGCGGGTGAACCATTTCTGGTCGGCCGGAACAACGAACCACGGCGCCTGCGGCGTCGAGGTGTGGCGGATCGCCTGCTCATAGGCCTCCATGTAGTTCGGCCACAGCTTGCGCTCGGCGATGTCCCCCATCGAGAACTTCCAGCGTTTGCCGGGCTCGTCGAGCCGCGCGAGGAAACGCTTCTTCTGCTCCTCGCGCGACACGTTGAGGAAGAACTTGAGCACCAGCGTGCCGTTCGCGGCCAGGTGGCTCTCGAAGTGGCGGATCGAGCGGTAGCGCTCCTGCCAGAGCTCCTCGCCGGACGGAGTCGGCGGAAGCTTCTGCGGGACCAGGTATTCCGGATGGACCCGCACCACCAGCACTTCCTCGTAATGCGAGCGGTTGAAGATGCCGATGCGGCCGCGCTGCGGCACGACCCTGGCGGCGCGCCAGAGGAAGTCGTGCGACAGCTCTTCCTCGTTCGGCTGCTTGAACGCGTGCACCTCGCAGCCCTGCGGATTGAGGCCGCTCATCACATGCTCGATGACGCCGTCCTTGCCGGCCGCGTCCATCGCCTGAAGCACGATCAGGATCGACCAGTGGTCTCCGGCATAGAGCCGTTCCTGCAGATCCTTGAGGCGCTTGATGCCATCCTCGAGGAGATCTTTCGCCTGGTCCTTCGTGAGGCCGAGCGTTTCGTCCGGATTGGCGTCGGCGATGCGGAATTTGTCCGGCTGGTCGACCCGAAAGCGTTTGGCGATGTCGGCAAAATTCATGAGGCTGAGCCTAGCAGGCGGTCACGGCCACAACGAGCGCAGGAACACCGCGGCAAAATCCGGAACAGCGGCATCGATATCCTGGCGGCCCCGCAGTACGCGGATATCGGCGAGTTCCGGCAGGGTTTCGCTGCGCAAATGAGCCGAGCGCCTGGGCACGCAGCGTCTCGGCATCATGCCGCGAGCGCAGCAGCTTCACCGCCACGATGCGCGACGGCAGCTCGACGATGCGCCAGCCCGGCTCGGCGCTGAAGTCAGCGGCGTCGAAACCGGTCTCTTCCTTGAGCTCGCGGGTGCAGGAATGCAGGAGATCGACCTTGCCGCCGATGACGTCGTCACGGTCGGGCGTCCCGCACGGGAAATAGACCTGCCCGGCATTGCTGGTGTGAGCGGCCATCTCGCCGAAGATCACGGCCCCGTCGGCGCTGACCACGCAGGCGGCGGCAAAGCAATCGTAAGCGCCGGCGGCCGGGCAGCCCCAATCGAGCCAGGAGCGGAAGCTCGCATAATCCGTTTCGAAGAACTCGCCGCGCAACGTGTCGCCGGCGATCTCCCAGCGCTCATGACCAGGACGCGGCCGTTAAACAGGCGCGGTTTGGCGCGCTGCAGGGCGGCAAAATGGGCGTCGATATCGTCGCGGCGCTGCTCGGCGAAGACCCACGGCTTTGGCGCGAAGTGCAAATCGAGCTGCCACGACGCCGGTGGCATCGCTCATGCGTCGATGTGACCTTCGCAGACGACGACCGCCCGCCGCCGATCGAGCCGCCGGTGAGCTTGCCGTTTGCGATTTCGATCGTGAGATCGATCTGGCTCGGCCGGCCCATCTCGTAGCCCTGCTCGATGCGGAAGCGGTGCGTGCCGTCCTTGAGACTGGATTGCGCAGCGAGCAGGCCGCCGAGGCTGGCGGCCGCTGAGCCGGTCGCCGGATCCTCAGGGATGCCCATGCCCGGCGCGAACATGCGGACGTGGAAGTCGCTGCCGGCATCGGTGGTTTCCCGGCAGAACAGATAGGCCTTGCCGGGAGTGCCCATCGCAAAGGTCTGCTCGAACTGCGCCGGATCGGGCCGCGCCTTTGCCATGGCGTCGAGGCTTTTGACCGGCACATAGACGAAGCCGAGCCCGGTCGCCCAGCATGCCGGCTTGAAGTCGCCGCCGATGTCGCCGGCTTCGAGACTGAGCGCAGCGGCGATCGCCGCAGCGTCGGGCGCGGTGCCGCTCTCCAGCGGCAATTGCGGCAAGGCAAAGCGCGCGTCGCCGCTCGTCGGCATCGCGCAATGTCACCTCGCAGGCAACCGGGCCGATATTTTCCGACAGCACGAATGTCTGCTGCTTGTCGCCGCCGCGCGCGAGCGCGACCGCGGTGCCGATCGTGGGATGCCCGGCGAACGGAAGCTCGGCGGCCGGCGTGAAGATGCGAAGCTTGGCGCGATGCGCCTTGTCCTGCGCCGGCAGGACGAACACCGTTTCGGGATAATTGAATTCCCGCGCGATCGCCTGCATCGCGTCGGTGTCGAGCCCTTCCGGCTCGAACACCACGGCGAGCGGATTGCCGCTGAACCGTTTCAGCGTGAACACGTCGAGGGTGACAAAACGCCTGCGCATGACTGGCTTCACCCTGCCCCGAGGCGCTTGGCCTCGAATATCTTGCTCGGCTTCACGATCTCGTCCTGCGCGTCGACCAAAAGGATCTCGCGCGAGCCCGCTTCCAGCGTCTTGCAGAGGATGCCGAAAATCGCCGAAGCCGCGAGCGAAAGCGCGTCGCCGATATCGCCCTCGCGCAAATACTGCGCAAAGAACAACGCGGCGATGGCGTCGCCCGCGCCGTTGATTTCGAGCGGCAGCTTCGGCGTCCGCACGTGGAAGCGGCCCTTGGCGTCGGAAGCCAGCAGATCGAGGCATCCTCCGGCGTGTGCTCGGTATGCAGCGACGTCACCATCACCGCGCGCGGTCCGCGCTCGTGCAACGCGTCGATGGCGGCAAAGGCCTGCGCCATGGTGCGCGTCTCATGGCCGGCCAGATAGTCGAGCTCGAACTGGTTCGGCGTGATGATATCGGCGGCCGGCACCGCCTTGTCGCGCATGAATTCCGGAATGCCCTCGCGCACGAAAATGCCGCGGCCGACGTCGCCGATCACCGGGTCGCAGCAATATTGCGCGGCGACGATTGGTCTGCTTGACCGTCGCCACGGTCTCGAGGATCGCGGTGCCGATATCGGCCGAGCCCATATAGCCCGACAGGATGCCGTCGCATTCGCCGAGCACGCCGCGCTTCTCGATGCCGGCGAACACTTCGCGGATCATGTCGCCGTCGAACACCCGGCCGGTCCATTCGCCATAGCCGGTGTGATTGGAGAACTGCACCGTATGGATCGGCCAGACCTCGACGCCGATGCGCTGCAGCGGAAACATCGCCGCCGCATTGCCGACATGGCCGTAGGCGACATGCGACTGGATGGAGATGAGGTTCATGACGGTCTCAAAAAGCATCGCCCGCATAAGCGGGCGATCCAGTAAACACCGCTGGCGCGGCTAAATCGATAGGCTTCGAAGCACTGGATGCCCCGCTTCCGCGATGGCATGACAGGATGCTTACTGCTTCAGCTCCACCCGCTTGCCGGCCGCATCGACGTATTTGTTGGTGTAGGTCTTCGACAGGTCGATGTTGGCGTTCTTCACTTCCGGCGACGGACAGCGCGAACACGTCGAGCACCGCCTGGGCGCCCTTCGGGTCCATGCGGCCGGTCTCGGAGTACATCGGCAGCGTGTTCTTGAGCGCCTGCACATAGAGCGCCTTGTCCTTGCCGACATATTCGGACGGCATCTTGTCGGCGATCTCTTCCGGCGTGTGGGAGTGGATCCACTTCAGCGTCGCCAGGATCGCATTGGTCATCGCCTGCACTTCCTTCTCGTGCGAGGCGATCCAGTCCGCCCGGGTGTAGAGCGAGCCGCCCGGATATTCGCCGCCGAACACCTCAAGCGTGTCCTTCTGCGTGCGCGTATCGCTCAGAATTTTCAGGTCCTTGTTCTTGTTGGCGAGCACGGTGACGGCCGGATCGAGCATGATGGCGGCTTCGATCTCGCCGTTCTCCATCGAGGCGATGGCCGAAGCGCCAAGCCCGACGCCGATCACGGCGACCGAATTCGGATCGACGCCGGCCTTCTTGAGCATGAACTTCAGGAAGAAGTCGGTCGATGAGCCGGGCGCGCTGACGCCAATCTTCTTGTTGGCGAGGTCCTTGATGCTCTTGATGCTGTCGGTGTGCTTGGGCGAGACGACCAGCGCAAAGCCCGGATAGCGGTCATAGACCACGAAGGATTGCAGGTGCTGCTTCTTGGCCGCGAGATTGACGCAGTGGTCGAAGTAGCCCGAGACGACGTCGGCCGAGCCGCCCATCACCGCCTTGAGCGCGTCGGAGCCGCCCTTGAACTCGATCAGCTCGACATTGACGCCGGCCTTTTCGTACTCGCCAAGCTGCTTGGCCAGCATGGTCGGCAGGTAGCACAGGCACGAAGCGCCGCCGACCGCGATGCTGACTTTCGATTGCGCGAGCGCGAGGCCTGACGAGAGGGCAACGGCCGCAACGGCGAGCGCGATGCGGCGAGTAAATTTCAACATGGGCTTCCTCCTGAAATGACGCGGCATTGCGGCCGTCTTGGCGCGCAAGATAAGGCAGCGGGACGCCGCTGCCTAGGCCGACTAGGGGCGGGTTTCCGTCGCAGTGGGCCGCCACACCAGCAGGCGCTTTTCCACGACGGTCACGACCATATCGATCACGATGACGAAGGCCGCCAGCACGAACATGCCGGCAAAGACGCCGGCCACGTCGAACACGCCTTCGGCCTGCTGGATCAGGTAGCCGAGCCCCGCCGCGGAGCCGAGATACTCGCCCACCACCGCGCCCACCACGGCAAAGCCGACCGAGGTGTGCAGCGAGGAGAACATCCAGGACAGCGCCGACGGCCAATAGACATGGCGCATCAATTGCCGCTCGTTCATGCCGAGCATGCGCGCATTGGCGAGCACGGTCGGGCTGACTTCCTTGACGCCCTGATAGACGTTGAAGAACACGATGAAGAAAACCAGCGTGACGCCGAGCGCGACCTTCGACCAGATGCCGAGCCCGAGCCAGAGCGTGAAGATCGGCGCCAGCACGACGCGCGGCAGCGCATTGGCCATCTTGACGTAGGGGTCGAACACCGCCGCGGTGCGCGGCTGACGCGCAAACCAGAAGCCGACCAGCACACCGCCGACCGAACCGATCACGAAGGCGAGCATGGCTTCGAGCAGCGTGACCCACAGATGTCTCCAGATCACGCCGGTCACGAACCATTTGACGACCTGGTCGGCGACTTCGAACGGATTGGAGAAGAAGAACGGCGGCAGCAGCATCACGCCGAACACCGGATAGGTGGTGAGGACGTGCCAGATCGTCAGCGCGACGACGGCGACCAGAACTTGCAGGGCGATGAGCTGGAGACGTTGCATCACCCGCCCCCCGTCTGGGCGTAGCCCTTGAGCACTTCGTCCTTGAGCTTGTGCCAGATGTCGCGGTGCAGCTCGACGAAGGCGCGGTCGAGCTTGATCTCGGTGGTGTCGCGCGGACGCGCCAGCGGCACTTTCCAGTTGCCGATGATGCGCGCCGACGGCCCGGCCGACATGATGACGACGCGGTCCGACAGCGCGATCGCCTCTTCGAGATCGTGGGTGACGAACAGCACCGCCTTGCGGTCGGCGCTCCACAGGTCGAGCAGCAGATTGCCCATGATCTGCCGGGTCTGCGCGTCGAGCGGGCCGAACGGCTCGTCCATCAGCAGGATCTTCGGATTGCGGATCAGCACCTGCGCGAGGCCGACGCGCTTGCGCTGCCCGCCCGACAGCATGTGCGGATAGCGGTCGGTGAAGGCGCCGAAGCCCGACGCGGGTGAGCCAGTCCTGCGCGCGTTTGCGAGCTTCGGCATGCCCTACGCCCGCGGTCTCGAGCCCGATCGCGACATTGTCGATCGCGGTCTTCCAGGGAAACAGCGCATCAGCCTGAAAGAGGTAGCCGGCCTGCGCGTTGATCGCCGCAAGCGGCGCGCCGTAAATGTCGGCCTGCCCTGCCGAGGGCGCAATCAGTCCGGCGGCGACATTGAGCAACGTGGACTTGCCGCAGCCGGTCGGCCCGACGATCGCGACGAACTCGCCGTCGGCGACTTCGAGCGTGGCGTCCTGCACGGCGCGATAGGTGCCGCCATTGGCAAGCCGAAACGCCACATCGACATTGGTGAGATTGATCGCCGCCGCCACGCGCCTTCCCCGACATCCGGGTCTTGCCGCCCGGCGGCAGCAACCTACCGGCTTGCGCCGCGCTGGCAAGCGGGGCTGGCCGCGGCGTTTCGCCTGCCCGGCGCGCATGTCATCATCGCACGATGTCCGATCCCCGCATCGCCGATGCGTTTGCGCTTTTGCCCGATTACCTCGGCGGCCATGTGCTGGTCAGCGTGACGGCGCTGCTGATCGGCCTTGCCGTGAGCCTGCCGTTGGGCATCGCCGCCGCGCGGCGGCCGAAGCTCCGCAACGCGGTGTTGGGCACGGCGAGCGTGATCCAGACCATTCCCGGGCTCGCGCTGCTGACGTTGTTCTATCCATTGCTGCTGGCGCTTGCCGCTCTGTCGCAGCAGGCATTCGGCTACGGATTTTCCGCGCTCGGCTTTTTGCCGGCGGTGCTTGCCCTCGCCTTCTACTCGATGCTTCCGGTGCTGCGGAACACGGTGACCGGCCTCAATGCCGTCAGCGACGGCATGCGCGACTCCGCGCGAGCGCTCGGCCTGCGGCCGCGGCAGATCCTGGGGCTGGTCGAGTTGCCGCTCGCCGCGCCGGTCATCATGGCCGGCATCCGCACCGCGGCGGTCTGGGTGATCGGCACCGCGACGCTGTCGACGCCGATCGGCCAGACCTCGCTCGGCAATTACATCTTCGCGGGCTTGCAGACGCAGAACTGGGTGTTCGTGCTGTTCGGCTGCGTGGCCGCGGCCGCGCTGGCAATCGCGGTCGATCAATTGCTGGCCCTGATGGAGCGCGGCGTCGCGACCCGCAGCCGCGGCAGGCTGATCGGCGGCGCGCTCGGCATTGCGGCGCTGGTTATCGTTGCGCTGGCGCCGGGGTTGACGCGGCCGGGCTGCAACCTACGTCATCGGCACCAAGCCGTTCACCGAGCAATATGTGCTGGCTTCGTTGATCGAGCAGCGCCTTGCGGCCAACGGCCTTTCGGCCAGCCAGCGGCAAGGGCTCGGCTCCAGCGTGATTTTCGACGCGCTCGCCGCCGGCGAGATCGACGCTTACGTCGATTATTCCGGCACGCTGTGGGCCAACCAGATGCGGCGCACCGACACCAAGCCGCGCGAGGCAGTGTTGCGCGAGGTGGCGGACTGGCTCAAGCGCGAGCGCGGCATTGTCATGCTCGGCGCGCTCGGCTTCGAGAATGCTTACGCGCTGGTGGTGCCGCAAAAGCTCGGCATCAGTTCAATCGCCGAGCTTGCCGCCCGCGCGCCGCAGATGCGCATCGCCGGCGACTACGAATTCTTCGCCCGGCCGGAATGGCAGGCGCTGCGCACAGCCTACGGACTCAATTTTCGCGAGCAGCGCCAGATGCAGGCCGAATTCATGTATCCGGCGCTGGCGGACGGCCAGGTCGATGTCATCGCCGGCTATTCAAGCGACGGCCAGATCGCCAAACTCGATCTCGTGACGCTGGCCGATCCGAAACAGGCGATCCCGCCCTACGATGCTGTACTGCTGCTCTCGCCCAAGCGCGCCGAGCGACGAGGCATTGCTCGCGGCGCTCCGCCCGCTGATCGGCGCGATCCCGATTGAGACCATGCGCGAGGCCAATTTGCGTGCCTCGACCGGCGGCGCGCATGGCTCACCCGGCGAGGTTGCGAACTGGCTGGCGGAGACGGATCCGCGCCCCTTAGGCGGCTCCCAGCAAACGGCCTGCCAACGCGGTATCGTAGAACTCCGGTGAAGCGAGACGATCTTGCCGTCCTTGAACTCAAGCACGTCGCACAATCTCCGTGCTCGCAACATCACCGGTCTTGCCCGACTCGATCTTGACCTGCCAATGAACAACGGCCCGTTCGCCGTCGATCAGGATGTTACGAATGTTCAAATCGCTCATGATGAACGTCTTCATCATTTGTTCGACCAGCGGCTTGAACTGATAAAAACTTTCCGCCTGGATCGCCGTCTCTGTGCGCGCCGGGCTTACCGACCATCCGGTATTTCACGTCAGGCGGCGAACGCCCGGCAGATGGTTTCTATGTCGTTGTTCACGCGGGCGGCGTAGGTTTCCCGGAGCAGTTTTTCCTTGCTGGGCGCGATCGGTCATGGCGTGCTCCCCCAGGTTGGCCAGCGCTTCATTCTGCACGGAGGAGCACCGAAACGAAAAGGGCCGCCACGCGGCGGCCCCTTCGCGGAATTTGATGGACTAGTTTTTGCTCTTATCGACCAGCGCGCGCTGCTTGATCCAGGGCATCATCTCGCGGAGCTTGGCGCCGACCTGCTCGATCGGATGCTCGGCGAGCTTGGCGCGCGTCGCCTTGAACGAGGTCTGGTTGACGCGGTTCTCGAGCATCCAGTCGCGGGTGAATTTGCCGCTCTGAATGTCGTTGAGCACCTTCTTCATCTCGGCCTTGGTCTCCGGCGTGATGACGCGCGGGCCGGAGACGTATTCGCCATACTCGGCGGTGTTCGACACCGAGTAGTTCATGTTGGCGATGCCGCCCTCATAGATCAGGTCCACGATCAGCTTCACCTCGTGGACGCACTCGAAATAGGCCATCTCCGGCGCGTAACCGGCTTCGACCAGCGTCTCGTAACCGGCCTTCATCAGCTCGACCAGGCCGCCGCACAGCACGGTCTGCTCGCCGAACAGGTCGGTCTCGCACTCTTCCTTGAACGTGGTCTCGATGATGCCGGCGCGGCCGCCGCCGATCGCCGAGGCGTAGGACAGGCCGAGATCATGCGCGTTGCCGGACGCGTCCTGGTGGATCGCGATCAGGCACGGCACGCCGGCGCCGCGCTGATATTCGGAGCGCACGGTGTGGCCGGGGCCCTTCGGCGCCACCATGAGCACGTCGATGCCCTTGGCCGGCTCGATCAGGTTGAAGTGCACGTTGAGGCCGTGCGCGAACATGATCGCGGCGCCGTCCTTGATGTTCTTGGCGATGTGGTCGCGAAAGATGTCGCCCTGCAATTCGTCGGGCGTGAGCATCATGATGACGTCGGCCCACTTGGCGGCCTCGGCGACCTCCATGCACCTTGAACTTCTCGGCTTCGGCCTTCTTCACGCCGGCCGAGGTCTTGCGGAGCGCGACCGCGACCTCTTTCACGCCGCTGTCGCGCAGATTGAGCGCGTGGGCGTGGCCCTGGCTGCCATAGCCGACGATGGCGACCTTCTTGCCCTTGATCAGGTTCAGGTCGGCATCGCGATCGTAATAAACACGCATAACCCCCGGGTCCTCTTACTTTGTCGGATTTGGATGCAGGCAGAAACGTCAATCTGGCAGGAAAAGCAAGCCCGCGGGCCTACATCCAGCCCAGCGCGCGGACCAATGACCGCAGGCTTAACAGCAGGATCAGAATGCCGACCGCGACCATCAGCGCCCGCGCCGGCACGATCTTGACCAGATAGCCGGCGAACGGCGCGCTTACCAATCCGCCGAGAACCAGCGGGATGACGGGTGTGAGGTCGGCCACACCGAGGCTCACGATCAGCGTCACCGACGTAGCCACCGTCACCAGAAATTCGGTGAGATTGACCGATCCGATCACATAACGCGGCTTCTCGCCCGCCCCGACCAAAGTGCTGGTGACAACGGGACCCCAGCCGCCGCCGCCAATCGCATCGAGCAGCCCGCCGAAAAAGCCAACCACCGGCATTGCGCGTTCAGTGGCGGGGTGTGGGCGCAGCGGGCGCCAAGCGCGAATGAGAATGACGATGCCGATGATGCCGAGATACGCCGTGACGAATGGCGCTATGATTTTTCCATCGACATTCGCGAGCACGGTCGCGCCGATGATGCCGCCGATCACGCCCGGGATGGCGATCCGTTTCACCATCGTCCAGTCGACATTGCGATGCCACCAGTGCGAGGCGCCCGACGCGGCGGTGGTGAAGATTTCGGCGATGTGCACCATCGCGCTCGCCTGCGCGGGCGAGGTGCCGAAGCTCAGCATCACTGTGGTCGCGGTCACGCCGAACGCCATGCCGAGCGCGCCGTCGACGGCTTGCGCCAGCACGCCGACGAAAAAGTACATCCACCACGAACCATCCATCCGCCCAGCCTCCGGGGTCCGGCAAGAGAGCAAAGCTTGGCGGGATGGGCAAGATCGAACGAAGGGGCAACCACGCCGCCTTCGGCGCGAATTGCGCGCGATAACGTCGATTTCGGCGTGTGTTTTTTAGAGCGTGCCGGGAAACAAGCCGGAACGTGGTCGGACGCAATGCCAGATAACCGGCGGTCGGCACTTCGACGCCGGCCGGCAGGTCGACCTCGATGCGGTGGCGGTCGCGGCCGGTTTCGAGCTCGACGCGGCGCACATCACCGACGCGGCGCACATTGCAGACGGTGCCGGTCACCGAGCCGGCGGGTCCGCTGGTGAACCTGATGTGGTTGGGGCGGAAGAACAACGTGGCCGGGCCGTCGGCGCACACCGGCTGCGTCGAGCGCCAGCACGTTGTCGTCGATCCGCACTTTGCCGTTCTCGACCGCGACCGGGAGCATGCTCGAAGTCGCCGATGAAGTCGAACACGAATGGCGACGCCGGACGGTCGTAGATGTCGTCGGGCGCTGCCGACCTGCTCGATCTTGCCCTTGTTGATGACCGCGACGCGGTCGGCGAGCTCCAGCGCTTCTTCCTGGTCGTGCGTGACGAAGATCGTGGTGTGGCCGGTGCGGTCGTGGATCTCGCGCAGCCAGCGGCGCAGCTCCGGCGCACCTTGGCGTCGAGCGCGCCGAACGGCTCGTCGAGCAGAAGGAGCCGCGGCTCGATCGCGAGCGCGCGGGCAAATGCGACGCGCTGGCGCTGGCCGCCGGAGAGCTGGTTTGGAAACCGCTTGTCGAGCCCGGAGAGCTGGACGAGATCGAGCAGCGTCATCGACCCGCTCGCGGATCGTCTTCTCGCCGGGACGGGTCTTGCCCGGGCCGCACGCGCAGCCCGAAGGCGACGTTCTCGAACACGCTCATGTGCCGGAACAGCGCGTAGCTCTGGAACACGAAGCCGACATTGCGGTCCTGCACGGACTTGCCGGGAGGCGTCCTCATCGCCGAACAGGATGCGGCCCTGATTGGGAAAATCGAGCCCGGCAATCAGGCGCAGCAGCGTCGTCTTGCCCGAGCCGGAAGGGCCCGAGCAGCGCCAGAAGCTCGCCGCCTTTGATCTCAAGAGAAACGCCGTGAAGCGCCGGCGTGACGCCGAACTCCTTGACCAGGTTCTCGACGGTTACGCTCATCGGTTCGCCGATCATCTTGCCCCTCGACGCCAAAGCCGTGCTCAAGGCTTCTGACCCGGCATAGTCCGTGGCACGGCTCAACTTCGCAGGCGCGGTCATTGCGGCCCCCTATTTCCGATTGCTTGCGAGTTCATCGCCGAACCGCCATTCCAGCGCTGTTTTCACGGCCAGCGTCACCAGCGCGAGCAGCGCCAGCAGCGAGGCGACGGCGAAGGCCGCGACCCACTGATAGTCGTTGTAGAGAATCTCGATATGCAGCGGCATCGTGTTGGTCTGGCCGCGGATATGGCCGGACACGACCGCGACCGCGCCGAACTCGCCCATCGCGCGCGCGTTGCACAGCAGCACGCCGTACATCAGGCCCCACTTCACGTTCGGCAGCGTGACCCGCCAGAATGTCTTGAAGCCGCTGGCGCCGAGCGAGATCGCGGCCTCTTCCTCCTGCGTCCCCTGCTCTTCCATCAGCGGGATCAATTCGCGCGCGACAAACGGAAACGTCACGAAGATGGTCGCCAGCACGATGCCCGGCACCGCGAAGATGATCTGAATACCGTGCGCATTCAGCCACGGACCGAGATAGCCCTGGCTGCCGAACAGGATGACGTAGATCAGGCCGGCGATCACCGGCGATACCGAGAACGGCAGATCGATCAGCGTGATCAGGAAGGCCTTGCCGCGGAATTCGTATTTGGCGATGGCCCAGGCCGCGCAATGCCGAACACGAGATTGGCGGGCACGGCAATCGCCGCCACCAACAGCGTGAGCTCGAATGGCGGCCATCGTATCCGGATCGCCGAGCGAACGAGATGAAGACGCCGATGCCGCCGCGCAACGCCTCGACAAAGACGACGGCCAGCGGAAAGCACGAGAAACAGCGCCGAGGAACAACAGCGCGACGGCGATCAGGACGCCTCGCACCGGCCGGGCTTCGGTGGTCGGCGAGCGCCAGGTCGAAGGCGCCAGCGAGGGCTTGATCAGACATCGCCGAACCTCCGCCGCGCCCAGGCCTGGATCAGGTTGATGGCCAGAAACATGACGAACGAGATCGCCAGCATGATCGTGGCGATCGCGGTGGCGCCGGTATAGTCGAACTCGGTCAGCCGGATGACGATCAGCAGCGGCGCGATCTCGGTGCGATACGGAATATTGCCGGCGATAAAGACGACCGATCCGTATTCGCCGACCGCGCGCGCAAACGCCAGCACAAAGCCGGTGAGCAGAGCGGGCAGCAATGTCGGCAAGGATCACGCTGACAGATGGTCTGCCGGCGCTTGGCGCCGAGCGTCGCGGCCGCCTCCTCGATCTCGCGGTCGATTTCCACGATCACCGGCTGCAGCGTGCGCACCACGAACGGCAGCCCGATGAAGGTCAGCGCGATGACGATGCCGATCCAGGTGTAGGCGACCTTGATGCCGAGCGGCTCGATGAACTGGCCGAGCCAGCCGTTCCTGGCGAAGATCGCGGTCAGCGCGATGCCGGCCACCGCCGTCGGCAGCGCGAATGGCAGATCGACGATCGGCGTCGACGATGCGCTTGCCGGGAAACTCGTAGCGCACCAGCACCCAGGCGACGATCAGCGCCGAACACGGCATTGATGCAGGCCGCGAGCAGCGCCGCGCCGAAGCGAAAGCCGCAGCGCGGCGAGGACGCGCTCGCTGCTGGCGATCGCCCAGAATCTCGTCCCAGGACATCGTGCGTCGTGCGCAGAATCAGCGCCGCGATCGGGATCAGCACGATCAGGCTGAGATAGGAGATGGTGAAGCCGAGCGTCAGCCCGAATCCCGGGATGACGCTCGGCCGCCGCCACCAGTCGCGACGGCATCGACGCTGCATGGTCCCCTCGCACCGGCACTTAGCGCTTGTAGATCTGGTCGAACACGCCGCCGTCGGCGAAGTGCTTCGGCTGTGACCTTGGCCCAGCCGCCGAACACCGGGTCGTCGATGGTGAGCAGCTTGAGCTGGCGGAAAGCGCTTCAAGTCCTCGCGGATCGGCAAGCTCCGGGTTTGACGGCCGGTAATAGTTCTTGGCGATGATCTTCTGGCCGTCCGCGCTGTAGAGATATTCGAGATAGGCCTGCGCGACCTTGGTCGTGCCTTTCTTGTCGGCATTGCCGTCGACCAGCGCCACCGGCGGCTCGGCCATTGATCGAGAGCGGCGGCACGACGATGTCGAATTTGTCCGGGCCGAGCTCGTTGATCGCGAGGAAGGCCTCGTTCTCCCAGGCCAGCAGAACGTCGCCGATGCCGCGTTGGACGAAGGTCGTGGTCGAGCCGCGCGCGCCGGTGTCGAGCACCGGCACGTTCTTGTAGAGCGCTCCGACGAATTCCTTGATCTTGGTTTCGTCGCCGCCGAATTTCTCGTTGCGCGTAACCCCAGGCGGCAAGATAGGCCCATTGCGCGCCGCCCGACGTCTTCGGGTTGGGCACGATCACTTCAATGCCGGGCTTCACCAGATCGTCCCAGTCCTTCAGGTCCTTCGGATTGCCCTTGCGAACCAGAAAGACGATGGTCGAGGTGTAGGGCGTGCGAATTGTTCGGCAGCCGCTTGCGCCAGTCGGCCGGAATCTTCTTGGTCTTCTCCGCGATGGCGTTGATGTCGGCCTCGAGCGCGAGCGTCACCACATCGGCCTTGAGACCATCGATCACCGCGCGGCCCTGGCTGCCGGAGCCGCCATGCGACTGCTGGATGGCGACAGTCTCGCCGGTCTTTTCCTTCCAGTATTTGGCGAACTCCGCGTTGTACGCGCGATAGAGCTCGCGGGTCGGGTCGTAGCTGACGTTGAGCAGCGTCGTCTGTCCGAACGCCACCACCGTCATGACGAAAAAGAAAGCAGCGGCAAACGCGCTATACGCGAATGCGCTACGCACAGAATCCAGCTGAAGCGAATTGTGCATAGCCAATGCTCCTACTCTGCTTGATTGTTGGAGATGTTCTTTGCGGCGCGATCGCGGCACGCATCCGCGAAGCTCACGAGAAAATCGTGGCCTGCGCTGAAATTCGTTGCGTGCGTTATGGCGCATAACGTGTCTCCGCTCGTCCGTCGCGAGCATGAGACACACTAATCCTGACTAAGTCAATCGGGATTATAAGCTATCTACACTCACCCGTTTGCGCCCCAGCACATCGGCAAGGCTTGTATGTTCAAGCACTTGCGCCGTTGCATCGCGCGCTTTCACCAGCGTCTTGCGCAATGTGCAGGTTTTGACGTCACCGCATTCGGGACAGGGACGATAGGCGGTGCGGCTCGCGCAGGGCGCAAGCGCGAGCGGGCCGTCGATGTGGCGGATGATGTCGGCGAAGCTGATGTCCTGCGGCAGCCGCGCGAGGCGGAACCCGCCCCGCGCGCCGCGCGTGCTGATCAACAGGTTGCGGCGTTTGAGATCCGAGAGAATTTGCTCGAGGAACGCGCGCGGCACATTGGCGCGCTTGGCGATGTCGGTGACCGATAGCGGCTTCAGGCCGCGATCTCCCGCCAGCGCGATCATCGCTTTCAGTGCATATTTCGCGCGTTGCGACAGCATCCAATTCTCCGCGACACGAGAACCGGATTATCGAGCCGGAACAGGCGTTGCAACAGCCAGTCCGGTTCTAGACCTCGCCCTCGCCGAATTGCGACTCCGCGCCTTCGAACAGCTCAACGTAGCGGCTGAGCGGCATATAGCCCGCATCGACCAGAGCGCGGGCGGTAGGCCGATCAAGCGCGGCCGGCGCCGCGCAGGCGATTTCCTTTGCCCTCGGCCGCGCCATCGCAGGACGCGGCCTGGCGGGGGCCAGTGAAAAATCGGTCGCGTACCCGCCATACCGGCGTGGCGACGAAAACACGAGGAAGCGACCAGCTAAGCAACATGATCGAGTCTCCTGGTTCGATATCAAGGTAGGCTTATATCTGACCAAGTCAATCAGATTTATAGGGTTTGGTTCCACCGACGGCGGGCGGTTTGCGCTTTTTCGTGTGGCTCAGATGACCATCGGCGCGATGCTGGCGACCAGCAGCACGGCCATGATCCAGTTGAAAATGCGGGCGTGGCGGGGATTTCTCAGCAGGCCGCGCAAGGCGACGCCGAACCCGGTCCAGGTCGCGGTCGAAAGAACGGTAAAGAGCGCGAACACCGCAAGCAGGATGGCAAAATCGACCAGCCAGTGGCTTGGCCGGACGTAAATCGCGATGGCGCTGATCGCGATCACCCAGGCCTTGGGGTTGACCCACTGGAACGCCGCGGCCTGCAGGAATGTCAGCGGCCGGGCCGATGCGTCGGGCTCGTCATCGGCCGGCCGCGCATTGGCGACCTTCCACGCCAGCCACAGCATGTAGGCCGCGCCGATAATCTTGAGTGCGTATTGCAGCGGCGCGTAGGCGGTAAACAGCGCGCCGAGACCCGCGCCGCAGGCCACCAGCATCACCATGAAGCCGATCAGAATTCCGGCCAGGTGCGGAATGGTCCGCGTAAAGCCGAAATTCACGCCCGATGCCGTGACCATGATGTTGTTCGGCCCGGGCGTGAATGCGGTGACAGCCGTGAACACGAACATCGCGACGAAGACGTCGTACGGCATGGCAGTGCCGTTACATCGTCTCCGGGCCGCGGCGGATCGCGGCGATGCCGGTGCGCGACACCTCGACCAGGCCGAGCGGCAGCATCAGCTCGATGAACTGCTCGATCTTGTCGCTCTTGCCGGTGATCTCGAACACGAAGCTCTCGGTCGAGGCGTCGATCACGCGGGCGCGGAATGCATCGGCCAGCCGCAGCGCCTCGACCCGGTCGTCGCCCTTGCCTTTCACCTTCACCATGGCGAGCTCGCGCTCGATCGAATTGCCGATCAGCGTCATGTCGACGACGCGATGCATCGGCACCAGGCGGTCGAGCTGGTTCTTGATCTGCTCGATCACCATCGGGGTGCCCGTGGTGACGATGGTGATAAGCGACAGGTGCTTCTGATGCTCGGTCTCCGACACCGTCAGCAACTCGATATTGTAGCCGCGGCCAGCGAACAGGCCGATCACGCGCGCCAGCACGCCGGGCTCGTTGTCGACCAGGACCGAGAGCGTGTGGCGCTCGAGCTTCTGCGCGGTCGGCGCCGCCGGATAATGCGAGGTGGTTGGGGTCTGTGCGTTCATGGCTACACCATCACCTTGCCTTCTTCGGTGATCGCCTCTTCGATCGAGACGCCGGCGTCACCAAGGATCATTTCATTGTGGGCGCGGCCCGACGGGATCATCGGGAAGCAGTTTTCCTTCGGATCGACCACGCAGTCGAACAGCACCGGCTTGTCGACGTCGATCATCTCCTTGATGGCGTGGTCGAGATCGCCCGGCTTGTCGCAGCGGATGCCGTAGCCGTGCATGGCTTCGGCCAGCTTGACGAAATCCGGCAGCGCCTCGCTGTAGCTCTCGGCGTAACGGCCGCCATGCAGCAATTCCTGCCACTGGCGCACCATGCCCATGTACTTGTTGTTGAGAATGAAGACCTTGATCGGCAGCCGGTACTGCACGGCGGTCGAAAACTCCTGCATCGTCATCTGCACCGACGCTTCGCCGGCAATGTCGATGACGAGTGACTTCGGATGCGCGAGCTGCACGCCGACCGAGGCCGGCAGGCCATAGCCCATGGTGCCGAGGCCGCCGGAGGTCATCCAGCGGTTCGGCTCCTGGAAGCCGTAGAGCTGCGCCGCCCACATCTGGTGCTGGCCGACTTCCGTCGTGATGTAGGTGTCGCGGTCCTTGGTCAGCTCATAGAGCCGCTGGATCGCATATTGCGGCTTGATGACTTCGTTGGACTGCCGGTAGGCCAGCGACTTCCTGGCGCGCCACTTGTCGATCTGCTTCCACCAGTCGCCGAGCGCCTTCTTGTCGGCCTGCTTGGCGGAGGTGCGCCACAGCCGCACCATGTCCTCGAGCACATGGGCGCAATCGCCGATGATCGGGATGTCGACCTTGACGTTCTTGTTGATCGAGGACGGGTCGATGTCGATGTGGATTTTCTTTGAGCCCGGCGAGAAGGCGTCGAGCCGCCCGGTGATGCGGTCGTCGAAGCGCGCGCCGACGCAGATCATGACGTCGCAATCGTGCATCGCCATGTTGGCTTCGAGCGTGCCGTGCATGCCCAGCATGCCGAGCCATTGCGGATTGGCCGCCGGATAGGCGCCGAGACCCATCAGCGTCGAGGTGATCGGGAATCCGGTGATCTGGACGAGCTCGCGCAACAGATCGCTTGCCGCCTTGCCCGAATTGATGACGCCGCCGCCGGTGTAGAACAGCGGCCGCTTGGCAGACGCCATCAGCTCGATCGCCGACTGGATCTTGTCCATGTCGCCCTTGACCTTCGGGCGATAACCGCGATGCGGGAATTCTTTCGGCTTGGAATAGACGCCCTTGGCGAACTGGATGTCCTTCGGGATGTCGACCACGACCGGACCCGGCCGGCCGCTCGATGCGATGTGGAATGCCTCGTGCAGCGCGCGCGGCAGGTCCTCGATGCGCTTCACGAGATAATTGTGCTTGGTGCACGGCCGGGTGATGCCGACCGTGTCGCACTCCTGGAAGGCGTCATTGCCGATGAGATGGGTCGGCACCTGGCCGGTGATGCAAACGATCGGGATCGAGTCGCACAGCGCGTCGGTGAGGCCGGTGACGGCATTGGTCGCGCCGGGGCCGGACGTCACCAGCACGCAGCCGACCTTGCCGGTCGAGCGCGCGTAACCTTCGGCAGCGTGAACGGCGCCCTGCTCGTGGCGAACCAGGATGTGGCGGACCTTGTCCTGCGCGAACAGCGCATCGTAGATCGGCAGCACCGCCCCGCCCGGATAGCCAAACAGGTGCTTCACGCCCTGATCGGCGAGCGCCTCGATCACCATTTCGGCGCCGGTCATTTCCTTGCTCATCACACTCTCCACGTCCGCGTCAGAATTAAAAAAGGCCCGCTGAGGGGCCCTGTCGCGCATCGCCGCAGTCCCGGGTGGCTTACCCACCCGCGGCGATACGCTCCCTAAGTACGATAACAAAATTGCGCATAGCTGTCAGTTCCGGTACTTTCGTTGCGCGGTTATACGTATCGTGGCCCCGGAGGTCAAGCCTGACGGACCCCGTGAGACGCTACTGGTTAAGCGTTTTCGTCAGCATCGCCAAGGCTTCTCCCGGCGGCAGCATCGGCCAATCCGGCAGCTGATTGCGAAACCAGGTGACCTGCCGCTTGGCGTAGCGGCGGGTGTCCATCTTTCCGCCGGCGGCGGCTTGTTCGAGGGTGATCTCGCCTTCGAGATGGCGGATCAGCCACGGCACGCCGTGCGCCTTCATCGCCGGCAAGGTTGGATCGAGCTTTCGCGCCGCCAGAGCGCGAACCTCATCGAGCGCGCCCGCGGCCAGCATCGCATCGAAGCGCGCTTCGATGCGGCCGACCAGTTCCTTGCGATCGACTGCGAGAAACACCTTCGCGGTTTTTTCGCTGTCGAGCACCGGCGGCATGCCCTCCTTGTGCCAGTCGGTGATGGAGCGGCCGGTTGCCTTGACGACTTCGAGCGCCCGGCTGATGCGGGAGCGATCGTTGACCCGCAGCCGTGCGGCGGTTGTTGGATCGAGCGCTTCGAGCTCGGCGCGCAGCGGCGCGACGCCTTCGCGCGCCAGCCGGCCGCGCACCTCTTCGCGAATGTCCGGCGGAATGGGCGGCACCGCCGCAAGGCCTTTGGTCAGCGCGGAAAAATAGAGGCCGGTGCCGCCGACCAGGATCGGCAAACGGCCTGCGGCGCGAATGTCCTCCAGAACCACGGCGACGTCCTTGATCCAGCGCCCGGTCGAGTAATTCTCCGCCGCGTCGACATGGCCGTAGAGCATGTGCGCAACGCGCGCTTCCTCTTCGGGCGTCGGACGCGCCGTGATGACGCGCAGATCGCGATAGACCTGCATGGAGTCGGCGTTGACGATCGTGCCGCCGAACCGCTCGGCAAGCGTCAGCGCCAGCGCCGACTTGCCGCTCGCGGTCGGCCCTGCAATAAGCACCGCACCAATATGAACTCATGTCGCGACGCTCATAGCACCGGACGGCGCGCTCGATAACAGCGTCGTTGACCGCGCCCGCAAGGCCTTGGGCCAGACGGATGCGCCGGTCTGGCTTGCGCCCGCGGCTGCGGTGGACATTCCGTTTCGGGCCGGCAAGGAAAGCCGGGCGATCGCGGACGAATTGCGCTCTGTGCTCCGCGGCGTCGATGTTGTCGTCCAGGCCGCGCAGAACCGCCGCAAAAGGCTTTTCCTCGCCGACATGGATTCGACCATGATCGGCCAGGAATGCATCGACGAGCTCGCCGATTTCGCGGGCCTGAAGCCGAAGATTGCCGCCATCACCGAGCGCGCCATGCGCGGGGAAATCGAGTTCGAGCCGGCTTTGCGCGAGCGGGTCGCGCTGCTGAAGGGCCTGCCGGCGGCGCTGATCGATGCAGATCATCGAGCAGCGCATCCGGCTGACTTCGGGCGCGCAGAACGCTGGTGGCGACGATGCGCAAGAACGGCGCATATACGTGCCTTGTCACCGGCGGTTTCACGCTGTTCGCGCAGCAGATCGGCAAGATGATCGGCTTCGACGAGATGCGCGCCAACCGGCTCAAGCTCGATCCGGACGGGCATTTGTCGGGCCTGGTCGAGGAGCCGATGTTCGGCCGCGACGCCAAGCGTGCGACCTTGGTCGAGCTGCGCGAGCGGCTGGGCCTCGCGCGCGAGGACACGATGGCGACCGGCGACGGCGCCAATGATCTCGACATGATCGCGGAAGCGGGCCTGGGCGTGGCTTTTCACGCCAAGCCGACGCTGGCGGAAACCGCCGCAGCGCGGATCGATCATAACGATCTCACCGCGCTGCTTTATGTGCAGGGCTACAAGCGGGACGAGTTCGCGCGAAGCCTAGTCGAGGTTCAGCGCGACAAAGGTGGTGTCGCCGTTCGGGTTTGCGACCAGCAGGACGGCGTTCTTTTTGCCTTCCTTGCGCAGCTTCTCGATACGATCCTGCAGCTCGGCCGCCGTGTTGACCGGCTGCTGCTGAACCGAGACGACCACCGTGCCCGGAACCAGCCGCTTTTCGGCGGCGGACGAGTTGGCGTCGACCGAGGTAATGACCACGCCCTTGACGTTCGGCTTGATGCCGAAACGGCGGCGCACTTCGTCATTGAGGTTCGAGAGCTCGAGACCCAGCGTCTTTCTGCCGGTGCCTCTTTGCGCAGGCTGCTGCGGCTCGTCCTTTTTCGCCGACCGCCGCCTGCTTCTCACTATCTTCCAGGCGCGCGAGCTTGACGGTCTTCTTCATCTCCTTGCCGTCGCGGACAATCGTGACCTCGACATCCTTGCCGACCGGTGTGTCGGCAACGATCTTCGGCAGGTCACGCATCTCCTTGATGTCCTGACCGTCGAACTTGACGATCACGTCGCCCGCCTCGATGCCGGCCGGCTTCGCCGGGCCCTTGTCGTCGAGACCGGCAATCAAGGCGCCGCGCGGCGGCTTGATGTTGAGGCTGTCGCCGATCTCCGGCGTCACCGGTTGAATGCGCACGCCGAGCCAGCCGCGGCGGGTCTCGCCGAACTGCTGGAGCTGATTGATCACCGCCACTGCGGTCTTGGCCGGGACCGCAAAGCCGATGCCGATCGAGCCGCCCGACGGCGAGATGATCGCGGTGTTCACGCCGATCACTTCGCCATTGAGGTTGAACAATGGCCCGCCGGAGTTGCCGCGATTAATCGACGGCGTCGGTCTGGATGTAATTGTCGTATGGGCCGGAGTTGATGTCGCGATTGCGTGCCGAGATGATTCCCGCGGTGACGGTGCCGCCGAGGCTGAATGGATTGCCGATCGCGATCACCCATTGACCGAGCCGGATCTTGTCGCTGTCGCCGAACTTCACCGCCTTGAGCGGCTTGTCGGACTTCACGCGCAACAGCGCGAGATCGGTCTTCTGATCGCGCCCGACCACCTCGGCTTTCAGCGTCTCGCCATTGTTGAGAATGACGCTGACTTCGTCGGCTTCCGAGATGACGTGATTGTTCGTCACGACGAGCCCGGACGGATCGATGATGAAGCCCGAACCCAATGAATTGACGCGGCGGGACGGACGATCGAGCTGGCTGTTGGGGCCGCCGCCCGGAGCGCGGCGATTTTTCAGCAGGTCCTCGAGGAATTTCTCCATCGGTGAGCCCGGCGCCACATCGGGCATCTGGCTTTCGCGCGACGTTGACCGACTGCTTGGTCGAGATGTTGACCACCGCATCGATCACCTCTTCCGCGACGTCGGAGACGTTGTCAGGTCCGCGCGCCGCCGCAGGCCCGGTGAGCGTCGGCGAAAGCAGCAGCGCAGCAGCAAAAAGCACAACGGCCGGCCGCCGGATCGGCATGGCCAGGCGGTTGAATGGGAACACCATGGGCGTTCGTTCTCCTGGAGATTGACGGACGATGCCCCCGTCCGGGCGGGGATTCAAGCCAGTATGGGATCAACAGCGCCGCGAGTCGAAAGGGGAGCCGCCAATTTTGTTCAAATCGCGTCACCCGCGCACCAGCCAGACGACGATCAGCCCCAAAATCGCCGAGCCGACCCCGATCAGCCGCAAATTCGCATCCGGCGCCTCGGTGACCGCCGCCACCGCCTTCTTGGCGTGTGCCGGGAAGGCCGCAAAAACGATGCCCTCGATCACGAAGACGAGGCCCAAAGCGACCAGAAAGTCCGTCATGCGCCGAAGCCGCCGTCAGCGGGCGGGCGCCGGTGCGGCGCCCGGTGGTCGGCGGCCTTGCTCCGTTGTCCGTCCCGTTCGGGCTGTTGAAGTAGCGGAAGAAGCTGGTGTCCGGCTTGAGCAGAAGCCGGGTGTCAGTCGGCCTTCAGGCTCGCCTCGTAGGCCTGCATCGACCGGTAGAATGCGAAGAAGTCCGGGTCGCGGTTGAAGGCGTCGGCAAAGATCTTGTTGCGCGTGCCATCGCCTTCGCCGCGGATCTGCTCGGCCTTGGCCTGCGCATCGGCGACCAGCACCGTCACATCGCGGTCAGCGCGGGCGCGCGATTTCCTGCGCACGCTGACTGCCGTTGGCGCGGAATTCGGCGGCTTCACGCTGCCGTTCGGTCTGCATCCGCTGATAGACCGCCTGGCTGTTCTGCTCCGGCAGATCGGCGCGGCGGATTCGCACATCCACCACGTCAATGCCATAGGCCTCGGCTTCGCGGTCCACCAGATCGCGGATGCGGGCCATCAGGTCGGCGCGCTGATCGCGCACCACGTGTGGTGAAGGTGACTTCACCAAGCACCCGGCGCAACGCCGAATTGAGCAGGATCGCAAGCTGCGAGTTGGCGCCATTGATCGAGCCCAACGTCTGATAGAAGCGCAGCGGGTCCTTGATGCGATAGCGGGCGAACGCATCGACCACCAACCGCTTCTGATCGGAGGCGATCACCTCCTGCGCGGGCGCTTCGAGATCGAGAATGCGCCGGTCGATCGCGATGACGTTGTCGACAAACGGCAGCTTGAAGTTCAGGCCCGGCTCGGTCGACGACCCGCACCGGATTGCCGAGCCGAACGACCAGCGCTTGCTGGGTCTGATAGACCGCGAAGAGCGACGAATAGCCGAGGACCAGCGCCGCCAGGACAAGAACGACGAGAACGCCGCCTGCAAATCCGAATCTCATTGGCGGCCTCCCTGCTGCTGGCCGGCTTGCGGCTGCGCGCGCCGGCGCGGGGCGGCTCAATTCATTGAGCGGCAGATAGGGCACGACGCCCGACCCGCCTTGCCCGGAATCGAGGATGATCTTGTCGGTGCCGCCGAGCACGCGCTCCATCGTCTCCAGATACATGCGCTGACGCGTCACGTCCGGCGCAATGCGGTACTGCTCGTAGATCTGCAGGAACCGCGATGTCTGACCGGTGGCTTCCGCCACGGTCTGCTGGCGATAGGCTTCGGCGGCCTGCATGATCTGAGCGACGCGGCCGCGGGCTTCCGGCACGACCCGGTTGGCGTAGGTCTGCGCCTCGTTCTGCGCACGCTCGAGATCGGCGCGGGCCGCCTGCACGTCGCGGAACGCGTCGATCACCTGCTGCGGCGGATCGACCTTTTGCAATTGCACCTGCTGGATGACGACGCCGGCGCTATAGCCGTCGAGCGTCTTTTGCATCAGTTCCTGCACGGCATTTTCGATGTTTTGCCGCGCGCCGGTGAGGATCGGCTGGATGTCCGAGCGGCCGATCACTTCGCGCATCGCGCTTTCTGCGACCGCTTTCACGGTGCCTTCGGGATTCTGAATGTTGAACAGATATTCGCCGACGCCGGTCGGCTTGACGCGCCACAGCACCGAGAAGTCGACGTCGACGATGTTTTCATCGCCGGTGAGCATCAGGCTTTCTTCGGGCACATCGCGGACTGCCGTGCCGCGCCGCGCATCGTCGATGGTGCGCATGCCGATATCGATCTTGTTGACGCGCAACGCCTTGGGCGTGAGCACGGTCTCGACCGGATATGGCAGGTGATAGTTCAGGCCAGGCTGCACCTCGCGCACGACCTTGCCGAAGCGCAGCACGACGCCGAGCTCATCGGGCTCGACGCGGAAAAAGCCCGAGAAGCCCCACAGCACGACCAGGCCGAGGACGAGCAGCGCAAAACCCTTGCTGCCGAGGCTGCCGCCGGGCAACACGCCGCGCAGCTTGTCCTGGCCGCGGCGGAGAATCTCTTCGAGATCGGGCGGCGTCGGTCCGGATGATTGCGGACCCGAACCCCACGGCCCTTTGGAGCCGGAGCCCCATGGCCCGCCCCCCTGATTACTCCACGGCATTAATAATCTCCCGCGCGCATTTCGCGCTGTGTTGGCTGGGTTATAGGCGAGGTTTCAAGGCCTTACAACGCGGCGACGAGCCGCGGAATTTGCGGCGTTATGCCTTAATGCGGTCGTAAGTCGCGGTCGTAAACGCGTAATCGTCGTGCGGGCCGGCCGGATGCTCCTTGCGCGAGCGGAGCTGCCATGCTGCCGGGTCGATGTCCGGGAAGAAACGATCGCCTTCCGGCGAGGCATGCACATGGGTGATCTCGAGCCGCGTCCGCCATCGGCATGGTTCGCTCGAATATGCTGCTGCCGCCGATCACCATGATCTCGTTGACGCCGCGCTTCTTTGCATCACTACGCGCAGCGCCCAGCGCCGCATCGAAACTTGGTCGCGATCAGCGCACCCGGCGCGGGCACGGAAAAATCGCGGCTCAGCACGATGTTGGTGCGTCCAGGCAGCGCCTTGCCGATCGACTCAAAGGTGTTGCCGCCCCATCACGACCGGCCGGTTGATGGTGAGCCGCTTGAAGTGCTGCAGATCGGAGCGGATGTGCCAAGGCAATTGCCCGTCCCGCCCGATCACGTGGTTCTGGCCGATGGCGGCGACCAGCACGATGTCCATCAGCGCGCTCCCCCGGCAAAGTTAGCCAGCGCGGCACCCGTCAGCCTGCAAATGCGCCAGTCGTCCATAACCGTGGCACCAATGGCTCGATAGAAATCGATCGCGGGCTTGTTCCAGTCCAGCACCGCCCATTCGAAACGCGTCCAGCCTTCCTGGGTGCAGCGCCTGGCAAGCTTTTCCATCAGCGCCTTGCCCAAGCCCTTTCCGCGGAAGCGCCGGCCGTACGAACAGGTCCTCTAGATAAACACCGAACCGGCCGCGAAAAGACGAGAAATTGAGAAACCACAGGGCGAAGCCGGCCGGCTCGCCATTCCACTCCGCAATGTCGCAGAACAGGCGCGGCTGCGGCGAAAACAGCGCCTCCACCAATTGCTGCTGCGTCGCGTCGACCTCGTGGGAAAGGCGCTCATAGTCGGCAAGCTCGCGCACGAGCTCATAGATCAGCGGTCCGTCTTTGGGCTCGGCCTCACGGATCCGGATGCTCACACCGCCACCGCTGCTTTGATGTGCGGATGAGGGTCGTAGCCTTCAAGCGTGAAGTCTTCATAGTGGAACGCGAAAATATCTTTCACCGCCGGATTGAGCTTCATCACCGGAAGCGCACGCGGCGCGCGTGACAGCTGCGGAGCGCGCCTGCTCGAGATGATTGAGATAAAGGTGCGCGTCGCCGAATGTGTGGATGAAATCGCCCGGCTCAAGATCGCAGACCTGCGCCACCATCATCGTCAGCAAGGCATATGACGCGATGTTGAACGGCACGCCGAGAAACACATCGGCGGAGCGCTGATAGAGCTGGCAGGACAGCCTGCCCTTGGCGACATAGAACTGGAACAGGCAATGGCATGGCGGAAGCGCCATCCTGTCCACTTCCGCCGGATTCCAGGCGGTGACGATCAGGCGGCGGGAATCCGGATTGCGCTTGATCATCGCAATCACATTGCTGATCTGATCGATCGTCTTGCCGTCCTGCGCCGGCCATGAGCGCCACTGCTGGCCATAAACCGGGCCGAGCTCGCCGCGCTCATCGGCCCATTCGTCCCAGATGCGGACGCCATGGTCGTTCAGGTATTTGATGTTGGTGTCGCCGGCGAGAAACCAGAGCAGCTCATGCACGATCGATTTGACGTGCAGCTTCTTGGTGGTGAGGAGCGGGAAACCGTCGGACAGGTCGAAACGCATCTGATGGCCGAACACCGAAATCGTGCCGGTGCCGGTACGGTCGCGTTTTTCCACGCCGTCGGCGAGAATCCGCTCCATCAGGTCCTGGTACTGGCGCATCAATATCCCAAAGCGTGTGCGAGTCGCGCAGGTCTATTCTAGCGTGCTGTTGAAACGCCTGCTGGCCGGCTGCGGTTCTCCGCAGCCGGTTCCGGCAAAACGGGCAGACTATCCCCGCTAATCAGCGACGAAGACTTCCTCGCGGCGCTTCCGGATCATCGGCAGGATGGCCAGAACCAGCAGCGCAAGCGCAATCAGCAACAGCACCGCCGAGATCGGCCGCGTGGCAAAGACGGTGGCGTCGCCGCGGGCGATCAGCATGGCCCGCCGCAGGTTCTCCTCCATCAGCGGGCCGAGCACGAAGGCGAGCACCAAAGGCGCCGGCTCGAAATCGTGCTTCACCAGCCAATAGCCGAACAGGCCGAATACGCCGGCTACGATCACGTCGCTCGGCGAATTGTTCACCGAGTAAATGCCGATGCAGCAGAACACCACGATCGAGGGGAACAGCAGCCGGTAAGGCACCCGCAGCAACGTGACCCAAAGACCCACCAGCGGCAGGTTGATGATGACGAGCGCCAGATTGCCGAGCCACATCGAGGCGATCATGCCCCAGAACAATTCGGGCTGCTTGGTCATGACCTGTGGCCCGGGCACGATGCCGTGGATGGTCATCGCCCCGACCATCAGCGCCATAACCGCATTGGGCGGGATGCCGAGCGTCAGCAGCGGAATGAACGAGGTCTGGGCGGCCGCATTGTTGGCGCTCTCAGGGGCCGCGACGCCCTCGATGGTGCCGTGACCGAACCGCTCCGGGTGCTTCGACATCCTCTTCTCGAACGTATAGGCGGCAAAGGAGGCCACCACCGCGCCACCGCCCGGCAGAATGCCAAGCAGCGAACCGAGGATGGTGCCGCGCCCGATCGCGCCGGCGGAATCGATAAGGTCCTTCCGGGTCGGCATCAGGCCGGTGATCTTGGCGTTCAGGATCTTGCGGCTTTCCGTCGAGACTTCGAGATTGCGAATGATCTCGGCAAAGCCGAACACGCCCATGGCGACGTTGGCGAAGCCAATGCCGTCGGACAGCTCGGTGATGTCGAAGGTCATGCGGCCGGCGCCGGTTTCGAGATCGGAGCCGACCATCGAAAGCAGCAGGCCGCACACGATCATCGCGATGGCGTTGAGCACCGAGCCCTTTGCCAGCACCACGGCGAAGATCAGGCCGAGCACCATCAGCGAGAAATATTCCGCCGGGCCGAACAGCAGCGCGAGCGCGGTCAGCGGAGTGCCAAGGGCGGCAACCAGGATCGTCGCCACGCAGCCGGCAAAAAACGAGCCCATCGCGGCGATCGACAGCGCCGCACCGGCCCTGCCCTGCCGCGCCATCTGATGGCCGTCGAGGCAAGTCACGACCGAGCCAGCTTCGCCCGGAATGTTGACCAGCACCGATGTCGTGGAGCCGCCATACTGCGCGCCGTAATAGATGCCGGCGAGCATGATCAGCGCGCCGATCGGCGGCAGGCCGAAGGTGATCGGCAGCAGCATCGCCACAGTGGCGACGGTGCCGATGCCCGGCAGAACGCCGACCAGCGTGCCGACCAGAGCGCCGAGCAGACAGAAGCCAAGGTTGTACGGGCTGGCCGCGACGGAGAAGCCGAGGGCGAGATTGGCAAGAAGATCGGTCATGTCGCGCCCCGCTTACAGCATGAATGCCGGTTTGAGTTGAAACGGCAGCTGCAAAAGGTAGCTGAAAAGCAGCACACAGAACGCCGTCATCGCCGCCGCAGCAATCAAGGCTTCGATCCAGCGCACCTCGCGCGACGCACTAATGGCGATGATGAAGGTGCAGTAGGCCGCGAGGAGGAGACCAAGCGGCCGGATCGTCACGGCGAAAAATACAATGGCCAGCACGACCAATGTGGGGCCGCGATAAGCGTAGCGCTCGATCGCCGGACCAGGCAGGAGCACGCCGGTCAGTGCGACGCCGGCCGCAAGAAAAATAAGCAGGCCGGCAAACAATCGCGGCGCGGTGCCCGGCCCAAACGCAAAGCCGTGCATGCCGGACAGCTCGCTGCTCGCCCAAAGGGCGAGGAGTCCAAGACCGATCAGCGCGAGCCCGCCGAAAAAATCGCGCGGCCCGCGCGGAATGACGAGAGTGCCCAGCAACACCAGGCCGGAAATCGCGACGCGCAACCAGGTGAGGTCCGGATAATTCGTCCGCGCCGTCAGCACGACGCTGCCCCAGACGATCGCCAGAATGATCGCGGTCCGACAGCAGCAACTGCGGACTAAGATTGCGCGGATCGCGGATACCGTAATTGACGCCTTGCGCAGTCGCCACGCGCATCCTCCCCTGGAAGACTTTCTTGCACCCGGCGTCGGCGCGCCGTTGATCGCAAAATTGAGCATAACTTGAAGGGGATAGCCAGATGAATAGAGAGGCAATTTACGGGCCGATTATACGTAGCCCGTCAGCCCTGCGATGGCGGCGGCGATGAACAGCCACAAAGGATTGAGCCGCGTGAAAAAGGTCAGCGCCGCCGTCGCAAGCGCGATGGCGCCCGCGAGCCAGGTATGGACCGCTGCTCCCGTGATCACATATGCGCTCGCCGCAATTAGTCCGATTGAAACGGGGACCAGCCCGGTCTGCATGGCGATGCGCCACGGCGCATCCTTGAAGCGATCCCACAGCCGCGTCATCACATAGGCGAACACGCAGGTGGGCCCGGTCATCGCCGCAGTCGCGACCAGCGCGCCGGCAAGTCCGGCGACGTGGTAGCCGATCAGCGTGACGATGATGACGTTCGGCCCCGGCGAGACCTGCGCCAGCGCGAATGCATCGGTGAACTGCCGTTCGGTCATCCAGCGCTCGACTTCCACGGCGATGCGGTGCATCTCCGGGATTGCCGCATTGGCGCCGCCGATCGCGAACAGCGACAGCAATGCAAAATGCACGGCAAGGCTGACGAGCGGATTGCCGCTCATCGGCGCACCCATGCAATCGCGACGCTCAGAGGCGCCAGAACGATCAGCACCCACTGCAGGGGAAGCGCAAGCGGGCCGATTGCCACGAAAACCAGCGCGGCAATGATCGGACCGACATATTCACCGCGCTTGAACAGCGGCATCGCCATTTTCGCCGTCATCGCGATCAGCAAGCCGGCCGCCGCGGCGGCGATGCCGCTCAGGATGTGGCCCAGCGTTTGGAGATTGCCGTATCGCGCATAGAGCATCGCGACGACGCAAATGATGACAAGCGGCGGGCCGATGAGGCCGAGCAACGCCACCGCCGCTCCCGCCGCGCCGCCGAACCGCGTGCCGAACACGACCGAGAAATTGATCATGTTGGCGCCGGGGAGAAACTGCGAGAACGAAAACGTCTCGTTGAATTCCTCGGCGGTCATCCAGCGCCGGCGCTCGACAATGAGCCGGCGCGACCAGGGCAGCGCGCCGCCGAACGCCACCACCGAGACACCGGCGAAGGCTAAAAAGAGCTCCAGCAGTCCGGGACGTTTGACCGGCGGGACAGACATCGTGGCGTTAATAGCGAAAAGCGCTGCGTTTCGCGCCTTTGCTTTGGTCTTTTTTCCTCAACCTTCAACGCTTATATTGGTTGGTGCCGGAGCAATCCGGCTATGGCGATAAATTGCCGTCGTAATAAACCTTTCGGACCCGGGGGCAGTACCCGGCGCCTCCACCAGTGTCGCTTCAAACACCCGCTCCGGCGGGGCCGATTTCGCCGGAAGACGAAATCTGAGAGCGACACCGGCGGGGGCGAAATAGGATCGACGAGGGCGTAAAAGGCGAGCTTTTGCCCGGAATGGGTCCAACGTTATGGGCCTTAAACATAGTTGCCAATGACAACTATGCTCCGGTGGCTCAGGCTGCGTAAGCGGTCTGAAATACCGATTTAAAGCCCTGGCGGGATAAGCTCCGTCAGGCGGGGTTCGGAGGCACCTGGCAACAGAAGCCTCCACTTCATTTCCATTTGCAGAAGTCGCGCATCAAGCCCCACGGACCGCGGCGAGCGGCTCCGACTGGCCCCATTTGCCGTAGCCCTGCGTGCGCGTGCGCGGCACCGTGCGTAGTCCGCGCGCCGCCGGTGCCGAGCTCGGAGGCGAGCTGCTGCAGCGCGGCGATGCGGTTCTCCACGTTCGGATGGGTCGCGAACAGATTGTCCCAGCCGTGACCGCCGGTCAGCGGGTTGAC
This sequence comes from uncultured Alphaproteobacteria bacterium, assembly GCA_963788805.1. Classification (GTDB taxonomy): domain Bacteria; phylum Pseudomonadota; class Alphaproteobacteria; order Rhizobiales; family Xanthobacteraceae; genus Pseudolabrys. The sequence continues at coordinate 361,372 of CAWBHU010000009.1, forward strand.
GATGAACATGTGCGCCGTCGCCGGATTCTGCTCGGCGGCCGCGTTCGGGATCTGCGCGCGCGCCGTTTGAGATCTTCACCAGCGCCGAGGCGAGCGCCGTCGGCTTGCCGAGGATGCGGCCGCCCATATCGTCGGCGGCGTATTCGCGGGTGCGGCTGATCGCCATCTGCACCAGCATCGCGGCGATCGGCGCCAGGATCACCATCGCAAGCGTGCCGATCACGCCGAAGCCGTTGTTCTGTCGCGGTTGCCGCCGCCGAAGAACATGCCGAACTGCGCCAGCATGGAGATGGCGCCGGCGATGGTCGCCGTGATCGTCATGATCAGCGTGTCGCGGTTCTTGATGTGCGCGAGCTCGTGCGCGATCACGCCCGCGAGTTCGTCGCGGTCGAGAATATTGAGCAGGCCGGTCGTGACGGCGACCGCCGCGTGCTCGGGATCGCGTCCGGTCGCAAAGGCATTCGGCTGCGGCTCGTCCATCAGATAGACGCGCGGCATCGGCAGCCCTGCCCGGCCGGCGAGCTCATGCACCATCTGGTAGAGGTCGGGCGCGGAGTGAGCGTCGACCTCGGTGGCGCCGTGCATCGACAGCACCATCCGGTCGGAATTCCAGTAGGCGAACAGGTTCATGCCGGCGGCGAACACCAGCGCGATGAGCGCGCCGCTCGAGCCGCCGATCAGGAAGCCGACGCCCATGAAGAGCGCGGTCAGGCCGGCAAGCAGAATGGCGGTGCGGAAATAATTCATGTGTCGTCCACCTCAGCGCCGGAACTGACCGGCGCGCCCAATAACTGGTAGAGGGCGGCCGGGTTTCAAGTGGGCGAACATTACGGCGCTGAAAGGTGCCGGAAATTCGGGTGCGGCGAAACGTCATCCGGATTGGGGCGTTTTATGACATGGCCCGGCAGGGCTGCCCTTTGGCCTGCCGGCGCGCTAGATTGGGTTCGAATCTCCCAACCGCTTGGGCGAACATGGCCGATCACATCCGCTACGACCTTTTGACCCAGCAGGCGCTGCGCGGCGTCGTTCGCGACGTCCTGACTGAAGCCGCGAAGAAGGGTCTGGTGGGAGACCACCACTTCTACATCTCGTTCGATACCCAGGCCGAGGGCGTGAAGCTCTCGCAGCGGCTGCGCAGCCAGTATCCGGAGGAGATGACGGTCATCCTCCAGCATCAGTTCTGGGACCTCACCGTCACCGAGGCGAATTTCGAAGTCGGCCTCTCGTTCGGCGGCATCCCGGAGCGGCTGACCGTCCCGTTCGACGCGATCAACGGCTTCTTCGATCCTTCGGTGCAATTCGGCCTGCAGTTCGAGCAGATGGCGGAAGGCCAGGACAACGTCTCGCCAGCGAACACAGCGGAAGCACCCAAGCCGGCCACTGAGCCGAAGAAGCGGGCGCCGGCGACGCGACCTCAGGCATCGGTGCCCGCAGTCCCCACCCCGGCCAATCCAGAGCCGAAGCAACCGCCAAAGGCCGCAGGCGGAGCGGAGGTCGTGCGGCTGGATCGCTTTCGGAAAAAGTAGCGCCCCACTGACTTTGGACCCAAGGCGCGCTTACCAGCGTTGAGCAAGCATGGCTTCGCCGCCTCGCAAAGCTTCCAAGCAGACCCGAACCGAAAGCGACAGCTTCGGCGCGCTTGAGATTTCATCCGACGCACATTGGGGCGCGCAAACGCAGCGCTCGATCGAAAATTTCCGGATCGGCACCGAGCGGATGCCGCTGCCGCTCATTCATGCATTCGGCGTCATCAAGCAGGCCGCCGCCGAGGTGAACCGCGAGCTCGGCTCGCTCGACAAGAAGCGGGCCGACGCCATCGTGCGGGTCGCGCGGGACATCGCCGAGGCCAGGCTCGACGATCATTTCCCTCTGGTGGTGTGGCAGACCGGCTCCGGCACCCAGACCAACATGAACGTCAATGAGGTGATCGCCAATCGCGCCAACGTGGCGCTCGGCGGCAAGCCCGGCGCGAAGTCGCCGGTGCACCCGAACGACCACGTCAATATGAGCCAGTCGTCGAATGACAGCTTTCCGACCGCGATGCACATCGCGGCGGCGATGGAGATTTCCTACCTGCTCAATCCGGCGCTCGCCCATTTGCAGGACGCGCTGCAGAACAAGAGCAAGGAATTCGCCAAGATCATCAAGATCGGCCGCACCCACACCATGGATGCGACGCCGCTCTCGCCTCGGCCAGGAGTTCTCGGGCTATGCGGCGCAGGTGGAGTCGAGCATCCACCGCATCCGGCTGGCGCTGAAGGAGCTTTATCCGCTGGCGCAGGGCGGCACCGCGGTCGGCACCGGGCTCAACACCAAGAAACAATTTGCCCCGATGTTCGCAAAGCGGGTCGCCGCGATCACCCGCCTGCCCTTCGTCAGCGCGCCGAACAAGTTCGAGCACATGGCCGCGCACGATGCGTATGTATTCGCCCATGGCGCAATCGTCGCGGCAGCGACCGCGCTGTTCAAGATCGCCAACGACATCCGGCTGATGGGCTCGGGTCCGCGCTCCGGGCTCGGCGAATTGATGCTGCCGGAGAACGAGGCCGGCTCATCGATCATGCCGGGCAAGGTCAATCCGACCCAGAGCGAAGCGCTGACGATGGTGTGCTGCCAGGTGTTCGGCAATCACACCACGATCGTGACCGCCGGCAGCCAGGGCCATTTCGAGCTCAATGTCTACAAGCCGGTGATGGCCTACGGCATGCTGCAATCGATCCGCCTGCTTGCCGATGCGGCGCGATCCTTCACCGACAATTGCGTGGTCGGCATCAAAGCCAACGAGCCGCGCATCCGTGAGCTGATGGAGAAGTCACTGATGCTGGTGACCGCGCTGGCGCCGCACATCGGCTACGACAAGGCGACCGAGATCGCCAAGACCGCGCACAAGAACGGAACCACGTTGCGCGAGGAAGCGGTCCGGCTCGGGCACGTCAGCGCCGACGATTTCGATCGCCTGGTGCGGCCGCACGACATGATCGGGCCGGAGTGATGGCGGAGATCGTCAATCTGCGGACGCGCCGCAAGCAGGACAAGCGGCGGCGCGACGAAGATGCGGCGGCCGCAAACCGGCTCGCGCACGGCGTCGGCAAAGCTGAGCGGCAAGTCACCAAGCGAGGCCGCGACAAGGCCGCCCGCGACCTCGACCAGCATCGCCGCGACCAAGACAGCGAATGACGACCATCGTCAAACGATCGGTCGTGGTGGCGGGCCACCAGACCAGCATCAGCCTCGAAGAGCCGTTCTGGAAAAGCCTGAAAGAGATCGCCAAACAGCGCCGCACCACGCTGACCGACCTCGTCGCCGAAATCGACAAGAGCCGTGATGGCGGCAATTTGTCGTCAGCGATCCGCCTGTTCGTGCTTCAGCATTATCGCGAGCGCGACTGAACGCAGCTAGCGGAGCCCGGCCGGCGGCGGCGGAAGTCGCGTAATGCCGCCCGGCGTGATGTCGATCGGCGGCGGCAGTGCCGGAGCCGCGGGCCGCGGCGGACGCGAGGGCGCTTCGCCTCTGGCCGCGGGCGGAGCCTGCACTTCGCTTCGCGGCGCCGCTGCAGGCGGGGCTTCGCTGCGAGGTGAAGCCGGCGGCGGTGACGGCTGCGAAGGCGGCGCCACAATGGAAGGCGCCGCAATGGAGGCGCTACGGCGGGAGGCGGCTGCCGCTCGATCGCCTCGAGCTGCTTCGACTGCCGCTCGACCGCGCGCAAGGTGAGCCAGCTCGTCAGCGCCGAGACGTCGATGTTGCGCTCCGCCGACGCCAGCGGGCCGCGCAGCGACAGGAAGATATCGGGCCGGGCGCCGGACACCTGCTCGGCGCCGGTGAGAACGATGCGGCTGTCGATCGTGCCATTGGTCAGGTCGAGCGCGCCGCCAATGGTGACATCGGCTCCCTCGCCTTTTGCGCGCACATTGGCGAGCCGGATTTGCCCGGCGCTGATCGTGAGGTCGCCTTTGAGGTCGCGCACCGACAGCCGGCCGCTGGTCAGTGCATTGGTCGTGAAGCTTTGGATACGCGGCGCTTCGATCGGCTGGCCCTGGTCCACCGCCCGCGTCACCGTCGCGAAGGCGCGCGGATCGAGCGCCGCGAATTCGGCATTGCCGAGCGTGACGCTGCCGGCGCCCTGCAGCGAGCCGAGCAGCGCCTGCGGGCTGCGGCCGGTGCCCTCGATGTAAATATCGAGACCGAGCCGCCCCGTGATCGGCGGCCGGGTGGCGTCAGGCAGGAACGTCGTGACGTCGGCATTGGCCAGCACGAGTTGGCCTTGCGTCGAGAGGCCCTGAGGCGTCTCCTTGAAGGTGAGCCGTCCGGTCAGGCGGCCGCCGGCAACGGAGGCGGAGAACTCCTCCAGCGCCAGCTCGTCTCGATCGACCCGCAAGGTCGTGCGCAATTCGCGCGCCGTGAGATTGGGCGTCAAAGTCGCGCGCATCGCACGAAGCTCGAGCGAACCCGCCAGGTTTCCCGGCAGCCCGTCGGAAAATGGTTCGGCGGGCCATTTCCACAGCGTCATTCCGGGCGGCATGCCGATCGCGCCGGCCAGCAATGCGCCGGCCTCCAGCGTGTCGGTTTCGATCTCGCCCGACACGGTTCGCGTTTCGCCGCGGCCGAGCGCGATCTTTCCGCGGATGGTCGAGCCCGCGACGTTGCCGGTGAGCTGCTCGAAGCTCAGCCGGTCGGTCGAGAAGCCGAGCGCCGCCTGGAAATTTGCCGGCAAAGGCGCGCCGCCGCGCAACGGCGCGAAATCGGCGCGCGAAACGTTGAGCTTGACGCTGCCTTGCGGCGGATGAGCCGGACTGACGCCGACAGTGCCATTCGCTGTCGCGTCGAGGCCGCCGCCGCTGAGACGGCTCTCGACCTGAAGCTGGCCGAGGCCGGCGCCTGTCGCGTTGATCGTCAGGCTTGCCGGCTCTTTGCGGACGGCGACATAGCGCTCGTAACCGAACAGCGCGGCCAGCACTTGCGCGTTGTCGGAGTCCAGCTTGCCGCGCAGCCGCACGTTGGTCGGGTCGGTCGGCATGGCGCTGAGTGTCGCCAGGCTGACGCCGGCCTGCCCTTCCACATTGAGCCGCAAGGCGCCGAACGTGCCGTCGAGCAGAACATTGGCGCGATTTCCGGGCGCATCGTCCATGCGCAGATTGGCGCGAAGCTTCGCCGGTGCAAGCGAGGCCGCGACACCGCGCAAGCGGTCCGCCAATTCGGGCGAGTAGCGCGCGATCAACGCATTGACGCCGGCCAGCTCCCGCGCGTTCAGATCGAACGTCAGGTTGCCGCGCGGCATTGGCGTGAGCGCGATCTGGCCGCTCGCTGCGATATTGGCGCCGCCGAGATTCTCGATCGACAGGCGCTCGATGCGGATACCATCGCGGCTGTATTGCAGACGCGCGCTCGACTTGCCCGCATCAAAGCCCGCGAATGTCGCGCGGCCGATCTCGACCGCGATCACGGCCTCACTCGGCTGCTCTACGGCGGAGCCGGCGAGCAGGGCGCGGCCGAGCGCATGAACCGCGTCAAGATCGAGCTCCGGCGCATTCAGGCTGGTTTCAACGCGAGCGCCTTTATCGCGTGTCGCGAATGTGTAGGCGAAGCTTCCCGAAAGGCTGCCGCGGTCAAAGCTGGCATTGAGCCGTTCGACCGCGACTTTCTCGCTGCCCAAGGTGACGTCGCCGCGCAGCCGGAGCGGACGGGGCGGCGTGGTGGACGGGGCTTCGGAGCGGCCCTCCAGCCAGGCGGTGAGCGCGCGCGGATCGTTGGCAGCGATCTCCGCGGGGCCGGCAAACTCCAGGCCGGATGAGGTAATGGCGAGTTGGCCGCTCAGCGTGGCCTGGGTGCCGCCGGGCGCACGAAACTCGAAGCGGTCGAGCGTCCAGCCGTCCGGCGCGGTTGAGACGTCGCCGCGCACATTCGTTATGTCGGCGCCGCCAAGCGTGGCCTGATCGATTCCGACGCCCATCTGAATCGGGAATGTCGGCTTGAAGGCCTGGCCGGTCAGCGCCACCAGCCGGCGGATCGTCACGATGGGAGGCGCGCGGGTTTTCGATTCAAGCTCTCCGGCCAGACGATCGAGATCGATCTGCCGCGCCGACAGCACCCCGTCGAACCGCGGCCGCGCGCCGAATTTCATTTCCGCGGTGCCGCTCAGCTTCACCGCGTTCGGCTCGGACCCGTAGCTGAACTCGGCATCCTGCATGAGCGCGGAGGCCGGCGTGATCTTCAGCTTGCTGGCGAGACGCCAGGGCTGGGTGACCAGCGCGCCTGCGGCCTGCTGCGCAATGCCGACCGGGCGGGCAATATTGAGCGTTCCCTCGAATTGCGCCTTGTCGGCAGTGTCGAGCGTGCCGTCGGCTTCGATACTGAACGGCAGGTTGAGCGGATCGACATTGAGCCGCAGCCGCACCGCGCCGCTCTCGCTCAGGCGCCCGCTGGTCAGGCGATAGGGATAGACCTCGCCGGCCAGCGTGAATGCGCCTTCGCCGCGCAAGGGGCCGATCAGCGAGCGCAGCTCGCCGTTGAACCACAGCTTCTCGAACGTAATGACCCGCTTGCTTGCGGCATCGTCGAAAACCAGCCGGCCGTCCTCGATGCCGAGCCGGTCGACCGAGACGGATTCAGGATCCAGGCTGACGCCGGCGTTCGGACCGGAAAAACGTCCCTGCTCGTCCACCGCCAGCTTGAGCTCCGGCCCGACCAGCCGCATCTCCGAAGCGCGCCATTCGCCACGCACCAGCGGCGCCAGCTCGAACTCGATCGTCAGGGAGCGGGCGCGTAACGGATCGGCTCCGCCGCCGAGCGCGACATTCTGGAGCTGCAGCCGCGGCGCCGGCAGCAGCCGCAGGTCGATCTCGCCGCCGACCCGGACTTCGAGGCCGGTCGCGCGCGACGCCTCGCGCTCGAACACCGAGCGGTAGGTGCCCCAGTCGATAAAGAACGGCCCGACCAGCGCGGCGATGACCGCGAGGATGACCGCGATAGCGATGGTCAGCAGCGTAGCCTGCAAGGGCGCTCCGGCACGGCTTCAAATCGGAATGGAAAGTTACGCCATTTCGGCGCGATTTTCTGTCACGTTTTTGTCGGAACGCTCAGCCGAGCGAGACGATCTTGCCGGGATTCATGATGTTTTGCGGATCAAGCGCGCGCTTGATCGCCGCCATCATGATGAGAGCCTCCGGGCCGTACTCCGCCTCGAGATACTTCATCTTGCCCTGCCCGACCCCGTGCTCGCCGGTACAGGTTCCGTCCATCGCCAAAGCGCGCTCGATCAGCCGCGAATTGAGCGCTTTCGCCCGCGCGACCTCATCCGCGTCATTCATGTCGATGAGAAGCGTCAGATGGAAATTGCCGTCGCCGACATGGCCGACGATCGGCGCCAGGATTCGGCTCTCCTCGATGTCGCGTTGCGTCTCGACGACGCATTCGGCAAGCCGCGACAGAGGGACGCAGACGTCGGTCGGTATCATCGACGCGCCCGGCCGCAGCGAGAAGGTCGCCAGCGCGGCGTGGTGGCGCGCCTCCCACAGCTTGGTGCGGTCCTCCGGCTTGGTGGTCCATTGGAACGGTCCGCCGCCGAACTCGGCGGCAATCTCGCCGAATCTTTTTGACTGTTCGGCGACCGACGCCTCGGTGCCGTGGAATTCGAGGAACAGCATCGACGTCTCGGCCAGTCCAAGCTTCGAATAAAGATTGACCGCGCGCACCTGCAACGCATCGAGCAATTCAATGCGCGCGACCGGAATGCCGCTCTGGATCGTTGTAATCGAAGCGTTGCAACAGGCCTCCACCGAAGGAAAAGGACAAATGCCGCCCGCAATCGCTTCGGGAATACCGGCGAGCTTCAGGGTCAACTCGGTGATGACGCCGAGCGTGCCTTCCGAGCCGACCATCAGCCGCGTCAGGTCGTAGCCGGCCGAGCTTTTCTTGGCGCGGCGCGCCGTCGTCATCAGCTCGCCGTTCGGCAGCACGACTTTGAGCGCCATGACATTGTCGCGCATCGTGCCGTAGCGCACCGCGTTGGTGCCGGAGCAGCGCGTCGCCGCCATGCCGCCGAGCGAGGCGTCGGCGCCGGGGTCGATCGGGAAGAACACGCCGCGGTCGCGGATCTGTTCGTTGAGCTGCTTGCGGGTGATGCCGGGCTCGACCACGCAGTCGAGGTCTTCCGGATGCACCGCCAGCACCTTGTTCATGTCGCGGAAATCGATCGAGACCCCGCCCTGCGGCGCATTGACGTGGCCTTCGAGCGAGGAGCCCTGGCCGAAGGCGATGATCGGCATGCCGTGCTGGGCGCAAATGCGGACCGCCTGCTGCACGTCTTCGGTCGATTGCGGAAAGACCACCGCATCCGGCGGCTGGTTCGGGAATCCAGGTGACGGTGTTGCCGTGCTGCTCGCGCACCGCCTGCGAGGTCACGACGCGATTGCCGAACGCGGCGGTGAGCGCCGCGACCGCCTGATCAACCTGGGTTTTGCTTGGTTTGGATGCGGGCTTTCCCGCCGCAACTTGCATGAGAACCGGACTTTCTTCTGGTCCAGCACGTTAGCAGAAGGAAGGAGGCGCCGGCAAAATCGCTGCCGGCGCCAAGGCTCTGGGGAGGATCAGGACTTGCGGAACGGGATCAGCATGCCGACGCGGGCGCGATAGCGGCGGTATTCGTCGCCGAACATTCCGACCAGATCGCGCTCTTCGAGGAAGATGCCGACGAAGATGTAGGCGGTCGTCACGGCCGCAAACAGAAGGTGCCCGACCGTCATGACCGGCGCCGCCCAGAACGCGATGATGAAGCCGAGATAGATCGGGTGGCGCACCACCTTGTACAGGACCGGCGTCTTGAAGCGGGCCGCCGGCATGTCGTGGCCGCGCATATTGTTGACCACCTGGTGCAGGCCGAACAGCTCGAAGTGATTGATCAGGAACGTGCTGAACAGCACCAGGAGCCAGCCGACGAACGACAGCGCCATGATGGCAGTCGCGAGCACCGGATCGGTGACCTGCCAGATCACCTGCGGGATCGGCTGCCACTGCCAGAACAGCAGGACCAGAGCGAGGCTCGCCAGCAGCACATAGGTGCTGCGCTCGATACTCTTGGGCACGAACTGCGTCCACCAGCGCTTGAAGCCCTGCCGGGCCATGACGCTGTGCTGGATGGCGAACACCGACATCAGCAGCACATTGACGATCAGCGCCGGCACGAGCGGGCCAACCGCGCCGTCGTCGATTGCCTTGGGCACCAGCAGGCCTTCGACAAAGCCGATGGCGTAAAGAAACGTGCAGAAGAACACCGCGTAGGCCACTACTCCGTAAAGCAGGGCGATCGCGCGGCTCAGGACGGTCGCCTGCGCGGCGGCCGGATTGCTCTGCGTCAATCATGTGTCATGTCATTCTCCTCTGGGTGTCGTCGGAATTCCGATGGCCTTACGCCGGGTTCGAAAAATCTCGGTGAGGCGCGTCACAGTCGCGGGTTGCGAACGGCGGCGCCGGCGATGAGCATCACCGCGCCCGGATCGGGCATCGGGCGGCTCGGCGGCGTCAGCCACCGCCACGTCGCGGCCGCGGCCTTGCGCAAAGTGCGCGCGAACTTGCGCGCATAGGACCTTGAACAGGATCTGGCGCCGCTGGGCGGCACGCGCGCGGTAGAAATCGATATCGATGGTGCCGTTGCTGCGGCGGTGGATCGTTTCGGTCGTCATGGCACTCTCCAATCCGGAATTTGTTGACCGGTAGATGCCTGTGACCGCGCCTAAAGACTTTGAGCGGCGCTTGAATTGCCCTTGAGACGCCCTTGATTTGCGCTTGAGGTCGCAGACGCCAAAAACTGCTAAACTGGCCGCGCCGGCGCTCTTGGGGCATAATTTGCTGTTTTTATTCAACAATTACGCGCTCGATACCGACCGCCGCGAGTTGCGGTCGCGCGGCGCCTTGATCAATGTCGAGCCGCAGGTCTTCGACCTGCTCACCTATCTGATCGAGCAGCGCGAGCACGTCGTCAGCAAAGACGACCTGATCGCTTCGGTCTGGAAGGGCCGCATCGTCTCGGATTCGACGCTCGACAGCCGGGTCAATGCTGCGCGCAAGGCGGTCGGCGACAGCGGCGAAAAGCAGGACACGATCCGCACCATCGCCCGCAAAGGGTTGCGGTTTGTCGCCAGCGTCCGCCGCGTCGAAGAGCAGCCGGAAGTCGGCTCAACGCGTCCGGTGATCGCCGAGAAGCAGACAGATTTCGTTCTGCCGCAGCAAGGACAATGTCAGCCTGGCGCTCGCATCGGTTGGGACCGGCGTGCCGCTGATCAAGACTGCGAACTGGCTCACTCACCTCGAATATGACTGGGAGAGCCCGGTCTGGTCGCCGCTGCTGCACTGGCTTGCCAGCAAGGCCCGGCTGGTTCGCTATGACGGCCGCGGCACCGGCCTGTCCGACATGAATGTCGAAGAGATTTCCTTTTCGAGCTTTGTCAGCGATTTCGATGCCGTCGCCGACGCGACCGGCTTCGAGAAATTCAACATCCTTGGAATCTCGCAAGGCGCGGCCATCGCCATCGACTACGTGGTGCGCCATCCGGAGCGCGTGTCAAAGCTCATCATCAGTGGCGGCTACGCGCAGGGTCGCAACCTCCGCGGCGAACAGGAGAAAGGCGAGATATTCCTGTCAATGCTGCGCCACGGCTGGGGCGACGAGCACTCGCCGTTCATGCGCGCCTTCGCATCGGTCTTCATTCCGAACGGTTCGCCCGAACAAATCCGCTGGTTCGCCGAACTGCAGCGGATGACCACGTCGGCGGAGAACGCTGCCCGCATTCGCCGCGCCTGCGACAATATTGATGTCATCGCACCTGCTGCCGAAAGTGAAGGTGCCGACTTTGATCCTGCATTCGCGCCACGACGCCGTCGTTCCGCACGAGCAAGGACGATTAATGGCGATCTCAATCCCTAATGCCCGCTTCGTAACGCTGGAGAGCGAAAATCACGTCCTGCTGGCCGGAGAGCCGGCCTGGGCCAAATTCCTTGACGAGGTTGAAGCCTTCCTCGAGGCCTAGCTAGGCAGCCGCATTCCAGCCACGGTAAGCTTGGTTTGGGAAACGGGAGGGAAGCTCATGAAAACACAGATCCTTGCCGCCATGCTGTCGCTTGGCGTTGGCGACGCCAGACGTTCGCAGCAACCTATGTCTATGTCTCCAACGCCGACGACGGCGAGATCGGTAGCTACGTCCTGCAAGCGGACGGCTCGCTGAAGCCCGGGCCACGCGTTGCTGCCGCCAAGGTGGTGATGCCGATGGCGGTGAGTCCCGACAAGCGCTTCCTGATCGCGGCGGTGCGCTCCAAGCCTTATGAGGCTTACACTTACAGCATCGACAAAAAGTCGGGCGAGCTGAAGCTGGTCGGCAAGGGTCCGCTCGCGGAGAGCTATCCCTACATCGCCATCGACCGTTCAGGCCGCTTCCTGCTTGGCGCGTCCTATGGCGCTCATCAGGTCGGGGTGAATCCGATCGGCAAGGACGGCAAGGTCGGCGAGCCGGCCCAGGTGATCCCGACCGCGCGCAACGCGCATTCGATCATCACCGACCAGACCAACAAATATGTGTACGTGCCCCATCTCGGCACTGACCAGATCTTCCAGTTCGTGCTGGACAAGAAGAGCGGCAAGCTCACATCGAATACGCCCGCGACGGTGCAGATGAAGCAAGGCACCGGGCCGCGCCACATCATCGTCTCGAAGGACAACAAGTACGTCTATCTGCTCAACGAGCTGACCGGCACGGTCACTGCGCTGTCACTCGACGCCAAGACCGGCACGCTCAAGGAGCTCAACTCCGCGTCCGCGCTGCCGTCCGACACCAAGCTCGTCACCGGGGCGCCGCGCGGCGCGGTGGGCGCTCCTGGCGGTCCGCCGCCGCGCAACACCGACAACGACATCTGGGCGTCCGATCTTCATCTGACGCCGAACGGCCGCTTCCTCTACGCGGCCGAGCGCACGTCAAGCACGCTCGGCGGCTTCAAGGTCGATGCGGCGAGCGGGAAGCTTACCTTTGTCGGCAGCACGCCGACCGAGAAGCAGCCGCGCGGCTTTGCCATCGACCCGACCGGCAAGTTCGTGGTCGTGACCGGCGAAAAGTCGGACACGATCTCGACCTACGCGATCGACGGCGAAAGCGGCGCGCTCAAGCCGATCGGCAAATATCCGACCGGCAAAGGCTCGAACTGGGTCTCGATCGTATCGTTCTAGTGTCCGGAAACTGAAGTTCGCAGCCCGCGTGGGTTGCGAACTTCAGGCCGTCCCTAGTTCGCCTGGGCTCCGATGTTGGCGCCCTTTGATGATCGGCCACCACTTGTCGATCTCGCCCTTCTGGAATTTGGCGAGACCTTCCGGCGACTGAAGCTCGCGTGGCGCGACGTCGAGCCCGAGCTCGGTGAAGCGCGCCTTGATGGCGGGATCGGCCAGCGCCTCCACCGTGGCAGCATTGAGCTTGGCGATAACATCCTTGGGCGTGCCCTTCGGCGCCCAGAAGCCGAACCAGCCCGACATATAAAGTCCCCGCACGCCGGTCTCGTCGGCCGTTGGAATGTCCGGCATTGACGCCGAGCGCTGCGGCGAGAGATTGGCGAGCGCCTTGATCTTGCCGCCGCGGATTTGCGGCAACGCCACTGCCCCCTGCACGACCAGCAGATCGACCTGACCTGAAATGAGATCAGTCATTGCCGGGCCTGCGCCGCGATAGGGAATGAGCTGCATCTTCTGGCCGGTCAATTGCTCGAACAGCACTGCGGTGACATGAGCGGCCGCGTTCTGATTGACGTAATTGGTCTTGCCGGGGTTGGCCTTCATCCAGGCGACCAGCTCGCCGACAGTGTTGGCGGGAAGATCTTTCTTCGCCACCATCAATTGCGGGTTCTGCGAGATCAGCGCGATCGGCTCGAAGTCTTTCTCGAGATCGTGGTCGAGCTTGTAGATGATGCTGCCGACATGGGTGTCCCACTGGCCGATGTCGATCGTGTAGCCATCGGCAGGCGCCTTGGAGAGACGGCTGACGCCAAGACTGCCGCCTGCGCCGCCGACATTCTCGATGATGATCGGCTGGCCGAGGATCGGCTTCAGCCGCTCGGCCATGATGCGCGCGGCGGTGTCGGTCGAGCCGCCCGGCGGGAACGGAACAATCAGCGTGATCTGGCGTGACGGATAGGTCTGCGCTTGCGCGGCGAATGCAGCAACGCAGGCCAGCGCGAGCGTAATGACGAACTTCTTCATGCGCGTCTCCCCCTTGAGGCGTCGATGCGCCTCTTAAGCGCGATCATGACCCTTCTTTCGTCGCGCGAAAAGGCGGGGTGCGATTGCCCGCAATGGGCAAGGATGTTTATGGTGCGCCGCCCAATCGCCGGAGTTTCGTATGGCCCGCTTCCTGATCGCTATGACCGACAACGTCTTTCCCTCGCTCGATCCGGCGAAAGCGGCGCTGTCCCGCATCGATTACGAGCTGCGGATGGCGAAAAGCTCCTCGCCAGAGGACATTCTGGCGGTCGCAAAGGATGCCGATGCGATCCTCGTCACCTACGCCAAGCTGACGCGCGAGCTGCTGATGCAGCTCACCAAGTGCAAGGCGATCGGCCGGTTCGGACTGGGCGTCGACAATATCGATCTGGTCGCCGCCGGCGAGAAAGGCATCCAGGTCAATTACGTCCCGGACTACTGCATCCACGAAGTGTCCGACCATGCGCTCGCGCTGCTGCTGGCGCTGGCGCGCAAGGTCCCGCAGTCGAACAAGCTGGTGCAGTCGGGCCGCTGGGAAGTGCCGCCGCTGACGCCGATGCACCGCTTGGCCGGCCGCGTGCTCGGCCTGGTCGGCTTCGGCAATATTCCGCGCATGCTGGCGCCGAAGGCGAAGGCGCTCGGCCTGAAAGTCGTCGCTTACGATCCGTTTGCGAAGGCCGAGCTGTTCAAGGAGGCCGGCGTCGAGAGCGTGAGCTTCGACCAGCTGCTCGCCACGTCCGATTTCGTTTCGGTGCACGCACCGCTGATGCCGGAGACGCGCGGCCTGATGAACGCCGCCGCGTTCGGCAAGATGAAGAAAGGCGCGATGATCATCAACACGGCGCGCGGGCCGCTGATCGACGAGACGGCGCTGCTCGCGGCGCTCGATTCAGGTCAGGTCGGCGGGGCTGCGCTCGACGTCATCACCACCGAGCCGATGCCGAAGGATTCGCCGCTGCTCGGCCGCGACAATCTGATCCTCACGCCGCATACGGCGTTCTATTCGGTCGAGGCGCTCAACGAGCTGCAGACCAAGTGCGCCAGCGACGTTGCGCGCGTGCTGAGCGGCGAGAAGGCCGTTTATCCCATCAAGGCGAAATGATGGACGCGCCTTTCGTCTCGTCGGTGATGCGGGTCGAGCCGCAATGGATCGATTATAACGGCCACCTCAACATGGCCTATTACAACGTGCTGTTCGACCGCGCGGTGGACGAGGTCTATGAGCAGCTCGGCATCGGGCCGAGCTATCTCAAGCGCGCCAACCACTCGACCATGACCGCCGAAGTGCACGTGCGCTACCTGCGCGAGATCCACGAAGCCACGCCGGTCCGGGTGCGCTTTCAGTTGCTCGATTACGACGCCAAGCGCATGCACTACTTCGAAGAACTGGTGCATGCCGATGAGGGCTGGCTCTCGGCCACCTCCGAGAACATGACGCTGCATATCGACATGGCGGCGAAGAAGGTCGCGCCCTGGCCGGCCGATGTGATGGAGCGGTTCGCGAAGATGAAAGAAGCGCACGCCAGGCTGCCCCTCCCCGAAGGGGCCGGCCGCAAGATCGCAATGCCGGCGAAGCGCTAGGGCTCCACCAGCGGCGGCGCCATGAACTGCGCCCGCGCCAGCTCGGCGAAGAAGCCGCCCTCTTCCACCAGCGCGTCGAACGTGCCGGTCTCGATGATGCGGCTGTTCTGAAACACCAGGATCCGCGTGGCCTTGCGGATGGTCGCGAGCCGGTGCGCGATCACGAAGGTGGTGCGGCCCTTCATGATTTCGTCGAGCGCAATCAGCAGAAATTGCTCGGTGCGGGCGTCGAGCGCGCTGGTGGCTTCGTCCAGGATCAGGATCGGCGGGTCCTTGAGAAACGCGCGCGCGATCGAGAGCCGCTGACGCTCGCCGCCCGACAGCATGCGGCCGCGCTCGCCGACATGGGCGTTGAAGCCGTCCGGATGCGCGAGAATGAAATCGAGCGCCTGGGCGCGGCGCGCGGCTTCCCGCAGCTCCTCCTCGGTCGCATCCGGCTTGCCGATCCGCAGGTTCTCGGCGATCGAGCGGTTGAACAGCAGGCCTTCCTGAAACACCACGCCGATATTGCGCCGGAGCGCCGCGACCTGGATGTCGCGGATGTCCCGGCCGTCGATCAGGATCGCGCCCTGTTGCGGGTCGAACGTGCGATGCAGGAGCGCGAGCGCGGTGCTTTTGCCCGCGCCGGTCGGCCCGACCAGCGCAATCGTGTCGCCCGGCTCCGCCGTGAAGTTGAGATGTTCGACCGCCGGCCGCCGGTCGTCGTAGTGGAATGTCACGTCGCGGAATTCGACCTTGCCGCGCACGACGCCCGGGATCGATCGCGCCCGGCCGGTCCTTGATGGTCGAGGCGGTGCCCAGCACGCGGAAGAAATCTTCGAGCTGCGGCGCCTCGGTGAAGATGTGATTGACGAAATTGACCGTGTTCTGCAGCCGGTCGATCAGCAAGCCGGCAAAGCTCATGAAGGTGACGATCTCGCCGACGCTGGCGAGGCCCTGCGTATTGAGCCAGGCGCCGAGCCCGATGATCGACAGCACCGTCAGCGTGGTGGCGGCGCGCGTGAGAACGTTCACCACCGCCCACCACGACAGCACCGGAATCTGCGCCGCCAGCAGCTTGTCGATGACGATGCGAAGATCGCGCACCTCGGCGTCGATGCGCGAGAAGCTGTGCACCAGCGCGACATTGCCGAGCGTGTCGGAGGCGCGCTCGGCAAGCTCCGAATAGCGCTCCTCCACTTCGCCCTGCATCCCTTCGGTCTTGCGCAGCACGTAGGACGTGACCGCGGCGAAGAAGATGCAGAGGACAATGAGCAGAGCACCCAATCTCCAGTTCAGGAACAGAGAGAGGGGAAGGAGGACGAGGAACGACACGAAGCCCGACAGGTGGTCGCGGAAGAAGCCGACCCAGAGGCCCCACAGCGAGTCGGTGCCGCTCTGCATCACCTTGAGCACGCGGCCGGAATGCATGCCGCCGTGGAACGCGATCGGCAGCGACAGAACGTGCTCGAAATAGTCCGACAGCACGCCCTGCCGGCGGCGATGCGCCAGCTTGTCGGCGTACAACGCAACCACCGTGCCGCAGACGATCGTGAACAGCCCGAAGCCGAGCCAGACCAGCAGCAGGCGGACCAGCGCCGGGAAATCCGCCCCGCCCGGCCGCGACAGCGCGTCGATCACCTTGCCGAACAGCACCGGCTCGGCGAATTGCGCGCCGGCCAGCGCCAGATTGGCGACCGCCAGCGTCCAGGCGAGCGCCGCATTCGGCTTGAGCAGCGCGAGGACGCGGGCGTAGAGCCGGACGAGAGATACGCGTCACGGCCTAATCGATGCGGCCGCCGGAGAAGCGCCGCCCCGGCACCAGCGAGAAATAGCCGATCGCCTGGCCGCCATCGGAGCCGACCACGCTGCCGGTCGTGTATTGCGCATCGTCGCTGGCGAGGAAGATCGCGGGCCCGGCAATGTCCTCGCCGGAGCCGACCCGGCCCATCGGCACGCCCTTGCGGCGGCCTTCGTAGATTTCCGGATCGGCGTACATGGCTTCGGTGCCGGGCGTGCGGATGTAGCCCGGCGTGATGGCGTTGGCGCGGATGCCGAAGTGCGCCCACTCCAGCGCCTGCAGCTTGGTGAGCATGATCAGGCCGGCCTTCACCACGCTGTAGGAGCCGGCCCAGTTGTAGGGAAACAGGCCGGCGATCGAGGCGATGTTGATGATGGCGCCCTTCTTCTGCGCGATCATGTGTTTGGCGCAGGCCTGGCTCATCATGAAGGCGCCGCGCAGCCCGATATTCATCGTCGTGTCCCAGGCCTCGACCGGGAGTTCCTCGAGCTTGCCGGGCACGATTTTCATCGCGTTGTTGACCAGGATATCGACCCGCCCAAACGTCTTCGCCGCCAGTGCGACGCAGGCCGCGACGTCCTGCTGCTTGCTGACATCGAGCGTGCTCGGGATCGCGTTTTTGCCGATTTCGGCCGCGGTCGATTCCGCGGTTTTCGGGTCGACGTCGGCGACCACGATTTTCGCCCCCTCTTTCGCATAGGCCAGCGCGATGTCGCGCCCGATGCCCCGGCCCGCGCCGGTGATGATGGCCACTCTGTCTTGCAGTCTCACATCGCCCTCCCAAAACCGTTTGGCCGACGCTAGGTCGGGCCATAATCGCTTGTAAAGCCGGGATAATTTGATAAGCGGCCCTCACGATTCAGGCACTGCGGTGCCATATTCCGACTCAAACGATGGCCGAACCGAAACCCTTTCCGCGCGACGAGGCGCCTGCCCGTTCCAATCCGGGCGGCATTGCCGCGCGCGCGCTCGGCGCACGGCCGACGCCCTACCTCGCCGACCTCAATCCGGAGCAGCGCGAGGCGGTGGAGACGCTGGACGGCCCGGTGCTGGTGCTGGCCGGCGCCGGCACCGGCAAGACCCGGGTGCTGACCACCCGCATCGCCCACATTCTCAACCTCGCCCGCGCGCGGCCGAACGAGATCCTGTC
This sequence comes from uncultured Alphaproteobacteria bacterium, assembly GCA_963788805.1. GTDB lineage: Bacteria > Pseudomonadota > Alphaproteobacteria > Rhizobiales > Xanthobacteraceae > Pseudolabrys. Next base: position 379,108 of record CAWBHU010000009.1, read on the forward strand.
CGTCACCTTCACCAACAAGGCGGCGCGCGAGATGAAAGAGCGCGTCCACCTGATGGTCGGCCAGGTGGTCGAGGGCATGCCGTGGATGGGCACCTTCCATTCGATCGGCGTCAAGATTCTGCGCCGCCACGCCGAGCTGGTCGGGCTGAAGAACAACTTCACCATCCTCGACACCGACGACCAGATCCGCCTGCTCAAGCAATTGTTCGAAGCCGAAGGGCTCGACGACAAGCGCTGGCCGGCGCGCGTGTTCGCCGGGCTGATCGACGGCTGGAAGAACCGCGGCCTGACGCCGGACCTGGTGCCGGCCGGCGAAGGCGCGAGCTTCGCCAACGGCAAGGGCAAGAAGCTCTATGGCGCGTATCAGGAGCGGCTGAAGACGCTCAACGCCTGCGACTTCGGCGACCTGCTGCTGGAATGCATCCGGCTGTTCCGGCAGAACCCGGAAGTGCTGGCCGGGTATCAGCGGCGCTTCCGCTACATTCTGGTGGACGAGTATCAGGACACCAACGTCGCGCAGTATCTGTGGCTGCGGCTGTTGTCGCAGACGCCGGTGGCGCAGGCGAAGCCGGTCGAGCCGGTGCCGGTGCCGGACGATGCGCCGATGGGCGATGATGCATTCGATGCGCTGGATGCACCGCGCGATGAGGCGGCGGCTGAAGACGACGGCGGCCTCGGCGACACATTCGATGCGCCGGCCAAGCCGCTGGCGGCAAAGCCGGCCGACTCCGTTCGCCGCTGCCCCAGGCGCGCAGGCCACGTATCGCAAGAACATCTGCTGCGTCGGTGACGACGACCAGTCGATCTATGGCTGGCGCGGCGCCGAGGTCGATAACATCCTGCGCTTCGAGCACGACTTCCCCGGCGCCAAGGTGATCCGGCTCGAGCGCAATTACCGCTCCACCGGCCACATCCTCGCCTCCGCCTCGCACCTGATCGCCCACAATGAAGGCCGGCTCGGCAAGACGCTGCGCACCGAGGACGTCCCCGGCGAGAAGGTGCAGGTCACCGCCTGCTGGGATTCCGAGGAAGAAGCCCGCGGGGTCGGCGAGGAGATCGAACGGCTGCAGCGTGAAGCCACCGACCGCGGCGAGGACCACACGCTCGACGAGATCGCCATCCTGGTGCGCGCCTCGTTCCAGATGCGCGAATTCGAAGACCGCTTCGTCACCATGGGGCTGCCGTACCGCGTGATCGGCGGCCCGCGCTTCTACGAGCGGCAGGAGATCCGCGACGCGCTCGCCTATTTCCGCGTGATCGCGCAGCCGGCCGACGACCTCGCCTTCGAGCGCATCATCAACGTGCCCAAGCGCGGGCTCGGCGACGCCGCGGTGCAGATGCTTTACGAATACGCGCGCAAGAAGAAGATGCCGCTCACCGAGGCGGCCGAGGCGATCGCCGCCACCGACGAGATGAAGCCGAAGCCGCGCAATTCGCTGCGCGAGGTGATGGCGAACTTCGCGCGCTGGCGCACCCAGATGGCAACCCTGCCGCACACCGAGCTGGCCGAGATCGTGCTCGACGAATCCGGCTACACCGACATGTGGCAGAAGGACCGCAGCGCCGACGCCGCCGGCCGGCTGGAGAACCTCAAGGAGCTGGTGCGCTCCATGGAGGAATTCGAGAACCTGGCCGGCTTCCTCGAGCACATCTCGCTGGTGATGGACCGCGACAACGCCGAGAGCGACGAGGCGGTGAACGTGATGACGCTGCACTCGTCCAAGGGGCTGGAGTTCGACACCGTGTTCCTGCCCGGCTGGGAGGAAGGCGTGTTCCCGAGCCAGCGCACGCTCGACGAGAGCGGCCGCGCCGGGCTCGAGGAGGAGCGCCGCCTCGCCCATGTCGGCCTGACGCGCGCGAGGAAGCGCGCCAAGCTTTATTTCGCCAGCAACCGGCGCATCCACGGCATGTGGACCACCACCGTGCCCTCGCGCTTCCTCGACGAGCTGCCGGAGGAGCATGTCGAGGTGAAGGAGGCGCAGGGCGGCGCCGGCGGCTTCGGCATGGGCGGCTATGGCGCGAGCCGGTTCGACGACATGAATTTCGGCTCGAACTACGGCACGCCCGGCTGGCGGCGCGCGCAGGAGCGCAAGGCGCGCGGCGAACAGAGCGAGTTTGACGAGACCGGCGCGCCGAAGCCGCGGCGCGGATTCCGCGAGAGCGGGCAGCTCAGCTATGTGCCTGATCCCGACGCGGGGAGTTACGACTCCAGCGACCGCACGGTTTATGAGGACGATGCTCGGCCCTGCCCGGCCGCCCAAATCAGAGGGCCGCGCCAAGCGCCGCACGCCGCTGACCATCGAGGGCGAGCTGGTCGCCAAATCGACCGGCACCGTCTCGCAATTCGCGGTCGGCGACCGCGTGTTTCACCAGAAATTCGGCAACGGCAATGTCGTGCTGGTGGACGGCAACAAGCTCACCATCGCGTTCGACAGGGCGGGCGAAAAGCGCGTGGTGGATAGTTTTGTGGAGCGGGTGTGAGCCGCTCAGTTTTTCGCAGCCTGCAGAATGACTTTGACTGCGTCGGCCAGTTGCGCGGCAGATTTAATTTTAAATCGTGAGTAATACTTCGTTCGGGCACGCTTTAGTTCTAAAGCTGGAGCATTGAAGGTCTTCATTTCTCCTCTAACGATAACAAGCAACAACTCATCTCTATTCTGGATCGTCATAGAGACGAAATTATCTGGGTAGTTCGTCCAATTTCGCAGCTTCCCTTCAGTGAATGCGCCGGAATATTGTTTTCTAAGTTCTTCAAGAAGTTGCTCAGCTACCAGAGCCATCGATGATCGGAGAAGTCTTCGGCACTCACCCAAAAATTCGTTGTCTCCTTCTCGAAGTCCTAGGTCCAACTCAATTGGCACATTTGGCCTCTCTGGAACTGGCCGAGAGTAATCGCGCTAGAAAACAGTTCAGTGCCTCGGAAGATAATTTCTTTTTCAGACCAGGCGTTGATAGCATTGCCGCGCAACCAGGCATTAAGGCGAAGGTCGCTGTCTGCGGCGATTGCCAGAGCCTTTGCCGCGAAAGGACCGTTGCTGATCGAAGAGTTCAATTCCTGCGCGTAGCAAGGTCAAATTACCCATTGTATTCATCAGGCGCCCCCGAAGCCGTTCAACGGTTTCGCCCTGATCTCGAGGTCCATATCCATTGCCTATGGGTAGTTTTCTACTTTCCCTTTTGGGGGAGCAGGTGTTCGACTGAAAGCGCAGGAGGAAGAGTGATAGCTTCATTGCGGGTCGTTCGGATTTTTTCTTCGATCGCGCGAAGTAACATCGCGCTTCGGTCAGGCGAGAGCCGACATAGATGGGTTTAGAGAGCCAACCAGACTTAAATTCGTCGTCGCTGGGCCAGCTAGCTGTCAATTCCTTTGAACGAAGCAATTCCTCGCGGATAATACGAGGCACTTCTGAAAAGTTGACGCGTTTGACCTTCGCTAAAAGAGAAACAAAAAAACGATTATAGTTTTTGTTGGTCAACTGACAGATCAGACGGCGCACTAACCACGATTCTAAATCATCGAGTATCTGATTGCGCTCAGGAAGCGGGAGTTGGTCCTCTCGCAATGAAAGCACGTACAAGAGCAAAGGATATACTGTGCTGATGTCGAGTGTCTTCAGTCTCTTGGCAAATACGCTGGTTCGATTGATGCCTTTCGGTTCAATCAATTTGGCGAAGATTTCGCTGTAGCTCTTGAGATCTGCCAAAAACTCTTCGACCGATGCATTTTCCTCATCTTCGTCGTCTCGCCAATCTCTAAATTCGCGAAAAAGTTGTCCAATGTTCAGATCTCGTTCTGTCTTCATCGTCAGATAATGATAGAGAAATAGATCGATACGGGGACGGGTAAGGCGGCCTTGCCGCTCTTCAACATGCCAAAGCGGTTCTCGCCTTTGACAGCGATCTCTGTCCTTAGATTATCGAATGCTTTCCAGTACTTTTCGTACAGATCATCGGCGTCTAAGTTCGGATCGTTCGCCGCCTGAAGGAAAACAAAGTTTCTTATCAAATCTGATGGCAACAGAGGCTGCCCACGCGCGTTAAGTGTCTCGAAGATGACTTGAGGATCATCATTCTCTTCAAGCTCAATAACGACCACTTGGAGCGACGTCCGAACCGCTGCCGTTGAGTTCCGAATATGCGATGGTCCTTGGCAGCCAAATCCTCGCCGTCTTTTCGATTGACGAATTCTTTAGTATCTCATAGAAATAAACGTATGCACTTGCCAGTCGCGGCATTGCATCTCTTGCCACACCGAGTTGGGAGATGAGCTTGTCTGGGGAAGCCGCTGTCAGCGTTAGCCCATGACAATATTTCATTCGTTGCCAACCTTAACTTATCTCCCGAACCGGGTTTTTCGTCTTCGTTTAGTGTGAGACGGCTCAGCTTATTGAAATGAGATAAATTTTATTGACTGGGCATAATCGCGGAGAGCGGCCAAAAATACTTGCAGGGTCGTAAGGCGTTGCTGACCGTCAATGATCTCGGACTTAGCAGCAAGACTCCCCACGATCTTCGCGACGTTAAGAACCACAGCTCCTAAAAAGTGTGAGCGTCGTGCGACAAAGTTTTCCGCGAGCAAGCAGGCTTCGGCCTGTCTTTCAATGTCTTCCCAGAGCGGCTCCCACTGCTCCTCGCGTGTCCACACATACGAGCGTTGATACAACGGCACGACATAGCGGCGATCCCGTTGGAAAAGGTCATGAACGCTGAGTTTGTCCGGTCGCGTGGATTCTCTGAATAGACGAATGTGTTGGTGAACGTTTATTGCCAAGCGCGCTTGAGCGCTTTGACAGTGGCGTTTGCACGGATGCGCCGACCGTCAGGTCTGACAATGCGAACTGATCCCTGGGGCAGATCAAACGTTCTGAGAATAGTTCGAAGCATTGTCTTTATTTGGCCGTCCGAATGCGCTCGCGTATATCGTCGCGGACGCGCTCGGCGTTTCTTTCGCTTCGCCATATCCCCCTCCCAGGTTTGCAATCTAGAATTGTACCCAACCCTCTACCTTAGGCAAGCCAAAGCGCCATAATCCGCGCTAAGCTATGCTCTGCATTGCAACGACACGCGGCCAATGCCCCTCCCCGCCCACATCATCTCCCTCATCACCACCGCCTGGGACGACGGCTATCCGCTGCTGCTGGCCGTGAATGGCCCCGGCGGGCCGGTGATGGGGCCGAAGGGCTCGATGATCGTGTTCGACGGGGAGCACCTCGCCTATCTCGAGCGCACGCGCGGCACCATCCTCGACTGCCTGCAGCGCGATCCGCGCGTCTGCATCATGTACGTGAACATGAAGGCGCAGCGCGACGGCAAGATGGAGTCGGGCTTCCTGCGCTTCTTCGGCACCGCGCAGTTACGAGAGCGGGCCGATGCGCGAGGCGATCTTTGCGAAGCTGCACAAGCGCGAGCAGGAGCATGCCGGCGCCGACAAGGGGTTCGCGCGTGCTGATCAGGATCGACAGCGCGACGGATATCCGGGGCAAGCCGCTGCTAACTCCGGCTCATCCTGAGGAGCGAGCGTAGCGAAGGGCGTCTCGAGGATGAGGCGACCAGATTCGACGGGCTGCACTTCCTGGGTCAGGCTGGTGCTGGCTGATCCCGATCGGATAGATATCCACCGCCTCGAACTCGCTCGCCCGGATGGTCTTGAGCTCGTCGATCATGGCGGTCGGCCAGTTGTCGTTGACCTCGCCCTGGAAGTACCAGTCGTAGCCCTTGTCGGCGAGGACGAGGCCGTACGTCTTCATCGCGCGCAGCACCACCTGGGTGTCGGCACGGAAGCCGCTGATGTCGAAGCCGCTCTTGAGCCGAAACCGCGCGCCCATCGGCGGGAAGTGGCGGCTGGTTGTCGTGCCGGCGTCGTGGCGCGCCGGCCAGAGGAAGAACGTCTGGGTCCGCGTCATGGTGAAGCGGATCGGATAGGTGAGCTGGTCCGCGGCTACGTCATCCCAGCGCAGCAGGAGCGGAAAGACCGGCAGGCCGCCGGCGTCGGCCGACCTCCAGCCTTTCGGGCGCATTGCGTATGAGTTGAGGTCAAATGTCGCGCCGGACAGCGCGGTCCAGCTGGTGTTGATGCGGCGCGCCCCTCCGATCTCGTAGAGCATGCAGGTGTCGGTGTTGATCACGACGACGCGCCGGCCGGGCCCGCGTTCGATCGGGGCGTTATTGGGGATCGGGTACGGCCCCGCGTCGCTCTCCGCCGTGTTGGTGAATGAGATCGTCGCGTTCGGCTGTGCATTGGTAACGGTCGTCCACGGAACGCCATTGGGCGCCGGCAACGCACTGCCGGAGGACGGGCCGAAGTCCGCAAACAGCGTCTTGGCCGGTCTCATGTTATCATCCAAAGGTCGCTTTTGCGATGCTTGGGCAGGCCGGAAATATCGGCGTCGAACACGTTGCCGGGCGGGAAGACAGTGCAGGGACCGACTGTGGCGGCGCGCGCCGGCGCAACGACAAGAAGGAGCGCCATGGCGCCCATCAGTACGCGTAAATGCATCGTCCCCCCGCGGCTTGCAGCCGTGCCGCAGTATAGCGGCCATCGTGAGGACTGTCCTGCTGGCGGCGTCTAGGGCGCCACCCGCATGCTGTTGCGGCCGATCATCAGGCTCGACGTATCGACCGCCTCGAAGGCGCACGCCGGAATCGACTTCAGCTCGTCGAGCATGTCGTTGATCCCTGCCAGCGCGGGTCGGCGGTGCCCTGGAAGAACCAGTTGGAGCCGTTGTCGGCGAGGACGAGGCCGTACGTCTTCATCGCGCGCAGCACCGCCCTGGTGTCGGCGCGGTAGGGCGCGATCGGGAAGTTCGCCTTCAGGCGGAAGCGCGCGCCCATCGGCGGCACGTTCTGGCTGTTGCTGCCGCCGGCCTGGTGTCGCGCCGGCCACAGATAGCGCCGCGCGGTCAGCGTCGGTGGTGAAGCGGATGGCGTGGTCGATGTTGCGCGCCTGCACCTCCTCGTAGCGGAGCAGGCAGCGGCAGGATCGGCAGGCCGGCGGCGTCGGCCGAGGTCCAGCCGTCGCGGGCGCAGCGCGTGGCGTTGAGATTCCAGACCGCGCCGGAGCCGGCGCTCCACTGGTTGCCGCTGCCGGCGCGTCGCCCAGGTCTCGTAGAGCCGGCAGGTCGAGCGATCGACGATGATGGTGTGGCGGTCGCCGCTGCTGCCACTGCCCGCCCTCGACCTTGGTGTCCGGCGCCGAGCGGATACGGCACGTTGTCGCTCTCGTTGGCGTACTGGAACGTGACATTGACCTTGCCGTGGCTGCCGTCGACGACGGTGATCGGGATGCCGTAGGGCATGTCTGGGCAGGTCGCCGAATGACGGGCCGAAGTCGGGATGCAGGTCGGTGCTGGCCGAATTCATGCTCTTCATCCAGGCGTCGCTGCGCGGATGCCTGGGCAGCTGGCTGATGTCGGCGTGGAAGTAGGTGTCGTCCTTGAAGGCGGGGCAGTTGGTGCCGGGAATGAGATTGCCGGCGTGACGCCGGCGCGGCGAGCGCCAGTATGAAGAGCAGCGACAGGATTGACCGGTGATGCATCATGCCCCCTGAGCCGCCATCAGCGTCAGCCGCTGATGGTCAAGCCAAAGGTTATGGTGGCCCGCGCAGTTTGTTTCAATTACGGCATCCTTTCTTTCCCTCTCCCGCCTGCGGGAGAGGGTGGCGAGCACGCAGTAAGCGTGCGAGCCGGGTGAGGGCTCGTAAAGCGCCCTCACCCGGCGCGCTTCGCGCGTGGCGACCTCTCCGCAAGCGGAGAGGTGAAGCGTCAATGTGGCGCGAGATCCCCGGTCATTTTCATTTAGAGGGATGCCGGGGATGACCGGCTGGTCGCCGCTCACTTCTTTTCCAGCATCAATTGCCCGCGCTGGCCGATCACGCGCTGCGCCGCCTTGGCGAATTTGGCGAGCAGCCAGGGCAAGGTCACTTCGAGCCGCACCGAGCCGTCATAGACCGTGATGGAGCCCGCCGCGCGCTGGCCGAGCGAGCGGGCGGCAAAGTCGAGCCGGTCGCCCTGCCAGGCCTCCTGCTCGAGGGTCAGCAGGCTGGCGAATTCGGTCTTGGCGCGGCCCAAACCGTCCCTGATGCGGCGCAACGCCTCATCTTTTCCAAGCGAATGCGGAATGACGACGACCAGGGGCTCGGACATGCTGTTCTCCTCGCCGCCTATGTGGGAAGACAGCGGAACGAAGTGAAGCCACTGGCGTTGCTCGCCCGTGCACATCACAGAGTTCCGATCGATTCTTCCGGCCGTCGCCTTGGCGCTGACGCCGAGCCTCGCGCATGGGCTCGACCTCAATTCATTCCGCGCCCAGCACGGCAAGCCGGCGCTCTCCTATTCCCCGGCGCTCGCCGGCGTCGCGCAGCAGCAGGCCTCCAGCATGGCGGGCCGCGGCAAGCTCGACCACGCCAATTTCAAGCAGCGCGTCGCGCATCTCGGCACCACCGCGGCGGAGAACGTCTCGTTCGGCTGCGACAGCGAGGATTGCGCGATCCGGCAATGGGCGCGCTCCAAGGGACACAGGGCAAACATGCTGCGCGGCGACGTGTCGGCTTACGGCCTTGCATCTGCGCTGGCTTCCAACGGCCGCCGTTATTGGGCGCTCGCGCTCGGCGGCGAGTAATGCAACGAGTTTTAGGCCCGGCACTCCGCCGGGCCGGAAAAAGAGGACTGACATGATCCGGATATCGAGCATGCTTGCGGCGGGCGCGTTTGCCTGTGCCGCGATGACTCGCCGCTGTACATTTGCTTCGGCAAATGACGCAGCGACCACCGAATTCTCCGCGCAGGAGCGGCGAACCGTCGAGGGCCGCACCACCACGCGCCAAGACCACGACGACCCGTGGCGGCGCCACGGTGAAGACGCGCACCACCACGCGTCCATCCGGCGCAACAACGACGACGCGCTCGGTTAACCGGCCGGGCGCCGGCGCCGACGTCAAGACCAGAAGGACCACGGTCCCTCCGGCGCGACCACGCGCGTAAATTGGTCGAATGGCCCGGCGGCACCGACGTGCGCACCAGGACGACAACGCTCCGTCCGGCGCGACGACGCGCACCAAGACCACCACCTCGCCCTCCGGCACGCGCACCCGCACGACAGTGACGCGCCCGGCGCCGCGGCAGGTCACCTTCAGCGGCGAGCGCCGCCGGTTTGAGGGCGCCCGCGCCCGCGCCTGGAGCGCCGGCAGCGGCGAATGGGCCTATGGCGGCCGTAACTACACCTATTGGCGCGGCGGGCCGTACCGCGTGCGCTATGACAATGGCTGGCGCACCTTTGTCGCGCTCAGCGTGCTTGCCCCTATCGCCGTCGGTGCGGCGACCTATTACCCCTACGCCTATCTTTCGGCCCCGGCCGACGTATGCGAAGGCATCACCGAGGACGGGTGCCAGCTGACCTGGACCGAAGTTGAGACGGTCGAAGGCGGAACGGCACCTCAGTGCGTTACGTATTGTCCTTGGCAGTAAGTGCATGCGCCTAATGGCGGCGGCGATCGTTGCGATGCTCGGCCTGGCGGTGTTCGCCGGGCCGAGCGACGCTGCGCTTCTGATCACGATCGACAAAGCCAAGCAGCGCATGATCGTCTCGCGCAATGACGTGCCGCTCTACGACTGGCCGGTCTCGACCGGCCAGCGGGGCTACGACACCCCGGCCGGCGTGTTTCAGCCGTTCCGGATGGAGAAGGACCACTTCAGCCGGGAGTGGGACGAAGCGCCGATGCCAACTCCATCTTCTTCACGATGGACGGCCACGCCATTCACGGCAGCTTCGACATAAAAGGCTCGGCCGCCCCGCCTCGCATGGTTGCGTGCGCCTCTCGCCGCAGCACGCCGCCATCCTCTGGGGGCTGGTGCGCGAGGAGAAGATGGCAACACGCGCGTCGTCCTCACTGGAACTATCCCCGGCGGGCCCGGCGAGCCGGTCGCCAAGCGCGGGGTCGATCCCTACGGCGACGATGGCTATGCGGCCGAGCCGCTGCCGTCGCATTGGCGCGGCCGCGATCCGCGAGGCAACGACTTCGTGCGGGTCTTATTACCCTTACGAGCGGACCACCCGCGGCTCCGGCTTTGGCGAGTTTTTCCGCGAGCGCCGCTATTAGCGCATAGCTCGCGCTAATGTGAGCGGAACAAAAAACACCTCCAGCCGCTTAATCCTGCGACCGTAACGGTGCGCCCTGCGCCCCACCCGGTCGCGGAGGCTGAGCGTGAGGCGGCGGGTCAAAAGCATCGCACTGACGAGCGAGAATTCCGCCATCTCGCGGTTGCTGCTCGCGTTCGCCGTCATGCTCATCACGCTGTTCGCCTGGACGCTGGCGCAAGCCGCGCCGGTCGCTGGCGTCAAGGGACATGACGCGGCCTACCGTGCCCCGGCAGCCAACATCGCGATCAAAACGCTACCGATCGACAGCCTGACGGATCGCGAGGCCGGCTTGTTCGCCGCTCCGGCCGCCGCGCCTTCGTTTGAATCGTATCGGCTCCGGACGCGGATCCGCGAGACCAACTAGCCTCAGTGCCCGATGCCGAGCTTGTGCTCGCTGCGATCGAGGATCAGTGGCACGATCAGATCTTCCTCGTCATCGAGATGCCGCTTCAGGCCCTTGAACAGCGCGCCCGACGCATCGGCATAGGTGTCGGCAGCACGTTTGAGCGTGTCCGCATCGCCTGAGAAGCTCTGCAGCAATCCGTTCGCGGCGGACACTGTCGAATCGATGTCGTGATGCAGCGTGACGTGATCGGCCTCCAGCACATCAAAGCCGGCGAGCAGCCGCGGCTCCGCCTTCCGGAAGATCGGGAAGTAATGGAAATCCTCGATGTGATGATGCGCGTGCAATTGCTGGAGAAAGAATTGCAGCCGCGGCGCAAAGAAATTGACGAACTCCTCTGCGCCAACTTTGCCGTCGCGGTACCGGGTCAACGCATCTTCGATCGCGGCGGCGAGCTCGCGAAACATGTTGTGGCGCGATAGCCAGAATTGGCACATCTGGCCGAGGTTTTCGTGCCCGGTCCACACCTCGCGCGGATAGCGGTCAGAAACGTTCGCAGCTCTTCCGGCCAGCCATTGCGCTCAGCCAGGGCCAACGCCGCGGTTTCGGCATCCGTTGCAGGTTTGATAGACATTGCGGCGTCACATAACGACCGCCGCCGCGAATAACAACCTGCAATGACCACCACCACCGCCCGCCTGGACTGCGACGAGCAGACCGCCCGCCGCCTCGCCACCACATTGGGCGAGGTGTCCGATGAATGGCGCAATTGCCACGTTCGAGTGCGAGGACGGGCGCTGGGCGATCGAGATCACCTTCGAGGCGGTGCCGTCACAATCGGCCGTTCGAGCGCTGGTCG
>CAWBHU010000010.1:0-455711 GCA_963788805.1 uncultured Alphaproteobacteria bacterium
TGTCGCGGGCGAGAAAGAAGACCACAGCTCCAAGGACCGGCCCCCAGAACGACACCAGTCCGCCGCCCACCAGGGTCATCATGACCACGTAGCCGGAATAGTGGAGATTCGTAGACGTCGGGAAACGCCGAGTTCTGCGCCATGGCAAATAAAGCGCCGGCCAGGCCCGACAGGCTTCTGACCAAGAATGAGGACAGCAGCTTTGTACCGCCAGACGTTGTAGCCGATGAAGCGCGCGCGCATCTCGTTTTGCTTGATTGCCTTGAGAACGCGGCCAAAAGGTGAATGCACCAGCCGCCACAAAAACAAAGTCACCGCCACGAAGACGGCGAGAACGAAATAAAACAGCGCGACGTTGCTCTTTAAGTCGAAGCTCGCGGTACCGGTCGAGCAGCCAACCGTTCGATCTTGAGCAGCCCGTCCTCGCCGCCGGTGATGGAGGTCGCCTTGATGGCAACGAACCAGAAGATCTGGCCGAAAGCGATTGTCATCAGCGCGTAGTAGATGCCGCGCCGGTGCGAGATAAAGAGCGCAACGAAGAGTCCAGCGACTGCTGCAGCCACCGCTGCGACCACGAGACAAAACCAGAGGTTTGGCCACGATAATGTTGCGCAAGCCCGAACGCGTAAGCTCCAATGCCGAAAAACGCGCCATGGCCGAATGACGGCAAGCCGGCGTGGCCGAGAACGATGTTGTATGCCAGCGCGTAGATGGCAAAGATCAGAATTTCCACGCCCAGATATTGGTAGAGCCCCACCTTCTCGATCCAAAACGGAACGGTTGCGAGGCCGAGCCAGACGCAGATCATGGCGACGGTGAATAGCGGGACGCTGCGTGCCGGCTTTGTCATCAGGCTTCCAGCACGCTCTTCTTTCCGAACAAGCCGCGCGCCCGAAAGGTGACGACCGCGATCAACAGAAGATACATCGACAGCATCGACCATTCAGACGCAAATGCCCAGAAGGCCGACGACCAAGCCGACCAGCAACGCCGCCCGATACTGCGCCCCAGAAGCTGCCGACGCCGCCAAGCACGATAATAAGAAATGCCGGCACAACCGCATCGACGCCCATATGCGGCCGGATGCCCCAAAGCGGCGCCATTATCACGCCGGCCAGCGCGGCCAGCATCGTGCCGAGCACGAAAACCCAGACACGCAGCTTGTTCAAATCGATGCCGAGCGCCTGCACGATTTCGCTGTCGTGGGCGCCGGCTTTCACCATCGCCCCGAAGCGCGTGCGCTCGACGATGAACCACACACCCGCCATCGCCACTATCGCCATCGCCGCGGCCCAGAAACGGTAAGTCGACCAAATGAGATCGAGCATGATGAAGCCGCCACCGATGCCGTGCGGCACCTGCAGCATGTAATCGCGCGTCCCCCAGATGAGGCGGATAAGGTCTTCCAGCACCATAGCGACGCCGAACGTAAGGAGCAGACCGTAAAGTGGATCGCGGCCGTAGGTACGGCGCATAAGCCGCTCAAGCACGAGCCCGAAAGGCGCGACCAGAACAGGAGCAAAAATGAGCGCGGCCACGAAACGCCACCCCAGTGGCACTGCTGCCCAAGCTGTTAACAGGTCACCGGGGAGCGGTAACTTCGCTGCGCAGACTGCGTAAGCAAAATAGGCACCGAGCGCGAATAGCGAACCGTGCGCCAGATTGATCTGCTCCATCAGCCCGAGAATGAGCATGAAGCCGAGCGCGATCAGGGAAAAAAGCAATCCCAGCGCGAAAATCGTTGACCAGATGCGGCAGCAGGTTGAGCATCAGGTACGATCATATTGGAAGACGGCTGCGCTCCGGACGTTATGCCCGGAGCGCACGCAGAGACGGGCAGACAATCACGTCTCGTAGGTCGGGACGTCGGCAAACGGCTTGAGCTTGCACTTGCCGGCCGCCGCGTCGTCGATAACCGCTTCCGGCTTCGACCAGGTGATGATCTCGTAGAGATCCGTTTCGTCTTTAGGCTTCGCATTTCGGCGAGCGAGGTAGATGGTCTGCTGAACCTGATGCGTTACCGGATCGATATACGCATCGTAATGCTGCATCCGGTCGGCGGCCGACATCTTATGCCCTTCAAGCTGCTTGATGACAGCATGTTGTTCGTGGTCCGGCGCGCTCGATCGCCCGCAGTAGTTCCGCGTCGCCATGTAGCCGTTATAGGAAACGTTCCCAGGGATGGGATCGGCGATCTTGGGAACGCCTTCTTCCATCGCGAAACGAAGTCCTCGACGCCCGGCAATGGCAGCTTGTGGTACCAGGTGGTGCCGAAGACGCCGAACAACGTATCGGCTGCGCCCCAGATATCCGGCCAATCCTGTTGATTGTTGATCCACGCCGTCTTGTCATCGAGCTTGGCGAACTGATCTGCTGGCGAAGCGCCTTCATGTCGTCGCCGCCGATCGCGGTCGCGACCACTTCCGGCTTCGCCTGCTGCACTTTAAGGAGATAGGACGTGAAGTCGCGGGTATTTTGCGGCACGAGGAGTTGTCGACGATCTTGCCGCCGGCTGCCTCGACTTGCGTCTTGGTCGCGGCCGAAGTGGTGTGACCCCACACATAGTCGTTCGTCAGCAAGAGCCAGTTTTTTCCGATACCGGAAACCGCATTCTGAACGGCGGCCTTCGAGAAATTGGTGCCGTTTCCGTCCCATACGAACTTTACCCGCGAGCAATTCTCGCCGGCTTCGCTGGGCGCGGACGAATTGCTGTTGAGATAGATCGTTTCCGTACTTATTGGCGACCTGCGTGATGGCGTTGGCGACGCCTGAATGCACCGCACCGATAGGAAGCCGCATTCCTCCTGGGCGATAAATCGCTCGGCGATGCGGTGCCGGTCGCCGGATTGGTCTCGGTATCGGCCGTGATCCATTCGATCTTGCGGCCGAGCACGCCACCTTTGGCGTTGGCCTCGTCGATCGCCATGCGCATGCCGAGCAGGTCGTCTTGACCGCTGGCCCCGTATTGGCCGCTGGCGTCACACGTCAAGCCGATCTTGATCGGCTTTTTTAGCGCCTTGCGCGAGAACTCTCGTATGTTGCCAAGGCCCGAAAAAGCCGCCGTGGACAGCAGTCCGCCTTTGACTACCGCGCGGCGCGACAGGTTCGATGTCAACGGGCGTCGTTTCATAGTTTCCCTCCCAAGGCGTGGTCGCGTTTTAATATCGCGTTCCACCATTAGAATAAACGTTCCGACTATGCTGTAAAGTGAAATAAACTAGCTATCGCGAACGAAGGGATACTGACACCCATGGCTACCAAGGCGCTGACTCGCAAGGCGAAACCAAAACGGTCGCCGCCTCGCACGTTTAATAACCTTCGTCAGGAGATCGCACGTCATCATGGAGCGTTCTCAGACCGGTTGCGCGTGATCGCCGAATTCGCACTCGAACATCCAACAGAGATGGCGCTCGGTACCGTTGCAGAGGTTGCCGAACGCGCGCAGGTGCAGCCCTCGGCTATCGTTCGGTTCGCACACGCTATCGGATACAGCGGCTTCACTGAGATGCAGCAGGTTTTCCGCATTCGCCTCGTCGATAGTGCCGTGCCGAGCTACAAGGAACGCATAACCCGCATGAGGCGTGACGGCGGTTTCGATGCGGCCAGCAGGCCGCGGGCGGTTCTATTGCGGTTCGCGTCAGAAGGGATCGTTTCGCTCGAGAGCCTGCAGGATCGCGTCAACGATGCGGACCTTACTCGGGCAATCGAAATTCTTTCTAATGCCAAGAATATTTACGTGCTTGGCCTTGGTGGTTCGTTCCCGGTCGCTGCGCATTTGACATACGTTCTGCGCAAGTCCGGCCGCCACGTCGTCATGCTGGACGGGCTTGGCAGTGCAATTATGGATCAAGCCAGTCAGGCGACTTCGGAGGACGCGCTCGTTGCGATCAGTTTCAGAAACTACAATCCGGATACGGCAAGAGTATTCCCCGAAGTCGTCGCCCGCGGGGTGCCAAGCGTCGCGATCACTGACAGCCTGTTGAGTCCGATCGTCGACGGTGCCACCGTGGTATTTGAAGTACCAGACATGCCGGAGCCGTCCTTGCGTACCATGGTTGCACCGATGTGCCTGGCGCAAACGCTAGCCGTAGCTCTGACGCTCACTGCGGACTGACAGAAAGAACCCAGGGCCATGACCGGACGTTTGCTAGAAGGCAGGGTCGCACTGGTTACGGGAGCCGGAAGAGGGATTGGGCGTGCCTTTGCTGGACGGCTAGCCGCTCTCGGCTGTCATGTCGCCGTGCACGGTATGCGCGAACATGGACCTTCGGAGTTCGGCGGGTCCGCAACTCTCACCGATGTAGCTGCAATGATAGCGGCAGAACACGCCGTGAGAACGGTGAAGATACTTGGTGATCTAACCAACACAGCGGACATTGATCGGATCGTCAGTAAGACCGAGTCCGATCTCGGCGCCATCGATATCCTGGTTCACAACGCGGGGGGAGATATTGCGGCCGCGGGAGGTAAGCCAAACCCCAACGATGTCGTGAACATCAAACCCGAAGACGTGCGCGCGGTGCTGGACCGCAATCTGCTGAGTACGATTTTTGTGTGCCAGGCCGTCGCGAAATCGATGATAAAGCGGCGTAGCGGACGCATTGTCACAATCGGCTCAGTTGCAGCGTTCAAGGGTCGCACCAACGCTTCGATCTATGCAACTGCAAAGGCAGGTGCGCTGCATTTTACCCGCTGCCTCGCAGATCAGCTTCGGCCCTTCGACATTACGGTCAACACGATCGCGCCGGGCGATACACGCACGGAACGCTTTATCGCAACCCGCGAGGTAGATCCGGCAAGAATGGTGGAGGAAGGCACGCTCGACCGAATTGCTACCGTCGACGAAGTTGCGCGCGTCGTGGAGTTCTTCGCCGGCCCGATGGGCGCTTTTGTTTCAGGTCAGGTGTTGCGCGTTGATGGCGGCGGTCAGCTTTGGGCGAGTTAGCCGTGGCGGCATCACGCTAACACGCTCAGCGCTTCTTGGCGCGCCGGCCCGCGAACGGATTGTCTTTCTCGCGCAAGGTCAGCCGTATCGGCGTGCCGGGAAGGTCGAAGGTCTCGCGCAGGCTGTTGACCAGATAGCGCTTGTAGATGTCCGGCACCGCATCGGCCCGCGTGCAAAACAGCACGAATGTCGGCGGCCGGGCTTTCGCCTGCGTCATATAGTTCAGTTTGAGCCGGCGCCCTGAAACCGCCGGCGGCGGATGCGTCGACAGGGCATCC
Organism: uncultured Alphaproteobacteria bacterium; assembly: GCA_963788805.1. GTDB lineage: Bacteria > Pseudomonadota > Alphaproteobacteria > Rhizobiales > Xanthobacteraceae > Pseudolabrys. The sequence goes on from CAWBHU010000010.1 coordinate 5,224, forward strand.
TCAAGCCAGCGGTTAAGCGCATTGGTCGGCACGCGCTTGTTCCACACTGCGTAAGCGTCGAGGATCGCCTGCATCAACCGGTCGAGCCCTTCGCCGGTCAGACCGGAGACGGCAACGAGCGGCGCGCCTTTGAGCTGGGTCAGCTTCTCTTCGGCCTGCTCGCGCAGCCGCGAGATGGCGCCGGCCTTCTGCTCGGTGAGATCCCATTTGCCGGCGGCCAGCACGATGGCGCGGCCTTCCCGCTCGGAGAGATCGGCGATGCGCTGATCCTGCTCCTCGAACGGCGTCGCGGTGTCGATCAGCACGACGACCACCTCGGCGAAGCGGATGGCATTGAGCGCGTCAGCGACCGAGAGCTTCTCGAGTTTCTCCTCGATGCGGGATTTGCGTCGAAGGCCCGCCGTATCGAACAGGCGGAATTCGTGTCCGCCCCATTCAAACTCGACCGAAATGGAATCCCGGGTCAGGCCCGCTTCCGGCCCTGTCAGCAAACGGTCCTCGCCGATCAGGCGATTGATCAAGGTCGACTTGCCGGAATTCGGCCGGCCGATGATCGCGACCCGGATCGGACGGGCGGCCTGCTCTTCGGGTTGCTCGATATAGTCGCTGCGTGTCGTCGGTTTCCTCCTCGCTCTCCGGCAGCGCGGCGCGAACCGCGTCATAGAGGTCGCTCATCCCCTCATTATGCTCGGCCGAAACCGGAATCGGCTCGCCGAGCCCCAGGGCGTAAGCTTCGAGCCGCCCGCTCTCGCCCGCCCTGCCTTCGCTCTTGTTGGCGACCAGCACGACCGGCTTGCCCGATTTGCGCGCGAGCTCCGCGAAAGTGCGGTCACCCGGTGTAAGGCCCGCGCGCGCATCGATCACGAACAAAATGACGTCAGCGGATGCGATCGCGGCTTCGGTCTGCACCCGCATGCGGCCGAACAGGCTCTCGGCCGTCGCCTGCTCGAGCCCTGCCGTGTCTATGACCTTGAATTCGAGGTCGCCGAGCCTGCCCTCGGCCTCGCGGCGGTCGCGCGTGACACCGGGCGTATCGTCAACCAGCGCAAGCCGCCGGCCAACCAGCCGGTTGAACAGGGTGGACTTGCCGACATTGGGGCGGCCGACAATGGCGAGCGTGAAGGTGGATGCCATGGCGGCCCGTCATAGCAGTCAATGGCAGCGCAACGCGACTAGCGCTGGAAGGTGCCGGATGACGGCGCGCTCGGCCAGGGTGACGAATTGGCGGCGCCGGCGGTTGCTGCGCGGCCGGCGACGGCCATGGCGCATCGGCGCCGCTCTGCTGCTGCTGCTGCGGCGTTGCTGGCTGCGGCTGCTGGGCTGCTGCTGTTCCGGCGAAACAGTGACACGGGCCGGCCGGCTCGCCGTGCGCGGCTTTGGCTTGGCTGCGGCCTTCGGCTTCTCCGGCTCTGGCGCGGGAGCGGCCGCGATCTCAGCTTCCTTCTGCTGCTGGCCCGCCATCAGATGCTGCGGCACGCCTTGCGTGACGCCGGGCACACCCTCCGGAAACAACGCCCGCCGCTCGCCGGGCAGCTTCTCTTTCTTGTTGAGGTTAAACATGTCCGTGAAGTTTTCCGGATCGAAATTGGTGCTGCAGCCGCTCAGAATGGCGCCAACGCCGAACAGAACGACAGCCATAGACGCACGGTTTAGCCGCGGCGCCATGACTAGCTTCCCGCCTTGCTGCTGCCCGCCAAGAGCGCCGACAACATTTCCACACGGCCACGAACGCCCTGCGGGGTTTCGCCGTCGTTCGACACCATCTCGACGTAGCGGCGAGCCGCCGCCGCATCGCCATTACGCCAGGCGGATAAGGCCAGCATTTCCCGCGCGGTGTGACGGAACGCGCGCGAAGGCTCGGCAAGCGGCTCGAGCCGCTTGCGCACATCGTCGAATGGCGCAGTGTCGACCAGCAGGATGCCGCCGCGTAGCGCGGCAAGATCGCGGAAGTTTTGATCGAGCGAGGTATCGGCGGCGATTGCGTCGTAGGCGGCAACTGCCGCCTTGGCGTCAGTCTCGGACAGCGCCGCGGCAGCGCGCAACCGCGCCAAAGTCCGATAACCGCCGGGCGCATCGGCCGCGATGGCTTTGAATTCCTCGACCGCTTCGGCGTTCTTGTTCTCTTCGCTGAGCGTGATGGCGCGCTCGAAACGCGCACCGGCTTCCTGCGACCTTTTGGTTTCCCAATATTGATAGCCGCGCCAGCCGCCGACGCCGACGACGATCAGCACCGCCAGCGCGATGATGTAGATGCTGTATTGGTCCCAGAGCTTTTTGAGGCGCTCTCTGCGGACTTCTTCGTCAACTTCGTGAAAAATATCGGACACAACAGCTCCAGCAGCAACGACGGCAACAGAAGCAGAAGCGGTAGCCCAGCGGTGTGGCGCAGGCAAGGCAAAGCTCGCGAAGCGCCGCAAAATCAAACGGTTAGGGCTTTTTCATCGGATAGGTGTGCTCGGCGGCGGGAAAGCGCCGCTCGCGCACCTCGGTGGCGTAATCGCGGATCGCTTTCTCGATACCGGGGCCAAGATCGCCGTAGCGCTTGACGAATTTCGGCACGCGCGGCGAGAGGCCGAGCATGTCCTCGAGCACCAGAATCTGGCCGTCGCAGGCCGAGCTTGCTCCAATGCCGATGGTCGGGATGGCGACGGCTTTCGTGATCTTGCGTGCGAGCGGCTCGGCGACCGCCTCGATCACAACCGCGAAGGCGCCGGCCGACGCGACCGCAAGGGCATCCTCCTCGATACGCGGCCAATCAGCCTCGCTGCGCCCTTGCGCGCGGAATGAGCCGATCGTGTTGATCGACTGTGGGGTGAGGCCGACATGCGCCATCACCGGAACGCCGCGCTCGGTGAGGAACGCGATGGTCTCGGCCATGCGCTTGCCGCCTTCGAGCTTGATGGCGCCGCAGCCGGTTTCCTTCAGAACGCGCGCCGCGTTCATGAAGGCCTGCTCTTTCGAGGCCTCGTAGCTGGCGAACGGCATGTCGACCACGACCAGCGCCCGCTTGGAGCCGCGCATCACCGCGTGGCCCTGCAGGATCATCATGTCGAGCGTGACCGGCACAGTCGTTTCCATGCCGTGCATCACCATGCCGAGGGAATCGCCGACCAGGATCACGTCGCAATATTGATCGACCAGCCGCGCCGTATGGGCGTGATACGAGGTCAGGCGAGACGATCGGCTCGCCGTTTTTGCGGGCGAGGATGTCCGGCGCGGTCAGCCGCCGGACTTCGCTTTGCAGAGACATGATTACACTCGGAACACTGGAACGCCGATGACGGCGGGATGGAAGACATAGGCCAGCGCGAGGTAAAGCACCGTGCCGAGGCCGACCGCAATGGCATCGTTGGTCCAGCCGCGATCCGCCATGCCGACGCGCGTGATATCGCCTGACGCTTCACGTTTCTTCGCCGCGATGCGCGCATAGACCGCCCAGGCCAGAAACGACCCGAACAGGATGATCGAGCCGAGATCGCCATTCGAGAGCAGATGCGCGAAGGCCCAGATCTTGATGCCGGCGAGCATCGGATGCTTCGTCTTCGCCTTGATGTGGCCCGGCAGATAGGCCGCGAGCACCAGGATGACCGCGAACCAGCTCAGGCCGATCGTGATGTGCCGCATGAAGTTGGGCGGCGACCACACCTCGATCCAGCCCTCCGCCCGATAGCGCGCGAAGCCTAAAATGATCAGCGCGAGGCCCGAGCCCGGACACGAGCGCGAACAGGAGCCGGTACAGATTGCCGAAGCGCGCAATTGCCGCCGCCCTCGCCTCGCGCATCGTCACGAACACATGCGCGCCGAGAAAAATCACCAGACCGAGGATGAGAATGGCGAGACCCATGCTAAAACTCCGCACGCACGTGGTTTGGCTCAAGGGCGCGCAGTAGAGGCGAAGCGCCAAGCCATTGCAAGCCCGTGAGAAAACGGGTTGCGGCCGGGAGAAACACCAATGATCAAGCGGTTCATTCTTGCGTTTGTCTTGCTCGCCGTCGCAGCGCCCAGCTTTGCGCAAAGCTGGCCGCCGAGAACCGTCCGCTTCGTCGTTCCGTTCGGGCCCGGCTCGACGCCTGACGTTCTCATGCGCGTTATCGCCGACGAGCTTGGCAAGAAATATGCGGGCAGCAGTTTCATCATCGAGAACAAGCCCGGCGCTTCGGGAAATCTCGGCACCGATGCGGTCGCCAAAGCTGCGCCCGACGGCGCGACGCTCGGCATTTCGATCGGCGGCCCGCTTGCGATCAACACGCTGCTTATTTTCGAAGCTTCCCTACGATCCAGGCACCGACATCGAAGCGGTCAGCCAGCTCGTCACGCAGGCGAGCATTCTTGCCGTCAACCCGTCGCTCGGCGTGAACAGCGTCGCCGAGCTGGTCGCGCTGCTGAAAAAGGAGCCGGGCAAATACAACTTTGCTTCGATCGGCAACGGCTCGCTGTCGCATCTGGCGATGGAAGCGCTGGCGATCAAAGCGGGCGCCAAGCTCGTCCACGTGCCCTACCAGGGCTCGCCGGCGGCGATCACCTCGGTGATCCGCGGCGACACGCAAATGGCGTGCCTGCCCGCGATTTCCGTCACGCCGCAGGCCGCCGAGGGCAAGGTAAAAATGCTCGCGGTTTCGACCGCGACGCGCTCGACCTTTTTGCCCGACGTGCCGACCCTCAAGGAAAGCGGGATCGATGTCGAAGCCGATGCCTGGAACGGCCTGATCGCGCCGGCCGGCACGCCGAAGGAGATCATCGACGCGATCAATCATGACGTCGTCGAGATCGTGCGCAGCCAGCCGGTGCGGGAAAAGCTCGCGACGCAATTGATGGAGCCGGTCGGGTCTTCGCCGAAGGAATTCCGCGCCAAGATCGATGGCGAGATCGCGCGGTGGAAGCCGGTGATCGAGGCGCTGCAGCCTCAAGATCAACTAGCTACGCCGCCTTCTCCTTCACGTCCTTGATGTCGGTGAAGACGATCGCCGGCGCGCGCTCGCGCGTGTAATCGAGGATGAACTGGTTGCGCGCCATGAAGACCCGGTCGCCATCGAGGTCTTCGGCGACGCTCGAGTAATTCGCCTCGACGAATTCCGCGAGCGCCTTGGCGTCGTCCGACGATACCCAGCGCGCGAGCTGAAACTCCGGCTGCTCGTAGTCGATGTCGAGGCCATACTCGGCGGAGAGCCGCGCGCGCAGCACGTCGAGCTGGAGCGGACCGACGACGCCGACCAGGGCGGGCGCGCCGTCGAGCGGGCGGAACACCTGCACGACGCCCTCCTCCGCCATTTGCTGAAGCGCTTCCTTCAGCTTCTTGGCCTTCATCGGATCGCCGAGCCGCACGCGGCGCAGAATCTCCGGCGCGAAATTCGGCACGCCGAGAAACTTGAGCTCCTCGCCTTCGGTCAGCGTATCGCCGATGCGCAGCACGCCGTGATTGGGAATGCCGACCACGTCGCCGGCAAAGGCTTCGTCCGCCACCGAGCGATCCTGCGCGAAGAAGAATTGCGGCGCCGACAGCGTCATCGGCTTGCCGGTGCGGATCACTTTCGCCTTCATGCCGCGATTGAGCTTGCCGGAGCAGAGCCGCGCAAACGCGATGCGGTCGCGGTGGTTGGGATCCATGTTGGCCTGGATCTTGAACACGAACGCCGTCATGCGCGCTTCGTGCGCATCGACCGTGCGCTGATCGGATGGCTGGTTGCGCGGCGCCGGCGCGTGGGTGCCGAGCGCATCGAGCAGATCGCCGACGCCGAAATTCTTCAGCGCCGAGCCGAAGAACACCGGCGTCAGATGGCCTTCGCGGAAGGCGGCAAGATCGAAGCTGTTGCAGCCGTCCTTGGCCAGTTCGAGCTCGTCCTTCAGCGCCTGGATATCGAGCATCGGCGAGAGCTTGGCGATCTCGTCGAACGACATGGTCTGCGCGGCGCCGGTTTTCGGGCCGTCGCCTTCCAGCAGCCGCACCCGGCCGGTGTCGAGCTCATAGGTGCCGACGAAGTCGCGGCCGCGGCCGATCGGCCAGGTGACCGGCGCGGTGTCGAGCGCCAGCGTCTTTTCGATCTCGTCGAGCAGGTCGAACGGGTCGCGGCTCTCGCGGTCCATCTTGTTGATGAAGGTGACGATCGGGATGTCGCGCAGCCGGCACACCTCGAACAGCTTGCGGGTGCGCGCCTCGATGCCCTTGGCGGCGTCGATCACCATGACGGCGCAGTCGACCGCGGTGAGCGTTCGATAGGTGTCTTCCGAGAAGTCTTCGTGGCCCGGCGTATCGAGCAGGTTGAAGACGTGGTCGCCGAACTCGAAGGTCATCACCGAGGTGACGACCGAGATGCCGCGCTCACGCTCGATCGCCATCCAGTCGGAGCGCGTCGAGCGCCGATCGCGCTTGGCCTTGACCTGTCCGGCGAGATTGATGGCGCCGCCGAACAGCAGGAGCTTCTCGGTCAGCGTGGTCTTGCCGGCGTCGGGATGCGAAATGATCGCAAAGGTGCGCCGCCGCTCGATCTCGGCGGCAAGTGGAGACAATTTTTCCTGAATCGGCAGTGGTTCGTGCATATGCGCGCGATGTGGCAGCAATTGTTCCATCAATCAAGGGCGGCCGAGAACCTCCTAGCCCTTGGTCCAACGCGACGGTCTGAGAACTTTTAAGGACGTGGCGCATTGGGCTCCATCACCCGCAATGGAGCACCCCATGAGCATCTTCGGAAACATTATGTCGGCGATTTTCGGCAAATCTGCCGGCGCGCAGACGCTTCGCCCTCCACCGTCCCCGACGCCGCGCAGTCGAGCGCGCAAAAGGTCGATGTCGAGGCGATTCTGACCGAGCGCGCCAAGACCAAGGGCCAGAAGCTCGATTGGCGTCATTCGATCGTCGATCTGATGAAGCTGCTCGATCTCGACAGCAGCCAGACAGCGCGCAAGGAGCTCGCGCAGGAACTTCACTATGACGGCGACACCAACGACTCGGCCAAGATGAACATGTGGCTGCACAAGCAGGTGATGCAGAAGCTCGCGGCCAATGGCGGCAAAGTTCCAGCCGACCTGATGAGCTAGGAGGCCGCCATGGGAATCTTCGATATCCTCGCGCCCGGCGGAAATCGCCGCGGCATGTCGCCCATCATGATGGCCCTGATGGGCCTGCTCGCCTACAAGGCGCTGAAAGGCAAAAACCAGCCGGGCACTCAGGGCAGCGCCACGCCGGCCGGTATGGCGGCGGTACTGGCGGTTTGGGCGATCTGCTGTCCGGCGGCTTGGGCGGGCTGCTCGGCGGCGGCGTTGGCGGCGCGCTGAGCGGCGGATTGAGCGATCTGCTCAAGCAGTTTCAGCAAAACGGCCAAGGCGACAAGGCTGACTCCTGGGTCGCCCGCGGCGAAAACAAATCGATCCAGCCGACCGAGCTCGAACAGGCGCTGGGCGAAGAGCGCATCGCCTGGCTGATGCAGCAGACCGGCATGTCGCGCGACGAATTGCTCAAGGGCTTGAGCCAGGAGCTGCCGCAGGTCATCGATCGCATGACGCCCCAGGGGCAAATTCCTTCGCCGCAGGAAGCTGAGAAGCTGGTCGCCTGACCCGAGTTCGATTCGTCAAACAACAAAGGCCGCCCCTTCGGGCGGCCTTTTCTTCGGCGAACACTCTTAGTCCCTCATCCTGAGGCGCGCGCGTTACGCGCGTCTCGACGCGCTATCTTCAAGGCCCCAACGCTGCACCTCGGCCTCATGGTTCGAGACGGCCTCGCTTACGCTCGGCCTCCTCACCATGAGGGTTGAGTGCGGGCGCGCGTTATCTTTGTGCCTCGCTTTGGCGCGTCGGCCTTGGGCGGCAGCGGAAACAAATTGAGGATGCGCTCGAGCAGCGCGCGGTCGCCCGACACTTTCAGCTTGCCGGCCTTCTCCATCGCCTTGAGCGGCACGCCGCCATAGAGGACGCCGGCCCACTCGCCCTGCCCGCCTTCGACGATGACATCGGCATCCACGATCTCGCCGCGCCGGATGTCGAATTCGCCGCCCGACAATCGCGCGGTGAACTCCTCGTGGCCGAAGCGAAAACCGAGCGTGCCTTTGATGCCTTTCGCGCGCTTCGGCGCGAACATGGTGCGCATCGACATCACGATCGACGATACGCTGACCGGCAGCGTCGGATCGTGCTGCGGCGAGCGCGCGCCCCAGCGCCCGATCACCTTGAACAGCTCTTCGGATTCCAGTCCCCACGGCGTGAGGCCATAGACCCAGGCCGAGGCCGGCGGCGGCAGCTTGCGCCGCTCGATAATGCCGAGCGCTTCGAGCTCCTCGAGCCGCTGCGTCAGCACATTGGCGCTGATGCCCGGCAGGCTCTCGCGCAGATCCGAGAAGCGCTTCGGCCCGAGCAGCAATTCGCGCATCACCAGCAGCGACCAGCGGTCGCCGACCAGGTCGAGCGCATGGGCCGCGGCACAGGCATCGTTATAGCTGCGTTTTTTCAAGGACTTATCCATGGCGGAACCGTTTAGTTATTTTTTCTAACTTTCTTGTTGCATAATATAACTCGTTATGGCACAATGCGCAATAGAGAGTTCACACACAGGGAGACGTGCCATGCCGAAGCTGATTTTCGTGAACCTGCCGGTGACCGACCTGCCCCGCGCCAAGGCCTTCTATGAGGCGGTCGGCGCCAAGAATAATCCGCAATTCACCGACGATACTGCCGCCTGCATGGTGTTCTCGGACACCATCCACGTGATGCTGCTCACCCACGACAAGTACAAGCAGTTCACGTCGAAACAGATCGCCGACACGCACAAGACCAGCGCCGTACTGCTGGCGATCTCGGAAGACAGCCGCGAAGGCGTCGATGCCACGCTCGGCAAGGCGCTCAAGGCCGGCGCCAAGGAGCCGCGCGACAAGCAGGACTACGGCTGGATGTACTACCGCGCTTTCGAGGACCTCGACGGCCACACCTTTGAAGTCATGTGGATGGACGTCGAAGCCGCAACGAAGGCGATGGGCAAGGACCAGGCGGCCTAAAGCCGCCGGTCACAACAACAACGCAGAAGGAGGATCAAATGTATATCGACGGTTTTCTCGTTGCCGTGCCGACCAAGAACAAGGACGCCTATCGCAACATGGCCGAGAAAGGCTGGGCTCTGTTCAAGGAATTCGGCGCGACCCAAATGATGGAAGCGTGGGGCGACGACGTGCCGAAGGGCAAGCTCACCGACTTCTACGGCGCCGTGAAAGCCGAGGACGGCGAGACCGTGGTGTTTTCCTGGATCATCTGGCCGGACAAGGCGACCCGCGACGAAGGCCACAAGAAGATGATGTCGGACGAGCGCATGAAGAGCTGGGGCAAAGACATGCCGTTCGACGGCAAGCGCATGATCTTCGGCGGCTTTCTGCCGATCTTCCAAGGCAAGTGAGACGTTTGCCGACTTCGAACTCAAGGAGTGAGTGATTATGCCTGGTACCGTTCGACTGCACCGCGTTCTCGCGACCAAGCCTGAAAAGGTCTATCGCGCATTTCTCGAACCGGACGCGCTCGCGAAATGGCTGCCGCCGAACGGCTTCCTCTGCACCGTGCACAATTACGAGGGAAAGACCGGAGGCACCTACAAAATGTCGTTCCGGAATTTCACGACCGGCCAGAGTCACTCGTTCGGTGGCAAGTATCTCGAACTCGTTCCCAACAAGCGGCTTCGCTACACCGACAAGTTCGACGATCCGAACCTGCCCGGCGAGATGCAGGTCACCGTGACGCTCGAAGCGGTGTCGGTCGGCACCGATCTTGCGATCGTGCAGGAAGGCATCCCCGACGCGATCCCCGCCGAAGCCTGTTATCTCGGCTGGCAGGAATCCCTGCGAAACCTCGCCCGGGTGGTCGAGCCCGAAATCAACCAGTGACCGGGAGGAGAATTTCCATGACCGATATCGTTCTGACTCTGTGGAGCAACTTCAAGGCTGAAGAACAGGCGAACTATTACGTCTCGCTGCTGCCGGACAGCCGGATCAACCGTATCGTGCGCTGGCCGATGGACGGCAGCGGGCCCAACCAAGGGGCAAAGAAAGGCGACGTGCTGGTGGTCGATTTCACGCTGGCCGGCAAGCATTACAGCCTGCTCAATGGCGGGCCGCAATTTCCCTACAGCGAAGTGGTCTCGATCATGGTCGTGTGCGATGGCCAGGCCGAGGTCGACAAGCTCTGGAGCAAACTGATCGGCGATGGCGGCAAGGAGTTCGGCATGCGGCTGGCTCAAGGACAAATTCGGCCTGTCCTGGCAGATCACACCGAAGCGGCTGCTCGAACTGATTGGCGACAAGGATTCCGCCAAGGCCGCCCGCGCCATGAACGCGATGATGGAGATGGTGAAGCTCGACATCGCCAAGATCGAAGCCGCGGCGAAGGGCTGATCGAAACAGACAAGGGAGTAACGGCAATGAAAGTCACGGTATTCGTCCGCGCCACCAAGGACAGCGAAGCCGGCATGATGCCGAAGAGCGAGATGCTCGAGGCGATGGGCAAGTACAACGAGGAGCTGGTGAAGGCCGGCATCATGACGTTCGGCGACGGCCTCAAGCCGACGTCGCAGGGCACGCGCGTGCATTTCGACGGCGCCAACCGCACCGTCAAAGACGGCCCCTTCCCGGTCAACGAGACGATCGCCGGCTACTGGATCTGGGACGTGAAGGACATGGCGGAGGCAATTGCCTGGGCGAAGAAATGCCCGAACCCGATGCCGGGCCCGAGCGACCTCGAGATCCGCCCGCACTACGAGCTGTCGGACTTTGCCGAGGCGATAACACCGGAAGCCGCCGCCGTGCATGATCGGGTGCGGGAGAAGCTGAAGGGGTAACAATCTGTCATTCCGGGGCGCCGCCATCAGCGCGTTTACGCGCGTCTTCGACGCGCTATGGCGGCGTGCCCTGGAATGCCTTGAGTTTCGCGTACTCCTCCGGCTTGAAGCCGACGAGGAGCTTCCCGCCGCCAAGCTCCAGCACCGGCCGCTTGATCATCGAGGGCTGCGCCAGCATCAGCGCGATCGCCTTCTTCTCGGTGAGGCCTTCCTTGTCCTTGTCGGGCAATTTCTTGAACGTCGTGCCGGCGCGGTTGAGCAGCGTTTCCCAGCCGGCTTTCTTCGCCCAGCCTTCGAGCTTCGCCTTGTCGACGCCCTTCACTTTGTAGTCGTGGAAGTCATAGGCGACGCGCTTCTTGTCGAGCGCAGCGCGCGCCTTCTTCATCGTGTCGCAGTTCTTGATGCCGTAGATCCGCCATCGGAGAATGTGTTCAACCGCTCGGGTGCCGCCTTGCCGAAAATGTTGGAGAGCGTCCCTTTTTTGATCGTCAGCCCCCAGTCCCAATGAAACGTCCCGACGCGATGCGCGCCAGCTTGGTCACGTCGCGATTGTAGAGATAAATCCACGCCTCGACCGCCTCGCCGCCCGGCCTGTGGATCGTCGTGGTTACGCGCACATATTTGGTTGGCTTGGGATCGTTGGGTCCGCAACTCTCATAAGGATCGAGCGCGGCGAACAGCGCATCGGGATCGCGCAGGCGATAGAGCTCGCCATGCACAATGTCGTTCGGATCAGACGACGCCATCGCGCCGGGATAATGCGCGACGCGATAGAGGATGCCGTTGAAGGCGCCCTCGCCCGCATAATCGGCATGACGCACAAGATGTTTGTGCATCTCGTGGCCGACATTGCGGCCCAGCGTGCCGTAGACGAACAGGTATTCGCTCATTTGCGCGAGCGCATCACTCCCACTCGATCGTGCCGGGCGGCTTGCTGGTCACGTCATAGACGACGCGGTTGACGCCCTTGACCTCGTTGATGATGCGGGTCGCGACGTCGCCGATGAATTTCATCTCGAAGGGATAGAAGTCGGCGGTCATGCCGTCGGTCGAGGTCACGGCGCGCAAGCCCGACGACAAACTCATAGGTGCGGCTGTCGCCCATCACGCCGACGGTCTTGACCGGCAGCAGCACGGCGAAGGCCTGCCAGATTTCGTCGTAAAGGCCGGCGCGGCGGATCTCCTCGATGTAGATCTGGTCGGCGAGCCGCAGGATGTCGCACTTCTCGCGGGTGACCTCGCCGGGAATGCGAATGGCGAGGCCGGGGCCGGGGAACGGATGGCGGCCGACGAAAGCTTCGGGCAGCCCAAGCTCGCGGCCGAGCGCCCTCACCTCGTCCTTGAACAATTCGCGCAGCGGCTCGACCAGCTTCATGTTCATGCGCTCGGGCAGGCCGCCGACATTGTGGTGCGACTTGATCGTCACCGACGGACCGCCGGTGAACGACACGCTCTCGATCACGTCGGGATAGAGCGTGCCCTGCGCGAGGAAATCGGCGCCGCCGATCTTCTTCGCCTCGGCCTCGAACACGTCGATGAACAGCTTGCCGATGGTCTTGCGCTTCTGCTCGGGGTCGGAAACGCCATCGAGCGCCTTGAGGAAGGTGTCGGACGCGTCAACGTGCACCAGCGGGATGTTGTAGCTGTCGCGAAACAGCGCCACGACCTTCTCGGCCTCGGCGAGCCGCATCAGGCCGTGATCGACCAGCACGCAGGTGAGCTGCTCGCCGATCGCCTCGTGGATCAGCACCGCGGCGACCGCTGAATCGACGCCGCCCGACAGGCCGCAGATCACGCGGCCCTTGCCGACCTGCTTCTGGATCTTCTCGATCGCCTCTTCCTTGAAGGCGCGCATGGTCCAGTCGCCGGAGGCGCCGGAAATCTTGCGCACGAAATTGCGCAGCAGCGCCGCGCCGTGCGGCGTGTGCACCACCTCGGGGTGGAACTGCATCGCGTAGAACTTGCGCTGCTCGTCGCCGATGATGGCGATCGGCGAATTCGGCGCCTTGCCGATGGCGCGGAAGCCTTTCGGCAGCTCGGTCACGCGGTCGCCATGCGACATCCAGACCGGATATTTCTGGCCCTTCTCCCACACGCCTTCGAACAGCGCGCTGTCTTCGGTGATCTCGACCTCGGCGCGGCCGAACTCGCGATGGTGGCCGCCCTCGACCTTGCCGCCGAGCTGCTGCGCCATGGTCTGCTCGCCGTAGCAGATGCCGAGCACCGGCACGCCGGCCTTGAAGATCGCGTCAGGCGCGAGCGGCGCGTCCTTGTCGAGCACCGAGGCGGGCCCGCCCGACAGGATCACGCCCTTCGGCCGCATCTCGAGGAAGGCCTGTTCCGCCTTCTGGAACGGCACGATCTCGCAATAGACCTTCTCCTCGCGCACCCGCCGGGCGATGAGCTGGGTGACCTGCGAGCCGAAATCGACGATCAGAATTTTGTCGTGCATGGGAGCAATAGACGATTCCGCTGCGGTGCGCCAACCGCGGCTGGGGATGCAGGACAATGAATCATGACCGCAGTCGGCGCTCCTGCTAGGATGCCGCGGGGGGCTGGACGGCATGCTGCATCGATGGGCAGTGGCTTGTGCGGTGGCAGCTGATCCTGGCTTGCGCGCCAGGCCCGGCCGAGGCCGCTAACGGCCGGCGGCTGCTGAGCGAAGTCGGGCTGTGGGTCCAGATCGAAAACCGCAATCAGATCGTCGGCTATTGGCCGGGCGAGCTCATTCGGAGCTTCGACCAGCCTGGGGTCGCCACGCGAAGCGTCCGATCAGCTCGATCGCATCAAGGCGCTCGGCGTCAAACGTTTCACCTATGAATTGCGCACCGCCGACGCGTCCACCGCGGCGGACAATTGCGCCACCGCGAGCACCTTCCCGAGCTGTACTGTCTGCTACGCGCTCGGCTTGAGCTGGCCAACGTCCGACCACGGCCGAGCTGACGAACCTGCATGCATTCTTCGATCTCGCCGCAACCAAGGGGATGAAGATCGACCTGCTGCTGATCACCACGCATATGGAAGCGCCGCAAGCGCAGTCGAAACGATGGCTGGGGCCGATCTTCGACACGGTGCAAGGCCACGCGGCGCTCGGCGTCGTTCTGTTCGGCGGCGATGCGAACAAGATCGACGGAAGTGGCGACGGCATCAACGATAAGTGCGGCTCGCAGGGCGGCGAAGCGCCGCTTTGGCTCGGCCCGAATTCTTACGCCGGGCGGTATCTCAAATGGGTCATTCCCTTTGCGATGAGCCGCGGCATCGCCGCAAAGCAATTGTCGGCGGAGTTGGCGATCGGCGATTTCTTTGTCGACAGCGAGCCGCCGGCGGGGCCGAGCGCGACCGGTGGGCATTTGTGGAAGCCGATCCGCGTGATGAAGATGATCTTCGACGCCGCCGCCATTCCAACGGCGCAGCGAACCTACGCAACGTCATTTTACGAACGGCGCAAATGCAGCGGCGTGCAGGGTCTCAAGTGCACGCCTGACCTCAATCCGCACGCATGGGCGGAGAACCGGATGCAAGACGCGCTCTCCGTCATCGCCCCGGCGAAGGGCAAGCAGCTGCTGATGACCGAGGGTGGCACGCTCGATCCCTCGAATTGGCCGGCAGAGCGCGCCTATGAAAGCCTCGGCTATCTGATGAACAAGCACGGATTGCCGGGCGGCAATTTCTGGCGCTGGACCAATTTCACCAGCAGCGAAGATGCCGACCCGCTGACGGCGAAGCCGGTGAAAAAACGCGGAGTGGCGTACGAGTTTCTTCCGCCCAAGAACGAGATCGTCGATCTCGGCGGCTACCACCTGCTTCCGATTCCGAACGGATCTTTCGAGACCGGAGCGGCGAAGCCCTCGCTCTGGACGATCGCCGGCAGTGGCACGGGCTCGCGCTATCGCCTGGGCAATGAAGCCGGCCAGCCCCAGGTGCCGTCGCGGGGTGAGTACTTGGGTCAGGTCCGGTTAACTACGGGCGACTTGGCCCCATCCAGATAACCCTCCATTAGCCCCAACGTGAGAGACAAGGCGCGAATTTTGGCCATTTCCACACGTTTGGAGCGGCCAAGGGCGACTTGACCTATTTGAGCGACCGCCTGAGCCTGACTTCGCCGCAGGACGACCGCCGCGCCGAGCTGTTTCGCGAAAGCCCTCGCGAGATCGCGGAGCGCTACCTGCTCGGCACCGCCTGGGCGCTGCAGCCGCAGCGGATCCGCGGCTTGCCGGGCGTGGCGCATGTGCTGCTGCGCGACGCGATGGCGCGGCACGACATCCTGCCCGATCCCGAGACGGCGCTCGCCTCGCCGCCGGGCCTCGCCGGCATCGTGCACGATCTATCGGCGCCGACTTTGGTCGATGCCTATGAGCGCGGGCTTTACCCGTTCTCGCATCTGCCGCCGCTGAAATGGTGGTCGCCGCCGACCCGCTCGCTGCTGTTCTTCCAGAACCATCACATCGCCAAGACCATCCGCGCCAAGCTCAAGCAGGCGCGCTACACGGTGACGTTCGATCGCGACTTCGAGGCGGTGATCGCGGGCTGCGCCGGACGGCGCGCAGGGCCGCTGGCATTTGACCTGGATCACGCCGCGCATCATGCGCGCTTATGCCGAGCTGTTCGATGCCGGCTACGTGCACAGCTACGAAGTCTGGAACAAGGACGGCGAGCTCGTCGCCGGCGGCTATGGCGTTGCGACCGGCGCGGCGTTCTCCGGCAAGTCACAATTCTCGCGCGAGCGCGACACCTCGAAGATCGGCCAGGCGGCGCTGAACTTTCATCTCGAGCGCTGGGGCTATCATTTCAGCGACGGCAAGATTCTCAACCGCACCACCGCGGACCAGGGCTTCCGCGAAATTCCGCGCGCGGAATATTTGAAGCATCTGGCAACGGCGGTTCGCGCGCCGGTGAAAACCGGACGCTGGCAGGCCGAAGCGGAACTTCCGGACGTCGCCGCGTGGCAGCCGCCACAGCCTGTGGACATTAACCACGGCTAGCTCTTAACCACGACGCCGCGAACGACGCGCGCCATGCTGATGGTTCGTCATGGCAGCCGACGCTGCCATCCGCACCTTGGCGTGTAATGAGTTCGAAGGTCGGGTGCCCGTGCGACGGCACGGGCACGACGGCTTCCCCAAACAGATTTCTTTAGTTCGAGGCCGGAGCGGCAGACCCGCTCGCATCCGCATGCGGGATCGCGGCAGGCGGAGTCAGGCGCTCGTCCTTCGGCACGACATTCGGAATGTCGGCGGGCGGACGCGGCGGAGCGTCGAGCCGTGGCGTCACATCGCGCACGAGACGCGGCGGCGCTGAGACGACAACCGGCGGCGGCATCGGCGCGGCCACTTCAGGCTGCGGCTCCGCGGGCGGACGGGCGGCGGCCTCGCGCAAGGCTTCGCGCACGGACGCGATCCAGACGGTGTCGGCCTGTTCGCCTGCGGCGCGCGGACAGCGAGGCTTCCATCGGCTTCGGCTCCGGATGCTCGGCCTGCTTCACCGGCGGCGTTTCAACCTTGGGCTCCGGCTGCTCGACGGGTTTCGCGACCGCGACACTCGCCGGCTTCGGCTCCGGTTTGCTGACCGGCTGGATCGGCTTGTCAGCTTCTCGTTTGACGATGACAGGCGCGGGCTGCGGCTTCTTCGGTGCTTCGGCTTTTGCGGGTCACGTCGGCTTTCGGCCACCGGCTCGGCTTTCACCGTCTCCACCTTGGCGGGCCACGCCGCCGGCGGGCGCTCGGCGACCAGCAGGTTCTTGAATGCCGCGACGGCATCGGGATCGACCTCGCCGCAATCGCGCTGGAAGACGGCGACGTCGCGCTGCATCAGCAGGCGCAGCGTCGAAGGGTCGGCCTTCTTGTCGAGCATCGAGACGATGCTGGTGCGGAGCGACTGGCATTTCGCTTCGACCGAGAAATTCGAGCTGTAGGTCGCGTAGCCGCCGAGCAACGCCAGCGGAATGCCGACAAACGAGCCGAGAAATTGCACGCTGCCGGTGAAGCGGGACGACAGCGAACGCCTCGGCTCGGCCGGACCGAACTGGGGCGCGTCATGACGCACGCGGTCATCGCGGGTCGCGATCAACATTTGGGGGAAGCTCCTGAAATCTCAGGGTGAGGAACTAAAATTTCGCGGAGAAAATGGGCCGGGATTGGGGCGAAACCGCGAAAATCCCTTAACCGGCCCTTTGCAGCAGGCTCACGAAGAAGCCATCCGTGTCGGTCCGGCGCGGGGTCATCAGCAAGCCTTCGTCGGACAGCAACGCTGCCCGGCTGAAGATCGCGGCACGCTCGCCCAACGCCTGCACCGTCTCGCGCGGCGGCTCGACGGAAAAATCCGAGATGACGGCGACAAGAAGCCCCGCACCTGGTCGCCGTTCTCCTCGTCGAGCACCGAGCAGGTGACATAGGCGATGCGGCCGCCCGGCTTTAGCAACGCCACGGCGCGGTCCAGCAATTCAGCCTGCTCCTTGACCGCGCTGCTCGAGCGCGCCCGGGCGGACCCGCCATTTGGCGTCCGGGTTGCGGCGCCAGGCGCCGATGCCGGTGCAGGGCGCATCGATCAGCACGAGGTCGATGCGGCCTTCAGATCGTCGAGCTCGGTGCCGACCGACTTCGGCGTCCGTACCTGGACATTGCGCGCGCCCGAGCGGGCCAGCCGGTCATGGATCGGCGCGAGCCGGCGCTTGTCGTCGTCGGTAGCGTAAAGCTGGCCCTTGTTCTCCATAGCCGCTGCAAGCGCCAGGGTCTTGCCGCCGGCCGCCGGCACAGAGGTCGAGCACCTGCTCGCCGGGGGCCGCGGCGCAAAAAGCGCGGCGAGCTGCGAGCCCTCGTCCTGGACTTCAACCATGCCTTTGATGAAGGCCGGCTCGGCATGGATGGCGGGCGCCTTGGCGTCGGCGCCGAGCCGGATGCGCAAGCCGCAGGGCGACCATGGCGTCGGCTCCGGCTTAAGCTCTTCAAGCGCCGCCTGAGCGCGTTCGAGCTCCGCTTTAAGCGTGTTGACCCGCAAATCGAGCGGCGCGCGCGAGCTCAGGGCCGCGCCCTCCTCGGCGCGCTCATCGCCAAAGGTCCGGGCAAATGCGGGTCCAGCCATTCGGGGTAGTCGCCGGCGACGTGGGCGGCGCGCCCTCAAGGTGGCGCTGCGTCAAGCGCCCGCGCTCGGCATCGGTCAGCGGCGGCGGCGCATGACCCGACGCCGTCGGCCAGCCGGGCGATCGCCTCGGCGTCCAGACCGCGCTCGCGCTTGAGCATGCCGAGCGCCACCGCGCGCGGCGTATCCGCGTCCATCAGATAGGCGCTGGAGGCCTTGCGGCGGAGCGCGTCATAGACCAGGCCGCCGATAGCCGCCCGGTCGCCCGAGCCGGCGAAGCGATGGGCCAGTCCCCAGCCCTTGAGCGCGTCGGCGGCAGGCCGCCGCTCGCGCTCGATATCGCGTCGAGGACTTCGATTGCTGCGGCAAGCCGCGCGCCCGGTGTCATAGTGATGCGTCATGGGCGATACGGTCACGGCAGCCCGAGGAGGATGCGGACGATGAAGATCAGCCACATGATCATCAGCACCAGGAGCCCGAGGCCGAACATGCCGCCGCGGCGCGCAAATCCTGTTGCTGGTGACATGGACGTAGGCGTGCCCAAGACGGGACAGCACGAAGATCCAGGACAGCACGACGAAGAGGATGTCGGCATGCCGCGTCATGATCGACAGGATCGTCAGCACATAGAACAGCAGCGGCAGTTCGAATTGATTGTGCGCAGCGTTCGCGATCTGCATGACGCGCGGCGGCCAGTTCGGCTGGCGCAGCGCGACATCGCGCGGATGCGACCACGCCGGAGCGGATCGAGGTCACCCGCGCAATAGGCCATCCAGCAATCCGAGCACGAATGTCAGCAGGACCAGGACGAACAGCGGCGCAGAACAAACCGATCGACAGGTGGGGAAAGCCTCCCGCTCGCCATTCACCGGCTTAACGCCGCCGCCACCGGCGGCTGCAACGCGATAGACCGCGCCGGCGGCAGCGATAGCGCTGCTGCGCCACAATTTTCCGTCGGACAGCGCCACATGTACAGTGCCAGCATACCGGCCATGGCTCAGATCGCCCGATCCAGACACTCGGGCCATTGCCAGTGTGGCGTGCCGTCGAGTACCTCGCAGGCCTGCTCAGTTCGGCAGCACCGCGCTGAGTCGGCCTCATGCACTCGCTTATATGCCGGCGCGGCGAATTGGCGCGGCACGCCGTATTCGGCGTCGCACATGACCTATGCGATCCGCGCCTTCTGGATCGCGCTGCTCGCGAGCGTGATCGATCGTGCACGGTGCTCGTACCTCGTTCTGATCGGCTACGCTGCGTCCGCCACCGCGGCGATCACGTCGGCAAAGGTCTGTTGTCGCAGTGATAGGCGCCGCATCGTGCTCGGACGATGGTGCAGTGGCGCTGCGACGGACCTCGGCCGAATGCGTCAGTCTGTTGCGTTGCCACGGCGCTGCTTAGACCCGGCTCGGATAGTTCGGGCTCTCGCGGGTGATCAGTCACGTCGTGAACGTGGCTCTCGCGCAGGCCCGCATTGGAGATGCGCACGAACTGCGCCTTCTCGTGCAACTCGGTCGATGGTCTTCGCGCCGGTGTAGCCCATCGCGGCGCGCAGACCGCCGGCGAGCTGATGCAGCACGGTCGCCGCCGAGCCCTTTGTACGGCACCTGGCCTTCGACGCCTTCCGGCACCAGCTTGAGTGAATCCTTGATGTCCTGCTGGAAGTAGCGGTCGGCCGAGCCGCGCGCCATCGCGCCGACCGAGCCCATGCCGCGATAGGTTTTGTAGGAGCGGCCCTGGTAGAGGAACACCTCGCCCGGCGTCTCGTCGGTGCCGGCAAGCAGCGAGCCGATCATGGCGACATCGGCGCCGGCGGCGAGCGCCTTGGCGAGGTCGCCGGAATATTTGATGCCGCCATCGGCGATCACCGGCGTGTCGGTCTTCTTGCGCCGCCTCGACCGCGTCCATCACCGCCGTGAATTGCGGCACGCCGACACCGGCGACGATGCGCGTCGTGCAGATCGAGCCGGGACCGATGCCGACCTTGATGGCATCGGCGCCGGAATCGATCAGCGCCTTGGCGCCTTCGCCGGTGGCGACGTTGCCGGCGACCACCTGCACCTTGTTCGACATTTTCTTGATGCGGCTGACGGCGTTGAGCACCATCTGCGAATGGCCGTGCGCGGTGTCGACCACGACCAGATCGACGCCGGCGGCGATCAGCGCCTCGGTGCGCGCGTAGCCCTTGTCGCCGACCGTCGTCGCGGCGGCGACGCGCAGGCGGCCCTGCTCGTCCTTGCAGGCGTTCGGATTGGCGACCGCCTTCTCGATGTCCTTCACGGTGATGAGGCCGACGCAGCGATATTGCGTCGTCGACCACCAGCAGCTTCTCGATGCGGTGTTGATGCAGCAGGCGCTTGGCCTCGTCGTGGCTGACGCCTTCGTTGACGGTGATCGACCTTCTTGGTCATCAGCTCGCGAAACCGGCTGCAGCGGGTTGGTCGCGAACCGCACGTCGCGGTTGGTGATGATGCCGACCAGCTTGCCGGCCTTGCCGTTGCCGCCGCCTTCCACCACCGGAATGCCGGAGATGCGGTTGTCGGCCATCAATTGCAGCGCGTCGGCGAGCGAGCCGTCCGGCGCGATGGTCAGCGGGTTCACCACCATGCCGGACTTCGAACTTCTTGACCTGGCGCACCTGCGCGGCCTGCTGCTCCGGCTCGAGGTTGCGGTGGATGACGCCGATGCCGCCGGCCTGCGCCATGGCGATCGCCATCTGCGAACTCGGTCACCGTGTCCATCGCCGAAGCGACGATCGGGATGTTGAGCGAGATCGAGCGGGTGATGCGCGAGCGGATATCGACGTCGGAGGGCAGAACTTCGGACAGGCCAGGCTTGATCAGCACGTCGTCGAAGGTCAGCGCTTCGGGGAACTCGCCGTTGGTCTTCTTGGCCATCGCCAACTCCGCTTCGCGCCCGCGGCGCGCCGTCCTGCGGGCAGCTTGGTCGGATATGCGGACATTTGCGGCGAAAACGACGTTTCCGCCCCACTCAAGTGACCCGCTTTTGGGTTGGCGGTGGTCGATATCACGGGTTGCCGCGGATTCCTAGTAGGCTGTGCTGCCGCAATTCGCGGGTATTCCCATGCCGCTGCACCCACGGTTTTCCGTGGGCATGGCCTCGCTGTCTAAGCCCGCGCATGCCGCCGTCCTGTCCTGCAACCGTCCCCGTGATGCCACCGTGATCGCGTCGTCGCGCTGATCATCGCCGTCGCCCTGTTCATGGAGAACATGGACTCGACGGTGATCGCGACCTCGCTGCCGGCGATCGCGGTCGATATCGGCACCAATCCGCTGGCGCTCAAGCTCGCCGTCACGTCCTATCTCCTGTCGCTCGCCGTGTTCATTCCGGCGAGCGGCTGGACCGCCGACCGGTTCGGCGCCCGCACCGTGTTCCGCGCCGCAATCGCCGTGTTCGTGATCGGCTCGATCGGCTGCGCGATCTCAAGCTCGCTCACCGATTTCGTGATCGCGCGCATCGTGCAGGGCATGGGCGGGGCGATGATGACGCCGGTCGGCCGCCTCATCATGGTGCGCTCGATCCCCAAGCGCGAATTTGTCGGCGCAATGGCCTGGGTGACGACGCCGGCGCTGATCGGCCCGGTGGTGGGGCCGCCGATCGGCGGCTTCATCACGACCTATGCGAGCTGGCACTGGATATTTCTGATCAATGTGCCGATCGGCATTGCCGGCATTATCCTGGCCAGCCGCTATATCGAGGACGTCCGCGCCGAAGAACGTGAGCGGTTCGACGCGCTCGGCTTGCTGCTCGCGGGCCTGGGCATTGCCGGACTGGCCTTCGGCCTTTCGGTCGCCGGGCTCAATTTTCTGCCGTGGTGGATCGTCGCGCTGCTGATCGTCGGCGGCGCGTTCTTTACACTGGCCTATCTCTGGCACGCCAAGCGCACGCCCAACCCCGCGCTCGACCTGACCTTGTTCCGCCTGCCGACGTTCTACGCCAGCGTGGTCGGCGGCTTCCTGTTTCGTCTCGGGGTCGGCGCGCTCCCGTTCCTGCTGCCGCTGATGCTGCAGGTCGGCTTCGGCATGAACCCGTTTCAGTCCGGGCTGATCACCTTCGCCGCGGCGCTCGGCGCGCTCAGCATGAAGATCGCCGCCACCACGGTGCTGCGCAAATTCGGCTTTCGCACCGTGCTGGTGGTCAACGGGTTGATCGCAACAGCTTTCCTCGCGGCGTGCGCCGGATTCAACCCGTTCACGCCGGTCTGGATCGATGATGATCATCCTCCTCGCCGGCGGCTTCTTTCGCTCGCTGGAATTCACCAGCATCAACACCATTGCCTACGCCGAAGTGGAAAGGCATCGCGTCAGCAAGGCGACCGCGATCACCAGCGTCGGCCAGCAATTGTCGCTATCGGCCGGCGTTGCGGTCGGCGCATTGGCGGTGGAAGTCACGACCTATGTCCGCGGGACACACGGCACGCTGCAAGCCGCAGACTTTCCGCCGGCGTTCCTCATCGTCGCGTTGCTGTCGGCGATCTCGGTGCTGTTCTTTATCCGGCTCGCGCCCGACGCCGGCGCGGAATTGGCGAACCGGATGCCAAAGCCGTCGGAAAATCCCGCCGACGCTTCCGACCAGCGCGTCAATTAGAGACAGTTGATTACAATTTTAATTATTAACCACACGCCGACAAAACTTAACGGCTGATTAACCAGCTAGGAACCTGAGTTCACTGGACAAGTTGTCGTCCGCGCCGTTACTTTCCACCTCAGTATAGTAAATGAGTAAGCGTGCGACGCGTATGCCCGAGCCTTCGTTGAGGCGGGTTTTGTCGTTTGTCGGTGTGCTGGCTGCCCCGCTCTTCTTTGCAGCCACACCCGCAGCCGCGCAGAGCGGCAGCGCACGCGTGTGCGCGGACCAAACCGAAAGCCGTCACGCCGAGCGCATCGAAGCGTGCAAGGCGTTGATCCCTCGCCTGTCCGGCAAGCCGGCCGGCGTCGCCTACGCGTTGCGCGGCCTCGCCTATCTCGACCGCGGCGACATTGCGAGCGCGATCGCCGATCTCGACAAAGCCGTCGCGCTCGCGCCGGATTTCGCGCCGGCCTATCAGAACCGCGGCAATGCCTGGTACGCGCGCGGCAATTTCGGGCGCGCGATCGGCGATTACGACCAGGCCATCAAGCTCGAGCCCGATGTCGCTTCGGCTTATGCCAACCGCGCCACCGTCAAGCGCGACGTCGGCCATATCGACGGCGCCATCGAGGACTACGCCAAGGCGATCAGCCTGCAGCCGCGCGACGGCAATGCCTATGCGGGGCGCGGCGAGCTTTATCTGCGCCAGCAAAAGTACGACCGGGCGGTCGCCGATCTCTCACAGGCGCTGCGGGTCGAGCCGCGCTTCGCGACCTACATGCTGCTCGGCGAGGCTTACGAGCACGCCGGCGACTTCAAGCATGCGCTGTCGGCCTATGCCGATGCCTCGCGCATGGATCCGCAGAACGTCGCGGCCATCAATGCCCAAGGCGTGGTGCACAAGAAGCAAGGCGAACTCGACCGCGCCATCGCGCTTTACAGCCGCGCCATCCAGATCGAGCCCAATTCGGCCTCGAGCTACAGGCTGCGGGCGATGGCCTATGCCGCGAAAGGCGACCGCAAGCGCGCGCTGAAGGAAATGGACCGCGTGCTGAAGTTCGTCTGGAACGTGGAGGCGTTGCGGATCCGTGCGCAGTTGCGGCTCGACGAGGGCGAACTTGGGCTGGCGATGTCGGACGTCGGCCATATCACCAAGCTCGATGCGGAGGATGGCGTTGCGGCGGCGGTGCGCGGCGCGGTGGCGGCGCGGCGCAAGGATTACGGGCAGGCGCTCGCCGAGCTCGACAAGGCGCTGGCGAAGGACGGCAATAACGGCTTTGCGCTGAAGGAGCGCGGCCTGGTTTACGCCGCGAAGGGCGACAGCGAGAAGGCGCTGGGCGATCTCAGCCGCGCGATCGAGCTCGGCTCGACCGGCGCCGCGGCCTATCGCGAACGCGGCAAGATCTATCGGCAGAAGGGCGACGTTGCGAAGGCGCTGAGCGACTTCGATCAGGCCATTGCGCAGGATCCCGTGACGGCCGCGACGTATTTCGAGCGCGCCGCGTTGCGCAAGATCAAAGGCGATACAGGCGGGCAGCTCGCCGACCTGAACGAAGGGTTGCGGCGTCAGCCGGAGCAGGCACAGGCGCTCTACGAGCGCGGCCTTATTCGGGTGAGCCGAGGCGACAGCAATATGGCGCTCGCCGACTTCGATGCGGCGCTCAAGCTCGAGCCGAAGAACATGGCGGCCCTCAAGAGCCGCGCCATGATCCTGGCCGAGCGCAAGGATGCGCGCGCCATCGCCGATCTCGACGCGCTGATCGCGGCCGAGCCGCGCAACGCGCAATATGTTTACCAGCGCGGGCTGGTGCGCGAGCGCCAGCAGGACATCCGCGCGATCGCCGACTTCAAGACTGCGCTCTCGATCGACAAGAAGATGGCGGACGCCAAACGCGCGCTCGCCCGGGCCGAAAGCGACAGCAAGCGCTGGAAGGTGGCGAACAAGGCGTCGCCCGCAGAAACGAAAGTCGATGCTGCCGGCCGAGGAGGCCAAGCCGGCTGACGTGAAGCCGACCGAGGCTGCGCGCAGCAGCCGCGCCGGATCGCACTGCTTCGATCGACGCGGCCGCCACGCCGCTGCCGCCGTCGCGCGCGCAGACCGCGCCTGCGGTCGAAGCGCCTAAAGTTGCTCCAGCGGCCAAGGTCGAAGCCAAGCGGACACGAAGCCGAACAGCGAGGCGAAGGGCAGCGACAAGCAAAAGGCGGCGAGCCAGGACAAAACAAGAACGAGCAAGAGCGAGGAGCAGCCGAGTCCCAGAAATCATCCGGCCGCAAGGATGAGCGCAAGACCGCCAAGACCACATCGAAGCCCGCTGAGCAGAAACGCACGACGACGCGCGTCGAACAGCGCCAGCCGCCCCGGCAGGTCCGTGTCGTTCAGCCTGCGCGCTTCACCGATATCTTCAGCAGCCGCCGCACCCGCTAGCTTTTGCGAAAACCCGTCGCGAGCAGATAAAGCTCGGCGGAATCCGCACGGCTCGCCGCCGGTTTGACGTGGCGCACAGTGGCGAAATCTCTCTTGAGCTGGGCCAGCAAGGCGGGCTCGGTGCCGCCTTGAATCACCTTGGCGAGAAACGCACCGCCGGGCTTGAGGACTTCGCGCGCAAATTCCGCTGCGGCCTCGACCAGCGCGACGATCTTTATGTGATCGGTCTTGCGGTGCCCGGTGGCGTTCGCCGCCATGTCGGTCAGCACGACGTCGGCCTCGCCGCCGAGCCGCGCCTTCAATTCATCCGGCGCCGCCGGGATCGAGAAAGTCGAGCTGGATGAAATCGACGCCCGGCGATCGGCTCGATGTCGAGCAGGTCGATCGCGACGATCCGGCCGCCCTCGCCGATCCGCTTGGCCGCCACCTGGCTCCAGCCGCCGGGCGCGGCGCCCAGATCGACGACACGCGCGCCCTTTTTGAGGATCGCGATATTTGTCGTCGATCTCGACCAGTTTGAAGGCGGCGCGCGAGCGATAGCCCTCGCGCTTGGCGCGCTGCACGTAAGGATCGTTGAGCTGCCGCTCCAGCCACATCTTGGAGGACAGGGTGCGGCCCTTGCCGGTCTTGACCCGCTGCTTGAGCGAGCGGCCGGATGGCTTGGTCACGCGCGAACCCCACACGCCGTCTTGCGCGCATCATCTCGACCAGCATGCCTTCGCGCAGGCCGCGGTCGGCGACGCGCAGGCGCGGCGACGGGAAGGCGCGGCGGATCGCCTGCAGGATCGCGCAGCCCGCCAGCACGAGGTCGGCGCGCTCGGGGCCGATGCACGGGCTGGCGGCGCGTTCGGCGTAGCTCATGGCCACCAGCCGGTCGATCACGTTGTCGATCTCGGCTTCCGTCATCCAGCAGCCGTCGACGCGGTTGCGGTCATAGCGGCGTAGTTCGAGATGAACGCCGGCAATGGTCGTGACCGTGCCGGAGGTGCCGAGCAGATGAACGCCATCAAGATTGTCGCCGTGCGCGGCCGCGAAGGGCGCGAGCAGCGACGACACTTCATCGACCATGGCGTCGAATGTCGCCACGCTGACATCGGTGCCGCCGTATTTTTCGGCGAGCGTCACCACGCCATGCGGCAGCGAGGCCCAGCCGCGCATCTTCGGCGGCGCGGGGCCTCGCCCGTTCGCCGGTGAGCGATCGAGCCGCACCAGCTCGGAGGAGCCGCCGCCAATATCGAAAAGGATGACGCCTTTCGCATCCGCATCGATCAGCGGCGTGCAGCCGGTGGCGGCGAGCCTCGCCTCGGTTTCGCGGTCGATGATCTCGAGCTCAAGCCCGGTCAGGTCGGCGACGCGGGAGCGAAACGCCTCGCCATTGCCGGCCGCGCGGCACGCTTCGGTGGCGATCAGGCGCGCACGGGTGACGCCGCGGTGGTCCATCTTGTCCCGGCACACCGAGAGCGCCTCGATGGCGCGAAGGATCGCCGGCTCGCTGATCAGGCCGGAGCCGGACACGCCTTCGCCAAGCCGGATGATGCGCGAGAACGCGTCGACGACGCGGAACGCCTCATTGGTCGGGCGCGCGACCAGCAGGCGGCAATTATTGGTGCCGAGATCGAGCGCCGCATAGGTCGCGGCACCGCGGGCGGCATCCTTGCCACCCGAGCCGTGCGACCCGCGATCCCAGCGCGGGCGCTCACGCGCGCCACGTGCAGGATCGAGGCCTGGGACCCCCCTGGCCTCTCCGGTCATTGCTCAAACCTTCTGCGCCAGCACGGCGCGCCCTGCGCAGCCCTGCCGGCTTTGTCCAACGATCGGGAAAAGTGTAACAGCCCACCGCGCTATGCGCCAACCGGCTGGGAGCCAAGCGTTTCCCGGCGCGTTCTTGTGAAGAGCAGAGCTGCTCCGATATCTCCTCGTTTCCGCCGAAACACCCGAGCCCATGCAAGACAGCACCAATCCTGCCGCCCTGAACGATCTCTCGACCATGAAATTCGGGGTCGGCCAGCCCGTGCGCCGCACCGAGGACCCGACCCTGGTGCGCGGCCAGGGCCGCTACACCGACGACATCAATCTCGACGGGCAGGTTTACGCGGTGATGGTGCGCAGCCGCGATGCGCACGGCCTGATCAAATCGGTCGACATCGACGCCGCGCGCGCAATGCCGGGCGTGCTCGGCATTTATCGGGGCGAGGACCTCAAGGCCTATGGCGGCCTCAAATGCACATTGCCGCTCAAGAGCCGCGACGGCTCGCCGATCAAATACACGCCGCGCCCGGCGCTGCCGACCGACAAAGTGAGATTTGTCGGTGACCCGATCGTCTGCGTGGTCGCGCAGACATTGGCGCAGGCCAAAGATGCCGCGGAAACGGTGGCGATCGACGTCGAGCCGCTGCCCGCCGTGATCGAAGCGCGCGATGCCGTGAAGCCGGGCGCGCCGCTGGTGTGGGACGAGGTGCCGAACAACATTGCGCTCGATTGGCGCTGGGGCGACAGCGAGAAGGTTTCGGCGGCGCTTTGCGAGCGCCGCGCATGTCACCAAGCTGCCGGCGATCAATCAGCGGCTGGTCGTCAATGCGATCGAGCCGCGTTCTGCGATCGGCGAATTCACCAAGACGGATGAACGCTGGACGCTGCACTCATGCAGCCAGGGCGTGTTCGGGCTCAAGAACATGCTGCGCGACGTGCTCGGCGCGCCGGCCGAGAAGGTGCGCATCCTGACCGGCAATGTCGGCGGCTCGTTCGGCATGAAGGCCGCGATGTATCCCGAATATGTCTGCATCCTGCATGCGGCGCGCGAGCTCGGCCGGCCGGTGAAATGGACCGACGACCGCTCCGGCTCGTTCGTCTCCGACCATCACGGCCGCGCCTTCGACATGGAAATGGAGGTCGCGTTCGACAAGGACGGGCTGATCCTTGCGATCCGCCTCACCGGCTTTGGCGACCTCGGCGGCTTCTGCGCCGCGTTCGGTCCGCTGCTGCCGACCGTCAACGTCGCCAAGAACACGGTGAGCGTCTATCGCACGCCGCTGCTCGAAGTCTCGACCAAATGCGTGTTCACCAACACGACCCTGGTCTCGGCCTATCGCGGCGCCGGGCGCCCGGAAGGCAATTACAACATGGAGCGCGCGCTCGATCTTGCCGCGATCGAGATGGGCATCGACCGCTTCGAGCTGCGCAAGCGCAATTTCATCAAGCCGCGCGAAATGCCGTTCAAGTCGTCGGCCGGCACCGAATACGACGTCGGCGACTTCCCGGGCGTGTTCAAGCATGCGCTCGAGCTTGCCGACGCCAAAGGCTTCAAGGCGCGCAAGCGCGACAGCAAGAAGAAGGGCAAGCTGCGCGGGCTTGGGGTCGGCTGCTATCTCGAAACCACCGCTGCCGGCACGCAGGAAATGGGCGGCATCCGCTTCGAGGATGACGGCACGGTGACGATCGTCACCGGCACGCTCGATTACGGACAGGGACACGCGGCGACCTTCGCGCAAATCCTCACCGACAAGCTCGGCGTGCCGTTCGACAAGATCCGGCTGCTGCAGGGCGACAGCGACCAGCTCGTGCATGGCGGCGGCACCGGCGGCTCGCGCTCGACCATGCTGTCAGGCACGGCCGTGCTGCAGGCGGCCGACAAGGTCATCGCCAAGGGCAAGGATCTGGCGGCGCATGTGCTGGAAGCATCCGCCGGCGACATCGAATTCCGCGACGGCCGCTTTGTCATCGCCGGCACCGATCGCGCGGTCGGCATCATGGAGCTTGCCGAGCGCGTTCGCCGCGGCCTCAAGCTGCCGGACGGCGCGACCGCCTCGCTCAATGTCAGCCACGTCACCGAAGCTGTGCCGGGCACCTACCCGAACGGCTGCCATGTGGCCGAGGTCGAAGTGGACCCCGACACCGGCACCGCCGAGGTCGTGAAATATACGGCGGTCAACGACTTCGGCACGGTGGTCAATCCGCTGCTGGTCGAGGGCCAGACCCATGGCGGTATCGTGCAGGGACTCGGCCAGGCGCTGATGGAAGACGCGGTCTACGACAAGGACGGCCAGTTCATCACCGGCTCGTTCATGGATTATGCGATGCCGCGCGCCAAGAACACGCCGAGCTTCGTGGTCGAAAATCATCCGGTGCCGACCAAGCTCAATCCGGTCGGCGCCAAGGGCTGCGGCGAAGCCGGCTGCTCGGGCGGCCTGCCGACCGTGATGAATGCCGTGGTGGATGCGCTGTCCGAATACGGCGTGCGCCACATCGAAATGCCGGCGACGGCGCAACGGATCTGGCAGACGATTCAGAGCGCGCAGAGTAAAGGCGCGTGACGCAGGCGGCGGAGACCGCGCCGGCGCGGATCGCAAGTGACACGCAGCTCATCGCCGGCGTCAGCGCCGCGCATTTCGTCTCGCATTACTACATCATCATCCTGCCGCCGCTGTTCGCCTTCGTGCGGGCGGATTATGGCGTCAGCTATATCGAGCTCGGCCTCGCCCTCACCGCATTCAATGTCGTCACCGCGCTCGGCCAGACGCCGGCCGGCTACCTGGTCGACCGGTTCGGTCCGCGGGTGCTGCTGATTTCCGGGCTGCTGCTCGGCGCCCTCGCCTTTGCGCTCGCCGGGCTCGTCAATTCGTTCTGGTTTTTCGTCGCGATGTTCGCGCTCGCCGGGCTCGCCAACACCGTCTATCACCCGGCCGATTACGCGATGCTGTCGCATCACGTCGCGCCGGAGCGGATCAGCCGCGCTTTCTCGATCCACACCTTCGCGGGCATGCTGGGCTCGACCGCGGCGCCGGTCAGCCTTCTGCTGATGCAAAGCCAATGGGGCTGGCGCGGCGCCTTCATCGGCGCGGCGACGCTCGGCATCGTCGTGCGCATGTTTCTGGTTATCCTCGGCGAGCCGGAGCAGCGCGTCGCGGTCAAACCAAAAAGCGACGAGAGCGGACCGGTCGGCTGGCGCTTGCTGGTGAGCGCGCCGATCCTGCTCAACCTGTTCTTGTTCGCGCTGTTCGCGCTGGTGAGCGGCGGCTTGCAATATTACTCGGTGGTCGCGCTCGGCGTGCTGTACGGCACGGCGCCTGCGGTCGCAAACACCGCGCTGACCGGGTACCTGTTGTTCTCCGCATTGGGCGTGCTGGCCGGTGGCGTGCTCGGCGGACGCACCGGGCGGCATAATTTCATCGTCGGCGCCGGTTTCGGCGTGGTCGGCGCCTGCGCGGCGCTGCTTGCCTCCATGCCGATCGGCGACGTGTTGATCGTCGCCACCATGGCGACGGCCGGCTTCTTTATCGGCGTGACCATGCCGTCACGCGACCTGATCGTGCGCGCGGTCACCCCGGCCGGCTCGTTCGGCAAGGTGTTCGGCTTCGTGACCTCGGGGTTCAATCTCGGCGGCATCGTCGCGCCGCTGATTTTCGGCTACGCGATGGACCACGGCGCGCCGCAATGGGTGTTCTGGCTGGTGGTGGGGTTCAGCCTGCTTTACGCCGGTGCTTCGGCGCTCAGCGGGGGCCGGCTTCTTGAAATTCAGCGCGCGGGCCGATAGGTAACAGCGCAGCCGTTGGGGGATAGTTCAACGGTAGAACATCGGACTCTGACTCCGAGAATCTTGGTTCGAATCCAGGTCCCCCAGCCAGCCTTTTCTCCCTCTGCAATCCCGTACCGAATCGCGAGCCGCATGCCGTCTCCAAAACCGGCATGAGATCGGGCTATCGTTTGCCCACTTAAACAACGACAAAAAATCGGGAGGACACGATGCGTTTGCTTTCCGAGCATGCCCGCAAACGGCCAACGGCCTCGTCCGTTGCATAGCCGTTCTTGCCTTCATCGCGGCCGCCGCGACCGCCGCTTATGCGCAGCAATGGCCGAACCGCCCGATCAAGGTCATCAGCCCCTATCCGCCCGGCAGCGCCTCCGACACTGTCAGCCGCGTCGTGCTGGACGAAGTCGCGCGGCTGATCGGCCAGCCGATCGTCATTGAGGCGCGGCCCGGCGCCGGTGGCGCGGTCGGATTCACCGCGGTCGCAAAGTCCGATCCGGATGGCTACACGCTGGTGACGAGCTCGTCGTCGCTGGCGACCGAGCGCGTCCTGCACAAATCGCTGCCCTACGATCCGATGCGCGACTTCGTCCATGTCGTGCTGCTTGGGACGTCGCCGAACATCCTGGTCGCTTCGAAAGCGAGCGGATTCAAAACGGTGGCCGATCTGGTCGCCGCCGCCAAGGCAAAGCCGGACACGCTGACTTTTGCCTCTGCCGGGATCGGCTCGTCATCGCATATGGCCGCGGAACGATTCCGTCTCGCTGCCGGCATTGACGTTCGTCACATTCCGTTCCGCACAGGCGGCCTGAACGAAGTGATGGCGGGCCGCATCGATTATTACTTCATCCCGCTGGCTGCCGCGGCATCGGCGCACGGCAATGACAATTTGACGGTGCTGGCGGTGAGCTCGCCGACGCGCGCCCCGAGTTTGCCTGACGTGCCCTCGGTCGTCGAAGCCGGCTATCCCGATGCGGTTTTCCGCTTCTGGAACGGGATATCCGCCCCGGCCGGCACGCCGAAGGACGTCGTGCAGAAGCTGCACAGCGTCACCCAGGAAGCGCTCAAGGGCGCCACGCTTCGGGAGAGGCTCGCCAAGCTCGGCGTCGAGCCGAGATTCGTCAGCACCGAAGAATTCGAGCAATTCTTCAAGGACGATTTCGCCGCCACGGTCGAGCTCGCAAAAAGAGCAAATCTCCAGGCGATCGACTGATCGCCTGCTCTGTCGATAACGTCATAGGAAGGAACACCACGTGAATATTCGTCCCGGCATTGGTCCGCAGACCTGGGAGGTCGTGCGAACCAAGCTCGACCAGACGCTGCCCTTCGCGAACATGCGCGATACGCCCTACTACCGCGACGCGGTGTGGGAGCAGTTCTCCAAGAAAGAATACGAGCGGCGCTATCGCGCGCTCCGCAACAAGATGCAGGAGCAAAAGCTCGACGCCGTGATCGTGCCGGGCGGGCCCAGCCATTGGAGCTTCGGCGGCGGGATGTTGTGGCTGACCGGGCACTGGGAATGGCACGCCTTGGCGAGCTACGTGCTCGTTCCGCTCGAAGGCGATCCGACCATGATCTTTTCCATGGGCGGCACGCATGCCGAAGCGGTGCGCAAGCAGGTCAAGGTCGCCATCCAGGACGTGCGGCATAGCCGCAATGGCCGCTATGCCGACGTGATGGTCGAGCGGATCCGCGAGCTCAAGCTCGAGCG
The DNA here is from genome assembly GCA_963788805.1 of uncultured Alphaproteobacteria bacterium. Classification (GTDB taxonomy): domain Bacteria; phylum Pseudomonadota; class Alphaproteobacteria; order Rhizobiales; family Xanthobacteraceae; genus Pseudolabrys. The sequence continues at coordinate 37,346 of CAWBHU010000010.1, forward strand.
CGGACGCATCGGCCTCATGGAGGTCGATGGCCGCGCACTCCGACTATCTGCCGGTGAACCAGTACAATGTGCTGCGCGAGAACCTGCCGGACGCCGAGCTGGTCTTCACCAAAGGCTTCCTGCACGAACTGCTCTCGATCCACAGCAACGAGGAGCTCGACTGCATCCGCAAGGCCGGCGTGCTGTGCCGCAATGCGATGGATGCGATGGTCGCGCGCGCACGCCCCGGCGTGAAAGAATATGAGCTTCGCGCCGCGGCCGGTGCGGCAATTCTGGAAGGCGGCGGCGACATCGACTTTCTGATCATCGGCTCGACGCCGATGGACGATCCCGGCGATGGTGTTCGGCAATCCGCGTCCATCAAGCCGCGTCCTGAAAAAGGGCGACATCATCAATATGGAGCTGGCCGCCGGCTATCGCGGCTACACGGCGCAGGTCGGCTCGCCGATCTGCCTCGGAGAGCCGACCGAGATGGTCCGAAATTTCTGGAACGACATCACCCTGCCCGGCTACCGGCGCATCATTGCCGAGATCGCGCCCGGCAGGCCGGTGGAGGCCATGCGCATTGCGAGCCAGTTCTTTCGCGAGAAAGGCTACCAATCACGGCCGGTGCAGTGTCACGGCATCGACCTGGTGACCGACAAGCCGCACGTGACGTCGGAGCATGTCGGCGCCGAAGACTTCGAACAGATACTCAAGCCGGGCATGGTGATCATGGCGGAGCCCAATCCGATCACGCCGGATGGGCTGTTCGGCATTTTCCTCGGCCACACCTTCATTGTCACCGAGAGCGGACACGAGGTGGTCGACGACTTCCCGCTGGAAATCGCCGTCGCGCCTGTGCTGACCCGCAGAAAGCAAATCGGCCGCCCCGATCGGAGCGGCCGACTTACTGACTACTCAGACGCTACTTACTGCACAGTCGCGAGTTCGAGCGCGCCTACGCCGACGGCAACGTTGAGGCCGGCCTGGGCCTGCACCGAGACCGGCTGCAGCGTGATGGTGCGGTTCGATCCGCCGACCAGCACATTGGCGCCAACGCCGGCGCCGACCGTGGCTTCCGCGCTCGCGCCGCCATAGCGACCGGCCAGCGCGCCGAACGGCCGGCTGGTCGGGGCCACAACTTCCCACAGCATCTTGCCGCCGGTGGTCGCACCGATATCGATGCCGAGCTTCGCGATCGTGCCGAGATAAACTTCGCGGCGGCCGAGCTCAGGCGAAGCCGGCGTAAAGACGCACTGCACCTGCTTCTGGGAGGCGATGATCATGCCGACACCGCCGGAGATGTCGCAGTCCAGCATGCCGACTTTGGTGCGCTCTTGCGCGGCAGCAGGCGACGCCAACGCTGCGGCAATCGCAGCGGTCGCAATCAACCCGGAAATACGCTTCATGAGTTCCTCCATTCGTTTGCCGCGCCAACAACACGACCCCGCCGGAAAGGTTCCGGCGGGCCAGGCTCTGGGACGGTGTCCTTAAGGCCGCACTAATGCGGAGACGACAATTCCGCACTCACTCGACGCATTTGAGCTTTAAGCGAGACAACGGGCGGAGAAATTCTGCGCGCCTCTCGACAGCGGGCTGAAGGCCGGATCGCAGCCAATCAGGATTTTCGTCGGCTTTGTATTCTCGGCATCCTGCTTGGCAGGCGCGATATTCAGGCGATCCGACTTGGCCGCACGGTTTACCGCCTGACTGTCAAATTTGATTTGATTTGAGGGCTGACGTTTTCCGCACGGGGTACGGCGCTACCGGCAGCGAGATCTGTTGCGAGCAGCGGCGCGAGAATCGCGAGCGCTCCTCCGATCAACAGGCCAGCCAGGAAATTGCCGCTAAAGCCGTACATCGCGTTCGCAAGCCTCGTCTCTAATCGAGCGAACAACCGCGCTTGGGCTGAACAGTTCCTGGTATGGCCGTAAACGATTTCGTGTACGAAGGCGTCCCAAAGCGGGAACGAATTACGGCGGCAGGCATTGGCAAACGCGATCGGATGCCTGTCCTTCCCCCTCCCCCCGGGCTCTGATCGAGATTACGGCGCAGTCGGCAAAACCGGCTGCGCCATTTTTTTGTGCGCTGGCGATCCCTGGGCTCAGAGCCAACTCGCCGGAACTCGCTTGAACGAGTGGCGTTAGCGAACTGAACTAGCGGGAAAGTTGTGATGGCAAGGCGCGCAAAATCCGAGACGATGGCCGAGGCGCCGGAAGTCGTCGGTGAGCTGGCAAGCATGCTCATCTCCGGTCTCGAGACCCGGCTCGCGAAAATTGAACGGCACGGTGCGCGATCAGGCCGTTGGAGCGTCATCCGATATCAACGATTTCGTCGGCCAAGCCCTGGCCGGCATCATGGAACGAGTGCGAGACAGCAGTGAAAACCTCACCGAAGACGTCGTCCACCGTGCGGGCAAAGCCGGCACGGACGCGTTCAAGCGCATTACGCGGGAAATCGAGCACCGTCCGCTCCTCTTACTCGCGATCGCAGCCGGACTCGGATTTGCTCTCGGAATGGCGCGAAAGTAGGCGGGAAACGCAAATGCGGCTGGATGACATGATCTCAGGGACAATCAGCCGCGTGATCGGCCGATTTGTGAAGCGCGCGGTCGCCGGCTTTTTCCTGGTCCTGTTCGCGCTGGCAGTCATCTACCAGCTGACAGCCGCCGGCACGCTCGCTTTGGGCGAAGCCTATGGCATGGTCACCGCCCGGCTGCTCATTGCGGGATTGTTCGCCCTGGCCGCAGGCGGGGCGGTCGCGTTCCTGATGCTGACGCGGGCCAAGCCCGACGCCAAGCCGGAGAACATCCTGCGGCAGCCGCGGACCCTTGGGCATCGCCATGCTGCTCGAATCAGTTTTGCTCGGATTCGCGCTTTCGCGCGGCAAATCGCGTTCTTCGCTCAAGCGCACGTGAAAGTGATGGAAATCCCGCCTGTCTTTCAGGTGGTTACGACGATAAAATAGTTCCAATCGGAGGAACCGTTAGGCATTTAGGCGCGTTAATACGGGTTACCGGCTTTAGCAGGCAGCAAAACCGGCGAAAACCACGTCAAACCACTGACATGAAGATGGACGACGATAGCATGACCACCGACAAGCCAATGGGCTTCGCTGCGCATGCGCAGTCGGCGGAAGCCGGAAGCAAAACGAAGTCTGCTAAGGCGAACAGGTTGGATCGGGCGACCCGAGCCAAACTCGGCCAACAGCTTCGTGCCGTTTACGACGAGGTCGTGAGCCAGGGTGTGCCTAACCGGTTCACCGATTTGCTCAACCGCCTCGACAATGAGGGGACACAAAATGCGCATTGACGATTCGGTCCGCCAGGAAATCCTGGGCTCCGTTCCGGGATTGCGCGCGTTTGCAATCTCGCTGTGCGGCAATGTCGATCGCGCCGACGATCTTGTGCAGGAAGCTCTCCTGCGCGCGCTCGCCAACATCCACTCCTTCCAACCCGGCACCAACATGTCGGCCTGGTTGTTCACGATCCTGCGCAACCACTTCCGCTCGGAATATCGCAAGCGTCGCCGCGAGGTCGAGGACGCTGACGGACATTATGCCGACAGCCTGACTTCGCATCCGGAGCAGCACGGGCAGCTCGAGCTGTCGGAATTCCGCGAGGCGCTCGCGAAATTGCCGGAAGAACAGCGCGAAGCGCTGGTCCTGGTCGGCGCGTCAGGCTTCTCGTACGAAGAGGCCGCCGAGATCTGCGGCTGCGCGATCGGCACCGTGAAGTCGCGCGTCAATCGCGCGCGCACCCGGCTTGCTGAGTTGATGTCAATTCAAGGGGTCGATGACTTCGGCCCCGATCACACGACGCGGGCCGTGCTGGTTGGTAATCAGCGCGGCTAGCTCTTCCAAAAAGACGAGGCGTCAAAGAAAAATCCCGGCTCAAAGAGCCGGGATTTTTTGTGCCTTAGTTAACTCAGCCTACGGCAAAGTCGGCCGGCGGCCCCGGATCACGCCCGCAACCGCGGCGATCAAAAAGAGAACGATAGCCACAAAGAACACGATTTTCGCGGCTTCCATCGCCACGCCGGCAATGCCGCCGAAGCCGAGCAATGCGGCGATCAGCGCGATAATCAGAAACGTTACGGCCCAACCAAGCATGTTATGCTCCTCTCGATTGTTTTCACTTGAGCTTCGCTTGCGGACAAAACTCGCCTTTGGCGAGATTTGTTCCCTGCACATTCTCGTGCGCGGAACTTGTGCCGTAATCCGCGGGTTGAGCCACGTCTTTGTAGGGGAGCGTTATGGCGCCGCGGCCTAACTGGAAGGGTTTTCTGAAACTGTCACTGGTCTCGTGCTCGGTAGCGCTCTACCCGGCCACGACGACGAACCAGCGCGTCAGTTTCAACATCATCAACAAGAGTACCGGCAACCGCGTCCGTTATGACGTCGTCGATGCCGAGACCGGCGATCCGGTCGAAAAAGAAGATCGCGTCAAGGGCTACAAGATGGAGGGCAACGAGTATTTGTTGCTCGAGGATGAAGAGCTCGAGAACGTCGCGCTCGAAAGCACCCACACGATCGACATCGAAGAATTCGTCCCGATATCGGAAGTCGACCGCATCTATCTCGACGAGTCGTTCTACATCGTGCCGCAGGACGATGTGGCGCAAGAGGCTTTCGCGGTGATCCGCGAGGCGATGCGCAAGGAAGAGCTGGTCGGGCTTGCGAAAGTCGTGATCTACCGGCGCGAACGGCTTCTGCTGCTGCAGCCGCGCGGCAAGGGCTTGCTGGCCACCGCGCTGCGCTACAAGGACGAGGTGCGCGACGAGAAGGACTATTTCGACGACATCGAGAACGTCAAAGTCTCGGCCGACATGCTCAAGCTTGCGGCGCACATCCTCGACACCAAGAAGGGCAAGTTCGACCCGAAGAAGTTCGAGGACCGCTACGAGACCGCGCTCAAGGAGCTGATCAAGGCCAAGAAGGCCGGCAAGGAGCCGCCGACCGTGGCCGAGCCGAAGCCGAGCAACGTCGTCAATCTGATGGACGCGCTGAAGCGTAGCGCCAAGGGCGAGGCCGGGCGCCGCGCTCCGGCAACCCGCCGCGGCGGCGCCAAGTCGCACGCGCGCAAGCGTCCTGCGGCTCGCAAGAAAGTGCGCCGCGCCAGCTGAGTGAAGGACGTGCCGGATGGCGCTGACGACTTATTGGAAAAAGCGCCGTTTCGACGTCACCGATGAGCCGCGCGGCAAGACCGCGCGGCGCAAAGGCTCGGCCTTCGTCATCCAGAAGCACGCCGCGACGCGGCTGCATTACGACCTGCGCCTCGAACTCGACGGCGTGATGAAGAGCTGGGCGGTGACGCGCGGCCCTTCCCTCGTGCCGGGCGAAAAGCGGCTCGCCGTCGAGGTCGAAGACCATCCGATCGAATACAACAAATTCGAAGGCACGATCCCGAAAGGCCAGTATGGCGGCGGCACGGTGATGCTGTGGGACCGCGGCCAATGGGAGCCGGAGGAGGACCCGCAACGCGGCCTGAAGAAGGGCAGCCTGAAATTCCGGCTCGAGGGCGGAAAGCTTCAGGGCAGCTGGCATCTGGTGCGCATGCACCGGCGGCCCGGCGAGAAGCGCAACAACTGGCTGCTGATCAAGTCGAAGGACGAGACGGCGCGCGGCGCGCGCGACAAGGACATTCTCGAAGAGCTGCCGCTGTCGATCGCGACCGGCCGCACCATGGACGAGATCACCGAGGGCGCGGCGAAGAAGCTGAGCCGGATCAAGAGTCTCCTGCGCGGCGGAAAGAGCAAAACGAAAAAGCCGGCAGCGAAAAAGCCGGCGGCAAGCAAAAGCAAAAGGAGCAAAGCGGCGAACGGCGGCCGCGACGGCGCAGATCCATGAGACCGTGAGATCGCAACGCGCACCTGCGTCGCGTCGCGCCGCGAAAGCGGATCGGAGGCGATACATTCCGGGCGGCAAGCGCACGTTCCAGCCGCCCTTCATTGCGCCGACCCTGGCGACGTTGTCGGACAAGGCGCCGGGCAGCGACAACTGGATCCACGAGATCAAATTCGACGGCTACCGGTTGCAGACCCGCATCGCCGACGGCCATGCGGCTTTGTTGACGCGCAAGGGGCTCGACTGGACGCACAAGTTCGAGCCGATTTCGCACGCGCTCGAAAAGCTTGCGGTCAAGACCGCCACGCTCGACGGCGAACTGGTGGTCGAAGGCGACGACGGCGTCTCCAGCTTCTCGCTGCTCCAGCAGGATTTGAGCGCCGGCCGCACCGACCGCATGGTCTATTACGTGTTCGACCTGCTCTATCTCGATGGCGTCGATCTGCGCGGCGTGCCGCTTGAGCGGCGCAAGGCCGAGCTGGCAAAGCTGCTGCGCCGTGCGCCGAAGAACGGCCCGGTGCGGCTGAGCGAGTCGCTCGACCAGGCGGGCGACGTGCTGCTCAAACATGCCTGCCAGCTTGGGCTCGAAGGCATCATCTCCAAGCTTCGCGATGCGCCCTACCGGCCGGGGCGAGGTCCGGACTGGCTGAAGACCAAGTGCACCGACCGGCAGGAGCTGGTGGTGGCGGGTTATGCGCCGTCCACCGCCGACGCGCAGGCGATCGGCTCGCTGATCGTCGGCTACTACGAGGGCGGCGAGCTCAAATATGCCGGCCGCACCGGCACCGGCTACACCCACAAGGTGGCGCGCGATCTCTACAAGAAGCTCAATACGCTTGCGGCAGAAAGAATGTCCGTTCGGCAAGGTGCCGGCGGAGGAGCGCCGCAGCCGCGTGAAGGCCGTCTGGGTGAAGCCGAAGCTGGTCGCCGAAGTCGAGCTGCGCGGCTGGACCCATGGCGGCCATATCCGCCAATCGTCGTTCCAGGGCTTGCGTGAAGACAAGGTCGCGACTGACGTCGTGCGCGAGCGCAAGGTTCATGTTGCCGCGGCGAAGTCGCCGGCAGCGGCCAAGAAGTCGAAGCCGACCCCTGCCCCGCGCAAGGCGGCAGCCCCGCAAGAAGGACGAAGATTATTTCGGCGCGGTGCGGCTCAGCCATCCCGAGCGCGTCTATTGGCCCGATGTCGGCCTCACCAAGCGCGACCTCGCCGAATATTACGGCAAGGTCTGGGACCACATGCGCTCGGAGCTGGTCGGCCGCGTGATCGCGATCGTGCGCTGCCCGGAGGGCGCGACCGGCCAATGCTTCTTCCAGAAGCACGCGACCGCCGGCGTCGAGGCGAAATTCCTGCGTCTGGTGCCCGAGCCGGATGGCGACAAATCCATCGCAGTCGACGACCTCGACGGCCTGATCGCACTGGCGCAGGCCGGCGCGCTCGAAATTCACATTCGCGGCTCGACCATCGACCGGCTCGAGGAAGCCAACCGGCTGGTGTTCGATCTCGATCCCGGCCCCGGCGTCAAATGGAACGAGCTGATCGCGGCCGCGCGCGAAGTGCGCGAGCGGCTCGATGCGCTTGGCATGGAGACCTTCGTGAAGACCTCCGGCGGCAAGGGCCTCCATGTGGTCCTGCCGATCGCCCACACGCCCTGGGACGAGGCCAAGGGCTTTGCCCGCAAGATCGCCGAGGCGATGGAGCGCGACGATCCCAAGCGCTTCGTCTCGACCGCCACCAAAGCCAAGCGCGAGAAGCGGATTTTCGTCGATTATCTGCGCAACAGCCGCGAAGCCACCGCGATCGCGCCGTTCTCGACCCGCGCCCGCCCCGGCGCGCCGGTCGCCGTGCCATTGAACTGGTCGGAACTTTCGACGTTGAAGTCGGCCGATCGCTACAATGTGCAGAACATTTCCCAGCGTCTGGGCCGGTTACGCAGCGACCCGTGGGCGAAGATCGGCAAATTGAAGCAGAAGCTACCGAAGAAGATCTGACATGGCCAAAGCGGCACGCCGAAAAAATACGAAGGCCCCGCAACCGGACTCACTCTTCCGCCGGCTGCACAACCACTTCAGCCATTTCGCCCAGCAGATCTCTCACGCCAGCGGTCAGCCCACCACGTTCCTGCTGGCGCTGATGGTGGTGTCTGGTTTGGGGCATCACCGGCCCGATCTTCAATTACAGCGACACCTGGCAGCTCGTCATCAATACCGGCACGACGATCGTCACGTTTCTCATGGTGTTCCTGATCCAGAACACGCAAAACCGCGACACTCTCGCCTTTCATCTGAAGTTGTCCGAATTGGTCTTCGCCGTTAAAGGCGCCAAGGACAAATACGCGGCGCTGGAAACGCTCGAGGACAAAGAGCTCGAGGAACTTCACGTCGAGTTTTGCCGGCGGGCCGCGCACATGCGTGAAACGCTCGATGCCCGCGCGGCGCGGGCAAAGCAGGCGGCGGCGCGGACCAAGTCTCCGGTCAAAAAGTCGCGGCGCAACGGACGCCGCGGAAAAGCGCGCAAGAGCTCCGCCTGACTGCGCTTCAGGAACCAGGCAGCCTCGGCGTCGTTATCGTTAAGACACAGCAGGAACGGATGCGGTATCGGCGACATGCGGGCAGCGACCGGTGCCTGGTCAAGGTGCGCTGCCGCTAAGTAGCGCTACGCGGGGCCCAGCCGCGTGGGCCTTTATATGGACGGCGAAGATGCGAAACTGGTTGTCATTTGCTTGCGGGGGCAGCGGGGATGCTGCCGGCGCTTGCCTTGGCGGAGACCAAGACGTTCAGCGGCCGCGCCGCCTATTACGGCAACAACTACAAGGGCAAGACCGCGTCCGGCCAGATTTATGACGGCGCGAAATTCACGGCCGCGCACAAGACGCTGCCGTTCGGCACGCGGCTTCGCGTCACCGACACCCGCACCGGACGCAGCGTCATCGTGGTCGTCAATGATCGCGGGCCGTTCACGCCGGGACGGGTGATCGACCTGTCGCTGGCGGCCGCCACCAGCATCGGCATGGTTGCGCGCGGCGTGATCCCGGTGAACATCGAGCACATAACCGAGTAGTCCGGCCGCCCCGGCTTCGCTAAATTGCGCTCACGCGGAAGGCCGCCGCGCGTCTCCTCCCCGGCCATTTCAAGGACAACAACCATGGCCGGGAAACGCCCTGCTCCGCGACTGCAAATCCTCGACGACAAACAGATGAATGCGCAGCAGCGCACCCTGGTGCAGGCGTTGCGCTCGGGGCCGCGGGGTCATTCGATCCAGATCCGCGGTCCGTTTGCAGCATTTCTGCACGCGCCGGTGTTCGGCAATCTCGCGCAGGATCTTGGCGCGCATTGCCGTTACAAAACGGCCGTGCCGCCCCGGCTTTCGGAATTCGCCATTCTTTGCACGGCGCGGCTGTGGCGCGCGCAATATGAATGGTTCGCGCATGAGCCGATGGCCTTGAAGGCGGGCGTCGCGGCGGAAACAGTGCGCGACCTCAAAGCGGGGCGAACGCCGAAGAAGGCAAAGAAAGACGAGCGCGCCATCTACGACTTCGTGCAGGAGCTCTATAAGACCCGCCGCGTCAGCGATGCGACCTACAAGAAAGTGCGCGCATTCCTCGACGACAGCGCCATCGTCGAGCTGGTCGGTATCCTCGGCTATTACAGCCTGATTTCGATGACATTGAACGTATTCCGGATGCTGCCGCCGGAAGATGCCGCGCTGGCCTTTCCCGAGCCTTCCGGGCGCTAGGCGGATTGACGCCGCCTCCGGCGCTGACCACGATATAGGCAGGCGCCGCCAAACTAGGCGTGCGGCGCGATCTGGCCGACGAGCAGCTTAAAAAGACGGCAGTGAAAGCCGCGTGGGGGATGGCACGTGCCTTGCTCTCCCTCATCTGATTGCCTGCCAACAACGAACGGGGAGAGTTCGATGCGTCGTCGCGATTTCACAAAATTGGCTGCCGCAAGCGCTGTCGGAGCTGTCGCTGCGCCAGCAATTGCCCGCGCCCAAACCACCTTCAACTGGAAGATGACGAGCTTCTACGGGCCGAACGCCGCCTTCTATTCGACCGGCCCCGGGCAGCGCGAAAGACCTGATCAAGCGCATCGACGACATGTCGGGCGGCCGCCTCAAGATTCAGTTCTATGGCGCCGGTGAACTGATCCCGGCGGCGGAAGGCTTCGACGCCGTGTCGTCCGGCACCGTCGAGATGAACTACGCCAACTCCTATTTCTGGACCGGCAAGAGCTTCGCCGCGCAATACTTCACCGCCGTGCCGTTCGGGCTGAATTTCCAGGGCTTCAACGGCTGGTACTATGACGGCGGCGGCGCCCAGCTGTGGCGCGAGGTCTATGACCGCTTCAATCTCGTGCCGATCTATTGCGGCAATACCGGCGTGCAGATGACCGGCTGGTTCCGCAAGGAGATCAAGACCGTCGACGACCTCAAGGGCATCAAGATGCGCATCCCGGGACTGGCCGGCCGCGTCTACAAGGAGCTCGGCGTCGACTTCCCGCCTGATCGCGCCCGGCGAAATCTTCCCGAACCTCGAGCGCGGCGTGATCGATGCCGCGGAATTCGTCGGCCCGTTCCTCGACCGCCAGCTCGGCCTGCACAAGGTCGCGAAGTATTACTACACGACCGGCTGGCACGAGATGGCGACCGCCAGCGAGCTCATCGTCAACAAGGCGAAATGGGAAAGCCTGCCGGCCGACCTCAAAGCGATCGTCGAGAATGCCTGCGCCGCCTGCGTCGCCATCAGCGAAGCCTGGTGCCAGAAGAACAACGCCGAAGCGATGGAAGACCTGGTGAAGAACCAGGGCATCATCGCCGGCGCCGCTGCCGGACGATGTGGTGAAGGCGTTGCGCGCGGCGACCACCAAGATCCTGGACGAAGCCGTCGCGAGGACCCGGTCACCAAGAAGGTGCACGACTCCTACATGGCCTACAAGGCCAAATACGACGCCTGGGCCGACCTGAGCGAGACCGTCTACCACAACAAGATCCGCAAGGCTTAAGACGTGATCGCTGCGAAGAGACTGGCCGACGGTATCGACCGTTTCACCGATATCGTCGGCCGCTCCACGTCCTGGCTCGCGCTCGGTGCTGGCGCTCGTCATGGGCGCCAACGTGCTGCTGCGTTACGGCTTCTCGCTCGGCTTCATCTGGGCGCAGGAGCTGGAGTGGCACATCATGGTGCCGATCTGCCTGTTCGGCATGTCCTACGCCATGCTGCATGGCGAGCATGTCCGGGTCGATGTGCTGTTCGCCAATTTCACGCCCCGCAACAAAGCAGCGCGTCAACGTCATTTCGGCTGTCCTGGCGCTGCTGTTTTCGCTGATCGTGATCTGGCTCTCGATGCACTACGTGCTGCAGTCCTGGAGCATCAGTGAAGGCTCCGCCAATCCCGGCGGCATGGACTACCGCTACATCGTCAAGTCGCTGATCCCGATCGGCTTCGCGATGTTCGCGCTGCAATCGCTGTCCGAGGCGATCAAAAGCTACCTCGCCTACAGGAGCGCGTGATGCTGAGTCTCGAGCTTCTCGCGATCCTGATGCTGGCGTCGTTCTTCGTGCTGCTGCTGGCCGGCATTCCGGTCGGCATGACGCTGGCGGTCTCCGGCCTGGTGTTCGGCTATCTCGGCTTCGGCACCTGCTGTTCAACCTGTTGCCGCATCGCATCTTCGGCGTCGTCACCAACTCCACGCTGCTCGCCATCCCGCTCTTCGTCTTCATGGGCATGATGCTGGAGCGCTCGAGGCTCGCCGAAGACCTGATGGATGTGATCGGCCATGCCGCCGGCTCGCTGCGCGGCGGCCTTGGCATCGGCATCGTCCTGGTCGGCGTGCTGATGGGCGCGACCACCGGCATCGTCGGCGCCACGGTCGTGACGCTCGGCCTCCTCACCCTGCCCGGGATGCTGCGGCGCGGCTACGACAAGGGCCTTGCCTGCGGCACGATCTGCGCCTCCGGCACGCTCGGTCAGATCATTCCGCCGAGCCTCATCCTCATTCTGCTGGCCGACATCCTCAACGAGTTCGGTCGGCACGCTGTTTGCCGCCGCGATGATCCCGGGGCTGATGCTCGCGGGCATCTACTGCATCTACATCCTGGTCCTCGGAATCATTCGACCCGACATGGTGCCGGCGATTCCGCCGGAGGAGCGCGCGCTTGTTTCCAAAGTCGGAGCTCGCCTGGCGCATTCTGAAAGTCGTTGCGCCGCCGGTCGGACTCGTCGGCGCGGTGCTCGGTTCGATCATCGCCGGCATCGCCGCGCCGTCGGAAGCCGCCTCAATGGGCGCGCTGGGCTCGATCGTGATCACCGCCATCACCGGACGCCTGTCTCTGCAAGGTGTTGCGCGAGACCTGTCAGGCCACGGTCAAGATCACCGCGATGATGATGTTCATCCTGATCTGCGCGCAGGTGTTCTCGCTCGCCTTCCGCGGCCTGCAAGGCGAGAAGCTGGTTCAGGACTTCTTCGCCTTCCTGCCGGGCGGCATCAATGCCGATATCTGGTTCCTGATGTTGATCATCTTCATCCTCGGCTTCTTCATCGAGTGGATCGAGATCTCATACATCGCGGTGCCGCTGTTCCTGCCGGTCTTCGTGGCCGCACAGGTGGACATGGTCTGGCTGGCGACGTTGATCTGCGTGAACCTGCAGACCTCGTTCCTCACCCCGCCGTTCGGCTGGGCGCTGTTCTTCCTGCGCGGCGTCGCGCCGCCCGAGGTCACCACCGGCGATATTTATCGCGGCATCGTTCCGTTCGTGCTGATGCAGCTTCTGGCGCTGGTGCTGGTGTTCGCGTTTCCCGGACTGGCGACCTGGCTGCCGAAGGCGATCGGCTGGTAACGTCAGTGTCCGTGCGCAGGTGCCGGCGCACCGACCGGCTCGACCTTGAATTCGACCTCGACCTTGCCGGCCTTCTCGAACTGTAGCGTCGCCGTGAACGGCTTGCCGCGCTCCAGCGGCTGCTTCAGGCCGACGAACATGACGTGATTGCCGCCCGGCTTGAGCTCGATCGTCTCGCCCGGCTTGATTTCGAGGCCGTTCGTCAGCTCGCGCATCTTGGCGACGCCGCCGCTCATGCTCATTTCATGCAGCTCGAACTTGCCTGCGACGGGCGATGACCCGCTCACCAGCCGGTCCGGCGCGTTGCCATTATTTGTGATCTTGAGGTAGCCGCCGCCGACCTGCGCGCCCTTTGGCGTTGCCCGCGCCCAGACGCCGGTGATCTGCAGGCTGCCGGCTTGCTGCGCGAACGCACTGGCACCCAACACAGTTGCAGCAAGAACGAGCGCAAGTCGAAGCATTCCAAACTCCAAAACGCGAATGGCGCGGACACTAGGCGCGGGCCGCCACGGCGTCTACATGGAGCGCCTGTGGTAATGTCAGCCATGCCGGACAAGAACACATCGGACGACGAGGAGAGCGGCCGCATCCTGCGCTTCCGGCAGCGGCGCAGCGACGAGCTGCAGCCGCCGGATCTCTCGAAGTTCGAGCAAAATTCCGAACCCGACGATTACCGCCATCGCATGCTGATGAACGCAGCAGGCCTGGTGGCGGTGGGGGCTTCTCATCGCGATCGGGCTCTGGCTCGCGACCTCGATCGCCGAGCTGCGCAAGAATCAGGACTGCGCGCTGTCCGGCCGCCGCAACTGTGCGCCGATTGAGGTTAACCGCAGCCAGTGACGGCGGCAGTCCACCGCAACGCCGCCGCCATTGAACTCACCGGCGTTGGCCGCTATACGCTCCTGCAGTCTCAGGCGGGGCGCAGCCAGGGGTTCCGGGGCCTGCAAACTCCAAAGAAAATCAGAGAGTTACGATGTCCTCGACCTTCGATACCGTCGCTAACATCATTGCCGAGACCTGCGACATTCCGCGCGAGACCATCAAGCCGGAAAGCCACGCGATCGACGATCTCGGGCATCGACAGCCTCGACTTCCTCGACATCGCCTTCGCCATCGACAAGGCGTTCGGCATCAAGATGCCGCTGGAGAAGTGGACGCAGGAGGTCAACGAGGGCAAGGCGACCACCGCGCAGTATTTCGTGCTTGAGAATCTCAGCGCCCGCATCGACGAACTCGTCGCCGCCAAGAGCGCGTGAGCGCACGCGTCCGCGAGCCAGCGCATGCAATTTGAACGCTTCAAGCTGGTCGACCGGATTCTCGAGATCAATACGGCCGAGCGCACCATCCGCTGCGAAGCGATCGTGCCGACCGAGAGCTCGATCTTCGACCGCCATTTTCCCGGCCATCCGCTGATGCCGGGCGTGCTGATGCTGGAATCGATGGCGCAGACATCGGGCTGGATGATCCTTGGTATTCAGGGCTTCCGGAAGATGCCGTTTCTTGCCGCCGCCGCGAAGCGAAATTCCGCACCTTCGTCGAGCCCGGCACCAGGCTGGAGATGAGCGCGAAGATGGTCCATGACGGTTCTGGCTTCGCACTGACCCAGGCGCAGGGCGCGCACGACGGCAAGGTGGTGTGCGACGCCACCATTACCTTCCGCGTGGTGGATTTTCCCAAGCCCGAATTCAAGCAACAGATGCTGAAGTTTGCCGAGCGAACTGCACTTCCCGATGCAGATGGTGGCCAATGACTGAAGCCGCGCGCGAAGGCGTCATCACCGGCATCGGCATCGTCTCGTGTCTGGGCGAAGGGCTCGACGCGCATTGGCAGAAGCTGATCGGCCGGCGAAGCCGCTTTGGACGACAAGAACTTCGCGCCCTACATCGTGCATCCGATCTGCGCGCTCGATTTCGACAAGCAGATCCCGAAAAAGGGCGACCAGCGGCAGATGGAGCCGTGGCAGCGGATCGGCGTCTATGCGGCCGGGCTTGCGCTCGACCAGGCCGGCCTCAAGGGCAATGCCGAGCTTCTGTCGCGCACCGACATGATCGTCGCCGCCGGCGGCGGCGAGCGCGACGTCGCGGCCGACAGCGCCATTCTCTCCGCGTTGCCGGGCGCGGCCAATCCGGACGCCTTGCTCAACGAAAAGCTGATGAGCGACATCCGCCCTACCCTGTTTCTGGCGCAGCTATCGAACCTGCTCGCCGGCAACATTTCGATCGTGCACGACGTCACCGGCTCGTCCCGCACCTTCATGGGCGAGGAGGCGAGCCGGCGTCGACGCGCTGCGCATCGCGCTTGCCCGCATCGATGCCGGTCAGAGCGAGATCGCGCTGGTCGGCGGCGCCTACAATGCGCGAGCGCAAGGACAGCTCCTGCTCTATGCACTTCGGCGACTGAGCTGCTGACGCGGCGAGTTACAAGCCGGTGTGGGAGCGCGGGCCCGAGCGGCGGCCTTGTGCTGGGCTCGATCGGCGCATTCCTGGTGATCGAGTCGCGCGAGCATGCCGAGAAGCGCGGCGCCAAGCCGCATCGCGCAAGCTTCCGCCGTGATGTCCGAGCGCTCCAAGCGCGCAGCCGGGCCGGTGGCGCCGTCGCTGCGGACCATGTGGGACAAGATCAGCGCGCGGGTGAAGCCCGGCAACGCCGCCTTTATCTCGGCGCGAGCGGCGCGGAACCCGCGACCGCCGAGCGAGCGCGCATTTCTTGCCGAGCACGGCGATATTCCGGTGCGCGCCACCGGCTCCTATATTGGCCATGGCATGGAGCCGCAATTCCCGATGAATGTGGCGCTCGCGGCGCTCGCGCTCGACCGCGGAAGCCTGTTTCCGCCGCGCGACGCTTCCGGCTTCGAGAAGCCGATGAGCGGCGCGCTCGAGCCAGGTCGATCGTCACCGGCGTCGGTCATTGGCGCGGCGAAGGCATGGCGCTCGTCGAAGCGGCGACTGAAGGAGAACGACAATGGCGCGCGCGACAAGCAGGGCCGCCCGGTGGTCGTCGTCACCGGCATCGGCGTCGTCACCTCGCTCGGCGCCGGCAAGGACGACAACTGGAAGAAGCTCACCGCCGGCGAGTCCGGCATCCACACCATCTCGCGCTTTCCGACCGAGGGCCTGAAGACCACATCGCCGGCACGGTCGACTTCATCCGGCCGAGCCGCTCTGCGCGCCCGATCCTCTCGCAGCGGCTGGCCGAAGTCGCGGCCGAAGAAGCGGTCAGCCAATCCGGCATCGGCAAGGAGCTTTCCCGGGCCCGCTGTTCATCGCGGTGCCGCCGGTCGAGATCGAATGGCAGCAGCGCATCGCGATCGCCAAGACCTCCGGCGCCAACGGCACCATCAATTACGACGACTTGCTGCGCGCCAGCCCGCAAGCGATTCCCGAATATCACGACCGCTTCATGTTCGGCTCGGTGGCCGACAATCTCGCCGACAAGTTCGGCACCCGCGGCTCGCCGATCTCGCTGTCGACGGCTTGCGCCTCCGGCGCGACCGCGATCCAGCTCGGCGTCGAGGCGATCCGCCGCGGCGAAGCCGATGCGGCGCTGTGCATCGGCACCGACGGCTCGGTGAACACCGAAGTCGCTGGTGCGCTTCTCGCTGCTGTCCGCGCTCTCGACCCAGAACGACCCGCCGCAGGCCGCGGCAAAGCCGTTCTCGAAGAACCGCGACGGCTTCGTGATGGCGGAAGGCGCCGGCGCGCTGGTGCTGGAAAGCTACGAATCCGCGCAAGGCGCGCGGCGCGAAAATCCTCGGCGTGGTGGCAGGCTGCCGGCGAGATGGCCGACAGCTTCCATCGCACCCGCTCGAGCCCGGACGGCAAGCCGATCATCGGCTGCATGCAGCGCGCGCTCGACGATGCCGGCATCACCGCCGCCGAGATCGACTACATCAATCCGCACGGCACCGGCACGCCGGAGAACGACAAGATGGAAGCGCTTGGCGTCGCCGGCCGTGTTCGGCGAGCGCGCCGCCAGGATCCCGATGTCGTCGAACAAGTCGATGGTGGGCCATACGCTCTCGGCCGCCGGCGCGATCGAGGCGGCCTTTACGCTGCTCACCATGCAGAACGGCACGCTGCCGCCGACCATCAATTACGCCGTGCCCGACCCGGCCATTCCGCTCGACGTCGTGCCGAACAAGGCGCGCGACGCGGAGGTGCGCTACGCGATCTCCAATTCGTTCGGCTTCGGCGGCCAGAACGTCTCGCTGGTGATGGCGCGCGAGCCGGCGTGACCATGCGCGCGCTGACGCTGGTCGGCGACCGCAAGCTGGAACTGCGCGAGGTGCCGCCGCCCCCGCCTCCGGGCGAGGGCGAAGTGCAGGTCCGCATCAAGGCGGTGGCGCTCAATCACCTCGACCTGTGGGGCTTTCGCGGCATGGCCTTCGCCAAGCGGCAAATGCCGCTGGTCGTCGGCGTGGAGGCGTCCGGCGAAATCGCCGCCGTCGGGCACCGGCGTTGACGGCTTCCGCACCGGCCAGAAGGTCGTGGTGTATGGCGGCCTGACCTGCGGCACCTGCAAGGCGTGCCGCGAGGGCCGCGACAATCTCTGCGAGAACGTCGCCGGGATCATGGGCTTTCACGTCGATGGCTTCGCCCGCGATCTTCTCAACATGCCGGCGCGGCTTGTCATCCCGGTGCCGGAAGGCGTCGCGGACCGTGACGCCGCCTGCGCGCCGATCGCCTTCGCCACCGTCGAGCACATGTTGTTCGACAATGCCAAGCTCCAGCCCGGCGAGACGATACTGGTGCAGGCCGGCGGCTCCGGCATCGGCACGGTCGCGATCAAGATGGCGAAGGCGCTCGGCTGCACCGTCATCACCACCGTCGGCGACGATGCCAAAGCCGAGAAAGCCAAGGCGCTCGGCGCCGATCACGTCATCAATTACAAGACCCAGCGGTTCGAGACGATCACCCGCAAGCTGACCAACAAGAAGGGCGTCGATGTCGTGTTCGAGCATGTCGGCGGCGAAGGCTTCAACGGCTCGCTGCTCGTGCTCAAGCGCGGCGGCCGGCTCGTGACCTGCGGCTCGACCGCCGGCCCGAGCGATCCAGTTCAACCTGATGCAGCTCTTCCAGCAGCAGTACAAAATCTTCGGCTCGTTCGGCGCGACCATGGCAAACATCCGCGCCAGCCTCGCCAAAATGGCGGCGGGCATGACGCCCGTCATCGATCTGGAAGTGCCGCTGGCCGAGTTCGAGCGCGGCCTGGCGCGGCTCGAAAGCCGCCAGGTGTTCGGCAAAGTCGTTGTCACCTTCTGACATGGCGGCCGGGTCGCAATCCTTGGGAAGCCGGGCGCGAAGCGGCCTGGATGCCGTGGTCGGGGCCAGCGCGGGAGGCCTGCTGCGCCTGGCGCGGCGCTTCGACCGCAAGAAAACCGCCAATGGGGCCGGCGCGCTGCTGCGCAAGGTCGGGCCCTGGCTTCCGGAGCATCGGATCGGCCGGCGCAACCTGCGCATGGCATTTCCGGAAAAATCGGACGAGGAGATCGAGCGCATCCTCACTGGCGTTTGGGACAATCTCGGCCGCTTCTTCGACCGACTTCGCCCATCTCGACCGGCTCCAGGTCTATGACCCGGCGGTGCCAGGCCCCGGCGATATCGAATATTCGCCGCAAGCGCTGGCGCGCTTTGAGCAACTCAGGGACAGCAAGCAGCCGGTCATCATGTTTGCCGCGCATCTCGCCAACTGGGAGCTGCCGGCGCTGGTTGCGCACCGTTACGGCGTCGATGCGGTCGTGCTCTATCGCCGGCCCAATCTCGGCGGCGTCGCCGATGCGGCGATTGCGATCCGCGCCGGCGCGATGGGGACGTTGATCCCGACCACCCGCTTTGCGCCGGTGACGCTCGGCAACGCGCTGGAGTCCGGGCGCCACGTCGGCATGCTGGTGGACCAGTATTACACGCGCGGCGTGCCGATCACTTTCTTCGGCCAGCCGACCCGCGCCAATCCGCTACTCGCGCGGCTCGTGCGGCAGTTCAAATGCCCGATCCACGGCACGCGCATTATCCGGCTGCCGGGCAACAGATTTCGCGCGGACATGACCGGCCCGATCGCGCCGGCGCTCGACGCCCGATGGCGATATCGACATCGCCGGCACCATGCAGGCCGTGCACGACGTGATCGAGGGCTGGATCCGCGAATATCCCGAGCAGTGGCTCTGGATTCACCGCCGCTGGCGGCCGGACGACAAGAACCCGAAGTCCAAGCGCGAGGCGTTGGGGCTGAAAGACTAAGTCAGGTCTTGGTGGGTAGGCCCGCCGCTTTCCACGCAATGATGCCGCCCGCGAGATGGCTGTCATAGGGATAGCCGCTGTCCTGCGCGGCGAGCGAGGCCGTGACCGACCGCTTTCCCGACCGGCAGGCGAATACCACGTGCTTGCCTTGCGGATCGGGAATCTGCGCCGGATCGAAGCTCGACAGCGGCACGATGACTGCGTCGGGATAGCTCTCCACCGCCGTTTCGTTCGGCTCACGGACATCGACCAGCAGCATCGCGCCGTCGCGCACGCCGCGCGCGACTTCATCGACGGTAAGATTTTTCACTTCGTTCGCGCGTGGATGAACGTCCGACATGGGCTACACCGTGACCTGAGTGCCGATTTCGACCACCCGCCCGGTCGGAATCTGGAAATAGTCGGTGGCGTCGTTTGCGGTGCGGGCCAGACCGATAAACAGCCGATCCTGCCACATCGGCATTCCGGACTTGGCCGAAGGCTTGAGCGAACGCCGCGACAGGAAGAACGACGTCGACATGATGTCGAACTGCCAGCCGAGCCTGCGGGCGACCGCGAGCGCCTTCGGGATATTGGGCTGCTCCATGTAGCCGAAATTCAACGACACCTTGCGGAAGTGAGGTGACACGACATCGATCCGCACGCGATCTTCTCCCGGCACGCGCGGCGTGTCCGATGTGATGATCGTGAGAATGACGTTGTTCTCGTGCAGCACCTTGTTGTGCTTGAGATTGTGCAGCAGCGCGGTAGGGGCGAAGTCCGGATCGCTGGTGAGAAAGACCGCGGTGCCCTGCGCAAGATGCGGCGGGTTCTTTTCCAGGCTGCGGATCAGCGTATCGAGCGGCACTTCGGTGCGGCGCGTCTTGTCGTAGAGGAGCCGCGTGCCGCGCCGCCAGGTCAGGATCAGGAGCACCATGGCGATGCCGAACAAAAGCGGAGCCCAGGCGCCTTCCTGCAAGCTTCAGTGCGTTGGCGGAGAAGAACGTCACGTCGACCACGATAAGCGGCACCATAGCCAGCAACGCTTGCCACAATTTCCATTGCCACAATTTCCAAACCACGATGAAGGCAAGCAGTCCGTCCACCACCATCGTCGTTGCGACAGCGATGCCGTAGGCGCGACGCCAGCGCGCTTGACGTGCGGAACAGGCCGACCAGCAGCAACACGCCGATCAGCAGGGCCCACGTCACGCGCGGGATGTAAATCTGGCCGACATGCGAGGCCGAGGTGTGCAGGATGGCAAGGCGCGGCAAAAAGCCAAGCTGGATCGCCTGATGCACAAGTGAGTAGGCGCCGGTAATGACGGCCTGGCTCGCGATCACCGTTGCCGCCGTTGCGAGCACGACCATCGGCAAGATCGCGAAATCCGGCACCAGCTTGTAGAACGGATTGTCGATCGCGCTTGGATCGGCGAGGACCTTGGCGCCCTGGCCGAAGTAATTGATCAGCGAGCGCAGGCAGACCAGGCAGAACCATGCGGTCTGAATAGGCTTGCGCCCGAAATGGCCAAGATCGGCATAAAGCGCCTCGCCGCCCGTCACCACCAGGAAGACGGCGCCAAGCGTCACCAGCCCGATCATGCCGTGATTGGAAACGAAACTGATCGCGTAGAGCGGGTTGATCGCGAACAGCACGTTGGGATCGTCACGAATGTGCAGGCCGCCAGCGATCGCAATTGCAACGAACCAGACGACCATCACCGGGCCGAACAACGCCGCAACCCTTGCAGTCCCGCGGCTTTGCGCGGCGAACAGCGCAACCAGGATGACGACGGTGAGCGGCGCCACGTAAGTCGGCAAAGTGCGGATTGGCGAGCTTTAGCCCTTCCACGGCGGACAGCACCGAAATCGCCGGCGTGATGACCGAGTCGCCAAGAAACATCGAGGCGCCGATCACGCCGAAGCAGGGTCACAACGTCGTGCGGCGGCCCAGTCCGCGCGTTGCCAAGGCAATCAGCGAGAGCGTGCCGCCCTCGCCGTTATTGTCGGCCCGCAGCAGCAGCAGGACGTACTTGAGCGTGACGGTGACGATCAGCGCCCACAGGATGAGGGACAGGACGCCGAGCACGATCTCGCGGGTGGGTATGGCGTCGCCGGCCGCGGCATGCACGGCCTCGCGGAAGGCGTAGAGCGGGCTGGTGCCGATGTCGCCGTAGACGACCCCGACACTTCCCAGTGCCAGAGCGGCGAAACTTGGCGGCTGCGGTGCGGCCATGAGCATGCCCGCCGGCAGCAGCGGGCTCGGTGGCGCCTTGGCTCATGAGTGGAACGGCCCCTAAGGAAGGCGGGCCTTATATCACCGCCGCAAGCGGCGGAATACAGCAGCAAGGCTGTGGAAAATCAGCGGAAATCGACCGGCAGCGGCGGCTCTTCGCGCATCAAAGTGATGGTGACGCGGCGGTTCGGCGCCATGAAGGGATTGTCCGGAAACAACGGCTCGGTGTCGGCCTTGCCCGCCACCATGAAGATATGGCCGGAGCTCAGCCCTTCACCGGCGAGGATCTGCCGCACCGCATTGGCGCGGTCCGCCGAGAGTTCCCACGGGCCATAGCCCGGCTGGGCCGGAATGCGGTTCGCCGCCGTGTGGCCGGTGATGGAAAGCCGGTACGGCATCGCCTTGAGGGCCGGCGCCATCTTCTGGATCAGCCGGCGCGTGCGCTCATTGGGGTCCTTCGCGCCATCGGCGAACATCGAGCGGCCATCCTGATCGACGATCTGGATGTTGAGGCCCTGCTTGCTCTCCTCAACAACGATGTGCTTCGAGGCCTCGGTGATCTCCGGCATTTCCTGCAAGGCTTGCCGCAGCGACGCCGAGGCGAGCGAGAATTTGCGGTCCTGCTCTATCCGGGCACCGTGGTTATGCTGCCGGTCGTTTTCGTCGGGAGTCGGCGTCGCCGATGCGTCTTCCGGAGTGATGTTGGCGGCATTCTTGAGCTTGGGCCGGGTCGGCAGGCCCAACACCTCGATGACGCCGGAGTAGCGCACCTTGTCCTGCACGCCGAAAGCGTCGCGCATCGAACCGGCGACGATCTTGAGCTTGACCTGGTCCTGCGTCGAGAACGCGCACAGCATCACGAAGAACGCGACCAGCAGACCCATAAGGTCGGCAAAAGTGACGAACCAGCCGTGGCCGCCCGCGTGTGATTCTTTTCGTCTTGCCATTGCGTGTACGCTAAGCCGGAGCCGCCTCTACCTCCTCAGCGAGGTGGCGGTGCTTTTCCGGCAAATACGCAAGCAGCATCTCGCGCACCAGGGTCGGGCTCTTCGCCTCGCGGATCATCAGAATTCCGTCGATGATCAGCGTGCGATTGATCTCTTCGTCGACCAGTTTGAGATGCAGCTTGTCGGCGATCGGCAGGCAGAACAGATTGGCCACCGCCGCGCCATAGAACGTCGCCAACAGCGCCACCGCCATGAACGGACCGAGCTTCGAGGGATCGGTCATGTTGGCGAACATCTGCACCATGCCGATCAGCGTGCCGATCATGCCGAAGGCCGGCGCGCAATCGCCGATGGCGCGGTAGATCTTCTGCCCTTCGTCAAGATGGGTGAGAAAGTTGTCGCGGTCGCGCTCGAGGTTGTCGCGGATAAACGTGCCATCGTAGCCGTCGGCGACGAAGCGAACGCCCTTGGCGAGAAACGGATCGTCGATTTCCACCTTCTCCAGCCCGACCGGGCCTTGCTTGCGCGCGATCTCCGCAAGGCCAGCCAGCTCATCCACCAGGTCACGCTGGCTCATCCGCCGCATCGTGAATGCGAACTTCATGCCGAGCGGCAGGCCGTGGAAAATCGAGGTGAGCGGGAAGCGGATCAGCGTCGCGGCGAGTGCGCCGCCGAAAATGACGATGAAGGCGTGCGAGTCGAGGAACATCGAAATGTCGCCGCCCATGAAGATGAGCGCGAGCAGAACGATGACACCGGCCACGAGGCCGAGACCGGTTGCAATATCCATGATGAAAACCCCACCCACGCAACGGGCCCGCGACCAACGTCGCAGGCGCTACCGGGCGAAAACTAGACGGCTCGGCTTAAAGGAGCGTAAAGGCTAAGAGATCGTGAAAAATGCCTGCCGGGCTTGCGTGACCCGCGCGTAAAAAGCTGTAAAACTTGGACAAAACGGCCCGCCTGCCGGGCCAAATTCGAAGACTGGGAGGACGTCGTCATGCGTGATGTTGGTCATTTCATCGGTGGCAAGGTGGTCAAAGGGACGTCCGGCCGCCAGGGCGACGTATTCGATCCCAACACCGGCGAGGTCCAGGCCAAGGTCGCGCTTGCCAGCAAGAGCGAGGTCGAGGCCGCGATCGCCAATGCCGAAGCCGCGCAGCCGGCCTGGGCCGCGACCAATCCGCAGCGCCGCGCGCGGGTGATGTTCAAGTTTCTGGAGCTGGCCGCAAAAGAAAACGACAGCCTCGCCAAGCTGCTCTCGTCCGAGCACGGCAAGGTGCTGGCCGACGCCAAGGGCGACATTCAGCGCGGCATCGAAGTCGTCGAATTCGCCTGCGGGATTCCGAACCTGATGAAGGGCGAGTACACCGAGGGTGCCGGCCCCGGCATCGACCTTTATTCGGTCCGCCAAGCGCTTGGCGTCGTCGCCGGCATTACGCCGTTCAACTTTCCGGCGATGATCCCGCTGTGGAAAGCGGCGCCCGCGATCGCCTGCGGCAATGCCTTCATCCTCAAGCCGTCCGAGCGCGATCCGTCCGTGCCGATGCGGCATCGCCGAACTGTTCCTCGAGGCGGGACTCCCGCCCGGCATCTTCAACGTCATCAATGGCGACAAGGAAGCGGTCGATACGCTGCTCAAGGATGCGCGCGTCAAAGCGATCGGCTTTGTCGGCTCGTCGTCCATCGCGGAATACATCTACTCAACCGGCACGCGCGCACGGAAAACGCGTGCAATGCTTCGGCGGCGCCAAGAACCACATGATCGTCATGCCGGATGCCGACATGGATCAGGCGGTCGATGCGTTGATCGGCGCCGGCTACGGCTCGGCCGGCGAGCGCTGCATGGCCGTCTCGGTCGCAGTGCCGGTCGGCCAGAAGACCGCCGACACGCTGGTCAAGAAACTCATCCCGCGGGTGGAAGCGCTGAAGATCGGCACCTCGATGGACAGCCAGGCCGATTACGGGCCGATGGTGACGAAGGAGCTGCTCGGCAAGGTGCGCGGCTATATCGACAGCGGCGTCAAGGAAGGCGCCAAGCTCGTCGTCGACGGCCGTAACTTCAAATTGCAGGGCTACGAGAACGGCAATTTCATCGGCGGCTGCCTGTTCGACGAGGTGACGCCGGACATGAAGATCTACAAGGAAGAGATTTTCGGGCCGGTTCTCTCGGTGGTGCGCGCCAAGGATTACGAAGAGGCGGTGCGCCTTCCGTCCGAGCACGAATACGGCAACGGCGTTGCGATCTTCACGCGCGACGGCGACACCGCGCGCGATTTCACCCAGCGCGTGCAATGTCGGCATGGTCGGCGTCAACTTCGCGATCCCGGTGCCGCTCGCCTATTACACGTTCGGCGGCTGGAAGCGCTCAGGCTTCGGCGACCTCAATCAGCACGGGCCGGATTCGATCCGCTTCTACACCAAGACCAAAACCGTGACCTCGCGCTGGCCGTCGGGCACCAAGGAAGGGGCCGAGTTCTCCATTCCGACCATGAAATGAGCGCGACCAGGACCACGCTTGCTCAATGCGGCTCCGCAGCGCTGCTCGCTGCGTCGCTCGGGGCTTGCGCTGGAACGATGTCGGGCGCGCTCACCGACGTGCAGCCCGCGCCAAAGCTCGACATGAACGGGCGCTGGCTGCTGAGCGCGAAGACCAGCCCGCCCTGCGGCATGGCGTTTCAGAGCATCGGCGGACGGACAGAGTGGCTCGATCATGCCGGAGGGCGGCTGCCCGGAAGACTTTTTCAAAAGCCGGATCTGGTCGTTCGAGACCGGCGACCTGGTCATTCAAAATCAGGACAACGAACTGCTCGCTCAATTGCGTTTTGTCGGCGGACGATTTGAGGGTAAGTCGACAATCGGAACGCCAGTCATTCTCGCCCGCACCCTTTTACCCGTGAACTAGGTCACCCATGCCCGACTACCAGCTCTATTGTTTTGCCCAATCCGGCAATGCCTACCGCGCTGCGCTCATGCTCAATCTGATCGGCGCGAAGTGGAAGCCGGTGTGGGTCGATTTCTTTGCCGGCGGCGTTCAGCGCACGCCGCAGTTTCGCACCGAGATCAACGAGATGGGCGAAGTGCCGGTGCTGCTCGTCGACGGCAAAAAGCGCCTGACCCAATCCTCCGTCATCCTGACCTATCTCGCGCGCCAGAGCGGCCAGTATCTGCCGAAGGGTGAGGACGAAGAGCTCGAGGCGCTGCGCTGGATCGTATTCGACAACCAGAAGACCAACGGCTTCCTCGGGCCCTACCGTTTTCTGAAGAACTGGGCGAAGCCGGCGCCGGATCAGGCCGTGTTCAATTTCCTCAAGGGCCGCATCGACGGCAATCTCGCCATCGTCAACAAGCGGCTGGAAAAAGCGCCGTTCCTGCTCGGCGACCGGCCGACCATCGCCGACGTCTCAATGTGCGCTTATCTGTTCTATCCGCCGGAAGAGTACGGCTTCGACATCCGCAAGGATCATCCGGCCATTTCCGCATTTCTCGACCGGCTGATGAAGCTGCCCGGCTGGGCGCATCCCTACGATCTCATGCCGGGCTATCCGTTCGGCACAAATCTGCTGAACGGCAAAGCCGTCGCCTAATTCAGGCGCGAGGGGCGGTCGTCATCGGCCGCACGTGGCGGCTCGCCGGGCACGGCGCCTGATTCATCGGCGACCGGCGCGGCACTCGCCGTTGCGGCCCCTGCTTCGTCTTTGCGCTGATAGTTGCGATAGGACACGTAGCCGAGCGGCAGGCACGCCAGATAGGCGAAGGTGCCGATGCTGAGAACCTGCCACGGATAGCTGATCAGCAGCGCGAAGAAGAGAACGGCAACGACGAAAATCGGCAGCACCATTTCCGGCGGCACGCGCTTGCCGAACTGCTTGCCGGAGAACACCGGCAACCGCGACACCATCAAGAGCCCAATCGCCAGAACATAAAAGAAGACGATCCACACGACGCCGAGATTGACCGTCATGCCGAGCAGGTTGAGGTAGATCGGCAGCAGCACCGTGATCGCACCGGCCGGCGCGGGAATGCCGGTGAAGAAATTTCCAGCCCAGGCCGGCTTGTTGGGATCGTCGATCATCACATTGAAGCGGGCGAGACGAAGCCCGGCGCAAATGGCGAAGACCAGCGCCGCGATCCAGCCCACAGCGGCGAGCTGGTTGAGACCCCAGAAATAAAGGATCAGCGCCGGCGCGCAGCCGAAGTTGACGAAGTCGGCCAGGCTGTCGAGCTCGGCGCCAAACTTCGAGGTGCCCTTGATCATCCGGGCGATGCGCCCGTCAATGCCGTCGAGCAGCGCCGCAAACACGATCGCGCCGAGCGCGAGCTCGAGCTTGCCCTCAAACGCGACGCGGATGGCGGTCAGGCCCGCGCACAGCGCGAGCAAGGTGATGACGTTGGGAACGAGGGTGCGGACCGGGATCGCCTTGAAGCGCCGGGGACGGTCAGGCGAACGGTTCGGGTCGAACGGCTGGAAGACCATTGGCTCGAATATATGCCGACGCGAGCGGCTGCGCCATGCGCGCGGCGGAGCGCCGCAGGCAGCGTTAACGAGTTCAACCGGCGCGGAAACCGCGCCCAACGTCAGGAACCCGCAGGTCGGCAAGCACGGTCTCGCCGCCTATGGCGGTCTGCCCGACCGCGACGTGAGGGGTGACGCCTTCCGGCAGATAGACATCGAGCCGCGAGCCGAACCGGATCATGCCGAAGCGCTCGCCCGCGGAGAGGTTCTGCCCTTCCCGCACGAAACAAACGATCCGCCGCGCCACCAGGCCGGCAATCTGCACGACGCCGATGCTGCCGGCGCCGGTCGCAATGACCAGGCTGTTGCGCTCATTGTCGAGGCTCGCCTTGTCGAGGTCGGCATTAAAGAACTTGCCCGGCTGATAAATGATCTTCTCGACGCGCCCGTCGCCGGGCTGCGGTTGATGTGGCAATTGAACACGCTCATGAAGATCGAGACGCGCGGCAGCAACTTGTCGCCGAGGCCGAGCTCGCGCGGCGGCGCAGCCGAAGTGACCATGCTGATCATGCCGTCGGCCGGAGCGACAATGACGCCGTCGCGCATCGGCGTGACGCGCGGCGGGTCGCGGAAAAACAGCACGCACCAGATGGTCAGCACCGTTCCGGCCCAGCCGAGCGGCGTCCATACCCAGAACAGGAAGATCGTGACGAGCGCGAAGATGCCGATGAATGGGTAGCCCTCCGGCGAGATGGGCACCATTTGCGAACGGATCGAATTGACGATGGACATGCCCTACCCCGCGGCCTGCGCGCGGACTTCGCGCGGCGGCTCCTCTGGCCCAGCAATAGCATCATCGGCCGGCGGCGGCATGCGGTTCGGCGCCGCGGCACTGTCGCCCGCAAGCGCCAGCTTTTCGCGCGCCGCCTCGGCCTCGCGCTGCCTGTTCCACATGCTGGCGTAGAGGCCGTTGCTCGCCAGCAATTGCATGTGGTTGCCGCGCTCGACGATCTCGCCCTTGTCGAGCACGATGATCTCGTCGGCGCCGACGATGGTGGAGAGCCGGTGCGCGATCACCAGCGTGGTGCGGTTGCGCGACACGCGCTCGAGCGCATCCTGGATTTCCTTCTCGGTGTGGCTGTCGAGCGCCGACGTCGCCTCGTCCAGCAACAGGATGGGCGGCGCTTTCAGGATGGTGCGCGCGATGGCGACGCGCTGCTTTTCGCCACCTGACAATTTCAGGCCGCGCTCGCCCACTTCGGTCTCGTAGCCTTTCGGCGACATGCTGATGAAGCTGTCGATCTGCGCCAGCCGCGCCGCGTCCTCGACTTCGGAGTCCGTCGCCTCCCAGCGGCCGTAGCGGATGTTGTAGCGGATGGTGTCGTTGAACAGCACGGTGTCCTGCGGGACCATGCCGATCGCCTGGCGCAGAGATTTCTGCGTCACGCGGCCGATGTCTTGCCCGTCGATCAGAATGCGGCCGCCGGACAGATCGTAGAACCGGAACAGGAGCCGCGAGATCGTCGATTTGCCGGCGCCGGACGGGCCGACCACGGCGACGGTTTTGCCCGCCGGCACCTCGAAGCTGATGCCTTTGAGGATCGGCCGCTGCCGGCTCATAGGCAAAGCGCACGTTCTCGAAGCGGATCGCGCCGCGATCGACCTTGAGCGGCAAGGCGCCCGGCACGTCCTTGATCTCAGGCTCGCGCCCCAGGATGCCGAACATGATCTCGATGTCGGTGATCGCCTGCTTGATCTCGCGATAGACCATCCCCATGAAATTGAGCGGCTGATAGAGCTGGATCATCATCGCATTGATCAGCACGAAGTCGCCGACCGTGTTGGTGCCGTTGCGGATGCCGATCGCGCACATCACCATGGTCGCCGCAAGTCCGCAGGTGAAGATCAGCGCCTGGCCGGCATTGAGCACGGCGAGCGAGGTATAGGCCTTCACGCTGGCGTCTTCGTAGCGCTCCATCGAGCGGTCGTAACGCGACGCCTCGCGCTCCTCGGCGCTGAAATATTTGACGGTCTCGTAATTGAGCAGCGAGTTCGATCGCCTTCACATTGGCGTCGGTGTCGCTGTCATTCATCTTGCGGCGGATGCCGATGCGCCACTCTGTCGCGCGATACGTGTAGCCCATGTAAAACGCGACCGTGACGAGGATGGTCAGCACGTAGCGCCAATCGAACTGCCACATCAGTACGGCAAGGATCATCGACAGTTCAACGATGGTCGGGATGAGCTGCAGGATGACCATGCGCACGATGGTCTCGATGCCGTTGCGGCCGCGCTCCAGCACGCGCGTCAGTCCGCCGGTCTTGCGCTCGAGATGGTAGCGCAGCGATAGCTGGTGCATGTGCTCGAAGGTGCGGTAGGCGAGCCGCCGCACCGCGTGCATGGCGACTTTGGCGAACACGCCGTCACGCAATTGCGTCAGCGCCGCCATCAGGATGCGCATCGCGCCATAGGCGAGCGTCAGCGCCACCGGCGCGGCGACGATCCAGACCAGCCAGCTATCGGCCGCAATCGGGGCCGAACCCTGCCCGGTCAGCGCGTCGGTCGCCCATTTGAAGGTGAACGGCGTCGCGATGGTCGCAAGCTTGGCAATGAGCAGCAGGACAAACGAGCCGAACACGCGCAGCTTTAGATCGCGCCGGTCGGACGGCCAGATGTACGGCCACAAATGGATAAGCGTGCTCAGCAGCGCGCCGCCCGCGGCGGACACTTTCGATTCGGCTTTGATTGGCTGGGCCGGCTGGACGTTCATCGCGTTGTGCATATAGGCGTAATCGCGGCTTTTATCACCCGCCCGCAGAGTTGCGGCGCAGTTTCCAACGCAATTTCGCGCCTTGACGCGGCCACGCTCTCTCGCCACATCCATCAGCCAATGAACGGAAAAATCCAGAAAATCTGCGTCTATTGCGGCTCGGGACCAGGCACGGATCCGGCCTTCGTCCAGGCCGCGCGCGAATTCGGCGAGGTGCTCGCCCAGAACCGAATCGGCCTTGTCTATGGCGGTGGCGCGGTCGGCATGATGGGCGAAATCGCCATGTCGGTGCTCGACCACGGCGGCAAGGTCACCGGCATCATTCCCGACTTTCTGATGGCGCGTGAGCGCGCGTTACGCGGCACGCACGACCTGATCGTCACGCGCGACATGCACGAGCGCAAACGCAAGATGTTCGAGCTTGCCGACGCCTTCGTTGCACTGCCGGGCGGGATCGGCACGCTGGAAGAACTGGTCGAGCAGCTCACCTGGGTTCAGCTCGGCCGCCACAAAAAGCCCGTGCTGGTCGCAAACATCAAAGGCTTCTGGGACCCGCTCTGCGCGTTGATCGACCACATGAAGAATCTGGAGTTCATCCGCGGCGATCTGAATTTCGATCTGCTGGTCACGGACAAGGTCGCCGACATTCTGCCAATGCTGCAAAAAGCGATCGCGAATGTCTCCGAGGGCGAAAAGGAAATGACCGCCGCCAAGGCCGAGCAGCTTTAGGCGTCGAGAAACGTCACCGCCTCGATACGATTGCCGTCGGGATCGCGGATGAAGGCCGCGTAATAGCGCGGATCGTCATTCTTGCGCGGGCCGGGCGCTCCATCGGATGAGCCGCCATTTGCAAGCGCGGCAGCGTGGAACGCATTCGACCGCCTCTTTCGAGGTCGCGCGCAGGCAGATATGCACGCCGCTGTCCGGCGGGACCGCGGCCATGTTCGGGCGCAGATTGATCCAGAAATCGGAATATTTCTTGCCCCAGCCCACGGTTTGCGGCCGGTTGTCGAGGCGCTGATAGCCGAGCGCCCCGAGCACCGCGTCATAGAATTTCGTGGCGGCGGCAAGGTCGCGCACCGCGACCGATACATGATCAATCATGGGATCGCCCGCCGGTCAGCGAGCGACTTTATCGCCGTCCGGCTTTGCTTCGGCGCGCGCCTGTCCGGCCGCGGCGCTGAGAAGGTCGATCGGGTGCCAGCGCACCTTGTCCGAGAACAGGCCGAACACATCGCCGGAGGTGAAGGCCGCCGGCTCGCGGTTGGCCTCGAACATCGACGTGCCGTAGCGGGTTGCGACCTGCGCCCGCGGATAGCCGAACAGCTGCAGGAGGGTCGGCGCGATCGAGAAATGTGAGGCATGGCCGAAACTGTCCTGCGCCGCCCTGGCGAACTTCGTCTTGAGCGCCGCATCGTCGGTGATCGCAAGAAGCGGCACAAGACCCTCGACCGGCGCCGGCTTTTCGATCGAGCAATGGGTCAGTTTTTTCGGCTCGAGGTTCTGGCCATGATCGGAGGTGTAAATGATCGCGCTGTTGCGCAGGTCGGCTTCGCTGAACAGGCGGGCGAAGAAGCGATCGACGTTCCAGCGGATCGCGTTGCGATATGAGTTGACGCGCGCCTGCATATCGTCGCGTCCGCGCTCGGCCATGGTGGGGCGGAATTGCGCGGCGCTCTCGGGATAGTCGGCGTCGTACGGAAAGTGCGCGCCGTTCTTCACGGCGTAAATGAAGACCGGCTGGTCGCCGCGCAAATCCTTGAGCACGATGTCCAGCAGCTTGCCGTCGAGCTCATAGCGCTTCGCCGCTCAGCGCGTGGAAGTCGTCGATGTCGGCGGCTTCTTCGGCCGACATGAAGTTCTGGAATTTGCCGCTATAGCCGCCGTTGCGCATGAAGGCGGCCTGCGCGTCGATGAAGACCGTGCGATAGCCGGCCTGCTTGGCGTAGCGCCACAAAGTCGCGTTGGTCAGCATGGTCTGCGTCAAGGCATGACGCGTGCCGCCGAACCGCAGAATAGCGTTGGCGTAATGGCTGCAGTTGCCGCCCGAAGCCGCCGGGCCGAAATTGACGATGCGGTCCTGATGCCCGGCGATCTGCGGCGTGTAGGGATTGCCGTTTCGCCAATCGATGAAATCGGCGCGAATGCTTTCATCGACCAGCAGCACGATATGCTTGGTCTGCGCCCTGCCCGCCGTCCACGACACCGGCTCGCGCAGCGGCATCGTATTGGTCGCGATCTTGTTGGCCGCGAGCGCGCCGATCGAGACCGGCGCGAACTGGGCCGGCAGCGCGCGTGACCCGTCGCCGCCGCGATAGACGATCACGCTGGCGTAGAGAACGATCGGGACAAGCGGCACCACAACGAGCCAGCGCCGCACACGCGCAAAGCGCATCAGTGGCGGCGGTGGAAGCACCAACACGATCAGCGTGACAACAAAGATCGCCGCCGCCCCCGCCAGACTCGACTGATAGAAGGCGAGCGCGCGACCGGCCTCATGGCGCGCATTCCACAAGGAGACGACGTCGAAGATCGACAGCTCGGTCTGGCTGACGAGATAGAAGCCGAAGCCGATCGCGCCGGACAGCGCGATGACGAACGCCCAAAACGCGCGGGCCCAGATATTCGGCAGCAACATCGTCGCGGCAAGCGCAACAAGCCCGGCGGCCCACAGCGCCAGGAAGATCGGCACTATCAACCACCAGCGCTCGTTCATCGTCAGGATGACGTCGAGCCGCTCGACGACGCCGGGATTGGTGATGATCAGGATGGCGGCGAGCGCAGCAAGCTGGGCGCCAAACAGCGTCCAGCGCGCGCGTGGTGATATGGCTCGGCCGGGTGACACGGCCGCAGACTAGGAAAACGCCGTTAATACAAAGCCAATCTCAGCGGATATGCGCCGTCCTGACGCAGCTCAAAGCCGCGGCGGCCCGGCATCCGTGGCGTCCGGGCCATAGAACATTCGCGAAATCCGCGCCTCGAACGCGGCCTTTTCGCACTCCGGGCATGGCCGCGAGGTCGAATACATCACGCAATCCGACAGATTTCTGCGGTTGAGCTTCACCTGGGCGTCGCGGATCGCCTCGCGCTCGGCATGAGCCGCCGGGTCCTTGTTGGTGACGACCCGGCTCGGCCCGTATCCGATCACGTCGCCGTTGAGCACGACCACGGCGCCATAGGGCTGGTCGCCGTTCTCGACCGCGCGCTCTTTCATCGCGAATGCAACGGAGACGAACAGCGCGTGGGCGCGGTCAGCCGCGAACGCCGGGCGCGATCCCGCAAATCCGGCGAGGAGCGCCAACACTGCGCGGCGGCTGTGTGCGCACATGGCGCGTGTCATGGGCGCAAGTCTAGGCCTGCGCGCCCGACTTCACCAGCTTGTAGTTGATCGAGTCCATCAGGGCCTGAAACGAGGCGTCGATGATGTTTGGCGAGATGCCGATCGTGGTCCATTTCTCGCCATTCTCATCTTCGCTTTCGATCAGCACGCGCGTGACCGCCTCGGTGCCGGTGTTGAGGATACGCACGCGATAATCGCTGAGCCGCAAGCCTTCGATATATTTCTGGTACTTGCCGAGGTCCTTGCGCAGCGCGAGATCGAGCGCGTTGACCGGGCCGTTGCCTTCTGCGGCGGAGATCATGCGCTCTTCGCCGATGCGAACCTTGACGACCGCCATCGTTACGGTGACGCGCTCGCCCTTGGCGTTGTAGCGCTGCTCGACATTCACATCGAACTGGGTGACATCGAAATAGTTCGGCACGGTGCCGAGCACGCGCCGCGCCAGCAGCTCAAAGGACGCATCGGCAGCTTCGTACGAGAAGCCTTGCGCCTCGCGCTCCTTCACCGCCTCGAGCACCCGCGCGACGCGCGGATCGTCCTTGCCGATCTTGATGCCGATGCGATCAAGCTCCGCCAGCACGTTCGACTTGCCGGATTGCTCGGAGACCAGAAGCTTGCGCTTGTTGCCGACGCTGTCCGGCGTCACGTGCTCATAAGTGTTGGCATCCTTGACGATGGCCGAGGCGTGGATGCCGGCCTTGGTCGCAAAGGCGCTCTCGCCGACATAGGGCGCATAGCGGTTCGGACGCACGGTTGAGCATGTCGTCGAGCTTGTGCGAGACCAGCGGCAACTTCTTCAGTGCGTCGTCGGACACACCGATATCGAATTGCTCGGAGAACTCGCCCTTCAGCTTCAGGGTCGGGATGATCGAGATCAGATTGGCGTTGCCGCAGCGCTCGCCCAGGCCATTGATGGTGCCCTGGATCTGCCGCGCGCCGGCGCGCACCGCGGCAAGCGAATTCGCCACCGCCTGCTCGGTGTCGTTGTGGGCATGAATGCCGACATGATCGCCCGGGATGATCTTGCAGACC
Source organism: uncultured Alphaproteobacteria bacterium (assembly GCA_963788805.1). GTDB lineage: Bacteria > Pseudomonadota > Alphaproteobacteria > Rhizobiales > Xanthobacteraceae > Pseudolabrys. The sequence goes on from CAWBHU010000010.1 coordinate 71,006, forward strand.
TCCGCTGACGATCGCTTCGACCTCATGCGGCAGCGTGCCGCCATTGGTGTCGCACAGCACCACCCAGCGCGCGCCGGCATCGTAAGTCGCTTTCGCGCAAGCCAGCGCGTATTGCGGATTGGCCTTGTAGCCGTCGAAGAAATGCTCGCAGTCGAGCAGCACCTCGCGGCCTTTGGCCTTCGCGGCGGCAACACTGTCGCGGATCGAGGCGAGGTTCTCCTCCTCGGTCGTCTCCAGCGCGACCCGCACGTGGAAGTCCCACGACTTCGCGACAAAGCAGATCGCCTTGGCGTTGGCGTCGAGCAGCGCCGCCAGGCCCGGATCGTTGGAGGTCGAGCGGCCCGGCCGGCGCGTCATGCCGAAGGCGGTTAAGGTGGCGTGGTCGAGCTTGCGATCGGTCGAGAACAGCTCGGTATCGGTCGGATTGGCGCCGGGATAGCCGCCCTCAATGTAATCGATGCCGAGCTCATCGAGCAGATGGCTGATGGTCAGCTTGTCGGCCAGCGTGAAATCGACGCCATTGGTCTGCGCGCCGTCGCGCAAAGTCGTGTCGAACAGGTAAAGCCGCTCGCGCGCCATCATCATCACCACAGGTAATAGTTGGCGGCGAGCGCGACCGCGACGACGACCGCGACGGCGGCCATGACGATATGGTGGCGGCGAAGCTCCATCAGGACATCCGATAAAAGACGTAGAGCGCGAGCAACCGCGAGCGCAAGCGCGAGCACGCCGTATTTGAGCACGATGTAATAGAGCCAGTGGCGCGGAAACGGGGTTTCAGGCTTCTCCATGGGCGCCTCCTTTTTCGGCCGAGCGCTTTCTTCATCGTGGTGTTGGCGAACCACACATTACCGAGCGAGACCGAATTGCGCTGTTGCGCGACGTAGCCGCGCTTTTCAAAGAAGTCCCGCGCCGTATCGCTGGCATCGACCTTGAGCGCGTCGGTGCCGCGCGACGCTACAAGCTTCTCCAGCGCGTCGACCAGCATGGTCGCGGCACCGTACCGGCTCGCCGCAGGATGGACAAAAAGCATGTCGATCTCATCCTTGCCCTTCAGCGAGGCAAACCCGACCGGCGAGCCCTCGAGCGTCGCAACGAGGGTCAATTGCTTCGCCAGCCTTTCGCTAAATTCCTTGAGGTCATCGGCCTGGGCGGCCCAGGCTTCCTGCTGCTCGGCGCTGTAATCGTCGCCGGTCAGATCGAGCACGCTCTCGCGGAAAATTTCCGCAAGCAGCGGGACGTCGGCCGGCAGCATCGGCCGCAGCGCAAGCGTCGGGTTGGCTTGCGCGCTCATTTGCGCACCTGCCAGTTCGTCGTGTCATGGTCGGGATGCTGATAGCTGACGAGCGAGGCCTTGAAGGCATCGGACTTCGGCTCCGCGCCGTCCGGCCGCGTCGGCAGCGAGCAGAGCGCGTCAAAGAACGGCTGCTTGTCGTTCGGATTGACCTGAATGGTCGGCGGCGCCGCGGACGGATCATCGAGCGCCGCGACCGACACTTCGACCGGATAATTGTCGGGCTCGAAGGTCAGCGGCGTGCCGCAATCGGCGCAGAAGCCGCGCTTCACTTTGTTGGAGCTTTGGAAATGGCGCAGCGCGCCGCGCGTCAGCTCGAATTCATTGGCGGTGACGAGCGCCGCGAAAAATCCGCTGAACGCCTTCTGGCACATGCGGCAATGGCAGATCGAGGAACGGCCGAACTTGCCGGCGCGAAACCGCACCGCGCCGCACTGGCAGCCGCCGGAAACGAGCGCGCTCATCGGGCGACCTCCCAGGTGGTGCCGTCCTTGGAGTCCTTGAGCACGACGCCCATGGCGGCGAGCTCGTCGCGGATGCGGTCGGATTCCTTGAAGTCCTTTGCCTTGCGAGCTGCATTGCGCTGCGCAATCAGGCCGTGACCTTGCCTTCGTCAACGCTGACGCGAGGCGGCGGACGGCGGCTAAAGCCCAATGCGCGCAAGGTGGGCGCAAGCGCGCCATCACCGCTTGAACTGAGAGAATGCAGCTCGGCGATCGCCTGCGGCGTATTCAGATCGTCGGCCAAGGCATCGCGAACGCCCGGCGCCAGTTCTTCATCCTTTGAGCCGGCGAGATCGACGTTCTTCGTCCAGCTATCCAGGATCTGCTCGCTTTCCTTGAGGCCACGCAAGGTCCAATCCATCGGCTGCCGGTAATGGCGTGCGCAGCATGTTCAGGCGCACCACCTCCCCCGGCCAATCCGCCAGCAGCTCATGGATCGTGACGAAGTTGCCGAGCGACTTCGACATCTTCTCGCCTTCGACCTGCAGGAAGCCGTTGTGCATCCAGTAATTCGCCATCACGCCGGTATGGAAGGCGCAGCGCGATTGCGCGATCTCGTTCTCATGATGCGGAAACACCAGGTCGATGCCGCCGCCGTGAATGTCGAAGGTCTCGCCGAGATGCTTCCATGACATCGCCGAGCATTCGATGTGCCAGCCCGGACGGCCCGGCGTCTTGATCCCGCACGGTGACGGCCAGCCCGGCTCGCCCTCCTTCGAGGGCTTCCACAGGACGAAATCGGTCGCGTCTTTCTTGTAGGGCGCGACCTCGACCCGCGCGCCGGCGATCATCTCATCGAGCGAGCGGTTCGACAGCTTGCCGTAGTCCGGCATCGACGGCACCGAGAACAGCACGTGCTCCTCGGCGACATAGGCGTGTCCGCCTTTGACGAGGCGCTCGATCAGCGCCTTCATTTCCTCGATGTGCTCGGTGGCGCGCGGCTCGACAGTCGGCGGCAGGCAGCCCAGCGCCGTCACGTCGGCCTTGAAGTTCTTGTAGGTCTCTTCGGTCAGGTCGCGGATCGGAATGCCGCGCTCGGCGGCGCGCGCATTGATCTTGTCGTCGACGTCGGTGATGTTGCGCACGTAGGTGACATGCTTCTCGCCATAGACATGGCGCAGCAGCCGGAACAGAACGTCGAACACGATCACCGGCCGCGCATTGCCGATGTGCGCGTAGTCGTAAACGGTCGGGCCGCACACATACATGCGCACGCGCGCCGGATCGATCGGCGCGAACACGCGCTTCTGCCGCGTCAGCGTGTCGTAGAGCTTAAGCTCCATCAGCGTCCTCGGCGCCTGCTGGCTCCGGGCGTTCTCTCTTGAGGCTTTTGAGAAAAGACGGCCGCGGCCAGCGTTGGTGCGCTAGCGAATAATCTCGCGGCAAATGCCGGAGGTATGGTTAAGGCCGTTCATCGGCGCGGAGAATGGGCTTTCAGAGTGCCGCCCGTCAAGCGGGCTTTTGCGGCCAGAGTTTCGCGTCTGCCAAAAACGCTGGTTAAGGACGCCTTAATGTTTTGGGCAGCATTGTCCGCTTCCGCGCTATCTCCGCGTGAGGGGGAGTTCTGGCAATGCGTCGTCTGTTGGCAATCGCTACGGTCGCTGTGTCGCTTTCCGCCGCAACGGAAGCCCAAGCCGAACGGCGGATGTTCATCATTCCCAGCAACGTCGACGGCTACGGCGTCGACCGCTGCCTCGCCTCCGGCGAGAAGTGCGGCGCTGCCGCCGCGGCGGCCTATTGCCGGTCGCGCCAGTTCGCCGAGGCTGCATCCTACCGCCGGGTCGACCGCGACGAGATCACCGGCTCGATCCCGGTCAGCGCGCCAGGCAGCTGCCACGGCCATGCCTGCGAGGAATTCGTCGCCATCGTCTGCACGCGCTGACAACGCGGCGCCGGTATTCCGGCGCACCGCTGGCGAGCATGCGAAAACCGCGGCTAGATTGACCCGGCTCATTGACCAGCCGGGTGTCCCTTGAAGCTTTATGGCTACTTCCGCTCTTCAGCGGCTTATCGCGTCCGCATCGCGCTCAATCTCAAGAACATCCCCTACGAGATGGTGCCGATCCATCTCGCCAAGGATGGCGGACATAATCTCAAGCCGGAATACCGGGCGATCAATCCGCAGCGAAAAGTGCCGGCGCTGCAGCTCTCGAGCGGCGACATCCTGGTCCAGTCGATGGCGATCATCGCCTATCTCGACGAGGTCTATCCCGAGCCGGCGCTGCTGCCGGCCGAAGCCGTCGCTCGCGCCAAGGTGCGCGCCATCGCGCAGATCGTCGCCTGCGACATTCATCCGATCGATAACGTCGCGCCGCTTCGCTATCTGAAAAATGTGCTCGGTCATGACCAGACGCAGATCGACGCCTGGTATCACCACTGGATCCTGGAAGGCTTCGAGGCGATCGAAGCGCTGATTTCGCCGGCGCCTTACGCCTGCGGCGCGCAGGTGACGCTCGCGGACCTTTGCCTCGTGCCGCAGGTGTTCAACGCCAAGCGGATGAAGGTTCCGCTCGACCGCTTTCCGAAAATTCTTGCAGCGGAAGCAGCATGTCAGGCGCTTCCCGCCTTCGACAAGGCGCGGCCGGAAAAGCAGCCCGATGCGGAGTGACGGCGGCGGCGCGGCCTGTTAAACAGCGCCTCCTTCCGTCTCCAGCTTCAGCAACTCACGTGGCCAAGACCAATCTCACCAGCGCCGTTCTCTGGATGGGCGGCGCGCTGCTCTCATTCTCGCTGATGGCCGTGTCGGTGCGCGGCATGGCGGCGCAAGGCTTCAGCATCTTCGAAATTCTGGGCACGCGCAGCGCGGCGGCGCTTTTCATACTCGGCAGCGCCACGTTGCTGTGGCCGGAACTGCGCGCAGAAACCCGTGCGCGCAACATGAAGCTGCATCTTCGTCCGCAACGGCATCCACTACGGCTCGCAATATGCGTGGGCGCTGAGCCTCACTCTGCTGCCGCTCGCCATGGTGTTCTCGCTCGAATTCACCATGCCGGCGTGGACGGCGCTGCTCGCGATCTGGCTCCTCAACGAGAAGATGACGCCAAGCCGGATCGGCGTCGTCCTGCTCGGCATCGTCGGCGTCCTGGTGATCCTGCGGCCCGGCATCGCCGACATAAATCCGGCGGTCTTTCTGGTGCTCGCGGCGGCGTTCGGTTTCGCCATCGTGATGATCGCGACCAAGCAGCTCACGGCGACCGAGAGCACGTTCGCGATCATCTTCTGGATGTCGGTGATCCAGTTGCCGATCTCGCTGATCGGCTCGGCACTGGCCGGCAATCCGGGCGCATTCCTCACATCTCACGCCCGCGGCGATCCTGCCGCTGCTCGGCCTCGGCATTGCCGGCACCAGCTCGCATTACTGCCTCACCAATGCATTTCGCGCCGGCGACGCCACCGTCGTTGTTCCACTCGACTTCATGCGCATTCCGCTGATCGCCGTGGTGGGCTGGGCGCTGTACGGCGAATCGCTCGATATTTTTGTGCTGCTGGGCGCCCTGATCATCATCATGGGCGTGCTGTGGAATCTGCGTTCCGAAGCCAAAACCAGGCCTCTGCCGCCGATCGTGGCCGAATAGGCCCGCTCCCGCCACAATTTGCGGTAAAGTCCGCGCTCATGATCCATCGCGCCTTAACTCTCGCCGCCGCCCTTTCGCTCGCCGCCACAGGCGCAATCGCGCAGGCGGGCAGCCCCGTCTGTCAGCGGCTGGAAGCGCAGCTCACCTCGCTCGACCGTGGCAATGACGATCCCAACCGCGCCGAGGTCGTTCGACGCGCCGAGGAAGCCACCGCCCGTCAGCAAGCCGAAGTCGATCGCCTGGTGGCGCAATCCCGCCGCTTGGGCTGCGAGAACACCGGATTCTTCTCGCTCTTCAGCTCGCCGCCGCCGCAATGCGGCCCGCTCACCGGACAGGTTCGGCAGGCCCGCGGCAGTCTCGAGCAGATGCAAAACCAGCTCGAGGTGTTGCACGGCGGCAATACGCAACGCGCCGCCGCGCGCCGTGGCGTGCTGCTGCAACTGAGCGACAATAGCTGCGGCCCGCAATACCGGCAGGCGTCGCTGCAACAGCAGGGCGGCTTCCTGGAGCAATTGTTCGGCGGCCGCTCCGGCGGCACGTTCGCCCCGGGTTACGAGCCGCAGCAGCAAATGAGCGGCAACTTCCGCACCATCTGCGTGCGCACCTGCGACGGCTATTATTTCCCGGTGTCGTTCTCGGCGCCGTCGAACCGCTTCGCCGAAGACGAGCGCATGTGCCAGCGCATGTGCCCGGCGGCGCAAGTCTCGCTCTACACCTATCGCAATCCGGGCGAAGACGTGCAGCAGGCCGTGTCACTCGACGGGCGCGCCTACACTGAACTGCCGACCGCGTTCCGCTACCGCCAGGAATTCAACCCGGCGTGCAGCTGCCGCAAGCCTGGCCAGAGCTGGGCCGATGCGCATGAAGGTCGGCGACGATCACACCGTCGAGCAAGGCGACATCGTCGTCACCGAAGATCGCTCCAAGAAGATGGCGCAGCCCGTCGATGCGCGCGGCCGGCCGATCAAGCCCGAGCTGCGGCCGACGACGCCGGCCGACCAATGCGCCGGTCGAGCAGAGCCAGCAGGTGGTGGAGCCGCCGAAAGGCCAGATCCGCACCGTCGGGCCGAACTTCTATCCGGTGCGCTAGAAATCCATCGCTTCGGTTTTGACCGGCTGCCCGGTGACGAGCGAGACATCGGGCGGCGGCAACGGCATGCCCGGATCGCGGAAGCGATTGGTGATCGGGTAACGGCGGTCGCGGCCGAAATTCCTCAGCGTGACTTTCACGCCGGGCGCGGCCTGCCGCCGCTTGTACTCGGCGATATTGAGCAGGCGGTCGATCTTCATCACCGTCTCGCGATCGAACCCGGCCTCGACGATGACCGAGACCGGCTCCTCTTTCTCGACCAGCCGCTCCAGAATGCCGTCGAGCACGCCGTACGGCGGCAGCGAATCCTCATCCTTCTGGTTCTCGCGCAGCTCGGCGCTCGGCGGCCGGGTGATGATGTTTTCCGGGATCACCACACCGTCCGGCCCCATCGCGCCCGGCGGCTTCCACCCGTTGCGCAGCCGCGCCAGCCGGAACACCTCGGTCTTGTAGATGTCCTTGATCGGATTGTAGCCGCCGTTCATGTCGCCATAGAGCGTGGCATAGCCGACCGACATCTCCGACTTGTTGCCGGTGGTGACCACCATCAAGTTGAACTTGTTCGACACCGCCATCAGGATGGTGCCGCGCGCGCGCGCCTGCAGATTTTCCTCGGTGACGTCGCGCGGCAGTCCGGCGAATAGCGGCTTGAGCGATTTCTCCAGTCCGTCCACCGCCTCGCTGATCGGCACGACTTCGTAGCCGACGCCAAGCGCCTTCGCGCATTGCGCGGCATCGTCGAGCGACATTTTCGACGTGAACTTGTAGGGCAGCATGATGCAGCGGACGCGCTCCGGCCCGAGCGCGTCGACGGCGATCGCCGCAACCAGAGCGGAATCGATGCCGCCGGAAAGGCCGAGCACCACGCCCTTGAAGCCGTTCTTGTTCACGTAATCGCGCAGGCCCAGCATGCAGGCGGCGTAGTCGGCCTCGTCGCCTTCGAGCACGTGCTGGATCGGCCCGCCCTCGCAACACCAGCTTCCGTCCTTGCGCCGCCATTGCGTGGTGACGACGCATTCGGTGAAGGCGGGAAGCTGAAAAGCCAGCGAGCAATCGGTATTGAGCGCGAACGAAGCGCCGTCGAACACCAGCTCGTCCTGGGCGCCAAGCTGGTTGGCATAAATGAGCGGCAGCCCGGTCTCGCTCACGCGCGGTATCGTAATACTGAGCCGTTCGTCGCCGACGCCGCGCCGGTACGGCGAAGCATTGGCCACCAGCAGGATTTCGCCGCCGGTCTCGGCGATACATTCGACCGGTTCCGGTCCCCAGATGTCCTCGCAGATCGGCGCGCCGACGCGCACACCGCGGAAGCTCACCGGTCCGGGCATCGGGCCGGAGGCAAACACCCGCTTTTCGTCGAACACGCCGTAGTTCGGCAGATCGACCTTGAAACGGAGCGCCGCGATGCGGCCGCCGTCCAGCAAGCGCCACGGCGTTGTAGAGCTTGCCCTTCTCCACCCACGGCACGCCGACCAGAAGCGCCGGACCACCGTCGCTGGTTTCGCGCGCGAGGCCTTCCAATGCAAAACGGCAGGCGGCCTGAAAAGACGGCTTGAGCACGAGATCTTCGGGCGGATAGCCGGCGATGAAAAGCTCGGGCAGCAGGACGATGTCCGCGCCTTGCGCCGCCGCTTCCTTGCGCGCACGCCGGACCTTGTCGGCATTGCCGCTCACGTCGCCGACCGTCGCGTTAAGCTGCGCGACCGCGATCGCAAGCTTGTCGGCAGGGCGGGTGCTCATAGGCAATGATCTACCGCCTGCCCTCGCAGGCGGCAATCATCGCCGCGCGATGCTGGGATGCGCAGATTACAGGCCGGCGCCCGCGGCAGCAGCCCGCTCGCTCCACGGCCGGCTCGCTCCTTGCGCAGCAATTCGGCGAGCAGGAAGGCCATATCGATAGCCTGCTCGGCATTGAGCCGCGGGTCGCAAACCGTGTGATAGCGGTCGTTGAGGTCGGCTTCGGTGATGGCGCGCGCGCCGCCAGTGCATTCGGTCACGTTCTGCCCGGTCATCTCCAGATGCACGCCGCCGGCATAGCTGCCCTCGGCGAGATGGATCTCGAAGAACCGGCGCACTTCCTTGAGGATCAGATCGAACGGCCGGGTCTTGTAGCCGCTCGCCGCCGAGATGGTGTTGCCGTGCATCGGGTCGCACGACCACACCACCTTGCGCCCCTCGCGTGTCACGGCGCGGATCAGCGCCGGCAGATGGTCGCCGACCTTCTCGGCGCCGAAGCGGCCGATCAGCGTCAGGCGGCCCGGCTCGTTGTCCGGATTGAGAATGTCGATCAGCCGCAGCAGGTCATCCGCCTTGAGCGACGGACCGCACTTCAGGCCGAGCGGATTCTTGATGCCGCGGCAATATTCGATGTGCGCGTGATCGGCCTGGCGGGTGCGGTCGCCGATCCAGATCATATGGCCGGACGTGGCGTACCAATCGCCGGTGGTCGAATCGACGCGCGTCATCGCCTGCTCGAAGCCGAGCAGCAAGGCTTCGTGGCTGGTGTAGAAATCTGTGGTGCCGAGCGCGCTATCGACCGCGAAGGTCAGTCCGCAAGCGCGCATGAAATCGAGCGCGCCGGAGACGCGGTCGGCAAGGTCGGCATAGGCCTTGGACTGCGGCGAGCCGGACACCGACTGCAGCATCCATTGATGCACGTTCTCCACGCTGGCATAGCCGCCCTTGGCGAAGGCGCGCAGCAGGTTGAGCGTCGCGGCCGACTGCCGATAGGCTTCCATCTGCCGGCGCGGGTCCGGACGACGCGCCTCTTCGGTGAAGGCGATGTCATTGATGATGTCGCCGCGATAGCTCGGCAATTCCTTGCCGTCGCGCTTCTCGGTCGGCGACGAGCGCGGCTTGGCGAACTGCCCGGCAATGCGGCCAACCTTCACCACCGGCAAGGTGCCGGCATAGGTCAGCACGATCGCCATCTGCAGGAAGACGCGGAAGAAGTCGCGGATGTTGTTGGCGCCGTGCTCGGCGAAGCTCTCGGCGCAATCACCGCCTTGCAGCAGGAAAGCCTCGCCATTGGCGACACGCGCCAACGCCTTTTTCAGGTTGCGGGCCTCGCCTGCAAAAACCAGCGGCGGAAAAGTCGCAAGCTGCTTCTCGACGTCCTCAAGCGCCTGAGCATCGGGATACTCAGGAACCTGGAGGATCGGCTTCTTGCGCCAACTCTCGGGCGACCAACGGTCGGCCATCACAAAACACTCCACGATTTGCGGGGCTTATACCTGCCGGTCGCCGAAGCATGCCAGTGAAAGGCAAAAAGGCGGTTTATCGGCTCATTCCGCCGCCGCGCGGCCATAACTCATGGCTTTCTCGCGCATCGTCACCAGCTCCTCGGCCATGGTCGGGTGCACCGCCATGGTGGCGTCGAAGTCGGCTTTGGTCGCGCCCATCTTCACGGCAATGCCGATCGCCTGGATGAGCTCGCCTGCGTCGGGGCCGACAATGTGGCAGCCGACGACCCGGTTGGTGATGCCGTCGACGACGAGCTTCATGAAGACGCGCGTGTCGCGGCCGGACAGCGTCGCCTTCATCGGACGGAACGTCGTCTTGTAGATGTCGACCTTCGCCAGGCTTTGCGCCGCCTCCTTTTCGGTGAGGCCGATGACGCCGACTTCCGGCTCGGAGAACACCGCGGTCGGAACATTGGCGTGATCGACCCGCGTCGGCATGCCGCCATAGACGCTGTCGGCAAAGGCATGGCCCTCGCGGATCGCGACCGGGGTCAGGTTGATCCGGTTGGTGACGTCGCCGACCGCGTAAATGTTCGGCACGCTGGTCTGCGAGAACTCATCGACCGCGATACCGCCATTCTCCGCGAGCTTGACCCCGACCGCTTCCAGACCAAGCCCTTTGATGTTCGGCTTGCGGCCGGTGGCGAACATGGCCTGATCGACAACGACGCTGTCGTTGTTGGAGAGCTCGACGGCAAGGCCATGCTCGACCTTCTCGATGCCGGTAACTGTCTGCCGCGTGACGATCTTGATGCCGCGCCGCTCCATTTCCGCGCGCAGATGCTCACGCACATCGTCGTCAAAGCCGCGCAAGATATTCTCGCCGCGATAGACCAGCGTGACCTCGCTGCCGAGGCCATTGAAGATGCCGGCAAACTCCACCGCAATATAGCCGCCGCCCTGGATCAGGATGCGTTTCGGCAGCTCCTTGAGATGGAAGGCCTCGTTTGAGGAAATGACGTGTTCGAGGCCGGCGATCTGCGCGCCGTAGTAAGGGGCGGCTCCAGTCGCGATCAAAATCGTCTCGGCGCGAACCCGCGCGCCGCTGCCAAGGCGAACAGTATGAGCATCCTCGATGACCGCCCGCGCCTTCACGAGCTCGACCTTGTAGCGCTCCAGCGTGGTCTTGTAGGCGGCTTCAAGCCGCGCGATCTCGCGGTCCTTGTTGGCGATCAGATGCGTCCAATCGAATGTCGGCTCGGGAACGGTCCAGCCGAAGCCGGCCGCGTCCTCGAATTCGTCGGCAAAGCGCGACGCATAGACCAGCAGTTTTTTGGGTACACAGCCGCGGATCACGCAGGTGCCGCCGACGCGGTATTCCTCGGCGCACATCACCTTGGCGCCATGGCTTGATGCAATTCGGGCGGCGCGCACGCCGCCCGAGCCGGCACCGATCACAAAAAGATCGACGTCGTAATCAGCCATTCGCGGCCAGCCTTCGTTGCCTAGATGTCGTGGCCGAGCTTCTTCATTTCCGCGCGCATCTTGACCACGACTTCGTCGGACAGCCTGCGTGCCCAATCCTGCGCATAGGTCATGCTCTGGTCGAGCGCCTTCGGTTCTTCCGCGACCAACTTTCGCCCGAGCGGCGATTGATAGAAAGCCAGCAGGTCCTTGATTTCTTTTTCGGTGAAGCGCGACGCGTAAACCTTGGCGACCTCACTGGTGAGCTCCGACTGGCGCGGCGTGAGTTCGTTGCGCAGCTTGGTGGCGACATCACGCAGCGCATTGCCGAGGTTCGGGTTTTGCTGCTCGAACATGTACTTGCTCTGCTCGATCACGCCCGGAATCAAGGTATTGAAGATGGTTTCCCCGCCTTTGAGCGCAACGATCTGCCGTGCGGTGTCGACTGCTTCAGCGCTGGGCTGCGGTTGGGCAATGGCGGATCCACCAAACACCACCGCCGCCAAAAGGGCGGCGCCCGTCAGCGCGGCGTTCCATGTGTTGCGAATGATCATCTCTCTCTGCTCCGTTTACGTTTGAGCGCGCTCGACGAGCCGTACGCCGCCGGCGCTCGCAATGATGGCCAAATCCGCCATCCCGATAAAAAGCCCGTGTTCCATAACTCCCGGGACCGCCGCGAGCTTGTCTGCCAATAATTTCGGCTGCGCAATATGGCCCAATGCGGCGTCGAGAATCCAATGCCCGCCATCCGTGACGAAAGCATGGCCATCCTTGTTCTGACGCAGCTTCAGCGACCCATTGGCGCCGGCGGCCTTGATACCGGCCTCGATGGCACGTTTCGTCGCCTCAAGGCCGAACGGCAGCACTTCGATCGGCAGCGGAAACGCGCCCAAAGCGGCGACCATTTTCGACTCGTCGGCGATCACGACCATACGCCTGGATGCCGCCGCCACGATCTTTTCGCGCAGCAGTGCCCCGCCCCCACCTTTGATCAGCGCCAGTGCCGGCCCGATCTCGTCAGCGCCATCGACTGTCAGATCGAGCGCAGGCGTCTCATCGAGCGTGGTTAATCGCACGCCGCAGCGCTCCGCATCCGCCCGTGTCGCTTCCGAGGTCGGCACGCCGACAACGTCGAGCCCGGACCGCACCCGCTCACCCAGCAACTCGACGAAATGCCGCGCGGTCGATCCGGTGCCGAGCCCGAGCTTCATCCCCGGCTGCACCAGCTCCACGGCGCGTGCGGCAGCCGCACGTTTTTGTTGATCGGCGTTCATTCGTACGCTGTTGGGCGAATTGACCGCGCTTATTAGCCTTGAACCAAGCGCTCGCATAGCCCGTCGCGCCCCGGCTTCACCAAGCCAAGACGGGCTTCTTGCTTCGCAGGGAATCGGGGGTTAGCCATCCTCAAATGGCGCGGACCACGATTGTTTTTGACCTGGACGGCACGCTGGTCGACACCGCGCCGGACCTGATCGACACGTTGAACATCATCCTCGGTCGCGAGGGCATGGCGCCCGTGCCTTATGAACAAGGCCGGGTGTCGATCGGCGGCGGCGCACGCGCGATGATCTCGCGGGGGCTCGCGGCAGAGGGCCGCCAGGTCTCGCCCGCAGAACTCGACAAGATGTTCGTCGACTTCATCGCACATTACTCTGCCCATATTGCCGATCGCTCGCGTCCCTTTCCGGGGGTTGAGCGCGCGCTCGAGCAGCTCGCGGACGGCAACTTCATTCTCGCCGTCTGCACCAACAAGCTCGAAGGCCTGTCGCGGCAATTGCTGGACACTCTCGGTCTCTCCCGCCATTTCGCCGCGATCTGCGGTCAGGACACCTTCGCGGTGCAAAAGCCCGATCCGATCATTCTCAAGCGCACGATTGCAGCGGCCGGCGGCGATGCGAATGCCGCCATCATGGTCGGGGACTCCAACACGGACGTGCTGACCGCGCGGGCAGCGGGCGTGCCGGTGATTGGGGTCGATTTCGGTTACACCGAGCAGCCGATTGCCGAATTCCAGCCCGATTGTGTCATTTCACACTTTGACGAGCTGCAGGCCGCTATCGGGCCGATTGCTGGACGCGCCTAGCCTGAGCAAAGGCCGCATGGTCGACGCCCGTTAAGGTTAACGAGCGGCGTCTGGTTGCGTGACTTTTGCCGCAATTCTATTGTGAATTCAGTAATCCCAGTAACCGCGCGTGGGGCCGGTATCATGTATCGCGTCATTACAATCTTGGCTGGCGCTTTGACGCTTGCCGCGTGCTCGTCGACTCCCTCCTGGATGAGCTTCGACGCGCTCAAGCCTGAGCCCATCAAGGACACTGTGACACTTGAGACGGCGCCGCCGGGTGCGCTGGCAAGGGCCGCCTCTGGCGAGACTTGCAACACGCCGTGCGCGCTTGCTCTTCCGGCTAACGCCGCCAACACCGTGACCTTCACTCTCGCCGGCCACGCGCCCGCGACGGAAGCGATCGAGCTCGTGCCGATGGGCGATGGCACCAACCGTCTGCAGCCGAACCCGCTTCAGGTTGAGCTGGCCGTTGCTGCTCCGCCGCCGCGCGCGCCGGCGACATCGAAAAAGAAGCCCGCGCCACGCAAGCCGACCGCGGCCGCGAAGCCTGCGACGCAGTCGGCAACCGCTGGCGCCGCTCCTTCGCCGCTGGGCCCGCTCGCCCTGGCCGGCCACGACGCCCGCGCGCTGATCGCGACATCTCGGGCTCAAAGTTCAAAAAGCGGCGCTTTTGCGCCGCTTTTTTATTGCCTGTCTGGACGAGGTCGCAAATATCCGTCACAAATCCTATATCCGGAACACAGCCTGAATTCGCGCGATTGAGTTAAATGACGGCACCGTTTCCTCATTCGGAGATCGCGGTTGCGGCGAAAGCCGCGCCACTGATTGACCCGTTCCAGCGGGCGATCACGTATTTGCGCGTCTCGGTGACCGACCGCTGCGACTTTCGCTGCGTCTATTGCATGTCGGAGCACATGGCGTTTCTGCCGAAGGCGGAAGTGCTGAGCCTCGAAGAGCTCGACCGGCTGTGCAGCGCCTTTGTCGCCAGGGGCGTGCGCAAGCTGCGGCTGACCGGCGGCGAGCCGCTGGTGCGGCGTGGCATCATGACTTTGGTGCAATCGCTGTCGCGCCACCTCAAGAGCGGCGCGCTCGACGAGCTCACGCTCACCACCAACGGCTCGCAACTGACGAAATATGCCGGCGAGCTGAAAGCCTGTGGCGTCGAGCGCATCAACGTCTCGCTCGACACGCTCGATCCCGACAAGTTTCGCGCCATCACCCGCTGGGGAGAGCTCAGCAAGGTCATGGCCGGCATCGATGCCGCCCAGGCCGCGGGCCTCAAGGTCAAGATCAACGCGGTCGCCCTCAAAGGCGTGAACGAAGACGAATTCGCCGACATGGTCACATGGGCGAATGGACGCGGCATGGATCTGACTTTTATCGAAGTCATGCCGCTCGGCGACGTCGACGCGGCGCGGGTCGATCAGTACCTGCCGCTGTCGATGGTGCGCGCCCGGCTGGCGGAGCGCTTCACCCTGGACGATATCGACTACCGCACCGGTGGGCCGGCCCGCTATGCGCGGGTCAAGGAAACCGGCGGCAAGCTCGGCTTCATCACGCCGATGACCCACAACTTCTGCGAATCCTGCAATCGCGTCCGCATCACCTGCACCGGCACGCTGTTCATGTGCCTCGGCCAGGAAGACGCCGCCGATTTGCGCACTCCGCTCCGCGCCTCGGAAAGCGACGAGCCGCTCCATGCGGCGATCGACCGGGCGATTGCGCGCAAACCCAAGGGGCATGATTTCGTCATTGATCGACGCAATCACCGTCCGGCGGTGGGCAGGCACATGAGCGTGACCGGCGGCTAAGCCGCTTCTTCAATCCAGTTGTGCACGTCAATGGCCCTAGGCTAGGCTCCTGCGAGATTGCGCAGCCATAAGCCGGGCGACTCAAAAACAGCCGGCGGTTCAGGGGCCGGCTGCCGTGGGGAGGACGTGACGTGCATGCTCTGGATGCTGCGCTGAAGCAGCTGCTGCCACTCACGCGTGCTATCGACTCCCTCACCCGTCTGATCGGCCGCTACGTCGCCTGGGCGATTTTGATTGCGGTGCTGGTTTCCTCGGCAAACGCCGTCGTGCGAAAGACGCTCGATACGTCCTCGAATTCCTGGCTTGAGCTGCAATGGATACTGTTCGCGATGGTATTCCTGCTGTGCTCGCCGTGGACGCTGCTTTCGAACGAGCACATCCGCATCGATATCGTGAATAACCTGATGCCGAAATGGATGCGTAATACGATTGAAGTGGTCGGCCACGCATTTTTCCTGCTTCCACTTTGCATCGTCATGATTGTGACTGCGGTGCCTTTCTTCCTGAAGTCGTTCGCAGTCAATGAGCAGTCTGGAAATGCCGGCGGGCTACCGCAATGGCCGACCAAATCGCTTGTGGCGATCGGCTTCACGTTGCTTTTCATTCAGGGGATATCGGAGCTTTTAAAGCGGCTCGCCATCATCCGAAACCTGATCCCGGATCCGCACGCCCTCCAGCAGCATGCTCTCGAGGCTGAAGTCGAGCACATCGTCGAAGCTATCGAGAAACGTTGATCGGACCGCCGGGGCAGGAGTTCATATGACAGCGTTCCTGATCGACAACATGGCGCCGATTATGTTCTTGGCGCTGGTGTTCTTCCTGCTGCTCGGTTACCCCGCCGCATTCTCGCTCGGCGCGGTTGGCCTGCTATTCGGCCTTATTGGCATCGAGCTGGGCCTTTTCGCGCCGGATTTCCTGCAGGCTCTGCCAGAGCGTGTTTACGGCGTGATGAACAATGACACGCTGCTCGCGATCCCGTTCTTCACATTGATGGGACTGATCCTTGAGCGCTCGGGCATGGCGGAAGACCTGCTCGACACGATCGGCCATTTGTTCGGCACGGTGCGCGGCGGGCTCGCCTATGCCGTGATCTTCGTCGGCGCCCTGCTGGCAGCGACGACCGGCGTGGTGGCCGCTTCCGTCATATCGATGGGACTGATTTCTCTGCCGATCATGCTGCGCTATGGCTATGACCGGCGGCTTGCTTCGGGCGTGATTGCCGCATCCGGCACGCTTGCGCAGATCATTCCGCCTTCTCTGGTCCTGATCGTGATGGCGGACCAGCTCGGCCGCTCGGTCGGCGACATGTACGAAGGGCGCGTTCATTCCCGGTCTCGTATTGTCCGGCATGTACGCGCTTTACATTTTCGGCGTGACACTCGTCTTTCCGAAAGCCGTGCCCGGTCTGCCCGCCGAGGCGGTCGGCTTCCGCGAAGCTGATGGAGGGCGCGGCTTGACCTCGCTCGCCATCCTGGCAATCGCCAGCGGGATTTTTGGCTGGCTGATGATGCGGAACTCGACCTCACGCGGCGCCGATTTTGTCGTTCTGACGATGTTCTACGGCATGATCTTCGCCTTCGTAGTCGCCGTGCTGAACTGGATCGTGAATCGCTTCACCGGCTTCCGATTCCTGTCGCTGATCGCGCAGCAGACCACCTTCGTCATGGTGCCGCCGCTGTTCCTGATCTTCCTCGTGCTCGGCACCATCTTTCTGGGAGTTGCCACCCCGACCGAAGGCGGCGCGATGGGTGCGACCGGCGCGCTGTTGCTGGGTCTCGCAAAGCGCCGCCTGAGTTGGGGGCTCATTCGTCAGGCCGTCGAATCCACCGCGAAGCTGTCGGCCTTCGTCGTGTTCATCCTGATCGGCGCGCGCGTGTTTTCACTCACGTTTTACGGCGTGAGCGGGCACATCTGGGTCGAGCATCTGCTGACGTCGCTGCCGGGCGGCCAGATCGGCTTCCTGCTGTTCGTGAACGCGCTGGTCTTCGTGCTGGCGTTCTTCCTCGACTTCTTCGAGCTGGCCTTCATCATCATTCCGTTGCTCGGGCCGGCTGCGGAGAAGCTCGGCATCGATCTGATCTGGTTTGGCGTCATCCTCGCCGTCAACATGCAGACCTCGTTCATGCATCCGCCGTTTGGTTTCGCGCTGTTCTATTTGCGCTCGGTCGCTCCAAAGGAGTCGTTCATCGACCGCATTACCGGCATACGCACCGCGCCCGTCACGACCGGCCAGATCTATTGGGGCGCAGTGCCCTTCGTTGTCATCCAGGTCATCATGGTCGTTCTGGTGATCCTGTTCCCGGCGGATGGTCATGCACTACAAAGGCACGGCTTCGACCGTGGATCCCAATACGATCAAGATCGAAATTCCACAGCTCGACCTGCCGCCGCTCGACCTGAACATAAAGTAGCGCCGCGCAATAAAAAACCCCGGAGCCGCGGCTCCGGGGTTTTCGCTTTGTCGGCTTTCGATCAGCCGCGCATCGCGCGGATCATGTACTGGTCGTAGGTGTTCTCAGCCACCTGGAACCACTGATAGGCGCTCTTCGTGAAGCGCCATCATCGAATCGTTGACCTTCTTGAAGTCCGCGTTGCTCTTCGCCACCTCGGCATGGAGCTCCATGGTCGCCTTGTAGGCGGCGTCCATGATTTGCGGCGAGAACACGTTGAGCTTGGTGCCGCCTGCAAGCAGCCGGCGAAGCGCCTGGGCATTGTTGGCGTCGTATTTCGCCATGCAGCCCTGGTTGGCGTAGGCCGCCGCCTGCTCGAGCACGTGCTGATACGACTTCGGCAGCTCGTTCCATTTCGTCAGGTTGACGAAGGAGAGCAGCATCGAGCCGCCTTCCCACCAGCCGGGCGCGTAGTAGTACGGCGCGACCTTGAAGAAGCCGAGCTTCTCGTCATCGTACGGGCCGACCCATTCGCACGCGTCGATGCGTGCCACGCTCGAGCGCCGGATAGATGTCGCCACCGGCGATCTGCTGAGGCACGCCGCCAAGCTTCTCGAGGATCTTGCCGGCCCAGCCGCCGATGCGCATCTTGAGACCCTTGAGGTCGTCGACCGTCTTGATCTCCTTGCGATACCAGCCGCCCATCTGACAGCCGGTGTTGCCGGCCAGCAGCGCGTACGCGTTGTACTTCTTGTAGAACTCGTTGAGGACGTCCGAACCGCCGCCTTGCGTCCACCAAGCCTGGTTGATGCGGTAGTTCGGACCGAACGGCACTGAGGTGCCGAAGCCGAAAGTCGGATCCTTGCCGAAGTAATAGTACGAGGCGGTGTGACCGATCTCGACGGTGCCATTCTGGACCGCGTCGACGATCGCGAGGCCGGGAACGATTTCACCTGCTGCAAACGGCTGAATCTGTAAATTTGCCATCGGTTGCTTCACCGACCGCCTTGCACATGGTCTCGGCCGCGCCATAGAGCGTGTCGAGCGATTTCGGCCAGCTGCACGGCATGCGCCACTTGATCGTCGGTGATGACTGCGCAATTGCCGGCGCGGCAATAGCCGAGCTGGCGAGACCCGCCCCTGCCACTTTCAAAAATTGGCGACGCTTCATTTCCGATATTCCTCCCGATTATCGGCCGCGGCTATCGCGACCTGTTATGGCGGCTATTCGCCCTCTTATGCGAAAGCTGCTCGGGCGGGAGTTTGCACCGGTTTTCGCCAGTTTGAAAAGTAGGGATGCGGCCAGGCTAAGAATAAAGGGCCGGCCCATGAGGCCGGCCCTCTTTATCGTCCTGAATGGAACGAGATCCTAACCGCGCGCGCGGGCGCGGATCTGGAAGGAGTCGTAGGTATATTCCGCGACCTGCCACCAGAGATAAGCGTCGCTGCGGAACGCCACGATCGAATCCCAGACCTTCTTATAGTCCGCGTTTGTCGCCGAGGTCTCGGCATTGACCTCGTTGGAGGCCTTCAAGCAGGCCTCCATCACGCCCTGCGTAAACGGTCGTAGCTGCACTCCGTTGGACACGAGGCGCTTGAGCGCCAGCGGATTGCGTGCGTCGTAGCGGCCTTGCTGCACGTTGTCGGCGAGGCCCGCGGCCGCTTCAAGAATGGCCTGATAGCTCTTGGGCAGCTCATTCCACTTGGCGAGGTTGATCAAGCAGGTGGTTGGCGGTGCCGCCCTCCCACCAGCCCGGGTAGTAGTAGAACTTCGCGACCTTGTAGAAGCCGAGCTTCTCGTCATCATACGGCCCGACCCATTCGGTCGCATCGATCGTGCCCTTCTCGAGCGCCGGATAGATGTCGCCGCCGGCGATCTGCTGCGGAACGCAGCCGAGCTTGGACAGTGTCTTGCCGGCCCAGCCGCCGATCCGCATCTTGAGACCGTTGAAGTCGCTCGCTTCCTTGATCTCCTTGTTGAACCAGCCGCCCATTTGAGCGCCGGTGTTGCCGGCAAGCAGGCATTTGACGTTGAACTTGGCGCCGAAGTCGTCGATCAGCTTCTGGCCGCCGCCGTCGTAGAACCAGGCGTTTTGCTGGCGCGCGTTGAGACCGAACGGCGTCGCGCAGAACAAGCGCCCAGGTCGGATCCTTGCCGATGTAATAATAGTTTGCGGTATGACCCAGCTCCACGGTCCCGGCCTGGACGGCATCGAGCACCTGAAGGCCGGGCACGATCTCGCCCGCCGCGAAAGGCTGGATCTGAAATTTGCCATCGGTGGCTTCCGAGACATATTTGGGAATCAGTTCGCAAGCTGCCCCAGAGCGTATCGAGCGCCTTCGGCCAACTCGCCGTCAGTCTCCATCGAACGGTCGGGATCGATTGTGCAATCGCCGGCGCGGCGATCGCTGATGCCGCCGCTGCACCTGCAGCGGCCGTCAGAAATTGGCGTCGTTTCATTCTGCTCTCCCTCGGGTAATCCGCCTGGTTGGTCCCGGCTGGCCTGCGAAGGATGAGCCTTTGTCTTTCAGAAATCCAGTGGCTGCAAAACGAAAAGCCCCCGCCCAACAGATGGGCAGGGGCTTCAAGTCAGCAGAAATCCGTGGCGGCCTAAAGACCCGCGAGTGCAAACTCCGCTGCCGAGGCCGCGGCGAGGAATTTGCCTGCATCGACTTTGCCGGCGCCTTTGATGCCCGGATACGCCGCCTTGGAAAGCTTGATGGCAGCTTCAACGGTCTGCGCCTTTTTCTTGTCGGTCTTGCGCAGCCAGGGCAGGACTTTCTCGGCATCTTTCTGAGCCGCGATCGCAAAGCCCAAGCCCGTCGAGATAGGATTCGAGGTTGGCCTTGTCCTTGAGTGCAGCCTGATACTGCGCCGACGCACGGCGCAGCATATTCGCCATCACCTTTGCCTTCACCGCCTGCGGCGTTGCGTTGGACTTCGGCGCGGCTTTCTCCGCCTTCGCTAAGGCGTCCAGCACATCTTTGACGCGCGCCCGTGACCACCTTGGCCGGCTTCTTCTCGGTGCCTGCCTCAACGGCCGCTTCAAGCTTCTTGCCGAGATCTTCGATGCCGCGCTTTTTGAAGACCTCTTCCATCGCCACATACACTTCGGCGAGCCCGTGCGCGAACATCTGCGCGCCTTCTTCGACGTGCTTGGCCTCGTAGGCGGCAAGCCCGGCATAATAATGAGCGGCGATGACCTGGAGGGCGACGTTGTATTCCACCGGATCGTTCTCGGTGGCCGCGACGTTGATCCCGGCTTCGCCGCCTTCCCCACCCTCGCCGCCTTCACCCTCGCCGCCTTGCGACTGCGCCAGGATGATGTTCGCGGCGCTCGACATGAGTTGATGTTTGCCAAGCGATTGAGCCGATTTCGCCGCCTGCGCGCTCTTGGGCAGACCCGCCCCCGTCATATTGCCGCCGGCAATCACAAAGGCTCCGAGACCGATCCAGATCTTCTTTTTCAAGGTCAGCTCCGATTTGTCAGCGCTATGTCCGGCAATACATACTCGCGTCGCGGGCCCGATCCAGCACGATCTTTTCGAACAATTCCAAACGAGCGGCGCAGCCGATGCAGATGATCATCGCCAATGTTCTCTCGCGCGCCGAGCTCAAGATCGTTCGCGATGCGCTCGAGCGCGCCCGGTTCGTCGACGGCCGCGCGACCGCCGGTTTTGCCGCCCGTTTGGTCAAGAATAATGAGCAGGTCGATGCCGCCGACCGCTCGATCGAGGCCATCCGCAAGCTCGTCACCGAGCGCATCAGCAAAAACGAGCTGTTCAAGCTGGCGGTGCGGCCGAAGGCGCTGTCGCCCCTGATGTTCGCCCGCTACGAGCGCGGCAAGAATTACGGCAGCCACGTCGACGATCCGCTGATGAACGGCATGCGCACCGACGTGTCATTCACGCTGTTTCTCAGCGATCCGAAGACCTACAGCGGCGGCGAACTGGTGATCGAAAGCGCCGCCGGCGAGGACCCGGTCAAGCCACCGGCCGGCGCCATGGTGATCTACCCGACCACGGCGCTGCATCGCGTCGCCAAGGTCACCAAAGGCCAGCGCCTGGTCTGTGTCGGCTGGGCGCGCAGCCTGATCCGCGATGCGGCGCGGCGCGAGCTTCTGTTCGATCTCGACACTGCGCGGCGGCGCATGTTCGCGCGCGGCGGCAAGAGCGCCGACTACGATCTCGTCTCCAAGTCGCTCGCCAATCTGATGCGGATGTGGGTCGAGGACTAGGCCTCGACGACGATCTTCGGCGCCGCGCGGCCGGTGCCGCCCTTGAGCGTATCGAGCACCTTCGCCGCGATGTCGCGATAGATGCGCGCATGCTCGCCGTCAGGATCGGTGGCGACCACCGGCAATCCCGCATCCGACTTTTCGCGGATCGTCATGTGCAGCGGCACCTCGCCGAGGAACGGCACGCCGAGCCGCTCGGCCTCATGCCGCGCGCCGCCATGCGCGAAGATGTCCGAGCGCGCGCCGCAATGCGGGCACATGAAGTAGCTCATGTTCTCGATCACGCCGAGCACCGGCACGTTGACGCGCTTGAACATGGCGACGCCACGCCGCGCATCGATCAGCGCGAGATCCTGCGGCGTCGAGACGATCACCGCGCCTTTGAGCGGCACCTGCTGCGCCATGGTGAGCTGCGCGTCGCCGGTGCCCGGCGGCATGTCGACCACCATGACGTCGAGCGTGCCCCACTCGACCTCGCGCAGCATCTGCGTCAGCGCCGACATCACCATCGGGCCGCGCCAGATCATCGGCGTCTCTTCCTCGATCAGGAAGCCGATCGACATCACGTTCATGCCGTAGCGTTCGATCGGCTTGAGCCGCGTGCCGCCGATGGTCTGCGGCTTTTCCCGGATCGCCAGAAGCTTCGGCAGCGACGGCCCGTAAATATCGGCGTCGAGCATCCCGACCTTCAGTCCAAGATCGCGAAGCCCGAGCGCAAGATTGACCGCGGTGGTCGATTTGCCGACGCCGCCCTTGCCCGATGCCACCGCGATGATCGAATCGACACCCGGGAATGCCGGGCTGCGTCGCGCCGCCGCCCGCCGCCGTGCGCATGGGCATGCGGTGCACGTCCTGCCGCGCGGTGCCGGCGCCGGCCGCGCCGCGCCACCGGCGCGCTCCGCGGTCAGCGCAACCAGCGCGGACTGCACGCCGGGAATCGCGCGCACGGCATCCTCGGCGCGCTTTCGCACCGGCTCCCAGGCTTTGACCGCAGCCGCATCGACCGTCAGCGAAAAGAACACCTTGCCGTCGGTGACCACGACGTCAGACAGCGTGCCGGTCTGCGGCAGCGGCGTGCCGTCCGGCGCCGGCACCTTCGCCAGGGCGGCAACCACCTGATCCTTGCTCAAAGCCATGACGGCTCCTTTTCGCGCACAATAGGGCGGGCGCAAGGCCGGTCAACCAAGCACCATTGACGCAACCACGCCGCCTTTGATCTATGGTGCGGCAACAATCCGATTGCGGGAGGACTCAAATGGCGAAGGTGGCGTTTCTCGGGCTCGGCGTGATGGGCTATCCCATGGCCGGCCACCTGAAGAACAAGGGCGGGCACGACGTCACGGTTTACAACCGCACCGCCGCCAAATCCGAGCAATGGGTCAAGCAGTTCGGCGGCAAGAGCGCGAAGACGCCGAAGGAAGCCGCCGCCGGCCAGGATTTCGTGATGTGCTGCGTCGGCAACGACAACGACCTGCGCGAAGTCACGCTCGGCAATGACGGCGCCTTCAAGGGCATGGGCAAAGGCACCACCTTCGTCGATCACACCACCGCCTCCGCAGAGATCGCACGCGAGCTTTATGACGCGTCGAAGAAAGGCGGCTTCAAATTCGTCGATGCGCCGGTGTCGGGCGGACAAGCCGGCGCCGAGAACGGCGTCCTCACCGTCATGTGCGGCGGCGACGAAGATGCATTCAACGGCGCAAAGCCGGTGATCGATTCCTACGCGCGCGCCTGCAACCTGATGGGCGCGCCCGGCGCCGGCCAGCTCGCCAAGATGGTCAACCAGATCTGCATTGCCGGGCTTGTGCAGGGACTCGCCGAAGGCATCCACTTCGCCAAGAAGGCCGGTCTCGACATCGAGAAGCTGATCGCCACGATCTCCAAGGGCGCGGCGCAAAGCTGGCAGATGGAGAACCGCTACAAGACCATGATGGCCGGCAAGTACGATTTCGGCTTCGCGGTCGACTGGATGCGCAAGGACTTGAGCATCTGCCTCGACGAAGCGCGCAAGAATGGCGCGAACCTCCCGGTTGCTGCGCTGGTCGATCAGTTCTACGCCGAAATACAGAAGATGGGCGGCAAGCGCTGGGACACGTCGAGCCTGCTCGCGCGGCTCGACCGCTAAAACTCCAGCACCATCCCGTCCTCGGCGACCTGCACGCCGGATTGGCGCACATCGTCGAGCTTCGCCAGCATCGTCGGATTCATATGCGTGAGCATGATCTGGCGCGCGTCTAGCTCGGCGAGCTTTGGCTTGAGCGTTTCCCAGGTGAGATGCCCGGTGATTGTCCCAACATCGGCGTAGCACTCGCAGATAAAGAGATCGGCGTCCTTGGCGATCGGCAGCAAGGCGTCGGTCCACTCCGTGTCGCCTGAATAGGCGAAGGTCTTGGTGCCGTCGGAAAGCCGCAGCGCGGTCGACGGCGCGCCGGATCGATGGATGACCTCCGCCGTGACGATGGAATGCTCGAGCACATTATCCGGCACGCCGACTGCAATTTCCTTCACGCTCCAGGCAAACTTCCATTTCGAGCCGGTCGATTTCGGAAAGAACACTTCGAGCAGGCTGTCGAGCCGCGCCTTGCGTTCCCGGCGGCCCCGCAATCAGCAGCGGCTTCGTGCGTTCCGCCAGGAATTGCCCGTCGAGCAGGAAGAACGGCAAGCCGCCGAAATGATCGCCGTGCAGGTGCGACAGCACGATGCCGTCGATCCGATTGGGATCGATGCCGAGCTTCTTCAATGCCGGCAAAGCTGATGCGCCGAAATCGACGGCAAGCGTCGCTTTCGCGGTCTCCAGCAGGAAGCAGGTGTTGGAACGCCCGCCGGAGCCGAACGCGTCGCCACAGCCGACAATGGTAAGCCGCATGAGCGATCAGGCCTTGGCGCTTGGCCGCGCCGACACGTCCTTGTGCCAGCGCGCGACATTGACGAGCGTCGTCGGTATCTCGATCTTGGCGGGCTTCATGAAATCCACCGCCACCATAGCGGTGATGTCTGCGACGGAGAAATTCGCGCCGGCAACGAACGGATGCTTGGCGAGCTGATCGTCCAAAATCTTCAACATATCGAGCGCGCGCGGCCGGTTGGCCTCGCCCCATTCCGCCACCTGCGGCACTTCCAGCGTCTTGGCCGCGGGATGCAGATGCCTGAACACCTGCGCCACGCTGTGAAGAAAATTCAGATCGCAGCGTCTATTCCACATCTCGACCAGCGCCTGCTCGAGCGCACCGCGCCCAAACAGCGGCGGGTCCGGCTGCACCACCTCGAAATAGCGGCAGATCGCGATCGACTCCGTGATGACCGTGCCGTCATCGAGCACCAAAGCGGGCATGCGTTGCAGCGGATTGATCGCCGTAAATTCCGCCGTCCGTTGCTGGCCGGCCATCATGTCGACCTGCTCGGCCGGCACGCTGATGCCCTTCTCAGCCAGAAAAATACGGACCCGGCGCGGGTTTGGCGCCCGCCCGCTGTCATAAAGCTTCATCCCCACCCTCCTGCGCCGCGCATAATGCCCGGTTAATCGCTGTTAACCAGCGTTTTTAGTGTCCTCTTAATCTTGCTTTTATGGATTTGCGCGACTTTGCAGCCTGCGTTGCGTGAAGTTGCGTGTCGATGGCCATTCCAGGCGAACAACCCGATCTCGCGATCCCCGCTGAAAGCTCGCCGGTGCGCCGGCGGCTGGCCGCGCAATATGTGCGCGACGCGCGCGATCGTCTGACCTCCACGACAGGCACCCGGCCGGTTTTCGACGTCGAGCTGTTGCGCCAATACGCACAGACGCGCCTGTCCGCCTCATTGGTCGTGCTGCTTCTGGTCGGCACCATCGGCTTCCTGTCGAGCCTGTGGACCGGAGCGACCGCGGCCGGCGCGTGGACCGCCTCGGTGCTGGTCATCCATCTCGTCATCGTCTCTTCCTGCCGCCGATTCCTTGCCGAGGTGCCGCACGAAATCAACGCGCGCAAATGGCGGCTGCGCTTCATCATGCTCGACCTGTTCTACGGGCTCGCCTGGATGTTCATCCTCATCCATCCGGTCGGGGTGGATGAAAGCTCGTCGACCTTCATGCTGTTCGTCATGCTGCTGGTCGTCGCGGTCTCGAGCATGCTGGCCTCGAGCCTGCCGATGGCGGTGTTCGCAGCCACGGTTCCTGTCACCGCAGCGATCGCGCTCAATTTTCTCCTGCAAGGCGACCTTGCGCGACTACATCCTGGCGGGGATGGCGGTGACCGCACAGTGCTACTTCGCGCTGCTCGCCTACCGGCTTTATTCCACCACGCTTGCGACATTGATGGCGCGCGCGGAGAAGGACGCGCTGATCGGCGAACTCGAACAGGCCAAGTCGATCTCGGACGAGGCACGCACCCGCGCCGAAGCGGCCAATATTTCCAAGTCGCGCTTCCTCGCGCAGATGAGCCACGAGCTGCGCACGCCGCTCAACGCCATTCTGGGCTTCTCGGAAGTGATGAAGTCGGAAGTGTTCGGCGAGCATTCGGTGCCCGCCTACAAGGAATACTCAGCCGACATTCATAATTCCGGCGTGCACCTGCTCGGCCTCATCAACGAGATTCTGGACCTGTCGCGCATCGAAGCCGGCCGTTACGAGCTGAACGAGGAGTCCACCTCGCTCGCGGCCATCGTCGAGGATTGCCATCACCTGCTGAAGCTTCGCGCCACCAACCGCGGCATCATCATTCACGAAGTGTTCGAGCAGGATCTTCCCCGTCTGTGGGCGGATGAGCGCGCGGTGCGCCAGATTTGTCTGAATCTGCTTGTCGAACGCGATCAAGTTCACGCCGCAAGGCGGCGAGATCTGGCTCAAGGTTGGCTGGACCGCGTCGGGCGGCCAATACATGAGCTGCAAGGATACCGGCCCCGGCATTCCCGAAGAAGAAATCCCGGTCGTGCTCTCCTCGTTCGGGCAAGGCTCGAACTCGATCAAGTCCGCCGAGCAAGGCGCCGGCCTCGGCCTGCCGATCGCCAAGAGCCTGACCGACATGCACGGCGGCACCTTCTCGCTGAAATCGAAACTGCGTATCGGCACCGAAATCATCGTCACGTTCCCGCCGGAGCGCGTGGTCGCCGCCATGGCGCCGATGGAATCCGCGCCGCCAACGCAGCCGCGCGAACAGGGCGAAAAGAGCGAGCGTCGCAGCCTGCTCAAGCAGCCGCTGTTTCGGCTCGGAACTTGAACGCCGCCACTCAACACGATTGTTTTTCGCAACCCGGGCCGCTTATGTTGCTCATTCGATTCACGCCTGACCCCTGCCAATGCCGGCCATCGAAACGCCTTGCGTCAAGATTTGCACGCTCGATCATGCAGCCGGCATGTGCCGCGGCTGCGGGCGCACGCTCCTCGAAATTGAAAAGTGGACACGACTGAGCGATGCCGAACGCCGCACGATCATCGACCAACTCCCGGCGCGGCTTCGGGCGCGGCAGAGTGCGAGCGAACGGGCCTCTGGCTAGCCTGATGAGCCGCCGCCTGTTGTGGTCGCTATTGCTCGGCCTTGCCGTTTCGCTGGCGGCATTGATTGCCAGCAATGGCAATGACGCCATCGGCAACCTGCTCAGTCACGACGTCTCGGCGCTGCTGCTCAAGGGCACGATCATTGTTTGTGCCGCCGGATTTGGGCTTATCCTTTTGCGCGAGCATTTGTCGCGAGTTCTGGAAGGCCTGCTGTTCTGGGCCGTCGTGGCGCTGGTACTGGCGGTCGCCTACGCCTACCGCATCGAGCTGGGCGGAAGCCGGCGAACGGGTTATGGCCGAGCTGATGCCGGGACACGCCGCGACGCAGGGCCACACCGTCGAGGTCGTGCGCGGAAAGTCAGGCGATTTCGCTGTGAGCACCAAAATCAATGGCGCAAAGGTGCCGATGGTGCTCGATACCGGCGCGACCTCAGTGGTGCTGACGCAGGAAGCGGCCAAAGCCGCCGGCCTGCCGCTCGACATGCTGAGCTATTCGGTGAACGTCGACACTGCGAACGGCCGCACCCGCGCCGCTCCGGTCACGCTCGATCGCATCGCTGTCGGCGGCTTGATCCAGCGCGAAGTGCCGGCCCTTGTGGCGCCGCCCGGACAACTCAAGAGCAATCTGCTGGGGATGACCTTCCTCAACCGGCTGGAGAGCTGGGACGTGCGCGGCGACAAGCTGCGCCTGCACGGAAATCCCTGACGTCAGATCAGGCTGATAAGAAAGCGCAGCGCCACCGCCATCAGAAATATGCCGAAGGCAATTTCGAGCTTTCGGCGTGACAGGCGATGCGCGAGCCTCGCGCCGTAGCCCGCGGTAAAGCTCGACACCGGCGCCATCAGGACCAGGCCAAACAGCGAAACGAAGCCGATCGACAGCGGCGGCAACTGCGCCAGATGCGGCCAGCCTGCCAACACATAGGTGATCGTGCCGACGATCGTGATCGGCACGCCGACGCCGGCCGACGTCGCCACGGCGGTGTGGATCGGCTTGCCGTACAGCGAAAGCACCAGGTTCGAAATCGAGCCGCCGCTCACTCCGATCATTGCGGAGGCAAGCCCGATGATGAAGCCGTAGATCGACATCAGCGGCTTGCCCGGCATGTCGTTGCCGAGGCGCCAGCTCTCCTTGCCGAACAGCATCTTGCTGCCGATAACGAGGCAGAAAAAGATAAAGGTGAACTTGAACACGCTGGATGGCGCGAACGCCGCCGCCGTCGCCCCGACGCAAACACCGACGATCGCCGGCACCGTCCATTGCCGGACGATCTCGGCGGCCGCCACGCCTTTCTTCATGTGGGCGCGATAGGACCGTATCGTGGTCGGCACGATGATCGCGATCGACGTGCCGATGCAAAGCTGCATGCGCACGTCGTCCGCCACGCCAAGCACCCGAAACACTTCGTAGAGAACCGGCACGATGATGCCGCCGCCGCCAATGCCGAACAGGCCGGCAAGCAGTCCGGTGACGACGCCGCCTACCAGAATGAGCAGCGCCAGCCACAAAAGCTCGTTGACAGGCACGCCCAGCACGCGCCGCCCTCCTCGGAAAAATACCTAAGCAGCGATGTGGGGCAGTTTGACCTGACTGTCCACCGGCGTTGGCGCATCGGCGACATGCGACAGCGCATCCAGCAGCACCTCGGTGCCGGCACCCGGCCTCACGGCATGTGTCGAGAGGTGGCGGCGGAACGCCCTTGCGCCCGGCACGGCATGGAAGAGGCCGAGCATGTGGCGCGTCATGGCATGGAGCCGCGTGCCGCCCGCAAGCTCGCGCTCGATATAGGGCACAAAGGCGAGCGCAGCCTCCTTTGCCGAGGAGAACGGCGCAGGCTCGCCGAACATCTGCGGGTCGGCATCGAGCAGCCGCCACGGCTCCTGATAGGCGGCGCGGCCCATCATGACGCCGTCAACGTGTTGAAGCTGGTCCTTGGCCATCTCGAGCGAGCCGATGCCGCCATTGATGATGATCGGCCAATCCGGATGCGCGGCCTTGAGGCGATGCACGATTCGTAATTGAGCGGCGGCACTTCGCGGTTCTCGCGCGGCGACAGGCCTTTGAGCCAGGCCTTGCGGGCATGGACGATGAGCGCGTCGGCGCCGGCGGCTTTCACCGCCGCGGCGAAGCCGAACAGCGACTGCTCGGGGTCCTGCTCATCGATGCCGATCCGGCATTTGACGGTGACGGGCACTTTCACGGCGGCCTTCATCGCCGCCACGCATTGGGCGACGAGCTGCGGCTCGCCCATCAGGCAGGCGCCGAACCGGCCTTCCTGCACCCGGTCGGACGGGCAGCCGGCATTGAGGTTGATCTCGCAGTAGCCGAACTCCTCGCCGATCCGCGCCGAGCGCGGCGAGCGCCGCCGGGTCGCTGCCGCCAAGCTGCAGCGCGACCGGTTGCTCGGCAGGATCGAAGACGAAGCAGCCGCGAGCAATCGCCGTGCAGCACCGCGCCGGTGGTGAGCATCTCGGAATAAAGCAATGCCCGCCGCGACAAGAGCCGATGCAGATAGCGGCAATGCCGGTCGGTCCACTCCATCATCGGCGCGACGCAAAAGCGCCACTGGCTGGGCTTTGAGCTTTCTTGCGTGTCAGCCATTTGATGTTTTCGACACTCGTCTCATGTCGTACCGTTTTGTCGCTTTCCGGCTCATTTTGGAAGCGCCGGTACGAAAAAGACGTACTTTTTCATGCAGTCCTACCGGCAATGCGGCCAAGCACGGTCGCGGTAAGAAGACCATTGCCGGAGAGGTAGCCACTGGCTTTGCTGCCCGACAAGCCGGTCGCCGCGCCGCCCGCCGCGAACAAATTTGGGAAAGCGCGGCCATCGGAGCGCAGCACGCGCGCACGGGCGTCGATCATCAATCCGCCCTGGGTGTGGAATAGCGCGCCGGTGACCTTCACGGCATGCAGCGGCGGTTTCAGCCGCTTTGTGAAGATGCGGCCAAAACGGTCCCTGCCCCCATGTGAAGCCGTCTCGAATTCCCGCACAAAGGCATCCGCCGGCACGCCGATACGCTGCGCCAGTTCCTGCGGCGTGTCGGCACTCAGCAGCGCGCCCGCCGCTTCGGCATCGCGGAAATCCTGGAATTGCCGCGCGATCGCGGCAACGCGCACATCGAAAATATCGAATGCAATTCCGCCAGGCTGGCGCAAAACGTCGGCGGCCTGCTCGGAATAGCCACGGCTCTCGTCGCAGAAGCGCTCGCCGCGCGCATTGACCTGGAAGCCGCCCTCCATCACCACCGCCCAGGTGACGAGGATGTTATGCGGCGTCGCCACCGAACCGTGGCCCTGATAGCCGGACAGGCTCGCGAGCCCCGCGCCGAGCGCGCGGCCCCACAGCACCGCATCGCCACGATTGCCCGCGTGGCCAAAGTAAAGCGCGCCCGCCATTTCCGGGATCAGCTCGCGCACCAGCGCCGGATTGCCGCCGTAGCCGTTACAGGCGAGCACCAAAGCGCCGCATCCGATCCGCTCGCGCGCGCCATCACCGCGTGCAATCTCAATCCCGGCAATCGCGCCGTCATCATGCGTATAGAGCGTGGTCGCGACGCTTTCGTCCATGATCGTGACGCCGCGCGCCTCGGCTGCGGCGCGCAGCCGATCGATCAGCTCGGCGCCGTTGCGCGATGGCAGTCCGTGCATGCGAAGCGCCGAGTGGCCGGAATAGTTGAAGTCATCGACCACGCTGAACGGAAATCCATACGCATCGGCCAGCCATTCGACCGTCGGCCCCGCATTTTCGGCGACTGCGCGCACCAGCGCCGGGTCGGCTTCACCATGCGACTTGCGGCTGATGTCGGCCGCGAACAGCTCGGCGCTGTCCTCAATCCCCTTGTCGCGCTGAAATCGCGTGCCCGCGGCCGGGATCAGCCCTGCGGACAATGCGGTCGAACCGCGCGGTACCGCATCGCGCTCGATCACCACCGGCTCGACACCGCGCTCCGAAGCCGCCAGCGCCGCGCACAATCCGGCGGCTCCCGCGCCGATAATCAGCAGCGGCACTTGCGTGCCGAAATCCGTGCCTGGTTCGACGCGGACGACCGTCATCCGGTTCAGGCCATCAAGGGCCTGCGGAGATATCGTCCCCGTGCCGGGCCGACCACATTGCCATTGTCGTAGACCAAAGCGCCGCGCAGGAAGGTGCTCTTGACGCGGCCGGTCAACTCGACGCCTTCGAACGGCGAATAGCCCTGAACGGATTCGGATTCCGCCGAGCGCACCACGAATTTTTCGTGCGGATCGACGATGGCGATATCCGCGTCATAACCGGGCGCGATATCGCCCTTGGACGCCAGACCAAAGCGCTGCGCCGGCTTCCAGCTCAGGAGTTCGGCCATATGATTGTACGACATGCCGCGCCTGCTGCCTTCGCTCATCACGCCGGACAGCAGATATTCGGTGCCGCCGAAACCGGACTTGGCGAGCCAGATGTTCTGCGGATCCTCCTTCGACCACTTCTGCTCCGCCGAGCAGCAGGCGTGGTCGCTGACGATCCAGTCGATCTTGCGCTCCAGCACGGCCTGCCACAGCGCCTCGACATCCGCGCGCGGGCGGATCGGCGGATTGACCTTGGCGTGCACGGCGCATTCGCAGTCAGTATCGAGCAGAAGATGGCCGACCGTGACCTCGCGCCGGAACGCGATGTGCGGAAACACCTGCTGCATGGTCCACGCCGCGTCCACCGCCTTGCGTGAGCTCAGGTGCAGCAGGTTGATGTTCAGGCAATTTGTCTCGTTCGCCAGATAAGAGGCGATCCAGATCGCCAGGCCCTCGGAGTGCGGCGGCCGCGCCGCGCTGTAGGCGTGCAGGCCGGTCAGCTTGCCTTCCCGCTCGACGATTTTCGTATAGGCGGTGAGAATTTCGGCCAGCTCGCAGTGCAGGCTGACGCTGATATAGGGCGCGAGCTTCGGATACTTTTCCATCAGCCGTTGCGCGCCGCGCATGATGAACTCGAAGTGCGCAATGTCATAGCGCTCATCCGGCCCGATCATCAGAAAGTCGTTCTGCTGCGAAGATGCGCCGTGCAGGCCGTATCCGCCATAGAACATGAAGATCTTGAACGAGGAGATGCCCTCCTTGGTGGCCAGGTAGTCCATTTCGTCGATATGCGCGGCCTCAATCGGCGCGAGATGGAAGCCGTAATCGACCCAGAAATTTCCGTTCGACTGCTTGTGCACTTCCGGCATGAAATCGCGGTACGGCCCGCCACGGTTGAGATAGTAGTGGCCGGTCCGCAGATAGTTGAGGCTCGACGTGACGCCGCCCATCGCCGCGGCCTTGCTCTCGGACACCGCGTCCTGCGCCAGCGGCGCGTAGATGCCGATGTGCATGTGGGCGTCAACACAGCCGGGAAAAGCCAGGCGGTTCTTCGCGTCGAAGACTTCCTTCGCGCTGGCGGCCTCAATGTCAGGCCCCAGCCGGGCGACTTTTCCGTCCTTGATCGCGATGTCGAGGCAGTCGACGGCGGTCTTGTTCGGCCGCACCACGCGGGCATTTTTGATGATGAGATCGAAAAGCTTTTCCATCAAAGGCATTCCTTGGCTTGCGAGCGGCTTTATCAGCTCTTGCCGCCCTCGTAGTTTTTGCCGCGCGCCAGCATCTCCGGCGTGCCGATCACGGCATTGAGGGAATTGAAATCGTGCATGCGGCTGCGGAACGGTTCAGTGCTGCCGTGCTGCGCGAGCGAGGCGTAATAGTCCGCGGCATTCTTTGCCAGCGCGCGCACGATACCGCCGGGGAAGATGACAAGCGCGAAGCCGAGCGTTTGCAGCTCCGACGCCGAAAGCACCGGCGTCTTGCCGCCTTCCACCATGTTGACCATCAGCGGCACGCCGCGAAACGACTTGGTGATGCGGGTGAGCTCGTCGCCCGTCTTCGGCGCTTCGACGAACAGCACGTCGGCGCCGGCCTGCTGATATTGCGCAGCGCGGTCGAGCGCGGCATCGAAGCCTTCGACCGCGACGGCATCGGTGCGGGCGACGATAAGGGTGTCGGCGGAGTGTCGGGCATCCACCGCCGCCTTGATCTTTCCGACCATTTCCTCGGCCGAAATCAACGACTTGTCGTCGAGGTGGCCACAGCGTTTGGGATAGCTCTGGTCCTCGAGTTGGATCGCGGTGGCGCCCGCGCGCTCGAAAGTGCGGACGGTGCGCTCGACATTGAGCGCGTTGCCGTAGCCGTTGTCGGCGTCGACCACGAGGTTCGCGATGACGCGGTCGCGGATCAACGCAATGGTGTCGGCGACCTCGCTGACACTGACGAGGCCGATGTCGGGACGCCCGAGCCGCGTATAGGCGATGGCCGCGCCGGACAGATAGAGCGTGTCGAAGCCGGCGGACGTCGCAAGCAGCGCGGTGAGCGCATCATAGACGCCGGGCGCAATCACGATCGGCGGCTTGCTGAGGCGGGACTGGAGTGTTTCGGCCATGGTTCACATTCCGAGATAAGCGCGCTTGAGATCGGGATTGTTGCGGATCGCTTGCGCGGTGCCGGACATGACGATGCTGCCATGCTCGAGGATGTAGGCGCGGCTGGATATTTCGAGACTTTGCACGGCGTTCTGTTCGACCAGCAGGATGGCGAGGCCGTCGCGGTTGAGCTTCTGGATCAGCGCGAACAATTCCTCGACCAGGAGCGGCGAGAGGCCGAGCGAGGGCTCGTCCAGGATGATGAGCTGCGGCTCGGCCATCAGGCCGCGCCCGATCGCCAGCATCTGCTGTTCGCCGCCGGACAGCGTGCCGGCGCGTTGCGTGCGGCGATCGCGCAGCCGCGGGAAGATCGCATAGACACGCTCGCGGTTCTCCTTGCGGCGTTTGGCGGCGCGGCGATAGCTGCCGAGATCGAGATTGTCCGCGACCGAGAGATCGGAAAAATGCGGCGGCCTTCGGGCACATGTACAAGGCCGCGCGCGACGATCGCGGCGGGGCTGTCGCGCTCGATCGGCGCGCCGGCGAAGCGGATGGCGCCGCCGCGGCAACGCAGGATGCCGGAAATCGCCGCGTTGAGCGTCGATTTGCCCGCGCCGTTCGAGCCGAGCACGGCGACGATCTCACCCTTGCCGACCTCAAGATCGACTCCGCGCAAGACTTCTGTCTCGCCATAGCCTGCGCGCAAGGCCTCGACCGCGAGAAGGGCGTCAGTGGACATGCGCGCCCTCCTCTGAGCCGGTTGGCGGCGTCGTGGCCGAGATAGGCCTCTATCACCTTCGGATCGGCGGCGATGGCGGCGGGCGCGCCTTGCGCGATAATCAAACCTTCAGCGAGCACATAGACGTGCTCCGACAGGTTCATCACCGCCTGCATCACATGCTCGATCATCAGGATAGTGACACCGCGGTCGCGGATGGCACGGATCACCGGAACGAAATCGCGGATCTCGGACGGCGTGAGGCCGGCGAGCACCTCGTCGAGCAGCAGGAGCCTCGGCTTGGTCGCCAGCGCGCGGGCGAGCTCGAGCCGCTTGCGGCCCGCGACCGTCAGGCTGCCGGCGGGCTGGTCGAGCATCGGCGTGAGCCCGACTTCCAATGCCACCGCTTCGGCGGCCGCCAGCGCCTCCGCGCGGCGCCTGGCGTGAAGATATGCGCCGACCGCGATGTTCTCGCGCACCGTCAGGCCGGCGAAAGGCTGCACGATCTGGAAGGTGCGCACCACGCCGGCGCGGGCCAGAACGATGCGGCGCGCGGCCGGTGATATCCTCGCCACGAAACAAAACGCGGCCGCTGGTCGGCTTGAGGAAGCCGGCAATCATCGCGAACAAAGTGGTTTTTCCGGCGCCATTGGGCCCAATCAGCGCAGTGATACGGCCTTGTTCTGCAGACATGACGGCATTGTTGACGGCCAAAAGGCCGCCAAACCGCTTCGACATGCCCTCGACCGCGAGCAGGCTAGCCATGCGCCACTCCGCGTTTTTTCAAGCGCAGACGCGAGAAAAGTCCGATCAGTCCGCCGGGCGCCAGCCACACCACCACGATCAGCACCACGCCATAAATGATGAGATCGAGGCCCGGCGCATCCCCGGTCAAAAGCTTCGCGACTTCGCCGAGCGCCTTGACCAGCATGGCGCCGAGCAGCGGCCCGCACACCGTGCCAAGCCCGCCAATGATCGGCGCCAGCAGCGCCTCGACTGAAATCCACGGCCCGTAGGCGATTCCGGAATCAACGAACAGAAAATACTGCGTGTAAAAACAACCGGCCGCGGCCGTCACCGCAGCAGATAACGTCATCGCGCCTAGCTTCACGGCCAAGGTATCGACCCCCAGAGCGCGCGCGGCGTCTTCATTCTCGCGAATCGCCACCAGCCGTGCGCCGAAGCGCGAGTTCTCGATCGCATGCGCGATCAGCATCGAGAGCGCGACCAATGTGAGGATCAGCCAATAGAATGCCGCACGGCCCTGGAACTGCATTGCTTCCGGCCGTAGGTCGAGCTTGACCAAAGTACCCACGCCGGCGCCTGTGACCGGCGCGACGCTGGCAATGATGCGCAGCACCTCGGCGAACGCGAGCGTTACGAGGGCAAAATAAGAGCCGTGCAGCCGCGAGCGGAACGAGAGAAAGCCGACGACGACGCCAACCGCGGCCCCCGCCATGACACCGAGCGCAAAGCCCGGCCATGCATTGATGCCATAGCGAACCTGAAGGATCGCGGTGGTGTATGCCCCGGTGCCGAAGAACGCCGCATGGCCGAACGAATACTGCCCGCCATAGCCGCCAAGGATGTTCCAACCCTGCCCGGCCAGCGCGATCATCAAGCCAACGCACATGAAGTTGAGCACGACGTTCGACTGGACGAACAGCGGCACAGTCGCCAGCGCGGCGATGATCAAAACGAGAAAGGGAAAGCCGCGCGTGCTCATGCGCGCTCTCCGAACAGGCCGGTCGGGCGGAACAGCAGCACCAGGATGAACAGCAGGAAGATGCCGATCTGCCCGAGCGACTCGCCGAGATAGAAGCCGCACAGGCTCTCGATCACGCCGATGACCAAGCCGCCGATCAAGGCGCCCGGCACTGAGCCCATGCCGCCGAGCACAACGATGGTGAAGGCGACCAACACGAAGGCATTACCGACATGCGGATTGACGTAATAGGACGGGATCAGCAGGCACGCGGCGATGGCGACGCAGGCGGTGCCGAGGCCAAATGTGACCGCGTAGATGTGAGCGACGTCGATGCCGGCAAGCTGCGCCCCAATCTTTTCCTTCGCCACCGCGCGGATCGCTTTGCCGGTGTCGGTCAGGCTCAAAACGGCCCATAGCGCCGCCGCGACAGCAAACGCCGCGAAGAAGCCGACCACGCGTGGCACCGCCAGAAACGAGCCGGCGAACGATATGACGCTGAAGCCGTAGGGCGTGTCGATCGTGCGGGTGTCGCCACGAAAGAAATAGAGCAGCACGTTCTCGATAACGATCGACAGTCCGAGCGTCACCAGCAGAATGTTGCTGTCACTGCCATGCGCGGCGGGACCGATGATGAAGCGCTGCAACGCATAACCCAGCGCGAAGAACAACGGCGCAAGGCCGAACACCGCGATGTAGGGATCGAGGCCGAGATAGCGGTAGCAAAGGAACGCGGCGAACAGCGCGGCGCTGAGCAGCGCGCCGTGCGCGAAGTTGATGATGTGCAGCACGCCGTAAATCAAAGTCAGCCCGAGCGCGACCAATGCGTAAATCGCGCCCATCAGAATGCCGTTGAGCACGGCAGGGATGATGATGGCCGTCAGCACATCAAACTCGGCTGGCGGCGCCCGCAGGCGCCGCCATCAGGCCCGGTCAAGCTGGCCGCGGGAACACAGGCTTCGCCGAGGCGAAGTTGTCCGGCAGGATCACCTGGATGTCGTTGCCGATCACCTGGGTGTTGACCGGCGCGGCGCCCTGGTTCTGGCCGTTGACGAACTTGGTCGGGCCGTAAGGCATCACGTGGCCCGCGAAGGTCGAGTTCTCGAGCGCGGCGATCACCTTGGCGCGGTCGGCGGCGCCGGCGCGCATGATCGCGTCTGCGGTGAGCAGCACCGCGCTGTAGTTCATGTAAACCTCGTAAGTGTAGAACTGGCCCTGCGCCTCGACCTTCTTCTTGAGCTCCTGCGCCTTCGCATTTTTCGGGTCGAACCAGTGGTTGCAGTCCATGATGTACTGCGCGGCCTCGGGGAATTCCTTGACGAACTTGTAGGACGAGGCGGCGCCGCCGAGCACCGAGTAGATCGCCTTCGGCTTCACCTGCTGCTGCTGCATGGTGCGGGCAAGCAGGACGTACTCGTTGTAGTAGTCCGCCGGGATCACGATATCCGGATTCTGTGACTTGATCTTCAGCACGACGTTGTTGAAGTCGCGGGTCGGGGTCGGGTGCGGGATGGTTTCCATGATCTGGAAGCCCTTCTCCGGCAGCTGCGCATTGAGCAGCTTGGCGAGGCCCGAGCCGAACGCGGAATCCTCGTGCACGATCAGCACGGTCTTGGCCGGCTTGCCCGCCTTGTCATTGATCGCAACCAGGTTCTCGATCGCGGTCTTGGCGATGACGCCGAAGCCCGGGCCGAAGCGGAACGTATTCTTGAGGCCGCGCGTGACGATGGCGTCGGTGACGCCGACGTCCACAACATAAGGCAGGTCGTAGCGCGCCGCGGCCTGGGTGGTGGCGAGGCAGATACCCGAAGCATAGCCGCCGACGATGGCGACGACACCGGCGGAATTCATCTTCTCGACCTCGGCGGTGCCGCCCTCAGGCGTCGATTGCGCGTCGCCGAGCACCGGCTCGATCTTGCCGAGCCCCTTGATGCCGCCGGCGGCGTTGAGCTCGTCAATCGCGAGCATGGCGCCAAGCTTGCCCTGCTGCCCGGAATAAGACAGCGCGCCGGTCACCGGCTGCAGGACGCCGATCTTGACGCCCGCACCCTGCGCGCGGAGCACGGCTGGCGCGGCGATGGTGCCGGTCGCCATTGCGGCGGCCCCGAGCGCGGTGGTTTGCAGGAATTGCCGGCGATTGAAACGATCACCTGTGTGCGGCATTGACTAACCCTCCCTATGAAATGACGGAATTTATGGTGGCGGATTTCGACTTGCGCGGGCGCGCGCGCATCGCGGGCGCCCAGGTCTTCTGGTTCGGCTTGCCGGACCGTTCGAGGCTGATCTTCAGGCTGTAGCGGTCGGGCCGGTAGAGCGCGTGGAGATGCTCGACCGCGCGGCCCCGCTCGTCATAGACAACGCGTGTGAGCTCGATCAGCGGCGAGCCGGTGGCGACGCCGAGCGCCGTCCCGACCGCAGGGGCCGCAAGCCCCGCGCTGATCTGCTGGGTGGCGCGGCTCGACCTTGACGCCGGAACGCTCCAGCAATTCGAGCAGCGGACGGCTGGCGAGCTCCTGCCGCGAAAAAGTAACGCCGACCCATTCCGGAACATGCGTCGTGAGATAGGAAAACGGCTCGCCGTCGATCGCGCGCACACGAACCGCGCGCTGAAGGAGATCCGGCGCCGCAACGCCCAGTGCCTCGGCCACGCCGCCCTCGGCAGCGATGTAATCGAACGACAAGAGCTTGACGGTGGTGCGTCGGCCCATATCGGCAAGGCTCGCCATCATGCCGCTAATGTCGGCCGACGATCGGTGCGGCGGATGGCCGGAAGATCACACGGGTGCCGAGGCTGCGGCGGCGCTCAATCAGCCGTTCGCGCTCGAGCTCCGCCAACGCACGGCGGATGGTGACGCGGGAGACGCGATGGGCCGCTGCAAGCTCGTTTTCGTTGGGAAGCCGCCGGCCGCGGCCGATATCGCCGCTGACGATACGGTCACGCAACACCAGATAGACTTGGCGCGCTTTGGCTTCGCCGAGACGGTCCGACACGCGATAACCCCTGAACGCGGCCTTCGAAGCAACTTGGCCGCGCTGCTTTCGCTAAGTATCATTTAGCAGACAATAGAGCCCGTCAACTCCCAGGCCGCGGCATGAGCGACCCGCAAACATTGTTCGACAAGGTCTGGTCCGCGCACGAGATCGCGAGCCAGGGCGGCGAGTCCCTGCTCTGGGTCGATCGTCATTTCGTCCATGAGGGCTCGTTCCAGGGCTTCGACCAAGTCAAGGCGCGCGGCGGCAAGGTGGCCGAGCCGTCTTTGACCTTCGGTGTCGCCGACCACTATGTGCCAACGCGCAACCGGCCGGCCATCGCCAACCCCGAAATCGCGCGCATGGTCGAGCAGCTCACCGAAAACACGCGCGCCAACGATGTCACTCTGTTCGGCCTCAACGACCCACGGCAGGGCATCGTGCATGTTGTCGGCCCCGAGCAAGGCCTCACGCTGCCGGGCCTGCTGATCGTTTGCGGCGACAGCCACACCTCGACCCATGGCGCACTTGGCGCGCTGGCCTTCGGCATCGGCGCTTCTGAAGTCGCCCATGTGCTGATGACGCAGACCTTATGGCAGAAAAAGCCCAAGCGCATGCGCATCACCGTCAACGGTCGCCTGTCGGAAGGGATAGGCGCCAAGGACATTGCACTGACCCTGATCGCGAAGATTGGGGCGAACGGCGCGCAAGGTCACGCCATCGAATTCTCTGGCGCCGCAATCCGCGCTCTGTCGATCGAGGCCCGGCTGACGCTTTGCAATATGTCGATTGAGGCCGGCGCACGCTGCGCAATGATCGCGCCTGACGACAAGACGATCGCCTACATCAAGGACCGGCCTTACACACCGCAAGGTGAAATCTGGACGCAGGCGCTCGAGGAATGGTCTACGCTGAAGTCGGACGACGGCGCGAAGTTCGACCGCGAAGTGACGTTCGATGCCTCACAAATGGCTCCGGTGGTGACGTGGGGCACCAGCCCCGAGCATGCTTTGCCGATTGATGCCCATCTGCCCGATCCGGCAAGCGAAAACGACGAAACGCGCCGGAAGGCTATTGCCGACGCGCTCGACTATATGGGCCTCAAACCGGGCCAGAAGCTCACCGACGTGAAGGTCGACCGCATTTTCATCGGCTCATGCACCAATGCGCGGATCGAAGACCTGCGCGCCGCCGCGGCGGTGCTGCGCGGCCGGAAAAGCAAAGTCCCCGGGCTGATCGCGCCGGGCTCCTCGATGGTGAAACGCCAAGCCGAACACGAAGGCCTCGATCGCATCTTCCTCGACGCCGGGCTCGAATGGGCAGACAGCGGCTGCTCGATGTGCGTGGCCATCAATGGCGACCTGGTGCCGCCCGGCGAGCGATGCGCTTCGAGCACCAATCGCAACTTCCGCGGCCGGCAGGGTCCGGGCGCGCGTACCCATATCATGTCGCCGGCGATGGTTGCCGCCGCGGCGGTCAATGGGTATCTCGCCGATGCGCGGCCGCTTCTCGCCACTGATAAGAGCTGACGCAATGGAGAAATTTACGACCGCTACCGCGTCCGCGTGCCCGCTCAGGCTTGCGAATGTCGATACCGACCAAATTCTTCCTGCCCGCTATCTGAAGGTGAAACGCGCAGCCGGATTCGGGCAGTATCTCTTTCACGACATACGGCGCGACACACAAGGAGCATTGCGCCACGATTTCCCGCTCAACCAGCCCCGCTGGCGTGATGCAAAAATCCTCGTGGCCGGACACAATTTTGGCGGCGGCTCATCTCGCGAGGCGGCGGTCTATGCCCTTTGCGACGCCGGCATGCGTTGCGTGATCGCGCCTTCATTCGGCGACATCTTTTCGCAGAACGCCACGAAAAATGGCCTGCTCACCGCCGTCGTGAGCGACGACGCGGCGGCGGAGATTGCCGCCGCGGTCGATGCAGCGCCGGACCTGCCCTTGGCGGTCGATCTCGAGAATCGACAGATCCGCCGCGGCACCAAGAGCTGGGAATTCGCGATTGATCCGGCCCGCCGCGAGCGGCTGCTCAACGGATGGGACGACATCGCGATGACGCAGAGCTTTAAATCTCAGATCGCGGCGTTCCGGTCTCGTGATAAGGACGCCCACCAATGGAAATATCCGCCCTTAGGTTGACGGGGCGGCGAGCGCTGATCGGGTCGCTTCCGCAAGAATTAGTGCTGAGGAGCGGCTCGCCTCGCGTGATGCAGCCGGGGCCATCAAATCATTGGGAGGATCGCCATGAAGATTACGAAGCTGCTGTTGATTGGCCTGTGCACCTTTGCGGTGCCGGGTTTTGCCGGCGCCCAGGAGTTTCCGGACAGACCGATCAAGCTGATCGTGCCGTTCCCGGCAGGCGGCCCCAACGACATTATCGCGCGCACGATCGCGCAGAAGATGGCAGACATCCTCAAGCAGCCGGTGCTGATCGACAACCGCGGCGGTCAAGGTGGCGTGCTTGGGACGGACGCGGTCGCAAAATCCAAGCCCGATGGCTACACCATCGCTGTAACGAGCGCCGGCGCGCTCGCTATCAGCCCAAGCATGCAGAAGATCGCCTACGACACGCTGAAGGATCTTCAGCCGGTCACGCTGGTCGCCAAGGTGCCGGAGATGCTCGTCGTCGCGACCAGTGTGCCGGCAAAAAACATGAAGGAGCTGATCGAACTCGCGAAGTCGAAGCCCGGCAAGCTGAACTTTGCCTCGTCAGGGCCGGGTAGCCTGCCGCACCTGGCCGGCGAATTGTTCAAGCTTACCGCCAAGATCGACATCACCCATGTGCCGTATCGCGGCGCGGCCCCGGCGGTGAACGACCTCATCGGGCAGCAGGTCGAAATGGTGTTCCTCGACCTGCCGGTCCTGCTGCCGCAAGTCCAGGCCGGCAAGTTGAGGCCGATCGCAGTCGGAGCTCCGCAGCGGGCCGAGAGCGCGCCGGACGTTCCGACAACAACCGAAGCCGGCATGCCGGAGCTGCAGATCGAGAACTGGTATGGCATGGTCGCGCCGGCCGGGCTGCCAAAGGACGTCCTCGCGAAGCTCCACAAGGCGGCCGTGGAAGCGATGCGCGATGCGGATGTGAAGGCCAAGCTCGCAAGTCAGGGCGTGACGCTTGTCGGCGATTTACCGGACGAGTTTCGGGCTTTCCTGGACAGCGAGATCAATAAGTGGGCGAAGGTCATCAAGGAGGCCGGCGTCCCGACCGAGAAGTAGTAGACGGCTGAACTGCGCAAATGCCCTCGCCTGCCGAAAAGCTGGTTCTACGATCCACCGTCACATCGCCGTTCGGCCGCAAGGTGCGGATGGTGATCGACATCCTTGAGTTGGAATCCGGCATCACGGTCGTGCCGGCGGACACTCTCGACGAAAACGACACCCTGCGGCTGCAGAATCCGCTGGGCAAGATGCCCTGTCTGCTGCTGCCCGATGGCACGGCGCTCTACGACAGCCGGGTCATCATTGACTATCTGCAAGACATCGCCGGCACCGAACGGCTTTGCCCGCGGCAAGGCGAAACACGCTACCGCCTGCTGACGCGAGCGACCTTGGCCGACGGCATCGCCGACGCCGCGTTACTGATGGTCTATGAGGGCCGCTTTCGCGACCCGGGAACACATTCGGAGCGATGGCTTTCTCATCAGCGCGGCAAGATCAACCGCGCACTCGCCGCCTTCGAGCGCGACCTGCCAAGTCCGGACCAGACCGACATAGTCTCCATCTCGCTCGCCTGTGCACTTGGCTATCTCGACTGGCGTCAACCAGTTGTTTGGCGGCCCGACTTTCCCGCCCTCGTTGGGTGGCTGGCGGCCTTCGCCGCACATGAACCGTCTTATGCGCGCACAAGTGCAGTCGCGCAGGGGTAGAGATCCCGTTTATCGCTTTGTCAGGCAGTCCCGTCCGCCCCGTAGAGCCACTTTATGCTGTGGCGGAAGTCTTCCGGCGTCTTGGCCTTGAGCCAGGCATTGCGAACAACGCGCTCGACACCATCGACGTGGAAGACGCGGCCAAGCTCACGTGCGCCGAGGACGACCCGATAAGCGCGCGGAATGCGCTTCTCCTGGTAGGCGGCGAAGGTCGCGTCAAAGTCTCCCTCGTTCTTCTCGAACTGATCGGAGAGGCAGACCGCATCCTCCATCGCCATGCATGCGCCCTGCGCGAAGTACTGGTAGGTCGGGTGCGCCGCATCGCCGAGCAGCGCAATGCGCCCATCGACCCAGTTCGGGATCGGATCGCGGTCTCCCAGCACCCAGCGCCGCCATTCCTTCGGGATTTCGAGCAGCTTGCGAGCCCGCGGCACGATATGGGCGAAGCGGTCGAGCACCTCTTCGCGTTTGCCGGGCTCGTTGCTGCCGACGTCCTTCAGGTCGGTGACGAAAGTTGCGACGATGTTGAAGGTCTTCCAGCCTTGCAGCGGGTAATGCACCAGGTGGCACTTCGGCGCGCCCCACAGCGCGGCGGCGCTCCAGCGCAAGTCTTCCGGCATCTGTTCGATCGGCAGCACCGCCCGATAGGCCACGTGGCCGGACAGGCGGATCGGATCGTCGCCGTTGACGATGAACTTGCGGATCACCGAGTTGATGCCGTCGGCGCCTATCACGGCGTCGGCCTCGAAGCTCTTGCCGCTCGCAGTCGTGACCCTGGCCCCGTTCGGCATGTTTTCGCAGGACACGATCTTCTCGCTGTTGATCAGCGTGACCAGGTCGTTCG
The DNA here is from genome assembly GCA_963788805.1 of uncultured Alphaproteobacteria bacterium. GTDB lineage: Bacteria > Pseudomonadota > Alphaproteobacteria > Rhizobiales > Xanthobacteraceae > Pseudolabrys. The sequence continues at coordinate 114,613 of CAWBHU010000010.1, forward strand.
ACTGGCAGCCTTCCAGCAAGGAGCCGTGTAGATCGGCGCGATGGATCACGGCATAGGGATTGCCGAAGTAGCTGCGAAAGGCGTCATCGAGCGGCGAGTGAAAGATCTGTTCGCCACTCATGCCGTCCATCATGATGATGGCTTCGATGTATACCGCCCTCGCCCGGGCCCTTTCGCCGATACCCAGATAGTCCATCGCGTGGAAGCCGTTCGGCCCGATCTGGATGCCGGCACCGATCTCACCGAACTTGTCGGCCTGCTCAATGACGGTGACGCGGCAGCCACGCTTCGCCAATGCCAATGCGGCGGATAGCCCGCCAATACCGCCGCCGACGATTACGGCCGACCGGCTGCTTTTTCCTGGTGTCATGGCACTCTCCGCGCCCCCGCTTTCGTCTTCAATTGAACAACAGCCACACGCCTGCCAGTGATATCGCGGGGACGTAAGTGATCAACACAAGCACGACAAGGTAAAGCACGACAAACGGCAAGATGCCGCGATAAATGACTTCAAGCGGAATGCCGAGCGCCGACTGCGCGACAAAAATGTTGATGCCGAACGGCGGATGGAACAGGCCGATCGCCAGATTGACCATAAAAACGATTCCAAAATGCACCGTGTCGATGCCGAGCGCCTTGGCAATCGGAACCAGCAAGGGTGTCAGCAGCAGAATCGCCGACAGCGGATCGAGGAAGCAGCCGACGATCAGCAGCACGATGTTGACCACCAACAAGAACTGCCACGGCGAGACCCCAAGTGCATTGATCCATGACACGATCGTGGCGGGCACCTGATTGACGGTGAGCAGCCAGGCGAACACGCCGGCGCAAGCGACGATGACGAGGATTTGCGCGGTGAAACGCACCGTCGCGACAGCCGCTTCGAGGATGTCGAGAAAAGATAGCTCACGAAAAATCACCATCGTCACAAACGCCGCATAGACGCAGGCGACCGCCGCGGCTTCGGTCGGCGAGAACACGCCGCCGTAAATGCCACCAAGGATAATGACGGGCGCTCCGAGCGCCCAAACGCTGCGCACGGTGGAATGCAAAAACCGGCTGGCGTCGAATGGCTGACCGCGCCCAAAGCCTTCGCGTCTGGCGCGCCAGACGACATAGCCGGCGATCACCAGGGCAAGAAGCAGCCCTGGCAGGATACCCGCGGCGTAGAGGCGCGGCACCGATTCATGGGCCGCCGCGCCATAGACGATCATCGGAATGCTCGGCGGGATGATGATGTCGATCGCGCCAACGGCGGTGATCAGACCTGCAGCAAACGGAGCGGGATAACCGGCGTTGACCATCGACGGGTACATGATCTTGCCAATGGTCGCGACCGCGGCGGCGCTGACGCCGGATATGGCCCCGAAGATCGTGGCGACCCCCACCGTGGTGACGCCGAGACTGCCGCGCACGGAGCCGACGCCGTCCTGGACGAAGTCCACCAGGCGGCGCGCCACGGTGCCGCGCCCCATCAGCTCGCCGGCGTAGATGAAATACGGGATCGCCAGCAGCGCGTAGACGTTGATCGAGCCAAACAGATTCTGATGCAGCGCCGCCAACGGCATGTTCATGTAGAAGACGAGCGCAACGGAAACCGCGCTGAGCAGCACCAGGAAAATCGGGAAGCCGAGCAGCAGCAGGACGACCGGAACGACCCCGAGCGCGAAGGTCATGGTGTCGCGCTTCTCAGGGCTGCACCGGCCGCGGCCGCCGACAGCAGCGCGAGGCCGCGATAGAGCGCGATCAAAGCCATCAGGCCGAAGCCGACGAACACGGCACTATGCGCGATCCAGGTCGGAACGTGCGCCATGTCGCTCACGGCGCCGAGCCGGAAGATACGCTGCACGTAGAGGAACGAGTAGTAACTGACGAAAGTCGTGACCAGCAGGAGGACAATCGCCTCGAATACGTAAATTGCACGTTGCAGCGGCGGCGCCAGCGCCTTGACGATCAAGTCCATGCGAAGATGATCGCGACGCCAGCTCACGACCGCGGCGTTGAGAAACGCGATCCAGATCAGCAGATAGATCTCGATCTCATCGATGCCGGTCAGCGTAAAGCCGGTCACATACCGGCCCACGACGTTGATGAAGTTGAACGCAATCGCGACGATCAGGCCGATGGCGAGAACGCGCTCGATCGCCCATGCGAGCCAGTCGCATGAGCGCGCGAGCGCGCCTCGCTGTTCGTTCATTTACTGGGCCAGCCTCTTGGCGGTCGCGGATAACAGCTCGAAGTCACCCTTCATGTTCGGGTTGGCACCAAGCACGGCGGGCGCGATGGACTCGACCTGGGCGAGATAGGCTTTCGCCTCCGCGTCAGGCAGCGTGATGATCTCGCCGCCATTCTTCTTCCAGACATCGGCGGTGCGCTCGACATCTCCGATGGTGAACTTTTCGATCTTGCGTTGCGCGCTGAACGCCTCCTCGCGCACGGCTTTCTCCAGCTCGGGGCCAAGCGACTTCAGCCAATCCCTGTTCACCATGATCGGCGCGATCAGGAAAGCTCCCGGCAACGAAGTCTGCGCCTTGGCGACGTCGTAGTATTTGAACGCGGTGAATACCGATGCCGATGCGATCAGACCGTCGATGGTCCGGTTCTGCATCGCCGGCAGCACCTCGCCGAGCGGCATCGACACCGTCTGGGCGCCAAGCTTTTCGAAAGGCCTGACCTGGAGTGGCGCAGCACCCGGGACGCGGATTTTTTGGCCCTTGAAGTCGTCGACCTTCCGGATCGGCTTATGCGACACGAGGTTGAGCGGACCGTGCGCGATGACGGCCAGCATTTCCATGCCCTTCGACGACGCAAATGTCGCGAGGCGCGCGCGCACCGCTTCATCTGCCAAGGACGCGTTGCGCATGCGGCACGTCCTTGAACAGTCCGGGCGCGTCGAACACCTGCATGCGAGGCTCGAGCCCGATGAAGAAGCCGCTCGCCGGCACCACGGCCTCGATCGTGCCCATCGCGACACCCTCGACCGTCGCCGGGATCTGGCCGAGCTGATTGGCCGGATAGAACTCAACCTTGATCTTGTCGCCGACCCGCGCTTTCAGGCCTGCGGCAAGCTCCTTCGCCCATTCCTGGCTGGGATCGTTGATCGTCGGCGACGAAATTTTCATCGTGAACTGCTGCGCGCTCGCGGCGGCAGTGAAAGCGAAAGACAGCAGCAGAGCCGCGCCAAGGCGGACGGCGTTCTTCATGGTAACCTCCCCATTTGTTGTCGCGCCTTCGCGCGTTACCGGCAGCTTCGTTTCTTAGTATTGGCCTCTCGGCTCGAGCCCAAAGACGTATTGGCCATACATCGCCGACACCGAATCCCAGTTCAAGCTGATGTGCGAGCTCGCAGCATGGATGTCGCGCCAAAAGCGCTGCACCGGATGGTGCAGGCCCAAGGCGGAGCCACCCACAGCCTGGAAGACCGCATCGACCGCCTGCACCAGGAGCTTGGTCGCGAATGCGTGGTTCAGGCGGTTGCGCATTCTCAGGTTCAGGTCGGCTGGATTGCCGCTTTGTGCAACGGCGAACGTGTCGCGGATGTCGCGGTGAATCAGGAGTTCGGCCGCGTCGATCGAGGCGGTTGCTTCCGCAATGCGCATTTGAACCGTGATGAACTCGCTCATCCTGTTGTTACCGCCCGCGACCGCGCCGCGCGTAGTTCGCCCGGCAGCCTGGTCCTTGAAGGCTGCCAAGGCGCCACGCGCCATTCCAAGCGCAGGTGAAACCAGACAGTAGGGAACGACGCCCAACATCGGCTGGCGATAGAGCGGATTGGGATTGACCGCCGCACCGGGCGACGTTCCGGTCAGCAGATCACCAAAGGTAACCGGTACGATAAGCGGGCACAAACTGATCTTCGACGACGATCGTTTTGCTTCCGGTGCCGGCAAATCCCATCGTGTGCCAATCGTCATGGATCGAGAACTGGGAGCGCGGGACGAGGAAGAAGCCGGGCTTCGGTCCGTCCTTCAGCGGTATCATACCGCCAAGCAGTGCCCAGTTCGCATTGTCGACGCCGCTGGCAAAACTGAAGCGGCCGCTGAGACGATAGCCATCCTTGTCCGGCACCGCCTTGCCGCTCGGCGCATAGGATCCGGCGGCGATTGCATTGCGGTCACTGCCCCAAACTTCTTGCTGCGCTTCCTCCGGATAACAGGCAAGTATCCACGAGTGCACGGCGCCGAGGCTGTAGACCCAGCCCGTAGACCCGTCACCTGCGGCGATCGCGGCTACCAGTTCGACGAATAGGTCGAAGCCGTATTCGAAGCCGCCGAAGCGCTCGGGCTGCAGGATGACGAAGAGCTCGGCGTCACGCATCTGTCCGATCAGCTCAGCGGATACATGACGTTGCTTTTCGGTTTGGAGCGCCTGTTCGCGCGCGAGTAGCCCGATGGCGCGGGCACGCTCGATGAGTTCTTTGGGCGTGGGTTTTGCGGAAGGACGCGTGCGGGCGTCCTGAATTGCGCTGACAGCCATGGCTCCTCCAGGCCGTGAGTAAGCCGCTAATCGCACCACCGCGTCAAGAACATTTGCATGTGCAAGTAATTGCGCTGGCGGCTTTCTCGCGGTTGCGAGATAGCGGAAACCTGGACACGATCCCACGTCCGCGATATATTTGCATTTGCAAATATTTAGAGGCAGCGCCATGACCCCCGAGCTCGGCGACAGGTTCCGCGCGGCGATGCGTCGGTTTACCTCGACAGTGACGGTGATCACGACAGGCCAGGACGGAGAGCGCCACGGTATGACGGCGACCGCCGTTTCGTCGGTGAGCATGGAGCCACCATCGCTCCTGGTCTGCGTCAACCGCGGCGGCCGGCTGTTCGAACTCCTGGAGAGCTGCGAGCGGTTCTGCGTGAACGTGCTGCACTCCGAGCATGTCTCCGTCTCCCGCACTTTCGCCGAGCCGAATAGCGCAGACCGTTTCGCGCAGGGTAACTGGCAGACCAGCGCGCACGGTATCCCCTACCTGGGCAATGCGCAGGTTGCGATCTTCTGCGCCAAGTCCCTCGTGGTGCCCTACGGCTCGCATAGCGTGTTCTTCGGCAACGTCGAGGATATCAGGCTGCGTGACGATATCGCGCCGCTGCTCTACCAGAATGGTGCATACGGTATCTGCGAATCCCTGTGGCAAGCCGACGAGAGCTTGCTTGCGGAATTGGCCGGGTGGGGTTAGGGAAAAACCTGTCGCCATCATCCGATGAAACACAACTTCACGCTCGCCGATTTCGTCCCCTATCTCTTGAACCGCGCAGGCGTCCGGATCGGCCTCGTCTTCGCGCGCGAGATCGAGCCTTTGGGCGTGTCGCTGCCGATGTGGCGCGTCATGGCCGCGCTATGGGAGCAGGATGATCAGCGGCTTGGCGACATCGCCGAGCACACCAGCATCGACATTTCCACGCTGTCGCGCCTGCTCGTGACCTTGCAACGCAAGCAATTCATCGTGCGGCAACGCTCCGGCACCGACGGCCGCGCCCTTAGCGTAAGTCTCACCGACAAGGGCCGCGCCATCACCGAGCGGATCATCCCCATCGCCTCGCATTACGAGGATGTGGCGATCCGCGGCATCAATTCGAACGACCTGCGCCGTCTCAAGCGCCTGCTGGTGAGGCTGTTCTCGAACATCAAGACGATCGAGCAGGAAGTCGAGGCGAAGGAAAAGGCCGAGCGGCGCAAGAAGTCGCGCCGCCGCTAGGCTGCGGCTGGCGCCCTGCCCTCATAGGCGTTCTGCAGCAGCACCCGCAGCGGCGCTTCCTCGATCGGCCGCGGATTCCAGTACGGCGACGACATTGCGAGCTGCACCGCCTTGTCGATCCCGTCAGCGGGCATGCCGATGTCCTTGAGCGCCAGCGGCACGCCGAGCTTGCGGTTGAGCGCGAACAGGCCGGCCGGTGCGTCTGCGGCGCCGAGGGCCGCGCGCGGCAAGCGCCATCGCTTGCTGCGTGTGCGAGCGGTTATAAGCCGCGGCGTGCGGCAGCACGATCGCATGGGTCTCGGCGTGCGGGAGATTGAAGCTGCCGCCGAGCACGTGACAAAGCTTGTGATGCAGCGCCATGCCGACCGCGCCGAGACACGTGCCGCAGGCCCAGGCGCCGTAGAGCGCGTCTGACCGCGCCTCGCGATCGTCGGGCCTATCGTTGATGACCGGCAGCGCCCTGGCCAGCGCGCGGATACCGTCTTGCGCCAACAGCGCGATCACCGGATCAAGCTCCTTGGCGTAAAGCGCCTCGACCGCATGCGCGATCGCGTTCATGCCGGAGACGGCGGCAAGCCGCTTCGGCAGCGTCATGGTCAGGTCAACGTCGTAGATGATCGACTCCGGCAGCACCTTGAAGGTGCGCTGCGTGGTCTTCTGCCCGGCGGCCGTCTCGCCCAGGATCGGCGTCGCCTCCGAGCCGGCATAGGTCGTCGGCAGCACGATCTGCGGCAGATCGGTGCGCAAGCGCCAGCGCCTTGCACAGGCCGGTGGTCGAGCCGCCGCCGACGCCGACGTAGCAGTCAGCCTTGATGCTCCTGCGCATAGGCGAGAGCGCGCTCGCGTGACCTCGACCGGCGTGTGCATCTGCGCCTGGGTGAAGGCGCCGGCGAAGGCGGTGCCGAGCTGGGCTTGCGCCAACTCAGCCAGCTTGCCCTGCTCCGGCGTGGTGACGACCAGCGCCCGCGAACATCCCAGCCGCTCGACTTCGCCCTTGAGCTCCGACACCGTGCCGAAGCCGAAGATAACATGCGCCGGCAGCGGCGAGTAGCGGAAGGCACGCACAGCGGACCTCGCTCAGGGTCAGGTCGGAAGCTTGAACAGCTTTACCGCGTTGTCGCGGCCGATTTTCTGCCGGTCGGCTTCGGCAATCGGCGTCTTGTCCATCCAATCGCAGGCTTCGGCCGGATCCTCGAACGGCCAGTCGACCGAAAACATGACGCGGTCAGCGCCGAGCTCCTCGATCACCTGCTTGAGCGACGAGGTGCTGTAGTTGCCCGACGTCGTGATCCAGAAATGCTTGCGGAAATAATCCGCGACCGATTTCTTGGCGGCGTATTTGTGCGCGGCCTTCATCCAGCCATTGCGATGGTCGATGCGCCACAGATTGGCTGGAATACCCTCGCCGAGGTGGCCGAGCACGATCTTGAGGTTCGGGCACTCGTCGAAGATTCCGCTGCCGATGAGCCGCAGCGCGTGGACCGAGGTTTCGGCGGCGAAGGCCCAGTTGGGGCCGAGCAGCCAGTTGTGGCCGTCGTAGCCGGGAATTTGACCCGCCAGTGGATTGCGCGGGTGCAGATAGAACGGCACGCCCAGCGCGTCGAGCGCCTTCCAGAACGGCTTGTATTGCGGCAAGTCGTAGTAGAGCGGTGTCTTGGAATCGGGGCTGTCGCTGAAGCCGTTGACCAGCGCACCGACGAATTTCAGCTCCTTGACGCAGCGCTCGAGCTCGCGGATCGCCGCGTCAGGGTCCTGCAGCGGCAGCGCGGCGAAGGCGGCGAAGCGATCCGGGCGCTTGCGCACGTGCTCGGCCAGCGCATCATTCGCCTGCCTGGCGACCTCGATGGCGCGCTTGGGATCGGCAATGGCCTGCACGGCCGGCGCGTTGAGCGACAGGATCATCATGCCGACGCCATGGGCATCCATGCTGGCGATCAGCTTGGTCTGGATGTCGATCAATCGCGAGCGCAACTCCGTCCATACGTGAGCGCCGAACACGTGTGAGTCTCCGAGCGTCGCCTCGATGGCGAAGTGCTCTTCAAGCGCGATTTTTCCTTGCATTCGACGTCACGTCCTTCTGTTTCTCTCACCGCAGTCGAGACGAAGCCGGCCGCGACGGCCGCGGCCGGCTTCGCCGCAAGTCGGGGTTTATTTCTTTGCGTCTGCGTAGGGGTAGATGAACTTGCCCGTCGCATGTTTGTCGGGCCAGACCACCACCTGGTGCTCGGTGTCCTTGAACTGCTCGATGTTGTTTGCCTCGACGCCGCGGAATTGAGTGAACACCGTGCGCGACTGCGCCCACTCCCCGTCCGGTCCGAACGAAATCTCCCCGGCGATCGTATTGAACTTGTTTGAGCGGATGTGTTGGGCGATCTGCTCGTGGTCGAGGCCTTTGGTCTGCGTCACGGCCTCGGCAAGAACCTGCCCGGCCGCATAGGCGAACGGCACGAAGCCGTAGCCGAACGGATCGAGTTTCTGGCCCGCGGCGCGCTTTCGATATTCGGCGAGCACGTCGTCAAGGCCAGGGAATTTGAAGGTGGGTGCCGGCACGAAGCTTTCCATGATGGTGATGCCATTGGTAAGCGGGCCGAGTTGGGCCTTAAGCGGCGTGACCAGCAGGCCGATCATGGTGCCGCCGAACATCTTGGGCGTGTAGCCGATCTCATTGGTGGCCCGCACGATGCCGACCGTATCCGGCGGATACGACGCGACAAAGACGACGTCCGGATTGGCAGCCTGCACCGCGCGCATCACCGGGATGAAGTCGGTGGTCGGGGGCGGATAACTCTTGTCGTAGACCACATCAAAGCCGTGCTTGACGGCGTTGGCGCGAGCGCCGGCGGCCGCGGTCTTTGCGAACTCAGCGTCAGCCGAGACGATGGCGACGGTTTTCGGCTTCGGATTCTGTGCGGCGGCGATCTGGAAATAGCCTTCCGAGAACGCCTTCACGCCGTCGGGACCCGCCGGCACCATCGAGAAATATTGCGGATACTTGAACTGGTTGTTGATGCCGATCGCGAGCATGCCGATGGTGGTCTTCTTCTGGCTCATGATAACCGGCATCGCCGGGGCGACCATGTTGGTCGCATAAGGCCCGATCAGCAGATCGACTTTGTCGACCGAGAGCAGCTTCTGATAGATGCCGGGCACATTCGAAGGATTACTCTGATCGTCGTAATAGACGAGTTCGACCGGTCGCCCGAGCAGGCCGCCCTTGGCGTTGAGATTGTCACGCCAGATCTCCAGCGCGATCAACATTTGCCGGCCGTTCGGCGCGACGCCGCCGGTCAGCGCCATGCTGAAGCCGACCTTGATCGGGTCGGCGGCTTGCGCCGGCGTAAAGACAAGGCTCGACAGCGCGGCAACCGCTACGCAGACAAGCTTTCGGATCGATATTCCGAGCCTGGAAGTCATTGTCTCCTCCCAACGGGTTGGTCTTGGCGGCGCTTCAGCTCAGTCACTCATGCGAGCTCGGACACGGCTCGCTGGTAGTAGGTAGAATTCTGGTATTTATTTTCATTTGCAAGTATTTTCTGCGGCCGGCCGTATTCCGAACGCAGCGCGAGAACGGCCTGCATTCCTTGCGCATCGAGCCGCGCCGAAGGTTCAAATCCGCCGCGTGGACCCAGGAAAATGTCGCAGGTCGCGGCGGCAAGCTCCGCCTGTCATGCCGGGCACATTTTCAATCAAAATGGACTGTGCGGCCGCGCGATTGGCCGGCTCGAACAGCCATCGCAGCGCAGCAAGATAGCCCTTGATGAAATCGGTGAGGGTTTCGGCATTGGCCTCGGCCCAACGTCTGCTCGCGACGCCGACGATGCCCTGATAGTGCGGCACAATGTCTGACGCCGATTGCAGAAGGCGCAGACCGGCCCGTGCGCCGATCAATTCGAACGGCGTGAGGACCAGCGTGCCGGCGTGCTTGCCAGCCTTGAGCGCCTCGAAGCGCTGCACGACGCCGCCTGCGCTCTCGAACGAGATGTCGTCTTCGGCAAGACCATTTTGCTGCAGCATCTTGCGCAGCACGAAGGCAAAGCCGGTCGTGAGCGCATCGACCGACAGCGTCTTGCCCTTGAGGTCGGCATAGCTCGTGATGTCCTTCTGCACGAGGAAGCGCAGGAAGGCGTTGTCTCCGCCCATGAAGGCAAAAAGATCAGGCTCGCGGTCGAGCTTCGCCTCGCCCTGCCCTTCCTGATACGCGACGATGTTGTCGAAGCCGGTGAGGCCGATGTCCCATTGGCCGCTGACCAGCCCCGAAATCTGCTCAACCGAGCTGCGGGTGTAGCTCGGAACGACTTCGAGGCCCTGCTGCGCAAAAAAGCCCTGCTCGATGCCGGTCCAGAGCGGCAGATTGGCGCCGCCAGGAAACACGATGATGGTGAGGCGCTTCGGTCACTATGCCCCGCTCGACAACCGGGATGACGAGACGCGATGCGTACTGCGCATCGTGATGGATCGTGTCGCGGCCGACTTTGAACCAGCTGTACTGGTGCGTGAAGATACTGTCGGTGATCGGAGAATCGCTGTTCGAGATTTCCAGCCGCAGCCGGTGGCCCTTCTTGAACAGGTTGGAGAACGGCAGGATCTCGACCTCAAGCTTCACGACCTCGCCCGGCTCGAGCGGCTGCGGAGTCGTGTGCGTGTAGAACGGCCGCAGCGGCGTCGAGAGCTTTTCGTCCTTCTGGCGGTGCGAGGCGCGCAGCCAGCCTTTGCTCAGATTGACCGAGCGCGGCTGTTTTCCGGCCTCGCCTGGCGCCTGATCGGCGATCTTCACGAAGATGTCGGCATCGGTCGGCGGTCGAAGAGAAGAAAAGCTCCAGCACGACAGGCCCCGTCACTTCGACATCCTGTTCGAACGGCGGCGGTCGTGAAGGTCATGACGCGAGCGATCGGGTCCGGTCCGGCCGGGCCAAACATCACGTTGCCGAGCTTCCATTTCGGATCGGGATAATCGGCCGAGGTTGCCGCTTCGCCGGCCGGCTTGTCCCAGGACAGGCTGCCGTCATTGAGCGACGTCAGCGAGCCGGATTTCGTCGCGTTGAGATAGAGCGATTTCGTCTGCGCACGCTCGAGCGGCCATTCCGCTTCTTCGCGGAATTGCTCGGCGCCACGCACATACAACTTGACCGGCGCGCCCTCGACAATGGTTTCGCTCTGTCTTGAGGTGGCGGTCGTAGAACGGCAGCAGCTCCTTCTCGTGGTAGTCGATCTTGTCGAACAGGTCGTGCGCCTCGAACACGTCGCGCGCGCCGGTGACGACAAGCTTCTTCGGCGCGTCGATCTTCTCGTAGCCGATGATGTTGCCGCGCAGATGCAGCCCCATCTTGCCCCAGTGGCCGATCGACAATGTCGGCACCTTGATCTCCTTCAAGCCGCTCCCAGGGCGAGCGCTCCTTCCAGAAATCGTCGTAGGTGTTGTGCTCGGCGTATTCGCGCGGAATGTCGCGCGCGAGCAGCTTGCCCTCGCCCTTGCCGGGCGGACGATGCAGATTGTTGACCCGCACCATCTGGTACCACCACGGCAGGAAGTCGCAGTAGATGCCGCCGTGGTACATCACGTCGCGATAGATATCGACCGCGCCGTCATAGGGCGCGATGCATTTCAGGCTCGGCGGATTGACGATGCCCATCCACCACTGCGACCACGCGTAATAGGACTGGCCGTAGCCGCCGACGCGGCCATTGCTCCACGGCTGCTTGCCGCACCATTCGATGATCTCGAACAGGTCCTGCTGCTCGGTCTTGTCGAGGAAGTTGTAATCGCCCTTCGACAGGCCGGTGCCGCGCACATCGACGTGGACGATCACATAGCCCTGCGCTTCGACGTACCATTGATACGGACCCACCTCGCGCCAAAGGAACAGCGTCGAGTGCGGCAGGCTGTCGGTCTGGTGCTGATAGGGCGAGACCGCGAGCAAGACCGGATAGCGGCCTGCCGCCTCCGGCCGATAGATCTTGGCCGACAGCCGCGTGCCGTCACGCATCGTGACGCCGACGTCGTCCTCAACTTTGAGCTTGTAGCGCTTCTCGTAGTCCCGGCCTTCCGACACAACGCACTCCTATGACGCGCCGCCTACCACCAGCTCCAGCTGCGGCCGAGCAGCACCAGTGAAATCGAGGGAAACAGGACGACGATCAGCAGAAACAGCGCCATCGTGATCGTCATCGGCATCGTGCCTTTGAAGATCTGCCAGGTGCTGATGCTGGGATCATTGAGGTTGGCCTTCACGACAAAGGCCGACATCCCCAGGGGTGGCGTCAGCAAGCCGATCTCGATTGCGACAATCGTCACAAGACCAAACCAGACCAGGTTGGTGCCGAAGCCTGAGATGACCGGCAGCACGAAGGGCAGCAGGATCAGCATGATCGACAGGGCGTCGAGGAAGCAGCCCATGATGAGCACGACGACGAGATATCCGAACAGCACGGTCGTAAAGCTCAACTGCGCGGTCTGCAGCCACTGGCCGACCGCATAAGGCAGGCCGGAGAGCGTCAGCATTTGCGAATAGAGCTGTGCCGCCATCAGCAGGAAGCAGATCGCGGCGGTGACCTTGCCGGCCTCGATTGCAACGTCCCAGAAAATCCGGAGCGTGATCTCGCGGCGCAGCACCCCGATAATGAAGGCTGCCAGCGCCCCGGCACCACCGGCTTCGGTCGGCGTGAAGAAGCCGCCATAGATGCCACCGAGCACGATGCCGACCAGCAAAGTGATCGGCGCCATTTTCTTGATCAGTACCAACGGCGAATCTTTGTGGTCCTCAACGCGCGTGTTCATGCGCGCATAGACGAAATCGGGCTTCCAGTACGACAACGTGAAGATGCAGACGCTGAAACAGAACGCGAGCAACAGGCCGGGCAAGATACCCGCGGTGAACAGATCGCCGATCGACGTGTTGGCAAGAACGCCGAACACGATCATCAGCAGGCTCGGCGGGATCAGCATGCCAAGCACCGAGCTGCCGGTGACGACGCCGACCGCGAAGGTCTTGCCGTGGCCGTGACGCACCATTTCCGGCACGGCAACCTTGGTGAAGATCGAGGCGGAGGCGATGGATGTGCCGGTGCACGCCGCAAAGACGGCATTGGCGGCCACCGTCGCGATCCCAAGGCCGCCGCGCAGCCGACGCGTCAATTGCGCCGCGACATCGAACGTGTCGCGCCCCATGCCGGTGACCGAGACGAACAGGCCCATGATCACGAACAGCGGGATGACGCCGAAATCGTCGGAAGCGATCGAGGTCGTCACCGAGCTGGCCAGCAGCTTGCCGGCGATGCGAAGCTCTTGATCGCCCAGACGCCGAGGAACGACAGCAGCATCATCGCGACGCCGATGTGCATGCCGCTCTGAATCAGAATGAGGCTGCCGACAAGGCAGAGAGCGCCGATCGCGATATCGGGCATCGTCAGGCTCTCAAGCGCGAGCGCGAGCTCACGCCACGCGAGCAGCAGATGCTGGATCGCCGCCGCTGCGGCGCCGATGACGACGATCCCGCGGAATGGCCACAGCGGAATCTCGATGTAGCCGGTGGTGCCCTTGAAATATCCGCCGTGATAGTTCTCGAGGAAGTTCGGCCAGACGAACCAGACAATCAGCGCGAACAAGGCCGCGCCGATCAGCTCAAACAGCGCATAAAACAAGCGCGCCACGCGCGGATTTTGCTTCGCGACCGCGGCGATGATCAGGTCGTTGTTGATGTGCCGGCCTTCTCGCGGCCGTATTTGCCATTTGCAGAAACACGACGGCGACGATCGACAGCCCGAGAAACTCGGTGACGCCCGCGATCGGATGATTGAAGAAATCGCGGCCGATAATGTCGGCATTGACCGCGATCGTCATGATGATGATCAGCAGCGTGCCGATCAGGCTCAGGCCGACCGTAAAGCGGCCGAAGCCCGTGCTTGGCGGCGGCGGCGGCTTGGGCAGTTCGCCGCCCAAGCCGTCGTCGATGACCTCTGGTTTTGCAGGTCCCGCCATCTACGAGCCGGACGGCGCTACTGCTTATCCCAGTCGCGCACCGGCTTGATGCCGGCCTTGCGGGCTTCGTCCATCAACGCGGCCAGCGCCTGGTTGCCGGGGATGCCCTGCTTCTCCATCGAGGCCGCCCATTCCTTGGCGATGTTGGGCATGGCGTCGGCCCACTTCTTGCGCTCGGCCTCGGGGAATTCGTAGAGCGTGCGCCTTGAAGGACGGCAGCGCGGCATAGCCCTTTTCACCGGCATTCATGTAGGCCGCGTCCGACTTCACGGCCCATTCGCGGCCGACGTCCTGCACGATCTTCTGCACAGCCGGCGGCAGCTTTTTGAAGCTGTCCTTGTTCATTGTCAGCACGACCGAGTACTGCGCGCCAAAGCCGACCTTGGCCATGTACGGCGCTGCTTCCGGATACTTCATTGCCGGGAACGACGAGGGAAACACGATGAAGCCCTCGAACACGCCGTTTTTGGTCGAGTTGTAATACTCCATCATATTGCTCTGAACCGGCGTCGCGCCGGTGCCGCGCAACCAGGCCAGCGCCGCGCCCGCGGTGCCAATCTTGCGGCCGCGCACATCGTCCACCGACTTCACTGGAAACGTCGTCAGCAGTTCGAACGAATCCGCACCGGTACCGCCGAGCCGGACCATGTTGAACTTGTCGTATTGCTGAGTGAAGGCCGGCAGCGTGTCATGCAGCCGGTTCATCACGCGCGACAGCAGAACGATGTCGGTCGTCAGGAACGGAGCCGCCAAAGTGATGTTCTCAAGCGGCAGCTTGTCCGGGAAAAAGATCGTCGGCATGAAGCCGATATCGGCGAGCCCGTCCTTCACGCCGTCGAGCATCTGGTAGGGCTTCAGCAGCGAGCCGGCATAAGCCTCTTTCCAGTCGATCGTGAAGTCGATGTTGGCGTCCTTGATCCGCTTGTTCACTTCCGGGATGAAGAACGTGTTGACGAGCGCGAGCGACGGCAGCGCTGCCGGCGGCTGGCCTGCGGCGACCGTTATCGCCATGCTCTTTTGCGCGAAGGCCGACGTCGATATTGCCGTGAGGAGCAACGCCGCTCCCAATGTCCTTGCAATCATAACATCCTCCCTGGTGGCTTCTTTTTTCCGCGGCGAATGAATCCGCTGCGGCGATTTTGGTTAGAGCTTCATCATTTCGTCAGGCGGCATCGGGCCCCACAGGTTCGCGGCGTTGGGGTCCTTCGGCCATACTTTCGGCTTCTGCGGATTGTCGCGGTGCCACGGGCGCGGCTCGAAATAGCCGAGCGCCTCGTCCTTCATCTGGTCGAGCTCGGCGAACAGCTCGGTGATCAGGCCGGACGGGCTCTGGTGATAGCAGAACAGGTTGTGGCCGATGCCGTGACGGCCCGGGCCCCACAACATCCGATAGCCGTTGATGCTGAGGAAGTCGCAGGCGGTCTGGAGATGCGACCAGTCGCGCAGCTCGAACGCGGTGTGGAAGTGCCGGTTCGAGCCGGTGCCGATCAGGTTGATGGTGTGATGGTCGACGCCGCAGCGCAGGAACGAGAAGAAGTCAGCCATCCAGTCCGAGACGCGGAAGCCGAGCACGTCGCAGTAAAACTGCGTGACCTTCTTCACGTCTTCGCAGTGGAACGCGACGTGGCCGAGCTTGTGCGGGATGACGCCCTTGGTCGCGAATTTCTGCTTTTGCGGCTCCGGACGCTTGAACACCTCCATCAGCGTGCCCTTCGGATCCTCGAAGGTGACCATGTCGGAGATGGTCGGCTCCGGATCCTTCTTGCGCGACGTCTTGATGTTATGCGCGGCGGTCTGCTTCTCGAATGCGTTGAGGTCGTCATCCGCCCCGATCTGGAAGCCGATATGCGTGCACTTCGGCTGCGCGCCCTTCTTAGGACGACCGAGTGGTGGTCGATCGTGCTCGAAAGATACGCTGCATCCTTGTCCTTGGCGGACAAGGTCAGACCGAGAATGTCGGTGTAGTATTCGACCTGCTTGTCGAGATCGGGGACCTCGTAGCACGCGTGAGCGATCTTGCGGACGCTGATCATTGCATCACTCCGTTAGTGGCCTGAGCCCTTGGTTTTGTTTTCCGGTTCGAAGATTTCCATGATGGAGGCGACATCGCGCTCGCCGATCTGCGGCAGTGCGCGGCGGAAAATATCGAGCAGGCAATCGATCAGCGGCGTCTCGACGCCGACTTCCTTGCCCAACTCCTTGCCGCGCTCGAGATAATGCGCGAGGCCCGGCGCCGAGCCGTGCTGTGGCATGAACTTGCGTTGCGCCATCCACGGTGCGCGGATGCCGAACTGGGTCGAGCCGCCACTGCCGTTCGCGATCGCCTTGATCATCAGCTCATTGTCGACGCCGGCGCGCAGCCCGATCGCCATCGCCTGAGCGGTGCCGACGATGTGAATGCCGACCATGATGTTGTTGATGACTTTCACGGTGGTCGAGGAGCCAAACGGGCCCAAAAACAGCGTCACGTCGGCAAAAGCCTTGCAGATCGGCATGAGTGCGTCGCATGCCTTCTGGTCGCCGCTCAGATAGATGACGCCCTTCTTGGCCTCGACCATGCTGGGCGTGCCGCCGACCTCGCCGTCGATGAAGACCGCGCCCTTCTCGGCGAGCGGAGCGATGAACGACTTCTTGAACGGCACGGCGTGCGAGCCGAATTCGACGACGATTTGCCCGGGCTTTACGGCCTTGGCGATACCATTCGGGCCGCTGATCACCTCGGTGAGTGCTTCATCCGAGGGTAGACACATAAAGATCACATCGGCATTCGCCGCAGCTTCGGCTGGTGACTTGGCGGCGACACCGCCCGCCTGCTCAAGCTCCGCGAGCGAGCCGCGGCGGTAGCCAATCACCTTGTGGCCCACGGTAATGAGATGCCGGGCCATCGGGAGCCCGATCTTGCCGACACCAATGAAAGCAATCGTTTCCATGTGGGTCTTCCTGGCCTACGCGATCTCGATGGAACGGTCGGAGAAGTTCACCTTGATGCTGAACGAGCCTTCCATCACCAGCCACTCGCGGATGGTGTAGCTGCGCACGCCGTTCTTCACGAACGGGTCGTTCTGAGCGATTTCGCGCGCGTCTGCTTCGCTGTCGACGCGCAGGATCGTCATGCCGTCGCTGCTTCTGCCGAAGTCCAGCGGCCCCGATCCAAGCATCTTTCCCTGACGCTCGATGTCGATCATGTACTGTAGATGATCGGCGAGCAGCGGGGCGAGGTCTGCGCCCTTCCCGTCCCAGAACACGGCGTAGAATTTCTTCTTCCACATGTTCTGGGTGAGCTGGCGGATGCGTTCGGACGGCTGGTTCATCGCACCCTCACGCGTCCGCAATCATGCGGTTGACCAGCGTGCCGCAGTTCTCGATCTCGATCTTGACTTCATCGCCGGCCTTGAGGAATTCGCCGCGCGGCATGCCGACACCCGCCGGCGTGCCGGTCGCGATGACGTCGCCCGGAAACAGCGTGAAATGCTTGCTGAGATAGGCGATCTGCTCGGCGATGCCGTGCACGAGCTTCGATGTATTTGAGTTCTGCTTGAGGACGCCGCTCACCCAGAGCTTGATCGCAAGGTTGTTTGGATCACCGATATAGGCGGCCGGCGTGAACCACGGTCCCATCGGAGCCGCGTCTTCGAAGCACTTCTGCCCAATCCAATCCATGCCGAACGGCGAGCCTTCGCGCTTCATCAAATCGCGCGCCGAAAGATCGTTCACGATCACGTAGCCGGCGACGACGTCGAACGCCTTGTCTTGCGCGACATGGCGGCACTGTTTGCCGATCACGACGCCGAGTTCGGCCTCCCAGTCCACCTGCTTCGAGAATGACGGAAGGCGCGCCGGCGTGTTGGTACCGATGATTCCACCGGCGGTATTCTTCATGAAGAAATAGGGATCGGCCGCCTTCTGCATCGAGGGCGCCTTGCCGGTCATCTTCTTGGCGATCTCGGCCATCTCCTCGAGATGGTCCCAATAATTGGCGCCCGCGCAGTAGAGCGCGCCGGGATAGAGGATCGGCGCCAGCAGCGTCACGTCGGAGAGCGCGACGCCGCCTTCCTTGCCGAGATTTTTCGCCGCAGAATCGAGCTGGGGATGCGCTTTGTCCCACTCGCGCAATAGACCGAGAACCGAAGCGGCATCCTTCACGCCGGTCACAAGCGCCGACGTGGAATAAACACGCTCGCCCACCAATATGCCCGCCTGCGGCTCACCGCTGCCCGAGCGGAAACTGACTAGCCTGTAGCCGCGGAGATCCACAGCCACCTCCTTTGCGATGCCGAAGCCGGATATTGGAATGCGATGCGCGGAGTGCAGCGCGCAGACGCAAATCTCATTGTCCGGTTTTCAGCGTCCTCCCACACCTGCGCCCTTTTTTGCGGACGCTTTTAGTGTAATGTACGTTACCGTATTCTGGATCGCTTGCAAGAGCAACTATTGCCAGCGCGCCGCTGTCGAAGACGCACCGCAACGTGGTGCCGTCCTTGTTACTGAAAGTCCGGGGCTGATGACCGACGTCGCTTCTATTTCCACCAAACGCCCCACCCAGCGGGCGCGAGCATCAAAAATCCAACGCCGAGGCGGCCGGCTGACGGAAGCGCGGCAACGCGAAATCGTCGCACAGGTCGCGCCGCTTTTTATCGAGCACGGGTATGAGCAGGTCACGATCGACGACATTGTCGAGCGGATCGGCGGCTCAAAACGCACGCTTTACGAACGGTTTGGCGGAAAGGCGGGCCTGTTTGAGGCGGTCATCACCGAATACTGCGCGAGTGTGCAACGCGATCTGTTTGCGGCGGTGGATCAAAGCTCCAGCCTCGAAAAACAGTTGATCGCCATCGGAACGCATTTCCTGACGATGATCCTGCATAGCCGCATCCTCGAGCAGCATCGCCTGATGGTTGCGATGGGTCGCAATTTTCCGAAAGTCGCCCGGCTTTTTTATCAGCTGGGCCCTGCCTCGGCCTATTCGCTGGTCGCCGGCTGGATCGAGCGGCAGCAGAAAGCCGGCAAAATTGGCGCCGGCGACGCGACGGTGATGGCGGAGCTGTTCCTCGACATGCTTACCGGAAAGCATCAACTGGCATTGCTGACGTCGTCGTTCGACGAGACGTCGCCGTCAGCGATTGCACGCACGGTGAAAGCCGCCGCCAAGGTATTTCTCAACGGCACCAAAGCCTGACTTCGACGCGGGGGCACGAGTTGATACCGAAACCGGACCTTCGTCTTCCCGACTATCTCACCAAGATTGTGGAAGCGGACTATCCGCGCTTCAGCGCGGCCGAACTTAAGCGCCGGCGCGGCCTTATGGCCGATGCCATGGCGCAGGCCGGCGTCGACCATCTGGTGGCCCAGGCCGCCTTTTTTCGCGGCGGCGCCGTCCACTGGCTCACCGATTGGCTCACGACCTACGAAGCGGTTGTCGTATTCACGCCGGGCCGCGACGACACGCTCTTCATCCAGTTCTTCAACCATCTGCCGCAGGCGCGCGAGATCATGCCGCAGATGGACATCCGCTGGGGCGGTGAATCCACGATCGCCGTAGCCATCGAGGAAGTAAAGCAACGCGGCGCCAAGCCCGGCCGCGTTGGCTTCGTCGGCTTCCTGCCTCCACATTACGTCCGCGCACTGGCTTCGGCATTTGAAGAGCCGAAGGATCTGAATCGCGCATATATTCAAGCGCGGATGGTCAAGTCCGCGGAAGAGATCGATTGGGCACGGATCGCTGCGAGGCTGAGTGACATGTCCGTCGAGGCCATGCACCGCAACATAAGGCCGGGCATGGACGAGCGCGATGTTGGCGCGCTGATCCAGGCCGCGTATCTCCCCTGGCGCGGAACCGACATTATTCATTTCCTCTCGGCGACGCCGATGCGCGAGCCAAAAGTGTTCGTGCCGCGGCAACATCCTTCGACCCGCAAGCTGCAGAAGGGCGACGTGATTTCCTGCGAGATCACCGCGAGTTTCTGGGAGCACTGGGGGCAGACGCTGCGCAGCATGACGCTCGGTGAACCGGCGAATGCGCTGTTCCAACGGCTTCATTCGGTCGGTGAGAAAGCGTTCGATGCGATGTTCGACGCGATCAGGCCCGGCGCGAGGAGTACCGACCTCCTGGTGGGCGCGCGTCTCATCGAACAGGAAGGCTTGAGCTACTACGACGATCTCGTTCACGGCTTCGGCGGCGGCTACCTGCCGCCGGTGATCGGCTCACCGCTGCGCGAAAACGGTCCCCTGCCCGATTTTGAGCTCAAGCCGGGGATGATGCTGGTGCTTCAGCCGAACGTGATCGACGTGAAACAGAACGCCGGTATTCAGGTGGGCGAACTTGTCGTCGTGACCGACCGAGGCGCCGAAACGCTGCATACGATCCCGAGGACGCTCAACGAGATTGCTTGCTAGCCGGCAACCTCAAGACGCGCGCTGTGGCAAATTATTTGCATTGACAAGTAATTTGCGGATACCATTACCGCGACAATGGTCCGGAGCTCATCATGAACGATGCCACCGTCCACGCTAAACCGCGGGCAAATTCTTCTGCCGCGTACGTCACCGAACAGAACCTCACCGACATCGTGCTGGAGCGCTGGCAGGCGGTTCCAGACCCGCGTCTGCAGCAGGTGATGCAGTCACTCATCAAGCATCTGCACGCCTTCGTGCGCGACATCGAGCCGACCAATGCCGAGTGGTTCCAGGCAATCGACTGGCTCACGCGCACCGGAAAGATATGTGACGACAAGCGGCAGGAATTCATCCTGTCGTCCGACGTGCTGGGCGTCAGCATGCTGGTCGACGCGATCAACCATCGGTTTGTGGAAGGCGCGACGCCTACCACAGTCGAAGGACCATTCCACGTAGCGGACGCGCCGCTCATCGAGCACGGCGGCAACATGGCCAAGGATGCTCCCGGCGTGCCATGCGTCGTGACCGGCATCGTGCGCGATCTGGAGGGAAAACCAATCGCCGACGCGATCCTCGATCTGTGGCAGACCGACGGCGAAGGGCTTTATGAGTCCCAGAAGGGCGTTGATGAGCCCTGGATGCGCGGCATCTTCCACAGCCAGGCGGACGGCAGCTACGTGGTCCGCACTGTCGCGCCGATTGCGTACACGATCCCGATGGACGGCACGGTCGGTGAGTTGGTCAGCCGCACGAAGATCAGCCACATGCGGCCCGCGCACATCCACTTTGCGGTGGAGGCGCCGGGCTATCAAAAGGTCACGACGCATCTGTTCAAGAACGGCGATGAATACCTCGACAGTGACGTCGTTTACGGTGTCAAAGCGCCGCTGATCGTTGACTTCCTTGAGCGACCGCCGGGCAAAGCACCAAACGGAGAGGTTATCAACGAGCCTTGGTACGAAGTGCGCTACGATTTCGTGCTGCAGAAGAAGCGTCGCTGATCATTATCCAGCGCGCGTGAGAGCCTTCGCACCCATCACGCGTGCGTGCGTATGAGACACTGCGGGCGGCTCCGAATTTGAAATGATATAGTGGAGACCAATGACTCCCTCCATTCAACCATCCAGGTCCTTTACCCTCTCCGCTCACGGCGCCGAAATGCCGGCGATCGGCTACGGCACCATGGAATTGCCGCAGCGTGGAGCCGAGCTGGTCGCCTTTGCCATCCAGAGCGGCTATCGCCTCATCGATACCGCGCGCAAATACGGCACCGAGGAGAAGGTCGGCGAAGGCATCCGCGCCAGCGGCATCGCGCGCGAGGAATTGTGGGTCACCACCAAGGTCACCGAGCTGGATGCGCGCGCGGCCGATTTCCTGCGCTCGGTTGAAACCAGCCTGAAGGCATTGCAGCTCGATCAGGTCGATCTGCTGCTGGTGCACTGGCCGCAACCGAAGGTGCCATTCTCCGAGACTCTCGGAGCGCTCGCCAAGGCCAAGCGCGACGGGCTCACGCGCCATATCGGCGTATCGAATTTCACGCTGGCGATGCTTGAGGAGGCGGTGCAGGTCTGCCCCGAGCCGCTCGTCACCAATCAAATCGAGTATCACGCTTACCTGCCGCAGGACCGCATGCTGGCGGCGCTCAAGCGGCACGGCATGATCCTGACCGCTTACTGCCCGGTCGCGCGCGGCCAACTGCTCGACGATCCAGTTGTCGGCGAAATCGCTCGGGCGCACGGCAAGACGCATGCGCAGATTTGCCTGCGCTGGCTGATCCAGCAGCCAATCGTCGCCGCGGTGCCGCGCGCGCTCCAAGAGTTTCACATCGTGGAAAATCTCAACATTTTCGATTTCACGCTCAGCAATGAAGACATGCAGCGGATTTCGGCTCTGCGCAGCCGCAATGTCCGCATCGCCGACCCGCCCGAGCGCGCGCCCAAGTGGGACATAGAGACGGTCTCTTAGCGAGACTCGCCGCGTGATTTGACTGGCGCCCCTGCCCACATTGCTACTCACGGTCGTGCCGCGCTCGGCAGTTGGACCTTAGCGGCGACCTAATGTCGTGTTGCGGAGGGTGAGGCGTCACCCTACCATGCAGACAACCGCGTTGCTCAAAATGCGGACTGTTAGGGACGTCAACGCTAAGCTGGCTTCGTCTCGATAGCCGCAATGGCAACCGCCCGCGGCCCTGAGACGTGCAAGCTTCGGGAGTGTGGATGGGTTACGCCTTCGGCGAACAAACTCATCACGATCTGCCTGCGCTCGCGCGCAGAGCAGTGCCGGACCTGTGCAACGCTAATCAAATTCGTCGAGCGATGCCGTGCCAACCCACCAGGGTTGTCGCGCACCGGGCAACAGCGCGCCGGTGCTCTCATAATTCAAAACACCGAGCGGGGAGGAAGTCATGAGCAACTTCAATGTTTCGCGACGGACCTTTGTGAACGGGGGTCTCGGTCTGACGGTCGCCAATTTCATGCCCGGCACGACGCCGTTCGCGTCTGCCGCGACGATGGAAGAGAGCACGATTGCAGCCGCCAAGACTGTCGGCCAGGCGGCCGTCAACGGCATGATCTGGTCGCCCTACCTTGTGCCGATGCAGCCGGTGATCGCCGAATTCTCGAAGCAGACCAACATCACGATCGGCGCGGTGCAGGACATCTCCATCTTCGACGCGCCGCAGCGCGCGATGGCGGAAGCGCTGGCGCGCTCGCCGCAGTTCGACTTCATCCATATCGACTCGAACATGATCCCCTCGCTCGCCTCGGCCGGTTATCTCGAGCCGCTCGACGAGTACATGAAGAAGGCCAACTTCAAGGTCGACGCGGTCGGCGACTACGGCACCTTCATGACCTATGGCGGGCAAACCTACGGCGTTCCGACCGACGGCAACGTGCACATTCAATATGTGCGCAAAGACCTGATCGAAGATCCCGACAACAAGAAGCGCTACGCCGACAAATACGGCAAGGAGCTGAGATTCCCGCAGACCTGGGAAGAAGAAAAGCAGATCCAGGAAACGCTCATGGATCCCTCAAAGGACCTCTACGGCTCGGGCAATTTGCGCAACCGCGCCAACGGCCCGACCTGGTGGTACATGATCTTCTACAGCGCCGGCGGCTTCCCCTTCGACGACGACATGAAGCCGACGCTGAACACGCCGGCCGGCCAATACGCGGTCGATCTCTATCTGCAGGACAAGAAGGTCAATCACCCGGAAGCCGCCAACTGGGGCACGCCGCAGCAGATTCCGCGCATTGCGCAGGGCCACGTCGTGGCCTGCCAGTACTGGGACGGCACCGCCAAACTCAACGAGAACCCGGAGAAGTCGAAGACCACCGGCAAGTGGCTGTACGGCCTGGTGCCGGGCTCGGATTTCTCCGGCAAGCGCATGCACCGGTCGATTTCCTCGCCGCTCGCCGCGATCCTGGTCAACAAATACAGCCCGCGCAAAGCGCAAGCCGCCTACCTCGCGCTCTGGCTCGGCTCCGGCAAGAACAGCGTCCCGATCGTCAGCGATCCGGTGAACACGTTCAATGACGCATGGGCGAAGGACCACATGACCTCCGACGTGGTCAAGAAGGCCTATAGCCCGGCCGGCGTGAAGGCGATCGAGAGCAATTTCCAGGTGGTGGCGCCGCCGATCTATCTGACCGGTTACCTGGAATTCCAGGACGCACTCGGCAAGAATCTGTCGGAAGCCTTTGTTGGACAACTTCCGGCCAAGGACGTGCTCAAGAAGACCGAAGATGAGTGGACCGGCATTATCCGCCGCATCGGCCAGAGCAAGCTCAAGAAGGACCTGGAGAGCTACAAGGCCTTGATGCCCAAGCGCGCCACTCCGGCGTAACGAACGGCCGCAGGAAGCCCTCCTTCAAATCAAGCCGGACGAGCCGCGCGGCTCGTCCGGCCCTTCTCAAGGATCAGCAGAATGGCCGCAGCCGCACTTTCGGCCGCCGAAGCATCGTCGCCACCGTCTGCGCGGGTCGTGTCCCGGCGCCGCGCGATCAGACGATTCAAGATCTCGCTGCTCGCACCGCTGATCGCGCTGTTCGTCTTCGTGCTGATGCCGGTGCTGCTGCTGCAGATTTATTTCTCGTTGCACCAGTGGAGCGTTTATCTCGGCTCGTGGTGGGAGGCCGACTTTATCGGCCTCGACCTGTTCCGCGAGGTGCTGACCGACCCGCGTTTCGGCCGTGCCGTGCTGCGCTCGCTGGCCTTCGCCGCCGGTTCGACCATCGGATGCTTCGTGTTCGGCTTTCTGCTCGCCTATCTCATGTACAAGCCGTTCCGCGGCCAGGCGGTCTATTACATCATCTTCATCCTGCCGATGCTCACCGTTCCGGTGGTCGTCGCCTATACCGCCGAAATGATGCTGTACCAGAGCGGGCCGATCAACAACGTGATCAGTGTCCTGATCGGCGTCGAGTTCAAGCCATCGTGGCTGTCCAATGCCGACCTGGCGCTGATGACCACGGGCTTGCTGGAGATTTGGAACTGGACCCCGTTCACCTTCATCATCATGCTCGCCGGCCTTGGCTCGATTCCGAAGGAGACGATCGAGGCGGCCGAGATTCTCGGCGCCTCGAAATGGCGCATCTTCTGGGAAGTGCAGTTGCCGCTGCTGCGGCCGGTCATCTTGCTCGCGCTGGTGTTGCGCTTTCTCGAAGCCATGGCGGAATTTCCGAAGACCTGGGCGCTGTTCCAGGGCGGCCCCGGTTCGGCGACCGAAACGCTGCCGATCTACATCTTCATGACCACCTGGCAGTATTTTGAAATCTCCAAAGGCGCGGCGATGTCCTACATCGTCATGCTGCTGATGATCGTCATCGTCCTGTTCGCGATCAAGTTGCTGCGGCGGGAGAAAAAGTCGCTCGACAAGATGTACGAGCAACTCGACGATCAAAAGGCGGAGGCGTGACATGGCGATGACCAAGTCGCAGCGCCGGCGCGTCACCGCGGTCATCCGCTATGCCGTCCTCAGCGTCTGGGCGGTCATCGCGTTCTTCCCGATCTACTGGATCATTTCGACGTCGTTCAAGGTCGACACGCAATGGTTCGCCTGGCCGCCCTACTATTTCCCCAACCCGCCGACCCTCTCCAATTACATGAACGTGTGGTTCGGCGCCGAGGAATATACCCAGACCCAGTACGCCATCTCGTCGCAGAAGCCGCTGATCTCGCTCTACAACTCCGCGATCATCGCCACGACCTCCACATTCCTCTCGGTGCTGTTCGGCTCGGTGATCGCCTACGGCGTCTCGCGCTACCGGATATTGTCCGAGCTGCGCATGTTTCAGCTTTTGATGCTGCGCATGATCCCGCCGATTGTCGTGGTCGCGCCGCTGTCGCTCTATTACACGGCGATCGGCCTGATCGACACCCGCATCGGTCTCATCCTGGTCTACTTCCTCACAACCCTCCCCTATGCCGTCTGGATGACCAAGAGCTTCATCGACGAGGTGCCGATCGAGATCGAGCAGGCGGCGGAAATCCTGGGCGCATCACGCTGGCGCACCGTGTTCGAGGTCGTGCTGCCGCTCATCCGGTCGGGCCTGGTGGCAACCTTCCTGTTCATCCTGATCCTGACCTGGAGCGAATACCTGCTGGCACTGATCCTCACCAAGACGCAGGTCACCACGCTGCCGGTCGAACTGTCGAAGTATCAGGGTTCGACGGAAGGCCGCGTTTACGGACGTCAGGCCGCGCTGGCGGTCGGCATTACGGTTCCGCTCATGATCGTCGGATTGATCATCCGCAAGCATCTGGCGCGCGGCTTTAGTTTCGGAATGGTTCGGAGGTAACGTGGCGCGTATCGAGTTGTGTAATCTGAAGAAGTCCTACGGCGCCGTCGAAGCGGTGAAGAATCTGAATTTCACCATCGAGGACGGCGAGTTCGTCGTCTTCGTCGGGCCGTCGGGCTGCGGCAAGACCACGACGTTGCGCATGATCGCCGGCTTCGAGGACCCGACCGCCGGCGAGATCCGCATCGACGGGCAGGTGGTCAACGATCTCGAGCCTCGCGACCGCGGCCTCGGCATGGTGTTCCAGAGCCACGCGCTGTTTCCGCACAAGAACGTGGCGCAGAACATCGAGTTCGGCTTGCGCATGAAGAAAGTGCCGCCGGAGGAGCGCGTCAAGCGCGTGCGCGACGTGGCCGAGATGGTGCGCATCGGCCACCTGCTCGACAAAATGCCGGGCCAGTGCTCGGGCGGCGAGTCCCAGCGCGTCGCGCTGGCCCGCACCCTGGTCACCAACCCGTCCACCTTCCTGCTCGACGAGCCGCTGTCGAGCCTGGACGCCAAGCTGCGCCGCGAGCTGCGCGCGGAATGCGACCGTCTGCATCAGACGCTTCAGCGCACCTTCATCTATGTCACGCACGACCAGGAAGAGGCCATGACGCTGGCCGACCGGATCGTCGTGATGCGCGCCGGCGAGATCGTGCAGATCGGCTCGCCAATGGAAATCTACTCAAACCCGGTCAATTATTTCGTCGCCGATTTTTTTGGTTCGCCGTCGATGAACCTGGTGCGCGGCGAGATCGTGTCAAACGGCACGGGCAATCGTTTCCGCTCGAAGCTGTTCGAGATCGCCCTGCCCGACGCTTTAAAGGCGGCGAAGCCCGGCACTGCCACGCTCGGCATCCGGCCTGAGCATGTCGGCGTTGCGCTTGGCGGCAAAGGCGAGGCCGAGCTGCCGGTGCGGCTGGTCGAGCCGCTCGGCAAGGATACGTTGCTCTACTTCGACTCCGGCACCGAGCGTGCCTTCGTCGCGGTGACCGAAGGCCTCGGCATGGCCGAGATCAATGTCGGCTCCCGCGTCACCCTCTCCCTGGACCAGCGCCGCATCCACCTGTTCGACGCCGACGGCCGGCGGATGAGCGCCCAATAATCATCGAATAGAAACGAACGTCGAGGAGCTCATGGACTACCGCGAAAAGAGCGAAACCCGCGATGGCATGCGGATCGATTGGGACATGCCGATCAAGATGGACGACGGCCTGGTGTTGCGATGCGACATCTACCGGCCGGTCGCCGAGGGCAAATATCCCGTCATCATGACGTATGGGCCCTACGGCAAATGGCTGCATTTCGAAGACCTCTACAAGAGCCAGTGGGACCGGATGTGCGCCGACCAGCCGGACGTGCCGACCGACTCCACCAACAAGTATCAGTGCTGGGAGGTGGTCGATCCGGAGAAATGGGTGCCGGATGGCTATGTCTGCATCCGCGTCGATAGCCGCGGCGCGGGCCGCTCGCCCGGCGTCATCGACATCTGGTCGCTGCGCGAGGCGCAGGATCAGGCGCAATGCGTCGACTGGGCCGGCGTGCAACCCTGGTCAAACGGCAAGGTCGGCCTCAACGGCATCTCCTACTACGCCGAGAACCAGTGGCAGAGCGCGGCACTGCAGCCCAAGCACCTCGCCGCGATCTGCACCTGGGAGGGCGCGGCCGACTTCTACCGCGACATGGCGCACCATGGCGGCATCTTCAACCGCGGCTTCGTGCAGGACTGGTCGAAGGCGCAGGTCTATTCGGTGCAGAACGGCCGCGGCAGGCGCGGCTTCAAGAGCCGCATGAACGGCGACTGGGTGTCCGGGCCGGAGACGCTGTCGGAAGAACAGCTCGGCAAGAACCGCCGCGACTTCTACGAAGACTGCATCTCGCGCAAGCTCGACACCGACGACTTCTGGCAGTCGCGCATGCCGGACTGGACCAAGGTCAAGACGCCGCTGCTGTCATCCGCCAATTGGGGCGGCCAGGGCCTGCATCCGCGCGGCAATTTCGAGGGCTTCGTGCGCTCCGCCTCCGAGCAGAAATGGCTCGAAGTGCACGGCATCGAGCACTGGACGCATTTTTACACGAACTACGGGCGTCGACCTGCAGAAGAAGTTCTTCGGCCATTTCCTCAAGGGCGAGGATACCGGCTGGAGCAAGCAGCCCAAGGTTCTGCTCCAGGTCCGTCATCCCGGGGAGAAATTCGTCGAGCGCCACGAGAACGAATGGCCGCTGGCGCGCACGCAGTGGACCAAATTCTTCCTCCAACCCGGCGACGTGACGCTGTCGTCATCGCCGCAGTCGGAAGCCGGCTCGGTGACCTATGCGGGCATGAGCGAGGGCGTCACCTTCCTGTCGGAGCCGCTCGAACGGGACACCGAAATCACCGGGCCGATCGCCGCCAAGCTTTGGGTTTCGTCGGCCACCGAGGACGCCGATCTCTTTCTGGTCGTGCGTGCTTTCGCGCCCGATCTCAAAGAGGTGACGTTCCAGGGCGCGCTCGATCCGCACACGCCGATCGCGCAAGGCTGGCTGCGCTGCTCGCATCGCAAGCTCGACCCCAAGCTCACGCTGCCTTACCGGCCGTATCACACCCACGACGAAGAGCAGAAGCTCAAGCCCGGCCAGGTCTACGAAGTCGACGTCGAGGTTTGGCCGACCTGCATCGTGCTGCCGAAAGGATACCGGCTCGCGCTGTCGGTGCGTGGCACCGATTACGTCTTTCCAGGCGAGCCGGGTGCCGGCGTCGAGACGCTGGGCAAGGTCTGGACCGGCGTCGGGCCCTTCACGCATGACGATCCGCGCGACCGGCCGCCGGCGGTGTTCGGCGGTAACGTGACATTGCATGCCGGCCCGGATCGGCAAGCGCACGTCCTGCTTCCAGTCATCCCCCAGAAATGAGCAGCCAATAGGTTGGAGTGAGAAGTCATGAGCTATCGTGAGATCAGCGAGATCCGCGACGGAATGCGCATCGATTGGGATATGCCGATCGAGATGGACGATGGCCTCGTCCTGCGCTGCGACGTGTTCCGCCCGATCAAGAAAGGCCGTTATCCGGTCCTGCTCAGCCACGGCCCCTACGGCAAGTGGCTGCATTTCGAAGACGGCTACAAGACCGCCTGGAAGCGCATGGAGGAGAAGCAGCCGGACGTGATGGCCGGCTCGACCAACAAGTACCAGAGCTGGGAAGTCTGCGATCCCGAGAAGTGGGTGCCGGACGGCTATGTCTGCGTCCGCGTCGATTCACGCGGCTGCGGCCGCTCGCCCGGCTACGTCGAACATTGGTCGCCGCGCGAAACGAAGGATTTCTATAACTGCATCGAATGGGCGGGCGTGCAGCCCTGGTCGAACGGCAAGGTGGGGCTGAGCGGAATTTCCTATTACGCCATCAACCAGTGGCAGGTCGCGAGCCTGCAGCCGAAGCATCTTGCCGCCATCTGCGTCTGGGAAGGCTTCGCCGATTTTTACCGCGAGCTGTCGCACAACGGCGGCATCTACAACACCTTCGCGCAGAATTGGTACGACATGCAGGTCAAGACCGTGCAGTACGGCCTTGGCACCAAAGGTCATCGCAGCCGCATGAACGGCGACTGGGTGTCGGGACCCGAGACGCTCACGGCCGAGCAGATGGGCGCCAGCCGCTACGACATGGGCAAGACCTACTTTTCGCATCCGCTCGACGACGACTTCTACAAGGCGATGCTGCCGGACTGGTCGAAGGTGAAAGTGCCGCTGCTCTCGGCGGCCAACTGGGGCGGGCAGCCGCTGCACCCGCGCGGCAATTTCGAAGGCTTTTACCGCTCCGCCTCCAAGCAGAAGTGGCTCGAAGTGCACGGCATCGAGCACTGGACCCACTACTACACCGACTATGGCGTCGCGTTGCAGAAGAAGTTCTTCGGCTATTTCCTCAAGGGCGAGAAAAACGGCTGGAACAAGCAGCCGCGGGTGCAGCTCAACGTGCGTCATCCGGGCGAAAAATTCGTCATCCGCCACGAGGACAACTGGCCGCTGCCGTCGACGAAATGGACCAAATTCCATCTGGCGGCCGACGCGCAAAAGCTCGCGACCTCCGCCGTCCGGGCGGATCGGCGAATGTGACGTTCGATGCGATGGGCGACGGCGTCACGTTCCTGACCGAGCCAATGACAGAGGAAACAGAGATCACCGGGCCGGTCGCCGCCAAGCTGCATGTGTCGTCCTCGACGAGCGATGCCGACCTGTTCCTGGTGTTGCGCGTCTTCTCACCCGACATGAAGGAGATCGTGTTCCAGGGCGCGCTCGATCCGCACACGCGCGATCGGTCAAGGCTGGCTGCGCGCCTCGCATCGCAAGCTCGACAAGAAGCTCACGCTGCCGTTCCGGCCCTATCACACGCATGATGAGAAGCAGCCGCTCAAGCCCGGCGAGGTCTACGAGCTCGACATCGAGATCATCCCGACCTGCATCGTGGTGCCGAAAGGCTACCGCGTGGCGTTGAGCGTGCGCGGGCGGGATTACGTCTATCCCGGCGGCTCCGGCGGCAAGCTCTCCAACATGAAGAACGAGTTCACCGGCAACGGCCCGTTCCTGCACGACGATCCGCGCGACCGGCCGTTGGAGATCTATGGCGGCAAGACCACGCTGCACATCGGCGGCGGACGCGAGAATTTCGTGCTGCTGCCGATCATTCCCGCCAAACGGGCGAACAAGCCGGCGAAAGCCGCGACAAAAAAGAAAAAGCGCTGACGGCCGCCGCCGTCAGCCGCGCGACAGATAGCGCTTGTCCAGCATGACGTGAATGCCCTTGCTGCCGTTCACGACCTGCGTGACGCGCAGATCGGCGGCAAGGCTCGTCAGGGCATAGGCCTGATAGCGGTCGAGCCCGGTGCGCGCGCAAATCAGGTCGATCATCAGCCGGAGCGCAATCACCACGCAATCATCGAGGTCGGGATCGAACGCCATCGTGATCATGTGCGTGGGCGTTTCGGCCATGGGCCATTCGAGCTGCATATCGTCGCGGACGGTAAGACGGAAAGTGCCGACCAATCCGGTCTCGATCGCCGTGACGCAGACTTCACCGTCGCCCTGCGCACCATGCCCGTCGCCTGCGGAGAACAGCGCGCCGTCGTTGAAAATCGGCAGATACAATGTCGTGCCGGCGACCAGCTCCTTGTTGTCGAGATTGCCGCCGTTGCGGCGCGGCGGCAGGGTCGTGATCCTCCCCCACTCGGCCGGCGGCGCCACCGCCATGACCCCGAAGAAAGGCCGCAGCGGAATTTCCTGATCCCAGGGCAACCGCCCCGTCATCCGGGCCTTGTCGAGCGTGATGTAGATCGGCCGGTATTCGGGAAAATCGTCGGGCAACGCGCCGGCAAGCGGGCGGATGACGTTGTATCCCCAGTCGTAATGCAGATCGATGGCCTCGATATCGACCTGCAACACCTGGCCGGGCTTGGCGCCACGCACGGCGACCGGTCCGGTGCACATGTGGCCGAAAAATCGCTGCGGACCGTTGGCGGCATGAATGGCGGGCAAGGCCGGCGGTATCTTGAACGGCGGCGGCGGCAGAATGTCAGGCGCGCCCGATACCGACGAAATGGTCACCCGTTCGCCGCTGTCGATGGTGAGGATGGGCGCCAGACGCGGCGTCGAAGAAGCCCCAATGCACCGTGTCGGGACCGGCCTCAACGCGCGGGACGGCTGTTGTTTTCTGCACGGCAATGGCCCCCGGTTCGCCGCCGAGACTATCCGGATTTCATGACCGTGCCAGCCGGCATTGCTATCATTGCCCGACGGTTACACTTGGAAAGCCGATGCCGGACAATTTGTGGCGCACCGACGACCTCAAGCACCGCGGCTTTCGCCAGTTCTACCGCGAGTGGCGGCCACGCCATGATTCCTCCCAGCCGATAATGGCGCTGCACGGCTCGCTGACGCAAAGCGGCATGTGGAATGCGATCGCCGAGGGCCTGGGTTCGGTTCGCATGCTGTGCCCGGACCAGCGCGGCTTCGGCCGAAGCGAAGATCCGGGCGACGATAGCTGCGCTGCATTTGCTGCGGACGCGAAATCCCTGGCGCAGCAGCTATCCCTGGACCGCTATGCCGTCATGGCTCACTCGTTTGCGTGTTCGATTGCGCTCGAGCTCGCCATCAAGGATGCCGCTCGCGTCACCGCGATTGTGCTGGTCGATCCGGTCGTGCGTGTTGGACCTCTCGGCCAATCAGCGCCATCCATTCCGCCACCGGAGAGCTTCGCCACGATCGAGGAGGCCATGCGCCATTTCCGCGAGACGGAAGAAGGCAATTGGACCGATGCTGCGCTCGCGCGGTTCGTGCAAGACATAATGATGCGGGACGCTCAAACCGGGCGGTGGCACTTTCCCTATTCCGCCGCGCGGCTGCGCCGGCTGCGGGCTTTTACCGCCTCTCCCGCCAGCGATTATGACCTGTTCGCAAAAGCCAAGGCCGTGCATTGCCCGCTGCTCATATTTCGCGGCGGCATGAGCAAGCGGTTTCGCGCCGGAAGCGGAACAGCCTTTTCTCGAAGCATTCGCAGCGAAACCCGAGATCGTGGTGTGCCCCGATAGCGGGCATTTTCCGACCGCAACCGAGCCCGGCATCGTTATCGACGCGTTGAAGCGTTTCCTCAATGACCGCCAGTTGAGCTAGTTACCGATCCCATCTTCACCGGAGATGCAGCGGCATGCATGTTTTCAATCTCGAGCGCGAGCAGCAGTGGAATCCCAAACACCACGTGGAGAAGATCCTCGGCAAGATCGCCGAGGGTGACGTCACGGTCGCCTGTTGGGAACCGGGACAGATCAGCCCCTATCATTGCCACCCGCACGCGACCGAAATTTATTTCTGCTTTTCCGGCGGCGGCACCATGCGCACGCCCAAGGAAACCATCGCTGTGACGCCCGGCGCCTTCGTGGTGCATCCGCCGGGCGAAGTGCACGAATACGAAAATGGATCTGAGCGCACGCTTTTGTTCCGCGTGCGCTACGGCTCGGACATGCTGGCGCACCATCATGACTGGCGGGGCAATGCGGAATGGAAGCAATCCGCGGCCGATGCCGATTACTACAGAAGCCACCCGGTCGGTTAGATCTTCAGCAGAGTGCCAGATGGTGAAAACGCCCGCACAAAGTGCTCCGCAGAAAGCGATGGAACTCAGTCACACCAGTGACACCGGCATTTTGCAGAAGATTTATGTCGAAAATACAAAATTCGTCCTATGGTTGTGCGCCACACCGGTGTCGGCGATCGCGAAAGGTCGCGAGATGCGGCGCCGAATGTAAGCACGAGCAATGCACGTCTAATGACGGCAAACACGGTCGGGGGGGACCATGTCAAACGCCAATTCAAATACCATCACTGCGGACATCGTCGTCGTGGGCGCCGGCATGGCCGGCCTCTATTTCGCCTGGCGGATGCTCAAGCAAAAACCCGGCACCAACATCGTCATCGTGGAAAAACTTAATCGCTCCGGAGGGCGCCTCGATACGGATGTCGAATACATCAACGGCCAGCCGGTCAAAAATGAAGAAGGCGGCATGCGGTTCACTCTGCAGATGTCCAACCTTTGGTGGCTGCTCAATGCGGTTTACAAATTCTTTGACATCATGCCTTTCCGAATGGGGGACGATAACAACATCTATAATTTGCGAGGCAAAGCTTTCACGTTCGGGCAGGCGAATGCGGATCCCCCGATCTGGAGCACGATCTATAATCTTGCTCCCAACGAGCAAAACAAACAGCCGAACGAAATTCTTCAAGGCGTTCTGGAATCCATCCTGAGCCAGAACAACTTCGCGGCGCCGAAAACTCCGGAGGACTGGCAGCAATTTCGTCTGCAATGCACCTATCGCGGCATACCGCTCTATCAATGGGGTTTTTGGGCGCTGCTCAGGGATTACGGCTTGTCGCAGGAGTGCATGCAGATGGTCGAGGACTGCATGGGTTTCCTGGCGTTCTACCGGCAGGAGGTCAATGCCGGCGTCGGATTCCAGACGATGGGGGACTTCGACGACTTGCCTCAGTACATGACGTTGAGGCCAGGCTACGAGAACCTGCCAACCTCGCTGCAGAAGGCAATTCAGCAAATGGGCGGGCAATTCTACTTCAACACTCATGTCGACACGGTAACCACTAATTCCGCAGCAGACCCCGTGTCGGTGAGTGCCAAGCAGGGCAGCATCGTGTTCGTGGCTCCGCAAGTCGTTCTCGCGCTGCCCAGCCTTCCGCTTCAGGCGCTGGCGACACGCTCTGGACTGATGAGTGGCCAACTCATGGCGGACCTCGACAGCGTCACCAGTATGCCGCTGACCAAGATCAATCTCTATTTCAACGAGCGGTGGTGGTACAATCTCTACCAAGTTGCCACTGGCGGCTCGTTCACCGATCTGCCGATGGCGCAGTTCTACTGCTACGACCCGATCGACCAGAACGCCACCGGCCCGGCGTCGATGACGATCTACTGCGACTACGACCGCACCGGCTACTGGGATACGCTGCAGCAGATCGGCACGCCTTTTCCGGTAACCGCCCCCTGGACCCAGCCGCCGAACTCGACGCCTGCCAGTACGTTCGTAGTTGAGGAGGCGATGCGCGAGCTCGCCACGTTTTTCGGCAACACCGAGCTGCCGCAACCGCTGCTGTCCACCTATGTCGGTTGGGGCACTGGCGACGTCGGGGACGGCGATCATTCGTGGAAAGTCGGCGTCAATGACCAGCAGGTCATGCAGCGCCTCCAGGCTCCGTGGCCAGGCAAGCTTTACACTTGCGGCGAAGCCTATTCGGATGAGCAGGCGTGGGTGGACGGCGCGCTGCGCTCCACCGAAACGTTGCTGCAACAGCAGTTCAAATTGCCGCCTTACCATCAGGGCGCTTGAATGCGTCACTGAGATTGCCGCATGCAATGTCCCCGCTGCCAAGGCGAAAATCTGGCCGATGCCAGCTTCTGCCAGCATTGCGGTGAAAAGCTCGCGCTGATTTGCAGCAGCTGTCGGACCTCAAACACCGCCGACAGCAAGTTCTGCCGAAAATGCGGCACCCGGCTGGGCGCGCAATCGCAGGCGCCGTCGCCCTCGGCGGGCCCTGCCCTCGCGCCCGATGCCGCGGCGGCGGACCCATACGTGCCGGCGCATCTCGCCGAGCGATTCCGCCTCGGCCACGCGGCGCTGCTGAGCAAGCACGCCGGCGAGCGCAAGATCATCACGGCGCTGTTCGCGGACATCAAAGGTTCGATGGCGCTGCTCGAAGGCATGGATCCCGACCTCGCCAGTCAGGTGATCGATCCGGCGCTGCGCCTGATGATGAATGCGGTGTACCGGTACGACGGGTATGTCGCCAACGCGGTCGGCGACGGCATCTTCGCCTTCTTCGGCGCGCCGATTGCGCGCGAAGATCACGCCCGCCTGGCGATTTATGCGGCGCTGAGCATGCAGGAGCGGATGCAGGCGTATGGCGCGCAATTGCTGCGCGAACATGGGCTGCCGCCAATTCAAATCAGGATCGGCATCAATAGCGGCGAAGTGGTGGTGCGTTCGCTCGAGGCCGACAGCCAACGCGCGTTTTACGATCCGGTCGGGCACTCAACGGGTTTGGCGGCCCGTATCCAGGGCATCGCAACTCCGGGCTCGGTGGTCGTCAGCGAGTCCACCTACGAGCTGACAGAGGGCTACTTCGAGTTTCGCAATCTCGGCCCCGTGCCGATGAAGGGCGTCAATACCAGCACAGACCTCTATGAGGTGATCGGCATCGGCCCCTTGCGCACGCGGCTTGAAGTTTCGGCCAGCCACGGATTGGCACGATTCATCGGCCGCAAGACCGAGCTCGAACGCCTGCGGGGATCATTCGAGCTTGCCAAGCGAGGCGAAGGACAAATCGTCGGTGTCGTCGGCGACGGCGGTGTCGGCAAATCGCGCCTGTTCCATGAATTCAAGCTGCTGGCGAAAAACGAATGCCTGGTACTGGAATGCAGCTCGGCCTCGTTCGGCAAGGCGTTCCCCTACCTGCCGTTGGTCGACATGCTGAAGACCTATCTTCAGATCGACCCGGGAGAAGACAACCGAAGCGTCCTGGAGAAGGTGACCGGGCGGGTATTGGCGCTCGACCGCAGCCTCGAGGACACCATCCCGTTCTTGCTGGCGCTGCTAGGCGTCACGGACCCGGACGCGCCCATCGATCACATGGATCCGCAGATCCGGCGCCGCCGGATCTTCAACGCCATTCAGCGCCTGGTGCGCCGTGAAGCCCGGCGGCAGCCGGTCCTGATGGTGATGGAAGACCTGCATTGGCTCGACGACGAGACCCAAAGCTTCCTGACGATGTTCGGTCACGACTTGAAGAAGGCGTCCATCCTGCTGCTCGTCAATTATCGTCCGGAATATCAACCGAGCTGGGATGCGGCGACGTCCCACACGCAGATACGCTTGAACGCCTTCGGCCAGGATGATGCGCAGGAATTGCTGAAGGCGCTGCTCGGAGACGATCCCGCGCTGGATCAGCTCAAGCGGCTGATCATCGAGAAAACCGAAGGCAATGCCTTCTTCATGGAGGAGTACGTCCGGACCCTTTTCGACGAGGGCATTCTAAGACGCGGCGACAAGATCGAGCTGACGCAAATACCCTCAAAGATCGATATGCCGGCAACTGTGCAAGGCGTGTTGACGGCGCGCATCGACCGGTTGCCTCTGGAGGACAAGGAGTTTCTCCAGATGCTTGCCGTGCTTGGGATGGCCTCCCCCTTGCAGCTCATCGCACGCGTGGCGGACCGTCCTGAGGCACAACTCCACGAGATGCTCGACCGTCTGCAGGCCGCCGAATTTATCTATGAGCAGCCTGCGTTCCCGGACATCGAATACGCATTCGCCCATGCGCTGACCCGCGAGGCCGCCTACAGCCAGTTGTTGGCCCAGTCCCGCCGCGCATTACACTCGCGCGCCGCACAAGCGATGGAGGCCTATTACAGCGATCGGCTGGACGACTACTGCTACGAGCTCGCCCATCATTACGCCGCGAGCGACAACCGGCCGAAAGCCGTTGAATTTCTGCAGCGAGCAGCGGCCCAGGCGATGCAGCGTTCGGCCTATGCCACCGCAATCGATCACGTAACTTCGGCGCTCACCATGCTGCCGGCGCTTTCCGATCACGCGGAGCGGGACGCGCGCGAGCTGCAGTTGCAATCGATGCTCGGGGCCGCCTGGATGGCGACCCGCGGCTTTGCCGTCCCTGAAGTCTCGCAAGCCTATGGACGCGCGCGCGACCTTTGCCGGGACACGACGGAAAGCGCGGACCTGGTGCGTGCGCTGGCCGGGTTGGGCCTGCTGCAGGTCAATCGTGGCGAACTGCGGTCGGCGCTTGATATCGGCGAACAGTTGCTGGGCCTAGCCGAGCGCCGGCAAGAGGCCGAGCTGTTCGTCAGCGGCCACGAATTGCTCGGACTGGCGCTGCTCCGCACCGGCGATTTGGCCGACTGCTGCGCGCACATGGAGCGCGCGATTGCCCTCTACGATAGCGAGCGGCACGGCGCGTTACGTGACCGCCTCGGCCGCGATCCAGCGGTCTCTGCGCTTGGATTTGGCGCGCTGGCGCTCTCGTTGATGGGCTATCCGGATCAGGCGCGCGTAGGCGCTGCCCAAGCACTGCACCTGGCGCATGCGATAACGCCGCGGCACGCGTTCAGTCTCGCCTATGCCATGCTTGCGTCAGCATGGGTCCATCAATTCCGCGGCGAAGCAGCGCTTGCCCTGCAAGAGGCCCGAGCGGCGATCGAGTTTGCGACCGAGCAGGGATTTCCGACATGGCGGGCCCATGGCCAGATCATCGCAGGATGGGCTGAGGCCGAGCTCGGCCAAACGGATAGCGGAATAGCGCAGATCGAAGAAGCACTGCGGCATTACCAAGCCACCGATGCGAAGCTGTGGGAACCGTTGTTCCTGCTGTTGCATGCGCGAGCGCTGACGCTCGCCGGGAAAACCGCCGAAGCGCTCGGATTGATCACCACGGCGCTGCAAATCGCCAGCACGATGGGCACATATTGGTTCGAGGCCGAGCTTCACCGGGTCAAGGGAGAACTACTGCTCGCCTTGGACAAGGCGAACGCCGGCGAAGCCCAGACCTGTTTCGAGCGCGCGCTCGCGGTCGCCCACAAGCAAGGCGCCAAGGCTCTCGAATTGCGGGCATGTATCAGCATGGTCCGGCTGGCGCGGCAGCACGGGGAAAGCGGCACGGCAACCGCGCAATGCGCCGCGCTCTACGAGTGGTTCACCGAGGGGTTGAATACCGTCGAATTGACCGAGGCGCGAGAGTTGCTCAGGGACGTCGGGTAAAGAGATCCCCTACTGATACTCATCGCTCACTTCGCGCGCCGAATGGAACGCGACGATGCCCCAGTTTCGCGCTCCCGGCGCCACCGATTTGTGCCATGTCCCCGGCACGACAACGTGCCATTGGTCTTCAAGCTGCGCAGAATCGCCGTACCCATAGCGGTCCACATGCCAACCATCTGTTGTTTGGACATGCGTTTCGATCGGGCCGTCGAGCACAAACAGGTACTGCGTGCTGTTGGCGTGTCGCTCAATGCCGTCGCCGCCGCCATCGCGCGTCACGACCACTCTCCCGCTGCCGATCAGGTCGGCTTGCGACCAGCCGAGTTGCGCCAGGTCGAATGCCGCGGCCGCCGTTGAAAGAGCGGGATCCTGCTGCAATTTCTTCTCCGCTTCGGCTCTCGTCCGGAGTAATCCGGCACGCACGTCCGGGCGCGTCACGAATTGATGCAGCTGTTCGATCACGCGGCGAGCCTCCGGCGTGATGCTCCGATTGTTTGTTGTTGGGTCCACCTTCAAAGCGCCTTGCACATCTAGGCCTGTAGATCGGCAATACGCCGTGTCGCGAAGGAAAGCCGCTCGACTTGAAGCCTCAGGATGCTTTGCATCAGTGCGACCATGAGATCCGGGTGGGCCGCAAGAAGGTCGCCGTAGGCGCTCCTGCTGAGCGACCATACGATCGCATCCTCATCGACGCGCAGGCTCGCCGTGCGCGGCACGTTGAGCACAAATGCTATTTCTCCGACCAGCGTGTTTGCGCCGAATGCCCGCAGGCGGATCGGAGCACCACCGTCATTTTGAACCAGCGCACTCAGTCGCCCGGTTTCGATCAGGTACAAATCGTTGGTCGGATCGCCCTGGCGACACAGATAGGTGCCGCTCCGGTAAGGCGCCGAGACCAGATACTGCCGCAGAGTGGCGGCATTTTGGGCGCTACCCAGCAGCGAAGACATCCAATCGGAAAAGGCAACATGGTCCGACGATCCGGACGCATGCCGGGCGATCACCATGTCCTCGCCTTGCTCGAGTGCTGCATCGATGTTGGTCGGGGCGACAACATCCTTGTCAAATCCGGCTGACCGCGAAAGACCGAGCTGACCGCCGGGGAAAGTCCGACAATCCGCGTTTGGATATTCTTGTCGCGGAGCAGCCGGGAAATTCCCACCATGGCCGTCGCAGCGGAGGAGTCGATTCCAATAACTTTATTGAAATCGAATATCAGCATGAGCGGTTTATGCTCAGCCAAAAGAGCCTTCACTGTTTCGCGCAATTCGTGCGTCGAGCCGAAAAACACAAAACCTCGCAGATCTATGATCTGGACGGCGCTTCCATGCTCGGCAAGCAGAAGCATTTCGGCTTCCGGCCGTACCAGCGTTGAGGTGCGGGCATTGAGACCCGAGATGGCACGAACCACGCCGGCGCGGCTTACACTGAGCGCAAATAGTACGCACGCCGCCAGAAGAGCGACCACTTCCGCGGTTACGAATCCGAACCACGCCGTGATCACGATCATTGCCACGATCAGAAGCCACTCCAGCCGTGGCAGGGTCCGGTAGGTGGCGACCGCCCATTCCTGCACAAGACGCAGGCCTTGCATTAACAGCGCGCCACCGAGCACAAAGCGCGGGATGTATTCGAGCGCGGCGCCGGCGCCGAGCATGGCCAGCAACGCGACCATGCTGACGACAAGGCCGGTGATGCGCGAGGTGCCGCCAGCGGATCGGTTTACTGTGGTCGCGCTCAAGGCAACCTGACCGACGAAGCCTCCCAGCGCGGCCGTGGCCACATTGGCCCACCCCATGCTGCGCAATTCGTGATCGAGATCGGCCTCGGTGCGGGTCGTCATTTCCAGACCGGTTGCCAGCGACAAAGTTTGCAGCACGGCAATCACGACCACCGCGCCGATTGCGCCGATCGCGCCGGAACTCATCAAGATGAGACGCCAGTCGGCTTGCAAATAGGTGCCGTTCAGCGCCGGGATTCCCGGCCAACTCGTGTCAGTGACTGAAAACAAAAGCCTTGCTTGTGCGCGGCCTCGCCGGAAATTCCAAGAAAACGCAGCGCCAGATCGGTCGCAAGCGACGCGAGTACAAGAGCCACCGGCAAGGTGAGCGGGTGCTTGATCTTCTTGGTCAGCACCCAAAGCACCGCGGTCCACACCAGCAGGAGTGCGAGCAGCCGCCCTTCTCGCGGCTGCGCGAACTGTGTCAGCGCGGCGAGGCCGACTGACACATCGGTCGACATCTTGACCGCACCCGCCATCACCAGCCACCCGGTTGCGCCCATGAACCCGGCGATAACCGGATAGGGCACGAAGCGCACGAGCTTGCCGGCGTTGATAAAACCAAGCAGCAACAGAGTGAGGGCGACCGCTGCGGTTGCTGTAAACAGCGCCGCATAGGCCAGGGCCAGCATCTGTGGCGGCGGCAAGCTGCTCATGGCGGGCGCCAGCGACGGCCATCAACACGGCCAGTAGCGCCGAAATGGCTGCTGTCGGAGCGGCAATGGCAATCGGGAACCGGCTCGTCAGGGCGATGACGAACGCCGCTGCCGTGCAAGTCAGCAGCGAGGCCGCTATCCCTTGCGCGAGAAAAATATGAAGCGGGCCGGAAAAGATCAGCGCCCCGAACGCGAAACAATTGGTCAGCGCCGACAGGCTGGCGACCAACCCGGCGCTCAGTTCCCGGGGCAAGCCGGATAATCCGCCGATGCCCGCAATGCCTTTGCGGAACGTCGACGCGGCAGCAGCGATCATCCGCCCGCCTCCAGATCGGCGGCACTTAGCGTGGAATTTTATAGCACGGGGCAGCGGACGCCCGTCCACTTCGCTGCAATTCACCAGCGGCGCGATCGAAAGAGTCTGATAGCATTGATCGGCCAACGGAGAGCGGCGGAGCATGGCTGAAGCACCCGGCCGGAGCGGGCAAGACGAGGCGCGGGCTTTGCTTGGAGCCTGTGCGCTGTTCCGTGGACTGAGTGCAGACGAGCGCAAGGGCCTGGTTGCCCGGGCCCGCGTCCGCACATTCTCCAGCGGCGAGACCGTTTTTCTCATGGGCGCGCCCGGCGACAGCATGATGGCCGTTTTGAAGGGAAACGTGCGGATCAGTTGCCCCTCCGCGGAGGGAAAAGAAATCGTGCTCGCGACGGTGCAGCCCGGCGATTTTTTTGGAGAGATCGCGCTGCTCGATGGAAGAGCGCGATCGGCTGACGCCAAAGCGGTAACCGCTTGCAGCCTGGCGGTTCTTGAGCGGCGTGACGTCCTCGACTTTCTGGAGCGCCATCCAAATGCGTGGAACGGCCTCGTCCAGGTACTTTGCGAGCGGCTCCGGAAACTCACCGAGAAAACCGCGGAGGTCGCCCTATTGGATCTCGCCGGCCGCCTCGCCAAGACGCTGCTGCGTCTCTCCGGCGCGGACCAGGACGGCTCGCCGGCAGCCGCTATGCTGCCGATCGGCCTGTCGCAACGCGAACTTGGAAATATTGTCGGTGCCTCGCGCGAGAGTATCAACAAATGCCTCCGCGAATGGCAGCGCAACGGTGTCATCAAAACCGAAAACAATCTCATCACGATCAAGAATCGGGCAACGCTCAGAAAGTTGACGGAGCCGGACTGAGGCTGGTCATCAATCCGGCTCGGTATCTCAAGCGCCGCTAATAAAGAGAGGCGAAGACCTCTACCGTCGGCGTGAAAGCGAAGCCGCTGAACACCAGG
Organism: uncultured Alphaproteobacteria bacterium; assembly: GCA_963788805.1. Lineage (GTDB taxonomy): Bacteria > Pseudomonadota > Alphaproteobacteria > Rhizobiales > Xanthobacteraceae > Pseudolabrys. The sequence goes on from CAWBHU010000010.1 coordinate 156,473, forward strand.
CCGTACAAGACGAGCCAGGCACTGGCGATGACGACGACGCCGGTGTGGTCGTAGTGGTGCTTTTCAAAGCAGTTCAGCGGCATCGTGACGTCGCCGATTTCCGCGTTGAGGGCTTCATAGTGACATCCCCGCGACCAATGAGGGTTGATACGGCGCATCCGCTGCAGGCTTATCGCCTTCGGCATTTTTTTGGCTTCCCTGACCTTCAGGGACCTTGGCGCCGGAATGTGAATGTCGCCGGATGGTCTGGTCGGCTCTGGCTTTCTGCGCGCTGTCGAAAGCCTCTAAAATTCTGGTGAAACGGGTCATTGGATTTCCCTGGGTCGGCAGCGGTTCAACTGGGGACGAACCTAAACCGGGGCCGTACAGGGGACCTGTGACTTACGTCACAGGGTCGCCAACAATTTTACGGTTGTTTTTCCGCAGGTTACGCTGCCAAGCGGCAATCTCGGGCGTTCCCGAAACCAGTCAACGAAACGCCAAAGCTTGACGTAACCCGTCAGCTCCCGAAGTTCTGCAACATCCGCGAACGTAGAAACCCGGGCAGCGGCTGCGCTTGATCGGCTAAAATCAATCGCGCTATTTGCACTTGCCCGGATAGTTCTTCGCCATCGCCTCGATCTTGGCGCGGTCGAAATCGTTGACCTCCGCGTAGAACTTCGGGTCGGTGACGAAATAATCCTCGGCCGCCAGCTTGTCCTTGATCACGCCGAGGCTGTGATAATAGTCGCGCACCTTCTCCCAGCTGCCCGGCGGGAACGTGCCGATGCTGCCCTGCTCCGGCACCGGGGAGCGCAGCGTGTCCTGCTTCACGACCGCGAGCGCCGCCTCGAACGCCTTCGGCTTGTCCGCCGCGGTGTCCCACCGGCCCGACTCGATCAGATAGGCGCATGCCGCCGCTTCCATATTGGCGCTCTGGAACACCTGCGCCTTGGCGCCGGCCCGCAGCACCTTGATGATGTCGGCGCGCCGCGTCTTCAGCTTCTCATCGGTCGACACATAGACGTAGCCGAAAATGTCCTCCTGGAACGGGAAGGTGAAATAGCGCAGCGGAATGCCGTTGGCTTCCATGTCGGCATAAGTGAGGTCCCAGAGCGCGAGCGCCTGCACGTCGCCGCGCTTGAGCGCGAGCGCGGCCTGCACGCCGAAGCCGACCGGCAGCCATTCGACGTCTTTCTTGGGATCGAGGCCGGCCGCCTGCGCCATCGCGTAGCCGTCGAGGGTGCGGGACGCGCCCATCGACATCACGCCGACCTTCTTGCCCTTGAGCTCCTTCGGATCCTTGATCGGCCCGTCGGCCAGCACGGCAAGCGCGGTGCCGTGGTTGCGCACCGAGTTGTAAATGGCGCGAACATTCGCGCCGCTGTTGCGCGCCAGCAGGATCGCGGGCGGCGCGCCGAGGCCGGCATCGCCCTGGCCGGCGGCGAGCAACTGCATCTCCTGGGTCGCGCCATCGGTCGGCTGCAAGGTGACTTCGAGATTCTCTTCCTTGAAGAAGCCGAGATGCTTCGGAATGAAGTAGCTGCGCGCCTCCGACGCGGTCGCGGTCCGCTGCCCGAACATCAGGGTGAATTGATCGGCGGCATTGGCCTGCACAATCACAGCGAGCAATCCGCCGACCACAACCATTCCGATTTTCGAAACGCGATGCATGAAGCTCTCCCGCTGGTAAGGACCGGTCTTGCGTGGCGCGATTGTCAATGTCCGCACACGCGAAAGCAAGGCACGGCACGTACTGGCGCGAGTGTCTTTTCGCATGGCAAGCGGCGTGACAATGCCGATGCCGGCAAGCAATACTCGCTGACAAGAACGATGGACCGGATGATGGACGCGGCGATTGCGGGCGCGATGATCGAGGCTGTTTCGGTCGGCAAGACCTATTCCGCGTCGAAAGGCCGCTCGGTCGAGGCGCTCACGGGCGTCAGCCTCGCCGTCAAGGACGGCGAGTTTGTCTCCATCGTCGGCCCCTCAGGCTGCGGCAAGAGCACGTTTCTGGGTCTGGTGGCGGGCCTCGTGCCGATGAGCGCCGGGCACATCACGGTGGCCGGCAAGCGCGTCACCGCGCCTTCGACCGATGTCGGCATCGTCTTTCAGGGCGCGCTGCTGCTCGATTGGCGCACCGTGCTCGAAAACATCATGGTGCCGGTCGAGGTCATGAAGCTGCCGCGCGCGGAGTATCGCCAGCGCGCGCTCGAACTGCTCGATATGTCCGGCCTCACCGATTTCGCCAATCATTACCCATGGCAGTTGTCGGGCGGCATGCAGCGGCGGGTCGCGATCTGCCGCGCCCTCGTCACCAACCCCCCGATCCTGCTGCTGGATGAGCCGTTCGGCGCGCTCGATGCCATGACGCGCGATTACATGAATATCGAGTTGATGCGGATCTGGCAGGCCAACCGCAAGACCGTGATCCTGATCACGCATTCGATCCAGGAGGCAGTGCTGCTGTCCGACCGCGTCGCGGTGATGTCGACCGGTGCCGGGCCGCATCCTTGAAGTGATCGATATCGATATCCCGCGTCCCCGCGGGCTCGAAGTCACCGCGCAGCCGCGGTTTGGCGAGATCGCCAACCACATCCGCCAGTATTTTTCCGCCGACATGTTCATCCACAAAGGGGCCAAGACGGCATGAGCATCCGCGGCGTACTCGAGCGGCTGGCGGTGATCGTGATCGGATTGCTGCTGTGGGAGGCTTCGATCCGTTACTTCAAGGTATCGCCGCTGCTTTTCCCGTCCCCGATCGCGGTGTTCGACCAATTGATCCGCGGCATAACGAGTGGCGTTTTCTTCAAGCATGGCCTCTACACCGTCGGCGCGACCGTGATCGGCTTCGTGCTCGGCTCACTGATGGGCTTCGTGATCGGCGTGCTGGTGTCGCAATTCGACGTCTTCAACCGCCTTATTTATCCATACGTGGTGGCGCTTCAGACCGTGCCCAAGGTGGCGCTGGCGCCGATCATCATCGTGTGGTTCGGCTTCGGCATCGGGTCGAAAGTATTCATGTCGATGCTGATCTGTTTCTTTCCGGTCGCGGTCAACACGATCGAAGGCCTCAATTCGGTGCGTCCCGAACAGATCATGCTGATGCGCAGCTATCGCGCCACGCGATGGCAGATTTTCCGGATCGTGCAGCTGCCGAGCGCGCTGCCCTATATTTTCGCCGGCCTCAACATCGGCATCGTGCTCAGCATCATCGGCACGATCGTCGGCGAGTTCGTCGGCACCACCACCGGGCTTGGCCGCGTGCTGCTCGACTACAACTATGCCTTCGACATTGCCGGCGTGTTCGCCACGCTGATCGTGCTCTCGCTGATCGGCGTGGTGCTGCACGCGATCGTGCGGGCCGTGCATCACCGCCTGGTGTTCTGGCAGCGGCCCGGCGACCATTCACTCGGCGTCTGAACCTCAGGGAATAGGGACACTATGAGCGACACGAAAACCATTACGGTCATTGGCGCCGGCATTGGCGGCTTCCTGCTGGTGGGGCATCTCGGCGCGCTTGGTCACAAGATGCGGCTGCACGATATCGACGATGCCAAGCTCACCGATCTGCGCGCGCGGGGCGGGGTCGAGACCGAAGGCCTCGGCAATGGTTTCTCGAAACTCGATCTCGCCACCACCGATCTCGCCAAGGCGGTGGAGGGCGCCGACGTCATCATCGTCGTCACCGGCGGCCACCGTCAGGCCTCGGTCGCCAAAAACCTCGCGCCCTTGCTGCGCGACGGCCAGACCGTGCTGTTGATCCAGGGCAATACCGGCGGCGCGCTCGCCTTCCGCCGCGTGCTCGACCAAAGCGGCTGCAAGGCCGACATCAACCTCGCCGAGATGGACAACTTCCCCTACTCGGCCCGCAAGCTCGGGCCCGCCAAGATGAAGCCCGTCGTCACCAAGCGCTGGCTGCAGATCGCGAGCTTCCCCGGCAAGGACATCGACAAGGTGTTCAAGATCCTCGGCCCGCTGTTTCCGACCGCGGAGAAGGTGCCGAATGTCTTCCATACCGGCTTCATGAACGCCAATGCCCTGTTGCACGTCGCCAATTGCATGGCGAACGCGACGCGGATCGAGCGCGGCGAGCAATATTTGTTCTATGCCGAAGGCGTCACCCCCGGGGTCGCGCGTGCCTACACCGCGCTCAGCAACGAACGCGTCAAGGCGGCGACCGCGCTCGGCGCCAAGGTGCCGACCCTCGAAGAGTGGTTCGAGCGCGTCTACAAGGTGCGCGAGCCGACCCTGCCGGAGGCGATGCAGAAGCTCACCTACAATGCCGACGGCCCCTATGGCGGCACGCCGACGCCGAAATCGTTCGAGAGCAATTTCGTCGCCGAGGATGTGGCGGTCGGATTAATGCCGATGGTCGCGCTCGCCAAGATCGCCGGCGTCGACATGCCGGCGCATCAGACGCTGATCGACTTCAGCATCATGATGAGCGGCGACGATTATGCGAAAAACGCCCGCACCCTCGAGCGCATGGGCCTCGCCGGCAAGGACCTCGCCGGCATCCGCAAGACGGTGGAGCAAGGCTTCTAGGATGGGCGCGAGCGGCGGCTATTTGCCGTCGCCCCATCCCCAGTAGGTCTTGTGCAGGCCGCCGGGCACCTCGCCCGCCGCCTTGTAGATGCGGTTGCGGGCCGCGACGCGCCCGGCAAGCATCTTGCTCATGTCGACGCCGAGCATCTTGCCGCCGCGCTTGCGGAACGTGCCCGCCACCATCACCGTATCGATGTCGCCCGACGAGCTGTTGAGCACGATGTGGCCTGCCGGGTCGCCTTCGGCGACACCGAAATTGCGCGTATCCATCAGCACAATGTCGGCCTCGAAGCCCGGCGCAATCTGGCCGGTGACGTCGCCGATGCCGAGCGCGCCCGCGCCGTTGATGGTCGCGATCTCGAGGATGTCGCGCGGGTGGAGCGTCGGCACGCCGGGACGGCGCACCACCGGCACCAGGCCTTCGTGGCGCTCGATCGCGCCATCCATGTAGCGCTGGAGGAAATGCAGCAGCCGCATCTGCGGCAGCAGGCCAAGATTGCCGATCACCGGCACGTCCACGCCGATGGCGATGCGGACGCCCCTGCGAATGCCGCGCGCGATCATGCTCATCGAGCGCCGTCCGGCATAGGTCTCGGCTTCGGTCTGCGACGTCAGATAGCCGCCGACTTCGCCGAGCAGGTCGAGGTCCTTGTCGGTGGTGTAATTGCCGTGCGCCGGCAGGAGATCGTTCTTGAGCAGGCCGCGTGCGGCAATCTGCTCGAGTTCGCCGGCCTTGTTGCAATGCCACGACATGTAGCAGCCGATGCCGCGGGAGAATTCGATCTCCTTCACAATATTGTCGATGTTGTCAGGAGCGATGTCGCCGAGACACGTGGCGAGGCGGACAAGGTCGCGCGGCTTGTTGGGAATGCCGCTGCGCACGCGCTCGACGTCCTTGAAGCGCGCAGCGGATGGCGCCAGCGGCGGCGTGAAGTTCGGCGCCTTGCCGCGGAAGTCGTAGCCCATGAAGCCGCGGATGCCGGCATCCTTGAGCGCCTGGACCGCGGCGTCGGCATGCTCGGGCGAATTGATGCTCGTATTGTAGTCGAACATCGTCGTCACGCCGTTGCAGAGCGACTCGATGTGTCCGGCAAAGATCGCTGCGTAGGAATCCTCCGGCGTGCAGTGGCTGACCAGCGGATGAATATTGGTGAAATACTCCATGCCCCAGCCCTCGGAGACGCGGCCCTTGAACGGCGTTTCCCAGAGGTGCGAATGGGTGTCGATCATGCCCGGCATCAGGATCATGCCGGTCGCATCGACCACTTCCGCGCCCGCGGCGTCGAGCTTGGCGCCGACCTGCTTGATCTGCGTGCCTTCGACCAGGACGTCGGCGCCCGGGACATCGCCGATCTTGGCGTTGCAGGAGACGACGAAGGCGTTCTTGAACAGTACTTTTGCCATGACACTTCCAGTGTTTCAGATGTGAAGGATTTCAGACATTGGCGTTGACCGCGGAAGCAGCGCGCAGCGATGCGCGCGCGGCACGGCGCTCGTCGCGGCCGCGCGGATCGTGATTGAGCACCGACGACAGCAGCATGCGCGTATAGGGCTGCGTCGGCTGGCGGTAGATCTGTTCGGTCGGCCCGGCCTCGACGATCGCGCCGCGATGCAGGACCGCGACGGTCTCCGCGACCTGCCGCACCACGGCGAGATCGTGCGAGATGAACAGATAGGCGAGCCCGAATTGCTGCCGCAGGTCGCTCAGCAGATTGAGGATCTGACTTTGCGTGGAGACGTCGAGCGCGCTCACCGGCTCGTCGCACACCAGAAGACGCGGCTTGGTGGCAAGCGCCTTGGCGATCGCAACGCGCTGGCGCTGTCCGCCGGACAGCTCTCCGGGGAAACGCTGCATGTGATAGGAGCGCAGCCCCACATTATCCAGAAGCTCGGCGACGCGGTCGTCGGTCTGCGCGCGCGTCAGCCCGAAATGCCGCTCGATCACCGAGCCGATCGCGGCGCGAATGGTGCGCCGCGGATTGAGCGACGAGCGCGGGTCCTGAAACACCACCTGCACGTCGCGCCGGAAGGCCGCGAGGCTGGCCTTGTCGTGACGCGAGACATCCCGGCCGTCGAATTCGATGCTGCCGCCGGAGATCGGCACCAGCCCGAGAATGGCGCGGCTGATCGTCGTTTTGCCCGAGCCCGACTCGCCGACAAGGGCAAAGCCCTGCCCGGCGTGAATATCGAACGACACCTTCTTCACCGCCTCGAACACCCGCTTGCGGCTGGCGACGAACGCGGTGCCGAGCCGGTAGGTCACGGCGAGGTCGCGCACCTTGAGGAGCGGTTGCTGGCTCAATGGAGCGCCCCTGCCGGCTCGAGTTCATGGACCCGGATGCAGCGGGCGCCATCCACAAACGGAACAGGCGCTGCGCTGCAGGCAGGCAACGCGTAGGCGCAACGCGGCGCGAAGCGGCAGCCCCGCGGCCATTCCCACGCCGCCGGCATGGAGCCGCGGATGGTCGGGAGCCGCTCGACGCGAACGTCATTGCGCGGCGTCGCCGCCAGAAGAGCGCGCGTATAGGGATGCCGGGGGCGCGTCAGGATCTGCATGACGTCGCCCTCCTCCACGATCTCGCCCGCATACATGACGATCACGCGGTCGCAGGTCTCCGCCACGACGCCGAGATCGTGGGTGATCAGCAGCACCGACATGTTGAAGCGCTTTTGCAGGTCGCCAAGGAGATCGAGCACCTGCGCCTGGATCGTGACGTCGAGCGCCGTTGTGGGCTCGTCAGCCACCAGGACTTTCGGGCCGCAGCTCAGCGCCATCGCGATCGCGGCGCGTTGCGCCATGCCGCCCGAGAATTGATGCGGATAGTCGTTGACGCGGTTGGCCGCATTGGGAACGCCGACCAGATCGAGCAACTCGATCACGCGCTTCATCGCGTCGGCGTCGCTCAAGCCCTTGTGCATCTTGAGCGGCTCGGCGAGCTGCTGGCCGATGGTGTGAACGGGAGAGAAGGCGCCGATCGAGTCCTGGAAAATGATCGAGATGTCCGAACCGCGGATGCGGTTCATTTCTGATTCCGGGATCGCCGTCAGATCGCGGCCGCCAAACCGGATGCTGCCGGCCGTCACCTGGCCCGGCTTCGGCACCAGACCGAGCAGCGCGAGCGCCGTCATCGACTTGCCGCTGCCGGACTCGCCGACCAGGCCGAGCGTTTCGCCGCGCCGGATCGAGAAACTGACGTTGGAAAGGATTTCCAGAACCGCGTCGTCCTCGCCGGGAAATTCGACCTTGAAGGCGCTCGACGGTGACGAGATCGTCGGCGCTCGGCGATGTCGGCGGGTGATGCGGCGCTTCGCGGCGGGCCGCGCAGCCCGCAGCCGCTTGCGGGATGCAGTCGAGCGCTGCTTGCCGGCGAGCGCGTCGCGCAGGCCATCGCCGGCGAAGTTGAACATCAACACCGCGAAGATGATCGCGAGGCCGGGTGGAAGGACGGCATAGGGATAGACCGCCTGGTACTGCCGCGTTTCGTCGAGCATCCCGCCCCAATCGACGATGCTGGCGTCGAGGCCGAGGCCAAGGAAGGTCAGCATGGTGATGATGAGGATCGCCGTGCCGAGCATGATCGCGGATTCGACGATCAGCGGCCCGACCACATTCGGCAAAATCTCGCGGAAAAGGATGTGCGTCCGCGAAAGCCCTGCGACGCGCGCGGCATCGACATAGAGCAGTTCGCGCTCGCGCAAGGTCAGCGCGCGCGTGATGCGCATGAGAATGACGGAGAAGACAATCGCCACCGCAAGCGCCGTCTGGGTGGTGCCACGGCCGAGCACGGCGAGCAGCGCGAAAGCGAAGATCAGGGAGGGAACCGACTGCAGGATATCGGTCGCCCGCATGGCGACGCGATCGACCCACCCGCCCAGATAACCGACGATCAGGCCGCAGGGCACGCCCACAAGCAGCGCGAGAGCCACCGATACGAACGACGACCAGACTGCGGTGCGGGTGCCGTAGAGAATGCGCGAGAACGTGTCGCGGCCAAGCGCGTCCGTGCCCATGAGATGGCGCCAGGACATTCCCTGATGCCGTTCCAGGATGCTCGCGAAATTCGGGTCGTAGGGCGCGATCGAGGGCGCCAGTATCGCAATGAGCAGAAGCACCACGATGCCGGCGAAGGCGGTAACGGTCGCCGCCTGGCGCAGCATCTGCGACAGGACGCGGTTTTCGCCGCGCTTTGCCGACGGCAAATCGCCGGTCGCCGCGAGCGGAGTGCCCTCGTTGGTCACGCTCACTGCGGGCGCACCCGCGGGTCAAGCAGGCCCAGGCCGATATCGACCAGCAGATTGATCAAGACGATGATGCTGGCGACCACGAGGATGGCGCCCTTGAGCATCGGAAAATCGCTCGACACCACCGAATTCACCATCAGCGAGCCGAGGCCCGGGAAGAATGAAGACCTTCTCCATCACGGTGCTCACCGCGATGATGATCGCGAGCTGAACGCCGATGACGGGCAACACCGGCACCAGGGCGTTCTTCAGCACATAGCGGCGAATAAGCAACGAGCGCGGCGTGCCGCGCGCGCGGATCGCCTCGATGAAAGGCGAGTTCATCACGTCGATCACCACGCCCCGCGTGTGGCGGGCGATCACCGCGATCGCATGGGTCGAAACCGCAAAACAGGGCAAAATCAGCGAATAGGCCCACAGTAACGGGCTGTCGCGGAAAGCCGTGTAGCCGGCGACCGGCAGCAGGCCGAACTGCACCGCAAAGACGGAGGCCAGCAGCAGCGCCAGCCAGAAGCTGGGTATGGCCAGCGCAACCGCGACGACCGAGGTGACGGCCCGATCGGCCCAGCTACCCGGGCGCAGACCCGCCACGAAGCCGAGCGTCAGGCCGACGGTAACGGCGATGACCGTCGCCCCGACCAGCAGCGACAGCGTGACCGGCAATTTTTCGACCAGCTCGTGGACGACCGGACGATGCGTAAACGTCGAGGCGCCGAAATTGCCCTGCAGGATTCCGCCGAGCCAATGCAAGTACTGCATCACGACCGGCTGGTCGAGGCCGAGCTCGCGCCGCATCGCGGCGACCTTCTCGGCCGGCGCTCCATCCCCCAATGCCAGCACCACCGGATCGACCGGCGACAACTGGATGAGGACAAACACAAAAGCCGAAACGAGAAGCAGCGACACGATCGACATCGAAAGTCGTATCGCAATCAAACGCGTCATGCCGCCGCTTCCTCGTAGCCGGTCACACTCCCGCGCCGGCGATCACTTCACGACGACTTCGTCGTAGCGCAGCGCCGACGGCCGCATCACCGTCGTCGGGCAGCTTGTCCATTTTCTTTGGATCGAACGCCCAATGGGTCGGCTGGAGATAGAAGTTACAGTCCAGAGCGTTGTCGTGGATGTACTTCGTCATCTCCTTCCAGATCGCTTCCTGCTTCGCGTTGTCTCGCTCCGCAAGCGCCCGGTCGACGATCGCATCGAGCTCCGGCACCGCGACCTTGAACGGATTGCCGACACCGGTCGGCCCGAAGCGGAACTGGTAGTAGTCGAGCGGGCCGATGCTTTCCGTGGCGCTGGTGTTGATCTGCAGCGGATAGCGATCCGACTGGTAGTAGGTGAAGTACTGGCCGGTGGTCATCGACTGCGTGTTGGCGTCGATGCCGACTTGCCTGAGCATCTGGGCAGCCAGCGTCATCGTCGTCTGGATGCCGGGATACATCGGCAGCGTCAGCGAGATTTTCGGATTGCCGGCAGCGGCGAGATATTTCTTCGCCGCCTCCGGGTCATACTTCCATCCCGTGACCTCGGGATTGTGGCCGGACTGGCCGACCGGGAAGCGCTGCGACACAGGCTTCATGCTGCCTTCGAACGAGGCGATCGAGATCGCCTGCAAATCGATCGCCGAACAGAACGCCTTGCGCACATTGATGTCGGCAAACATGTTCTTGCGGTCGAGGAACAGGAAATGCTGCGTGAGCGTCGGCGCGTAATAAGCCTTGTATCCGGCAGATTCCGCCGCAGCGTTCAACGACGGCGCCATTTCCGTGACCTGAACGAGCCCGGTCCGCAACGCATTCAGTGCGACGTTCGGATCCTGGATCGTGTGCATGACGATCGACTCGACGCCGACCTTGTCGAGCGCCCAATACTTGTCGAACAGCTTGAACACCTCTTTGGTGCCCGGCTGCGAGGCGGCGGCGTCATAGGCCCATGCGCCGGTGCCGACTGCCTTGGTCCAGTCCTTGGTCTCGAGCGCCTTGGGCGAAACCATAAACAAGCCGCGGGTCGCGAGGCGGGCTGCCATGGTCGGTGTCGGCCGGTTCAGCTTGAGCGTGAGGTGCGTATCGTCCTTGACGACGATTTCAGACACCGTTGCAAGCGTCGCGGCCCATTGCGTGCCCGAGCCTTTGATCCATTCAAGATTGGTCTTGACCGCCTCGGCATTGAACGGCGTGCCGTCGTGGAAGACCACGCCGGACTGCAAAGTGAGATTGAGCTCGGTCGGCGTCAGCTCCCAGGACTTCGCAAGATGCGGCAGCAGCGAGAATCCGTCGGGCGCAACCTTCAGCAACCCCTCATAGGGAATGCCGGTATGGGTCTCGCCTGACTTGACCAGCGGATTCCAATTGGTGTTCTGAATTTGCGTTGCGTAATTCAGCGTGCCCTTCGGCGCAGCGATTGCGGCCGATCCCGCGCACGTCAGCAAAACCGCCGCGATCGTCGCAGCGCTGCGATGAAGATACTGTGCCGTTTTCATTGCGAACTCCCGTTCTTGGACCATCAACCGATCTTGGTGTCTTGCATCACGCGAATACGTTCATCGTGTCGTTCATTGTCTCTAACGCAATCGGACAGTCAGCAGCCGCTAGAGCCGCGCGCCGGCGCTAAGCAATATTGGCGCTTCGTCGACTTCACCCTCCGATTGCACTTCGAGCGATTGCAACACTCTGCCGAGCACACTCTTGAGAGCCTTGCGGTCTTCCGCGGAAGAACCGCGGCAATCTCCGCGGCCCGCGCGGTGTGCTCATTCATGGCCTTGTCGACCAGCGTGCGGCCGCGCTTGGTGAGAGCGATGCGGGTGGCGCGCCGGTCGTCGGGATCCGGGCGGCGCTCGACCAGGCCGAGCTTCTCCGCGCGATCGATGCGGTTGGTTGTCGCGCCCGAGGACAGCATGCAGGCGTGATAGAGGCCGGTCGGCCGCAGGCCATCGCGTGCGCCGGCGCGCCGCAGCGAGGCGAGCAGGTCGAACAGCTCCCAGCTCAATCCGAACGGCGTCAGCCACGCGTCCATGCGCTCACGCAGATGCGCCGCGATGCGCACGATGCGGCCGACCGTCGCAAGATAGTCGAAGTCAAGATCGGGCCGCTCGCGCTCCCACTCGGCCGTGAACACATCGATGGCATCGGCGGCCTTGTTTTTGGGCACTGCACAACTCCGATTATCTTGACATCAAGATAATTCACTCTCAGGCTTGGAATGCAATTCGCCTGCCGGAAGCTCGTGTCATTCCTCCCAATGGAGCGTGAAATGTCCACTCAGCTCAATCGCAGACATCTGATGCAGGGCGCGGCCGCGGTCGGCGCCGCCAGTGCGTTTCCAGCCAGGCGCGCGTTCGCGCAGGAGCCCAAGACCAAGATGCGGCTCGGCATCGTGCCGCTGATTTCCTCCGGCCCGATCTTCATCGCCGTCGCCAAAGGCTACTTCGAGAAGGTCAATCTCGACGTCGAGATCAAGTATTTCGCCGACGGCGCGCTCGCCATTCCCTCGCTGATCGCCGGCGAGATCGATTGCACGGTGTCGACGCTCAATGCCGGCCTGTTCAACGCCGTCTCCAAGGGCGCGCCCTACAAGCTCATTCTCGACCGCGGCGGCGAGAAGCCCGGCCACGGCTCGATGACGATCGCGGCGTCGAACGAGATGGTCGCGGCCGGCCTGACGACGCCGGCCAAGCTCGGTCTGCTCAAGGGCAAGCGCATCGCCATCCAGGCGCCGGGCGGCATCGATCAGTATCTGCTCGGCCTCGGCGTGCAGCGCGCCGGTCTCGATCCGCGCACCGACGTCACCTGGAATTCCGGCCTCGCCTATCCGGACATCGTCAAGGCGTTCGGCGCCGGCCAGGCGGATGCCGCCAATGTGCCGGTGCCGCTCGGCTTCCTGGTCGAGCGCAACAATTTCGGCAAGCTGGTCTTCTCCGGCTGGGAGATCGAGCCGAATTGCCAGCTCGGCTGCTGGGCGATGTCGGGCTCCTATCTCGCGTCGAACAAGTCCGCCGCGGTGCGCTTCGCCATGGCGCACACTTATGCCGGCCAGGTCTTCAACAAGGCGGCCGCGGCCAAGGATCCCGGAGATCATCAAGATCGTCGCGGATGCGACCAAGGTGCCGCCGAATCTGATCGAAGCCGCGGCGCCGCGCTGGACCTGGTACACCGAGAACGGCATGCCGAACATCGAGTTCCTGCATGGCCCAGGGCAAGTTCTGGACCGACACGATGAAGATGGTCTCGGCCGGATCGGTGACGCAGCAGCAACTGTTCGATCTGTCGCCGGCGGTCGAAGCGCACGAGCGGCTGACCAAGAGCAATCCGTTCGCCACCTGACGCGGTGAAGTGACGGTATGGCGGCGCTCCCTGTCGCGGTCGAGTTCAAGGACGTCGGCCTGACCTTCCCGACTCCGGGCGGCGAACCGGTCGTTGCTTTGTCGCAAGCGACGTGCCGGTTCGAGCCCGGAAAGGTCACGGCCATCATCGGCCCATGCGGCTGCGGCAAGAGCACTTTGCTGCAGATCGTGCGCGGCTTCCTCGAGCCGAGCCGCGGCGACGTCATGTTCATCAACCGCGAGAGCGGATCGCAGGCGCCACGCCCGCCCATGTCGACGGTGTGGCAGGCCTTCAACCTGTTCCCGTGGCTCACGGTTTTGGAGAACGTCGCTTTCGGTCTCGAAGTGCGCGGAATGCCGCAAGCGGGAGCGCGACGAGCTCGCGCGCAAAGCCATCACGTCCGTGGACCTCGGCGGTTTCGAAACCAAATATCCGCGCCAGCTTTCCGGCGGCATGCGCCAGCGCGTCGGGCTCGCCCGCGCGCTGGTGATGAAGCCGGACATTCTGCTGCTCGACGAGCCGTTCGGCTCGCTCGATGCGCAAACCCGCCTCGTCCTTCAGGAGCAGCTCGCCAAACTGGTCGAGCAAAGCGGCATGACCGCGATCCTCGTCACCCATTCGATCGAGGAGGCGATCCTGCTTGCCGACAACATCATCGTGATGTCGGCGCGGCCCGGCAAAGTCGTGGCAGAGCTGCCGGTCGATCTGCCGCGGCCGAGAAGCCTCGCGACAACGCACAATCCCGGATATTCGCCGCTGTTCGACAAGATCTACGGCCTGCTGCGCGACGAGGTGATGCGCGCCATCGTCACCGAAAGCGGCGGGGCATGAGCGCGCCGGACCGGAAATCCCTGCTCGCCGACGAGCGCGTGCTCGGCTGGGGCTCGGTCATTCTCGTCCTCGCGTTCTGGGAGATCACTGCGCGGCTGACCGGCGTCAATTCGCTCTATCTGCCGCGGCCGAGCCAGATCGTCGTGGCGCTGATCGCCATGTTCCAGACCGGCGGCCTGCTCTACGATCTGCTGATGACGCTGTATCGCATCTTCGCCGGCTTCGGCATTGCGCTCGTCGTCGGCACGTTGCTGGGCGTCTGGATCGCCACCTCGCCGCGCGTGCGCGCCGTCGCCGATGTGTGGATCGGCGCGCTCTATCCGCTGCCCAAGGTCACGCTCATTCCGCTGCTGATCATCTGGCTCGGCACCGGCGGGCCGTTCATGCTCACCATCAGCGCGCTCGGCGCGATCTTCCCGATCCTCATCAACACCGTGCTCGGCGTGCGCCAGTGCGATCCCGGCCTTGTGCTCGCCGCGCGCGACCTCGGCGCGTCGCCCGCAGCAGATCGTGCGCAAGGTGCTGATCCCGAGCGCGATCCCGTCGATTTTCGCGGGCATGCGGCTCGGCCTCGGCGTCTCGATCATCCTGGTCGTTGCCGCCGAGATGGTGGTCGGCAAGGTCGGGCTTGGCGCGCGGCTCTATCTCGCCGGGCAGATTCTCGAGACCGAGCAGGTTTTCGCCGTGCTGATCGTGCTGGCCGCGCTCGGCATCGCCGTCACCAAGATTCAGGACCAAATCGACATCTGGCTCGGCCGCTGGCGGCTGGCCTAACTCAGTAAGGAGAGCAGACATGAGCGTCGCAGGCGACAACAAACCGATCATCGAGGTCATCCATCCCTCGCCCGACGAAGCATGGAAGATGCCTTACGTGCCGGCGGTGTCGATCATCGGCGCGTGCGACCTGATGTTCCTGTCGGGCTGCACGCCTTCGAAGCTCTATCACAATCACCCGCATATCGACGAGGAGCACATCCATCCGCATTCGATCGAGGAGCAGACCACGCTCGCGATGCAGGCCATCAAGCAGATCCTGGACACGGCCGGCGCGAGCTTCCGCGATATCGTGAAGATGACGAAGTATCTGACCGACTTCCGCGACGTGGTCGGCATGCAGAAGGCGATGGTGCCGTTCATGGGCGACTGGCATCCGGCCTCGACCACGATCTGCGTCAACTCGCTGTCGTCGCCCGGCGCCCGCGTCGAGCTCGACTGCATCGTCGCATTGCCGAAGAAGGCGAAAGCGTAAGCGAAGACATTGGAGACAGTGATGGCACCTCGTAAGCGCAAGCAGACCACCAAATCAACGAGCACCAAGAGCACCTACGAGAAGCGAAACTACAATTACGGCCAGTGGACCAAAGGCCGCTTCTCCGAAGCCGTGACAGTGACAGGCCCGGCCAAGATGCTCTTTCTTGCCGGCATCGGCTCGGAGCATGAGCAGAACGGGAAAATCATGTATCCGGGCGATTTCGAAGCGCAGTGCCGCTACGCCTATCGCAAGCTGAAGAAAGTCCTGGCGCGCAACGGCGCAACCATGAACGACGTCGTCAAACAGGTGACCTACGTCGTCGACGCGCGCCATCAGCAGCTGGCAGGACAATGCCGCCGGGAGGCCTATGGCGAGGCGCCGTTGCCGGTGCACACATTTCTCAACGTCAGCCAGCTCGCCTGGCCCGCCATGCTGGTCGAGTTTGACGTGATTGCCATGGTTCCGCTGCGATAGCGCACCGCGCCGCACCGGAGCTGAAAGACTTCGGCCGGCCATACTGCCCCCGCACTCAGCGTAACGGCCCAATATTGATGAGCTGCACCCGGCGGTTTTCCGCTGCCGCCGGTTCGGCCGGCTTGAGCAGCTGCTCCTCGCCAAGGCCAACCGCTTCGATCCGCGCCGGCGCTATGCCGAAGGGATTGATGAGCGCTTCGCGAATTGCGTCCGCGCGCTGCTGGCTGAGCTTGAGGTTGTACTCGCGGCTTCCGGTGCCGTCGGTGTTGCCGACCACCAGGAATCGATAGCCCTGCAGGTAGGGATGGTAGAGCGAGTCCGCCATCAGCCCGACCGCCTGAAACGAGTCCGGCCTGATCCGCGCCGAGTTGTAGTCGAACTGAATCGCGATGGTGATTTGCGCCTGCTTCTCAAGCAGGTCGCTCAGCGGCGCGCGGTTCGTCCGGTTCGCGCGGGACGGATCGTTGAGGCTTGCCGCCGCCATCTGCCGCAAGCTGGCTGCCGTGACCGTGCGGGCTGACGCTTCCGCGTTCTGCAGGCTGTTGATGAGCTCGTTCGGGCTCAAGGCGACCTGCGACGTCGGCGTCATTCGGGTCGACGGTCGCTTCGTAGCCGGCATCGGCGACGACCTTCTGGCACGCGGCGCTGGTATTTCGCTTCGCCTTGTAGAAGCACTCCATCAGGTTGCCGTCGCCCGGCTGAACGCCTGCGCACAGCCGGCGGATATCGTTATCGCAGATCTTCATGACCGAGGCGCGCGCCTGCGATCGGGTCGCCAGCAGCGCCTTCATGTTGGCGGCACTTGCCTTGCAGCCTGCCGATACCTTGGCGCTGTTCCGCTCCAGGCATTGGGTCACTCGCCCGCCGCCGAGACTGACGTTCTTGCAGTACTTCGCGATGTCCTGGCCGCAAGTCTGTCCGAGCCGGCCGAGCGCGCTGGCATAGCTGATGCTTTGCGCGTTTGAGGGCTGCATTGGCGCGATCAGCAAAGCTGCAATCGCACTGAAGTAAATCAATTTGCGCATGGGCATCTCCTGCTGTCGTAAAAAATGGGCGGCTTAGCGGCGAACCTCTTTGCTGCGGCGCTGGCTGAGATTGCTCTCAAAGCCGATGGCGGAGACCATCGTGGCGAAGTTGGGCTTCCAGTGAACGTCGGCCGGCAATGGCCGCAAACAAATCGCGTTCGGCTTGGCCTGGCATAAAGTGTAGGCGTCTCGGCCTTCAAACTGCGGGCTCGGCGGGCGATAACCGATAGCGCCCGGACACGTTTTTAGCGTCGCTGGCCGGCGTGAATATCGTCCACATCAGTTTGGCGCCCGCCGGAAGCCCGGCGCTGCGGCCGGTGCGCTCCAGGCGTCCGAAATACATGGTCGAAGCGCTCTGGTTTTCGGGCTTGAACTCGCAGCGAGCGTGTTGACGTGCGCCGACGGCCGGCACCGATGCTGGTGCCGATCGTGCAATCCATCGTGCCAACAGATTTCCACGCCGCCGATTGTGCGGCTGCCAATGACGGGATGACGCTCGCCGTAAAAGCGACGGCGACGCCGCATCGAAGAGAGATCCTCACGCATACGCTCGTCATCCTGGCCGCCATCACGACAGGGCCGGAAACAGTTTGGGTTCGCTCATAATCGATGCATCCCCAATCAATGTCCGCCGAGAACAAGGAGTTTGACCGGCAGTATCAGCGCCTGGAGGCGCAGAATGATCGCGTGCACGAGGCCGATCGCATCGACTCCGTGCAGCGCAATGCCCTTGAGGAAACCGACGTCGCCCTTGGCCAGACGTTCGTGGTTGCTGGTATAGGCGTTGACGATGCAGCTGCTGCCAGGCGTTACGCCGGCGAGACCGTCGTCGTACAACGGCTCGAGGAACGCGGTGATCGTGCCCTGCTTGGCGACATTTTGAAGTTCGACGAGTGTGTCACCGGCGCGAATCTGCCCGGCGGCTATGACCTCCTGAACGTCGACCACCACCATCGGAATGATGGTCATCGGCTTGGAGATGCATAGCGCTTCCGCGATCAGGCCGTTCTTGATCACCTGTCCTTCGATTTGCCCGAAGCCGGCCTGGATCTGGGATCGCCCCCCACCGGAAGGAATCAGAACGCCGGCAGGACGTATCATCGGATTGATGACGTCTCCCACCCGAAGGGTGAACTGCTCCACCTTTCCGGAAACACCGGCGTAAACAATTCTCTTGTCGAGCTCGACCTGCGCCTGACGCTGCGTAGCCTGCGCGACCGCGAGTTGCGCAGGCAGCAATGCGTTGACGCGCGTTTCGGCCGTCTGCTTCCCCACTTCCGCGCCGGCGAGCTGGCCTTTTCGGCCTATCAGAGTGACTTCGAGCCGCTCGATTTCGCGGAAGGCAACGTTGCCCGGATTGCGCGAATAGAGATCGCGCTTGGTTCGTAGTTCGTCCTCCGCCTGCTCGACCGCGCTCTTGGCTTGAATGATCTGGGCTTCGGCGGCCGGGATCTCGCTGCGAGCGACCGCCAGTTGAGCTTCGGTTTCTGCCACGCGTTGGACAGCCTGCGCGAGCGCGGCTTCTTCCCGGGTGCTGTCGAGTTTGAAGATCTTGTCGCCCTGCTTAACGTCGTCGGCGGGCTGCTTGATGTAAATGTCACTGACCCGGCCGACCGACTCCGGAAGAATCGGAACGACGCGGAACAAGGGTGACGCCGATGTGGCGGTCGGGTGGAAGTAAAAGACCGTGGTGATGAGCAGTACGGTCAGGATGAGGCAGCCGGTGATGCCGTACCGCAACTCGTACCAGACCGAATAGAGCGTTATCTCTTTGCCGAAACGTTTGCCTTGGGCGTATCGCCGATACAGATAATCGGGAACGATCGTAAACAGCGAGCAGAGAATGATCTCGATCATGTCTCGTGCTCCGCCGCGGCATGGGTTTTTTCTTTACTGGCGCCTCGACACGGGTGGGCCGGCCAGTGCTGGGCCGCGTCTCCAAGGCGCTGGCGATTCGTCCGAGCGGCGTGGTGAAGTCGGGCAGATCGACCAGCGCGAGGATCAGCGCGATCACCCAGAAGATGTGCTGATGGGTGAACAGCGAGATCAGGCCGAGCACGGCCACAAGCTCGAACTGTAATTTCTTGTGGCCGAGCCGCTCCGGCAGCGAATGCAAGGTGAAGAACAGAATGCCGATGAACACCGTCCCGGCAAGCAAAATGACGGCGGTCACGATCATCAGGGGGTCCGAGCCGTCCGGTGACGACACGAACCATGGGATGTGATGAGGCGCCGCGGGGTTGGTGCCGGTCATTTCGCCTTGAACCCTTGTGTTCGGCGCGAGCGGTCAGACGCTGCGGCTACGCTGCCTTGCGCCCTCCCTTTTCGGCCGGTTTTCCGGAAATTTTCGCCAGTGCTTCGGGCCGCACCAGCTTGAGGCCCTGGCTGTTGTTGTAGCCGTGGATCTCCTTCACGTCGAGTTTGCGCATGAAGTCGATGGTCTCCTGGGTGATCACCTGCCCCGGCACCATGATCGGGAAGCCTGGCGGGTACGGGATCACGAAGTTGGCCGAGACGAGGTCCGGACCGTTCTTGATCCGCTTGTCGATGTCCGGGTGGTTGAGCGGGATGTATTCGCAACCCGCCGCGTCATAGGCGGCGAAGAAGCCGCCACGCATGTCGCCTTCCTGGGTGCGCTTGCCGGCGTCTTTGCGGAACGCGTCGTGGAAGTGCGAGAAGTTCGGCAGATCCGGCACGTCGGTCATCAGGCTCTTCACCCGCGCCGCAAACTCCTTCTGGCCATTCTCGCCGCCCTGCGCCAGCCGATCCTCGATCTCGTTGCAGATTTCGACCAGCACGCGGATCAGGTGAGCGACGTCGCTGCGGGTGTTGTTGATGTTGGACTGCAACAGCACCGAGTTGCGCGACGTCTTGTTGATCTGGATGTTGTAGCGGCTGGCCAGGATGCCCTTGAACTGGGTGCCGTCGTAGCCGGCGGTGCCGGACACCAGCGTCAACCGGGTCGGATCCAGGCAGAACTCGTCATCGTGCAAGCTGGTCAGTGCCTTGGCCCAGTTCAGGTTCGGCGCAAGGTGATCGGTGAACCCGCTCTCACGGTATTGCGCCGGGACCATGTGCCCGGAATTGGTGATGCTGAAGTACTTGGAAATCAGCGGATGCTCGGCCACCGCCTTGCGGATCGCCAGCGCGATCTCGATGGCGTTCGCCACCAGGCCGTAACCTTCAAGCTCCATCTGGCGCCGCGACACATCGAGGCTGGCGATGAGCTGCTGGTTCGGGCTGGTCGAAGCGTGGGTGAACACCGCCTCCTTGAACTGCGCCTCGACGGTGTGGAAGTCGACGTCCTTGACCGCCAGCATCGAACCCTGGCGGATCGCCGACATCGACTTGTGGGTCGAATTGGTCTGATAGACGCGCAGACGAATCTGGCGCGGATCGGGGATGAGCCGCGTGTTCAGCAGCTTCTCGTCTGACGGCTTGTCGCCGAGCTCGGCCTTCTGCTTTTCGTAGGCCTGCACCGATGCCGGATCGCGCATCCATTCTTCGATCGCGTTCGCGGCGCCCATGCCGGTACGCGGCCGCAGGAACGGCGAGAAGCGCGCAAAGCCGAACCAGGCCTCGTCCCACAGGAAGATGATGTCCGGCTTGATGGCCAGGCATTCTTCCATCACGCGGCGCGTGTTGTAGATGTGACCGTCGAACGTGCAGTTGGTCAGGTCGATCATCTTGACGCGATCGAGCCGGCCGTCGGCCTTGAGATTGAGCAGCGCCTGCTTGATGGTGCGCAGCGGCACCGCGCCGTACATCGAATATTCCGTCAGCGGGAATGCCTCGACATAGAGCGGCTGGGCGCCGGACAGCACCATGCCGTAATGGTGCGACTTGTGGCAGTTGCGGTCGACGATCGCGATATCGCCGGGCGCCAGCAGCGCCTGCACCGCCATCTTGTTGGAGGTCGAGGTGCCGTTGGTGACGAAGAAGACCCGGTCGGCGCCGAGCGCACGCGCGGCCTTGTCCTGCGCGCTCTTGATGGTGCCGGTCGGCTCCAGCAGGCTGTCGAGGCCGCCGGTGGTGGCGCTGCTTTCGGCGAGGAACAGGTTGATACCGTAGAACTCGCCCATGTCGCGGATCCAGTCGGACTTGAACACCGACTTGCCGCGGGCGATCGGCAGCGCGTGGAAGGTGCCGATCGGGCGTTGCGCGTACTTCTTGAGGTTGTCGAAGAACGGCGTGTCGTAGCGGTCCTGGATGCCTTCCAGGATGGCGAGGTGCAGCTCGAGCAGCTCCTCGACGGAATAGAAGATGCGGCGTGCCACATTCGCCATCGGATTGCCGGCCATGGCTTCGACCCGCCGGTTCGACACGATGTAGATGTCGAGCTCAGGCCGCACGCGCTTAACGAGTTGCGCGAGCTGGAGCGCCGACAGATCGGAATTGGCGTTGTACTGCTGCTCCATGGTCCCGCTGAGGGTGCGCAGCACAGGCGCATCATGACGCGAGCGGAACGTGAAGCCTTCATTGATGACGACGGCGCCGATATCGCCGTTGAGCATGATGGCGCAGAACGCATCCTCGACGCTGCCGACGAATACCGGCTCATAGACAAAGGCATCGAGCGGCCGGCGCAGCCGGCGCCATTCCGTCGCGGCGGCGGGCCAGCGGTCAGCCGGCATTCCGGTCACAATCAACGTTTCGAAATACGGCCGCGAGGCGTCACCACGGCCCAGTGTCGGCGGCAGCACGTCGCGCATGGCGGAGTTCGGAGTCCTCGCGCGCATCCCAATCGGCGCCATTGCGGCGGAATGAGCGGCTCAGCAAAGCGCTGCTGATCCGCGTGACCAGGGCCGCGGTCGCGCGCGCGTCGTCGGTAGCCGCAAGATCTTCCAAGGCGTTCAACAGGTGAGCGCCCGGATAGGCATGAAACTCTTCGAGCACCGCCATGTCGGCGAAAGCGTTCTCGAAGTCTGCGCGGCTGCCAGTGCCATTCACCCAGGCCTGCGCGCTGATCCTGCAAATCGCGCCAGCGATCGGCCCGCGCGCCTGGGCCGGAGAAGAACTGATCGATCCTGCCTTGTTGTGTGTTGGTTTCCTTTGGCATTGCGATCTCCTTGTTCACCCGCGGTGACTTGTCTCTGGTCTTCTCTTTGCGTTTTGAGGCCATGACGGCGGCTAGGCCAACATCAGGATGAGGACCATGCCCCAGATGGTCAGCAGCGTGTTTCCGACGGCATAGGTGACGGTGTAGCCAAGGCCGGGGATGTTGCTCTTGGCGGCGTCGCACACCATGCCGAGTGAGGCGGTGGTGGTGCGCGAGCCCGAAACAGCTCCGAGCAGAATGGCGTCGTGGAATTTGAACACGTACTTGCCGACATACATGGCGAGGATCAGCGGGACGGTCGTCGCGACGACGCCCCACCCGAACAGGCTGAAGCCGAGCTTCTGCAGGCCGGCGACGAAGTTCGGTCCCGACGAAATGCCGACGATGGCGATGAAGACGTTCAAGCCAACCGAGTTCATGAACCAGAGTGTCGGGGTCGGAATCCGACCGAACTTCGGCCTCACCGAGCGCAACCATCCGAAGAACAGGCCTGCGATCAGCGCGCCGCCGGACGTTGACAGCGTGAGCGGAACGCCGCCGATCTTCCAGACAAAGGCGCCGAGCAGCGCACCGATTGTGATTGCGATACCGATGAAGGCTACGTCGGCGACATCTGTGACGCGATCGACAACGCCGAGCGCTTTGCTCGCGGCCGCAATATTCTTGGTGCCGCCGACCAGCGTAACGATATCGCCGCGGTAGATCTTGGTGTCGGCGAGGATCGGGATGTCGATTGCCGTGGCGCCGCGCGTAATTTTGCGCAGGTAAACGCCACGTGACGAAGGCCCCCGGGCGAGTTCAGCAAGCGTCTTTCCGTCCGCTTCCTTGTTGGTGACCAGAATATCCACGCCCTCGGCGGGGACGGACAAGAGCTCACGATCCTCGACCTCTTCAGCCTTCGGCCCAATCAGGTTGACCAGCACGTCACGCCGGCCTGCGATTGCGACAATGTCGCCCGCCTGGATGACGGTGTCAGGGGTTCCATCGATGATTTCGTTTCCCCTGCGGATGCGCTGAACGAACACGCGATGCTCAGGCAGCATGGCTTCCGCTTGCTCGGCGGTTTTGCCGACCACGGGGCCGCCCTCGCGAACGCGGAAAGCGCGCAGCTCGTATTGATGCCACGCGGTGGGGCCCGAGCGCATCTTTCTTGCCGCCGTGCTTTTCTTCGTAGTCCTTGCAGGCCGCTCGACGAGATTGATGCCGAGCAGGATCGGACCAATCATCGCGATGACGATCGCCGAACCCATCGTGCCGAAGATGTAAGTGACGGCATACGCCACCGGCATCACGTCCATCATCGGTTTGACCTGGTCAGCCGGCAAGCCCGAGCTGGTTGATCGCGTCGGTCGCCAGACCCATCGACGCAGAGATCGTCTGCGAGCCGGCATAAAGGCCGACAGCAGAGCCGAGGTCGTAGCCGGCTACTTTGGCAACGCCGAAAGGTACGAGCAGGCAGAACACACAGACAACCGCGGCGTAAAGTGCTTGTGGCAAACCGTCCGACGAAACGCTGCGGACGAACTGCGGGCCGACGCCGTAGCCGATGGCGAACAGGAACATCAGGAAGAAAAATGGTTTCAGCGGCCCGGTGATCGAGATGCCGATCTGGCCGATGATCACCGCCGCGAGCAGCGTTGCGGTGACTGCGCCAAGGCCGAGACCTTTGTACGTAAAGGAGCCGACGTAATAGCCGATCGCCAGCGAAAGGAAGATCGCGATTTCCGGATACTGCTTCAGCGTTGCAACGAACCAGTCGACCATGGCCATCCCCTTTTTCGCGGTGCTGCCTCGGTATTGCGGCGCAGGCGCAGAGCATGCGCGGATCGAGCAAAGTGTTGGCGGGACGGCGAAAAGTGTCGAGTTGGCCCTAGGGCCAATGGACCACTGGCATTGCAGTTCGGTCCAACCGACATTGAATTCAATCTGAGGGTTGGACTCTGGAATGCGCTGGCGAAAACTTCAGATCGGCGGCCAATTGGCGGCGCGGGCGGCGCTCGGCGCCGGCATTTCGCTCGCGATTGCGCGTGCCCTCAATCTGGAAACCCCGATCTTCGCACTGATCGCCACGGTCATCGTGACCGACCGCGATCCTGCCGAAACCCGCAAACTCGCGATACGGCGCGTCATATCAACTGCAATTGGCGCAGCCTGCGGCGTGGGGCTCGCGCAGTTTCTCGGTCAAAGCTCGTGGGAAGCGATCATTGCGATTTTTATCGCAATGATGCTGTCGATTGCCGTGACCCAGCTCGGCGATCCCAAGATCGCCGCCTATCTTTGCGCGCTGATCATCATCAACTATCCGCGATCAACCGCTCCACTATGCGTTCTACCGGTTCGTCGAGACCGTGCTCGGAATCGTCGTGGCGTGGGCGATCAGCCTGGTGCCCAAGCTTCTCGATATTGAAGAAGAGAGGACGGTGAGAACGAAAAGAAGGCGTGACTCTCAGCCACGCCTTCTCTTCAATCCATGTCTCACGCGCCGAGCTTGATCTTGTCGACCTTTCCGCCCTGCGCGGCATAGGCCTCGACATAACCCCGCGCGACCGCCCGCACTCCGCGTCCGATGTCGTCGTAAGTGTCATCGGGCAGGTTCGCGAACGACACGCGCACGCTGTAGCTGGGAGCGTTGAAGCCGCCGCCGTTGAGCAGAACGATCGCGTGGTCTTGCGCCAGCTTGTAGACCAGGTCGAGCGGATGCACGTTCTTCTTGAGCCATTGCACCATCTCTTCACTGACGTATTTGCGCAGCCAGAATTCGAAATCGATCGTTCCGTAATAGTACGAGAAGTTCGGATTCGGCTTTACGTCGAGCGGCAGTCCCTCGAGCAGCGCTTTCACGCGGCTCTTGGCAAATATCCATGCACGCCTTCTGGTAGATTTTCTTGTCGTCCATCAGCTCGCTGAGGGAGAAGAACGTCATCATCACTTGCTGCGGCAGCGACAGGCCGGCCGTGTGATTGAGCGCCACGTCGCGGCTGTCGGCCACGATGCGATCGATCATCTTGAGCTTTTCCGGCTCCAGAACGATCGGGATGTAGCGGTTGTGCAGCGCCTCCTTTTCCTTGGCGGGAAGCTCCGCGATCTTGGCATCCAGAATGTTCTTCTCGTGCAGGGCGATCACGCCAAGGCGCCAGCCGGTGCAGCCGAAATATTTGGAGAATGAGTAGACGCCGATCGTGTTGAACGGCAGCTCCGCCATCAGCGAGCGGAAGCCGGGCACGAAGGTCCCGTACACGTCATCGGTCAGCACGATGAGGTCCGGCCGCTTGGTCTTGACGAGGTTGACGAGGTTTTTGCGGGTCTCGTCGTCGATCGCCATCGAGGTCGGATTGCCGGGGTTGCAGACGAAGAACGCCTTGATCTTCGGGTCTTCGAGCTTCTTCAGCTCTTCCGCCGGATACTGGAAACGGTGTCTCCTGATCGGCTTTCACATGCACGGCCTCGAACGCGTAGTCTTCGAGGTGCGCGATTTCGATGTAGGGCGTGAAGATGGGGGTCCCCATCGCGATCGTGTCACCCTTCTTCAGGATGCGGTTCGCCATGAGCGACTTGAAAATATAGCACATCGCGGCGGTGCCGCCTTCGACCGCGTAGAGGTCGAATTTGCCGGCCGGCGGCTTGTCGCCGCACATCGCCCACATGATGTACTTGTGCACGACCTGCTCGCAGTGGATCAGCATCCGGTCCGGAACAGGGTAATTGTCGCCGATGATCGAGTCGGCCATTTCATAGACGAACGCATCCGCATCGAATTTGAAGGTCTTGACCACGTAGTCGACGGCGTTGGCGAGAAACGCCGCGCCCGGCGCGTCCGCATTCATCGCAAGCCACGACGTAAGGCGCGCGGCGGCGCCCGGCTTTTGCGGCATGCCGGCCAGGCCGGCTTGCGGCTTGTCCATGCTTCGGCGCGCTTCGGCGAGCGCGAATTGGCCGAACAGGAAGAATGCCTCGCGGGGCGTGGTTGCGATCCAGTTCGGATTGCCTCGACCGGCGTTTAGAAGCGCCGACGCGGATTTTTGCGAGCTCGCCTTGGCATAGTGAAGCATCGCGTCCTTGATCTCGAAAGGACTCATCTTGTCGTAGATTGTGAAGTCGATATTGGCCATGGCGCTTCCTCATCTTCGCTGGGAGATGGCGATATTGAGCCGCTTTGGAAGCGGTCCAAGTTGGACCATGGTCCAATTAGCCGGCGCGCAATCGAGGCGTTGGCGCACGAAGCTCATCGAGCAGCGCGTAAACCAGCGCCAATAACGCCGGTCCAAGAAACACGCCGAGAAATCCGAACGCTGTCATGCCGCCGAGCATGCCGAGCAGGATCAGCAAGGCGGGCAACGTGCTGCCGCGGCCGATCAGGAATGGACGCGCGATGTTCTCGAGCAAGCCGAAGATCAGAATGCACCAGATCGTGAGCAACACAGCGGCGACAGTGCTGCCGGTGTTGACGACCCAGATCACCGCCGGAATCCAGACGAGGCCTGCACCAAACGGAATGACGGTCAGAAAAAACACGAAGAAGCCGAGCAGCATCGCGCCCGGCACGCCGGCGAGCCAGAATCCAAGTGCGCCGAGGATCGCCTGTAAAAGGTTGGTTCCGAGCAGTCCCTTGATCACGCTGCGGACCGTTGACGCGACCACTTCGATCAGGCGGCGTCCGCGCTCGCCGCTCAGCCTCACGCCCATCGACGTCAGCGCGGCGCTGATCTCGGGCCCGTTGCAGTAGAAAAAGAACGCCAGCACAAGGCTCAGCAGCAATTCGAACAAGGCGTTGGCGACGCTTGCCGACACGATCAGCAACTGGCTACGCGCCGTGGCCAGATACGGCGACAGATTCTGCGCCAGGTCGCCGGTCTGAAACAGCTCGTGCCAGCGCTGTATCAGCTTGCCGCCGAACAACGGAATATCGCCGACCCAGCGCGGAAGCGCCGGCAGCCCGGTCTCGAACCAGCCGCGCACGATGGCGGTGAGGCGCACCACTTCGTCCGCCATGCTCCAGGCCAGCACGGCGATCGGCACCAGCAGCAAGCACGTGATCGCCAGGATCATCAGCGCCGCGGCCGGCGCTTCGCGGCCGCCCAGCCGGTTCTTCAGCCGCTCGAACAGCGGCCAGGTCGAATAGGCAAGCACCGCCCCCCAGATGATTGCCGACAGAAACGGCCGCAGCACGAGAAACGCGCCAACCGCGATCACCGCAAGGATTGCGAGCCCAATTGAATGTTCGACGGTCTGTCGCGAGATCATCGC
The DNA here is from genome assembly GCA_963788805.1 of uncultured Alphaproteobacteria bacterium. GTDB lineage: Bacteria > Pseudomonadota > Alphaproteobacteria > Rhizobiales > Xanthobacteraceae > Pseudolabrys. The sequence continues at coordinate 183,449 of CAWBHU010000010.1, forward strand.
GCTAGCCTGTGAAGGTCAGCCCGACGATGATCGGTCCGAGCAGCGTCAGTACGACATTGGCCATCGCGTAAGGCACCGCGACGCCGAGCACCGGCGTCTGGCTCTTCGCCTGCTCGCAAGCGCCACTGACCGCAGCATCCACCGTCATCGCGCCCGCCAGCGCGCCGCAGATGATGACCGGGTTCATGTGCAGCACGCGGTGCGCGAACAGCGTCCCCAAGATCATCGGCGTCAGCGTCACGACGATACCGGCGCCCAGCAGCACCAATCCGTGCTGCTGAATGGCCACAACCGCGGCGGGGCCATTGGCCAGGCCGATGGCTGCGATGAAAGCGCCGAGCCCAAGATCACTCAGCGTCTGCTGCGCGGCGGGCGGATAGGCGCCGAATCGTCGGCGAGCGCGAGCGCAGCCAGCCGCACAACAGGCCCGCGATGATCGCGCCGCCGGCGCCGCCAAGCGTCAGCGGAACGGATCCGGCGATGAACGTGATCAGGCCCATCAGGAAGCCCGCGGCCAGGCCGCCGGCAAAGAAGGCGATATCCGTGCGGTCGCTGGCGCGAATGACCTGCCCGACCGACTCCGCGACCTTTTCGATGTCTTTCGCAATTCCAACCAGCGTCATGACGTCGCCGACGTAGATGCGCGTTGCCGGCGCGAGCGGCACCTCCTGGCTACGCCGGGTGAGCTTGCTCAGGAATACGCCGCGCGCCCGTTCACCGATCTTTTCGGCGATCTCCGCAAGCGACAGGCCGTGCAACGACGACGAGGTGACGTAAACATCGAGCACCTGCCCGGCCGCCGCGCCAAGCAGGTCCGGGCCTTCGATCTCCTCGCCGACCAACGCGGCGGCGCGAACGATCACGGCCGACGGGCCCGCCATCAGGATCTCATCGCCCTTCTTCAGTTTCGCGCCCGGGCGCGATCGCAACATCCCGGCCCTTGCGTGAAATCCGTTCAATGACCGTCCGGCGGCCGATCGCCTGTTCGATCTGTCTCAACCGCGCGGCCGGCAGCGGTTGACACGCGATAGGCCCGCACCTGGAATTTGCGATAAGCGAGGTTGTTTCGGGAGGCGGTTCGCCCCGCCGACATCGAAGCTTCGAGCTTCGACGCTTCGTCCCTGAGGTTCACTCCCATAAGCCAGGGCGCGACGAACGGTACGAACAGCAGAACCAGGATGTAGCCGCTGATGTAGGTCACGGCGTAACCGGCAGCGACATTCGCTTGCTGCTGGTTGAAGGCCTCCGCCGAAAGCCCGAGCTGCCCGAGCGCACCGACGGACGTGCCGATTATCGACGATTGCGTCAGCGCGCCAGCGGCAAGTCCAGCCGCCGTCCCTGCATCAAGACGCAGCAGGTACGCGAATATCAGGACGGTCACCAACCCGGTCGCGCCGATGAAAAGCGCGAGCACGACTTGCGCCAAAGTGCGCACGCTCAGCGAAGCGAAGAATTCCGGGCCCGGACCGATAGCCGATCGTAAAGACAAAGAAGCCGAAGAAAACCGATCTCAGGATCGGAGGAATAACGATGGTGCCGAGCTGACCCAGAATAACTGAGACCAGCAGGATGCAGGCCGTCGCTCCGAGAGCAAATCCACGTATGCGGACACGGCCTAGCAGCGTGCCAAGGGCGATCGCCACAAACAAAAAGATCTCGGGCGCACTTTTGGCGACGTGCTCGATCAGCGTCATGTCAGCCCTGAACGCCCCGGCTCTCGCCGCCGGCGCAGCTTTGCGCCGCGGCTTTCAAACCGACGATAGAAGCCGCCATTCGGCCGGGTCGAGTTGGACTGTGGTCCAACTAGCTTGTGCAGCGGGCCATCAAAATACTGCCGAGCAATGCTGGACACCTACCTGCTGATGCTTGCCGCACTGTTTCCGGTGGTGAATCCGCCGGGCTCGGCCCTGGTCTTTCTGACCATGACCAAGCGAGCCTCGACCGCCACGCGGCGGATGTTGGCGCGGCGCGTTGCCATCAACGCGTTCTTCGTTATGGCGGGCTTCTCTGCTGGTTGGCGCGTTTATCCTCAAGATCTACGGGATTTCGATCCCGGTCCTGCGGATCGCCGGCGGACTGGTTGTCGCGGCATCGGGCTGGACACTGCTGAACTCCGGCAGCACCAAGGAAGATGCGACGCTGGAGGCTCAACTCCAAGGTCGAATACGCCAGCCAGGCGTTCTATCCCTTGACCATGCCGCTCACGACCGGTCCGGGTACGATCGCGGTCATGATCAGCCTGGGACTCTCGCGATCGGCCTATGCGGATCACCGGGCGGAATTCGCGTTTTTAATCGGCGGCCTGTTGGCGACACTGACGATCGCCGTCGCCATTTATCTGTGTTTTACGTTCTCCGATTGGGTCACAAAAGTGCTCGGCCGCGGGGGTACCGATATCGCGGTACGACTGTCGGCCTTCATCCTGTTTTGCCTGGGCGTGCAGATCGTATGGACCGGCGTAAGCGACCTGATCCGCCAGTTCATCCCGGTTGCGGTGTGACGTCAGTGAGGCTTCATCGCCGCATCGATAGCGTTGATCAGGATATCAACGGATATCGGCTTTACCAGAAAGGCCGACGCGCCTGCGTTTGAGCAGCGCTCGCGCAAGCCAATTTCGTCATGAGCGGTAATGATCACGGTCGGGATTTTTATCCCGTTGCGAAGCAGGTGATGCTGCAGATCGAGACCGCCGCACTCCGGCATGTGCAGATCAAGCACCAAACAATTGGGCTTCTGCTGGTCGAGCGAATGGAGAAATTCCTTTGCCGATCCGAATGTGTTCGCGGCGTAGGATTTCACCGTTAACAGGTGCGCCAGCGCCTTTCGCACCGAGGAATCATCGTCCACCACGGCGATGAGCGGGCGGCCATCGGACATCATGCAGCAATGTTGTGTCGCAGCAAGCAACCCTGTCGAGTTGGCCTTTCGGGCACCTACGCGGCAGGCCTGATGCCAATGGTCTCGGTCATGCGAACCAGCTCCGCAACCGTATGTGCTTTCATTTTCAGCAGCATGCGGCGGCGGTGAACCTTGATCGTCTTTTCAACAATTCCGAGGCGATAAGCCATCTGCTTGTTCAAGTGCCCCGCAATGACAAGGAGAAGAACTTCACGTTCCCGCTTGGACAATCGTTCGTATCGCTCCCAGATCGCCTTCCTTTCCGCAGATTCATTGCGGGTCCTTTGATCGAGAACAAGGGCACGCTCGACCGCGGAGAACAAATCGTTGGCGTTTACAGGCTTCTCCAGGAAATCGACGGCACCGGCTTGCATGGCATGCACGGTGCTGGAAACGCTCGCCTGACCGGTCAGGAATATGATGGGGCGAATATCGCCTTTTTCCATCATCGATTTTTGCAGGGTCAGGCCGTCCATCTCCGGCATGGCCATGTCGATAACGGCGCAACCCGGCGTCTGAGGGTCACTCGCCTCGAGGAATGTCGAGGGCGAGGTGTAGGGCTGCGGAGCATACCCCTTTGCGGTCAACAGCCGGGTCAGCGCCTTTAGCAGACCGGGATCATCGTCCACCAAAAACACCGCGGAATCGTTTCCACTCATGACGCAACTCCCTTTCGATCCACAGGCAGACGCAGGTAGGCCGTAGCGCCCCCTGTCGGGTTGTTCTCGAGCGCCAGGGTCCCGCCATGCCGCCGGACAATGGTAGAGCAAATCGAAAGACCGAGTCCGAGCCCTCGCTCCTTGGTCGTGTAGAAAGGTTCGAACAATTTGGCCGAGTGAATTGGGCTGATACCCGCCCCATCGTCTTCAACCGATATCTCGACGCTGTCGCCAATCCGGCGAGTCTGGAGCAGCACGACACGCTTGGAGGAACTCGTTTCGTTGTTCGGCCTCCATCGCATTCATGACCAGGTTCAGAATGACCTGTTGAAGCTGGACCTGGTCGCCAAGAATACGCGGCACGTCCGATCCCGGCATGAACCTGGTTGTCGTGCGGCGGCCGATGGCTTCAGCGTGCAGCAAGGTCAGCACTGAATTGCAAAGATCGCCGACATCGAGCTCCTCAAGAGCACCGTCCTCTTTTCTAAGCAGCGATCGCAACCGTTTGATGACTTCTCCAGCCCGCTGATCCTCCCGGATAATGTCGTCGAGAACGCTCATAAGAACAGTCACATTCGAGGGATCTGACGTCAGCATGATACGGGCGGCTTGAGCATTGGCCAGGATCGCGGTCAGCGGCTGCGTCAGCTCGTGCGCCAGGCCGCCGGACAATTCGCCGAGCTGGGAAACGCGCATCAAATGCGTCAGCTCACGGCCTTGTTTTTCGAGTTCGGCTTCGACGGCCTTACGAGACGTGATTTCAATAAAGAGCCCGTTCACGTCGCTTTGTGTTCGATCTCCTCCCTCAACATCCGATCTTGCAAGAATCCATCGCTCGCGTCCTTGCGGCAATACGATCCGGAATTCACCGGATGGCTGGTGCCCGCGCAAGACAGCTTCCGCCACAGGCGCATCTTTCGGGTGAACCGCCTTTCGGAGCGCTTCGCAGGAGCCGGGACTGTCTTCGGCAAGGCCGAACAGATCCTTGCAATAGTCGCTGAGGCGCAGCTCCCCGCTCGTTCTGTCATGACTCCAAAAACCGACACTTGCGGCGCGTGCGACGAGAGAAAGCCGCTCTTCATCGGCGCTCAAGTTGCTTTGCAGTTCCCGGATTTCATCTACGGCGGCCCCCCGCAGCAGAACCGGGACCGACAGAAAAATGAGAAGCGCCTGGAGCGCGAGCACGTTGTTTTCCGGCGTCCCGGCGGTGAAGAGACTTGGCTCGCTCATCTCATGCACCACGAAGACGAGCCCGACGGTCAGCAGGCTTGCGCTTGAACCCGCGGCTCCAAAGCGCACCGCACACCAAACGATCAACGGAAGCGGTGCGCAAAGGAGCGCGATGACAAGGGGTAGGGAACTTTGGGCCTCGGCTGTCGGCAGCGCCACGCGGGTGACGATGGCCAGCAATAGAAGCATCGCCACGAATTCAAACCGTTCGGTACGCTTGGCAGGCCAGAGGGCTTTCGCACCGCCCTTTGCGAACAGAACAACGGCCGGCCCTAGCATCAAAAATCCGAGCGCATTGGAAGCCGCCCACTGCAACCAGAACTCGAGATACCGCTCGGGTGCACCGCCTCCCGCGATCGGCACGAAAGCGCCGCCCAGTGCGACAACCGCCGGACAAAGAACGCCGATCAGAACGATATAGGCAGTCGCGCTTTTGGGCGTTCTGAGCCAGGGAAACTGAAGGACGGCGAATAATTTCTGCCGCTGCCAGAGCGACGGCTATGTTCGTCGCGAATGCCACCATCAACTGGTGGGCCGGCATGCCCACCTTTACTTCCGCGATCACATGCGCAGGAAACGCTGCAGCAATATGCCAGCCACCAGCGCTCGCGCGGAAGGAGGAGGAGCGCGCCGAACAGCACAATGTTGGGAGGCCAGAACGGCGCAAAGATTTTGTCAGATAGCGTGCCGACCAGAAACGCCGCTTCGGCGCCGACGAGGTACGCAACAAAAACAATCAACGCGGTCTGCGTTGCGTCTCTGAAATCCGCAACGCGACGTTGAATGCAGCGGAAACGCCGGCCAACTCACTGAACTTTCCCCCCTGAGGGTGGGAAGTCCTTCAACAATTCTTCAAGTTTCTAAGAGAGCGCTGGACTCCAAGCTTAGCGTCGCCCCCTACTTGTGTACGATTCTAAACAGAGCGGATATTTGAGTCCATGAAAACTTCTCAGAGCGTGAGAAGGCCGTTTAAAGTCAAATTGCAGCTTTGTGACATCGGCTGCTGACGAAGCCAGTCGATACGCCCTTTCGGTGCGCATACTCTGCATACGTGGAAGCCGCAGCCATGCTCGCTTGCAAGAGCAGCCGTGCTTTCTTGCCGCACCTCCTTTCAATTCTCGACTTTCACCTTCTTCCAGCTGTCGTCCGGATTGAACGCCGCGATTGCGGGCGCGACCTTGCCGGTCGCCTCGCCTAGATCCTTCTCGTACACATCGCCGTCATGATTGATCATGAAGGTCGCGATGCCTGAATTGCCGTACGTCGCCGGCCAGGCAACCAGTGCAAAGCCGCCAATCATCTTTCCATTGACGATGTAGTCGTGTTCGCCGCCCGGCGCTTTGGCGCCCTGCCGAGTCAGGATCTTGTAGTAGTAGCCGTGATACGGGCTCGCCGCTTCCGACGCGTTGGCCGGCCAAGGTCGCCAATGCGACTGCCGGGCCCAACGGGCTTTGCGGCTCGGAGCCAGAGGTCGGCCAGTACAATCCGTTCTTGAATCCGGGCGTACTGACAAGGCGCTGCGCATAGACCGAAAGATTGCCGACTTTCGTCATGCGCGGCATATTCGTTCTGCGCATCGACATAGGCGAGACAGACCTGAACGGCGGACAAGCTCATTGCGGCCGATGCGGCGCGCCAACAATTCTTCCCGGCCGGCCGCCACGTCGAAGCTCCAGGCCTCGCCTTTCTTCGCGATCGGGAATTGAGAACGGATAGTCCTCTCGACCGATCAGCAAGGTGGCTTTGCCGTCCTTGGTCTGGACGCTGTGCTTGAGATCGTAAGCCAGCAGAAACGCCTTGCGGACGTTGTCGTCGTCCACGGCGTCACCGGACGAGATAACGTCCTCGCTGCCGGGACCAAGCAGAGTCACCAAGGCCTTCTGATCGCCGGCGCGCAACGCGGCAGCCAAACTTTCCGCCGCCTGCTCCGGCGACTGGAAGGTCTGCTGCGCAGCCGCCGGGGCCGACAACATTGCCAGCACGGCTGCAACGCCAGCCAGCCGGGCGAATGATCGTAGCGGAGAGTTTTTCATGGCGTCACCGACAGTGCGTTGGTTGAATTCACCGGGACTGCCGCCCCGGTTGCAAGCCACTGCTCGTAGCTTTGGAATTGCACGCCGATCTTGTCGTAGCGGACGCGCAGATATCCGTCCGCACCGCGCATGACGGCATCGGGCCGCAGGATCTGCACTTCCTGCGCGATCACGCCGACATAAGGCTTGCTCGAGCCGTTATAGGCGAAGCGATAGAGGCCCATTCCGTTATCGAGCGAGCCGAGCCACGCGACGTCATGCTTCAGCAAGATGTCGGAACGCCGCCCGCCACCTCCGCCGCCACGGCCGCCGCCGCCACCACCGCGCCCACCACCGCCGGAGAATCCGCCGCCACCACGACCACCGCCGCCGGCGTGGAACCCGCCTCCTCCGCCGCGGCCGCCGAGGCTCTGGTGACCACGCGAACTGTGTGAAATCGTGTTGCCTCCGCCACCGCCCGCGCCGGCGAATGCGTTGCCGCCACTTGGCCGCTGGCCGCCGCCGCCGCCGGATGGACGCGTGCTGGGCCGGTTGGCCGCTGAGCCGCCGCCACCGGATGGACGGGTGCTGGGCCGGTTGGCCAGCTGGGCCGCCGCCGCCGCCCGGCCTGTTGCCGGCCTGGCCTCCACCCGGGCGATCACCACCGCCCGGACGGTTGCCTGCGCCCGGCCGATCGCCGCCGGGACGATTGCCGCGCCTGGCCGACGCCGCCGGGACGATTGCCGTCATGACCGCGGAAATCGGCGCGGTTTCCAGCATTGCCGCGCGCCGCATCGCCCTTGCCGTAACGGTTGGCGACGTTCGAATTGTTGTAGCGCACGCCCTGGCGGTGCGAAGGATTGTGATTCCACTGCGTCGCGCGGTTGAAGTTGTTGTTGATGTTGATGTTGTTGTTGCCCCAGCCGCAACCACCGCCCCAGTACCGCCCGCCCCACGCCCCGAGCGCGACACCGGCCGCGAACGCGATGCCGGTAGCAAGTACCGGGTAACCGTAGGCCGGCGGGTAGTAGTAGGGCGGATAGGCCGGATAAGGCCACGCGCCGTAGACCACAGCTCGGATTGTAATAAGGCACGTACACCGTGTCGGGCACGGCGGACTCGATCACGATCACCTGTTTGTTGTTCTCGGTTTTCTTGGTGACCTTCTGCTCTTTGGTGGTTTCGAGTTTCTTGTTGGCATCCGCCCGCGCGCGAAGCGCCTGGACCGCAGTCATCACATCGGCTTGCTGCGCCAGCACCGCATCGCCCAGGTCCTTCGTCCACGACAGCTTGTTGCTCATCATGTCGAGGACCTGAGGTGTCGCCAGCAAACCTTTGATGCTGTCGTCCCATTTCTGTTTCTCGGCCGCGTCCTGGAGCGCCTTACCCTTGAGAGTTCTTGTTTGCGGTCAACCAGCGGCTCGCTTCGACCACCTCGAGTGGATAGGTCGAAGCCATCATCACCTGGGCCAGAAGATTGTCGGGATAGAGCGCGATCGGCGACACCAGCTGCTCGAGTTGCTCTTTCTTGAGCAGCGCGTCGGTTGCTGCCGGTGTGGCGGCTGCAGCGGGCGCTGGCTGTTGATTGCGGAGCCGGGCTAGATTGACCCTGCGCGAGCGATACCGTCGGAAAGATCGTAGCTCCGGCAAGAAGCCCAAGCGCGATAGCTTTTATAGTTGGCATGATATCGCTCCAATATTCGCGAACATCCGCCATACGCGCGAAATTTGCAGCCGCCGTACTGGCGTGAGCGATGAGTTTTAGGCTGACGCCTTCATCCGCCTAGTTGGACTGAGGTCCAACAGAACGAGCTCGTGAATCGCCCGAGGTGCCCTCGTCTCTGCGCAGCGTGGAGGTCGCTACGAGCGAGTGACCGCTTCATTGTCAGCTTGATTGAACATGCGACCTCACGTGACGTGACTGATCGCATTTGCTTAAAACTTTAACGATCTCGCGATTTCAATTTCCTTAGTCCCTGCAAGTAGTAATATGGTTAACGCGCGTGTCTGGTATTGCGTATAAGCGTGCGGCGATATGGCTGAGGAAATCCCCGGAGCGAACTGGCAAACGCTCGTCCGTCAATCGTCGCCGCGCCATTGCGCTCGGCGCGGCTGCGGTCGGTACGCTTTCAGTTGCGCCTTCAGCTCTTACCCAAGAACGCGATCGCGCAACGATCACCGCGTTCTCCCTCGCCAACGGTGGCGCCTCCGCCTGCGACAAAACGCATCCCGCGACCGGACCCGATACTTTTTTGGAATGAAACGGCACTCGAGCTCGACGCACTCGATCACAGCCTCGATGCCAAGGATGCGCGTGCGCCCGGGCCCTGCCTCGCGTCCCGAGCCTTGGCGCTCGCGCACATCGTTATGGCGGATGCTGTCACGGTCAGCTATCCGAACTCTCACTGAAGGCCTGTACGTTCGCGGAGGCCGAGGGCCGCAGGGCGAACCCGCTGAAGTATTTGTTGGCGCAGCCGCAGCGCGAATTCTGAACCACATTTACACAACGCCGGCGCATACGCAGTTGATCGCAACTCGCCGGCAGCAGTTTCTCCGCACCTACAACTCCGACATGCTGTCTGCGTGGAATGCGGGGCTTGAGTTCGGACGTTCAGAACAGTTCACGTCACGTTGGAACTGGCGGTCTCTGAAGGACGCGGCTCTCTCGTCGTACAAGCAGGTACAGGGCGCTTATCGCGGGCGGCACGACGTCGATCCGTTCAATACCGATCAAAAATTTTACGGAGCGAATTGGTCCAACGTCGCGCCGCTCCTACCGGGCCTGCCGATCAGGTCTGCTTGGGACCTCGCGATCCTCCGCGCGAACATGACCGCGACTATGCACGGGATCTCGAGGAGGTCCGCTCGCTTGGAGCATGGCGCCCCAGACGGGCCCACCGCTGAGCAGGTCAAGATCGGGCTTTATCTGGGCTTATGACGGTGCGCGCCTGATCGGGACGCCGCCGCGCCTCTATAACCAGATCGTCGCCAGGATTGCCGAATCCGACGAGCTGTCGACGCCGGAATTGGCGCGCCTGTTTGCCCTCTGCAATATCGCGATGGCGGATGCCGCTATTGTTTGCTGGGAAGCAAAATACCGCTACCAGGTCTGGCGGCCCGTGCTTGGGGTGCGGAAATATGCTTACGGTCCTGAACCGAATTGGCGGCCGTTTGGCGCCCCTCGTACCAATCCGCCTCAATTTGCCCTGGGAAGCGACTCCCACCGTCTGACCGCACTGAGCATGTTGGGAGGTGGCGCGCAGCAATCATTCGAAAGCCCCACGAGCAATATCCTCCCGTACAAGAGAGCGTGCTTCACGCCTAACTTCCCGGCGTACCCTTCCGGCCACGCAACATTCGGCAGCGCCTGTTTTACTGTTCTGAAGCGAATACGCGGCGAACGGCTGCCGAGCAGAGAGGACCCAGGGCGAATCAACCTTTCCTTTGTCTCTGACGAACTCGATGGTGTGTCGATCGACAATTTTAGAAACGTTCCTCGGCCATATGTGCCGCTCAGCTACAAGCACATTGACCACATGATCGAAGACAACAATCGCAGTCGCGTGCACTTGGGCGTTCACTGGAATTTCGATTGCGAGTCTCGGCGCTCGACTCCGGCCGGCAAATTGCTGACTTACGTCTATCGGAAGGCCTACCGCCTTCGATAAAGCTCGATTGCAGCCAAGTGCGCATCGCCGCAGCGGCCAACTTGGCCCAAAGGCCAACTGGCTTCCCGACAGATCTCAACAATGATCTTCGACCCGAGCCATGCGGCCTCCGGTCTCCAGCATGGCGCGGCGGAGCACGGGCCGCGTTGGCCCGTGCTCGATCCGCTCCCGCCAGGCAAACGAGGTCGCATTTCAGTGCATATGGACCACTCTGTCACGAGCAGCGCGTGCCGACGTTCGAGCACAATTTCTGTCTGTGCAGCAGGGACTGGCGCTGCTGATCGCGCCTGCGGCCGTAGCGCAACAACCGTGCAATCCGGCGATCGACGGCACCTATTGTGCGACTGCCGGCATCAGGGATCCGGCTTCGACTGATGCGCCGACGCGCCGCGACATCGGCTTCGGCGGCATCAGCGGCGCCGGATTTTATGAGCAGCCCGCAACGTTGGGCGCGATCACATTCGGCTCGTCGGGCCGATGCATCGGGCTAATTCGTCGCGTGAATTGCAAAGAGTAAAAACACCTTCAAGGACCAACATATGCGTGCATTGTCGATCATCATCCTGATTGCTCTGTCTCAATCAGCTGCCGCTCAGGAACGGGTTCGCACCGTCGAGCAATATGCCTGCAAAGATGTGATGCGCGAACGTGGAGCGGATCGCGACGTTGCGATCGCGTTCCTGCACGGCTTTCTGATCGGCAAGTCGGGGGCCAGACAAATTCGACCTGGAGATACTTCACAAACAGAGCGATGCGTTCATTGAACGCTGCCTCGATAATCCGGCGGAGCCGGCGCTCGAGGCAATGACCAAAGTGAAGCGCTGATCAGGGGCCGGAATAGATCGACGGGGCGTAATAGCCGTCGTACGGATATCGCGTGTAGTAGGTGGGCGTGTAGTAGCTGTAAGACGGTTGATAGTACGGGCGGTAATAGCCGTAATTGTACGGACGATAGTACGGCCGGTAATAGCCACCATAGTAAGCGGGACGATAGTACGGACGGTAATAGCCGCCGTAATAAGCGGGGCGATAGTACGGACGGTAATAGCCGTAATTATACGGCCGGTAGTACGGGCGATAATAGCCTCCGTAGCCCCTGCCTCCGTAATAGCCTCGGTAGTAGCCCCCGCCGCCGTAATAGCCTCGGTAGCCTCCGCCGTAATAGCCCCCGCCTCCGTAACCTCGGCCGTACCAACCCGCTTCAGCGGTGTCGGATGTAGGCGCCGCAAGCAACGCCAGCGCAGCTCCACATACCAGCGCGCATATAAATCGTCGCATCTCGCCCTCCCTCACTCCAGATCACCCAGTTCTAAAAGTTATACGGCCTTCCCTGCGGCGAAAGTGTCCCAAAAGGGCAATGCGAAAGGCGATCGAGGCGCTCGTCTCGCGCCTCCCTTCGCGACGAAGAGTCAGTAAGCACACAGCGATCCCTCGTTGGCCCAAAGGCCAACTAGGGCGCCATTTCTGCACCTCTAAGATGCTTTCTGGCCGTTATGCATGGCGAGACGCCGGTTCGGAAATGTCCCAGCCCCCGCGAGAGAAACGGCATCAGGCAACATGCTTGGGAGGAGCAAACGATGAATCAAACTAAGGGAATTTTGTTTTTAGCGACGATGGCGCTGTCTGTTTTCGCAATCACCGTCCCAGCGGAAGCGCAGAACGCGAAGAGAGAGGCCGCCATCAAGAAATGCCTCGAGCAAACGATGGCCCAAACCGCCCCGGGTTCATCGTCGGGCTTTCAGGGCTGAGGCCTATCGCGCCTGCATGGCGAAAGAGAAACAGCGCCCGTAAGTTTTCACAGATTTTCAGCGGACACGCGACCAGTGAGATCCGCGTGTTCCGCTGAAGTACACGACAATCAAACGATTTCTCACATCAAAGGTTAGGAGACCAAAGATGGTCAAGCTCGTGCTTACTCTGCTCGCGGTCGGCTCTCTGGCTTTAGTCGGCACCGCGCCGTCATCGGCGCAGGTGCGACCCGATTTAGCTCACCCGGTCCGTCCGGATTCCGCCCAGCCGGTACGCCCGGACTCGGCCCAGCCGGTACGTCCGGATTCAGCCCAGCCGGCGCGGGCAGCTTCCGCGAGAGAGGCTGCCATTACGAAATGCCTGGAGCAAACGATGGCCCAAACTGCACCTGGATCCTCGTCCGGCTTCCGGGCCGAGGCCTACCGGGCCTGCATGGCGAAAGAGAAACAGCGTCCGTAGTTTTCACCCGGTTTTCAGCGGGCACGCGACCAGTGAGATCCGCGTGTCCCGCTGAAGTACACGACAATCAAACGATCTCTCACATCAAAGGTTAGGAGACCAAAGATGGTCAAGCTCGTACGTTACTCTGCTCGCGATCAGTCCGCTTGTTTTAGCCGGTACCGCTTCGGCGCAGGTGCGCCCCGATTCAGCGCACCCGATCCGTCCGGATTCGGCCCAGCCGATGCGTCCGGACTCGGCCCATCCGGTACGTCCGGACGCCGCGCAGCCCGATGCGCGCCGATTCGGCCCAGCCGGTGCGCCCGGACTCCGCCCATGCGCGCCAACTCGGCTCATCCAGTGCGCCCGGACTCGGCGCAGCCGATGCGCGCAAACTCGGCTCATCCGATACTCCCGGGTCAGCCCCATCCGGTGCGCCCGGACTCAGCCCATCCGGCACAGCCAGAGAAGAAGTAGTTCGCCACTGACGGCGTGATGCTTGACCGACTTCGTCGCGAGCGGCGCAAATCCGCTCGCGACGTCGTTGCGTAAGCGCGGCATGCCTTGGACGCTCATGCATACCTTTTCGTGGCTGAATAGCCTTGTTCGTTCGACGGCGCTGGTCTGCGCGCTGTCGGCCGCACCGGCCTTCGCACAATTGGCGACCACGACCACGACAACTCCGAACGTCCCGCTGAACACCGATCAGTTCGATTACGACTATGTCGTGCCGAAGAACCCGGCGCACATGCCGCTCTACAATATGCTTCGGGAAGGCCGGTTGCTGGAGAAGATGAAGGAGTTTTTCAGTCCAATACGCTTTCCGGAACGCATCACTCTGAGGCTGGTAGGCTGCGACGGCGTGCTCAACGCTTATTTCTTCAAGGATGAAGTCAAGATTTGCTACGAGTATTTCGAATACATTCAAAAATACACGGCAAAAGCGGAGCGGTTTGGTCTGACCCCGAAGGACGCGATGATCGGGCCGGTCGTCGAGGTGTTCCTGCACGAGGTCGGCCACGCTGTCGTTCAACTATTGGACATTCCATATTTCGGCCGCCAGGAAGATACCGCGGACTATTTCGCGACCTACGTGCTGCTGCAATTTGCCAAAGACGATGCGCGCCGCCTGATCCTTGGGGCGTCACTGCTGGCAGGCAACGAGGCAATGGAGGAGCAAAGCAAGGCGCCGGAGCTTCGCCTGCTCGCCGACACGCACTCTCTTCCTGCGCAGCGCTATTTCAACCGCTGGTGCATGGCTTACGGCGCAGACCCCGAATTGTTTGGCGATGCCATCCAATTGGGGATGGTGCCTCAGCATAGAGCAAGAGGCTGCCGCTACGAGTGGCTCACCAACGAGTTCGCCTTCAAGACGCTGATCGCCCCCTACATCGATCAGAAGCTCAAGGAGAAAATCCTGGCGCAGCAGTGGTTCACTTTTGAATCAGCCGCGATGGCCGCGAAGATGAGCAAGCCGAGCCCTTCTCCTTCTGCCGGAGCCGAAAGTAAGCCGGCCGCGGCTCAATAAGCCGTAATTGAGCGGATGGTGTCGCGCCTCCATGGTGGAATGCGCGCTTGGAAGTCCCGTAAAACTCAAAGAACGTCGGAACTCGTGGCGCTCCCGCCCGGGCGGCTATATTGATTGCGGACCCTCGCCAAGCCGGCACCCACCCTGCAATTCCTCCGATGCAACACGAAAAAGAAAAGGTCGCTCTAACCTCGGTGACAGCTTCGCTGCTGCTCACGCTGGCGAAGGCCGCGGTCGGTTGGACGACGGGATCATTGGCGCTGCTCTCGGAAGCGGGGCACTCGCTGATCGATTTTGGCGCCGCCTGATGACCTACGCCGCGGTGCGGATCTCCGGAAAGCCCGCCGACGAGGAGCATCACTACGGTCACGGCAAGGTCGAGAGCATCTCGGCCCTTGGCGCGACGGCATTGCTGTTCTTGCTGTCGGGAGTCGTAAGCTGGGAAGCCGTCGAGCGGTTGATCTCGCACCAGCCGCATTTGGTCGAAGCCTCGATATGGGCGTTCGGCGTGATTGTCGTCTCGATCGCCGTGGATTTTTTTCGCGCTCGCGCGTTGCGGCGCACCGCGCAAGCGACGTCGAGCCAGGCGCTTGAGGCCGATGCGCTGCATTTTTCATCCGACCTGTGGTCGTCGCTGGCCGTCCTGGTTGGCCTGACGGCCGTCTATTTCGGCTACGCCTGGGCGGACTCCGCCGCGGCGCTGGCCGTTTCGGTTCTGATTTGCGTCGCCGGCTGGCGGCTTGGCAAGCGCACCATCGACACGCTGACGGACACGGCGCCTGCCGGGCATCGCACGCAAGATCACCGATGCGGCGCGCAAAGTCCGGCGCGTGGTTGCGGTCGAGCAGGTTCGCGCGCGCGAGGTCGGCGACACGATCTTTGCAGACTTGACCGTGAGCGTCAGCCGCACCCTGCCGCTCGATCGCGTGAACGAGATGAAGCAGCAGATTGTGGACGCGATCCGCGCAGAGATTCCGGGCGCCGAAGTCACGGTGGCGACCCACGCCATCGCGCTGAGCAATGAAACGGTCCTGGACCGGGTGATGGTGATCGCCCGCAACAAGGCGCTCGCCGTGCATCACGTGACGGTGCAAGACATCGGCGGGCGGCTGTCGGTCTCCCTCGATCTCGAGCTCGACGGCAAGCTCTCGCTGGCGCAGGCGCACGAGGTCGCGGACGGCTCTGGAGGACTCCATCGCCGCAGAACTTGGCCCGGAGGTCGAAGTCGAGACCCATATCGAGCCTCTGCAACCCGGCCGCACCCGCGGGCGCGAGGCGCCGCCGGAGCGCATCCGTGCGGTGGAAATCGCGCTTGCGGAAATCGCCGCCGAAGGCGGCGACGGTGCGCGACATTCATGACGTCCGCGTGCGGGAAACCGACGACGGGGAAATCGTGAACTTCCACTGCCGTGTCGATCCCGGCGCTGAGCGTGCGCGCCGTCCACGAAAAGGTGGATCAGGTCGAGCGCGCCCTCAAATTGAAATCGCCGCAGGTCGCCCGCGTCATCGGCCACGCCGAACCTGCCGCCTGAGCCTTACATTCGTCTTGCCGACAGGCTAAATCGCCGCAATGCGCACTGAAACCGGCAAGCCTGTTCGCCTCGAAGATTATGCTCCGCCAGATTGGCTCGTAGACAAGGTCGATCTCGAATTCGTCATTGCACCCGACGCAGACCAAGGTGCGTGCCCGGCTGCAATTGCGGCCAAATCCGAAAAAAGCTCCTGCCCCGCTGACGCTGGATGGCGACGGGCTGACGCTGCTCTCCCTCAAGCTCGACGGGGCGCCGCTCGATGCCGACCGCTATATCGCGTCGCCCGAGCAGCTCATCATCGCGCAGCCACCGCACAGCCCTTGCACGCTCGAAATAGAGACGCTGGTCGATCCCACAGCCAACACCCAGCTGTCCGGCCTTTATCGCAGCAGCGGCAATTACTGCACGCAGTGCGAGGCGGAAGGCTTCCGCCGCATCACCTATTTCCCGGATCGGCCTGACGTCATGGCCGTCTATACGACCCGCATTGAGGCCGACAAAGCCGAGGCTCCGGTCCTGCTTGCGAACGGCAATCTGATCGAGTCGGGCGAGCTTGCCGGCGGCCGGCATTTCGCCGTCTGGCACGATCCGTTTCCCAAGCCGTCCTATCTGTTTGCGCTGGTCGGCGGCAATCTCGCCTGTGTCGAGGATCGCTTCGTGACGATGAGCGGCCGGAACGTCGCGCTCAAGATCTATGTGGAGCCCGGCAAGGAGGATCGCTGCGCCTACGCGATGGATGCGCTGAAGCGATCAATGCGCTGGGACGAAGAGGCATTCGGCCGCGAATATGATCTCGACATCTTCATGATCGTCGCCGTGTCCGACTTCAACATGGGCGCGATGGAGAACAAGGGCCTCAACGTCTTCAACGACAAATACGTGCTGGCGAACTCGGACACCGCCACCGATGCCGACTATCTGCGGCATCGAGACGGTGATTGCGCACGAATACTTCCACAATTGGACGGGCAATCGCATCACCTGCCGCGACTGGTTTCAGCTTTGCCTCAAGGAAGGGCTCACGGTTTTTCGCGACCAGGAATTCACCTGCGATCAGCGCTCGCGCGCGGTCAAGCGCATCAGCGACGTGCGCAATCTGCGGAACGCGCAATTCGTCGAGGATGCGGGGCCGCTCGCGCATCCGGTGCGGCCGAACACCTACAAGGAGATCAACAACTTCTACACGACGACGGTGTACGAGAAGGGCGCCGAGCTTGTGCGCATGATCAAGACCCTGATCGGCGCGGAAAAATTCCGCGCCGGCATGGATCTTTATTTCCAGCGCCACGACGGCGAAGCCGCGACAGTCGAGCAGTTCGTCCGATGCTTTGCCGACGCCAGCGGACGCGATTTCACGCAATTCATGCGCTGGTATGAACAGGCCGGCACGCCCCGCGTGACCGTCGGCGGCGACTACGACGCCGCTGCGCGGACATTCACGCTCGATCTGCGCCAGGAGCTTGCGCCGACCCCCGGTCAGCCGGCCAAGCAGCCGATGGAGATACCGCTCGCGCTTGGATTGGTCGGAAAAGACGGCGCTGAGTTGCCGCTGAAGCTTGCCGGCGGTTCGACGCTGGAGAACGGCGTCCTGGTGCTCACGACGCCCACCAGAAGCATTACGTTCACCGGCCTCGACGAAAAGCCTGTCATTTCGATCAACCGCGGCTTCTCGGCGCCGATCAACCTCTCAACCGACCTCACCGCAGATGATCTGGCGCAGCTCGCAGCGCATGACAGCGATCCGTTCAATCGCTGGCAAGCGCTGCAATCGATCGCAATGGCGCTGTTGCTCGCCAACGTGAAGGCATTGCGCGCCGGCAAGCAACCTCGGACGGACGAAAAGCTTACGGCTGCGCTGTCGTCGCTCCTTGCCGACACGTCACTTGAGCCCGCCTTTGTCGCTTTGGCGCTCACGCCTCCCGGCGAAGCCGATATCGCTCGCGAAATCGGCAACGACATCGATCCGGAAGCGATCTTCCGGGCCCGGCGGCATCTTCGCGCTTCCATTGGCGACGCGCTGCGCGGCCGCTTGAGGCCACCTATCGGCGGATGAAGGTCGAGGGCCCCTATTCACCGGATGCAACGAGCGCCGGGCGGCGGGCGTTGCGAAACGTCTGCCTCGACCTGCTTGCGGCGGGCGGCGCGCCGGACGCCCTCGCCCGCGCGGAAAACCAATACAAGTCGGCCGACAACATGACCGATCGCATGGCGGCAATCGGCACGTTGTCGCTGCATGACGTGCCGGCGCGTGAGACAGCGCTTGCGGATTTCTATCGGGCGTTTCGCCGATAACGCTCTGGTGGTCGATAAATGGCTGGCGCTTCAGGCCATGATCCCGGAGGCAAAGACCCTCGAGCGCGTCCGCGCGCTGACCAAACACCCGGCGTTTGACGTTCAGCAATCCGAACCGCGTCCGCTCCCTGATCGGCGCCTTCGCCAGCAATTCCGCGCAATTCCACCGCCCCGATGGCGCGGGTTACGACTTCATCGCGGACAGCGTGATCGCGCTGGATCCCAAAAACCCGCAAGTGGCGGCGCGGCTTGCCACCGCCTTCCGGACCTGGCGCACGATGACGCCGGATCGCCAGCGCCGAGCCGAGGCGGCGCTGAAGCGCATCAAAGCCGCGCCGTCCTTGTCGCGCGACGTGTCGGAGATCGTCGAGCGCGCCCTCGACACCGCGTGATGTGCTGAAAGCGCAACGGCCACCTGCCTTTTGCTTTCCTGTTCGCAAATATTAAAAAATTCTTGACGCCGGACTCTCGACAAGCGAGTCCCCATCGATTCAAATCGGCACTGATTCGGAGAGATGCGGCACATCCTTCCGGTCAGGGCGATCTAGGGGACATCCGAAGTGGAGGGGGTCTATGGCGCGCGCCGAAGTGGCGAGTGCGTCTGCTGCGTTCTGATTCCATCAAGGGATTGGCCCAATCGGTGGCCAAGCCGGCGTATCGCCGTCTGCTCACCGCCGAGCCGCTGCTTCGCCGCGCGGTCCCGCTTCTCATCATCGCTTTCCTTGCGACGATTTGCGTCGGTGCAGGCACACAGATCGTCGATCATCGCCGTCAAACGCTGACGGAAACCGATCCGCACACTCGAGGCCGCGACTGCCATCGGCGCCGAACGCCTGCTGCGCTCGCCCGATCAGGCCGACGCCGCGCGACGGCCGCATGAATTTCTCGCCAATGCACTGCCTGCCTGGGCAACAACAGGCGGCCGGCGCTTTCTCCTGGCCAATCCGGATGGCGTGATCATCGCTGCCCTGCCCTCCGCCGATGGCGTGATCGGTGCCCGCCTGATCGATCTGTTGGGTCCGATCCAGCCGCTCACCACCTTCGGTGCTTCGGCCGGCGTCCTGGAAATCAGCGTTCCAAATGCAGCACGCTCGCTCGCGACCGTGCACATGCTCAATGCGCCGTTCGGCCAGATCGCCGGGATCCAGTCGATCGGCGACGCGCTTGTCGCCGTGGCGCTCGATCACCACCCTGACCGTTACCCTCTCCGCGACCACGGGCTTCGTCGTCCTCATTCTCGGCTTTGCGTTTCACTGGCAGGCAACGCGGGCGCGGGAAGCGGACGGCATTTACGACACGGTCCGCAGCCGCATCGATACCGCGCTCAACCGGGGCCGCTGCGGGCTATGGGATTGGGACCTCGCGCGCGGCCGCATCTTCTGGTCGCAATCGATGTTCGGCATTCTTGGCCTGGACGCCAAAGACAATCTGCTGACCTTCGGCGAAGTCAGCGCCCTCGTTCACCCCGACGATGTGCGTCTCTATGAGATCGCCGAACAGCTTGCGGAAACCAACACGGCCACGGTCGATCATGCCTTCCGCATGCGCCACGCCGACGGCCATTGGGTATGGCTGCGCGCCCGCTGCGAACTGGTGCGCCAGGACGGCGAGCCCGGCCTGCACCTGATCGGCATCGCCGTCGATGTGACCGAGCAAAAGACCCTGGTCGAGCGCACCATCGAGGCGGATATGCGCCTGCGCGATGCGATCGAAACCATCCCGGAAGCCTTCGTGCTGTGGGACGCCGACAACCGCCTGGTGCTCTGCAATTCCAACTTCCAGGAACTTCACAATCTGCCGGACGAAGCGATCACGGTCGGCGCTTCCTACGAATCCGTTGTCGCTGCCGGCACCAAGCCGATCGTGCGCAACAAGGTCGCCACCGAGGGCCCCTCGATCCCCGGCGCGCATACATTCGAAGTCTCAGCTCGAAGACGGCCGCTGGCTGCACATCAGCGAGCGGCGCACCAAGGACGGCGGCTATGTCTCGGTCGGCACCGACATTACCGCGCTGAAAACGCACGAGACCAAGCTGGTCGAAAGCGAGCGGCGGCTGATAAGCACAGTCTCGACCTGCGCTCCTCGCAGAAGACGGCTGGCCGAGCTGGCCGAAAAATATGCCGAGGAGAAAACCCGCGCCGAGGAAGCCAACCAGGCCAAGTCGAAGTTCCTCGCCAATATGAGCCATGAACTGCGCACGCCGCTCAACGCCATCATCGGCTTCTCGGAGATCATGCAGTCCGGCATGTTCGGGCCGCTGGGCGCCGACAAATACGTCGAATACTGCGGCGACATCCACGGCAGCGGCCAATACCTGCTCGACGTCATCAACGACATTCTCGACATGTCGAAGATCGAGGCTGGCCGGATGCGGCTCGACTTCGAGGACATCGAGCTCGATCACCTGCTTGCCGACGCGGTGCGCGTGGTCTCGGCGCGCGCGCTCGACAAGAAGCTTACGGTCAATGCGAAGATCGATCCGGAGCTGCGGCTGCATGCCGACCGGCGCGCGCTCAAGCAGGTCGTCCTTAACCTGCTCTCAAACGCGGTGAAATTTACGCCCGACCAGGCGGCCACATCCAGATACGCGGCCGGCGGACGCGAAGGCTGCGCGGTTATTTCGATCGTCGATAGCGGAATCGGCATTACGCCCGATGCGCTCACCAAGCTCGGCCGGCCGTTCGAGCAGGTGGAAAGCCAGCACGCCAAGACGTACCAGGGTTCAGGCCTTGGGCTGGCGATCGCCAAATCGCTGGTCGAATTGCACGGCGGCACGATGCGCATCCGCTCCCGGCTCGGCCGCGGCACGATGGTGCGGGTCCGCCTGCCGGTTGCGCCGAAATGCGCCCTGCCGAAAGCCGAAGCGGCCTAATCGCCGATCTGAACCGGCTCCGGCGCCGCTCCCAGAATACGAACGAAGCTCTCCCGCACTTTGATCTGCGTTTCCGCCAGCGTGACCTCGAGCGCGGCAAAATCGGGCACGTCGCCCGCGCGCGCCAGCAGGCGCAACAGGCCCGGATCAGCCTTTTTAGGATCGAATGCGCCCGGCAGGCAGAGCCGCAGGATCTGCGTCAGGTCCTGGTAGAGCGACACGGCGGGCCGCAACACGTCCGCATCCTCGGCGCTCAGCACGCCCAAAGCGCGCGCTTTGCCCAGAACGCGCGCAGTCGACCGGTCCAGAATGTCGGGATGCTGGTGCGCGTGAACAAGCAAAAGATACTGCGCAATGAACTCGATATCGATCAGGCCGCCGGCCGCATATTTGAGATCCCAGCGCACCGCGTCGCCTTTTTCTTTCGCGATCGCGCCGCGCATTTCCACGACATCGCCGGCGATCAAATGCGGATCGCGCGGCTTGCGCAGCGTGTCGCGCGATCACCTTATCGACCCGCGCCGCAAAGCCTGCCGACGCTGAAATCACGCGGCGCGCGCGTGAGCGCCATGTGCTCCCAGGTCCAGGCGTCGGTCTCCTGATAGGCGGCGAAGCTCGAGATCATCGTCGCAAGCGGGCCTGAGCGGCCGGACGGGCGCAGCCTCATGTCCACCTGATAGAGCGCGCCGTAATTTGTTTGCGCCGTGAGCGCATTGATCAGCCGTTGCGTCAGCCGCGCGAAATATTGGCTGCCGTGCAGCGGCTTGGGCCCGTCTGACTCCGGATCGGCCTCGTCGAAATCATAGATCAGGATCAGGTCGAGATCGGAGCTCGCCGTCATTTCGCTGCCGCCAAGCTTGCCGAGCGCCACGACCGCGCTTTGTTGCCTTCGACAAGTGGCCATGCTGCTGGGCGAAGTTCTCCTTCACCGCGCGATACACTTCGCGAATGACGATGTCGGCAAGCCGCGCGAACGCCTCTCCTGCCTGCGCGGCCGTGACCGTTCCGGTCAGAATGCGCACGCCGATCAGGAACATGTGCTCCAGGCCGAACATGCGAATGCGATCGAGCAGGTCCTCGTCGTAACGGGCCTGCGCAATCGCGGCTTCGAGCCGGCGCGCCAGCTCTCGCTCGTCCGGCAGCACGCCGAAGAAGTTGGGCTCGACCAGCGCGTCCATGACCTGCGGATAGCGCGACAGCGTATCGGCAAGCCGCGGCGCAGTGCGTGATCACCATCGCGATCAGGGCGATCAGCTCCGGATTCTGCCGCAGCAGCGAGAGAAGCCGCGTCGCGTTGTGCAGGTTCGAAAGAAAGCTGTCGAACGGCAGCAGCGCGGCGTCCGGATTGCTCGTCCTGGCGAAGTGCTCGAGCAACTGCGGCAGCAATTCTTCCAGCTGCGTGCGGGCGGCCTCGCTGCGCAGCGAGCGATATTCGCCGGACAGCCATTGCCGGACCCGCGCCGATGTCTCCAGCGGCGCGCGAAAGCCCATTTCGCTCAGCCGATCGAGCGTGCGCTTGTCGTCGGCATCCGGCGGAAACGAGAGCTGGCGCTTTGTCCGCGAGCGACGGTCGCTTCGAACAAGCGCGCGCATAACGCTGCTGAACCTTCTTCAGGTGGGCAACGAGCTCGCCGGCGAATGCGTCGCGGCCGGCGAAGCCGAGGAAATGCGCGAAGCCGCTCCATCGCCGCCGGGTCGTCAGGCAGCGTTTGGGTCTGATCGTCGTTGACCATCTGCAGGCGGTGCTCGACCTTGCGCAGAAAGAGATAGGCCTCGCGCATGTCGTCACGGCGTCGGAGCATCGATCCAGCCATCGTCCACCAGCTTGTCGAGCGTCGGCAGCGTTTCGCCGGTCGCGCAGCGCCGGGTTGCGCCCGCCGGCGATCAATTGCTGGGTCTGCGCGAAAAACTCGACCTCGCGAATGCCGCCGCGGCCGAGCTTGATGTTGTGACCCTCGACCGCGATCTCGCCATGGCCGCGGTAGGCATGGATCTGCTGCTTCATCGCCTGCACGTCGGCGACCGCGGCAAAGTCGAGATATTTGCGCCAGACGAATGGCGCGATCGCCTCGAGGAAACGTCTCGCCCGCGGCGATGTCGCCGGCGCAGGGGCGCGCCTTGATCATCGCGGCGCGTTCCCAGTTCTGGCCGCTGCTCTCGTAGTAGACGAGCGCCGCCTCGGTCGAGATCGCGATCGCGGTCGAGGCCGGGTCGGGCCGCAGCCGCAGGTCGATGCGGAATACGTAGCCGTCGCCGGTGCGTTCCTGCAGCAGCTTGACCAGCCGCTGCGTCAGCCGGACGAAGAACGGCGCCGGCTCGATGTTCGTGCCGCAGCGGCGCCGCCTGGGCGTCGTACAAGACGATGAGGTCGATATCGCTCGAATAATTGAGCTCGCCCGCTCCCATCTTGCCCATGGCGAGCACGATGTAGCCGCTGCCTTTGTCGGGCTGCGATCTGTCGGCCGGCGTGAAACGCCCGGCCTTGGCCGCGTCGTTCAGCAGGAAGCGAACGGCAGATGGACCGCGGTATCGGCAAGCTCCGTCAGCGCCTGCGTGCACTCGCATGATCGGCCAGACGCCGCCGATGTCGCACAGCGCGATCAGCAGCGCCGCCTTCCGCTTTCATTTGCCGAAGCAGCCGCATCGCCTCGGCTTCATCGCCGGTGCGCGCGGCCGCGGCCGCTGTCGCTGACAACAGCGCTCGGAAATGGTCGTCAGGATCCGACCTGAGCAGGCGCACCAGCCGCGCCGCATCGCGCGTCATCAGCTCCCACAGGAAAGGAGAGCTCTCGCCTATCCCTTCAATGAGAGTTGGCAGATGCTCGGTTGGCTGCGAACAGCGAGGCAATCGCTTTGCGCTGGCGCTATTTGCGGAGCCGAGCCAGTCCGCCACGCGCTTGCGGGCGGCCTTCGGGTCGGACAGCTTCGGCGCCGCGACAACGCGCCCGGCGAGCGTCCAGTCTGCGCCGCGCTTCGTTGAAGCGCTGCGGGCTTTGCTTTGGCTTCCGCGCCGGCGCCTTCTTGGCCGATTGCTGACGATCTTGGCCCGCGGTCCGGCCTTTGGCTTGCTGGATTTCCGCCGGATCGCTTTGCACGTTTCATCCCGCAGGATGTATCGGGCCTCCGCGCGGCAAAGCAATGACAGCTTTTCAGCCCAGGCGCATTGTCCTCGAATTTCAACTCGCCGCCGTGCAGCCGCGCCACCGCAGAGGCAAGGCTCAAGCCCAGACCCGAGCCCGGCTGCGAGCGGCTCTGCTCAAGCCGCACAAAACGCTCGACCACCCGCGGCCGGTCGGCTTCCGGAATGCCGGGCCCTTGATCGGCGACGCTGAGCAAAATTCGTTCGCCCTCGTTGCGCGGCGCGAATGACGATCTGCGGCTTCTCGCCGTTGACGGGCTGCTTCTGCTCCGGACCGGCATATTTGATCGCGTTGTCGACGAGGTTGGCCAGCGCCTGGCTGACCAGCTCGCGGTTGCCGTGAATCGGCGTCGGCCCGTCGGCCTCGATCTTCAGCTCGATGCCCTTTTCTTCGGCCAGCGGCTCGTAGAGCTCGCCGACGTCGCGCGCGATCTCTGCCGCGTCGAATTCGGTCATGCCTTCGCGCGCCTGCCCGGCTTCGGCGCGCGCGATCATCAGCAGCGCGTTGAAGGTGCGGATCAGGCCGTCGGACTCGTCGATGGTCTGCTCAAGCGCCGTGCGATATTCGGCTTCGGTCTTGGCGATGCGCAGCGCCTGCTCGGCCCGATTGCGCAGCCGGGTCAGCGGCGTCTTCAGATCATGCGCGATGTTGTCGGAAACTTCCTTGAGGCCGTGCATCAGCGCCTCGATGCGCTCCAGCATCGCGTTGAGGTTGACGCGCGAGCCGGTCGATCTCGTCGCCGGTTCCGGCGATCGGCAAGCGGCCGCTGAGATCGCCGGCCATGATGGTCTGCGTGGTCGCGGTCATGGCATCGACGCGCCGCAACACGCGCCGCGTCACGAAGACACGCCGCCGGCAATGCCCGAGCACGATGACGAGCGCGATCGACCAGCGCCCGCCGACAGCACGATGTCGTAGAGACGTTCGCGCTCGTCGAGATCGCGGCCGACCAGCAGGCGAAAGCCGCCCGGCAGCTGGAATACGCGCACCAAGCGCGCGGATGCGCGCGCGGTGTCGGTTTCGTCCAGCCGGCGGTAGGTGGTTTCGGTCCAGCCCGGGCTTATCGAGCATGCCGGGCGCAGCGACTCACGTTGCCGGCCAGCGCGTCGCCGTTGAAGGTGGTGACGAGATAGAGGCTCGACCCGGGCCGCCGCGCCCGCGCCTCGATGACTGAGCACAAGCTGGCGGATGCCGCCGTGCGATATTGCTCCGCCAGGCCGGTGATTTCGGCGTCGACCGTATCGGTGATCTGCTCGGTGATCAGCCGGCGCGTGTTCCAGCGCGAAATAGCCGAGCAGAAACGCCGCAAACAGCGCAAAGACCGCAGATAGACGAGCGTCAGCTTGAACGTCGTCGTGCGGAAACAGCTTACCGAGCGCCGTCACGGATCATGTATCCCGCGCCGCGAATCGTATGCAGAAGCGGCTGGGAGAAACCTTTGTCGATCTTCGAGCGCAGACGCGAGATGTGCACGTCGATCACGTTGGTCTGCGGATCGAAGTGATAATCCCAGACATTTTCCAGCAGCATCGTGCGGGTCACGACCTGCCCCGCATGCTTCATCAGATATTCGAGCAGCCGGAATTCGCGCGGCTGCAGCAGGATCTCCTGGTCGCCGCGCGCGTGACTTCGTGCGAGAGCCGGTCGAGCTCGAGGTCGGCGACGCGGTAGATGGTTTCTTCGCCGCGGCCGGCGCGGCGGCGCGCCAGCACTTCGATCCGCGCCAGCAGCTCGGAGAACGCATAAGGCTTGGCGAGATAATCGTCGCCGCCTGCGCGCAAGCCTTTGACGCGGTCGTCGACCTGGCCAAGCGCGGACAGAATCAGGACCGGGGTCTCCATGCCCTTGGCGCGCAGGCCGCCGATCACCGAAAGCCCGTCGCGCTTCGGCAGCATGCGATCGACGATCAGAACGTCGTAATCGCCGTCCAGCGCGCGCGCCAAGCCCTGCCTCGCCGTCATGGCCTGCTCGGCGACATGGCCGACCTCGCGAAACGCCTTGACCAGATAATCGGCGGCGTCGCGGTCGTCTTCGATAATGAGGAGGCGCATGGTGCTCCGGTCCGGCTGCGCGTCAGCGCTGCGGCGGTGGCCGCGCTCTATGCTGATATCCGCATAATTGGTCATCGGTCACACCAATTTTCGTCGAGACTTGGCCAGAAGGCCGTTTGCCGTCGCAAATATGCGGGAGGGGGTAGCGGATACGCTGCCACCCCCTCCGCGACCCCATCCCGGCGGGGGCGACGAATGCCGGGCTGGAGCTCGGGCGAAGCGGAAATGGCTTCGCGATCTGGCGGGACGGGCCCGAAGCCCGCCCCGTTGGGTGCGCTCCGCCGGCGGGGGCGACGATTGCCGACGAAGCGTCCCATTTCGTTAGCCGCGCGCCACCGGAACCGCGACAAACGTGGTGTTCTCGCCCGACTTCACGCGCATCAGGACCGCGCGCTTGCCTTCGAGCTGCGCGCGCTCGCGATATCGCCGTCCGGACGTCGGCCGGGGTCGAGACCGTCTTGCCTGCGACTTCCAGGATGACGTCGCCGCTTGAAAAGCCGTGGTCGGCGGCGAGCCCCGAGGGATCGACGCGCGGTGACCACGACGCCTTCGCTGTCGGCGCCCGCAACGCTGGTGGCCGGAGCAAGCGTGCAGACCGAGCTTGCCGCCGGCGTCGGCGCTGTCGTCGTCGCCGCGGCGTGGCTTCGGCGCGCGCCTGCTGCTGGTTCGGCAGTTCGCCGAGCGTCAGCGTGAAGGCCTTCTCGGAGCCATCGCGCATGACCGTGAGCTGCACGGTGTCGTTCGGCAGCTATGGCGCCGATCTTCTTGGCGAGGTCGCGCGCATCCTTCACGGCTTCGCCATTGACCGCGGTGATGACGTCGCCGGCCTGGACGCCGGCCTTCGTGGCCGGGCCGTTATCCTGCGGCTCGGCAACCAGCGCGCCTTCGGTCTTTTTCAGGCCGAGGCTGTCGGCGATCTCCGGCGTGACCGGCTGGATCTGCACGCCGATCCAGCCGCGCGTGACCGAGCCATGGTCCTTGAGCTGGGCGACGACGGTCTTCACCGTGTCGGACGGGATCGCGAAGGCGATGCCGACGTTGCCGCCCGACGGCGAGAAGATCGCGGTGTTGACGCCGATCACATTGCCGTCGACGTCGAAGGTCGGGCCGCCGGAATTGCCCTGTTCACCGGCGGCGTCGATCTGGATGAAGTCGTCATAAGGGCCGGCGCCGATGTCGCGGCCGCGCGCCGAAACGATGCCGGCGGTCACGGTGCCGCCGAGGCCGAACGGATTGCCGACCGCCAGGACCCAGTCGCCGATGCGCGGCGGATTGTCGGCAAGCTTGACGTAGGGGAAGTTGCCGCCTTCGACCTTGATCAGCGCCAGATCGGTGCGCGGATCGACGCCGACCACCTTCGCCTCGTAGGTCTTGCCGTCATCGGTCGTGATGTTGACGACGTCGGCCTTGTCGACGACGTGGTTGTTGGTCACCGCATAGCCGTCAGCGCGAGATGAAGAAGCCGGAGCCCTGGCCCATCGGTCCGGCCGCCGCCGCGGCGGCCCGGCGCGTTCGGCGCGCCCGGCGTATTGGGCCCATCCGGCATGCCGAACTGGCGGAAAAATTCGCGCAGTCCGGGCGGAACGTTGCGGCCTTCAAGTTCGCCGGCCCCAGCGTGGTTCGGCGTTCGCCGTTCATCTCGACGCGAACCGAGATGACGGCCGGCTTGACCTGCTCGACGACGTCGGCAAAGCCGACCGGCGCGCGGACCTGGCGAGCCTGCTCGCTGAGGTTCTGCGCGTGCGCGGGCGCAACGCCGTACGTGTTGAAGTCCGGTGCGAGCACAAAGGCGGCGCCACCGATGCCGACCAGCGCCGTGGTGATAAGGGCAAGACGGCGAACCGAGGACGCGGCGCGGCTTGTCGGGTGAAGATGAGGCGCGGGAAATTCGCGCGGATTCATCTGATAGTCTCCCTCTGAAATTCCGTTGGTGCAGGACCGCACCGTTCGAGGGAGAAGATAGGAAGCCGAGCCTTACTGGGAACTGGCCGCCAAATTACAAATTTGTAACCTGTGAATAGAGAATCCACGGGAATAATCAGTCGGCTTAGGCCGATCGGACGCATTGTCCGCTACGCAAAATCTCCGAAAGCTTTACGCGTTCGGCTTCGGTCAGCGCCGGGTCAGAGCGCACCGGCCGGCGGCGCGTCGGACAGGAAAACGGCGATCGCCCCGGCGAGCAAAATCACGGGCGGCAACAGCCACAGCGCCGCGGTGTGCCACTCGAAACGCGGCTTGAGCAGGACGAACTCGCCGTAACGCGAGACGAGAAAATCGATCACCTGGCTATCGCTGTCGCCGGCGCTGAGCCGTTCGCGGACCAGCAGCCGCAGGTCGCGCGCCAGCGGCGCGTCGGAATCGTCGATCGACTGGTTCTGACAGACCATGCAGCGCAAATGCCGGGACAGTGCACGAGCGCGAACTTCCAGCTGCGGATCCTGCAGGACCTCATCCGGCTGCACCGCGAAAGCGGGCGCGGTCAGCGACAAGCAGCAACGCGAAGATGGCAAGCGCGTCGCATGGCTCACTCCGCCGGCGCGAGCGCGGACTTGGCGCGCGGCGTGGCGCCCCCACTCGCAAGCGGCGATCGGAGAGCGACAACGCCCCGCCAAATGCCATCACGATGGCGCCAAGCCAGATCAGCAGCACCAGCGGCTTGTGATAGATGCGCACCGCGACCGATCCATCGTTCTGCACATCGCCAAGCGAGATATAGAGCTGGCTCAATCCGCGCGTCATCAGCGCCGCTTCGGTGGTCGTTGAGCTCCGCGCCGTGAAGCTGCGCTTCGACGGATGCAGCGTCGCCACCACATCGTCGCCGCGACGGACCGTGAAAACGGCCGCTTGCTCGCGATAATTGGGCCCGTCGCGCGGCACGACGCCTTCGAAGGTCAGATGATAGTGGCGGATGATGACGGTTTCCGCCGGTTTCAGGGCCACGATGCGTTCAAGGCCCCAGTGCGCTTCCGACACGATACCGAACAACGTCATGCCGACGCCGAAATGCGCGACTGCGGTGCCCCAGGTCGAACGCGGCAAGCCGCGTGCGCGCGCCCGCGCGGTCGCAAAGGGGACCCGAAAAACACCAATACGCTCGGCCAGATCGGTCGCCGAACCGGCCATCACGAACAGAGCCAGCCCGATGCCGAACGGCGCCAATGAGAAGTGTCCCTCTTCCGCGGCATAGACGACGGCGAGCCCGAGCATGCCCAGACCGCCGGCGGCCAGCAGCCGCTGCGCAGCACCGGAAAGATCGCCGCGTTTCCAGGCGAGCAGCGGTCCAAACGGCATGGCGAGCAATAGCGGCACGAACAGCGGCCCGAAGGTGAGATTGAAGAACGGCGCGCCGACCGAAATTCTTCTCGCCCGTGACCGCCTCGAGCGCGAGCGGATAAAGCGTGCCGACGAAGACCGTCGCGCAGGCCGTCGTCAGGAACAGATTGTTGAGCACCAGCGCGCCTTCCCGCGACACCGGCGCGAACAGGCCGCCCTGCTTGAGCGACGGTGCGCGCCAGGCGAACAGCGCCAGTGAGCCGCCGATAAACAGGATCGAGAATGGCGAGAATGAACACGCCACGGGTCGGATCGGTGGCAAAGGCGTGCACCGAGGTCAGCACGCCGGAGCGCACCAGGAAGGTGCCGATCAGCGACAGCGAGAAGGTCAGGATCGCAAGCAGGATGGTCCAGATCTTGAGCGCGTCGCGCTTTTCCATCACCACCGCGGAGTGCAGCAGCGCGGTGCCTGCAAGCCACGGCATCAGCGAGGCGTTCTCGACCGGGTCCCAGAACCACCAGCCACCCCAGCCGAGCTCGTAATAGGCCCAGTACGAGCCCATCGCGACGCCGACGGTGAGCGCCATCCACGCGGCCAGCGTCCACGGCCGCACGAAGCGCGCCCATGCCGCATCGATCCGGCCTTCGATCAGCGCCGCAACGGCAAACGAGAACGCAATCGAGAAGCCGACATAGCCGAGATAAAGCAGCGGCGGATGGACGGCGAGGCCGATGTCCTGCAGCACCGGATTGAGATCGCGGCCTTCGAACGGCGCCTGCGGCAGCCGCAGGAACGGGTTCGAGGTGAACAGGATGAAGAGATAAAACAGCGCGGCGATCCACGACTGCACCGCGAGCACATTGGCCTTGAGCGTGGCCGGAAGGTTGCTGCCGAAGCCTGCGACCATGGCGCCGAACAGCGCCAGGATCAGCACCCACAGCAGCATCGAGCCTTCATGATTGCCCCACGTGCTGGTGAACTTGTAGAGCACCGGCATCTGCGAATGCGAATTCTCGAACACATTCACGACCGAGAAATCCGACGTCAGATAACAGGCCGTCAGCGCGCCGAACGACAGCGCGACGAAAACGAACTGCATCAGCGCGGTCGAATTGCCGAGCGCCATCAGCGCCGCATCGCCCTTGCGCGCGCCGACCACGGGCGCGACCGACTGGATCAGCGCGAGCGGCCAGCGCCAGCACCAACGCGTAATGGCCGAGCTCAGCGAGCATGGCCCTTGCCTTCTTCTTCCTGCCAGCGGCCGGTTTTCTTCAAAGCATCGACGACTTCGCGCGGCATGTAGCGCTCGTCATGCTTGGCCAGCACGGTGTCGGCAGTGAACACGCCGTTTGCGTAGCGGCCGTCCACCACGACGCCCTGCCCTTCGCGGAACAGATCGGGCAGCATCCCCCGATAGCTCACAGGAATGGCGGCGTTGCCGTCCGTCACCTTGAAAGTTGATGCGCAGTTCAGGGCCGCGGTCGATGCTTCCGGGCTCCACCAAGCCGCCCATGCGAATGCGGCCGGACGGCGAAACACTCTTCCCCGCGATATCGCTCGGCGAGTTGAAGAACACGATTGAGTCGCGCAATGCGCTGAGCACCAGCCCGACTGCGAGCGCGAGCACGGCAAGACTTGAGCCGATCAGCACCAGACGGCGTTGTTTGCGTGTCATTTGCGATCAACCATCAAGACCAAGGCCTTTTGCCAGCTCATCGACACGGCGTTGCTTGTCGGGCTCCGTGGCCAGCGCCCGGCGCGCATCCGCCGCGGCTGCATTCGCCTTGTCGCGTTCGCCCAGAACGACATAAGCGCGAACCAGGCGCAACCAGCCTTCGACATCCGAGCCGTCTTGACGCAGGCGGTCGGCAAGCCCGCGCGACCATGCCCTGCACCATTTCGGTGCGCTCCGTCTCGGTCATTGTGCTGGCAGCCGCAACATCGTCAGCCGTCGGGCTTCGTACGGCATCGGCCGGCTTTTCGCCGAGACGCACCAGCGCCTCGCGCACCGAAGGCGCCCACGGCGCATCTGCCGGCGCTTCTTTGAGCATCGCCTGCCAAATCTCACCCGCCTTGCGCGGCAAGCCATCCTGCTCCGCGGCAAGGCCCATGTAAAAACGCGACTTTAGATCTTGCGCATCAAGCGCAAGAGCGCGCTCAAAGCTTTGCCTGGCATCCGCGGTCACAATTCCATTCGCAGCGGCGACCAGGGCTTCGCCAAGATCGGACTGCCGCTCCACCGTCTCGCCATTAAGCCGCAGCGCGTTGCGGCGCGCCTTTACGGCGTCGTCGAACCGGCCAAGCCGCAGATAGACCGGCGCTAGAACCTCCCAGCCACGTCCGTCATTCGGCTGCCGCTCCAGATGCGCTTCCGCTTGCGCGATCAAAGCCGTCAACGGCGCGTTGTCCTGAGACGCCACGCTGCCGTTGCGCCAGCGGCTCGCCCGGCAGTTGCGGCGAACCGTGTTTGAGATAAACGCCGAGCCCCACCAGCGGCACGATGACCAATGCCGCCACCGCGGCTGCACGACGCCGCCATAGCGCGCCTCCGGCATCGATGCGCGCTTCGCTCTGCTCGGTTGCCGCAATCAGCCGCCGCGACACTTCGGTGCGCGCCGCTTGCGCTTCGGCCTCCGCAATCAGCCCTGCCGCCCGGTCACGCTCGATCTCGTCGAGTTGATCCCGATAGACGGCGACGCCGCTGCCGGCCTGCAGCCGCGCCGGCCGCGATAACGGCCACAGCACGGCGAGAATGGCCGCCGCCGTCATGAGCGCAAAGATCAACCATAAGATCATGGGCAGGGCATACATCAGCCCCGACGATGGCGGCAATGCGCCGCCGAGCCGCGCTTAGGCGCCGACTTGCTGTGGCCTGCGCTCAACCGCCGCAGCCACGTTCCTGGCCTTGGTCAACATGGCCGCATAGTCCGGGCCGAACAGCTTGCCGCAGAAGCGGATCGCCGCGTCCACCTGCGACTCGCGGAAAGCGCGGTCATTGTCGCCGGCGTGGCGGAGCGAATTCATCAATGCATCGACGCCATTCTCAAGATATTGCTGGACGTCGCCGTAGCTTCGTTGGGTCGCCTCATTGAGCGCGAGCTCGCCGGCAAAGTTCCGGCATGCGGCCACAAGGGTGATCGCGGCCTCGGTTTCGGCAACCTCAGCGGGGTCGAGCATGGTGTCAGGGCGTATTTCAGCCGAGGGACGGGCGCGCAACAGCCGGCGCACACGGCCGGGCATCGCCTCGATTTCCGTCTGCAGCATTTCCGATACTTGCCGGCGCAACGTCGCGAGCTCCTTGCCACACGGACTGTCAGTCGGCGGGTCGAGCTCGATGCGAAGACCGCGCACGGCATTGTGGATGCTTTGCAACAGGTTCGCGATCGGAGCGCCATTGCCATGCAGGCCATTGCGCAATTCCTCGATACGCCGCGCCAATTCTGCAAGCACGATGCTCACGACACCGCCATACGAACTGTCGATCGCACCTTTCGAAACCGGCGGCGCCAGGCGAATGAGCTGCCAGAACTCGTTCAGACGCTGCATCACCAGCAGCGCAGCAAATGGCAGAATATCCGGGTGTCGCGTCGTCGCCGAGGCGAGCAGGCTGCGCGTTTCGGTCAGCCGCGTATCGGAAAAATTGGCGACATAGTTCGGGAGATGGTCGGCCAGCATGGCCAGCGCGTCGCGCATCTGGAAAATGCGCATGAGATTGATGGCGTCTTCTTCCGCGCGGGGCGTGCCGACCTGCGCAATCAAGCGGCGGCGCTCGCGGTCGTCCGCTTTTCCCAGGCCTGTTTCGAGGGCCAGCGCGACGGCGTCTTGCAGCTTTCGCGCGGCGATCTCCGCTTTCGCGTTGTCACCGGCGCCGAGCGCCGCAAGCGCGGCCGTTTCGAACTCATCCACCTCATCGGGCGCGAGGTCGCGCTCGATAAACGACCAGATGGTCTGCAAGGAGCTGCGCGTCAGCCGGCCCGGATGCCGGCGCGCCGGAACGTCGTCGACGAGGAAAGGCTCAAACAGCTTGAAGAACAGCCGCGACGCAGCGTTGTGACGCGGCGTGCCCTCGCCGCTTTCGCGCATGATCTGCCGCAGCTCGGTCAGGATGAGGTCGGTCGCAGCGTCGTGCTCGCCGCGCAGCACCCTGCGCTCGAGTTCAGCGATCAGCTTCGATCGCGCTTCGCTTGTCAGCCCGCGCAGAAACTCGCGCAGCCGGTCGACGGTCGTGCCGCCGTTCCCCATAGCATTGTCCAGTTGCACGCCAGCTCTGGACGTAACGCATGGGGCGTTAACAGGCTGTTAAGTATAAACGGCGGTTATGCCACCGGAGTCCACGTGCCGTCCGGGTTGCGGCAGGCCACGCCGCGCGCGGTTTGCGGCGTGCCATCGACATAGATGGTGTGGGTGAAGGCGCGGCAGTTGCGGCCCTCTTTGACGTAAGCCGGGCCCGGCACGATGGAGCCGTAACGCCCGGTGGCCTCGTTACGCCAGGTCACGGGCGCGCCGGCGGCTCCGCTGTTGAGAGCATTGATCTCCGCTGCATAAGCCATCTGGCGGTCGCGCTCATCGAGCGATGCGCCGATGCGATTGCCGATCAGCCCGCCGACGCCTGCGCCGATCAGCGCCCCGGCAACGTGTCCGCTGGCGCCCCCGCCGAACGCCGAGCCGATCGCCGCGCCGCCGAGCGCACCGAGCAGCGTGCCGGTGTTCTCCTTCGGTCCCGGGCCGTACTGTCCGGTCGGATCACCGGCGCAGCCAAGCAGTCCCGGCAGACATCGTCAGCGCAAAGACGACAGGCAAAGCGCGCGCATTAATTCTCATGTGGATCCCCAACCGGCTAAAGCAAACCTATTGATGCAGACGATTCGGGCAAAACTCCGGCCCGCCCTCGCAACCCGCGCTCATGTTAACCCGCCGGCAGCGTAAGTTCGGCGCGCAAGCCGCCCGACGGCGCATTGCCGAGCTTGAGCGCTCCGCCGTAAAGCGAGGCGAGCTCAACGACGATGGAAAGACCGAGCCCCGAGCCGGGCTTGGTCTCGTCGAGCCGGCGGCCGCGTTTGGCCACCTGCTCGCGTTCCGTAGGAGACAGTCCGCGGCCATCATCGTCGACAATGATCCGCACATTTGGCCGTTCGGAGCCGTTGAGCTGATCCACAATCGTTTCGATGCAAACGCGCGACTTCGCCCATTTGCATCCATTGTCGATCAGATTACCGAGCATTTCCTCGAGGTCCGGCCGCTCGCCGCGGAAGCGCGCCTTGTCGTCGGCATGCACCTCGATGGCGATGGCGCGATCGTGGTGGATCTTCTCCATGGTGCGCGCGAGCGCATGGGCGACCGGCGCGACTTCGGTGATGGAGCCGATACCGCTGAGCCGGGCCGCAAGCCGCGCGCGCTCGAGATGCCGCGCCACCTGATCGCGCATGATGGCAGCCTGCTCGCGCACTTTTTCGGCCAACGGATCGTTGGCGCGACCGGCTGCTTCATTCACGATCACTGAAAGCGGCGTCTTCAGCGCATGCGCGAGATTGCCGACATGGGTGCGGGCGCGTTCGACGATCTCCTTGTTTGCGTCCAACAGCGCGTTGGTTTCGCGGGCGAGCGGAGCAATCTCTTCGGGGAAATTGCCCTCCAGCTTCTCGGCGCGGCCGGAACGGATCGCCGCCAGGCTGGCCGAAATTCGCTTAAGCGGCGCGAGGCCGAACCGCACCTGAAACATGGTTGTCAGCAGGAGCACGGCGGCAAGGATGAAAAATGTGAAGAACAGCGCCTGATCGAAGGCGCGCTTGTCGCCGTCGAGCTCGGCGGCATCGCCTGCAATGGCAACGATAAACTGGCCCCCGCCGCCCAGATCGATTTTTCGCTCGAGCACGCGCAGCCGCTGCTCTTCCGGTCCATCGACATAACCCTGGCGCGAGCCGCCGGCATCTGCCGGAACGCCGAGCGTCTCGAGGAGCGGCAGACCGCCGTCCCACAAGGAGCGCGATGATCGAACGTCGGGCTCGTCAGCGCGCGTGACCTGCCAGTACCAGCCGGACAGCGGCAGCTCGAACAACGGCTCGCCGAGCGACGATGGAAAGCGTCCGCCGCTATCCTCGGGCGAAGCCAGGTCGGCGATCACGGTGCGCAGGTAAATCTCAAGCCGCTGGTCGAAGGCGCGCTCGACGCCGCGCCGGTAAAGTCCGGACAAGATCACGGCGGTGATCGCAAGAATGGCGATCGTCCAGAACGTCGCCGACAGAAACAGCCGCAGCGCGAGCGAGTTGGCGCGCATCAGGACTCGGCGTCAGGCGCGGTCAGCATGTAGCCCAGGCCGCGCACGGTCTGGATGATGTCGACGCCGAGCTTCTTGCGGATGCGGCCGACGAACACTTCGATGGTGTTGCTGTCGCGGTCGAAGTCCTGATCGTAAAGATGCTCGACCAGTTCGGTGCGCGAGACGACGCGGCCGGCGTGATGCATCAGATAGGACAGCAGCCGGTATTCGTGGCTGGTGAGCTTGACCGGATTGCCGTCGACCGCGACGCGGCCCGTGCGGGTATCGAGCCGCACCGGCCCGCAATTGAATTCGCTCTTGGCATGGCCGACCGAGCGGCGCAGCAGCGCGCGCAGCCGCGCCAGCACTTCTTCGAGATGGAAAGGCTTGGCGACATAGTCGTCGGCGCCGGCATCGAAGCCCTGCACCTTGTCGCTCCAGCGGTCGCGCGCGGTGAGCATCAGCACCGGCATGGTCCGGCCGGCCCGCCGCCATGCCTCCAGCACCGAAATGCCGTCCATCTTCGGCAGGCCGATATCGAGGATGACGGCGTCATAGGGCTCGGTCTCGCCGAGGAAGTGGCCTTCCTCGCCGTCGAAGGCGCGGTCGACCACATAGCCCGCGTCGGTCAGCGCCGCCTTGAGCTGGCGGTTAAGATCCGGATCGTCTTCGACGACAAGCAGGCGCACCGATGTCCCCTCAACCCCCGCTGATGACGTTGCCATTACTGGCATCGATCAGCACACGCGTCACTTTCCCATTGCGCGGCAATAATGTCAGCACATAGGCAAATCCGCCTTCCGGCCCGCGGCACAGCTGGGCCCGCAGGACGTCGCCGATCTGTTGCGGCCGCGCGGCGCGGATGGCATCCGCCAATGGAATCACTTCCCGGCGCGCGAGCATATCGCGCTGCTCGATCTTGCTGACACAGCCACGCAGCGGCTCCTCGTCCCCGGCGAAAGCCGAGGCAAGGCTGTAGATCACCAATGCGCTGACGACACCAGGAAGCATCATGCAGGCCTGCTTAGGGACGGCCCGGTGAATATCGGCTGAACGCTTCCGGACCCTGGACAAGACGTTAACGCCTAAAGCCTGAAAAAGTCGCGAAAGCATCGAGCGGCTCGCGGGGCGAGCGCCATTGATTGATGGGCGCGGTTTCGTCGGCATAGCCTAGCGCCATGCCGGAATAGATCATCAGATTTTCGGGGAGGTCGAGGAAAGACCGGACGGTGTTGTGGAAGGAGACCCAGGCCTGCTGCGGGCAGGTGTGCAGGCCATGGCCGCGCGCAAGCAACGCCACCGTTTGCAGATAGCCGCCGATGTCAGCCCACTGCGCCGGACCGTGTGACTTCTCGCGCGCAAAGAACAAGGCCACCGGCGCGCCAAAGAAAATGTAATTGCGTGCATACTGCTTGTAGCGCGCCGCCTTGTCCTCGCGCGGAATGCCGATCGCGTTGTAGAGCAGCTCGCCGACAGTGAAGCGCCGGCTCTTGTACGGCTCGTCGAGCGGGCTTGGATAGATCGTGTAGTCGGTGCCCTCGCCGCGCGGCAGCTCGGCCGCCATCCGAGGCGCGAGCAGCGCGGTCAGCGCCTCGACGCGCTCGCCGGCCAGCGCATAGACATGCCATGGCTGCATGTTGCCGGCCGACGGCGCGCGCGCCGCAAGCGCGACGATATCGCGGACAATCTGTTCGGGGATGGCGGTGGGAAGGAAGGCCCGGCAGGAATACCGGGATGCGACGGCGTCACGCACGTCCATGAGGATAAGGTCTCCGCGGCGACGCCGGAGCGCGTCAATACGCTGCGGAGTGTGACGGGTCGGGCGGCCGCTGAACAGATGGAGACGGAATTATTTGCGGCCCGGTCAAGCACACCCATGTGTTATCGTTCCAGCGTATGTCCCGCGCCGTTTCTTCCCTCATGTTTTGTCTGCTGCTCGCCGCCTCGCCCGCGCTGGCGATCACCGGCAATGCGCCGGCCGCGCCGCTGCAAGGCCGCAACGCCGTAATGATCACCAGCACCGCCGGCACGTTCTGCACCGGCGCCGCGATCGCGCGCGACCTCGTGCTCACCGCCGCGCATTGCGTCGCGCCCGGCCCGAGCTACAAGCTGATCGAGTTCGACTCTGCGCGGCAGCCGACGCTGATCGATATCCGCGGAGATCGCGCGGCACCCAATTTCAATCTGCAGACCTTGCTCGGTCATCGCGCCACGGCCGATGTCGCGCTGATCAAGCTCGCCGCGCCGCTGCCGTCCGCATCGTGCCGGCGAATCTCAGCCGCAGCGACCGCAAGCCCGAGGCTGGCGATCGCTTACGCGATCACCGGCTACGGCGTCGCCGTGCGCGGCGACGGCAAGACCAGCGGCACGCTGCGGTCGGCGCAGCTCGTGAGCACCGGCCGGCCCGGCAATTTGCAGATCCGCCTGGTCGATCCCGCAACCGGCGGCGAGCGCGAAGGGCTTGGCGCCTGCACCGGCGATTCCGGCGCGCCGGTCTATCGAAGGCACCGCGCTGATCGGCGTGGTGAGCTGGTCCACCGGGCCCAACCTCACCGCGGGGTGCGGCGGAATGACCGGGGTCACCCCGATCCAGCTTTATCGCGGCTGGATCATCGACACGGCACGCAAACTGGGCAGCCCGGTGAACTAAGCTTGCTGCACCGCACGATTTCCCTCGTGCAGAATCCTCGTATCATCGCGCCGCGTTCGTATCCTTCCACCGGGGCACCAGGAGGCGAGCATGCACGACGCGCATCATCCACAGTCACTACAAAACGTCTGTCTCACCGGCACCGTCTGCATGGCGGCGCTCAGCGGCGGCCTGCTGATCAGCGCGATCATCTTCGTCAAGACGTTCTGGCTGCATTAGCCTGCGGCGATAAAGCTGTTCGTATCCACCTGATGCCGCCCTGCCCCGTGATAGTTTGAGCGTGGGGATGAGGGTGGGGCTATGGCGCGCTTCGGCGCGGCACTTCTCTTATTTGTCTCGTTTGTCTTGTTGCTGACCGCGCCACGCGAGGCGAGCGCGGTGGTGCAAGGCCATCCGTCGTCGCTGCACCATTTCACCGTGCGCCTCGTTGGCGGCGCCTATTGCACCGGCGTCGTCATCGGCCGCCGCTTGGTGGCGACCGCCGCGCATTGTGGCCGCGGCGTCAGTGTCAGCTTTTGCCGGCCGCTACTATTCCATCGCGAGTGTGAGCAAGAGCGCAATCCTCGACGACGGCCGCAAGGTTGAAGTCTCCGGCGACGCCGCGATCCTGCGGCTCACGCGAGATCTGCCGAACGTCTCGCCCGCGCCGGTCGGGCCGGGCCAGGGCGACAGCTTCACCATCGCCGGTTACGGCTCAACCAATGAGCGCGGCGGCGGCGTGTTCGGCCGCCTGCACGAAGCCTGGCTCGTTGCCGCCGAGCCGTTCGCGCTGGTTCATCCCGAGCGCGCCGGGCCGCTCAGCGCCAGCGCCTGCTTCGGCGATAGCGGCGGGCCGGTGCTGCGCGGCGGCGAACTGGTCGGCATCGTCACCCGCGCGGCGCATCCCTGGCCGCACATTGCCTGCGGGCACCTCACCCGCTGGGTGCCGATCACCGTGTCGGGCGAAGCGGCGACACCCATGCAGTCCGCGAGCGTCGCCGTGCAAGCGGAGTTGCCGCGGGTGCGGATAAGCAAGCGCCGTGCGCCGCGCGGCGTCGAAGTCAGCGATGTGTCCCGGCCATGGGGGCAGTACGAAGTGCCGGCGACGCCTCGCCATAAGCGTAAGCCGAAGCCCCTTTAGCGTCCGTAACAGCAGCTTGATCGCTTGGGTCTGCGGATCCGCTACGCCGCGATCGCGGCGTCAGTTCGTTTCAGCGCCTGGCGACAGCGCGTCGAAGCAGTCCGCATCGATCTGCGTTCCGACCATGCCGGACATGACCGCAAGCGCCTTGTTCGACCGGCATCGCCGCGCGATATGGCCGGTCGGCCGTGAGCGCATCGAAAATATCCGCCGTGGTCACGATCCGGACTTCGAGGCTGAGCACATTCGCCGAGACGCCGCGGGGATAGCCCTTGCCGTCGAGCCGCTCGTGATGCGCGCCGGCAATTTCGGAAATATCCGAGAAGGCGGCGATGCGCGACAAGATTGCTTCGCCAAGCGTCGTATGGGCTCTCATCGCGACCCATTCCGCCTCGTCGAGCTTGCCCGGCTTGTCGAGAATCGAATTGCTGACGCCGAGCTTGCCGATGTCATGAAGCAGCGCGGCGCGCTTGAGCCAGCCGCGCCGTTCGATCGGAAACCTGCAGCTGCTCGGCAATCAGGTCGGTAAACAGTGTCACCCGCTCGCTGTGGCCGCTGGTAAATGGGCTTTTGAAGTCGATGATCTGAGCGAACGCGGCAGCGATGTCGTCGAGATAATCGGTGTCGACAAACACCCGCTGCTGTGCCGGCTCAAGATCGAAAATCGCTGTCTGCAGCGTGTCGGACCGCAAGATGGTCCAGAACCAGTCCTTGGCCGCGATACGATCAAATGCCGCCGCCAACTCCGGATCGAACCAGGTTCCGGCGCGATTCTCGATCTCCTGCCGCGCAGCCTCGATTCCGCTGCTCATGAAGAAGACATCGGCCACCTGGGCGATCAGCGCGATGCGCGAATAGACCGGGATGTTCTCGCCGCTCAGTCCTTTCGGCATGCCGCTGCCGTCCCAATGCTCGTCGAGGCTGCGGATCGCCTCGACGACCGGCTCGGCAAACCGCATCTTGCGGGCGATTTCCGCGCCGCGGTCGCACCGTGCCTCCATCAATTCCTGGGCGATCTCGCCGCCGTTCTGGAAGATGTGGACCAGCGCCCGAAACCGCTCCGCCAGGCCCGCATTCATTCCGGTGTGCGACAGCACGAACCGGAGCACTTGCGGCAGGCTTCCATTGATCGTCTTGAAATCGCGTTTGAACGCGATGTCATCGGTCATGTAGAGCTGACAGATGCGGGCAGCATTGCTGCTGCAACCGGCATCTTTCATCAGCAGCGTGTAGTAGAGCTCGCAGATCTGCGGTTCGGTGAGGCCGATCTCGCGGCCGACATGGATGCCGATCCAGCAGCAGCGCACGCAATGTCCGGCCGGCTGGCCTTCGACCATGTCGAGCGCGTGGCTCAGCGCCGCCAAAATGTCGGCCAGCCTGATATCGGCGCGTTGTGCCGGCTCGTGAGACAAGGTCGTCACCATCGCCGACATGACCACAACGATGTTAATGGGGCATTTAACCTGGCGTGGCCGCGCCATCGTCGCGCAGGCCCTCTCCCACAACGTCATCAGGCGAAGACTATTGCGCCGGCTTCTTCTTCGGCGCGCTCGCGCTCTGCTTCTGCGCAGGCTTCGCGGCGGGCTTGGTCTCCTCGGCGCCGCGCATGTTCGCCCACGGATCGACCGTGCCGGCCTGCACCGGTAGCGAACCCTTGGTCGCGCGGTACTCACGGTCGACCTCCTCGCGCCGCTCAATCATGCTCTCGGATCTTCCTGCTTGCCCGGCATGCTCAACTGGTTCATGGGATTTCCACTGCCAATCGAGTTCTGAGCCGACGCCGGTGATATCGGCGCCAGCACGGCGAGCGCCGCCGCCAGTGCAAACAATGCTGCTTTCGATTGTGTCATGACCCCGCACTCCAGCACCCGCACATAATAATAGCGCGGGGCGGGCGGGCAACCTGCCGCTCAGGCGGCAAAATTTCAGGCGAAATAATACAGCCAGATCGCGGCGAACAGCACGATCCCAGGATGGTGCTGATGATCAGCACGTTGCGCTGCGGCTTGTCCTTGGTGCCGGCGCGCGCTTCGGTCGCGGTCTCGACGATGCGGTCACCTTGTCGTTCAGGCATTGCAGTCCTCGCAGAAGGTCGCGGGATCAACGCCGCGCCTGAATGAAGGGTTCCCGGGGCGACCAAGCTGCGGCTCAGCCGCAATTCGAGCATGCGCCATCTCTACCCCGCGCGGCTTACGCCCTCGCTTTTTTCCTAGGATTTCGCTTTGCGCCTGGAAGCTCGCGGCACTTCGGCGACCGCCAGACCTACCCGCCGGGCATGAAGTCGCGTGCGCGCGCCGGGAGCTTCGCGGATGGCTTCCCAAACACCGAGAACGCTTTCGCATCGGGACCAGGCCGCCGGCCCTCCCGATAGCCGTGCTCCACGAAGTGCGCCTTGGCCGATCGAACCCGTCCCGCGCGGATCGCATCGGACACGTCCGGGTAACGCA
The DNA here is from genome assembly GCA_963788805.1 of uncultured Alphaproteobacteria bacterium. GTDB lineage: Bacteria > Pseudomonadota > Alphaproteobacteria > Rhizobiales > Xanthobacteraceae > Pseudolabrys. The sequence goes on from CAWBHU010000010.1 coordinate 225,265, forward strand.
CCAGGTACCAGCGCTCATCGACCTGCGGCTCGACCGGAAGAAAGCCGTAGTGGATTCCGGAGCCGAGATAATGTTCGAGCGCGCTGCGGAATTTGCCGCTGTCCACGTCGCGTCTGGCTTGCGGATACTGAGAAAAATACCAAACCGGGTCGACCGCAATGACGACCGTGGTTTCCTCATAACCCATCGCTATCCCCTATCCGGGGAGCTTCTAGCAATTGTTCCGATTCGAGCTAAGGGCTTCGTACCGGCAAGTCTGAGCGCGGGCCAGTGGCGATGCGCGGCAGATCAGTACAGCGTGCGCCCGCTCAGCGAAAAGCCAGTGCTGGCCTGCGCATCTGCCTCACCGCCCTGCTCCGCGAGCGGAGCGTTTCGCACAAAGCTGCGTGCCGAGACCGACCGCGACACATTGCCGCCTGCGCCCTGGGCCCGCTCGATCCGGTCGGTCTGCTCGTCGGTCTGCACGCCGGCGAGCTGGCGCTGCTCAATCGACTTCCGCACCGCAATCTGGGTCTTGAAATAGTCTGCATAGCGCGGATCGCCGGCGCGTGGCGGCGCGTCCTTGGGAAGGCCGCCCGCCCATTGCGGAATGTTGTCGGCGAAGAAGGTCGCGAGGTTCGAGCAGCCGGCCAGCGTGAGCGACAGCGATACCACCGCAGCAGCCGAAACCGCCGCGCGCAACACGCGCTTCGATAGTGCCCCGTACGTCAAGACAGCCTTCCCCGCCGCCAATTATGCAAATCCGCGGGGCGGACGCCAGCTACTTGTCGCTCTGGATGGGGACAGGCGAAGCGACTGCCTGCACACTGGTTTTCGGGCTGCGGACCGAGCGTACGGTACCCGTCATTGCCGGCGCCGCCAGCGGCTCATAGGCCAAGCCGTCGCAGCGATCGACCGCCACCGCCCGCCGGTAATTGATGACTTTGCCGGCCTCGAAGAACACCGCGATGAAGCCCGCCCCGCCGGCGAGCCGCACGCATGCGGCTGCGTCGCCGAGCTGAGGCCCTGACGGTCGGCCGCAGCGCCGAAACATCCGCATTCGCCAGCGAGACCGGCGCGGCCAGGGTCACCGCGCCCGCGATCTCGCGCCGCGCGTCGGTCTGCGGCTGCGCGCTCGCGATCGGCGCGTATGCGAAAAGCGCGGCGCAAGCCGCGACAACGATACGCAAACCCACCAGCCCCTCAGTCGAAGATCAGCGCAGCGGCACGTCCTGCCGGCACGCTTTCGGTCCCCAGAAATCGTCACACTTGCTGCAGGCCGAAAGCCCGCCGAGCACGACGACGCAGATCAATGCAATCAGTCCCCTACGCATGGCGGCAGCATAGCGCAACCGGAGACCAGCGGCGAGCCTTCATCCCGCCGGGATCGGCGTGGCCGGCGCCTGCGGCGTCGTAGCGCCAGGCGCCTGCGCGGTCGGGCCTTTGAGCGGCCGTTCCTCCATGCCGATCAGGAACGCCATGCCGAAGGCGAGCACCAGCGCACAGGCCATGAAGACGAAGCGGAAGGTGAAGGCGAGCTCAGCCGCCGAGGCCGAGCGCGCCAGCATCTCCATCGACATGCCGGTGCCGCCGCCAAGCCCGCCGAGCACGATGGCGCCGAGCACGGCGACGATCAGCGCCGAGAACAGCGCGCGGAAGAAGTTGGCCGCGCCGGTCGCCACGCCGACATGGGCGCGCGACACCGCGTTCTGCATGCAGACCGTCGAGATCGGAAACACGGTGCCGAGCCCTGCGCCGACCACGAACAGCAGGAGCAGGACGAGCAGGATCGGCATCTGCGCCGGCCAGACCGCGAGCAGCGCGAGCATCAGGATCGAGACCGCCAGCCCGACCAGCGGCATGCGCTTGTAGTGGGTCATGTAAACCATGGCGCGGCCGGTCAGCGTCGAGGAAAGCACGGTGGCGCCCATCAGCGGAATGAGCGCAAGGCCCGATTGGCTGGCCGTCAGATGCCGCACCGCCTCGAAATAGACCGGCACGTAGATGGTCAAGCCCGACCAGAACCGCCATGCAGCAGGCGCCGGCCAAGGTCGAGCAGCGCACGATCGGATTGCCGAGCACATTGAGCGGCAGGAACGGCTCGCGGACGGCGGTGAGACGCCAGGTGAACAGGCCCCAGAAGATGACGGAGACCGCGACGAGGCCGCCGATCGGCGGCGAGATCCATTCGTAGCGCACGCCACCCAGTGACAGGGCGAACAGCAGCGCGACCGCGGCGACGATCATCAAAAGCGCGCCGAGATAATCGAGCTGGTGCTTCGCCGGCGTGAACGGCACGCGCTTGAGCACGGCGGAGGTCATGCCGAGCGCGGCAAGCCCGAGCGGCAGGTTGATCCAGAAGATCAGCGACCAGTCGAGATGCTCGGTGAGGAAGCCGCCGACCACCGGCCCGCCGATCGAGCTCGTTGCGAATACGGCGCCGATGTAGCCCTGGTACCGCCCCCGCTCCCGCGGCGATACGATGTCGGCGATGATGGTTTGCGCCAGCGCCATCAACCCGCCACCACCGAGGCCCTGCAGCGCGCGGGCGAGCACCAGCATCGTCATGCTGGTCGCCATTGCGCAGGCGGCCGAGCCGAGGACGAACAGCGCAATCGCAATCAGCATCAGCGGACGGCGGCCGTAAATGTCGGCGAGCTTGCCGTAGAGCGGCGTCACGGCCGTGGCGGTGAGCAGGTAGGCCGTGACCACCCACGACAGCTGCTCGAGGTTGCCGAAATGCCGGCCGATGGTCGGCAGCGCCGTCGCGACAATGGTCTGGTCGAGCGCGCCCAGAAACATCGCCAGCATGATGCCGAGGACGACCGCGCGGATTTCAGGATGCGTGAGCGACGCCGGCTCGCTCTTCTTCGGAGTTCTGGTTTTCAGCTTCGAGGCTTTGGATGCTTCGGCCATGCAACCCGCAGGAGCGAGAATGAATTTGGAATCGAAATCCAACCGCTACATGCCGCCGCGGTTCCGTAATGGCAATGGCTGCAAATGCAGGCGAGCTATGAGCGCCAGAAAGCGAGCTGCCGGAGGCCAAACCGCTGGCGCAGCCGCGGTATCGTGCGGCGGCGCCATTCCGCCATCCGCTCGACCAGAAGCAGCATCGCCGGCGTCACGACCAATGTCAGGATCGTCGCAAAGCCGAGGCCGAACGCGATCGCGGTCGACAGATTGATCCACCATTGCGTCGACGGCGCGCCGACCACGATCTCGCGCGCGATGAAGTCGAGATTGACCCCGAACGCAATCGGCAAGACGCCGAGGATCGCGGTGATGGCGGTGAGCGCCACCGGTCGTGCGCGCTCGCGGCAGGTCTCGATCACCGCGTCATAGGCGGCGACGCCCTCGCGGCGCAGCCGGTCATATGTATCGATCAGCACGATGTTGTTGTTCACGATCACGCCGGCATTGGCGATCACGCCGATGCCCGCCATCACCACGCCGAACGCCTGCCCCATGATGAGGAAGCCGAGCAGCACGCCGATGGTGGAGAGCACCACCGCGGTCAGGATCAGGCCGACCGAGGTGAGCCGGTTGAACTGCGCCAGCAGGATCGCAAAGATCAGAAAGATCGCCGTGCCGAACGCCTTCATCAGGAAGGCGCCGGCTTTCGCGCGCTCTTCGTCCTCGCCCTTCATCTTGAACGTGACGCCCGGGCCGAGATCGGTCTGCGAGAGCTCGCGCACGATGTCCTGCTGTATTTTCGCGCTCTGCACGCCTTCCGCGACGTTGGACGACACCGTCATCACGCGGTTGGCGTTGACGCGGTTGATGAAGCCGACCCGGGGCGATGCGGTGCGCGTGACGAAATTGCCGATCGGCACGCTGGCGCCATTGATATGCACGCGCAGGTCGTCGATCTGGTCGAGGCTGCGCTTATCCTCTGGAAAGCGCACGATGATATCGACCGGCTTGTCGCTCTCCGACGGCCGGTATTCGGTGACCTTGGTGCCGTTGGTGACGAGCGACAGCGCGGTGCCGACCGTGCTGATGCCGGCGCCGTATTTCGCCGCTTCGCCCTTGTCGACCGTGACCTTCCAGTCGATGCCGGGCAGCGGCAGGCCGTCGTCGAGGTCGCGTATGGAAGGATGCCGCGACATCACGTCCGCGACTTTCTTCGCGGCGCCGGCAACAGGTCGGGATTCATCGAGGCGATCTGCACCTGCACCGGCTTGCCGGTCGGCGGGCCGGCGCGCGGCGCGGTGACCTCGACCAGCACGCCCGGGATGTCCGCGGTCTTGTCGCGGATCTGATCCATGATGACGTGCGCCTTCGGCCGCGTCTTCCAGTCGGCGAATTCGAACTGGATCACGCCGATCGTATCCTCGGTGATTTCCTGCATGCCGCGCGGCTGCTCGCCGACGCGGGTATAGACCGTGCTCAGCGACGGAAACTGGAGGACGCGCTTCTCGACCTCGGCAAGGATGCGATCCTTCTCGTCGATCGAGATGTTGCCGCGGCCGTGCACGATGACCTGGCCGTAGTCCGGCTCCACGTTCGGGAAGAATTCGACGCCGTTGCCGAGTTTCGCATAGGCGGCCGGTACGGCGATCAGGAGGGCGGCAGCAAGCGCGACCGTCAGGCCCGGGCGGCGCAGCGCGGCGCGAACCACGCGCATATAGAGCCCGCGATCGCCAACCCGATCATCATGCGGCACCGGCGCCGCCTTGCCGAGCAGCGCGCCGAGCGTCGGCGTGAAGACGAGTGCGACCACCAGCGAGGCCGACAAAGTCGCGATCAAGGTGATCGGCAGATATTTCATGAACTGGCCGACCACGCCGGGCCAGAACAGCAGCGGCGAGAATGCAGCGATGCGGGTCAGAGGTCGCGGCGATCACCGGCCCCGACATGCGATAGGCGGCGAGCGCATAGGCTTCCTTCGGCGCCATGCCTTCCGACATGCGCCGCTCGGCGAATTCCGAAACGATGATGGCGTCGTCGACCAGCATGCCGACCGCAAGGATCAGCGAGAACAGCACGACGATGTTGACGGTCAGCCCCGCAAGCTGAAGCCCGAGCACGCCGGTGAGGAACGACACCGGGATCGCGATGCCGATGAACAGCGAGGCGCGGAAGCCGAGCGCGAACAGAATAATGACGGTGACCAGCAGCACGCCCATCGCCACCGAGTTCTGCAAGTCGGCGAGCATGGTGCGGATCACCTTCGACTTGTCCTGCGTGAAGGCGACATCGACGCCGGCCGGGAATGTCGGCTTGATCTTCTCCACCACGTATTTCACCGCGTCGACGGTCTGGATCAGGTTGGCGCCGGTGCGCTTCGACACTTCGATCGTCATGGCCGGGTGACCGTTCACCCGCGTGATGCCGATCGCGTCCTTGAAGGTCGGCTTGACCTTGGCGACATCGCCGAGCGTCACCGAAGCGCCGGATGAGGCGACGATCGGAATGTTGAGCACGTCCTGCGGCTTCTCGATCAGCCCCGGCACCTTGACGGCGAAACGGCCGGTCGAGCCTTCCAGCGCGCCGGCGGCGACCAGGCTGTTCGAGGCGTTGATCACCTGGATGAGCTGGTCGAGCGAGACGCCGTAGCTCTTCATCAGCATCGGCTCGGCGACGATCTCGACCGCCTCGTCGCGCGCGCCGCGCAATTCGGCCGACAGCACGCCCGGCGTCTGCTCGATCGCGTTCTTGGCCTGACGGGCGATGTGCAGAAGCGTGCGCTCCGGCACATTGCCGGACAGCGCCACCACCAGCACCGGATAAAGCGACAGGTTGACCTCGAGCACCTGCGGCTCGTCCATGTCGCGCGGCAGATCGTGCTTGGCCTGGTCGACCTTGGCGCGCACGTCGGCAAGCGCCGCGGTGGAATCGAAACCCGCCTCGAATTCGAGCAGCACAAAGCCGCCGCCCTCGAAGGCGGTCGAGCGCATTTCCTTTACATTGGCGACCGACTTGAGCTGGGTCTCGACCGGCCGCAGCAGCAGCCGCTCGGAATCCTCCGGGCTGATGCCGCGCTGGGACATCTGCACGTAAATGATCGGGATCGCGCACATCCGGCTCGGCTTCCTTCGGGATGGTCGAATAGGCGACGAAGCCCGCCAGCAGCAGGAAGATGAGCAGCGCGATGGTCAGCCGCGCATGCGAGATGGCGTAATTGATGATGGCGCGCATGGCGGAGTCCTACTTGGCGCTGACAGCCACATGGGCTTGCCTCAGCCGGCACCGGCGCCACGGCCTGCCCTTCGCGCACGAAGTCCTGGCCCTGCACGATCACCCGCGCGCCATCGGCGACGCCGGTCACCCACATGTGGGCCTGCTCGTCCTCGGCGATCGCGACCGGCACGAATGCCACCTTGTTCTGCGCATCGACCGTGCGCACGCCAAGCTCGCCGTTCGACGCGAAGGTCAGCGCCGAGCGCGGGATGCGGGTCGAGGGCGAAGGCGCCAGCTTGAGCGCGACTTCGGCGGTGATGCCGTCCGGGATCGCACCGTCAGGATTGGCCACCTCGACGTCGACGCGATAGGTGCGGGTGGCCGGAGTTCGCCGACTTCGACACAAAGCGGATCTTGCCCTCGGCGGTCTCGCCGGTGACGAGCCGGATCGTGGCGGGCTCGCCAACCTTGACGCCGGCGAGCTTGCGCTCGGCGACTTCGACCACCGCCAGCATCGGATCGAGCCCGACGATCTGCGCCACTTCCTTGCCGATCGACAAGCGACTGGCCCGGCTGCACCGGCACTTCGGTGATGATGCCCGACCACGGCGCGACCACGAGGCCGCGCTCGGCCTCCGCGTCAGCCGCTGCCAGGATCGCATCAGCCGCCTTGGCTTGCGCCTCGACGTTCGCGAGATCGAGCTTCGCCACCGCGCCGCTCTCGGCCAGCCGCCGCTTGGCTTCGAGCTCGGCTTTGCGTTGCGAAACCAGCGCACGCGCCTGCGCGACCTGCGCCTCGCGCGCCTCGTCGGAGAGCCGCGCGATCACGTCGCCCTGCTTCACCTGGTCGCCGCGCCGCACCTTGAGCTCGAGCAGAAGGCCCGAGGTGCGCGCCAGCGCCATCATCTTGTGGTCGGCCTCGGTGCGGCCGGAGATCACCAGCTTGCGCGCGTGCTGCTCGACTTTGGTCTCCAGCACCGCGACGCGGAACGCCGGCTTCGAGGCCTGCTCGGCCGGGCGGATCGCCGCGTCACTGTGCGGATGTTCGCCGAAGATATAGCCCGAGCCGATCCACAGCGCCGCGCCGGCCACCAGGCCGAGCGCCGCCAGCCGGCTCGCTTTCATCGAGCGCACGAATTTTTGCAACGCGCCCACGACTTCATCGCGCGCCCTCCTCTTTACTCTGCGCAACCACCTTCGGCTTGGCGCGCAACATGTGCCGCGTCACGTCCATGAAGATCGGCAGGACGCTCGCCGGGTCGAAATCCTTCTGCAGCGCGCGCCGCCACCACACGCCGTCGGCGATGATCATCAGCATGGTGATGACGCCATCGAGATCGACGTCGGCGGGAATGTCGCCGCGCGCGACGCCCCCATCGAGCAGGGTGCGCAACCATTGCCGCACATCGCGGTCGAAATTCTGCGAGATCGCGGCAATGTCGGGATGCCGCCGCGCCTGCGCCATCACCTCGGTGCAGAGCAGCACCTGCTCGTCCGGCCGCTGCGAGAAGTGATGCTCGGCGAGCGCCTCGATCACCTTGAACACGCCCTGCGAGAGGTCGGCCGCCGCGAACTCGGCCGCCACCTCGGCGCGGTCGCGCTCGCTGATGCCGGCGATCAGCGCCTCCTTGGAGGCGAAGTAGCGATAGAGATTGCCCGGGCTCATCCCGGCCTCGGCGCAGATCTCCTGCATCGAGGCGCCGTGGAAGCCCGAGCGCACGAAGCAGCGCCGCGCCGCGTCGAGGATCTCGTTGCGGCGGTCGGTGGCGAGCTGGGTGTTGGCGGCGCGCATGGTTGTGGTCCTCACCTGAGGAGCGGCGCGCAGCGCGCGTCTCAAGGTCGGCAGCGCAAGAGGCCGGCAACTGCCGGGCCTTTTGCACTGCAATAAGAGCGAATGAACGTTCGCTCTCTACGCCGGGAACCGGCCGGAGTCAATGCAAAGGTGTTGATGCGAGAAATCAGTCGAGACTGATGTCGGTCAGTGAGCCTGAGCCGGCTTACTTGGCGGATTTCGCCCCCCGCGGCACCTTCCCCGGCCACGCCACGATCCGCTGCTCCCACTTCTCCTCCGGCAGCGTGGTCTCGCACACCGTCTCGCGCCCGCGCACCGAGACGCCCGCCTCGTGCACGGTCTCAGGGCTCCCCGACACCAGCGGGTGCCACCAGGCGAGGTCCTTGCCCTCCGCAACGAGCCGATACGCGCAGGTCGGCGGCAGCCAGACGATGCGCTTCACATTGCGCGGCGAAAGCTGGACGCAATCGCTCACCTGCCGCTTGCGGTTCGCATAGTCCTTGCAGCGGCAGCTCGCCGTGTCGAACAGCCGGCACGCCACATTGGTGAAATGGGTCGCGCCGGTGTCGATGTCCTCGAGCTTGTTGAGGCAGCAGCGGCCGCAGCCGTCGCACAGGCTCTCCCATTCGGCCTGGCTCATCTGCGACAGCCGCTTGGTCTTCCAGAACGGCGCGGCTCGCGCCTTTTGCGGCGGGCGCAGGTTTACGATTTGCGGGCTTGGCTCATCGGCACCGTCATGCCTGCCATAGGCCGCAGCGCGTTTGAACACAGGACGCGCCGGGGAGCCACGCCTTTCTTGCCTCACGCGGAAAAGTCGCCGGTTCCGCCCCATTTTTCGCCGCGATTCCCGTTCACCCTCGCCTTAATCCACCGGCCGTTCACCATGTTGCGGCGTGGCCGCAACCGGCCTGATCGGCTACATACATGAATCACTTGAAGCCCGGCCGCGTGAACGCGATCGGGCCGCGCCTTTAAGGGCGTAGAGGGCTGAGACGCTTGCGCAACCTTCGTCCCGACGACTGGAAAGGGCTGTTCCGGCGCGCCTTCCTCGGGCTCGACGCCTGGGTGGATTCCAGCCTGTTCCGCTCCGGCCGGGGGCTGCGCGAAAGCTATGAGCGCTTCTCCGGCTTCATGGACCGGTTTCACGTCGCCGGCTGGCGGCGCGGCCTCAACGAGATTGTGTCCGAGGGCGCGACGCTCGGCATGGCCGGGATGCTGCTGATGCTCGCTTTGGCGCAGTCCGCCTTCCGCGAGACCTCGGACGACGACTGGCTCAAGAAGAGCGAGCTCGCCGTCACCTTCCTCGACCGCTACGGCAACGAGGTCGGCGCGCGCGGCATCAAGCATAATGACTCGATCCCGCTCGACGAGTTTCCCGACCAGCTGATCAAGGCGGTGCTCGCCACCGAAGACCGGCGCTTCTACGAGCATTTCGGCGTCGACATCATCGGCACCTTCCGCGCGCTCGCCACCAACGCGCGCGCCGGCGGCGTGGTGCAGGGCGGCTCCACCATCACCCAGCAGCTCGCCAAGAACCTGTTCCTGTCGAACGAGCGCTCGCTCGAGCGCAAGGTCAACGAGGCGTTCCTCGCGCTGTGGCTCGAGGCGCGGCTCACCAAGAACGAGATCCTGAAGCTTTATCTGGACCGCGCCTATATGGGCGGCGGCGCGTTCGGCGTCGACGCGGCGGCGCAGTACTACTTCAACAAGTCGGCGCGCGACGTGAGCATGTCCGAGGGCGCGATGCTCGCGGGCCTGTTCAAGGCGCCGACCAAGTTCGCGCCGCACGTCAACCTGCCGGCCGCGCGCGGCCGCGCCAATGTCGTGCTCGATAATCTGGTCGAGGCCGGCTTCATGACCGAGGGCCAGGTGTTCGGCGCCCGCCGCAACCCCGCCACGCCGGTCGATCGCCGCGACGAGCGCGCGCCGAATTACTATCTCGACTGGGCGTTCGACGAGATGAAGAAGCTCGTCAACACCTTCCCGAAATCGATGACCGAGCGCGTGTTCGTGGTGCGCACCGCGCTCGACACCAGCATCCAGCGTCAGGCCGAGATCGCGGTCGAAAATTCGCTGCGGCAGTTCGGGCAGTCTTATAATGCGCGCCAGGCCGCGGCCGTCATCATGGAGAACGACGGCGCGGTGCGCGGTCTGGTCGGCGGCCGCGACTACGGCGCCAGCCAGTTCAATCGCGCCACCGACGCGCTGCGCCAGCCCGGCTCGTCCTTCAAGCCTTACGTCTACGCCTCGGCGCTCATGCACGGCATGAAGCCGACCTCGATCGTGGTCGACGCGCCGATCTGCATCGGCAATTGGTGCCCGCAGAACTACAGCGGCGGCTATTCCGGCTCGATGACGCTGACGCAGGCGCTGACCCGCTCGATCAACACGGTCGCGGTGCGGCTCTCCATCACGATCGGCGACGGCAATGCCAAGCTCGGCCGCGCCCGCATCACCGAGCTCGCCAAGAAGATGGGCCTGCGCACGCCGCTGCCGGATACGCCGTCACTGCCGATCGGCGCCGACGAGGTGACCGTGCTCGATCATGCCGGCGCCTACACCACCTTCCCCAATCTCGGCAAAGCCGCGACGCCGCACGCCGTGCTCGAAGTGCGCACCGGCGCCGGCGAACTGGTCTGGCGCTTCGACCGCGACGGGCCGAAAGCGCGCGAGGTGATGTCGCCTACGGTGGCCGCCGACATGAACCGGATGATGGCCAATGTGGTGGAAGCCGGCACCGCGCGCCGCGCCCGGCTCGACGGCATTGCCGCCGCCGGCAAGACCGGCACGACCAATGCGTATCGCGACGCCTGGTTCGTCGGCTTCACCGGAAACTTCACCTGCGCCGTGTGGGTCGGCAACGACGACTATCAGTCCACCAACCGCATGACCGGCGGCTCGCTGCCGGCCATGACGTGGCACGCCATCATGGCCTATGCGCATTCGGGCATCGAAGTGAAACCGCTCGCCGGCGTGCCGGCGCCGCAGGTCAAGCCGGAGCCGCGCGTCGCCGAGACCAAGCCGAAAAATCGAAGAAGCGCCGCCGCAGCGGCCTGCCCTGCTGTCGCGCCGCGGCGCCGACATCCTGGTGCGGGTCGAGCGCATGATGGACGACGCCAATCGGTCATTGGCGACGACCACGCCGCCGGCCGCCGAAATCAGGCGTGGCGCCGAGTTGCAGCCGGCCAGCGCGGTTGTCGGGCTGGGCAGCAGACCAGCGACCACCGGACGAAATTGATTCCGCGCCAAGCCGGGCTAAGTTGTCCCTTCCAGCGCTTCATCGGATCTGACCCGTGCGCTTCCTGATCAGCTCATTGTTCGCCTTCGCGATTGCGACGCTCATCGGACTGGGCGGCACGTATTTCGCGCTCTCGCGCGGCGCGGCGTTCGGTGCGCTCAAGATCGGCGCATGGACGGCATGGCCGAAGACCGGCACCGCCGATGCCGACCCCTATGCCCGCGCCTCGATCGCGCGCAGCGGGCAACTGCCGATCGGGCTTGGCGACGGAGTTTCGTTCGCCGCGCAAACCGACGATAGCGGCAAGATTCTCGACGGACGTTGCGAGGTGGTGCTCAAGGGCGCCACGCCGGCCGCGCGGTTCTGGACCCTGACGCTCTACGACAATCAGGGCCGGCTGGTCGCCAATTCAGTCGACCGCTACGGCTTCACCAGCCAGGAGCTGGTGCGCTTTGCCGACGGCAGTTTCGAGATCGTGGTGGCGCCACGCGCCGCCGCCGGCAATTGGCTGCCGACCGGCGGGGTCGAGCGCTATCAGCTGGTGATGCGGCTCTATGACACCGCCGTTGGGGTTTCGACCCGCGCCGGCAAGGAAGTGCCGATGCCGGTGGTGCAGACGCGGGGCTGCGCATGACCCGCTGGCTCCTCATCATTACGGTCGGTGTCGTGCTCGGCGCGATCGTGCATCTCGTCACCGTGATGCTGCTGCCGCGTACCGCGACGCTCGACGCTTACGCCCGCCTCACGCCCATGACGCCGGTCAATGCTGTGGTGCCGTTGCCGCCGCCCACGCCGGACAGCGCGTCGATGCCGTTCATGGACCCCGCCTTCGCGGCGGCGATCTGCCGTTACGATCTGTCGCGCGGCCCGCTGAAATTCGTCGTGCCGGTCAGCCCGGCCTACACGTCGGTCTCGTTCTATACGCGCTACGACATCGCCTATTACGCCATCAACGACCGCGCCGCCGGCCGGCGCACCATCGAGCTCGAGCTGATGACACCCGACCAGCGCGCCGAGCTTCCCGATGATGAAGAAGTCACAGCGGCGGACCGGCTGATCGTCGAATTCTCCGACCACAACAGGCCTGATCGCAATTCGGGCTCTCGCGCCCGAGCCCGGGCTGATGCCCGCGGCGCGCGCTGCTCTCGCGGCGGCACGCTGCACGCCGCAGAGCGCGCCGGTCGCAACCCGCTAATCAGTAATCGAAGGCGACCCGGTCGCCGCGGCCGGTCGGCGCCCATTTGCGGTAGAAGGCCATCTTGCCTTTGAGCTGGCCGAGCAACCTTTCAGCCTCGACCGCTTGCGGCGACGGCGTCACGATCACCAGCCGCTCGAGCGCGAATTGATAGGACGAGACGCGGCGCTCGAGCGAGCCGCGCACCATTGCGACAATGGCCGCATTCTCCGCCATGCGCTTGCCGGCATTCTCACGCTCGAACGGGCTCATCTCCCGGATATGTCCCATCGCCTTGCGCCGCTTGGCATCGATGTCGAGGACGCGCGCCGCTGCTTCAAAGAATGCCGGCAGCCGCGTCACGTCGTTGCGGACGTCCTCGATCAGCTGCGAGTAGCGCGTGTTCGCCGAGCGATAGCGCGACGACATCAGGTTCGCGGCATAGGCCGTGCGGTCAAAGCTGCGGCCGATTTCATCGTTGAGGCCATGCTCGCTGAGAACGCTGTACCAGCGCTGCCGGTCGTAGGGCGGCTCGACCAGCGGATAAGCGAGGTCGCGGAGCTGGCGCTCATCGTCGGTGGGTTGAAACACCGACGGCGAGGAGCCCGTTGCCGCAGGTCCCACCCAGTCGTGAATGTCGTCGCGAACCAGGCTTGGTCTGACCTGACCGAAGTCGGTGTTGGTGCAGGCGCAGGTGAAAAGAAGAATTCCGAGGCTGAGAAAAGATGCGCCGCGCCTGGCCGAGCGCTTGAGGCGCGTTGCATGCTCCATTTGCATGGAGCTCTAGCGTGCCGCGCGGCGGCGGCGGCGGCGGCCCGTTCCGGTCTGCGGCGCGACGTCGCCGGAGTCGTCGGGATTGCGATCGATGCGCACGACCGGAAGAATGATCACGGTGGCCGGCTCGCTGTTCGCGTCGACGTGTTTGCCCCGCCGGCCGAGATCGGCCTCATCGGGAAAGCGGATGACTTCGCCCATGGCAGTCCCCTATCCGGCCGTTCGCCGTGTTGCCTTCGGCCCGGCCGGTGTTCCTCACGCCGCAATTAAAGGGTCGGCAAGGTTAACGGCTTGCTAACGGGCGCCCGCTAAGGTGAGGCGATCTCCATCTGGCGTTTGCGTGTGTCATGAGTTCCAGCGTTCAGCATATCCAAGGCCTGTTCGATCTTGCCTGCCGCAGCGGCGTCGACATCCGCCCCACCTTGCTGCGGGTTCTGACCGACCTCTACGTCCAGAAACCGGTCCACAGCGCCGAAGAGAAGGCCGAATACTCCGAGCTTGCGGACCGTTTGCTCGACCATGTCGACGACGCCACGCGCAACGCCATCGCAACCCGGCTCACCGGCCATCCCGACACGCCGCCGGTGATCGCGGCACGGCTGGGCATCCCTCAAGCCGCCGTGTCCGCCGCGCAAGAACGCCGAACCCGCGGGCAAGGAGTTGATCGAGGCATTCTTCGCAGCGGACAGCTATGAGCGCCGGCTGATTTTGACGAATTTGGCAGCGGCTTCTGACGCCGCGGCGGCGGGCAAGCCGCCTGTCGCGCACGAGACTTGCCGCCGGCTGGAAGCGGCCGCGCTGTCTCGGCAGCCTGATGACTTTACGAACATCCTGGAAAGCGCGCTGCTCCTGCCTCGCGCGATTGCCGAGCGCATCACCCGTGATCGGAGCGGCGAGCCGATCCTGATCGCCGCCCGCTCGCTCGGCATGCCGGCCGCCGGCCTGCATCGCATCCTGCTGTTTATCAATCCTGCCATCGGCCACTCGGTCCAGCGTGTCTACGAGCTCGCGGCGCTTTATGCCGAGATCACCCACGACACCGCTGAATCGATGCTGGCGATCTGGCGAGGGCGTCCGCTCGCTACGGCGAAGCCGGCATATCAGCCGGTGCTGCACGACGACGAACAACGCTCGGCGCGTGCCGCCGCCTCGACGATGCGTTACCGCACCACGCGTCGCAGCGACGCATTGACGGCGCGCTTCAAGAGCACCGGCCGCTAGCCGCTGAAAATATTGTCGAGGAAGGGCCGCCCGGCGCGGTCCTCCACCTCGACAATCCAGATGTCGGGATCGAACCGCATTTCCTTGGCGAGGTATTTTTCCGACGTCGGCCTCCGGTGCCGGCGCCGACGCGCCAACGACGGCGGTAAAGGCGCGATCGGCCGGACGATCATCGTCAAATGCGGTCTGCGGCGCCGGGCCATAAAGCACCGCTGTCCCATCAAGCCGATTGAGCTTCACGAAGATCGCGCCCGCCTCCTCCGCGCCGCGACGGCGCACGACGGCGGGGGCGCCTTCGCCGTTACAGCGGCGGATATAGGCGGCGACCCAGATGGCGGACTTCAGGCGCATGCGCGCTTGTAGCGTGGAACGAGCGAATCCGGCCAGTGACGCGGGCTAGTCGATCTGCTGTCCGCTCATGGCCGAAAGTGCCCGCACCAGCGGCTCCGAGACCTGGCCGGTGACCGGCATTTTGCGCGACGTCTCGAATTTGCGGATCGCATCTTCGGTTGCGTTGTCGAGCACGCCGGTCGGCTTGATCTGGCCATAGCCATAGGCGGTGAGAATGCGCTGCACCGTGGTGATCCGCTTGGTCGGCGCCAGCAATTGCGCGATCGGATCCTGCCTCGCCGGCTCGGGTGCTGCCGCCAGTTTCGGCTTGGCAGCAGGCGCGGCAGCCTGCGGACGCGCCGGCGGCAGCACGGCTGCTTGCATCGGCTCGAAGCGGGCGGGCTGCAGGATCGGCGCGGGGCTGAGCGGCGTCGCGACGATCGCCATGCGCGGCGGCGGCGCGCTGGAACGCGCGAGAATGGGGGCCGGATGCGGTCCCGGCTGCATGAACAGCGCGTTGGCGCAAATCATCACGATCGCCGAGCCGCCGATGAACACCGCAACGGATTCGCGCGGATGACGGCTGATGATGCTCGCGGCGGCGGTGCGCCGGTCGTAGTCGATTCGTCTCAGGCACTTTTCCTCACCTGTGTGCGGAGATCCAAGGGGGAGACCGCGCTGGCTTTGCGCGAATGCGAGATTGTCTGCGTGGTCGCGACGACATGCATCATGGCAGCCTGGGCGCTTTCCAGCTCGGCGCGAGCGGCCGCGAGCGGTTCGTCTTGCGCCTTGCGCTCGCTGATGTCGCGCAGCACCGCCACGGCTTCCTGCGCGTCATGTCAGACTTCATCGGAGCGCAGCGCATCTCAACCCAGATAAAACGAGGCCGGGCTGATTGATCGGCGCGGACGCGAAATTCGAGCGAGCGCTCCTGCCCTGCCGCAGCCTCTGCGAGTGCGCTCAAATAGGCCGGCCGGTCCGCGACATGGACGCGGTCAAACAGGCCGCGCCCCATCAATTCGTCTGGTGCCGCGGTGAACAGCTTTGCCGCCGCGGGCGAGATGAAAGTCACCGCGCCGTTTCGCGCATGACGCGAGATGACGTCCGGCATGCTCTGCCGCCAACAGCCGGTAATTTGCGGCTTCGCCCTTCAGATGCCGCGAGCCGGCAAGTGCCAGCTCGAGCGGCACGATCAGCAGGCAGGCCGCGATCGACCAAGCACCGCTGTACCAAATCAGGAATGCGATCAGGCCGGTGAGCGTGACCGCCGAGAGAACATGCGCTGCCTCATAGCGGCCGGTGCGCGAGAGGAAATAGACCAGCGCCAGCGGGACCACCATCCAGGCGAACAATGCGGCTTCGAGCATGGTCGGCGTGCCGCGCAACGCCACATAGAGCGGAAACGCCGCGAGCACCACGCAACTGCCGATGAGCCGCGGCGCAATGAAGGCGCGATGGCGCGCCAAAGTCAGCGCGTCCTGCCGGGCGTCCTGATGGACCAGCCCGTCGACGTAATTCCAAAATGTGGTGAGGCTAGCCGCCACCCCTGTCACCCGTACGCAAACGCCCCTTATTGCGAGCGAGACTAGGAAGCGCGGCTTAAACGAACGCTAAGGACGCGGCGCCGCGCACCGTCAGACGCGGTGTTTGCGCGCGCCACCACTCCAGATCGCCGCGCATGGTGAAATTTCTATTTCCGTTTTGGCGCGGCAGCGGTCCGCGCGGCCAAGATTTAGATTCCATTGACCACGTTTGTACGCCTGCGAAGCCTGCACGAAACAACGCGGCCTGCTCGCTCGTTTCCTGCTCGCAACGGAGATCGTTCAAATTTGATGCAAACTCGCTTCGAATCGTCGCGTGCGCACGAACGACGGGTTCAGGCGCATCTGTTACGGTTTGCATCAAAGGCGGCACAAAGTCCGCCGGGGACAGGTGGCTAATGTTCTTTCTGCTGCGCATGACATTCTGGCTCGGCCTCGTTTGCGTGCTGCTTCCGGGCAGCAGCGGCGACGCGCCGGCTGCCAAGATCGATGCGGCGAACGCGGTTACGGCCGCGGGCGCTGCCGTCTCCGACATGCGCGGTTTCTGCGAGCGCCAGCCGCAGGCCTGCGAGGTCGGCGGCCAGGTCGCGGTTGCAATCGGCCACAAGGCCGAAGCCGGCGCGCGCACGATCTACGAATTCGTCAGCACCAAGCTCAACGAGAAGTCTGCCGAGCAGACTGCCGACAAGGGCACGCTTACGCCGGCCGACACGGCGCCGGCCTGGCGCGCTGCCGCCGGTGCCGCTGCCGCCGCGCCGCGAGGCGCGCACCGCGCGTCCCAGCGCCTAAAGCCGCATAATCCGGTCGCTTTATCCGGTTGGCCCGCGTGCCGCCGTCCGCCTATATATCGGGCGAGATGAGCACGATTGACGAGATCCTTGAGAACTTCACCCTGCTTGAAGAGTGGGACGACCGCTATCGCTATGTGATCGAGCTCGGCCGTACCCTGACGCCGCTCGCCGAGGCAGCGCATGTCGACGCCAACAAGGTGCAGGGCTGCGCCAGCCAGGTCTGGCTGGTGACGCACAAAAAGCCGAACGGCGCGGCGGGTCCGGTGCTCACATTCGAAGGCGACAGCGACGCGCACATCGTGCGCGGCCTCATCGCCATCCTGTTCGCGCTCTATTCGGGCAAGACCGCCAAGGAGATCGTCGACACCGACGCGCTCGCTGTGTTCGAGCGGATGGGGTCTGCGCGAGAACCTCACGCCGCAGCGCTCCAACGGCCTTCGCTCGATGATCCAGCGCATCCAGGCGGAAGCGCGCGCCGCGCTGGCACCCGCCTGAATCGAGCCCGGCGGTAAACCCGCGTCCTACGCCCGCCGCGCAGCAGGATTGCACAAAACCCGACGGCCGCATTTAATCGGCGCAATGATGTGCGTCATCCCATGAGTAGCCTGCCTCACTTCGGCGCCGTGGTTGCCAACTACGCGCAGTTACTGCCCGACAAGATCGGCACGCGCGATCTCGACCGCGCCATGACCTTCGCGCAGTGGAATGCACGCTCGTGCCGCCTCGCCAATGCGCTGCTCGGCCTCGGTCTCGCCAAGGGCGACCGCGTTGCTCTGCTCGCCTACAACTGCCTCGAATGGATGGAAATTTACGCCGCCACGGCGAAGGCGGGGCTGATCGCGGTGCCGATCAATTTCCGGCTGATGGGGCCGGAAATCCGTTACATCGCGCAGGACTGCGGCGCGCGCGCCTTCATCGTGCAGGACGAACTGATCGAGCGGATCGCCGACATTCGGCGTGAGCTGCCGATCCCGCAGGAGAACTACATCTGCATCGGCAAAGCACCGGCCGGTTACCGCGGCTACGAAGATTTTCTCGCGGCCGCGCAGGACAGCGAGCCCGATGTCGAAGTCGGCGGAGAGGATACCTGGGCGCTGATGTACACGTCCGGCACCACCGGCAAGCCGAAAGGCGCGATCCGCAACCACCGCGCCGGCGCTTTGCTGTCGGTTCACACCGACGTCGAGATGGGATTTCGCCGCGAGGACAGCGCGCTGCTCGTCATGCCGATGTGCCACGCCAATTCGCTCTATTTCGGCAGCGCCTTCACTTATCTCGGCGCCACCACCTTCGTTTACAGCATGAAGAGCGTCGATCCCGAGCATCTGCTCAAGACGCTGGCCGACAGCGGCGCGACTTTCACTTCGCTGGTGCCCACGCACTACATCATGATGCTCGCGCTGTCGGGCCAGATCCGCGGCCGGCACAATGTCGATCGCATGCGCAAGCTGCTGGTGTCGTCAGCGCCGGCGCGGCGCGACACCAAGCGCGAGATCATGGAGATGTTCAAGAACTCCGGCCTGTTCGAGCTGTACGGTTCGACCGAGGCCGGCTGGGTGACGATGCTTCATCCGCACGAGCAGTTCGACAAGCTCGGCTCGGTCGGCCGCGAATGCATCGGCTCGGCGCCGATCAAATTGCTCGACGCTGACGGCAACGAGGTTGAAGACGGGCGGCGTCGGCGAGCTCTACCACAACACGCCGTATATGTTCTCCGGCTACTGGAATCTTCCGGAGAAGACCAAGGAAGCGTTCCGCGGCGAGTATTGCACGGTCGGCGACATGGCCCGCCGCGAGCCGGACGGCTACTACTATCTGGTCGACCGCAAATCCAACATGATCATCTCCGGCGGCGAGAACATCTATCCGTCCGAGGTCGAAAACCTGCTCGGCTCGCACGACAAGGTGAAGGAAGTCGCGGTGATCGGGCTGCCCGACCAGAAATGGGGCGAGCGCGTCCATGCCGTGATCGTGCTGCACGACGGCGCGCAGACCTCACAGGAGGAAATCACCGATTGGTGCAAGGACAAGATCGCCGGCTACAAGCGGCCGCGCTCGATCTCCTTCATCAAATATGACGAGATGCCGCGTACCGCGACCGGCAAGATCTTGCATCGCGTATTGCGCACGCAACTGAATGCCGGGAGCTGACATGAACGACATCAATCGCGACCCCAACACCGCGGCCGCGTGGATCGCAAAATTTCTCAAAGCCCGCGGGGTGGATCGCATCTTCGGCCTGCAGGGCGGCCACATCCAGCCGATCTGGGATCACGTCGCGCGCGCGGGCATCCGCATCATCGACGTGCGCGACGAAGGCGCCGCGGTTCACATGGCGCACGCGCACAACGAGCTGACCGGCGCGCTGGGCGTCGTGATGGTGACGGCCGGGCCGGGCGTCACCAATACGGTGACCGCTGTTGCCAATGCCTCGCTCGCGCGCGCCAGCGTTCTGGTGATCGGCGGCTGCCCGCCGATGGCGCAGATGAACATGGGCCCGCTGCAGGACATTCCGCACACCGAGATCATGAAGCCGATCACGCGGACGTCGCGGACGCTGCGCGTCGCCGATCAGCTTGTGCGCGAGCTCGACGAAGCGGTGTCGCGCGCGATGGGCGACATGGGCGAGCCGGGGCCGGTCTATATCGAAATTCCGCCCGACGTCTTGCGCGAGACCATCCAGCCGCAGCTCGTGCTCGACGAATGGATGAATGCGAGGCCGCCGCGCGTTATTCAGCCGAATCCGGACGCGGTGAAAGCCGCGGTCGAGGCGATCTGGTCGGCCAAGCGGCCGCTGGTTCTGACCGGCCGCGGCGCCAAAGGCGCGAGCCAGGAGCTGGTGCGGCTGCTCGATGCCTCAGGCGCGCTCTATCTCGACACCCAGGAAAGCCGCGGCCTCGTCCCGTCCGACCATCCCTCGTTCATGGGCGCGATGCGCGGACAGGTGATGGGCGAGGCCGACCTCGTCGTCGTGATCGGCCGCAAGCTCGACTACCAGACCGCATACGGCTCTCCCGCCGTTTATCAGGACGCCAAGTTCATCCGCATCGCCGACAATGCCGGCGAGCTGATCGACAATCGCCGCGGCGAACCGGAGCTCCTGGCCACGCCGGCGCTGGCGCTCGATGCCATCGTGAAGGCCGCCGGCAACCGGCAGCCGAGCGTCGACAAGGACTGGGCGGATAAAATGCGCGAGGGGCAGAAGAAGCGCTCGTCGCGCAGGAAGACCGAGCCGCCGCGCGGCGAGTGACGGCAAGATCCATCCCGGCGTGATCTTCGACGCGATCCACGAAAAGGCCGACCCGGATTACATCGCCATCGCCGACGGCGGCGATCTTCTGAGCTTCGCCCGCATCGGGCTCGCGGCCCGCACCTACATGGATGCCGGCGCCTATGGCTGCCTCGGCGTCGGCGTGCCTTACGCGGTCGCGGCGTCGCTCGCTTTCCCCGGCCGGCAGGTGATCTCGGTCACTGGCGACGGCGCCTTCGGCATCAATGCGATGGAGATCGACACCGCGGTGCGCCATGGCGCCAAGGCGGTGTTCATCGTCTCCAACAACGCCGCCTGGAACATCGAGCGGCTCGACCAGGAGATGAACTATGGCGGCCGCGTGGTCGGCGTGCTGCTGCGCCATTCCGATTATGCGGGAATGGCGCGGGCGCTCGGCCTGCATGGCGAGCGCGTCGAGGACCCGGCCGACATGCCGGCCGCGCTCGAGCGCGCCTTGAAGAACATGCCGGCGCTGATCGACGTCGTCACGTCGCAGACCGTCGTCTCATCCGACGCCAAGAAGGGCCTCGGCACCGTGCACGATTATCAGGCGCTGGAAGCGTGGAACGAGGCGGAGCTGAAGCGGCGCAAGTAGCGCTGCAAGTAACGCTAGCCGGTCTTCTCCAAATGCGCGCGCAGCTCGTTGATCGAGGCAAAGCGCAACGTGCCGTCCGGCAACTCGGCTTCGATCGAGCCATCGACGTAGAGCGTGTAGCCCATCCCGTCGACCACGCCTGATTTCAGAACAGCGACAGTGCGCAGCGGCTCCTCGGCTTGTGGCGTCGGTTCTGCCGGCTCGGGCGCCGGCTCAGGTTCGGCAGGCTTGGTGCTCAGCGCAGGCTCCGGCTCCGGCCATTTGAAAGGCTCGGGCTGCGCGTGTGCGCGGCGGTTCAGTTTCAGCGGGCACAGGTGACGGCGTGCGCGGCTCGTTCTTCCACATCGCATCGAAATACGAAGGCTGCGCCGGCTCGGTGCGCGGCGGCTCGGCAGGCGCTGGCGCGGGCTTGCGCAATTCCGGTAGCGACGACTCGAAAGACGGCGCGGCACGCGGCGGTGGCTCGGCTTGCGGCGGGGGCGGCGGCGCCTTTGGCCGCTCCGGAAATCGGAATGGCGACGGCCTGGCCGCCGCAGGCTTCAGGACCGGCGCTTCTTCGGCCTCTTCGGCCGGCAGCGGAAGATCCGGATTGCGGATCGAAGGCGCGTCAGATTCTTCTTCCGGCTGCGGCCCGCTCCTCGATCGGCGCCGGCACGAAAGGCGGCAGCTCGGATACGGGCGAGCGCGCCGGCTCCGACTTCGGCTTGGGCGGGAATGGCGCGCGGCTGCCGCGCGCAGCCTCAAGGACATCGACCGGCCGGCCGCTGCGCGACAAGGGACGCGCGCCGACCATCTCGGACAGCCGCTGCAGCTGCGACACCGCCGCCGCAAGGCCAACCACGATCAGGCCGCCGACCAGCGAAACGGTGCCCGAAACAATGAGGGTGTCGCCGAAGCTGAATTCCTTGACCGGAATGCCGAACAAAATCGCGGCCGCGCCGGCGACAGCGGCAAGGGCGCCAACCACGTACAACAACACTGACATCACGCCTTCGACCCCCTCACGATCCGGCCTAAACGCCGGGCCTAACCCATTGCTGCCTTACACTTTTTGCCGCAAATGGTCTGCTTTAAAAGTAACACATGAACACCGGCGGCGATACTCTATGCCATCGCCGTTTTGCCGCCGGTATTCGGTTTTGGCGGCGTCACATGCCTTAGAAAGAGCGTTGCTCCAAGCCGCCCTGCCGTCCTAAGGAAAAGCGAACCTGACCGTCCCGGCGCGGTTGCTACAAGGCCGGTTCAACAAAAGACGTTCGAGCGAGGAGGACGAGATGCCATTTACACTGCCCGATCTGCCATACGCCCATGACGCGCTGGCGCCCTACATGTCGCGCGAGACGCTCGAATATCACCACGACAAGCACCACAAGGCCTACGTCGACAACGGCAACAAGCTGCTCGCCGACAGCGGCCTCGACGGCAAGCCGCTCGAAGAGATCGTGAAGGCTTCGCACGGCAAGAACCCCGGCCTCTTCAACAATGCCGGCCAGCACTACAACCACATCCACTTCTGGAAATGGATGAAGCCGGGTGGCGGCGGCGACAAGATTCCGGGCGAGCTCGAGAAGAAGATCGTCAGCGATCTCGGCTCGGTCGCCAAGATGAAAGAGGACTTCACCCAGGCCGGCATCACGCAGTTCGGCTCCGGCTGGTGCTGGCTCGCGGTCAAGGACGGCAAGATCGCCGTGATGAAGACGCCGAACGGCGAGAGCCCGCTGGTGCAAGGCGCCTCCCCGATTCTCGGCTGCGACGTGTGGGAGCACTCCTACTACATCGACTACCGCAACCGCCGCCCCGACTATCTCAAGGCGTTCCTCGATCACCTGGTGAACTGGGAACACGTCGCGGAAATGTACGCCGCGGCGAGCAAGTAACGCGGGCGACTGACTGCGCACGACAGCGCTACGAACTAACCCAGATGCGGCCGGCAGGATTGCCGACCGCATCGCTGTTTTTGTTATCGCCCTCGAAGTCGTCATCGCTGCGCTGACGTTTCGCCACTACGGGCTGGGCTGGGACGACTACACCCATTCCGAATATGGCGACCTGCTGATCAATCTCTACAAATCCGGCTTCGCCGATCAGCGCGCCTTCTCCTTCGTCAATCTTTTCTATTACGGCGGCGGCTTCGACATGGTCAGCGCGCTGGCCGCCAAAGTCTCGCCGTTCGGCATGTTCGAGACCCGGCGGCTGGTCAACGCGCTGTTCGGCATCGCCGGGCTTGCCGCCACCTGGCAGATCGGCCGCCGCCTTGGCGGGCCCGTCGCCGGGCTGATGGCGCTTTTATTGCTGGCCGCCTGCCCGGTTTACGACGGCCACATGTACATCAACGCCAAGGACACGCCGTTCGCGGCGGCGATGACGATCCTGCTGTGGTCGCTCGTGCGCATGTTCGACGAATATCCGGCGCCGTCGCGGCGCAGCGTCGTGTTCGTCGGCGTCGCACTTGGCTTGGCATTCGGCTCGCGCATTCTGGCGATCGTCCTCGGCCTCGGGGCCGCGATCGCCCTGCTCGTCATCGTCGTCGAAGAAGTTCGCGAGCGGCGCGATGCACTACAGCGGCTGCTTCAATTCATCTGGCTGATGCTGCCCGCCCTGTTGATCGGCTACCTGATCATGGGCCTGCTGTGGCCGTGGTCGGTGACCTCGCCGCTCAATCCGCTTTACGCCAGCGATTATTTCTCCGGCTTCTTCGAAAAGCCGTGGCGCGAGCTGTTCCAGGGCCGGCTGATCTATGTGCCGGACATGCCGTGGACCTACCTGCCGCAGATGTTTGCCATCAAGCTGCCGGTGATCATGAGCGCGCTGGGGCTGCTCGGCACGGTCTGGATTATCGCCGCCGGCATGCGCGGCCGCTTGCCGATCAATCGCGGCGGCGCGCTGTTTGTGGTCATCATGGCGGCGTTCCTGCCGATCCTCATTGCAATGGTGGCGCGGCCCGCGCTCTACAACGGCATCCGGCATTTCCTGTTCGTGATCCCGCCTTTCGCCGTGCTCGGCGGACTGGCCGGCGCAGGATTGTTCGAATGGGCGCGCGAGCGAAGGCCGACCATACGTGATCGGCGCCATCGCGGTGCTTTGCGCCGGCCTCGCCTTGCCGGTGAGCGACATCGTGCGGCTGCACCCGTTCCAGTATTCGTATTTCAACTGGGTGTCGGGCGGCGTCGCGATGGGCCACGACAAATACATGCTCGACTACTGGGGGCTCGCCTTCAAACAGGCGAGCGAAGCATTACGCGCGCGTCTCGACGCGACCGGGCAGAAGCCGCCGGCCGGCCGGCGCTGGGTCGTCGAGATCTGCGGGCCGCAGCGCGGCGCCGAAGTCGCGCTCGGCAATGACTTCGAGACGACGTGGGAGCGCAAGACCGCCGATTTCGCGCTGATGCTCGGCACCTATTATTGCCGCGACGATATTGCCGCGCCGGTCCTGGTCGAGATTCGCCGCAAGGGCGTGCTTTACGCCCGCGTGCTCGATATTCGCGGCATGGCGGCGCCGCGGCTGACGACCGAGCCGCCGCCTTAGGAGATGTTGCCATGCCCTCGCCGGTTTTCGTGTTCGACGCCTACGGCACGTTGTTCGACGTCCATGCCTGCATCGCGCGTTACGCCGCCGAGGCGGGACCCGATGGGCAACGCATGTCGGAGATCTGGCGGGCAAAGCAGCTCGAATACACCTGGACGCTGACGCTGTCCGGGCAATACGTCGATTTCTGGCAGCTCACCGAACGCGCGCTCGATTTCGCTTTGGCGCGCGTGCCCAGTGTCAGCCGCGAATTGAAGGGCAAATTGCTCGAGGCCTATTTCAAGCTCGACGCTTTTCCCGATGCACGCGACGCGCTGCAAAAGCTCAAAGCACGCGGCGACCGCACCGGCATTCTTTCCAACGGCACACCGGACATGGTGAAAGGCGCGGTTGACGCCGCGGGTATCGGCGGCTCGCTCGATGCGCAGCTGTCAGTGCATAGCGTGCGCATGTATAAGCCGCGGCCGGAAGTCTACGCACTTGTCACCACGCATTTCCAATGCGCGCCGCGCGACGTCGTGTTCGTCTCGTCGAACCGCTGGGATGTGATGGGTGCCGCGAAACCACGGCTTTCGTGCCGTCTGGATCAATCGCGGCAAGTTGCCCGACGAATATGGCAAAGCGGAAACGGTGCTGGATAACCTCTCCGGCCTGCTGGATTTGCGCATTGATTGAAATTTTTCATGGGTAGCGCGACTGGCAGGCTGGCGCGGCGGCCTCTATATCCCGTGCTGCCCCACCAAACTTTGCCCCATGCAGCCGATCATCTCCGTTACTGATCTATCGAAAACCTACGCGACCGGCTTCCAGGCGCTCAAAACCATCAATCTGGAAATCCGCCGCGGCGAGATCTTCGCATTGCTCGGCCCGAACGGCGCCGGCAAAACGACATTGATCGGGATTATCTGCGGCATTGTCACGCCGTCATCCGGGCAGATCACGGTCGGCGGCCACGACATCTTCACCGATTATCGCGCCGCGCGGTCATTGATCGGCCTTGTGCCGCAGGAGCTGCACACCGACGCATTCGAGACCGTTATGGGCGACCACCGAATGTTCAGCCGCGGCCTGTTTGGCCTGCCGCGCGACCACGCTCATGTCGAGAAGGTACTGCGCTCGCTCTCATTGTGGGACAAGCGCAACGACAAGATCATGACGTTGTCGGGCGGCATGAAGCGCCGCGTCATGATCGCGAAAGCGCTGGCGCACGAGCCCAACGTGCTGTTCCTCGACGAGCCGACCGCAGGCGTCGACGTCGAACTGCGCAAGGACATGTGGCAGGTGGTGCGCGAGCTGCGCGCCGCCGGCACCACCATCATCCTCACCACGCATTACATCGAGGAAGCCGAGGAGATGGCCGACCGCATCGGCGTCATCAACAAAGGCGAGATCATCCTGGTCGAGGAAAAGGCCGAGCTGATGCGCAAGATGGGCCAGAAAAGGCTCACCTTGCAGATGCACAACAAGCTCGACGCCCTCCCCGCTGAGCTGACCTCGCATGGCCTGACCATCGCCGATGGCGGGCACGAGCTGATCTACGATTACGACACCGGGGCCGAGCGCACCGGCATCGCCACCCTGCTCGGCGAACTCTCGCGCGCCGGCATCCGCATCCGCGACCTGCAGACCAAGCAGAGCTCGCTGGAAGACATTTTCGTCGGATTGGTGAGCGACCGGAAATGAACTGGCGCGCGGTTGCAGCAATCTACAAGTTCGAGATGGCGCGTACGGCGCGCACGCTCTCGCAGAGCATCGTCTTTCCGGTGCTCTCCACCTCGCTCTATTTCATCGTGTTTGGCGCCGCGATCGGCAACCGGATGCCGCAGATCGAAAACGTCAGCTACGGCACGTTCATCGTGCCCGGCCTGACAATGATGATGATCCTGACCCAAAGCATCGCCAATGCGTCATTCGGCATCTACTTTCCGCGTTTCATCGGCACGATTTACGAAATCCTCTCGGCACCGGTGTCGTCGTTCGAAGTCGCATTGGGCTATGTCGGCGCCGCCGCGACGAAGTCGCTGATCCTTGGGGTCATCGTGCTGGCAACCGCTGGCTTCTTCGTCCCGCTCAAGATCGCGCATCCGGTCTGGATGGCGGCGTTTCTCGTTCTAAGCTGCGCGGCCTT
Source organism: uncultured Alphaproteobacteria bacterium (assembly GCA_963788805.1). GTDB lineage: Bacteria > Pseudomonadota > Alphaproteobacteria > Rhizobiales > Xanthobacteraceae > Pseudolabrys. Next base: position 251,748 of record CAWBHU010000010.1, read on the forward strand.
CAGCCTGTTCGGCTTTATTCTCGGCATCTGGGCCGAGGGCTTCGAAAAGCTGCAGCTCATTCCGCTGCTGGTGATCACGCCGCTGACCTTCCTGGGCGGCACGTTCTATTCGATCGATGTGCTGCCGCCGTTCTGGCAGACGGTGAGCCTGTTCAATCCGATCGTCTATCTGATCAGCGGTTTCCGCTGGAGCTTCTTTGAAGTCGCGGATGTCAGCCCGGCGATCAGCCTCGGCGCGACGCTGCTGTTTCTGGCGATCTGCCTCTGGATCGTCGCGGTCATTTTCCGCACCGGCTACAAGCTCAAGAAGTAACAGTGTAGCCGCAAACTTGGCGCGCAAAGGCCGTTCCGCTAGCGTGCGGCGCGATGGCGATCCGCGGCTACAGCAACTTTCACGACTTTCGGGAGATGGCGAAGCGCCGTCTGCCCGGCCCGATCTTCAACTACATCGACGGCGCCGCCGACGATGAAGTGACCCATCGCCGCAACACCGAAAGTTTCGAGCGCTGCGATCTGGTGCCGAACGTCCTGCGCGGCGTCAGCGCGATCGACATGTCGGTGACCGTGATGGGGCAGAAGCTGGCGATGCCGGTGTATTGCTCGCCGACTGCGCTGCAGCGCCTGTTCCATCATGACGGCGAACGGGCGGTCGGCGCGGCGGCGGCGAAGTTCGGCACGATGTTCGGTGTGTCGTCGCTTGGCACCGTCAGCCTCGAGGAATTGCGCAAGGCTCACCCGACGCCTCAGATCTACCAGTTCTATTTCCACAAGGATCGCGGCCTCAACCGCGCGATGATGCAGCGGGCCAAGTCGGCCGGCGTCAATGTGATGGCATTGACGGTCGACAGCATCACCGGCGGCAACCGCGAGCGCGATCTGCGGACCGGATTTACGATTCCGTTCCGGTTGACGCTCGGCGGGATGTTTCAGTTCGCGATCAAGCCGATGTGGGGCCTCAACTACCTCACGCATGAACGCTTCCGGTTGCCGCAGCTCGACGATCACGTCGACATGGGCGGCGGCGCGCTTTCCATCAGCCGCTATTTCACCGAGCTGCTCGATCCGGCGATGAACTGGGACGACGTCGCCGCCATGGTTCGCGAGTGGGACGGACAGTTCTGCCTCAAGGGCGTGATGTCGGTGGCGGATGCCAAACGCGCGGCCGAGATCGGCTGCACCGGCATCATCCTGTCCAACCACGGCGGCCGGCAGTTGGACGGCTCGCGCGCCGCGTTCGATCAGCTCGCGGAAGTTGTGGATGCCGTCGGCGACCGCATCGACGTGATGATGGACGGCGGCGTGCAGCGCGGCACCCATGTCCTCAAGGCGCTGTCGCTCGGCGCAAAGGCGGTCGGGCTCGGCCGCTACTATCTCTATGCGCTCGCCGCCGACGGCCAGCGTGGCGTCGAACGCGCGCTCGCCAACATGCAGGCCGAGCTCGAGCGCGACATGAGGCTGATGGGTGTCAGCGCCGTCAGCCAGTTGTCGCGCGACAATCTGCGGTTCAGGTGAGCGCTACGACGCCAGCGCGTCGAGGATCCGCGCCCAGCTGCGGGTGCCCTTGTGGAAGCACTTGAGGTCGAACTTCTCGTTGGGCGAATGCACCCGGTCGTCATCGAGCGCAAACCCGACCATCAGTGAATCCATTCCGAGCACGGACTTGAAGTCCGCCACGATCGGGATCGAGCCACCGGCGCCGACAGTCACAGCCTTCTTGCCCCACTCATCGGCCAAGGCCTGGCGCGCCTTGGTGAGCGGACCGCTGCCGAATGAGAGCTGTAGCGGCCCGGCCAGGCCGAAATTCCCGAACTCGACGCTGCAATCCTGCGGAATGCGGTCGCGCACGAATTTGCGGAAAGCATCGCGGATTTTCTCGGGGTCCTGGCTGCCCACCAGCCGGAACGAGACCTTGCAGGAGGCCTGTCCGGGAATGACGGTCTTGGCGCCCTCGCCGGTGTAACCGCCGATAATTCCGTTGAATTCGGCGGTCGGCCGGGTGGTGGTCTGCTCCAGAACCAGCCGGCCCTTTCTCGCCGGCCGAATATTTCAAGCCGACCGTGCCGAGGAATTTCTGCTCGGTGAGATTGAGCCCTTTCAGGTCGGCAAGAATGTCGGCCGGCAGCTCCGGCACGTCGTCGTAAAAGCCCGGAATGGTGACGCGGCCGTCCTTGTCGTGCATTTCGCCGAGGATGCGCGCCAGGACCCGGATCGGATTTTGTGCGGCGCCCCCGAACAGGCCGGAATGCAGGTCGCGATCGGCGCAGGTGACTTTCACGTCTTCATAGACGAGACCACGCAAGGAGCTGGTGATGGCCGGGGTGTTCTGGTCCCACATCGCAGTGTCGCAAACCAGCGCGAGGTCGAGCTTGAACTCGTCGGCATTGTCGCGAACGAAGCCGAACAGGTGCTTGGAGCCGCACTCCTCCTCGCCCTCGATCATCAGGGTGATCGGCAGCGGCAGCTTTCCCGTCACCGCCTTATAGGCGCGGCAGGCCTCGACGAAGGTCATGGCCTGGCCTTTGTCGTCGCAGGCGCCGCGGGCAACGATGATCTTGCGGCCATCCGGCAGGGTATCGATCCGCGGCTCGAACGGCGGCGATTTCCATTGGTCGAGCGGATCGACCGGTTGCACATCGTAATGCCCGTAGAACAGGACGTGCGGGCCCTTGCTTGCTGCACTGCCGTTGGATTTACCGACCACGATCGGATGCCCTGCCGTCGGCCGCAATTCGCTATCGAACCCGATGCTGCGAAGGTCGGCGGCGACGTGTTCGGCGGCCTTTTTGCAATCGTCCTTGAATGCCGGATCGGTCGAGACCGACGCGATGCGCAACAGCGCGAACAGCCGTTCGACGCTTTGGTCAAAATCTTTGTCGATATGGGCGAGGACCTGGTCGAGCGTGCCCATGGCAATCTCCGGCGTGAGCAACTTCACGTTTGGTAGCGCCGCCGCTCACAGAAAAAAAGTGAAAACTTTGTGCTTGACTTGACCGCGCAAGTGCTCAGATGGCAGCCGAGGTCGACAAAATTTTCTGCGCATTCGCGCTTGTCATCGCCCACGCAAAGTGCACAAGATAACAACGAACTCGCCGTCAGTGCGGGAAGCGAAACAGAGAGGGGCAGTCGCGGTCATGGACGAGTTGCTCGACCGACTTGTCAGCACGTGCGGCGTTGAACGGCCGGTTGCCGAAAAAGCCGTCGCCATCATCCTGAATTTCCTGCGCAAAGAGGGGCCGCCTGAAAAGGTCCAGCCTCTCATCGAAAAGATGCCGGGCGCCGAGGCATTCCTCGCCGCTCATCCGGAAGAGCCGGGCGGCATGTTTTCCATGGGCGGCGTGATGGGCGCCGGCACAAAGATGATGGCCGCTGGCCTCGATATGGGCCAGGTCCAGACCGTCACGAAAGAAGTGATTGCCTACGCCCGGGAAAAAGCCGGCGAAGACAATGTAGGCGAAATCGTCGGCTCAATTCCGGGCCTTGGCCAATTCGTTTGACGCGACTGCTGCTTTGCGCGGGCGCGTGGGAGAGTTCTTGTGTCCTATCCTTTGACCGACATTGAAGGAATTGACGAAGAAACCGCCACGATTCTGAAATCGGCGGGCATCCGCTCGACGCAATCGCTGCTGGACAAAGCCGGCAATCTGCGCGGCCGCAAAGCGATCGCCGCCAAGACCGGAATACCGGCCAACCAACTGCTGTGCTGGGCGAACATGGCCGATTGCATGCGGATCCGCGGCGTCAGCCGCGAATATGCCGACCTGTTGCGGGCCGGCGGCATCGATACGGTCAAAGAGCTCAAGCACCGCAATCCGAAGAACCTGGCGGCGCGCATGGCCGCCGCCAACAAGACGCGCAAGCTGGTGCGGGTGCTCCCCTCGGAGAAGAAGGTTTCGCGCTGGATCGACCACGCCAAGACCTTGCCGCTCAAAATAACGTACTGATCTCAGCAGTTTTTGGCTGCTTGACGGCTTGCGGCAGACCGCGCAAGCAACCCGCATGAACGCGCCCGCCGCGGTTACAACTGCGCCGCAAAGCCTGCCCGCGCTGCTCGCAAAGGGCAGCCCTCTGGTCATGGGCGTGCTGAATGTCACCCCGGATTCCTTTTCCGACGGCGGCCAATTCATCGAGCCGGGCGTCGCGATCGCGCATGCGCGGCAAATGGCGGCGGACGGCGCCGATATTCTCGACATCGGCGCGGAATCCACCCGGCCCTATGACGGCATGAAGCCGGTCTCCGCCGGCGATGAGATCGCACGGCTCTCGCCGGTGCTGCCGGCGGTTGTCGCACTCGGGCCGCTGGTTTCCATCGATACGCTCAAGGCCAGCACGGCGGCCTGGGCACTCGAGCGCGGCGCAGCGATCATCAACGACGTCTGGGGTCTGCAGCGCGATCCGGAGATGGCGCCACTTGCTGCCAAGCGGAAGGTGCCGGTGATCGCCATGCACAATCGCGACAAGGCTGATCCCGCGATCGATATTGTCGGCGACGTGCTCGCCTTCTTCGCGCGCACGCTTGAGATCGCGTCGCAAGCCGGCATCGCTCGCAACATGATCGTGCTGGATCCCGGCATCGGGTTTGGCAAGACGCCGCAGCAGAGCATCACCTGCATCGCCCGCTTCGCCGAGTTCAAGAAGTTCGGCTTGCCGCTTCTGCTCGGCGCCTCGCGCAAGCGGTTCATCGCTTCGGTAAGTCCTTCGGAGCCGCAGCAGCGGATTGGCGGCTCACTGGCGGCGCACCTTTATGGCGTGGAGAATGGTGCGGCGATTATTCGCGCTCACGACGTTGCCGAGACGGTGCAGGCGCTGCGTGTTCAATCAGCCATTCGAGGCGCGCAATGACCGACAAGATTTTCATCCGGGGCCTTTCTCTGCACGCGCATCACGGTGTGCTGCCCTATGAAGGCAAGGTGGGGCAGAGCTTCACGATCGATCTCATGCTGGAGATCGATCTCTCGACGGCGGCGCGCACCGACAAGGTCGCCGACACTGTTTCCTATGACCAGGTCGTCGCCGTGGCGAGTTCGGTCTTTACCGCGCAGAAGTTCAAGTTGATCGAAGCCGCCGCTGGGAAGATCGCGGAGGCGGTGCTGGCGAAATTCTCCCGCGTGCGATCGGTCGAGGTCACGATCCACAAGCCGCACGCCCCGATCGCCGCCACATTCAGCGATGTCGGTGTGACGCTGACGCGCAGACGTAATGGCTGAGGCCTTTCTCGCGCTCGGCGGCAATATCGGCGACAGCCGCAGCATCCTCAACCGAGCCGTTGCCATGCTGTGCGACGGCAAGGACATCACCTGCACCGCGCGCTCCTCGGATTACGTGACGCCGCCCTGGGGCATGAAGTACCAGCCGCCCTTCGTGAACCTGTGCCTCGCCGATCGAGACGGCGCTGACGCCCTACAAATTGCTCGAGCGCACCCAGGAGGTCGAGCTCAAGCTCGGCCGCGACCGGCTCGCCGAGAAACGCTGGGGACCCCGCACCTGCGACATCGACATCCTCGCCTATGACGACGTGAAGATGAGCGACCGCAACCTGACCCTGCCTCATCCGCTGATGTTCGAGCGCGCCTTCGTGCTGGTGCCGCTGGCGGAGATCGCCGGCGACAAAGTGATCGCCGGAAAGCGGGTCAAGGACTGGGTGCACAAGGTGGACACGGCGGGTATCCGGAAACTGCCGAAGTGACCTTGGCGTGGCGCGCTCCTTGCCTATAAGAAAGGGCAAGGCTGTGCATGTCCGACGATATTCTCCCTCTCGCGAGCGAATTTCCGCCCTCGGATGCGGCGCGCTGGCGGAAACTGACCGAAGCGGCGCTCAAAGGCGCCGATTTCGACAAGCGGCTCGTCAAGCAGACTTATGACGGCCTGCGTATTGAGCCGCTCTACCCGCGCGCCAAAGGCGCAAAGCCGGTGGCGGGCCGGCCCGCCCAGCCGTGGCAGGTCATGGCGCGGGTCGATCATCCGGACCCCGCCGCGGCGAACAAGCAGGCGCTGGACGATCTGGAGAGCGGGGCGACCGGGCTGAGCCTCGTTTTTGCCGGCTCAACGACCGCGATTGGTTACGGGATTGACGGTTCGCGGGAGGCGCTGGCGCGTATCCTCGATGGCGTTTTTCTCGACGCCGGCGTTCCGCTGGAATTCAACCTGAGCCAGGCGTCGCGGGACGCCGTCACCGAATTCGCGGCGCTCGTGAAAGAACGCAAGATCGATCCGGCGGCGGTAGGCCTGCGCGCGGGTCTCAACCCGATCGGAGGCATGGCTGCCTCCGGCGGACTGCCGAAACCGTGGAGCGAGCTTGCGCCCTACTTCGCCAAACTCGTCGCCGGACTTGCGGAGCAAGGCTTCGCGGGCCCTTTCGCCGTCGCCGACGGCCGCATCGTCCACAATGCCGGCGGCTCGGAGGCACAGGAGCTCTCGTTCGTGCTGGCCTGCGCGGTGGCTTATCTGCGTGCGCTGGAAGCCTCCGGCGTACCGCTCGATCGCGCACGCGACCTGATCTATTTCCGGCTGTCGGCCGACGACGACCAATTCCTGACCATCGCCAAATTCCGCGCGCTGCGAAAGCTGTGGGCGCGCGTCGAGGAGGCGTGCGGACTGATGCCAAAGCCGGCGCATGTCGCCGCAGAAACGGCATGGCGGATGATGACCCGGCGCGACCCCGCGGTGAACATGCTGCGCACGACGATTGCGATCGCGGCGGCTGGCATTGGCGGTGCGGACTCGGTCGCGGCGCTGCCGCATACCGCCGCGCTCGGCCTGCCTGATCCGTTCGCTCGGCGTGTCGCGCGAAATGCGCAGCTCATCCTGCTCGAAGAGTCGCACCTGGCGAAGGTCGCCGATCCGGCGGCCGGATCAGGCGCGATCGAAGCGATGACGGATGAAATAGCGCGAACGGCATGGACGCAATTCCAGGTGACCGAGAAGGCGGGCGGCATTGCGGAGGCGCTGACAAGCGGCGCGATCCAGCGAGAGGTCGCCGCTGTTCGCGCATGCCCGCGAGAAGGCGATCGCGCAACGCAGAGATCCGCTCACTGGCACCAGCGAGTATCCCGACATTGGCGAGAAATCACTCGCGGTTCTCGACGTGCGCCCGCGCGAAGCCGGCAAGCTCGCCGCGGCCGTGACGTGCGAGCCACTGCCGCGCATCCGGCTCGCCGAGCCGTACGAAGCGCTGCGCGACAAATCCGATGCAATCCTGAAAAAGACCGGCGCGCGGCCGAAAGTGTTTCTCGCCAATCTTGGCAAGGCCTCGGATTTCACCGCGCGCGCCATGTTCGCCAAGAATTTCTACGAGGCGGGCGGCATCGAGGCGGCGGCCAATGACGGCTTCAAGTCGCGCGACGAGATGATCGCGGCGTTCAAAGCCTCCGGCGCGAAGCTCGCGTGCCTGTGCTCGTCGGACAAACTCTACGAGACCGAAGCGGCCGATGCCGCCAAGGCGCTGACCACGGCGGGCGCGACGGTGCATCTGGCAGGACGGCCCGGCGCATTGGAAGCGGCACTCAAGGAAGCCGGTGTGAAGACCTTTATCTATCGTGGGCTGCGACGTGCTCGCGACCTTGCGCACCACGCATGATAGTCTGGGTGCGACATGAGTCAGGTTCCGAACTTCGCCACCATCCCCTTCGCGGAAGCGCCTGCCGCGCTACCGGCAGCGCGCGAAGAAACCTGGAAGACGCCGGAAGGCATTGCGGTCAAGCCGCACTATGGCGAAGCCGACGTCGCCAGCCTCGACTTCCTCGACACCTGGCCCGGCTCGGCGCCGTTCCTGCGCGGCCCCTACCCCGCGATGTACGCGGCGCAGCCCTGGACCATCCGGCAATATGCCGGCTTCTCGACCGCCGAAGATTCCAATGCCTTCTACCGGCGCAACCTCGCGGCCGGCCAGAAAGGCCTCTCGATCGCCTTCGATCTCGCCACCCACCGCGGCTACGACTCCGATCATCCGCGCGTCTCGGGCGACGTCGGCATGGCGGGCGTCGCGATCGACTCGATCTACGACATGCGCACATTGTTCTCCGGCATCCCGCTCGACCAGATGAGCGTGTCGATGACGATGAACGGCGCGGTGCTGCCGGTGCTGGCGCTCTATGTGGTCGCCGCAGAGGAACAGGGCGTGCCGCAGGAGAAGCTGTCCGGCACGATCCAGAACGACATCCTCAAAGAATTCATGGTGCGCAACACCTACATCTATCCGCCGGAAGCGTCGCTGCGCATCATCTCCGACATCTTCGCGCATACCTCGGCGCACATGCCGAAATTCAATTCGATTTCGGTCAGCGGCTATCACATGCAGGAGGCCGGCGCGACGCTCGACCTCGAGCTCGCCTATACGCTCGCCGACGGCGTCGAATATGTGCGCGCCGGCATCAAGGCCGGGCTCACCATCGACCAGTTCGCGCCGCGCATCTCGTTCTTCTGGTGCGCCGGCATGAACTACTTCATGGAGATCGCCAAGCAGCGCGCAGCGCGCATGCTGTGGGCGAAGCTGATCAAGCAGTTCAAGCCGGAGAGCGAAAAGTCGCTGATGCTGCGCGCGCATACGCAGACCTCCGGCTGGTCGCTCACCTCGCAGGACGTCTACAACAACGTCGCCCGCACCATGATCGAGGCGATGGCGGCGACCCAGGGTCAGACCCAGTCGCTGCATACCAATTCGCTCGACGAGGCGCTGGCGCTGCCGACCGACTATTCGGCGCGTATTTCCCGCAACACCCAGATCGTGCTGCAGCAGGAAGCCGGCGCGACCCGCATCGTCGATCCGTGGGGCGGCTCCTATTACGTCGAGCGCCTGACCCACGATCTCGCCAAGAAAGCCTGGGACCATATCGAGGAAGTCGAAGCGCTGGGCGGCATGACCAAGGCGATCGAGGCCGGCATCCCCAAAATGCGGATCGAGGAAGCCGCGGCCAAGACGCAGGCGCGCATCGATGCCGGCGTGCAGGCCGTGATCGGCGTCAACAAATATCCGCCCAGGCACGAAGACCCGATCGACGTGCTCAGGGTCGATAACTCGGCCGTGCGTGCCATGCAGATCGACAAGCTCAAGCGGTTGCGCGCCGAGCGCGATCCGGCGGTGCTGAAGGAAGCGCTCGACGCGCTGACCCGTGCCGCCGACCGCGGCAATGGCAACCTGCTCGCGCTCGCGATCGACGCCGCTCGCGCCAAGGCCACCGTCGGCGAAATCTCGATGGCGCTGGAAAAAGTGTTCGGCCGCCATGTCGCCTCGTCGAAGGCGATCACCGGTGTCTACAAGCGGGAGGTCGGCATGACCGACGCGGTCGCGCGGGTGCGCGAGCAGGTCGAGGCATTCGAAGCGGCCGAAGGGCGCCGGCCCCGACTGCTGGTCGCCAAGATCGGCCAGGACGGCCACGACCGCGGCCAGAAAGTCATCGCTTCGGCCTTCGCCGATCTCGGCTTCGATGTCGACATCGGACCGCTGTTTGCGACGCCATCCGAAGCCGCGCGCCAGGCGGTGGAGAACGACGTGCACGTTCTCGGCGTCTCATCGCTTGCCGCCGCCCACCTGACCCTGGTGCCGGAGCTCAAGGTCGAGCTGGAGAAACAGGGCCGCGGCGACATCATGATCGTGGTGGGCGGCGTGGTGCCGCCGCAGGACTACGACGCGCTGATGGCCGCCGGGGCCGAAGCGATCTTCCCGCCCGGCACCGTGATTGCGGAAGCCGCGGGCAAGCTGCTGACCACGCTCAACAAGCGGCTCGGCCATCAGGCCAGCAACAGCTGAGGCCCGCGCCTCGACGGCGATTGTCAGGCCCGCTGCCCAAGCCTAACATCATCTCATCATACAACTGACGCCGAATCATCGGCGCATCGCGGGGAAACGCCATGTCCAAATTCACACGACGCCACATCCTTGCCTCGGGCTCAGCCGCGGCTGCGGGCCTTGGTCTCGGCCTCAAGCCTTCTTTCGCGCAGGCGAACTACCCCGCCCGCCCGATCCAGATGATCTGTCCCTGGGGCGCCGGCGGCGGCACTGACGCGACCGCGCGCATCGTTGCGGCGCTGATGGAAAAGGAATTCGGCCAGCCGGTGAACGTCGTCAACCGCACCGGCGGCTCGGGCGTGGTCGGCCACTCCGCGATCGCGACTGCGACACCGGACGGCTACACGCTCGGCATCATCACCGTCGAGATCTCGATGATGCATTGGGCCGGCCTCACCGAGCTGACGCCGAAAAACTTCACCCCGCTTGCGCTGATGAATGAAGACCCACCCGGTATCCAGGTGCGCGCGGACAGCGAGTACAAAACGGTGAAGGACCTCGCCGCGGCCATCAAGGCGTCGCCTCCCGGCAAGTTCAAGGCATCCGGCACCGGACAAGGTGGCATCTGGCATCTCGCACTGGTGGGTTGGATGCAGGCGATGGGCTTGCCGGCCAATCAGGTGCAGTGGATTCCTTCCAACGGAGCAGCACCGGCGATGCAGGACCTCGCGGCCGGCGGCATCGATCTCACGACGTGCTCGGTGCCGGAGGCGCGCGCGATGATCGAGGCTGGTAAGGCGCGCAGCCTCGCCCTGATGGCACCGGAGCGCGCGGCGGCGTTCAAGGACATTCCCACGCTGAAGGAAGCGATGGGGATCGACTTCACCACCGGCGCCTGGCGCGGCTTCGCTGCACCGAAGGGCTTGCCGAATGACATGGCAACCAAGCTCACGGCGACGCTCAAGAAGATCTACGACTCTAAAGAGTACAAAGACTTCATGAGCTCACGTGGTTTTGGCATCGTGTGGAACGACGCGGCCGGCTACGCGTCCTTCATGGACAAGAGCGACACGCAGATGGGCGCCGCCATGAAGGCTGCCGGCATCGCCAAGACCTGACAGTCTGAGCCGGTAACTGCCGGTGGGCGATCGGCCCGCCGGCCCCCAATTCCGAGAACCACCATGCGCGCCAATGATGCGATTTGCGGAATCGTTCTGATCGCGCTGTCGGCACTGATGATCGCGCTGACGGCAAGCTTCCCCGATTTTCCGGGGCAGAAGTACGGCCCGGCACTGTTTCCCCGCGTACTCGGCGCCGGGCTGATCCTCTGCGGCGGCCTGCTGATCTGGAAGCACTATGCCTCCACCCAACGCGGCGCGCGCTGGGTCGCGTTGGCGCCATGGACGCGCGAACCGTGGCGGCTCGGCAGCTTCATGCTCATGCTCGCCTTGCTGCTGCTCTACATCGGCGCCTCGGAAAAAGTCGGCTTCATCCCGATCGCATTGGTGTTCTTGGTGGTGCTGTTTCTGTGGTTCGGCGTACGCCCGCTGGTCGCCATTATCACGGCGCTGATCGCGACGATCGCCATCCACGAATTCTTTGCAACGCTGCTGCGCGTCCCTTTGCCGCGCGGCTGGCTCGATCAATTCCTGTGAGCTGGTGATGGACGCTTTCGTCGCTGCCATCGGGCTGGTCTTTCAGTTCAAAGTGCTATGGGTAATCTGCGCCTCGGCGGCATTCGGCATTTTCGTCGGCGCCATGCCGGGCCTGACGGCGACCATGGCGACCGCGTTGCTGGTCCCGGTGACGTTTTTCATGGACCCGGTGCCGGCGCTCGGCGCCATCGTCACCGCTACCGCAATGGCGATTTTTGCGGGCGACATCCCAGCGGCGATGCTGCGCATCCCGGGCACGCCGGCCTCCGCCGCCTACACTGATGAGAGCTACGCCATGTCGAAGAAGGGCGAGCTCGATCTCAATCTCGGCGTCAATCTCGTCTTCTCCGTGCTGGGCGGGATGATCGGCGTCGTCATTCTTGTCCTGTGCGCGCCAGCCCTCGCCGAAGCCGCGTTGCAATTCTCGTCTTTCGAGTATTTCTGGCTCGCCGCGCTCGGACTCACCTGCGCAATCTTCATGACTGCCGAGGATCCGCTCAAGGGTGTCATCTCCCTGCTGTTCGGTCTTGCCATCAATACGATCGGGATCGACCCCGCGGCAGGCTTCCCTCGCTTCACCTTCGGCAGCGTCGAAATGCTTCAGGGAATCAGCTTCATCCCTGCGATGATCGGCATGTTCGCCTTGTCGGAGTTGCTGCGCGGCGCCGTGTCGGTCGACCGACAGGGCGCCGTTCTGGCGCAGAAGATCGGCAATGTCTTCATCGGCGTATGGGGAGTGTTCAAGAAATACTGGTTCAATTTCCTGCGCGGCTCCGCGATCGGGGTGGTGATCGGCGCGCTGCCGGGCGCCGGCGCCGACATCGCTGCGTGGATTTCGTTCGCGGTCTCGAAGAAATTTTCCAAGGAGCCGGAGAAATTCGGCACCGGCCATATCGAAGGCATCGTCGATGCCACGTCCGCCAACAATTCGAGCGCTTGGCGGCGCCTGGATTCCGGCGCTGGTGTTCGGCATCCCCGGCGACTCCATCACCGCCATCGTGATCGGCGTCCTTTACATGAAGGGCATGAATCCCGGCCCGACGTGTGTTTCTGCAGAATCCGCAATTCATCTACGCGGTATTCATAATCTTCGTCCTCGCCAACATCTTGATGTTGCCGTTCGGCTGGCTCGCCATCAAATCCGGGAAGCAGATCTTGCGTGTGCCGCGCAATGTCCTGTCTGCCGGTCATCCTGATCTTCTGCGTGGTCGGCGCCTATGCGATGACGAATTCGGTGTTCGGCATCTGGATCATGCTGATCATGGGCGTTATCGGCTGGCTGATGGAGGAGCATCGCTTCCCGATCGCGCCGGCAATCCTCGGTCTGGTGCTGGGCGAGATGTTGGAGCAGAACTTCATGACCTCGATGATCAAGGCGGACGGCAACGCGTTGTTTTTCTTCCAGCGGCCGATTGCAGCGGCACTCGGCATCGTCACGCTGGCGATCTGGGCAACGATGATCTGGCGTGGCGTTAGGGGGCGGAAAGCGCACGCTGGCACCCTCGGACGCCTGAGTTTCACTCGGGCGTGACGGCCTCTCCGCCGTGGTTTACTGAACAGGCATGTCGGCGCGTTCCGAGTCGGATCCCCACGTCGTCCCGCTCGCCAAAGGCGATCCGTTCCGGGGATCGCGCCACCTTGGCGCGCGCCATTACCTTGGTCGAAAGCAAGCGCGCCGACCATCAAGCGACGGCGCACAAACTGGTGCAGGAGTTGCTGCGCAACACGGGCAAAGCCGTGCGGCTTGGCATCACCGGCGCGCCCGGCGCCGGCAAGTCCACCACCATCGATGCGCTCGGCACGTATCTCACGGCAGCAGGCCAGAAGGTCGCGGTGCTGGCGGTCGATCCGTCGTCGACCCGCACCGGCGGCTCGATCCTCGGCGACAAGACGCGCATGGCGCGGCTCGGCCAGGATCCGAATGCCTTCATCCGCCCTTCGCCCTCGTCCGGCACGCTGGGCGGCGTCGCGGCAAAGACGCGCGAGACCATGCTGATCTGCGAGGCGGCGGGCTTTGACGTGGTCGTGGTGGAGACCGTCGGCATCGGCCAGTCGGAGACCGCGGTTTCCGACATGACCGATTTTTTCCTGGCGCTGATGATCCCCGGCGCCGGCGACGAGCTGCAGGGCATCAAGAAGGGCGTGGTCGAACTCGCCGACATGATCGCCGTCAACAAGGCGGATGGCGACAACATCGCCCGCGCCAGGGTCGCGGCGGCCGATTACCGGGCCGCGCTGAACATCCTGGCGCCGCGCTCGCCGAACTGGTCGCCGCCGGTGGTCACGTTCTCGGCGCTGACCGGCAACGGCGTCCCGGAGCTGTGGAAGCAGGTTGAAGCCCATCGCGCGGCGATGACGAAATCCGGCGAGCTCGCGGCGCGGCGGCGCGAGCAGCAGGTGAAATGGATGTGGTCGATGCTCGAGGAGCGGCTCACCGCGCGGTTGCGTACGGACCCGGCAGTGCGGACCAAGCTGAAAGCGGCCGAAGCCGCGGTGGCCGACGGCAAGCTGGCGCCGACGCTCGCGGTCGAGCAGATCGCCGCGCTGATCGAGAATTGATGCGCACCATTCTCGTCACCGGTTTCGGGCCGTTTCCCGGCGCGCCGCATAATCCGACCGCGGCCCTCGTCAAACGGCTGGCAACGCAGCGGCGGACCAATTTCCGGGTCGTCGGCCATGTGTTCGAGACGCGCTACGATGCCGTCGACAAGGAGCTGCCGGCGCTCCTCAAGAAGCACAAGCCGGACGCGATCCTGATGTTCGGCCTGCACGGCCGCGCCAGGACGCTGCGGATCGAGACTTTGGCGCGCAACGTTCTCGGCCGGGTGCGGGATGCCGGCGGCCACCTGCCCCGCTCGGCCGCGATTGTCCGCGGCGCGCCCCATATGCCGATGCGATCGCCGGCGGCCAGATTGGCAAGGGCCGCGCGACGGGCCGGCATAGCCGCGCAAACCTCGCGCGATGCCGGCAAATATCTGTGCAACTACCTGTGCTGGCGGGCGACCGAGGCGGCGCCCCGGCCTGCAGCTTTCGTCCACGTGCCACCGATCACGCGCAGAATGCCTTTCGCCGCGGCACGCCGCGAACTTACGCCTGCGGCGTTGCAACGCGCCGCGTCCGCAATTCTGGCGGAATTCGCTGCCTGCCTTGGTTCTGGCCGAATGCGTCCCTAGATGAGGGCTACATGAGCGTAACAACCCTTCCCCGCCGCCGAGTACCCTTGCTCCTACTCATCCTCGCCATTTTCCTGCTGCCGGTCGCCGCGCGTGCCGCGCTGTTCGCCTTTTCCGACTCGCCGCGCTCCTGGGCTTCGGCCGACTGGTCCTCGACCAAGAGCCTGCCGCCCGCCACCGAGCACAAGGACGCGCGCGTCATCGTGTTCGCCGGCACGGCCGGCGCCTGGAAGGGCGTGGTCGCGGTCCATAGCTGGGTCGTGCTCAAGCGCGAAAACGCCAAGACCTGGACGCGCTACGACGTGGTCGGCTGGGGCCAACCGGTCCGGCACAATGGCTGGGCGCCGGACGGCCGCTGGTACGGCAATAACCCGGTCGCCATCGCCGATGTGCGCGGCGAGGACGCCGAGCGGCTCATTCCGCGCATCGAGGCCGCGGTGCGCGATTATCGCTACCGCAATTACGGCGACTATCACGTCTGGCCGGGCCCGAACTCCAACAGCTTCACCGCCGCGGTCCTGCGCGCCGTGCCGGAGCTCGGCGTCGCGCTGCCGCCCAATGCGATCGGCCGCGACTATCGTGACGGCTTTTACGCGGGCCTGACCGACAGCCACACCGGCGTCGAGCTCAACCTGTGGGGCTACGCCGGCGTGAAGATCGGCTGGGTCGAGGGCATCGAGTTCAACCTGCTCGGCCTCGTCGCCGGCATCGATGTGCGCAATCCGGGGCTCAAGCTGCCCGGCTTCGGCCGCATCGGCGTCTGATCACTGCAGGCGGATCAGCACCAGGCCGATAACGATCAAGCCCGCCGCCACGAGGCGGGCAGCGCGTAGCGGCTCCTTCAGCACGATCACGGCAATCGCGGCGCCGAACAGCACGCTCGTTTCGCGCAATGCCGCGACGATTGCGATCGGCGCAACCGTCATGGCCCAGATCGCAATCCCGTAAGAAAGCACCTGCATGCGCGCCTCCCGCGAGGCCCTGGCGCCAGTACGGCAAGCCTGCTGTGAGTGCGCCCGAGCCGCCGCGTATCCGCGCATACGGCACCAGCACAATCGCGATCCCGACGAACAGCCAGGCCGAGTACGCATTCGGATTGGCTGAGAGCCGTGCGCCGATTCCGTCGACGATGGAGTAGGTGCAGATCGTGACAGCCGTCATCAATGCAAAGCCGACGGCGCGCATGTCGAGGCGAGCCAGTTCGCGGCCACCGCGCAGCGACAACAGAAACACGCCGCTGACCAACGTTACGACGCCGATCCAGCCGACCGTGCTCAGGTGCTCGCCGATCCAGAAGCGTGGCGACGACCGCCGTCATCAGCGGCGCGGAGCCGCGAGCAATCGGATAAACCTGTCCGAGATCGCCGGTCCGATAGCTTTCGATCAGCGCGGCGAAATAGAAAAGATGAATCACCACCGAGGCGAACAGCCACGGCCATGAAGCCAGCGGACGGAATACCGACGAACGGCAGCGCGACAAGCCCGACGACACCGGCACCAACCGAGATCAGCGTCGTGCTGGAAAGCGGATCGAGCCCGACCTTGACCAGCGCGTTCCAGCCGGCGTGGCACAGCGCGGCAAACAGGACGGCGGCAAAGACGAAGGAGTCCATCCCTCAAATCCGCCGTGCCCGCCACCGAACGCTCAAGATGCCGGCGCCCAAAGCTTTGGGCCGGCTCGCAAATATTGCGGCGGCCGCGGGATGTCGGCGCCCAGCGCCTTTGCCGCGCGCCAACCCCAATGCGGGTCGTCGAGGAATGCGCGCGCCATCGCGACCATGTCGGCCTTGCCGTCTCTGACGATCGCTTCGGCCTGCTCCGGCTCGTAAACCAGGCCGACGACGCGGGTCGCAATGCCGGCCTCGCGCTTGATCCGCTCGGCGATCGGCACGTTGTAGCCCGGCTCGGACGGATTGCGGGTGTCGTAGGTGACGCCGCCGGACGACACGTCGATGAAATCGAGGCCTTCGGCTTTGAGGGCTTTGGCGATAGCGACCGCATCGTCTGCCGTCAGCCCGCCCTCGCGCCAATCGCTGCCGGTGATGCGGGCGCCGAGCGGCACGTTACGCGGCACCGCGGCGCGCACCGCACGCGCGACGGCCAGCGGAAATTTCAGACGGTTGGCCAGCGAACCGCCATAGGCATCGGTCCGCGTGTTCGAGATCGGCGACATGAAGCCATGGAACAGATAGCCGTGCGCCATATGCAGCTCGATCTCGTCGAAACCGACGCGGAGCGCGCGCTTGGCGGCAGCGACAAACGCATCGGTGATGCGCGCCATGTCCGCTTCGCTCACACTTGCCGGCACATGCCAATTCTCGCCGAACGGCAGCGGCGAAGCTGCGATCGTCGGCCACGGATTTTCGTTTTGCTTAAGCGAGAGGCCGCCCTCCCACGGCAAGTGCGCTGACGCCTTGCGCGCGGCATGCGCGAGCTGAATGCCGAATTTTGCCGTGCCGGCGCGCCGCACCGACTTGAGCACGCGCGCCAGCGCCGCCTCATTCTCGTCGGACCAAAGGCCGAGGCAGCCATGCGTGATGCGGCCCATCGGTTCGACCGCGGTCGCTTCGACGATGACCAGCGCGGCGCCGGAATTCGCCAGCATGCCGAGATGCATCAGGTGCCAGTCGGTGGCGCTGCCGTTTTCGGCCGAGTACTGACACATCGGCGAGACGACCAGGCGGTTGGGAAGTTCAAGTCCGGCAAGCCGGATCGGCGAGAACAAGGCACTGCTCATGCACAAACTCGATATGGAGGTTTACTCAGGCGGGATGGAAGCGGTTGGATTAGCCAAGATGGCACCGGGATACGGCGCCTCAAAGCGAAATCACCTTATGCGGCGTCGCGCAACTTGGCAGACGGCTTGCGGCCAGCCATCTCGTTCCAGGCATTGGTGACCGCGATGACATCGCGAAGCCGCTCGATGAATTCGCGCTCCGTGAAATAAAGCGTCCAGCGGCCGGTCCTGGAGAGCTCCGAGTAATAAGCGAGCCGTTTATGGGCAAGCTCGCGGAGTCGTTGCGACACCGCGTCGATCGCAGCTGTAGTGGCCGGCATGCGCGACAGAGCTGTTCACGTGTGCCGCGCTTCCCTTCCCCCCATGGGACACAAGGCTTGCGCGCGGCTGAACAAACGCCAACGCCGCAGAACGAATCACTTGATAGCAGAATTCGCTGTAGAATCTGAACAGCTTAGAGCTTGATTCGCAAATAATGCGCGATCTCGCCGACGATTCCCCGGCGGAACAGAAGCACGCAGGCGACGAAGATCACGCCCTGGATGACGAGCACCCACTCGCCGACCGCGGCCAGCTTGTACTGCATGGTCAGGATGGCGAAGGCGCCGACCACCGGACCGAAGATGGTGCCAAGCCCGCCGACCAGCGACATCAGCACGACCTCGCCCGACATCGGCCAGTTGACGTCGGTCAGCGAGGCGATTTGCAGCACGATCGCCTTGGTCGCGCCGGCAAGGCCGGCCAGCGAAGCCGAGAGCACGAATGCGAGCAGCTTGTAACGGTCGGTCTTGTAGCCGAGCGAAATGGCGCGCGGCTCGTTCTCGCGGATCGCTTTCAGGACTTCGCCGAACGGCGAATGAATGATGCGGTGAATGAACAGGAAGCCGGCGAGGAAAATCACCAGCACGACGATGTACATCGCCGTTTCTTCGCGCAGGTCGATGATGCCGAACAGCCAGCCGCGCGGCACCGCCTGAATGCCGTCTTCACCGCCGGTGAACTTCGCCTGCAGCGCGAAGAAGAACATCATCTGCGCCAGCGCGAGCGTAATCATGGCGAAGTAAATGCCCTGGCGCCGGATCGCCAGCGAGCCCGCGATCACGCCAAAAACAGCTCCCGTCAGCGTGCCGGTCAGAATGGCAAGCTCAGGCGGGAAGCCCCACACTTTGGCGGCGTGTGCCGCCAGGTAACTTGCCCAGCCGAAATAGAGCGCGTGGCCGAACGACAGCAGGCCGACATAGCCGATCAGCAGATTGAAGGCGCAGGCGAACAGCGCAAAGCACAGCGCCTGCATCACGAACAGCGGATAGACGAAGAACGGCGCGATCAGCAGCGCGACCACCATGACGGCGAATGCGATCCATTCGCTTCGCGCGCGCCAGGGCGAGACGCGTCACGGTCTGCGGGACGACACGTTCCATCATGCCCTCCTCCCGAACAGGCCGGCGGGCCGCACCAGCAGCACGATCGCCATGATGACGAAGATGACGGTGTTGGACGCTTCAGGGAAGAACACCTTGGTCAGGCCCTCAATGACGCCGAGTCCAAAACCCGTGATAACCGCGCCGAGGATCGAACCCATGCCGCCGATCACCACCACGGCGAACACGACGATGATGAGCTCCGCGCCCATTTGCGGCGAGACGTTGTAGATCGGCGCCGCCATCACGCCCGCAAAGGCCGCGAGCCCGACGCCGAAACCGTAAGTGAGCGTGATCATGCGCGGCACGTTGATGCCGAAGGCGCGCACCAGGTTGGGGTTCTCGGTGGCGGCGCGCAGATAGGCGCCAAGCCGCGTGCGCTCGATCACAAACCAGGTGCCGAGGCAGACGGTGAGCGAAGCGAAGATCACCCAGGCGCGATAGTTCGGCAGGAACATGAAGCCGAGATTCTGCCCGCCGCGCAGCGAGTCCGGCATCGTATAGGGCAGACCGGCCGAGCCGAATTAATTGCGCGCGACGCCTTCGATGATCAGCGCAAGGCCGAAGGTGAGCAGCAGGCCATAAAGGTGATCGAGCTTGTAAAGCCACTGCAGCATGGTGCGCTCGATCACCATGCCGATAATGCCGACGATGATCGGCGCAATGATAAGGGCCGGCCAATAGCCGAGCCCGGTCATCTGCAGGAGGAGGTAGGCCGTGAAGGCGCCCAGCATGTATTGGGCGCCGTGGCGTGAAATTGATGATGTTGAGCATGCCGAAGATCACGGCGAGGCCGAGACTCAACAGCGCGTAGAACGAGCCGTTGATCAGGCCGATCAACAGCTGTCCGAACAGCGCCATCGAGGGGATGCACTTCCCGCCGAGAATTTCCGGAATGCACAGCTCAAACATGCACGCACCGAATAAACGGGGCGGGCTTTGGTGGCCCGCCCCGCTTTGTTGTCGATTAGCCGCGAGACCAGCGAGCAGCCGCCTTCCTTGAGCGGACGGAAGGCTTCGTCCGCCGGGATGGTGGCGCGCGTCTTGTAGAAGTCGCCCGGGTATTTCGATTCCGCCGGCTTCTTCACTTCGAACAGGTAGGCTGGATGGACCTTGCGGCCGTCCGGCGCGGATCGTGCCCTTGCCGAACAGCGGGTCGTCGGTCGGCATCGCCTTCATCTGCGCAACGACAGCCTTGCCGTCGCCGAGATTGCCTTTGAGAGCGACCGCGGCCTTGAGGTAGTGGGTGATGCCGGAATAGACGCCGGCATGGATCATGGTCGGGAATTTACCCGCCGCGGCGCCGCCTTCCGAGTGCCAGCGCTTGGTCCAGGCCCGGTTGGTGTCGTTGGCGTCCCAGTACCAGGTCTCGGTCAGAGCCAGGCCTTGCGCGGTTGGCAGGCCGAGCGCGTTGACGTCCGAGGTGAACACCAGCAAGCCGGCGAGGCTCTGGCCGCCCTTGACGATGCCGAACTCGGACGCCGCCTTGATCGAGTTGATGGTGTCGCCGCCCGCATTGGCGAGGCCGATCACCTTCGCCTTGGAGGTTTGCGCCTGCAGCAGGAATGACGAGAAGTCGTTGGTGTTGAGCGGGTGACGGACCTTGCCGAGCACCTTGCCGCCATTCTTCTCGACCACCGCCATCGTGTCGCGCTCGAGCGCGTGACCGAAGGCGTAATCGGCGGTCAGGAAGAACCAGGTGTCGCCACCTGTTTTCACCATCGCCTTGCCCGTGCCGTTCGCCAGCATCCAGGTGTCATAGGTCCAGTGCACGGTATTGGCGTTGCACTTGGCGCCGGTCAGATCCGACGAGGCGGCGCCTGACACGACGAACACCTTGTTCTTCTGGTTGGCGACCTGGCTGGTCGCCAGCGCCACGCCCGAATTCGGCACGTCAATGATCATGTCGACCTTCTCGACATCGAACCATTGGTTCGCGATCTGCGAGCCGATATCCGGCTTGTTCTGGTGATCGCCCGAGACCAGTTCGACCTTGACGTTCGGGTTGGCCTTCTGGAAATCGGCGATTGCCACCTTGGCGGCTGCGACCGAGCCGGGGCCGCCGATGTCGGCGTAGAGCGAAGACATGTCGCTCAGCACGCCGATCTTGACGTTGATCTGCTGGGCCTGCGCGGTACCGCAGGCCAGCACGGCGGCGAGCGCCGCCAGGACAAATTTAGATTTCATTCCATTCCTCCTTGTTGTTCTTACGCTTTCAGTGATGTGAGCTTAGCCGCTGACCAGCGGGCAGCCGCCGTCCTTGAGCGGGCGGAACGCTTCTTCGGCCGGGATGGTCGCGCGAGTCTTGTAGAAGTCGCCGAAGTATTTCAACTCGGACGGCTTCTTCACCTCGAACAGATAGGCCGGATGCAGCTTGCGGCCGTCGGCGCGGATCGTGCCTTTGCCGAACAGCGGATCGTCGGTCGGCATCTCCTTCATCTTGGCGACCACCGCCTTGCCGTCGGCCGCGCTCTTTAGCGCGACGACGCGCCTTGAGATAGTGCAGCGTGCCGGCATAGACGCCCGCCTGGTTCATGGTCGGGCACTTTGTTGGTGGCGCCGCGCTCGGTGTGTCCAGCGCTTGGTCCAGGCGCGGTTGTTATCGTTGCGATCCCAGTACAAGGTCTCGGTGAAGATCAGGCCCTGCGCGGTCGGCAGACCGAGCGCATTGATGTCGCTCGCGAACACCAGGAGGCCGGCGATGTTCTGGCCGCCCTTGACGATGCCGAATTCGGCCGCCTGCTTGATCGAGTTGATGGTGTCGCCGCCGGCATTGGCGAGGCCGATGACCTTCGCCTTCGACGACTGCGCCTGCAGCAGGAACGACGAGAAGTCGTTGGTGTTGATCGGGTGGCGGACCTTGCCGAGCACCTTGCCGCCATTGGCTTCGACGACCGCCGCGGTGTCACGCTCGAGCGCGTGACCGAAGGCATAGTCCGACGTGAGGAAGAACCAGGTATCGCCGCCGGTCTTCACGATCGCCTTGCCGGTGCCGTTCGCCAGCATCCAGGTGTCATAGGTCCAGTGCACCGTATTCGGGCTGCACTTGGCGCCGGTGAGGTCCGAGCTTGCCGGGCCGGAGCCGACGAACACCTTGTTCTTGTCGCGGGTGATCTGCGCTGATCGCGAGCGCGACGCCGGAGTTCGGAACGTCGGCGATCATGTCGACCTTCTCGACGTCGTACCACTGGTTCGCGAGTTGGCTGCCGATATCGGCCTTGTTCTGGTGATCGCCGCCGACCACCTCGACCTTCACATTCGGATTGGTCTTCATGAAATCTGCGGCAGCCATCTTGGCGGCAAGCAGCGAGCCGGGGCCGGTCACGTCGGCATAGAGCGACGACATGTCGGTCAGCACGCCGATTTTGACGTTGATCTGCTGGGCGCTGGCCGTGCCGCAAGCAAGAGCGACGGCGAGAGCCGCAAGGGTCATTCTCGTCTTCATTGGCTAGTCCTCCCTGATACCGACATTTGTTTTTTACACACCGAGATAGTCGTGAAGTTTCTCGACGTTTGCCTCAAGTTCTGAATTTGCGAATTGGTCGATGATGCGGCCGTGTTCCATGACGTAATAGCGGTCCGCCACGGTCGAGGCGAAACGGAAATTCTGTTCCACCAGCAGGATCGTAAAGCCCTGCTCTTTCAGCGTACGAATGGTGCGGCCGATCTGCTGGATGATGACCGGCGCAAGGCCTTCGGTCGGCTCATCGAGCAGCAACAGGCGCGCGCCGGTGCGCAGGATGCGCCCGATCGCCAGCATCTGCTGCTCGCCGCCGGACAGCTTGGTGCCCTGGCTCGAGCCCAGCCGCTCCTTCAGATTCGGAAACAGTTCGAAGATGCGATCGAGCGACAGCCCGCCGGGCCGCACCTGCGGCGGCAGCAGCAGATTTTCCTCCACATCGAGGCTGGCGAAAATGCCGCGCTCCTCCGGGCAGAACGCCACGCCCAGTCGCGCGATCTTTTCGGGTGGCAGGCCGATCAGCTCTTTGCCCTTCGAACGTGATCGAGCCGGTGCGATGACCGACCAGGCCCATGATCGACTTCAGCGTGGTCGTCTTGCCGGCGCCATTGCGGCCGAGCAGCGTGACGACCTCGCCTTCATGAATGTTGAAGCTGGCGCCGTGGAGGATGTGCGACTCGCCGTACCAGGCGTGCACATCTTTCACCGAAAGCAGGGGCGTGCGCTGATCAAGCATGGCCGACACCCATATAGGCTTCGCGCACGTCCGGATTGCTCGAGACCGTCTTGTAGTCGCCTTCGGCGAGCACGCGGCCGCGTGTCAGGACGGTGATGCGGTGGCAGAGGTTTTCGACCACGCTCAGATTGTGCTCGACCATCAGCACCGTGCGATTTGCCGCAACCCGCTTGATCAGCGCGCTGATGCGTTCGATGTCCTCGTGGGCCATGCCGGCGGTCGGCTCATCAAGCAACAGCATTTCCGGATCGAGCGCGAGCGTGGTCGCGATTTCGAGCGCGCGCTTGCGGCCATAGGGCAACTCGACGGCGGGCAGCTCGGCATAGGCGGCAAGGCCGACGTCGGTGATCAGCTCCATCGCCCTGGCGTTGAATTCGCTCAGGTGCTTTTTGGAGCGCCAGAAGTCGAATGAGCCGCCGCGCTTGCGCTGCAAGGCGATGCGGACGTTCTCCAGCACGCTGAGATGCGGAAATACGGCCGAGATCTGGAACGAGCGCACAATGCCCAGCCGCGCGACATCGGCCGGCGCCATGCCGGTGATGTCCTCACCCTTGTAGAGAATGCGGCCTTTGGTCGGCGCCAGGAATTTGGTGAGGAGGTTGAAGCAGGTCGTCTTGCCGGCGCCGTTCGGGCCGATAAGCGCATGGATAGTGCCGCGCGCGACGCTGAGGTTCACGCCGTTCACCGCAACAAAACCAGCAAACTCCTTGGTGAGATCCTCTGTCACGAGGATCGCGCCATTACCCTTGGACAATGTTTCTTCCCCTTATGAGCCATATTCGCCACGTTTTTCGCGATGCGGCAAGTGCTCAATGGCGTCGAAACGGCCAAAGATCAGTTGGTTTGATACGGCTATTCTTAAGGCAGCGGTTTTCAGGCGCGGCGAAAGGTGAGATGGTCGCGCAGCCGGGAAATACTCCATGACCTTTCGTGAAATGTTCCGCGATCGAGCGGATCAGCCGGATTCGCCCTATGCGTGGTGGCGGCTGGCCGTTGCTGTCGTCATCGGAACGGTCGGCGGTGTCGGCATGTGGTCGGTGCCGGTCGCATTGCCGACCGTGCAGGCAGATTTCGGCGTGGATCGCGCGGCGGCGTCCCTGCCCTACACGCTGGTCATGGTCGGATTTGCAATCTCCGGGGTCTGGCTCGGCCGGCTTGGTCGACAGACTCGGCATTGCGATTCCTCTGACGGTGGGCGCGATCGCGATGGGCACCGGATACATCGCGTCGAGTTTTGCGCCCAACATCGTCGTCTATGCCTTGATCCAGGGCGCATTGATCGGCGGCGGCGCCGCTGCCTTTTTCGCTCCGCTGATGGCCGACATTTCTCATTGGTTTGTTCGACGGCGAGGGATCGCCGTTGCCGTCGCGGCGTCGGGCAATTACGTGGCCGGCGCGATCTGGCCAAAGCCGCTGGAATACGCGATCGCCACCAACGGCTGGCGTGCGACCCATGTCGCCGTCGGCATCATATGCCTGCTCACGCTGGTGCCGCTCGCTCTGCTGATGAGGAAGCGGGTATCCATGCATAACTCCGGGGCGGCCACCGTCGCCGCATTCAAGCCCCGCGCGCTTGGCATTTCGACGAACGCGCTCACGGCGATCCTGTGCGTCGCCGGAATTGCCTGCTGCGTGGCCATGTCAATGCCGCAGGTCCACATCGTCGCCTACTGCGGCGATCTCGGCTATGGCGTGGCACGTGGCGCCGAGATGCTGTCGGTCATGCTTGCTTGCGGCATTGTGAGCCGCCTCGCGTCGGGCTTCATCGCCGACAAGGTCGGCGGCGTCGGCACGCTGTTGCTCGGCTCGACACTGCAAGGCGTCGCTCTGGTGCTCTACTTTTTCTTCGATGGGCTGACTTCGCTGTACATCATCTCAGCACTGTTCGGCCTCTTTCAGGGCGGCATCGTGCCCAGCTACGCCATCATCGTCCGCGAATATTTCCCGGCCAATCAGGCGGGAACGCGGGTCGGCATCGTTATCATGGCGACACTTGGCGGCATGGCGCTCGGTGGCTGGATGTCCGGCGCGATCTTCGATCTCACCGGTTCCTACCGCGCCGCCTTCGCCAACGGCATCGCGTTCAACCTGCTCAATGTCGCGATCGCAGTGTGGCTTCTGACCAAGCCGGGCCGCTATGAGCGGACGCTAGCGCGCGCCTGACTTCTCCGGCCATTTGCTCAGGATCCAGGCGAACAAGCGCGCCAGCGGCGGCCGCAGGAACGGCAAGTCTTCTGCGATGAGGATCAGGCCGAGCGGCGCCATCCAGAAGCCGAGGATCGGCAGGAAGCCGAGAAAGCCGCCGAAGATGAGAATGATCGCGATCGGCCAGCGCACGAACGGCGACGACTCGATGCCCCAGCGCAATGCCGCGCCGGCAAAGCGCGGCAGCCGCGCCTGAAGTTTTTTTGCCTCTTCGTTGAAATCAGGAGCGGCGCGCGACGTCATGCAACGTAAAGCGGTAAGCGCGCCGCAAGGTTCCGCCGTTAGGCGGCTTCCTTGACCTTGCCGCCGATTTTGACCGTGCCTTCGGTCTTCTTCTTGATTTCATCGACCGTGACGCCGGGCGCGAGCTCGATCAGCGTCATCCCGCCCTGCCCCTTCTTGTCGACGGTGAACACGCCGAGATCGGTGATCACCATGTCGACGACGTTGGCGCCGGTCAGCGGCAGGGTGCAGCGGTGCAGGAGCTTTGCCTCTTCCTTGCCGTCCTTGCTCTTGGCGGTGTGCTCCATGATCACCACCACCTTCTTGACGCCGGCGACGAGGTCCATCGCGCCGCCCATGCCCTTCACCATCTTGCCCGGGATCATCCAGTTGGCGAGGTCGCCGTTCTCCGCGACCTGCATGGCGCCGAGGAAGGCCATGTCGATGTGGCCGCCGCGGATCATCGCGAAGGAATCCGCCGAGGAGAAATACGACGTGGTCGGCAGCTCGGTGATGGTCTGCTTGCCGGCATTGATCAGGTCCGGGTCTTCGTCGCCCTCATAGGGGAACGGGCCGAAGCCGAGCATGCCGTTCTCGCTCTGCAGCTGAACGCTCATGCCGTCCGGGATGTAGTTCGACACCAGCGTCGGAATGCCGATGCCGAGATTGACGTAAAAGCCGTCGCGCAATTCCTTGGCGGCGCGTTCGGCCATCTGCTCACGGGTCCATGGCATAACTTTTCTCCTTTAGCGCATCATCTTGTCCGAAAACCGGTTCCCACTTTTCGGGATGATGCGCGCTTCTCCTTATGCAGCCGCCGGGCGCTTGCGCAGCGTGCGCACTTCGATGCGCTTCTCGGCATTGGTCTGGATGATGCGCTGAACGTAAACGCCCGGCGTATGGATCATGTCGCCATCGAGCTCGCCCGGCTGAACCAGATGCTCGACCTCGGCGATCGTGATTTTGCCGGCGGTCGCCATCATCGGATTAAAATTGCGGGCGGTCTTGCGATAGACCAGGTTGCCTTCGGTATCGCCCTTCCAGGCGTGAACCAGCGAGAGGTCTGAAACCAGACCCGTCTCCATGATGAAGCGCTCGCCATTGAAGATGCGCTCTTCCTTGCCCTTGGCGATCTCGGTGCCGGCGCCCGTCTTGGTATAGAAGGCCGCGATACCCGCGCCGCCGGCGCGGATGCGCTCGGACATGGTGCCCTGCGGGTTGAATTCGATCTCGAGCTCGCCAGCGAGATACTGCTGGGCGAAGAGTTTGTTCTCGCCGACATATGAGGCGATCATCTTCTTGATCTGGCGCGTTTCGAGCAGAAGCCCGAGGCCGGCGCCGTCAATGCCTGCATTGTTGGAAACGCAGGTCAGATTCTTCACGCCGGTGTCGCGCAGCGCCTCGATCAGGGTTGAGGGCATGCCGCAGAGGCCGAAGCCGCCGCACATCACCATGATGCCGTCTTTAACGATGCCCTCGAGCGCCGCCTTGGCGTTCGGATAAACCTTCTTCATCGGACTCCACCATTCCCGCAGGTCTGGCCTTTCGTAGCGGGCGTCGGCAAAACGTTCAAGCCGCTCTTATGAGCCTTTCCGGGCCGCCGGCTTTGCGATTATGGTGCGCGCCCATGCCGAAAGTCCTGATCCTTACCGAAGTCCAGGAGGCGATGCGCGCCCGCTACAAGCAGCGCCTGATGGAGCGGTTCCCGCAGCTCTCCATCGATGTGGTCGGCCACCATAACGACTCCAAGCCGTACCTCGCCGACCTGGAAATCCTGTTCTGCTTCTCGCCGCCCATGGCCGACCATGTGGTCCGCGATGCGCCGAAGCTGAAATGGATCCAGGCGCTCGGCACCGGCATCGACAACATCGTCGATTTGCCGTCGCTCAATCCCGAGGTGCTGGTCACCAATGTACGCGGCATTCACGGACCGCCGGTGTCGGAAGCCGCGATCGCCTACATGTTGTCGCTGGCGCGCGACCTGCCGACATCGACGCACGCGCAGGGGCGGAAGGAATGGCTGCGCCATCCGGCAAAGCTGCTGAACGGCAAGACCGTCGGCATTCTCGGCGTCGGGCTGATCGCCGAATATCTGGCGCCGATCTGCAAGGCGCTCGGCATGACCACAATCGGCATTTCGTCCGGCCCGCGCCCTACTCCCGGCTTCGACCGCATGGCGCATCGCAACGATCTCGCCAAAGTCGCAGCGGAGCTCGGATTTCCTCGTCGCGCTGACGCCGCTCTCGGCCGAGACGCGCAACATCATCAACGCAAAGGTGTTCGCGGCGATGAAGCCGACTGCGTATCTCGTCAATGTGGCGCGCGGCGGCGTGGTCGACGAGCCGGCGCTGATCGAAGCGCTGAATGCCGGCAAGATCGCGGGCGCCGCGCTCGACGTGTTCAGCAAAGAGCCTTTGCCGAGCGATGATCCGATCTACGGCGCGAAGAACGTCCAGATCTATTCGCATCTCGGCGGCTATTCGGAAGGCTATGAAGAGCGCGCCATGCCGACGCTCGCCGGCAACATGGCGTGCTGGCTTGCCGGTGAGCCGAAGAAGATGATCAATATCGTCCGCCCGCCCGCCTCGTGGAGCAAGTAATGGCTGCAAATGGAAAGCTGTCCGAGCGCCTGAACACGCCGATCTCGACCGCCGAGCTTGAGCGGCGCTGGAAAGCGGTGCGCGAGGCGATGGCGCGCGAGAAGATCGACGTTCTGCTGATGCAGAACAACAACGATCACATGGGCGGATACGTGCGCTACTTCACCGACATGCCGGCCACCAACGGCTATCCGAACACAGTGGTGTTTCCGCGCGACGACGAGATGACCGTCGTCTGCCAGGGCCCGTTCGGCGGCAGCGAGACGACAGCGCAGGGCGACGTGAACTGGCGCGGCGTCAAACAGATCCTGACGACACCGAGCTACGCATCGGCGCACTACACCAAGGATTACGACCCGGAGCTTGCCGCCAGGGCGCTCAAGCCTTTCGCGCAAGGCACGATCGGCCTGGTCGGCACCTATCAGATGTCAGCGGCGCTTGCCGACTATGTGCGGCGCGCCTTCCCGCAGGCGAAGTTCGTCGAAGCCTCCGAGCTGGTCGACCGCATCAAGGTGATCAAGAGCGCGGAGGAGATGGAGCTCGTCAAACGCGCCGCCGAAATGCAGGACGGCGCGATGCGCGCGGCCTTCGCCGCGGCGAAGCCGGGCATGCGCGACACCGAAGTCGCGGCGATCGCGCAGCAGTACAGCGTTTCACACGGCAGCGAGAACGGCATTTATCTCTGCGCCTCGATGCCGCTCGGCACGCCGTCCAAGTTCGCCAACAAGCATTTGCAGAACCGCGTCATCCAGAAGGGCGACCAGATCGCGCTGCTGGTCGAAGATAACGGACCGGGCGGCATGTACACCGAACTCGGCCGCTCATGCGTCGTCGGCGTCAAGGTTCCGCAGGCGATGAAGGACGAGCTCGCCTTCTGCCAGGAGTTGCGCAAGTTCACGCTCGACCTGCTCAAGCCCGGCACGCCGTGCAAGGACATCTGGGACGCCTTCAACGATTTCATGAAGAAGAACGGCCGGCCGGACGAGGCGCGGCTCTATTGTCACGGCCAGGGCTATGACCTGGTCGAGCGGCCGCTGGTGCGCCATGACGAGCCGTGGACGATCGAAAAAGACATGAACATCGTCGTCCATCCGACCTATATCCACGCCGGTTATCTGAACTGGCTGTGCGACAATTACCTGATCGGCGGCAACGGACCGGGCGACCGCCTGCACAAGTTTCCTGAACAGGTTGTCGAGGCCGGCTGAGGCTTGAGCCTCCCCTGCGCCACGCGTAGGCTCCGCCGAAATTAGAACGCGGGAGCGAAACATGTTGAAACGCCTGTTGCCGGCCTTGGCTGCCCTGTCACTGCTTATGGGCGGCGCTCAAGCGCAGAACTATCCCAACCGGCCGGTGACCATGATCATTCCGTTCGCGGCCGGCGGGCCGCAGGACACGATCGGCCGCCTGGTCGCGGCCCGCATGAGCGAACTGCTCGGCCAGCAGATCGTGATCGAAAATGTCGGCGGTGCCGGCGGTCAGACCGGATCGAAGCGCGTCGCCGATGCGGCGCCCGACGGCTACACCTTCGTGCTGGCGAGCGTCGGCACCCACGCGCAAAGCCAGACGCTGTTCAAGAAGCCGCTGATCAACTCGGTGACGGATTTCACTCCGGTCGCCTTCCTCGGACAGACGCCGATCGCGCTGATCACCCGGGGCGATCTTCCGGTCAATAATTTCAAGGAATTCATCGCCTACGCGAAGGAAAACCAGAGCAAGATGCAATACGGCTCGGCCGGCCCCGGCTCGGCCACGCATCTCGGCTGCGTCGTGCTGGAAAGCGCGCTCGGCACCAAGATGGTGCATGTGCCCTATCGCGGCACCGGCCCTGCCACGCAGGACCTGCTCGCCGGCCGGCTCGATTTCCTCTGCGAGATCATCGCCACCGGCAAGGCTCATATCGATGGCGGCAAGGTCAAAGGCATCGCCATCATGACCAAGGAGCGCTCGCCCGTGCTCCCGAACCTGCCGACCACCGGTGAGCAAGGACTAGACGTCCAGGCCTACACCTGGAGCGCGCTGTTCCTGCCCAAAGGCGCGCCAGCCGATGTCGTCAAGAAGCTCAACGAGGCCGCGGTCGGCGCGCTTAACACGCCGGTCGTGGCGCAGCGGATGCAGGAACAGCTCGGCGTGACGCTGCCGAAGAAGGAAGAGCAGACCCCGGAATGGCTCGGCCAGTTCCTGGTCAGCGAGATCAAGAAATGGGAAGCGCCGATCAAGGCCAGCGGCGCGAGCGCTGACTGACCCATGGCAGAGATCAAGATCTACAATCCCGAGGGGCTCGCAAAGCCCCTCGGCCAGTATTCGCATGTCACGCGCGTCAAAGCGTCGGAATACATCTTCATCGCCGGCCAAGTGTCCGCTGACAAGGACGGCAAGCTGGTCGGTCCCGACGACTTCGATGCGCAATGCGTGCAGACCTTTGCGAATATCGAGACCGCGCTGAAATCCGCCGGCGCCGGCTGGGGCAATGTCGTGCAGTTCTATACGTTCATGGTGCACTCGCAGGACATTCCAAAATTCATGAAATACCGGCTGCGCGAATTCCCGAAAATGTTCGCGGGCGGCGTCTATCCGCCGAACACGCTGCTGATGATCGATCGCCTGGTGAAAGAAGAATTCCTCATCGAGGTGCAGGCGACCGCCGCGCTCTAGCTCAATGGAAGAAGAACTTCATATTCTGCTGCGGCTGGGCGCGGCGATCGTGTGCGGTATCGCGATCGGGTTTAACCGCGATGTGCAGGACAAGGCGCTCGGCATGCGCACGCTGGCGCTGGTGTCGATGGGCGCCGCCATCGTTTCGATCGCCGCGCTCGAATATGACGATGCCGTTCACGACAATGCCGATGCGCTGAGCCGCGTGATCCAGGGCATCTTGCAGGGTGTCCTCGCCGGCATCGGTTTCATCGGCGCCGGCGTGATCCTGCGCAATCCGGCGCGCGGAACGGTCGAAGGCCTGACAACAGCCGCGACCGTGTGGATCGCGGCGGCGCTCGGTATCGCCTGCGCGCTCGACGCCTGGCTGCTGGTGATTACCGGAACGGTGCTCGCCTTCGGGATCCTTCAGGCGCTGCCGGTGATCGAGCAAAAGGCGCTGCCGCTCCCCAAGAAGAGAGGAAAAAGCTAGCTCATCAGCTTTTCGGCTTGTCGATCAGGCTCACGTGAGCCGCAACGACACGCCAGCCTTCCGGAAATTTCACCCAGGTCTGCATCTGCCGGCCGATCTTGCCGGGCGCCGTAGGCCGCTCGTAGAGCGTCGAGGCCGTGGCGAACTCGCGGCCATATGTGGTGATGACGGTCCGGGACGTCGTGCGTCCAAGCGCGACCGGCGAGCGGGCGGCGCGAAACGCCTTGATCTCCGAATGGCCGTAGAGAATTTCGGTTGCGCCGTAACGGATCGTGCGCCGGTCGTCGCGAAACAATTCGTCGAGCGTATCGACGTCGTTCGTCACCAGCGCTTTCTCGTAGCGATCGAATGCGGCCCGCACTTCGGCCAAGACGTCGGGAAGATCGATTTCCATTGTTACCTCAGTCGATGAAGGCGCCGGCACGACGCTCGCCGGCATATTTCACAAGCGCCGCAAGGCGATAAAAGCCGTGCACGAATTTTCCGTAGGGGAAGCTCAGGAACAGGCCCAACACGACACCGAGATGGACGGCGAGCAACAGTCCCATCGCGGCCGTGTCGCGCAAAACCAGCAGAGCAAGTCCGGTCACGCTGGTGAGCAACAGCATGACGAGAAATGCAGTGTCCATGCCCCCGCGGCGCTGATCGACCAGCGCCGGGTCGCGTTCACGCTTGAGCGCCAGCAACCCGATAGGGCCGATGATCAGGCCGATGCCGCCGAGCGTGCCGAGGATCACGGGCATGCTCATGAGCGGATAAGGCGCGCGCCAGCCGAAACCGTAATGATAGAGCGTTGCGACCGACGTCGACGCGAAGCACAGCATAAAGCCGTAAAACGTGAAGTGGTGATAGAGGCGCCGCCGCGTCGACGGCCGGTCGCTCTCGCTTGCGCAGCCGCCACCGCCGCCACCGAGATAGCGCAAGCGTCATGGCGTCCCGCATGCCGGCGAAGAAACCTGCCGGCCCGCCAATGTCGCGACAGAACGAGCGCATGCTCAACGTCATCGCCAGTATTGCGTAGACCGTGACGCCGCCGAACAGCGCCACCATCGCTCCATGCGGCATCAGCCGGTAAAAGTCGCCGCCGTGGCGGCCGAACAGGACGTCCGGATCGCGCCACCACACGAAGCCGGCGATGAAAGCCGCAACGCTGAGCGCGGTCATCAATGTCACGGCAAGACCGTTGCGCTCGAACACGCCGCTGAGAAACTGCGGCCAGGCATATTGCGCGTAGCTGTCGTGGCGCACTCGCGCGAGCACGGCGGGCACATTCACGTTGAACTCGTGCGGCGGCGCGTACTGGCAATCGACGTAGCAGGCGCCGCACTGGTGGCAGAGATTGGCGAGGTAGTTGAGATCGGCGGCATTGAAATTGCGCCGCATCTCCATCGCCGGGAAAACAGCGCACAGGCCTTCGCAGTAGCGGCACGCATTGCAAATGCGCATCAGCCGTTCGGCTTCCTGCTGGTTTTCAGTTGGCAGCATGCGCGGCCGCCCCTTCGCCTGCGACGCGGCCGAACACCGAGCCGATCGTCATGCCGATCCCGGCGAGATAACCCTTGCCGAGCACATTGCCGGCCATGATCTCGCCGGCGGCAAACATGTTGGCGCTGGCCTGCCCCTCACTCGTCACCATGCGGCCTTCCTGGCTTACCTTCACGCCGAGATAGGTGAAGGTGATGCCGGGCCGCAGCGGATAGGCGTAGTACGGCGGCTGATCGATCGCCGCGCCCAATGGCTTTTCGGAACGCGCAGGCCTTCGGTGCGGCAATCGTCGAGCTGGGTGTGGTCGAAGGTGCCCGGCACCACAGCCCGTTGAACTCGGCCACGGTTTTTTCCAGCGCGACCGGATCGAGCTCGAGCTTGTCCGCCAGATCGCCGATCGAGCCCGCTGTCAGCGCCGGGAAAATCGACGGCATGAACATGCCGAACGATTTGCTGTCGACGATCGAATAGGCGATCTGGCCGGGCTGCTGCGCGATCAGGCGGCCCCAGATCGCATAGCGCTTGGGCCACAGGTCCTCGCCCTCGTCGTAAAAGCGCTCGGCCTGCTTGTTCACGACGATGCCGAAAATGATGGAGTTGAGCCGGGTGGCGATGCCGCCGTCGAATTTCGGCGCGCGGGCGTCGATCGCCACCGCATGGCACTGGGTCGGGTCGCCGACCGCCATCACGCCTTTTTCCAGCAGCATGCGCAGCACATCGCCGCGGTTGAACGGCGTGCCGCGGATGAGGAAGTTATCGGCAGCCGGACCCCAATATTTTTTCAGCAGTTCGAGATTGGCCTCGAAACCGCCGGCCGCGGCGACGAAGCTGCGGCCGCGGATTACCTGCGTCTCGCCCTTATGCGTCACGGTGGCGGAGAGGAAGAAGCCGTTATCGATTTGCAGCGCCGTCACGGGCGTGTCGTAAAGCAGCGTGACGCCAAGCGCTCTCGGCCGTTCGATAAAGCCGGTTAAGCTCGCCGCGCCCGCCGCCGAGAAAAAAGGCATTGGTTCGTCCAAGGCTCAGCGTACCGCCGAGCGGCGGGCCGAACAGCACGCCCTGCTCTTTCAGCCAATGCGGCAATTCGGCCGAGCGCTCGATGGTGAGCCGCGCCAGAGGCTCGTCGGTCCGGCCCTCCGTGACGCGCTGGAGATCGTCGAAAAATTCCTCCGGCTCGTAGACGCCGCTCATATGCTCGACGCCGCCGGCCTGCGCCACGCGCACATTGCGGGTGTGGCGGGTATTGCCGCCGCGATAGAACTTTGGCGCCGCCTCCAGCACGATGACGCTGCGGCCAGCCCGGGCCGCCTGATCGCGGCACAGAGCGCGGCGTTGCCGCCACCCGCGACCACCACGTCATAATTGTCGGGAAGCCCCATCGCTTCGTCTTAGCGAAGGATGTGGGCGACGCCAATTGCCGCGAATTGCAGTGGATTTTCGCGCCGGCTTCGCCAAGATGCAGCAACAACGGGGTCCAGGCTTTGTCGTTTCGCAGCAACCGAATCGAATTCGAGGTCGAATGGGGCGACTGCGATCCCGCCAAGATCGTATGGAATCCGCGCTTTTTCGAGCTGTTCGACCGCGGCACCTGGGCCCTGTTTCAGAACGTGCTCGGCGTGCCGCGCCAGAACCTTGCCAGGCATTTCGGCATTGCCAGCATTCCGCTGGTCGAAGCCGGCGCGCAGTTCATGGTGCCGCTGAGGTTTGGCGATGCGGCGGAGCTGGTGTCGCGCCCGACTTATTTCAGGCGCGCCAGCTTTGCGGTCTCGCATCAGATTTTCAAAGGCGGGAAGCTCGCGGTCGATGGGCTCGAGACCCGCGTATGGGCGGGCGTCCATCCGGACGATCCGGCGCGCATGCGCGCGGCCACCATTCCTTCCGAAGTGATCGAGCAATTCCGCGCGCCGGCGTGAGCGCCTAGTACACGCCCAAATGCTGGTGCAGGTCGGCTTCCTTGAGGTCGCCCGGCTTTCCCGACATCGCCACGCTGCCCGAATTGAGGATCACGATGTCGTCGGCGATCATCGAACACCAGCTTGGCGTTCTGCTCGACCAGCACGATCGACAGGCCCTTCCTGCTTGAGGCGGCGGATGGTCGCCATCACTTCGGCGACGATCTGCGGCGCGAGGCCTTCCGACGGCTCGTCCATCAGCAGCACGCGCGGGTTCGACATCAGCGCGCGGCCGATCGCCAGCATCTGCTGCTCGCCGCCGGACAGAAAGCCCGCGACCTGGTTCTGACGCTCCTTCAGCCGCGGGAAGCATCCGTAGACGCGCTCGAAAGTCCACGGCTGTGACTTGCGTGCTGACGTGCGGCTCGCGCGCCGCGACCAGCAGATTCTCGCGCACGGTCAGGCTGCTGAAGATGCGCCGGCCCTGCGGCACCAGCGCGACGCCGCGCGCGGCGATCGCTTCCGGCGGCCGCCCGGTCACGTCGACGCCGTCGACAGTGACCGAGCCGCGGCGCGGCGGCAGCAGTCCCATCGCGACGTTCATGACAGGTGGTTTTGCCCGCGCCGTTGCGGCCGAGCAGCCCGAGCAGCCGCGCCTCGCCCAGCGTGAACGACACGCCATGCAGCACATGGCTGTCGCCGTAGTAGGCGTTGATGTCGGCGAGCGACGAGCGCGTCAGTGGCCAAGGTAGATCTCCTTGGTGCGCGGGTGGGCGACCACTTCGGCGCGCGTGCCCTCGACGACGATCTCGCCGAAATGCATCACGCTGATCCGTTCGGCGAAATCGAGCGCGACATCCATGTCGTGCTCGATCATGACGATCGTCACGTCGCGCGGGATCGATGTCGAGCAGCTTCTGCACGTCGCGGCGCTCCTCGATGGACAGGCCGGCAAAAGGCTCGTCGAGCATCAGCAGCTTCGGGTTCTGCGCCAGCGCCATGGCGATTTCGACGCGGCGGCGCTCGCCGTAGGACGTCTCCGACAGCGGCCGCGTGGCGAGATGTGCGAGCCCAACCCGCTCAAGCGCGTGCCTGCGCGCCTGTCGACGAGATGGCGCTGCGCGTCGAAGCTGCACGATCGGATTCCAGCGCAGCTTGTCGAGGCCGAGCAGCGACAGCATGACATTGCGCAGCAGCGTGTCGCTGCGGAAACAGCGTGATGATCTGATAGGTGCGCGACAGGCCGAGATGCGCGCGGCGGCGGCTCGGCGACGCGCGTCAGCTCCGTGTCGAACAGCTTGATCGAGCCGCTGTCGGGCGCAGATGTCGCCGGTGATCAGGTTGAACAGCGTGGTCTTGCCGGCGCCGTTCGGGCCGATGATCAGCCGCCGTTCGCCCGGCGCGACGTTGAGATTGACGGTCGCGGGTGACGCGCAGGCCGCCGAAGGACTTTTCCAGATTGGCGATGGCGAGCGCGCTCATGGCGGCGCTCTCCGCTTGGCGACGGGCTTGCGCGCGCGGCCGTCGCAGCCAGCGCCACAGCCGCGCCGTGCCGGGCACGATGCCTTCCGGCATGAAGATCACGATGGCGACGAAGATCGCGCCGAGCAGGAAATTCCAGCGCACGATATAGGCGCTGGCGACGTTCTTCATGATGACGACCAGCGCCGCGCCGACGATCGGGCCGAACAGCGTCCCGGCGCCGCCGGAGATCACCATCAGCACGACCTCGGCGGACGCGGTCAGCGCCAGCGCCTGCGGGCTGATGAACTGCGTTGTAGTAGACGAACAGGATGCCGGCGATGGCGGTCAGCAGGCCGGAAAACAGGCAGGCGCAGAACCGGATCAGCCAGACGTTGAAGCCGAGCGCGTTCATGCGCCGCGGCTGATCGCGCGTGCCCGTCAGCGCCGCGCCGAACGGCGAATGGATGAAGATCGCGGCCAGCCGCGAGCGCGATCAGGAAGACGACCAGCGTCGCGTAGTAGAAGGCCGTCGCCGATGTCAGCGCGATAGCCGAACGGCGCCGGCCGCGATGCGACGCGAGAGGCCGTTGTCGCCGTTGGTGACGCTGATCCAGCGATAGGCGAGGCCCCAGAGGATCTGCCCGAGCGCCAGCGTGATCATCAGGAAGCCGATG
The DNA here is from genome assembly GCA_963788805.1 of uncultured Alphaproteobacteria bacterium. Lineage (GTDB taxonomy): Bacteria > Pseudomonadota > Alphaproteobacteria > Rhizobiales > Xanthobacteraceae > Pseudolabrys. The sequence continues at coordinate 288,320 of CAWBHU010000010.1, forward strand.
CCGGTCGCGCGCAGCGCCACCAGCGCATAGACCGCCATGGCGACGAGCGTGACGGCGATCGCGAGCGAGGATCGCGGCGAAGTGACCCCAGCCCGCGCGCGAGCGACAACCGCGACGACGTAGCAGGTGATGCCGAAAATGCCGGCATGGCCGAGCGACACGAGACCGCCATAGCCGAGCAGGATGTCGATCGCCGAGCGCGAAGACCGCGTAGAACAGGATCTGGCTGGCGATGTTGACGTAGTAGCTGCCCGGCATCCAGTACGGCAGCGTGCGACCAGCACGATCGAGCGCGACGAGCAGAACCATGCGCCGTGCCGGCCGGTCATCATGGCACGCCGGCCGAACAGGCCCTGCGGGCGCAGCAGCAGCACGATGCACCATCGGCAGGAACAGCACGAAGTAGGCAAGTTCGGGAAACAGCGCCTGCCCGTAGTTATAGAGAAAGCCGATGATGAAGCTGCCGACGAACGAGCCGAGCAGGCTGCCGGTGCCGCCGAGAATGACGACGACCAGCGCCAGCGGCAGCATGTCGAAGTCGAGGCCGGGATAGACCGACAGGATCGGCGCGCCGATGAAGCCGGCAAATCCGGCGAGCGCCGCGCCGAGGCAATACACGATGGTGAACAGCCGCGAGACGCGGATGCCGACCACGCGCGCCATTTGCGGGATCGTCGACGCTGGCGCGGATCATGGCGCCGAGCCGCGTGCGGTCGAGCAGCAGCCAGAGCGCCGACCGCGAACACGCAGGCAATCAGGATGATCGACCAGCGCGATAGATCGGAAAGATCAGTGCCGGCGGTGCGGACAGCGCCGACGAGCTCCGGCGGCGTCGGCACCGTGATCGGATCGCCGGTCCACACCATCAGGCAGAAATCGGCGACCATGAAGGCGATGCCGAGCGTCACCAGCACCTGCGCGAGCTTGCTGCCGGCCAGCCGCCGCAACAGGAAGCGCTCGACAGGCCGCCAAACGCGGCGACCACGAGTCGCGCCGATCAGCGCGGCGAGCCAGAAATTGATCTTGATGACGTCAGAACCGTCGCGCCGACGAACGTCGCGCCGACATAGGCGCCGAGCATGAACAGCGAGCCGTGCATGAGATTCGGGATGCGCATCAGCCCGAAGATCAGCGAGAAGCCCGCCGACAGCAGGAACAGCAGCCCGCCGAACGTGATGCTGTTGACCGCCAGAATCAGCGTCTGATTCATGACGATGGCTTCTGATCGAAGACTTGTCATGCCGGCGGCCGGCAACGGCGAGCCGGAATCCGTGAACATCGACGGTCACCGGTCCGTGACCGCGCCTCGCAGGCGCGGTGACGAGTGCGTGCCGCTCAGCTCTTCATCGGCGGATAGTCGCGCGAATAGACCGGGTTGCTGCAGGAACTCTTCGGATCGTAGGTCCAGAACTGCGAGACGTTCGGATAGATCTTGACGCGTCTTGTTGACGATCTTGCCGTCCTGCTTCTCGGCGCGGCGGATGTAGAAGTTGACGATGATGTTGCCGTACTCGTCGAAGCTGATCGGCGCCGCGCGGCGTGTCGGTCGAGCGTAACCGACTTCACCGCCTTGATGAAGGCGTCCTGATCGTCGAGTCTTGCCGCCGGTCTTCTCCAGCGCCTTCTCGAGGATCTGCCGTTGACGTAGAAGGCCGCGTTGTAGAGGCCGATGCCGACATCGTTGCCGTAGTATTTGCGGATCGAGGCGAGGAAGCGCTTGTTGCTCGTCGTGTCGATGTCCAGCGAATACGGGATCGACGACTGTACATGCCCGATGGCTTCGTCGCCGAAGCTGCGCATGATCGAGTCGTCGGCGAAGGTCGAGCCGCCGACCACCGGCTGCTTGAGGCCGAGATCGCTGTATCTGCTTCATGAAGCGCAGCGGGTTGGCGCCGGTGAGCCCGCCGACAGACCACGTCGCAATCCTGAATCTGCGAGACGAACGGCGTGTAGTCCGGCGTCGCCAGCGGCGACCAGATTTTCTTGACGACGCTTGCCGCCGGCATCCTCGAAGGCGCGCTGGAAGCCGCCGACCTGTTCGTGACCGAAGGCGAAGTCGTCGCACACCGTGATCGCGCGCTTGAGCTTCAGTTCCTTCGCGGCATAGTCGGCCATCGGATAGCATGCACTGCGCCGCGCTGTTCGAGGTGCGCACGATGTACGGATTGGCCTTGCGCTGGGTGACGTCTTCGGCGCCGGCGTAGCCGAACGTCGGCATCTTGTTCTGCGCGAGATAGTCGACGATCGCGAGATGCTCGAACGCCGCGAACGGGCCCATGATCATGCGTGACCTTGTCGCGCTCGACGAGTTCGACCGCCTTGGTCTTGGCGCCGGCCGGATTGCCGCCGGAGTCGGCGACGACCATGTCGATCTTGCGGCCGGCCGAGCGTGAAGTTCTTGTCGCGCAGGAAGGTGGTGATGCCTTCCTCGCAGTGAATGCCGCCTGCGCGAGCGGACCGGTCTTCACCGTCAGCACGCCGATCTTGATCGGCGCGGCCTGCGCGATCGCCGGCATCGGAAACGACGATGCGCCTGCGAGAGCTGTTGCGCCGGCAAGCACGTGACGGCGGCTGTAGCGACGAGCCATGGCAGTTCCTCCCTTGAACCAATGTTCTGTTGCGAGCCATTTCCGGCTCTTGCGGGAATTATTCAGGTGGGCAGACACCGGAAGCAATAGGGGTGGTGCCGCAGGCGTGACCTAACGAGCGGGTGGGCAAATCAAATCCGGAAATTGTCCCCGCTGTTATGAACACGGCGCAGATCGCGCTTGCCGGTTCGCGCAATGAGCGTAGGCTTTCCCTCAGACCACAGGTGACGGGGTCAAACCCGAAGCCGGTGATCGCCAAGGCCGACGCAGTCGGCCGGAGCGCTGGCAACGGCGAGACGGCTTGGCTCCCGGCTCTGGCTCTCAGTAACTGGGTACCGAGACCTACGGCGCAAGCCGCGGGACCCGGACATGGATCCGAGAGCTTGTAACGGCTGCACGACGGTGCGGCCGTTATGGCTTTTGGGGGTCCCTACATCTTCGCGCCGTCGAACTTCATCACCGCGAAGCTCTCCGGATCGACGCCGTCGAGGCAACGAACGTTCACCATCACCATGTCGCTGCCGTCCCGGCCCTTGCCTTGCGCATAAGGCTGGATGCCGCAGGTCGAGCAGAAATAGTGATGGACCAGGTGCTTGTTGAACTGGAATTCGGTGAGCGCGTCCTTGCCGGACTTCAGCGTGAAGTCGGCTTTTCGGGCAGCCGTCAGCAGCGAGCCGAGCCGGCGGCAGCGCGAGCAATTGCACGCGATCACCTTCTCGATCGTGGTGTCGACGCTCGAAGGTTACGGCGCCGCATTGGCACGAGCCGGAATATTTCATGGCGTCCCTCCCGCGTTGAGGCGCGGCCTATCAGTCAAATGTGAAGGCGTCGTGGTAGGCGCCCTGCACCTGGCCGCCGGGAACCGGGCCGCCGCCGGGCACGTGCATCATGTTGCCGATGCACGGCGCAGGTCGTGCCGTGCAGGCCGTGACGCGGGATCGCCATCGGCGTGCCGGCCTCCCAGGTGTCGGTCTTGGGATCGTAAAGCTCGTTGGTGCCGAACACCTTGCCGGTCGCCTCGCCGCCGAACACCACGATCTTGCCGCCGATATAGGCGCAGGACGGGCCCGAGCGCGCGGTCGGCAGCGGCGCGCGGAACGACCATGAATTCGCCTTCGGGTCATAGACCGGCGTTGAGCGAGGTGTTGAAGTCGTAGGAGTCCATGCGGCCGGCGATGGCGTGGATTTTCCCGTCCACCACTGCGACGCCCATATGGTCGCGCTGGCCGACGAAAGGCTGCGTGCCGGTCGAGCCGTTCATCGGGGCGCGGTCGGAGAACTTGTCGGTCGCCGGATCATAGACTTCGTGCCACTCGACCGAGCGCACGTCGCGGCCGCCGAGCAGATGGATCTTGCCGTCCAGCGTGATGGCCGAGATCGCGCCGCGCGGCCGCGACAGCGAAGCGATCGGCGCCCAGGTGTCGGTCGCCGTGTCATAGACGAAGCACTTGGAATGCGGGCAGCGGTTCTGCTCGACGAAGCCGCCGAACGTGTAGATCTTGGTGCCGATCGCCGCGCCGGAGACGTGATTGCAGCGGATCGGGAATTCCGCCTTGAGCGACCAGCTCTTCGGTCGCCGGGTCGTAGACCTGGTTGAAATTGCCGTCGACGCGGTGCTTGGCGTAGCCGGCGGCGGAATAGATCTTGCCGCCGCATTCGACCACGCAATGCTCGCCGGTCGGGATCGGCATGCGCGGCATCTCGACCCACTTGCCGGGATTGGCGGCCTTCGGCGCCACGCTGGCCATGTAGCGCTGCTTTCGGCCGTCTTCGGGATGTCGATGATGGTCTTGTCGTTGAGACCGAGAAAGCGGGAGTTGTTCGTCTGCCATTTGATCCTCTCTTAATTGCGCGTGATCTTATCCGAAAACCGGTGTCCACTTTTCGGGATCACGCGCTGTTTCTTATGCATATGACGGGACGGCGTCCCGCAGCAGTTTCCTCGTGAGCTCGACGCCTTCGCGCGCGACCTCGACCGGATCGCGCTCCCACAGCTCGGGATTCGGCGCTTCGTAGCTCAGATAGCCGGTGTAGTTCTTCTCCGCGAGCAGGCCGAGCATCTCCGCCATTTCACGATGCCCTTGCCGGGCGCCAGCCGGTCGGTCGGCCGGCGCACGCCGGTGACCGGATTGGGCGACACGTCGGAATACTGGAAGCAGTAGATCTTGTCGGCCGGCACGTCTTCCAGGCATCGCCGCCGAAGCCCGCTGCGGGTGAAGTGATAGGCGTCGATCAGGTAGCCGACATTCGGCTTGTTGGCGCCTTCGAGCAGCTCGGTCAGCACCGGCAGCGAATTGAGCACCGGATGCTGCGAGTTGAATTCGATGCGCGAGCTTGAGCTTGTACTCGGCGGCGATGTCGCCGGCCCGCTTGAGGAACTGGATGGCCTGCTGGATCGGGCCTTCGACCTGCCCCGGCGCGCTCATCAGCGTGTCGCAACTGAGCGCCACCGCGTTCTCGCAGCTTTCGCGAAACACCTTGAACAGCCGCTCGCTCTCCTCGCCGGTGCGCGAACAGCCAGCCATATTCGACGCCGAGCACGCCGACCGGAATGCCGCTCTTCTTGATGAGGTCGAGCACCTGCGCGTTCGACATGCCTTCGTCGAAGCAGCGCTTGAAGTCGGTGCGGCGCAGCTCCACCGCGTCGAAGCCGCCTTTCTTTGCGGCTTCAAGCGCCTTGCCGAGCGGCGTGGTGTCGATCGTCCACATGTGCAGCGCGAGGCGGCCGAATTTCGCAGTCATAGTCTTTTACTTTCCTTCGTATTCAGAATGTAGAGCCCAGCATTGGTGTCGGTCATATACATCACGCCGCTCGGCTCGACGAACACGTCGCAGGACTGGATGACTTTCGCGGGTTGGGCCGCTGATCGACGATGCGTTCCGGCGGCGGCGGCACGAAGTAGCCGACCTGCTTCGGCTCGAACGGATTTCGCAGATCGAAAATGCGCAAGCCGGCATTGTGATAGGTGGCGAAGATCAGGTCCTCGCTGACATACGAGCCCGGCCGGTTTTCGTGCAGATTGTGCGGGCCGAACTTCGCGCCCTTCTTGCAGAAGTCTTCCTCCTCCGGCGTCGGCAGCGTCGCGATCGGCACCGGGTTCGACGGCTCGCGCACGTCGATCACCCAGCTATAGGCGAGCCCGTTGGCGCAGTTTGCCGTGGTCGCCTCGTCGGCGAGGACCAGCAGGTTGTGGCCGGGCAGCGGCAGCGGCGTATGCGCGCCGCCGCCGAATGGCGGCGAATGATTGCGATGCGCGAGCAGTTTCGGATTCGGCGGGTCGCTGAGATCGTGGATGGTGTAGCCGCCGTCGCGCCAGGCGGCGTAGCCGATGTTGCCGGCGATGATGAGGTGATGCAGCGCCGTGCGCTTGCCGAACGAGCGCCGGCGGCGTCTCGCCGGCGGCGCGGTTCATGCCCGGCAGCCACCACTGCCGGCGAGCTGCGGCTTTGCCGGATCGGACACATCGAGGATCGCCAGCGCGTGGTCGATGAAGCCTTCGAAATGCACCGAGGCATAGGCGTACTGCCGCCGACCCACCAGATGCGGTGCGCGCCGAGGCCCGGGATGTCCAGGAAGGCGATTTCGCGCGGCTGCGCCGGCTTCGAAATGTCGAACACGCGCATGCCGGCGCCGAAGGGCTGCTCGGTCTTGCACCGCATCGGCCAGCGACTTCGAGTAGTAGTCGGCCTGGCTCTGGTATTGCGCCATCGCCCAGATGTTCGGCGCCGTTGACGACCAGCAGGATGTCGCCGTGACCTGCAAATGGTGCGAGCGGGTGTTCTTCGGCGCGGCGACAAAGGCCACCGTCTTCGGATTTTTCGCGTCGCGCACATCGACGACGGAAAAGCCGTCGCTGAACATGTGGCCGATATAGGCGTGGCCCTTGTGCACGATGACCTGCACGCCATCGGGCCGGCCGCCCTGATCGCAGCGCGACACAAAACGAACGTTGGAAGCGGTGGCGCCGGCGGGCAGTGCGTTCATACGATCTCGGTGACGTGACAAGGCCCGGCCGGCTTGCGCCGACCGGGCCCCGCAATATTACGCCGGTTCAGGCCGGCTTCTTTGCCGTGGCAGGCGCGCGCATCGACATGAACACGCCAACCGCAATCAGAATGATCCCGATCCAGGTCAGGTACGGGTAGTAGCCCATCTTGCCCGTGGCCGCGGCGGCGGTGACCAGCTGCTGACACGTGTCATTCGTGTAGAGCAGGCAGACCAGCGTGGACGAGATCTGCTTGGCGGCCAGGTAGAAGTACAGGAACCAGGCAAACGAGAGCAGGATACATACCGCGCCGCCGAGCTGCAGCCAGAAGGCGTTATCGGCCTCGATCGTGCGCCGGGTCGGCGGCGCGACTTCATCGAGACCCTTCAGCTTCGACTCGGGGCCAAGCTGCGTCACCGATACCGCGGCGATGACGAGCAGGGTCGCAAGGCACACGAACACGGTCGTCATCCCGTAGGTCTGCTGGATCAGCAGGATCGACGGCATGATGAACGCGGTCGCCAGACGGCCCACGCCGGCTGCCCAACCGAAGCCCGACGCGCGGGCGTTGGTCGGGAACACTTCCGACGCGAAGATCTGCATCGCGTTGCCGGCCACCTGGATGAAGAACACCATGACGAAGCCCGCCAGCATGAGCTGTATCGGCGTGGCGGCATTGGCGAACACGATCGCCATGATGGCGGCACCGACGAAGGCACTCATCGAGGTGAGCTTGCGGCCCCATTTGTCGAGCGCATACATCATGAAGATGCTGGCGCACGGCACCGCGAAGTTCATCGCCAGCGTGTACTGGAGCGACCTCGTGATGGTGAAGCCCTTCTCGTTCATCATGTTCGGCAGCCACGCGCCGAGGCCGACCGCGACGCCGAAGAACGCCGAGAAGCAGATCATGCCGGCGATGACGCGCCTCGGGAACATGCGGAACACCACCGCGAACGGATCGCTCTTGGTGTTGCTCGCCGCGTCGGTCGAGAGCGAGCTGATCGGCGGCACGTTCTTGATGTCGAGCTTCTTGAGAACTTCAAGCGCTTCCGCGCCGCGGCCGTGCGTCGCCAGATAGCGCGGCGATTCCGGCAGTGTGAAGCGGAACACCCAGACGACGAGCGCGCCGACGCCGATCAGCAGCCAGGCTCCGCGCCACGCATATTCGGGCATGTCGGGGAAGATCACCGTTCCGAGCAGCAGCGCGAGCGCCGTGCCGATCGGCCACACCATCGCGCCGCCGATGAAGTGCACGATGGCGAGGACGCGTCCGCGGATATTCTTCGGCGCATATTCGCCGGCATAGGCGAAGGCGAGCGGCTGCTCGGCTCCGAGACCGATGCCCGCGATGAAGCGGCAGATGATGAGCAGCGTCACGGTCGGCGCGAACGCGCCGAGGATCGTGAACACGCCGAACAGCAGGAGGTTGAACTGATAGATGAAGCGGCGGCCGAAGCGGTCGCTGAACTGGCCCTGCCCTGCGGTGCCGATGAACATGCCGAAGATGGTCGCGGCGCCGACTAGCGCGACTTCCGGTCCGGTCGCGAATTTGCTGCCGAGAATGAACGGCACCAGCGAGCCGAAGATCGTGAAGTCGATGACGTCGAAGAAATATCCCGCGGCGATCAGTGCGATGATGCGCTTGTGCAGCGGCGAAATTTTCGCTTCATCGAGCGCGTTGCCGACATAGCCTTCGACTGTTTGTGATTGAGCCATCGCAGTTGTCCCCCTTGTTGGCCGCCGCAGAGGATGAGCCTGAGCATCCGCGCTGGCTAGGGGAAATCGGTGCTGCATTGCGCTAAACCCCCAGTGCAATAGCGTTTCGTTATGCGAAAACCTTTGCCGCTGCGGCTGCGTGGCGGCCCGTTGCCGCCGCATGCAGCAAACACCTACGCTGGCCGCAATTCAGAACAAAAGCTTCGGAGGAGACATGCCGATGATGAAGGACATTAAATCCGCATTATCACGCCGCCGCGTCCTTAAAGGCGCAGGCGCCGTCGCGGCGGGTGTTGCGGCTCCAGCCATTCTCAATATCCGCTCAGCGATGGCGGCCTATCCCGACCGGCCGGTGAAAATCATCGTCGCCAATACGCCGGGCGGACCGTCCGACCTGGTCGGCCGCATGATCACAGCGGCGCTGCAACAGTCGACCGGCAAGACTTTCATCATCGAGAATATCGGCGGCGCGGGAAGCAACATCGGCATGGGGAACGCCGCGCGCTCGACGGCGGACGGCTACACCATTTTGCTGGCCACCAACGCCTATTCAATCAACGCGACGCTCTACAACAAGATTCCCTACGATCCGGAGAAAGACTTCGTCGGCTGCTGCGAGCTCGCAACCTCGCCCAACACGTTCGTCGTGCAGTCCGATCTGCCGGCAAAGAACATCAAGGAGTTTATCGCGCTGGCGAAAGCCAATCCCGAAAAATACAATTCGGCAACGCCGCCAATCGGCACCACGCCGCAATTGCAGATCGAAGTGCTCAAGCTGCAAGCCGGCCTGCCGAAGCTCGAGAACGTCGTCTACAAGGGCGGCGGCGATGCGCTGGCCGCTTTGCTGAGCCGGCACCGTGCAACTGAGTTCCGGCTCGCTGCCGCCGGCCGCCGAACACATCAAGTCGGGGCAGCTGCGCTGCCTTGCGGTCACGGGTGAAGAACGGTGGCCCGACATGCCGAACGTGCCCACGATGGCGCAGGAGGGCTTCAAAGACTTCGTGTTCGCGACGGACACCGTGTTCCTGGCCCCGGCCAAAACTCCTCCCGAGGCTGTGAAATGGCTGGAAACCGAGACTTCTCAAGATTCTCGGCACCGCGGATATGAAAGAGAAGCTCTACAAGGCGGGCTTCCAGGTACGACCGAAGGGCGCCGATGCGGCCTGGCAGCGGGTGATGAAGGAAATCGAAATCTTCCGCGACGTCATCAACCAAGCCGGCATCCAGAAGCTCTAGACGCATTTGACGCACCGCGATGATCAAATCGATTGAAGCCATCGCGGTCCGGCTGCCGATGAAGAAGCCCGTCATCATGGCGGGCGAAGAAGTCCGCGCCGCCGAGAACGTGCTGGTGCGGATCGAGGATGACGGCGGCCTGATCGGCTGGGGCGAAGCGGCCTCGGCGCCGGTGATGACCGGCGAGACGCTCGCCAGCATGACGGCGGCGATCAGCATCATGGCGCCGGCACTCATTGGCCGCGATCCGCGCGACCTTGCCGGCGCGCATGCTGCGATGGACGGCAAGCTGTACGGCAATCACGCCGCCAAGGCGGCGATCGAAATTGCGTTGCTCGACCTCGCCGGCCGCGCCGAGCAGAAGCCGGTGCACGCTCTGCTCGGCACCAAGAAGCGCCAGAAGATGGCGCTCCTGACGGTGATCGGCGGCGGCGACTACGACGGCGATCTCGAGGACGCCGCGAAGAAGAAGGATGCCGGCTACACCGCCTTCAAGATCAAGGTCGGGATCGACAGCGCGGAGAAAGACGCGGCGCGCACCCGCGATATCTGCAAGGTGCTGGGCTCGGGCTTCCTGATCTCGTCGGACGCCAACCAGGGCTTCGATACCGAGGAAGCCTGCATCTACGCCCGCGCCGTGCAGGGCTGCGGGCTCGATTTCTTCGAGCAGCCGGTCGACGGCCACGATCTCGACGGCATGGCGAAGGTGGCGCAGGCCGCCAATGGCGTGGCGATCGGCGCCGACGAGGGCATTCATTCGCTCGATGACATCCGCCGCCATCACGATAGAGGTGCGGCGCGCGGCGTCAGCCTGAAAGCCATCAAGCTCGGCGGGCTCACCGGCGTGCGCAAGGCCGGCGAGCTGTGCGAAAGCCTCGGCATGAAGGTGAACCTCGCCTGCAAGACCGGAGAGTCCAGCGTCGGCTGTGCCGCCGCTCTGCACGCCGCTTCGTGCTGCCGGACATCGCCTGGGGCCTGACGCTGACCAACGCGCAGCTTGCCGAGGACGTCACCGCGCAGGGCGTGCGGACCGCGCGCGGCCACGTGGACGCAATTGATACGCCCGGGCTGGGCATTGACGTGGACGAAGCCCGCGTGCGCTCATATCGCGCTTGACGCGATTCTCCATCATTGCCGCCGCACTGCTGCTCGACGACGCCTGCGCAGGCGCAGCGGCTTCCGCCAGACTTCGTCTATCTGCGGGACGTCGATCCGACCATCGTGCAGGACATGCGCTACGCCGGAAGCGACAACTTCACCGGCCGTGCCCTGCCCGGCTACGACGCCGCCGAATGCGTGCTGCGCGCCGATGCCGCGCAGGCGCTCAAGCGCGTCCAGGCCGCGCTCGCGCCGAGCGGGCTTTCGCTCAAGGTCTATGATTGCTACCGGCCGGACCGCGCGGTGCGGGCCATGGCCCGCTGGTCGAGAAGCCCGGAGGACGGGACGACGCGCTACTTCTATCCGGAAGCCGACAAACGCACCTTGTTCGCCTCGGGATGGATTTCGCCGCGCTCGGCCCACTCCAGCGGCATCGCCGTCGACCTCACGTTTGGTCCCGAAAAGTCCTGCCGGATCAACAGGCAACGCCACCGCGCAGTCGCGCTGCGACGGGCCGCCGGCGCAGCGGCGCCCCGACACGAGCATCGACATGGGCACGGGTTATGACTGCTTCAGCGTAAAGAGTTTCACTAGAAGCAAGGAGATCGGCGCCGAGCAGAGCGCCAATCGCGAGCGGCTGCGCAGCGCTATGTCACGGTATGGCTTCAAGAATTACGTGCGCGAGTGGTGGCATTACACATATAGTGGTGGTGCGAATCCACAGATCTACGATGTTCCAATCGCACCGCGTGTGAGATAGTTCGGAACCAAAGCAGCCGCCCTGTTCTTGTCTTCGCGTTGTCACGGCAGCCGGGAGAGCGCCATGGACAAGCAGGTTTCGATCTCAGTCGGCATCGTCGTCGCGAGCCCTCGCGCCGCCAATTCCAAGGGCGAGCGGAGCTGGGAAGCGCGCGCCGCGATGGTCGGCGAGAACGGCATTCCGCCCGGCGACCTGCTCAAGCGTGACCGCGATGCCGATTACTATTTTGCCGGCGCCGCCGACCTCAATCTCTCCGCAAGCGACATTGAGGCTTATCGCGCCAACCTGACCCAGGACGAGCCGCGGCTCTATTGCCTGATGGCGCGCCGCTCCGACGCCAACGCGCCGCCGCTGCTGCATCTCGTGACGGCGGATCGCGAGGAAGCCGAGCGCTATGTCGCCGCGGCGCCGGACCTGGTGAACGAGGTCGCGATGCCGAGCGCGCTTGCCGACCTGATCTCGATCTTCATCGACGGCCACGCCGAGGATGAAGAGGACTTTCCGCTCGCGCCGCCCAAGCGCGACGGCGCCACCCTGCACTAACGCTATTCCTTGACCGCGCCGGTCATCGCCGAGACGTAGTGCTCGACGAAGAACGCGTACAGGATCACCAGCGGCAGCGAGCCGACCAGCGCGCCCGCCATCAGCGAGCCCCAGCGATAGATGTCGCCGTCGACGAATTCGTTGACGATCGCGACCGGCACGGTCTTGTTCTGCACCGATTGCAGGAACGTCAGCGCGTAGATGAATTCGTTCCAGCACAGCGTGAAGCAGAAGATGAAGGCCGAGATCAGGCCCGGTATCGCCAGCGGCAGCACGATCTTGGTCAGGATCTGCCAGCGGCTGGCGCCGTCGATCAGCGCGCATTCCTCGAGCTCGTAGGGGATGGTCTTGAAATAGCCCATCAGCAGCCAGGTCGAGAACGGAATCAGGATCGTCGGATAAACCAGGATCAGCGACAGCGGCGAGTCGAACAGGCCGTAATTGAAGATCACGGTCGAGAGCGGGATGAACAGGATCGACGGCGGCACCAGATAGGCGAGGAAGATCGCGGCGCCGAGCGTCTGCGCGCCCTTGAAGCGCAGCCGCACGATCGCATAGGCCGCGAGCACGCTGGCGAAGATCGAGAGAACGGTCGCGGCGGCCGCGACATACATCGTGTTCCACAGCCACAGCGGATAGTTGGACTCGAACAGCAGCTTCTTGATGTGCTGGAAGGTCGGCGACGTGGTCCAGAACGGATTGACGGTCTGGAAGTCGAGCAACTGCTCGTTCGGTTTGATGGCGGTCAGCGCCATCCAATAGAACGGAAACAGCAGGATGATCAGGAACAGAACGAGCGGCAGGTAGAGCGTGACCAGCCGGCGCGGCAGCGACTCCAGATAGCTCATGCCCTCGCTGTGGTCGGACGCGGCGATCTCGCTGCGGCAGCACGGCTTTGCGGGGCGCGACGACGTCAGTCATTGTCGTCCCCCTGCTGCCATTTGCGCCGCTGCAGGCCGAACCAGGAAATCATGATCGCGGTGAGCAGGAACGGGATCATGGCGGTCGCGATCGCGGCGCCTTCGCCGAGCTGGCCGGCGAGGATGGCGCGCTGATAGCCGAGCGTCGCCATCAGGTGGGTGGCGTTGACCGGCCCGCCGCGGGTCATGGCCCAGATCAGCTGGAAGTCGGTGAAGGTGAACAGCACCGAGAACGTCATCACCACGGCGATGATCGGCGTCAGCAGCGGATAGGTGATGTGGCGGAACATCTGCCAGCGGCTGGCGCCGTCGAGCGTCGCCGCCTCGTAGAGCGAGGGCGACACGGTCTGCAGGCCGGCCAGCAGCGTGATGGCGACGAACGGCACGCCGCGCCAGATATTGGCGAAGATCACCGACCGCGCGCATTCCACGGGTCGCCGAGGAAGTCGATATTGGTCGAGAGCAGGCCGACCTGCTTCAGCGTCCAGGAGATGATCGAGAACTGGGTGTCGTAAATCCACCAGAACGCGATCGCGGACAGCACGGTCGGGACGATGAAGGGGATCAGCATCGCCGCCCGCACCATCGCCTTGAACGGGAGGTACTGGTTGAGCAGCAGCGCGAGATAGAGACCCGCGGCGAATTTTATGATGCTGGCGACGATCGTGTAGAGCAGCGTGTTGAAGACCGAGACCCAGAAGATCGAGTCGCCGCTCAGCCACTCGTAGTTTTCGAGGCCGATGAACTCGCCGGGACGGCCGATGCGGGTGTCGGTGAAGGACAGCCAGACGCCGAGTCCGAGCGGATAGGCGAGGAACAGCACCAGGATCAGCAACGCCGGCAGCATGAACCAGTAGCCGAGCCAGTTGCGGTTCGACTTGAGCTGGCTCCAGGCCGAATAGGCCTCAGTGCGCCGTGCCGGGATCGTGACGTCGACCATTCCTCGCTCCGAGTAAGAGAGAATCCGGCGGCCGAGTATGAGCCGGCCGCCGGTTGGTTTGCCTTAGCGATAGATGCGCTTCGCCTGCCGCTCCGCGACCGCGATCGCGCCCTTGGCGTCTTCGCGGCCGGTCGCGTAGTTGGCGAACATGTCGACGACGATGAAGTCGGCAATCGCCGCCGCCGCCTTCTCGCCGAGCGAGCCCTGGCCGCCCGGAGTCAGCGTGCGCTTCGACACGTCGCGATAAGGCGTGCGCTTCGGATCCGCGGTCCAGACCGGGTTCTTGTCGTAGGCGAGCAGGAAGTGCGACAGATAGCCCTGCGCGGCCTCGACCCACGGATTGAAGTTCTCGGCTTCCAGCATGAACGCCGTCAGCGCCTTACAGGCCTGCGGCGCCTTGGTGAACTGGAAGGTGAGGATCGGGAACGCGAGATGCAGCTCGGTCGGCTTGCCGACCGGACCGATCGGCATGTAGGCGTGGTTCATGTCCTCGGCGACCGCCTTGTTGTCCTTCTGCGCCGCCACATAGATCGAGATGCCGTTCGACGTCAGGTGCAGGTCGCCCGACACGAAGATCTTGTTGTTGGACGAGTCGTTCCACGACGCGGTGCCGGGGATGAAGTTCTCGTAGAGCGCCTTGACGTATTCCAGCGCCTTCACGGTCTCCGGCGAGTTGATGACGACCTTGTCGCCCTTGTCGACCAGGTTGCCGCCATGCGACCACAGCGCCCAGTGCAGCCAGGTGTTGGCGTCGCCCGAAGCGTGGCCGAGCGCGAAGCCGGCCGGCGTGTTGTTCTTCTTGAGCGCCTTGCACGAGTTCGAGGAAGGCCGCGGTGTCCTTCGGGAATTCCTTGAAGCCCGCCTTCTCCATCGAGGAGATGCGGTAGTTCATCAGGCCGCCGGTGGTGGCGACCGGAATGCCGATCCACTTGCCGCCGGACTTGCCGTACAGTCTCGGCCGCCGGCGCCCAGCCGCCGTACTTCTTGCCGAGATAGTTGGCGACGTCGGTCAGGTCCATGCACTTCTGCGGGAACAGGTGCGGCAGCGAATAGAGGCCCCACACCATGTCGAGGCCCTGAGCCGGTGTTGGCGGCAACCGACGCCTTCGGCTGAATGTCCTCGAACGATTCGTTGGTGACGACGACGTCGACGCCGGTCGCCTGCTTGAAGGCGTTGATCATCTTCACGAAGGCCTCGTCTTCGGCCTGCACGAAGCGGCGCCAGCGCATCAGGTTGATCTTGGCGCCCTTCTCCGGCTTCCACGGCGCGGCTTGCGCCCAGGCCTTGGCCCATTCGAGCAGTGCCGGGCCGGACAGCATGCTGGCGGCCGCGAATGCGGTGCCGCCTTTCACTACGGTGCGGCGGGTAAAATCTAGTCATCGTCATTCCCTCCCTCGATTTCTCTTTGCGATTTACTGCGTTCAGTCGTTTGACCGGTGGCCTCGTCGAACAGATGGACGAGCCGCGGATCTGGTTTGAGCCGGATCTTGTCGCCCGGCTTGAATTGGTGGCGTTCGCGGAACACCGCGATGATGTCCTCGCCGCCCATCTTGGCGACGACCTGAAGTCTCGGAGCCGGTCGGCTCGACGACCATGACCTCGGCGTCGGCGCCGTCATCGCCGAGCATGAAATGCTCGGGCCGCACGCCGTAGATCGCGGAACGGCCGTCGCTGCCTTGCGGCGCGCCCGATAGCGGCAGGCGGATGCCGCCCGGCCCTTCGAATTCGAGCTTGCCGTTGGCGCGAACCGTGCCCTTGAGCGAAGTTCATCGCCGGCGAGCCGATGAAGCCGGCGACGAACAGGTTCTCCGGCCTGTCATAGAGCTCGAGCGGCGCGCCGATCTGCTCGACCATGCCGTCATGCATGACGACGATCTTGTCGGCCATGGTCATGGCTTCGATCTGGTCGTGCGTGACGTAAACCGTCGTGGTCTTGAGCCGCTGATGCAGCTCCTTGATCTCGGTGCGCATCTGCACGCGCAGCTTGGCGTCGAGGTTCGACAGCGGCTCGTCGAACAGGAACACTTGCGGGTCGCGCACGATGGCGCGGCCCATGGCGACGCGCTGGCGCTGGCCGCCGGAAAGCTGGCGCGGAAAGCGCTCCAGATAAGGCTGCAGGCCGAGGATGTCGGCGGCGCGCGCGACGCGCTGCTCGATCTCGGCCTTCGGCGCGCCGCGCAGATTGCAGCGAGAAGCCCATATTGGCCGCGACGGTCATGTGCGGATAGAGCGCGTAGTTCTGGAACACCATCGCGACGTCGCGCTCTTTCGGCGGGACGTTGTTGACGACGCGATCGCCGATGCGGATTTCGCCGCCGGTGATGTTCTCCAGCCCCGCGATCATGCGCAGCAGCGTGGACTTGCCGCAGCCGGACGGGCCGACCAGCACGACGAACTCGCCGTCATTGATGTTGACCGACACGCCGTGGATGACGGCGGTCGAACCGAACGACTTGCGCACGTCGCGAATTACGACGGACGCCATGGACTTCCTCCCGGCGGCTCAATTGGCCGCTCTTTGTGTGCCGGCCCTTTGCGGGCTCTGTCAGTCACCCTAGCGAAGCGTGGCGGGCTTGGATACCGGCTTTTCTCTTGGCGAAAAGTCTAAAGCGCCAAATCTCAAAGCGCCATGCCGCCATCGACCAAGTGGGCCTGGCCGGTGATGTAGCTCGCTTCGTCGGAGGCGAGGAATACGGCGAGATTGGCGACTTCCTGCGCCGTGCCCAACCGCCCAATGGGCTGGCGATTGACGAAGTCGGTGCGCGTCGTCCTTGCTCGATTTGCCGCTTTTCTTGGCAGTGGAGACGACGCGCTCTTCGAACGAGGGCGACACGATGGTGCCCGGGCAGATCGCATTGGCGCGGATGCCCTGGCGGATGTAGTCGGCGGCGACCGCCTTGATCAGGCCGATCACCGCCGCCTTGGTCGCGCCATAGACGTAACGCTGCGGCACGCCGCGGATCGAGGAGACCGCGGAGGCGATGGCGATGATCGAGCCGCCGCCGTTCTTGAGCATCGCCGGCACAAAGGCGCGCAGCAGCGCGGTGGGCCGACTTCACATTGAGGTCGAAGGAGAAGTCCCAGTCCTGCTCCGAGCATTCGAGCACATTGCCCTGGTGCACGTAGCCGGCGCAGTTGACCAGGATGTCCGGCGCGCCGAACTCCTTGACGATCTTCTTGGCGAGCTCGTCGACCGCCTTGGTCGAGCGCATGTCGAGCGGAAAGATTTTCGCCTTCTTCAGGCTCTTGAGCTTTGACACAGCCAGATCGGTGGCGATCACCTTGGCGCCTTCGGCGATCATCGCTTCGGCGATTGCACGCCCGATGCCCTGTCCCGCCGCGGTGACGACCGCGGTCTTGCCCTTCAAACGTCCGGCCACGTGTACTTCCCCTTGCTTTTAGTGATTGTCGCGCGGAACGCTTTTCTGCGCGACGCGCTGATATTTGACGGCCGGCTTGAGCACCATGCCCTCGCCGAGCTGATCGACCATGCCGCGCTGGATTTCCTGCCACGGCGTCTGGCTCGGCGGATATTTGAAAGCCGCCCTGCTTCTCCAGCCTGGCGCGGCGCTCGGCGAGCTCGGCCTTGGAAATGAGAATGTCGGCGGTGCCCTTGCGCAGATCGATGCGCACGCGGTCGCCGGTCTTGAGGATCGCGAGCCCGCCGCCGGCCGCCGCTTCCGGCGAGGCGTTGAGGATCGAGGGCGACGCCGAGGTGCCGGACTGCCGGCCGTCGCCGATGCAGGGCAGCGCCATGACGCCTTTTCGAATGAGCGCCGCCGGCGGCTGCATGTTCACGACCTCCGCCGCGCCGGGATAGCCGATCGGGCCGGTGCCGCGGATGAACAGCATCGTGTTCTCGTCGATCTTGAGCTTCGGATCGTCGATGCGGTGGTGATAATCCTCCGGCCCTTCGAACACGACGGCGCGGCCTTCGAACGCATCCGGGTCTTTCGGATTGGAGAGATAGCGCTTGCGGAATTCTTCCGAGATGACGCTGGTCTTCATCACCGCGCTGTCGAACAGATTGCCGTGCAGCACCTTGAAGCCGGCCTTCTCCTTCATCGGCTTTTTGTAGGTGCGGATCACGTCTTCGTTCTTGATCTTGGCGCGCTTGACGTTCTCGCCCATCGTCTTGCCGTTGATGGTGAGCGCGTCGGCATGGATACGGCCGGCTTTGAGCAGTTCGTTCATCACCGCCGGCAGGCCGCCGGCGCGGTAATATTCCTCGCCGAGATAGAAGCCGGCCGGCTGCATGTTGACGAGCAGCGG
Organism: uncultured Alphaproteobacteria bacterium; assembly: GCA_963788805.1. Classification (GTDB taxonomy): domain Bacteria; phylum Pseudomonadota; class Alphaproteobacteria; order Rhizobiales; family Xanthobacteraceae; genus Pseudolabrys. The sequence goes on from CAWBHU010000010.1 coordinate 306,383, forward strand.
TATGTCGTAGCCGACCTTCTCCCAATCGGTGATGTCGAGCTTGACGCCGATGTGCTTGGCGATGGCGTTGATGTGGATCGGCGCATTGGTCGAGCCGCCGATCGCCGAATTGGCGACGATGGTGTTCTCGAACGCCTTGCGGGTGAGAATGTCGGAGGGCTTCAGGTCTTCGCGCACGATTTCGACCGCGCGCACGCCGGTCTCATAGGCGATCTGGCCGCGCTCGCGATACGGCGCCGGGAATGGCGGCGCAACCCGGCAGCGACATGCCGAGCGCCTCGGCGAGGCCGTTCATGGTCGAGGCGGTGCCCATCGTGTTGCAATGGCCGATCGACGGCGCCGAGTTGGCGACGAGGTCGATGAATTCCTGGTAGCTGATCTTGCCGGCGGCGTGGTCCTCGCGCGCCTGCCACACCACCATGCCGGAGCCGATGCGGCGCTCGCCGTCCCAGCCGTTGAGCATCGGCCCGCCGGACAGGACGATCGCCGGGATGTTCACCGTCGCCGCCGCCATGATGCAGGCCGGCGTGGTCTTGTCGCAGCCGGTCATCAGCACGACGCCGTCGAGCGGATAGCCGTACAGGATTTCGACCAGGCCGAGATAAGCGAGATTGCGGTCGAGCGCGGCGTTCGGGCGCTTGCCGGTCTCCTGGATCGGGTGCACCGGGAATTCGAAGGCGATGCCGCCCGCGGCGCGGATGCCGGCGCGCACGCGCTCGGCAAGCTCGATATGGTGACGGTTACAGGGCGACAGATCGCTGCCGGTCTGCGCGATGCCGACGATCGGCTTGCCGGAGGTGAGCTCTTCCTTGGTCAGGCCCCAGTTGAGATAGCGCTCGAGATAGAGCGCGGTCATGCCCGGGTTCTCGGGATTGTCGAACCAGAGTTGCGAGCGGAGCTGCTTGTTTTTCGGTTTTGCGGTCTTGTTGGCCATGAGCGTCACCTTCCAGGGCGGCGATATGAGCAAAAAACCGGCGCTACGCAAAGGCGCGGAACCACTGCCCGCTTGGGCTATTTGTGCTGCGAAATCGGAACAAGGCGATGGATTGGGACTGCATCATCATGGGCGGCGGCCCGGCGGGCCTGACGGCGGCGACTTATCTCGCGCGCTACCGCCGCAAGGTCGTGGTGATTCGACGCCGATGACAGCCGCGCCGCGCAGATTCCCGGAGAGCCATAACCATCCGGGCTTCAGCGGGATCGCCGGACCGGACCTGCTGAAGCGGATGCGCGAGCAGGCGAAGCGGTATGGCGCGGAGTTTGCGCGGCGGCAAGGTCGACCGCGCTGCGCAAAACCAAGGGAGGCTTTGTCGCGACGACGGACAAGGAAGAGATCGACAGCGGCGCGCGTTCTGATCGCGACCGGCATCACCGACCACACCGTGGCCTGCCCGGCCTCGACGACGCGGTGGCCAAAGCCCTGATCCGCTATTGCCCGATCTGCGACGGCTACGAGGCGATGGACAAACAGATCGCCGTCTATGGTGACGGTCGAAGCCGCACTCGAAGAAGGCGGAGTTCCTCAGCACCTACTCGAAAAAGGTCACGGTCCTGCCGGTGCAAGAGCAACACGACGGCAGCGAAGGCGGTCGATCACATCAAGGTCGCGGCGTCGGCGCCGAAGCGCTTCCGGCAAACCCGATCGGGCATGGAAGTCACGTTCGAGAATGGCGCGACCGCGGAATTCGACGTGCTCTATCCCGTGCTCGGATGCGACGTGCATTCGGACCTGGCACGCGCGCTCGGCGCCCGCTGCAACGACATCGGCTGCATCGAGGTCAATGACAAGCAGCAGACCAGCGTCGAGGGACTCTATGCGGCCGGCGACGTCGTCTCCGACCTGCATCAACTCAGCGTCGCGGAAGGCCACGCCGCCATTGCGGCGACCTGCATCCACAACAGCCTGCCGCGCAATCCGCGCTAGCGACTCCAGGCTTCGGACGCCGCGAGGGTTGGCATCTTTCCAAGTGGAACCCTTGCGGCGGCTTTGGGTTGTCCGGCCATGCTCCACTGGAGTTCCATGACGGCCTTGTCCGGCGTTCCGGACGAGGCTCTGCGCGCGCTTGGGGTCCTGCTGCGCGAGCGCGGCTACCGCTTCATCACGCCGACGCCCGCGACCCATGCCCGCGTGAACGCGCGCTTGCGTAACGAGCGCGGACGATCCGTCGAGGACGTGCTGGGCTGGAGCCGCCCGTTCGGGCGCGAGGCGATCCCCGAGCAGGTTTTCGTTCTGCTGCAGAGCGCGGGTCAGCTCGAACAGGCAGACGGCCTGTGGCGCAGCCGCATCCGCGCTTCAACGATCGGCGACGAACTGTTCTTCCACTCGGCCTTCCCGACCACCGGCGCCGACGCCGTGTTCTTCGGGCCCGACACATATCGATTCTGCACTGCGATCGAACATCACCTGCGCGCGCTCAAAGCGCCGGTGAAACGAGTCGCCGACATCGGCTGCGGCAGCGGCGCCGGCGGCATCATCATTGCGCGAGCCTTGCCGGAGGCGCGCGTCGTGATGGGCGACATCAACGAGGCCGCGCTGCGGCTCGCCAAGATCAACGTCGAAATATCCGGCTTGCAAAACATCGAGGTCGTCAAAAGCGATCTCATGAAAAACATGCCGGGAGAGTTCGACATGGTCGTAGCCAACCCCCCTTATCTGCGCGATCCGCTGCAACGCACTTACCGCCATGGCGGCGGTGAACTGGGCGAGCGCCTCTCGCTCGACATCATCGAGGCGGCGATCGACCGCCTGGCGCCGGGCGGCACGCTGTTGCTCTACACCGGCTCGGCGATCCGCGAGGGCGAAGACCTGTTTGGCGCCGCCGCGGCCGCCAAGCTCGAAGAGGCCGGCATCGATTACGAATATCGCGAGCTCGATCCCGACGTGTTCGGCGAGGAGCTCGAGCACGCGCCATACGACCGCGTCGACCGTATCGCGGTCGTGCAATTGACCGCGAGGAAGTTAGAGCATGCTTGATGTCACCCGCACCTCGCCGACCGGGGTCGATCGCGCGCTGCAACTGCGCCTGACCGAGCTCAACCACTGGCGCTTCGAGCCGGGCCTGCCGGGTGAGCGGCGCGCCAGCTGGCGCGACATGGCCGATCTGCTGGAAGAAGAAGTGGAATTCCTCGAGCGCGAACGCGCCGCAGCGGTGCTGCGCGCGCCGCCGAAGCGCCCGACCGATGCCAAGCGCTTCATCGAGTGGTTCGAAAGCCTGAAGGAAACCGGGCCGGGCCAGGGCGATCCGCTGTTTCCCTGGCTCGAGAACGAAGCCACGCTCGACGAGATGAAGTGGTTTCTGACGCAGGAAGTCGCCGGCGAAGCCGGCTTCGAAGACCTCACCGCCCTCACCCAGCTCAAATTTCCGACCCGGCCGAAGCTCGAGCTTGCCCGCAATTACTGGGACGAGATGGGGCGCGGCAATCCAAAGGCGATGCACGGGCCGCTGCTCGGCGCGCTCGCCGATCATCTTCGAGCTGACGCCGCTCGTCGAGAAGACCGTCGAGGAGTCGCTGGCGCTCGGCCAACACGATGGCCGGGCTCGCCGCCAACCGGCAGTACGCCTACCACTCGATCGGCGCGCTCGGCGTGATCGAGATGACGGCGCCCGGCCGCTCCGCCGCGACCAATGCCGGGCTCAAGCGGCTCGGCCTCAAGGCCAAGGCCCGCACCTATTTCTCGCTGCACGCCATTCTCGACGTGAAGCACTCGCTGGCCTGGAATCGCGGAGGCGATCGCGCCCCTGGTCGAGGCCGATCCGCGCACCGCGACCGCGCGATCGCCGAGGGCGCGCTGATGCGGCTGACCTGCGGCCTGCGCTGCTTCGAGCGCTATCGGCGCGCACTTCGGGCTGGCACTGAGACTGCGCCGATGCGATTTCTCGGCGTCGGCGACTATTGCGACCTCGGCGCGCTCTATCTGCGCCTTCAGGCCGAAGGCCACGACGTCAAGGTCTTCATCTCCGATCCGCTCGTGCCATGACGTGCTGTCCGGCATGATCACGCGCGTCGCCGACTGGCGCGCCGAGCTTGCCTGGGTGAAGGCGGCCGGCGACGACGGCGTCATCGTGTTCGAGAACGTCGCGGAGCAGCGCGGCGCCGTGCAGGACGATCTGCGCGCGCAGGGCTTCAACGTGATCGGCGGCTCGCGCCTTCGGCGACCGGCTGGAGACCGACCGCGCCTATGGGCAGACGCGTGCTGGCGGAGCTCGGCTTGAATGTCGCGCCGGTGCACGAATTCACCGGATACGACGCGCGCGGCACGCCACATCGACGAGAATCCGGGACGCTACGTCCTGAAATTCAACGATCCGGAATTCGAGGCCGCCGACAATTATGTCGGCTTCGCGCCGGACGGCGCCGACACCAAGGCCGTGCTCAAGGCCAAGCTCGCGCAGACCACGATACCCAACACCAATTTCATCCTGATGCCGTGGCTCGACGGCGTCGAGATGGGCGTCGGCGCCTATTTCGACGGCGAGAAATTCCTCGGCCGCGCCTGCCTCGACTGGGAGCACAAGCGCTTCTTTCCCGGCGACCTGGGCGAGCTGACCGGCGAGATGGGCACGATCGTCACCTACGATCGCACGCAGACATTCTTCGAGCGCACGCTGGCGAAGATGCAGCCGCTGCTGCGCGAGCACAAATATGTCGGCTACATCAACCTCAACACCATCGTGAACGAGCAAGGCATCTGGCCGCTCGAATTCACCTGCCGCTTCGGCTATCCGGGCTTCGCGATCCTGACGCCGCTGCAAGAGACGCCGTGGGGTGCGCTTTTCAAGGCGATGATCAGCCGGCGCGGCGAATTCAAGACGCGGCCCGGCTTCTGCGCCGGCATCGTGATGACCACGCCGCCCTTCCCGCACAGCCGCCATTACGTGACGTCAGCTGGCGGGCATGCCGGTGTTCACCGAGACGACGCGCGAGGACGAGCCGCATCTGCATTTCGCGCGAGGTCGCAATGTCGGCGGGCAGATGGTTACCGCGGGCGCATTCGGCTGGATCATGGTCGTGACCGGAACCGGCGCGACCATCGCGGAGGCGCAGCAGGCGGCGGTGCGGCGGGCGGCAAAGGTGCGCACCGCGAATCTGCGCTATCGCACCGACATCGGCGCCAAACTGATCGCGGGCGATTTCGCCAAAGTTGAAAGGCTCGGCCTGCTCGATCCCGCCTGAACGTTGAACCGCGCGGCGCGCGCGGCTATGGTCCGCCGCGCCGGCCATAGTCAGATGTCCGCCGGCTCCCGACAGGTTTTGGGGCGTAGCCAAGTGGTAAGGCAGCGGATTTTGATTCCGCCATCCCCTGGTTCGAATCCAGGCGCCCCAGCCAACACTTTCTCTTTCGCGCTCTATTCTTGTTTCCGCTGCGAGCAAGACCGCGCGGTGGCGAAAAAGCGGCACCAGGAAGGTTCGAAGACGGCGCCGGCGGAGTCGCCGGATCATGGATAAGCCATCATCGGCTGTACCTGTTGCTGATGCGTGGGCCTGGCTCATCCCGTTGATCGGGGGCGGCGGCATCACCGCAATCGTTCTCGCCAGGCTCGGCACTCGTAAGCCGCACGCCGCCATCAATCAACCAGTCGACGCATTCGAAAGAAACTCAACGACAACCTCGGCGATATTTCGCGAACCATCAAACGCTATTGCGATCTGATGGACGTAACGCGGGCGCTAGACCGTCTGCACGCGCGACGATAAGTAACCGCAGTAGCCCTTCCACAAATCGGAGAACTGATGATGCTGAAGCGCAATAGCGCGGCGGCGATCTTGTGCGCCATGACGGTTGCGCTCTCGATCACCGCCGCGAACGCAACTCAACTAAGGCATGGACAATGCGGCAACGACGGACAATGCAGTTCATCCGAATTGTCTGCGAAGCGGGGTGATCCTCGGCCGGCGCGTTGGTGCGGCTGGTGGCTTCGTCAGAAGTTGGGCGTTGCAGATCGGCGCTTCAATCTTGCGCGAGAGTGGGCGCGGTTCGGATCGCCAGCATCGGGTCCGTGCATCGGCTGCATCGCGGTTTCGCGCAGTCACGTCGGGATCGTAACAGGCGTTCCCGGGGCGGGCCGGATCGTCTTGCTAAGCGGCAATGACGACGGAGCTGTGCGCGAGCGTGAGCGCTCGAGTAGGAGCATCATCGCGTGGCGCCACCCGCATGGCGGGATGGCAAGCCGATGATCAGCCTTACCCCCACAAATTCGGCAGCCAGGTCGCGATCGCCGGAAACATGATGATGAGCAGCGAGCAGGATCAGGCTCATCGCGATGTAGGGCATCACCGCCGGAAGATGTGCGCCATGGTGACCTCGCGGCGGCGCGACGCCCTTCATCGTCATCAGCAGAAGCCCGTGCGGCGGCAGCAGCAGGCCGAGCTGCATGCAGATGAGATAGAGCACGCCGAACCAGATCGGATCGATGCCGAGCTGCTGCACCATCGGCATGAACACCGGCAGCGTGATCAGCATCATGCTGACCTGATCGACGAAAATGCCGAGGAAGATCAGAAGCAGCATCATGCCGGCGAGGATGGCCAGCGTCGACAGTCCCTGGCCGAGAACGGCCGAGACGATGCCCTGCGTCGCGCCGGAGAAGCTCAGGATCTGCGAGAACGTGGTGGCGCCGAGGATGATGAACATGATCATGCCGGAGATCGCGACCGTGCCGCGCAAGGCGCGCATCAGGTTATCGACGCTGATGACGCGGTAGACCGCCGCCAGCGCCATGGTGGCGAGCGCGCCGAGCGCCGCGCTTTCGGTCGGCGTGGCGTAGCCCCGCCGACATCGCGCCGATCACGACGACGAAGATCGAGGCCAGCGGCAGGACGTAAAGGACGAGCAGTTCGTAGCGCGCCCAGCCGGTCTTGCGTTCGATCGGCGTGGCGGGCGCGAGCTCGGGCCGCGTCTTCACCCGCACGACGATGTAGCCGACGAAGGCAACGCTCAGGATCAAGCCCGGCACCACGCCGCCGATCAGCAGTTTCGAGATGGAAATGCCGGACAGGCTGCCGAGCAGGACGGTCAGCGCCGACGGCGGGATGAGCATATCGACCGCGCCGATCGCCATGATCGGCCCGGTCGCCAGCACCGGGTGATAGCCGCGCGATCAGCATCACCGGCAGCATCAGCGAGCCGAGCATGGCGGTGGTGGCGATGGTCGAGCCGGAAATCGCCGAGAAGATCGTGCCGGCGACGACGGTCGACCACCGCGAGGCGGCCCGGCACCTGCCGGATGATGCCGCTCGATGCCGTCGATCACCTTGATGGCGAGGCCGGTGTGGAACAGCACCTCGCCCATCAGGATGAACAGCGGAATCGGCGTCAGGCCGAAGTTGAGCGTGGCCGCGACGCTGTTGCGCGCGACCTGCTGCAGGCCGGCCTCGCCGCCGAGAAACAGGATGGCGCCGACAATATTGATCGCGACGAAGGAGATCGCGACCGGCATGCCCATCAGCAGGAGCACGGTCGAGCCGCCGAGCAGGAGCAGCGAGGCAGCTTGCCAGGACATCACCATGACGCCGCCTCAAGCCGCCGAAATGGCATCGTCGCGCAGGCCGATCTCGGTGTTGGCGAGCCGATGCATGCGGAAGAAGAATTCGAGCGCGACCAGCGAAAAGGCGAGCGGCAGCGGCACCAGCGTCCACCACTCCGGCGTCACCAGCGTCTTGATGTTGATCGAGCCGGCCGCGTAGCTCGCCTTGGTGATGAGCACGCCGTACCAGACGAAATAGAGCGAGCAGAGCAGCCCGACGATGTCGCCGGCCCATTCCAGCGCCCAGGCGAGCCGCAGCGGCAGCGCGCGCAACAGGATGTCGACGCGGATGTGCTGGCCCTGGCGCAGCAGCCAGGGCGCGGCCAGCAGCGTCATCAGATAAAGAATGTCCTCGGACAGCTCATTGCTGACCGCGAGCCCGCCGGCGCCGATGTTGCGAAACAGCACATCGATGCCGATCATCACCGTCATGGCGAGCAGCAACAGGCAGGCGACGGCCATCAGCGAGGTCGAGCAAGCGCCCGAACCATCGTGACAGCCGCGCCATGACGTGCTTGAACGAGCGCGTGCGCTAGTTCGGCTTCGAGAACAGCGCCTTCAGCTTCGGCCCGTGCTCGGGGCTCTGCTTGATGACGCCTTCCCAGCCCGTGTCGTAGGCTTTCTTGCGCCAGGCCGCGCCCGCTGCGCCGTCGAACTTGATGACCTGGATGCCGGCGTCGGCCTGCCGCTTGATGTCCTTCTCGTTCTCCGCCTTGAACTCGGCGGCGGCTTCCTGCTTCGCCCTGCTCGGCCGCCTTGCGCAGCACGGCCTTCTGCGCGTCGCTGAGCTTGTCCCAGGCGGTCTTGTTCACGAGGATCGACACTTCGACGCTGTAGAAGCCGGGATCGACGCGGTACTTGGTCTTCTCGTGCCAGCCGAGATCGAAGATGCCGGTGATCGGCCAGCCATAGCCGTCGACCACGCCGCGCTCGAGCGCGGTATAGACCTCGCCCGGCGGCGTCTGCACCACCGTCGCGCCCTGTGCCTGGAAGAAGTCGCGATAGACCGGCGTGATGCGAAGCTTCAGGCCAGTGAGGTCGGCGCCCGTGATCGGCTTGGTCAGATAGAGATGGAACTGATTGTCGTCGACCAGCCGCGCGAGGAAAATCGCATTCATCTTCTCGGCATAGAGCTTGGCCATGTAGTCGTAGCCGCCGTTCTTGCGCAGCTCCGACATCGGCTTTTCGGTGAGCTTCCAGGCATCGCCCTCCGGCAGCACGTTGGTGGTGAAAGCGCCGGTGGTGTTGGCGATGTCGATCACGCCGCCCTGCAGCGCCTTGCCGACCTCGAACGGCGGCATCGCCTTCGGACCGCCGATGTAATTGATCTGGACGAGGCCTTTGCCGGAGGCGTTGACGCGGTCGATGAATTTCTCGAAGCCGCGCGCGTAGGTGGTCTTTTCCGCGAAAGCGGAGACGGCGCGCAGCGTGACTTCCTGGGCGAAGCTCGCGGTGCTCAGCAGCGCAGTTGCGATCACCCCAAGCGCGATCTTCTTGTACATGACGTGCTCCCCTGCCGGCGCAAAGCCGGTCGTTTGTCTGATTGCTGGCGATATAGTCATATGCGCGATTATCACTGTCAAACGAGGCGTATGGCGTGAGCAATCCTTCGACTGTTGCGGCGGCTTTGGCCAAAGATCTGGCGGCGCTTGGCGCGCGGCGCTGCTTTGGCCTGCTCGGCACCGCCAATTTCAAGATTTCGCATGCGCTCGTCGAGAACGGCGTCGAGCTGATATCGGCGCGCCATGAAGGCGGCGCCTCCGCGATGGCGGATGCCTATGCCAAGGCGACCGGCGAGCTGACGCTGGTGAGCGTGCATTCCGGGCCCGGCCTCACCAATGCGATCACCGGCATTGGCGAGGCGGCGAAGAGCCGCACGCCGCTGCTGGTGCTCGCCGGCGACGTGCCGCGCGGCCATGTGAAGAACAATTTCTATTTCGAGCAGGCCGAGATGGTGCGCTCGGTCGGCGCGGTGTCCGAGCGGCTGCACACGCCGCAATCGGCGCGCGCCGATCTGTTGCGCGCGGTGACGACGGCGATGCACGGGCGGCAGACCGTGGTGCTCAGCATGCCGCTCGATGTGCAGAACGCGCCGGCGGTGGAGAGCAATGCGCCGGCCGAATTGCCGCCGAAACCGGGGCGGCTTTATCCGGAGCCTGCTGCGGTGGAGCGGCTGGCGGAGGCGATCAAGCGGGCGGAACGGCCGCTCATTCTCGCCGGGCGCGGCGCGGTGCTGTCCGGCGCCGAGGATGCGCTGATCGCGCTCGCCGAGCGCAGCGGCGCGCTGCTGGCGACGTCGGTGTGCGGGCACGGGCTGTTTGCGGACAATCCGTGGTCGCTCGGGATTTGCGGCGGCTTCTCTTCGCCGGCGGGGGATGAGCTGATCGCCGAGAGCGATCTTATTGTCGGTTTTGGCGTGAGCTTCACGCAGTGGACCACCAGGCGCGGCAAGCTGATCGCGGAGGATGCCGTCGTCGCGCAGATCGACATCGAGCCGACGCGGCTCGGCTACCAGACCGAGGTGCAGCACGCCGTGCTTGGCGACGCCAGGGTGACGGCGGAAGCGCTGCTCGGCGCGCTCAAGGGCAAGCAAGCCGGACGCCGCAGCGACCACATGCGCGAGCGCATCCGCGCCGGCGACAATCATCACTATCCGCATCCCGACACGTCGAGCCGCGAGTTCATCGATCCGCGCGTGCTGAGCAAGGCGGTCGACGAGATTCTGCCGAAGGATCGCGTGGTCGCGTCGAACTCCGGTCACTTCTGCGGCTGGGTGCCGCGCTATCTGCGGGTGCCGAACGCCAAGGCGTCGTGCCTGAGCCATTCGTTCCAATCGGTCGGGCTCGGCCTGCCCTCCGCGATCGGGCTTGCCCTCGCCAATCCCGGCAAGCTCGCCGTGCTCGGCGCGGGCGACGGCGGCTTCCTGATGTCGATCGCCGATTTCGAGACCGCGATCCGGCTTGGGCTTCGCATGTGCATCCTCATCTATAACGACAGCTCATACGCCGCCGAGGTGCACTACTACCGCCGCCAGAACCTCTCGATCGATATCGTGCAATTTCCCGAGACCGACTTCGCCGCGCTGGCGCGCGGCTTCGGCGCCCGCGCCGCGACGGTGCGGACGCTCGACGACCTTGCGCCGGTGAAGGAATGGGTGGCGGAAGGCTGCCCCGGCGTGTTCCTGATCGACGGCAAGATCGACCGCGAGCTCGAAGCCGACTGGCACGCCGAGCATTTTCCGAGCTGATCAGTAGCGGATCTTGTCCGGCTTCTTGATCCACTCCTCGAAGGCAAGCTGCATGTCCGGGTGGCTGAGCTTCGCGCCGGGAATCTTGCGCGCTTCGGGCTTGAGCGGGATTTCGTCGTAGATGAAGGCGTCGTCGAAGCCGGCGACGGCCGCCTCCTCGCGCGTGTTGGCGTAGTACATGCGCCGCAGCCGCGCCCAGTAGATCGCGCCGAGGCACATCGGGCACGGCTCGCAGCTCGTGTAGATGTCGCAATCGGTCAGCACCCAGGTGCCGAGCTTCTTGCAGGCGGCGCGGATGGCGGTGATCTCGGCATGCGCGGTCGGATCGTTGGTCGAGGTGACCTGGTTCCAGCCTTCGGCGATGACCTCGCCGTTGCGCACGATCACCGCGCCGAACGGGCCGCCTTTGTTGGAGCGCATCATCTCCAGCGCCAGCTTGGCGGCGCGGCCCATATGGATGTCGTCGGTCATTGTGCTCCTGCGCGGATGGCGTCGAGCGCCATGAGGATACGCTCCGGCGTGGCGGGCGCGTCGAGCCTGATCTCGGCGCCTTTCGGCCCGGCGGCCGCGATGGCGTCGCGGATCGCCAGAAAGACCGAGATCGCCAGCATCAGCGGCGGCTCGCCGACCGCCTTGGAGCGGAACACGGTTTCCTCGCGGTTCGGCATGTCCGCCAGAATGCGCGCATTGAAGACCGGCGGCACGTCGCGGCTGCCGGGGATCTTGTAGGTCGACGGCCCGTGGGTGCGCAGCTTGCCGTCCTTGTCCCACCACAGCTCCTCGCTGGTGAGCCAGCCCATGCCCTGCACGAAGGCGCCTTCGATCTGGCCGAGATCGATCGCCGGATTGAGCGACTTGCCGCAATCTTCCAGCAGTTCGACGCGCAGCACCCGCATCTCGCCGGTCAGCGTGTCGATCGCGACCTCGGCGCCGGCATAGCCATAGACGAAGTAATAGAACGGCCGGCCCTGCAGCGTGTCGAAATTCCAGTGGATCTTCGGCGTGCTGTAATAGCCGCTCTGCGAGAGCGCGACGCGCTTCTCCCAGCACAGATGCGCGAGCTCCTTGAAGGAGACGCTCTTGTTGCCGGCATAGATGCGATTGCCGGAGAACACGATGTCGTCCTTCGGCACGTCGAAATGCTCGGCGGCGACGGCGGTCATGCGGGTCTTGATCTGCGTCGCGGCATTGAGCGCGGCCATGCCGTTGAGATCGGAGCCCGATGACGCCGCGGTCGGCGAGGTGTTCGGCACCTTGCCGGTCGAGGTCGCGGTGACGCGGATGCAGTCGATGTCGATCTGAAAGACTTCGGCGACCACCTGCGCCACCTTGATGAACAGGCCCTGCCCCATCTCGGTGCCGCCGTGGTTCAGCGTCACGCTGCCGTCGGTATAGACATGCACCAGCGCGCCGGCCTGATTGAGCGCGGGGCGGTTGAACGAGATGCCGAACTTCACCGGCATGGTGGCGAGGCCCTTCTTCACCACCGGACTCTTGGCGTTGAAGGCATCGACCTCGCGCCGCCAGGCGGCGAGATCGACCGAGCGCTCGAAGATCATCGAGCAGCGGCTCGAGGATGTTGTCCTCGACCGCCATGCCGTAGGGCGTGACGTTGCGCGGCGCGGCGCCGTAGAAATTGCGTTCGCGCACCGTTTCGAGCGGCAGCTCCGAGTGCCGCGCGATGGTGTCGAGGATGGTCTCGATCGCGATCATGCCCTGCGGCCCGCCATAGCCGCGGAAGGCGGTGTTCGACACCGTGTTGGTCTTGCACGGCAGGCCGCGGAAACGCAGCATCGGGATCCAGTAGCAATTGTCGGCGTGGCACAGCGCGCGGGTGAGCACCGCCGGCGTGTGGTCGGCGACGTTGCCGCCATTGGCGGCGAGCAGAAGATCGAGCGCCAGCAGGCGGCCGTCATCGTCGAAGCCGACGTCGTAGCGGATGAGGAACGGATGGCGCTTGCCGGTGGCGCGCATGTCGTCGTCGCGCGGCAGCCGCAGCTTCACCGGCCGGCGCGCCTTGTCCAGGCGAGCACCGCGGCGATGCCGGCGATGATGGTCGCCTGGCTCTCCTTGCCGCCGAACGCGCCGCCCATGCGCCGCACCTCGGCGGTCACCGCGTTGAACGGCACGCCGAGCAGATGCGCGACGCCGTGCTGCACCTCGGTCGGATGCTGGGTCGAGCTGTGGACGTGCATGGTCGCCGTCCTCGCCCGGCGTCGCGAGCGGCGATCTGGCCTTCGAGATAGAAGTGATCCTGGCCGCCGGCAGCGCAGCTCGCCGGCCAGCCGATGCGGCGCGGCTTTGAGCGCGGCGGCGAGGTCGCCGCGCTCCATGATCTGCGGCGGCGAGACGTAGCTCTCCTTCGCCATCGCCTCTTCGACGGTGAGGATGGCGGGCAGCGGCTCGTAGTCGATCTTCGACGAGCTTCGCCGCGGCGCGCGCCTGGTCGAGCGTCTGCGCCGCGATGGCGGCGACCGGCTGGCCTTCATGCTCGACCAGATCGACCGGCAGCAGCGGCTCGTCGGTCTTGATCGGCGCGATGTCGTTGAGGCCGGGGATGTCGGCGGCGGTGATGACCGCGACGACGCCCGGGCGGCGTCAGCGCGCGCGGAAACGTCGATGTTCTTGATGCGGGCATGGGCATGCGGGCTGAGCACCAGCGCGGCTTCCAGCGTGCCCGGCACGGCCGGCACATCGTCGAGATAGAGCGCGCTGCCGGTGACATGGCCGACGCGCGCTGTCGTGCTTGATCGGAGGTGTGCACGCCGCCACGGATGCGGGCGAGAGGCGCGCTCATAGCGCCTCCAGCTCGGACGGGCGTCGGTCGTGGTCTCGATCTGCAGGCGCCGGACGAGGCCGGCGGCGGCGCGCAGGCGGTAAGCGGCGCTGCCGCGGATGATCGGTGAGCGGCTGGAAGTCCTTGCGCGATCGCGTCGTCGATCGTCGGCCAGCGCGGCAGGCGTCCATGGCTTGCCGAGCAAGTGCCTGCTTCGACATGTCGTCGCGCGCTTCGTCGTCGCGGCCATGCCGCCATAGACGGCGCGGAGCGATGCGACCTTGCCGCCTTCGACGTTCGAGCGCGAATGCCGCGACCACGGTCGAGATGTCCTGATCGAAGCGCTTCGACAGCTTGTAGGCGGCGAATTGCGTGCCGTCGCGCAGCAGCGGAATGCGGATCGAGGCGATGACCTCGTCGGGCTCGAGCGCGGTCTTGCGATAGCCGGTGATGAATTCCTCGACCGGCAGCGTGCGCTTCCCTGCCCGCGAGCGCCAGCGTGACCTCGGCGCCGAGCGCGATCAGGCACGGCGGCGTGTCGCCGATCGGCGACGCGGTCTGCGAGGTTGCCGGCGAAGGTGCCGAGATTGCGGATCTGGCGCGAGCCGATGCGGCGGATCAAGCGCGGCGAAGGACGGGAAATGCTGCTCGATCAGCGGCAGCGCCATCGTGTAGGTGGCGGCGCCGCCGATCTCGAGCGCGCCGTCCTTCACAGCGACGCCGCGCATGTCCTGCACGCGCCGGTCAGGATCAGCCTTCGGAAACTGCTCGCGGTCCTTGCTGCCGCGAGGCCGAGATCGGTGCCGCCGGCGAGCAGGAGCGCGTCCGGATGCTCGGCGCGCAGCGCCACCAGCTCATCGAGACTGCGCGGCATCCAGACGCGTCTGGCCCTGCGCAACGATAATCGCCGCTGCTCGGCACATCGCGGACCGCTTCGCACGCGCGGCTTTGCTGCCGCCGCCGGCATGCGCCGCGGCGACGATCGCGCTGGTAGCCGGTGCAGCGGCACAGGTTGCCGGCCAGCGCATCGTGGATGCGCTCGGTCTCGACCGGCTCGCCGCCCTGCTGGAAGGCGTAACAGCGCCATCACAAAGCCGGGCGTGCAGAAGCCGCATTGCGTGCCGTCGGTCTCGACCAGCGCCTGCTGCACCGGATGCAGTTCGCCGTTCGACGCCAGGCCTTCGACGGTCAGCACCGACGCGCCGTCGAGTTGCGGCAACAGCATCAGGCAGGAATTGACCGCCTCGTATTGCATCTTGCCGTCGCGCGGACGCGCCACGACGATCGTGCAGGCGCCGCAATCGCCTTCGGCGCAGCCTTCCTTGGTGCCGGTCAGGCGCGCGTGGCCGCGCAGATAATCGAGAACGGTGATCGACGGCGGAATGCCTTGCTTCGGCGCGCAATTCGCCATTGAGCAGGAAATGCACCGGCATCGGACGCTTAGCCCGCAGCGCTCATCGAGGAGCGGAAGGCCCAGCGCGTGAAATAGCTGCTCGACATAGGCGAACACAGCATACATCGCGATGCCTTCGACCGCGAGCAGCAGCAGCGCGGCGAAGACCAGCGGCATCTGGAAGTTCGAGCCGGCCAGCGCGATCAGGTAGCCGAGCCCGGCATTGGCGCCGACCGTCTCCGACACGACCGTGCCGACGAAGGCGAGCGTGATCGCCACCTTCAGCGAGCCGAACAGATAGGGCTGCGTGCGCGGAATGCCGACCTTGCAGCATGATGTCGAGCTTGCTGGCGCCGAGCGCGCGCAGCACGTCCTCGAGCTCCGGCTCCATGGTGGCGAGGCCGGTCGCGACGTTCACGACGATCGGGAAGAACGAGATCAGGAACGCGGTGAGGATCGCCGGGCACCTCGCCGATGCCGAACCACATGATCAGGATCGGCACGACCGCGACTTTCGGGATGGAGTTGAAGCCGATCATCACCGGATAGAGCCCGCGATAGATGGTGCGCGACCAGCCGACGACGAGGCCGAGCACGATGCCGAAGGCGACCGCGAGCGCGAAGCCCGACCATGGTCGTCCACAGCGTCACGAAGGAGTGCCGCAGCAGCGCCTGCCAATGCTGCGCACATCGCCGCGAAGGCGGCCGACGGCGGCGGCAGGATGAACGGGTCGACCTTGAAGAGGCGGCAGGCCGCCTCCCAGATCACGAAGATCGCGATCGTGAACAGCCAGGGCGACAGGCGTTCCAGTGCGAGTCATGCCGCGTTCATGCCTTGCGCACCTCGGCGATCTTGGCGCGCAGTTCGTGCACGATGTCGGTGAAGCGCTGGCTCGTAGCAGATGTCGAGATCGCGCGGCCGCGGAAAGTCGACCTGCCTTGGTCATGCACGATGCGGCCGGGCCGCGCGCTCATGACGTGGATGCGTGTCGGCGAGGAACGCCGCCTCGCGCAGATCGTGCGTGACCAGGATGACGGTGAAGCGCAGCTTCTGCCACAGGTCGCGCAGCACGCACCACAGTTCCTCGCGCGTGAAGGCGTCGAGCGCCGCGAACGGCTCGTCCAGCATCAGCAGCGCCGGCTGGTGGATCAGCGCGCGGCAGAGCGAGACGCGCTGCTGCATGCCGCCGGACAGTTCCCACGGATAGCGGTCGCCGAACCCGTCGAGGCCGACGGTCGCGAGCAGCGCTCGGCCTGCTCGCGATATTCGCTCTTTCCTGGCGCGGAAACGGCTGCGGTGCGGCTCGACGATCTCGAGCGGCAGCAGCACGTTGTCGATGCACCTTGCGCCACGGCAGCAGGTTCGGGTTCTGGAACGCCATGCCGGCGATCTTCACCGGCCCGTGCACCTTGTCGCCGAAGATGGCGATGCCGCCGCTGTCCGGCCGCACCAGCCCGGTGACGAGCTTCATCAGCGATGGACTTGCCGCAGCCGGACGGGCCGACCACGGCGGCGAACTCGCCGCTGCTCGACCTGCAGCGTCGTGCCCTGCAGCGCCAGCACGTCGCCCGACGCGCCCCTGATAGGTCAGCGTGACGTCGTCGATATCGATGGACGGATTCATGAACGTCACGCAACGGCCGCCCTCCGCGCGAGCAGAGGGCGGCGCTGCGTGTCAGAGCTTCCGCTCGGCGGCCGGCGGCAGATACTCGCTGGTGAAGATGTCGGCCGCCTTCGGCTTGTTCTTGAACTCGTAGGTGACGGCGATCTGGTCGATCGACTTCGTCGAGCCGCGCCATGTCGACGCCGCCGAAGCCGTTCGGCCTTGCACCCACGGCGTGACGAAGTTGTCGCTTGCAGCGACATCTTCAGGCGCGCGAGCTCGATCTTCTCGTCGCCGGTCTCGTTGCGCTTCATCACCGACTTGATCGCCGCTGTCCGGGTCCTTGATCGGTGTCGATGATGCCCTTGATGGTGGCGCGCACGAAGCCGGCCACGACCTTCGGGTTGGCCTTGGCGAAATCCGGATTGACCATGATGGCGTTGCCGTAGAGCACGAGGCCGTGGTCGGCCATCAGCATGACCTTGATGTCCTTCGTCCTTGATGCCCTTCTGCAGCAGGTTGAAATGGACGAGAACGAGAAGCCGGTGATGGCGTCGACCTTGCCGTCGGCGAGCATCGGCTCGCGCACCGGGAAGCCGACGTTCTCGATCTTCACCTTGGAGTCGTCGATGCTTGTTTTCCTTCACGAAGGCCTTCCACTGCGCGAAGGCGCCGTCGGCGGCGGGCGCGCCGAGCACCTTGCCTTCGAGGTCCTTCGGCTTGGTGATGCCGGTCTTCGTCAGGCGTGGCGATGGCGAAGGGCGGCTTGTCGTAGACCATCAGCACGGCCTTGACGTCCTTGTCCGGGTTCTGGTCGCGGAACTTCACCAGCGAGTTGATGTCGAAGAAGCCGATCGGATAGGTGCCGGCGGCGACGCGCGCGATGCCGGCGACCGAGCCGGGGCCGGTGTCGATCGTCACGTCGAGCCCTTCGGCCTTGTAGTAGCCCTTGTCGATCGCGACGAAATACGGCGCGGCCGGGCCTTCGAATTTCCAGTCGAGCGCGAATTTCAGGTCGGTCTGCGCGAGCGCCGGTGAGCGCGAGCGCGACGCCCGCTGCGGCGAGAACTCCAGCAACCCAAAAACGATTCATCTCAACTCTCCCCTTTGCCGGAGCAGCCGGCATGTTGCTGCGTCTGCAGCAAGCTGCATGCCAGCGCCCGTTTTGGCGGCATGCCTCTTTATTGCACGAGCGCAGCGGCCGGCTTGCTCGAATGTTGGGCTCATGTTGCCTATTCGCGCGGCGCGAAGCCAGAGCGATGCAGCACTAGCTGCCGCGATAGGTCGAATATCCCCAGGGCGTCAGAAGCAGGGGCACATGATAGTGGCCTTCGGGTTCCGCGACAGAAAACCGCAGGGGAATCGTGTCGAGAAACGGCGGATCGGCGAGCTTGACGCCTGTTGTCGCGAAATAGGGCCCGACCGAGAAGCGCAGTTCGTAGGTGGCCGATCGGGATCGGCTGATCGGCCAGCAGCGGCTTGTCGGTGCGGCCATCGGCGTTGGTGACCGCCTTGGCCAGGACGACCGGCGGACCGGACCGCGGCACGGTCGACAAGCTCAACGGCTATGCCCTGCGCGGGCCGGCCGGAATGGACGTCCAGCACATGGGTGGAAAGCCGGCCGTTCACCTTCAGCCGGTCGGTTGCGCTCGACGCGCTGATCGAGCCGCAGCGCGGCGATGCGCAGCATTTCGGTGAGCGCGGCCTTTTCTTCGGCGGCGGCATCGTTGCCGAGCCGGCGCTCGAACTCGCGCAGGATCGAATCGCGGCCGTGACGCCGCACGCAGACGATGAACGGGATGCCGAATTTCTGGCGGTACTCCTCGTTCAGCTTGATGGAAGCGCGCGTATTCGTCTTCCGATAGCTGATCGAGACCGGCGCTGGATTGTTCGGCTTTCAAGTCTGGCGGTGAGCGTCCCGGCCCGCGCGGCTTTGCCGGCCAGATCGGGATGCGCCTGCAGCAATCTGACCTGCTCGTCGCGCGATTGGCCGCGCACCGCGCCTTCCATGGCCTCGTAAAGCGCGCCAAGCGACGCGAATGGCCGCTTCGCGTAGACGGCGCGCGCAAGGCCCGGCGTGTGCTCGAAAATATCGCCGAGCGCGCGGACGAAATCGTCCTCGCTGCCGGCATTGAGCTTGTCGAGCGCGATCTTGTCCATGCGTCAGGCCGGATGCGGTCTTGTGCCAGTGCCGCGCAATGTCGGCGCGCGTCGCCACCCAGACCTTATCGTGTTTGGCGATGTGGTCGAAGAACTTCAGCAGGCCCATCATGCGTCCGGGCCGGCCGGCAAGGCGGCAATGCAGGCCGACCGACATCATCTTCGGCGCGCTGGCGCCTTCCCCGTAGAGCACATCGAAGCTGTCGCGCAGATAGATGAAGAACTCCTCGCCATTGGCGAAGCCCTGCGCATTGGTGAAGCGCATGTCATTGGCATCGAGACTGTAGGGCACGATCAGGTGCGCGCCCTTCGGGCCGCGCACCCAATAAGGCAGATCGTCAGCGTAGGAGTCCGATGAATAGAGGAAGCTGCCCTCCTCCATCACCAGCTTGAGCGTGTTCGCTGAGGTGCGTCCGGTGTACCAGCCTTGCGGCGCGCTGCCGGTCGCTTCGCGTATGGATGCGGATCGCCTCGCGCAGATCCGCGCGCTCCTTGTCCTCCGGCACATCGCGATAGTCGATCCATTTCAGGCCGTGGCTGGCGATCTCCCAGCTGGCCTCCTTCATCGCCGCGACCTGATCCGGACTTCGCGCCAGCGCGGTCGCCACGCCGAATACCGTCACCGGCAATTTGCGCGCGGTGAAATCGCGCCACAGCCGCCAGAAGCCGGCGCGCGAGCCGTATTCGTACATCGACTCGACATTCATGTGCCGCATGCCGGGCCACGGCACCGCGCCGAGCACATCGGAGAGAAATGCTTCCGACTCCTTGTCGCCATGCAGGATGTTGCGCTCGCCGCCTTCCTCGTAATTGACGACGAACTGCACCGCGACGCGCGCGCCGCCCGGCCATCTCGGGTCCGGCGGATTGCGGCCGTAGCCGCGAAGATCGCGCGGATAATCGGCAGTCAGCTCATTCCGCCGGCGCTCCAGCGCGGCGATCCAGGCGCGCAAGAACTTGCCGCTCGGCGCGCGTCATCTCGGTCACGTTTCCCGGCGGCATGGCGTCGGAGCGCACCGCCTGCAGCGAAATCAGCGGCGCGTGGCGCGCGATGCATCTCGGCGCCATCAAGCCGCACGCCTTTCGGCGCCTCGACGATGCCGGTCCATACCGGATCGGCGGCATGGCACATGCTGCATCTGTTCGTCACGATTTCGATGGCCTGCGCGGCGGCGACCTGCGTGGGCGGCGGCGCGGATGACGTGCCGGAGAAACGCGGGCCGAGCGACATCAGCCACGCGATAATAATGACGCAGATCGCGACCAGCGCCCAGGTCCACCACGGGCTCTCCTTGCCCTGGTGCCGCTCATTGAAGAAGTGGCGGATCAGCGGCCCCATCAGCAGCACGATCGCGACCATGATCCAGTTGTATTTGGTCGCAAAGAACAGCGGGTAATGGTTCGAGATCATCAGGAAGATGACCGGCAGCGTCAGGTAATTGTTGTGGATCGAGCGCGTCTTGCCTTCATCGCCGAGGCGCGGCTTCGGGCTCCTGGCCTGCGAGCAAAGCCTCGACGATCTTTTTCTGGTTCGGGATGATGACCACAAAGACGTTGGCCACCATGATGGTGCCGATGATCGCGCCGATCTGGGTGAAGGCGCCGCGGCCGCTGAAAACATGCGTGAAGGCGTAGGTCAGCCCGACCAGGAACACGAAGCCGAGCAGCGACAGCAAAAGCTCGTGCTTCGCCAGCGGCGAACGGCACAGCGCACTCATAAAGCCCCAGGCGACGCTGCAGACTGAAAAAGGCGATCAGCGCCGCCATCGGCGCGCTCATCTCGAGCACGTTCTTGTCGATCAGGTAGAGCTCGGCGCTCAGGTAATAGACGACGACAAGGAGCGCGAAGCCGGACAGCCAGGTCGCGTAGGCTTCCCATTTGAACCAGGTCAGTTCGTCCGGAAGCTTCGACGGCGCCACCAGGAATTTGACGATCTGGTAGAAGCCGCCGCCATGGACCTGCCACGCCTCGCCTTTCACGCCGGGGCCATGCGCCGGCGCGGGCTTGAGGCTCAGATCGAGATGGATGAAGTAGAATGAACTGCCGATCCATGCCATCCCGGCTATGACGTGAAGCCAGCGCAAGAGTGCGCTAAGCAGTTCAAGCAAAACGACGTCCATAAACCTGAGCTTTCCTCGGCCGCGCGACGATCATGACAGATAGGCCCGTTGCTTCAAGTGCGGCAAGCCGCAGCCGCTCGGCGAGCGCGTCATTGCGCTGGCGCGACAAGCTCGCCGCGTTCTCGGAGACGCCGGACGGATTGACCTGCACATTCTTCACGCCGGCGCATCGCGCCGCCGCGGCAGAGCTGCAGAAATGGATGAAGGAGGCCGGCCTCGATACGCGCATCGACGGCGTCGGCAATGTGATCGGCCGGCTTCGCGTCGCGGCGGCCCGGCGCGAAGACATTCATCATCGCCTCGCACTACGACACGGTGCGCAATGCCGGGAAATATGACGGGCGGCTCGGCATTTTGACCGGGCTGGTCGCGCTCGAGGAGATCGCAAGAAGGGCGAAGGCTGCCGTTCCATGTCGAGCTGATCGCATTCTCCGAGGAAGAAGGCGTCCGCTTCTCGGCGCCTTACATCGGTTCGCGCGCGATTGCCGGATCGTTCGACCGCGAGCTGCTGGCGCGGAAGGATGCCGCCGGCGTGCAGCTTGTCGATCTTCTCGCCGAGGCCGGCTTCAACCCGGCGCAGATCGAAAGCCTGGCGCGGCGGCCGCAGGACTCGCCGGCTATATCGAGTTGCACATCGAGCAGGGCCCGGTGCTGCTGACCGAGAATCTTCCGCTCGGCATCGTCACCGGCATCGCCGCCACGTTCCGCTTCGAGATCAGCGTCACCGGCGCGGCGGGCCATGCCGGCACGACGCCGATGAACATGCGCCGCGATGCCGGCGCGGCCGTTGCCGAAATGATTCTTTATGTCGAGCGGCGCTGCTCGCAGAAGCCGGGCGCTGGTCGGCACCGTCGGCCGGATCGGCGTGCCGGGCGGCGCGATCAACGTGATCCCCGGCCGCTGCGATTTCACGCTCGATGTTCGCGCCGGCGACGATGCGACGCTCGCCGCGATGGTGGCCGACATCCGCGCCGAGTTCGATGCGATCGCCAAGCGCCGCAAGGTCGAGATCTCAATCACCGAAACGCACCGCCATGAGGCGGTGCCCTGCTCGCCCCACATTCAGCAGCAGCTCGCGCAAGCCATCGAGCGCGCCGGCATCAAGCCGCGCTATCTGCCGAGCGGCGCCGGCCACGATGCCGGCATCCTCGCGCCGGTCACCGATAGCGGCATGATGTTCGTGCGCTGCGGCAATGGCGGCGTCAGTCACTCGCCGCTGGAGACGGTCACGGCCGAGGATGTGGACGTCGCGACGCGCGTCCTCATCGACATGGTCGAGAATTTCCGGCCGCGCGCCTAGGCGAGCTCGAAGCGGATATCCTGCGCGCCTTTTTGCAGGGTCGAGCGGCCGAGCTCGGCGAGCTTGTCGAGATTTTCGGTGATGGTCAGGAAGTGGTTGCCGGAGAGCTGCCCCGCCTTGCTGGCGAAGCGCACCGGGCCGTAGGCGACCAGAATCTCCGTCTCGCTGACGCCGCCCGGATAGAGGATGAACTGGCCGGGCGCCGGATAGCTGGTGTTGTTCTCATAGCCGAGCCCGAAATTGTAATCGCCGAGCGGGATCCAGCAGGCCTCGCCGCTCCAGCGCACATGGATGATGCGCTCCTTGTAAGGCAGCAGCGACTTGAACTTGGCGCAGGTCTTCGGCGCCAGCTCCTCTTCCATGCGGGCGTTGAACTGATAGGGGCCGGCGGTGATGCGCAATTGCGTGGGCATGGTCTCGTCGCAGTGGTGTGTGTTCACCGCACCATACAAGCCATCATGTGATGGGGGAATGCCTGCCCGGCCCTCGCTCGGTTGACTGATCGGCGGAGCCGCGCCACGAGATGCGGCCCATCTCGATCGAACCTTTCATGGCTCCTCCCAAAAAGACCGCGGCCGGATTGCAAAATCCCTTCCTGCTGCTGGCTTTGGCGTCGCTGTTCTGGTCCGGCAATCACGTGATCGGCCGCGCCATCGCGGGGCACGTGCCGCCGGTCGGCATATCGGTGGCGCGCTGGCTCATTCCGGCCCTGGTGCTGACGCCATTCCTGTGGCCGCAATTGAAGCGCGACTGGCCGGCGATGCGCGCCAACTGGCGGATCCTGCTCTGGCTCGGCCTCGTTGGCGGCGCGCTGTTCACGGCGCTGCAATATGTCGGCCTGCAATACACCACCGCGCTGAACGTCTCGGTGCTCAATTCGCTGGTGCCGGTGCTCATCATTGCCGCGAGCGGCATCATGTTTCGCGAGCGCGTCACGCTGATGCAGCTCGGCGGCATTGTCCTGTCATCGGTCGGCGTGCTGGTGATCCTCGCGCAGGGAACGCTCGACACCTTGCGCCAGCTCTCCTTCAACTGGGGCGACCTCATCATCCTGTTCAACATGGCGATGTTCGCGATTTACGCGGCAAGCCTGCGGCTGCGGCCCGCGATGCATTGGCTCAGCTTCATGCTGGTGCTCGCGGTCATATCGGTTGATCGCGACTTTCCCGTTCTGGATCTGGGAGATGGCGAACGGCATCACGTTCCAGCCGACATTGTTGACGGTGGGCGCGGTGATCTACGTCTCGATCTTTCCGAGCATCCTCGCCTACGCCGCGTGGAATCGCGGCGTCGAACTGATCGGCGCCAACCGCTCGGGCCCGTTCCTGCATCTTATTCCGATCTACACGGCGATCGTCGGCGCGTTCCTGCTCGGCGAGGTGCCGAGGCTGCATCATGCGATCGGCTTCGCGCTCATTCTTGCCGGCGTGTGGCTGGCATCGGTGAAGCCGGCGCCCGCCAGCGCGTAGCGCTATTGCCGCGTTGCGCTGTGCGGCAGCAGGAACGGCATGCCGGGCGGCGGCGTCTGGTTGACCATGTTGCCGACCCGGAACACCTCGCTGACCAATTGATCGTTGATCGTCTCGGCCGGCGTGCCTTGCGCAACAAGACGCGCTCGGTCGAGCACCAGGACGCGGCCGGCGAGCAACGCTGCGAGATTGAGATCGTGCAGCGTCACCACGATCGTGGTGCCGGCCGCAGCGCAATGTCCTCACCACTGCCAGCAGATCGAGCTGATGACAGATGTCGAGGCTGGCGGTCGGCTCATCGAGCAGCAGGATGCCGGGGCCGTGCCGGCGCTCGCCGCAACGGAGCTGAACCAGCACGCGCGCGAAATGCACGCGCTGCTGCTCGCCGCCGGACAGGGTGCCGATGATGCGGCCGCCGAAATCCGCGAGATCGACTTCGGCCAGCGCCTGCTCGACCATCGAATCGAGCGCGCGGCCGCTGTCGTCGCCGGCGCCCATCTGCACGACCTCGGCGACTGAAAACGGGAAGGCAACGTTGATGTGCTGCGCCAGCAGCGCGCGGCGCTGCGACAGCTCACGCGAGCTGTAAGAGCGCGGCTCGCGCCCGAACACTTGAAACGCGCCATGGCTCGGCGCGAGTTCGCCTGACAGCGCGCGCAGCAAGGTCGATTTGCCGGCGCCGTTCGGCCCAAGCAGCGCGACGCTCTCGCCCTGCCCGATCGCAAACGAGACGCTGTCCACCAGCGCCTTGCGTCCGGCATGAACGGATACGGCGCTGCGCTTCGAGGACAGTGCTCATAGCCCCACCAGCGAGCGTTGCCGCAACAGGATGCCGAGAAAGAACGGCGCGCCGACCAGCGCGCAGAGGATTCCGATCGGCACTTCCGCGGGCGCCGCGAGCGTTCGCGCGAACGTGTCGGCGATCAGCAGCATGACCGCGCCCGCCAGGCGCCGAGGCCGGCAGCAGCGCGCCATGCCGCGGGCCGATGATGAGCCGCAGAAGATGCGGCACCACAATGCCGACGAAACCGACCACGCCGGCGAAGGCGACGGCGGCGCCGGTCATGGCCGAGACCAGCACGATGGCGATGCGCTTGAGGCGCTCCACCTCGATGCCCATGTGGAAGGCTTCGGCTTCGCCGAGCACCAGCAGATCGAGGCCACGCGCGATGAACGGGATTGCGGCGGCCATCGCCAGCACGAACGGCATCAACACCAGCACCTTGTCCCAGGTCGCGCCGCCGAGCGATCCCAACAGCCAGAACGTCACGTCGCGCAACTGGCGGTCATCGGCGATGAACACCAGCATGCCGATGCCGGCGTTTGCCAGCGCGGCGATGGCGATGCCGCCAAGCAGGAAGATCGCAATCGAGGTTCGGTTATCGCGCGTGGCGATGCGATGCAGGATCAGCGTCGTGACCAGCGCGCCGGCGAAAGCCGCGACCGGCAGCGCTTGAAATGGCAACACGATCTTGCTCGAAGCGAGCAAGCGGTCGCCGATCACAATGACGGTTGCTGCCGCCAGCGCGCCGCCGCTCGAGACGCCGACCAGCGCCGGATCGGCCAGCGGATTGCGGAACAGGCCCTGCATGATCGCGCCGCTGACCGCGAGCAGCGCGCCGATGATGATCGCCATGGCAATGCGCGGCAGCCGCACCGACCACAGGACGAGCTGATCGCGGGCAACGAGCGCCGCATCGTCGCCGCCGGACGTGATCCCCAGCGCAGCAGGCAGCCGCGACAGCGGAATGCCGGCGGCGCCGATCGCGGCCGCGACGATCGCAGCGGCGACCAGCAACACCAGCACCAGAAGGATGATCGTCAGGCTGCCTTGCGTCGAGCGCGCCCATGATGGCGCGGCGCGGCCAGGCGCGGCATTGCTCGTTAATCCGGACATGTCTTGGCGGTGGTCTCGGTAACGCTTCCGGCAAGCTCCGGATAAAGCTTCAGGGTCAGGTCGCGAGCCGCGCGCGCGGTGCGCGGGCCGAAGCCGAGCAGATAGAGCCCATCCATCGCGATCAAGCTGCTCTTTGCTGCCGCCGGCGTCGCGCTGAAGGCCGGCAGCGCGAACAGCTCCTGTGCTCCGACCGGGTTTGGCCCGCCGCGCTCAATGGTCAGCACAATATCGGGCCTGGCGGCGATGATGGCTTCATCGGTGAGCGTCTTGTAGCCGTCATAGTCGGCGACAGCGTTCGCCGCGCCGGCCATGGCGATGATCCCGTCAGCGGCGGTGTGGTTGCCGCTCACCATGGCGCGCCCGCCGACAATCGACAGCACGAACATCACCCGCTTGGGGCGGGTTACCTTGCTGCGCAGCTTGCCGAGCTGATCAAGGTCGCTCGCGCACCGCGTCGATGATGCAGCCGCCGCGCTCGGTCGCGCCGACCGCATTGGCGACGACACGCACCTTCTCGACGATGCCCTCTCCCGAAAACACGTCCGGCACGATGGTGATCGGCACCTGCGCCGCCTTGAGCACCGCAATCGTCTCTCTCGGCCCGCTGCCTTCGCTCGCAAGGATGAGAGAGGGCCGCAAGCCCAGCACGCCTTCCGCGGAAAGCTGGCGCATGTAGCCGACATTCGGCTTTTCGGTCAGCGCGCGCTGCGGATACACGCTGGTGCTGTCGATCCCGACAATGTTCTTGTCCGCGCCGAGCGCGTAAAGAATTTCGGTGACCGCGCCGCCGATCGAAACGATGCGGCTTGCATCACCGGCAAGCGCGGCCGAGCCGCTCAGCGCAAGCGCGGCTGACAGCAGCAACGCAAGACATCGCACCATCATTTCGTAAGGATGAGCTTGTTCTGCGCCGTGACGCGCAGACGATAGATCTCGCTGCCATGCGCGATCACGATCTCGCGGCTGCCGTCGAACAACGCTTGACTGTCGATCCGGCTGTTCGCGATCACAACACTTCGCTCGTGCTTCGTTGCAGCGCCGCCCGCTTCGGTGTTGTTTTTATCTTTGGATGGCGCGCCGCTCATTTCAGCTTCGAATTGTATTCTGTGTGAGCAACAGTTTAGAGCAGTTACAAGCTAGGTATTTCTTCATTGACCCTAGTAATACCCCGGCTATAAAAAAAGCAATGGCGCATCGCGCAGTGCGAGCGTCATCGCCAGCCAGCAAGCGACGCATAGCGTTCGCCAGCCAGCCCGCCAAAAAACCAAAGAAACAGGGTTGGGGGTTACGATGCGTTCGCGTGTCCACGCGCTGCTGTTAGGAGTTTCGTCAATCGGTCTGCTTGCGAGCGGCGCGCTCGCGCAACAACAACAGACCTCATTCACACTCGATCCGATCACCGTGCTCGCGACCAAGACGCCGGAATCGATTTGGAACTCGCTGTCGGCGACCAGCGCCGTCACGCAAGAAGACATCAATCGAATTCAGCCGCGGCGGGTCGAGGATATTCTGATCGGAATTCCCGGCGTCTGGTTTCAGCAGCGCAGCGATTCGCCGGAATCCTCGATCAGCATCCGCGGCATGCAGAATTTCGGCCGCGTCGCCGTGCTGATCGACGGTGCGAGGCAGAACTTCCAGCGCACCGGCCACGGCGCTGACGGCACGTTCCTGATCGATCCCGAACTCATCGCCGGAGTCGACGTGGTGCGCGGCCCGGTCGCCAACATCTATGGCTCGGGCGCGATCGGCGGCGTCGCCTCGTTCCGCACCAAGGATGTGGATGACATTCTGCGCCCCGGCCAGGTCTGGGGCACGCAACTGCACACCCTGTTCGGCTCGAATTCCGGCCAGGCGCTGGGCTCGGCGTTCGGCGCCGCCCGAATGGGCCCGAACGTCGACGTCATTGTCGGCGGTTCGGCCCGCACCAGCAACGATTACAAGGACGGCAACGGCAATACCGTCGACGAACACCGGCTATGACCTGCAAAGCGGGCTGGCCAAGATCACGGTGCGTCCGGCCGATGGCCACCAGGTCAAGCTGACCGGAATTACGCAGAATACCGACTTCGTGACCGGCCAGGGCAACTTCGGTGAATCGGTGTTCGACTCGAAAATTCAAAACGACATCGTCGCGGCCCGATGGACCTATGGGCGTCCGGAAGACCGCGTGTTCAATTTCGACGCCAATGTTTACTGGACCAAGACCGAGACAGAGCAGACCAAGATCTCCGGCACGCCTCCGCCGTTCGGCATCGGCGCTATCGGCGATACCCGCAATTTCACGATCAATACGACCGGCGCGGATATCAACAATACGTCCCGCTTCGATCTCGGCCCGGTCCGCAATGCGCTCACCGTCGGCATCGACGGCTTCCAGGACAAGGTCGACACCAGCGGATTCGGCGTGGTCTTCACGCCGTCGGGCAAACGCACGGTGACCGGCGGCTTCGCTCAGTGGAAGGCCAATTACTCCACCTGGCTCGAAGTGATCGGCGGCCGTCCGTTACGACCGCTATGAGCTCAACGGCGGCGGCGTCAATACCGAAGGCGACCGCGTGTCGCCGAAGATCACCGTCGGCATCACGCCGTTCCCGGGCATCACGCCCTACGTGACATATGCCGAGGGCTATCGCGCGCCGGCAATAACGGAAACGCTGGTGTCAGGCGTCCATCCGGTGCTGTTCGCGCCGTTCCTGTTCCTGCCCAATCCGACGCTTACGCCGGAGACCGGCAAGACGGCGGAAGCCGGCCTCAATCTCAAATACAACGACATCTTCTCGAAGGGCGATGCGTTCCGCGCCAAGCTCGCGGTCTTCCGCAATAATGTGGACGACTACATCGAGCAGATCGTCATACCGAACGGCTTTGTCGGTGCGGGCGGCATTCCCTGCGTCAATCCCAATCCGTTCCTGCCGATCTGTATCCAGTATCAAAATCTTCCCGGCGCGCAGCTCGAAGGCGCCGAGTTCGAGGCGGTCTACGACGCCGGCCGCTGGTTCACGCAGATTGCGGCAAGCCATGTTCGTGGCCATGAAACCGGCACCAACATTCCGCTTGGCACGGTTCCGCCCGACAAGGTGGTCGTCACATTCGGCATGCGGTTCCTCGACAACAAGCTGACCACGGCGGTGCGCTGGATCGGCGTTGCGGCCAAGAAAGCCGGCGACATTCCCGATCGCGACTTCGACGGCGCGCCGGACTTCACGCCCAGCAGCGGCTACGGCGTCGTCAATCTTTACGCCGGCTACGAGTTCAACCGCGATGTGACTGTGAGCTTCGCGGTTGAGAACCTGTTCGACAAGCAATACGTGCCGTACCTGAACGCGGCGGCCAACACGACGCTGCCCATGCCGGGCCTCACCGTGAAGGGCGGCGTGCAAATCCGCTTCGGCGACGACTTCTTCAAGAGAGGATGACGACGGAACGAAGACTAAAGCGTTAGGTTCAATCGGCGCAGCGGGCGTGGCGGGCTTCGAAGAAGAGGCCGCGCCCGCGGCGTCATTTGCGTTTTCGGCAAAGACAGGGAGTAGCACAAATGTTCATCGCGATGAATCGCTTCAAGGTCAAAAAAGGGTCGGAAGAAGCCTTCGAAAAAGTGTGGTCGAGCCGCGAGTCCTATCTCGACCGCATGCCGGGCTTCGTCGAATTCCATCTGCTCAAGGGGCCGGAAGCCGAGGATCACACGCTCTATTCCTCGCACACCACCTGGCAGAGCAAGGCGGCGTTCGAGGGCTGGACCAAGTCGGAAGAATTCCGCAAGGCGCATGCCCGCGCCGGCAATGAGAGCACCGGGCCGCTTTATCTCGAGCACCCGAAGTTCGAGGGCTTTGAGGTCAGGCAGACGCTCGGCCGCAAGGGAGCCGCGGCATGACGGCATCCGCCGCGCTGCGCAGCAAGGTCGCGGCCGATCCGGGCGTCGTGATGGAAAGCCTCGCCAAGGAAACCGGGGCGACCGTGCGTGATGTCGCGGACGCACTCCCCGAGGAGATGCGCCGCTTCGCGCCCGCCTCGGCGTTCATCGAGGTGATGGGCGAAGTCGCCAAATGGGGCGAGGTGACTGTCATCATCCATACCGATGACGGCGTGATGGAGTTCACCGGCCCGGTCCCCGAGGGGAAAGCCGCGCAGAACTACTACAACCTGTCCGGCCGCACCGGCTTTCACGGCCACCTGCGCTACGAGCGGTGCGCCGGGGTCGCATTCGTGGAGCGGCCATTCTTCGGGCGGCCTTCCGCCTCGATCCTGTTCTTCAATCCGGAAGGCGGCACGATGTTCAAGATCTTCGTCGGCCGCGACGAGAAGCGGGAATTGCGGGGCGATCAACTCGCGGCGTTTCGTGCATTGGCCGACCGGCTGTGCGCGCCAGCCACTGCAACGGTGTAAGAAACATGCTCGCCACCCTACCCCGCGATCTCTCTCCCTGGACGATGTTCGTCAACGCCGACATCATCGTGCAGGCGGTGATGGTCGGGCTCGCCTTCGCGTCGCTGGTGACGTGGACGGTATGGCTCGCCAAGGGCATCGAGCTCCTGGCCGCCAAGCAATATGCCCACCGCGCGCTGCGGACGCTCACCGAAGCCGGCAACCTGTCCGAGGCAGCGCGCGAGATCGCAAAGCGCGCGCCAAATGGCGCGCCGGCCCAGATGGTGCAGGTCGCGCTGTCGGAAGCCGAGCGCTCGGCTCAGTTGTCGTCAGCCGGCATCAAGGAGCGTGTCGCCACCGGCCTGTCGCGCATCGAGGTGCGGTCAGGCCGCGCGATGGCGCGCGGCACCGGCCTTCTCGCCACGATCGGCGCGACCGCGCCCTTCGTCGGCCTGTTCGGCACGGTGTGGGGCATCATGAATTCGTTCATCGGCATCAGCCAGGCGCAAACCACCAACCTCGCCGTGGTGGCGCCGGGCATCGCGGAGGCCCTGCTCGCAACCGCGATCGGGCTGGTTGCCGCCATCCCCGCGGTCATCATCTACAACGTGTTTGCGCGCGCCATTGCCGGTTACCGCATGCTGCTCGGCGATGCGTCCGCCGCCGTGATGCAGCATCTCTCGCGCGACCTTGAGCGCGCTGAGCGCGGCGAGACACCGCAGCGCGCTCAGGCGCGCATCCGGCCGGTGAACTAGATGGCTCTCACGATCCAGGGCGAGCGCGAGACGGAGATCGACGAGCTCTCCGAAATCAACGTCACGCCGTTCATCGACGTGATGCTGGTGCTGCTCATCATCTTCATGGTGGCCGCGCCGCTCTCGACCGTCGACATTGCGGTCGATCTTCCGGTCTCGAACGCGGTCCAGCAGCCGCGGCCCGACAAGCCGGTCTTTCTCACCGTCAAGAGCGATATGACGCTCGCAATCGGGGATGACCCGCTCGCGCGGGAGACGCTGGCGCAGACGCTCGACGTGCGGACCGGCAACGATCATGAGCAGCGCATCTTCCTGCGCGCCGACCGTACGGTCCCCTATGGCGAGCTGATGAAGATCATGAACCTGCTGCGTGACGCGGGCTATCTCAGGGTCGCGCTGGTCGGGCTGGAAGAGGCCAGCGGCGGAGGCCCGGTGCGGCCATGATGCGGGCGCGCGTGCGATCCGGATTGCGATGGGGCGTGGCCGCGATACTCGTGACGTGTGGCCACGCGGCGGTCGTCCTCGCCGCGTTCGACTGGAATCGCGCCGAGCCCATGCCGTCTCAAGCGCCGGTGGCGATCCTGATCGATATGGTCGCCGCGCCGGACAAGCCGCCGCTCGACGTCGCGCCCGGCCCGGAAACGACGGAATCCGTGCAGGAGCAGGAGACCCGGCCGGTCGAAACAGCCAAAGTCGAGCCGACCATCGAATTGCCGAAGACCGAGCCGCAGGAGAATGCCGCGGTGGTCTTGCCGCCTCCTCTGCCCGAGCCTGCGCCTGAGGAACGGCCGAAGCCCAAGCCCGAGCCCAAAGCCGAGAACAAGCCCGAGGAGAAGAAAAAGTCCGAGAGCTCGCGGGCATCCGCCTCGCCGAGCTTCCGCGCGCCGCGGGTCGCGACCGCTGCGGCGCAGGCGGCCGGCGCGGCGCAGGCCATGGCCGTCGCGCCCGCATCATGGAAGGGCGCGGTGCTGGCGGCCCTCAACCGGCACAAACGGTATCCGGGAGGGGCCTCCGGGACCGGAACCGCCATGATCGCCTTCAGCATGAACCGCTCCGGGCAGGTGACATCGGCGCGGCTGCTGCAATCGTCGGGGGACCGCGCACTGGATGAAGAGGCGGTATCACTGCCGCGCCGCGCCAGCCCCCTGCCGCCCCCGCCTTCCGAAGTCGGGGGTGGAGCGATCAACCTCAACGTCCCGGTCCGCTTCAGCCGCTGAACCCTGCGTTGACCGCGCGGAGGCGGCGGCTAGATTGGCCGCATGACCTATCGCGCGCCGGTTGCCGACATTGCCTTCACGCTCAAGCACAGCGCGGGGCTCGACCGCGCGATCGCCGACGGCATTTACGGCGAGCTCGATCTCGCGACAATCGACGCGGTGCTTGAGGAAGCCGGCAAGTTCGCCAGCGACGTGATCGCGCCGCTCAACAGCATCGGCGACAAGCACGGCACGCCGTTCAAGGACGGCAAGGTGACGACGCCGCCCGGCTGGAAGGAGGCCTATACGTCATGGGCCGCCGCCGGCTGGAACGGCCTCGCCTCGCCCGACGATTACGGTGGCCAGGGCCTGCCGCAGGCCGTGAACGCCGCCTGCGTCGAGATGTGGAATGCGGCCTCGATGGCGTTCGGCATCGGGCCGGTGCTCACCATGGCCGCGGTCGATGCGCTGCACGCCTATGGCAGCGACGACCTCAAGGCGCGCTACCTCGAAAAGCTCATCAGCGGCGAGTGGATGGGCACGATGCAGCTCACCGAGCCGCAGGCGGGCTCGGATGTCGGCGCGCTGCGCACCAAGGCGGAGCGCGCCGCCGACGGCACCTACCGCATCACCGGGCAGAAGATCTTCATCACCTATGGCGAGCACGACCTCACCGACAACATCATCCATTTCGTGCTGGCGCGGCTTCCCGATGCGCCGGCCGGCACCAAGGGCATCTCGCTCTTCCTGATCCCGAAATTCCTGCCCGACGGCACGCGCAACGACGTGCGCGCCCATTCGGTCGAGCACAAGCTCGGCATCCACGCCTCCCCGACCTGCACCATGGTCTATGGCGACAAGGGCGGCGCGGTCGGCTGGCTGATCGGCGAAGAGCACAAGGGCATGCTGGCGATGTTCAAGATGATGAACCGCGCCCGCCTCGCCGTCGGCCTGCAAGGCGTCGCCATCGCCGAGCGCGCGACGCAACAGGCGCTCGCCTATGCGCGCGACCGCAAGCAGGGGCCGGGCACGATCATCAATTATCCCGACGTCAAACGCATGTTGCTGACCATGCGCGGGCTTACCGGCGCGGCGCGCGCGATCTGCTACGCGACGGCGATCGCGATCGATCGCAGCGAGCGCAGCAAGACCGAGGCCGAGCGCAAGGCCGCGCACGAGCGCGCATCGCTGCTCACGCCGGTCGCCAAGGCGTTCTCGACCGATATCGGCGTCGAAGTGTCTTCGCTCGGCGTGCAGGTGCATGGCGGCATGGGCTACATCGAGGAAACCGGCGCGGCGCAGCACTTTCGCGACGCCCGCATTGCCTCGATTTACGAGGGCACCAACGGCATCCAGGCGATCGATCTGGTCGCGCGCAAAGTGCCGCTCAACGGCGGCAAGACCGTCGCGGCCTATATCGGCGAATTGCGCGAGATCGTCGGCCGCGTGAAGGCGGTCAACGATCCGTCGCTCGGCGAAACCGGCGCACGATTGGCGGAGAGCGTCGACAGCCTTGAACGCGCCACACACTGGCTGCTCAAGCAACAAGATGCCGCCAACATTCAGGCCGCGGCGACGCCGTATCTGCGGCTGTTCGGCAACACCGCGGGCGGCTGCATGCTCGCCGATGATGCGCTCGCGGCGTTGCGCGCAGGTGACGGCGCAAGCCGCACCGCGCTGACGCGTTTCTTCGCGGAGAACATTGTCGTTCAGGCCAGCGGACTCGAACGCGCGGTGAATAACGAAAGCATAAACACCGCTGACGCTGCGCTCGCGTAACGCGCTATTGGCCTTTGGTCGCAACCGCGCTCAACAATTGTTGATTGGTGCGACGCACACCGGACCCTACCTGACGTTGCATGGGCGACGTGGACGATCAGGAGAAAGTCATGACTTGATTCAAACTTGCAGCAATTGCAATTGCAGCGGCCACCATTGCCACCCCTGCGCTGGCGGCACAGCAGACTTATCGTCACCCAGTCCAGCGCAGCGCTGTCGTCACGCCGGCGCCGATGCTGGGTTACGCATATGAGCCGATGTGGGTCTCCAGCAGCCTCAACACGCCGAATGCGACCGGCGGCGGCACCTTCGGCTACAACCAGTCGCTCGAGACTCCAGCCAACTAAGTTTTCGTAAAAATAAGCCGGGGCGGTAACGCCCCGGCTTCACATTTGTCTCGCGCTGTTCCTTAAAGCGGCTTCAGCCCGGCCTCGATCTCCTTGCGCCGGTCCTCGAGGAACGGCGGCAGCACCAATTTGTCGCCCAGCCTGTCGAGCGGCTCGTCGACCGCAAAGCCCGGACCCTCGGTTGCGATCTCGAACAGGATGCCGTTCGGCTCGCGGAAATAGAGCGAGCGGAACCAGTAGCGGTCCACCTTGCCGCTGTTCGGGATGCGCATCTCGCGCAGCCGCTCCGCCCACGCGTCGTAATCCTTGTCGGGACTGCGGAACGCAACGTGATGCACGCCGCCCGAGCCCGGATGCGCCGGCGCGAGGTTCGGACGCACGGCAACATGCAGCTCGGCGCCGGGACCGCCCTCGCCCATTTCATACACATGCACGCCATCGCGGTTCGATTCCGGATGCGGATACTCGCGCACCTGGCGCATGTTCAGGATCTCGGTGAGCGCGAGATCGGTGAGGCGCAGCTCCGGCACCGTCATCGTGATCGGCCCGAGGCCGCGGATCTGCTTGTCGGCCGGCACCGGGCTCTTGGCCCAGGGATGCGCCTCGCCCTTGCCGCCATCGTCGATCAGCGCGAGCCGCTGGCCTTCCGGGTCCTCGAAGTCGAGCGTCAGGCGGCCGTCGCGCTCGGCGATGTCGCCGACCTTGGTACCGGCCTCCTTCAGGCGTTGGTGCCACCAGCGCAGGGTCGCTTCGCCGGCAACGCGCATCCCGGTCTGGGTAATGGTGTTGTTGCCCCGCTTTTCGGGGCGGGTCGGGAAGTCAAAGAAAGTGATGTCGGTGCCGGGCGCGGCGACGCCGTCGGCATAGAACAGGTGATAGGCGCTGACGTCGTCCTGATTGACGGTCTTCTTGACCAGCCGCAGGCCGAGCGTCTGCGTATAGAATTTCTTGTTGCCCGGCGCGTCGGCGGACACGGCGGTAAGGTGATGAATGCCCAATAATTGCATGGTCGCCTCGGCCCCAAGGGCGCTTTGATGTTCAAATTGTCGCTTCTAATCTAGGGATAGGCGTCGTCATTTCACGGGCACAACAATGTGCCCGTCCAGCATGGTCAACATTATGTCGCTCAAGGGAAAAACGCTCCTCATCACCGGCGCCTCGCGCGGCATCGGGCTCGCCATCGCGCTCCGCGCGGCGAAGGACGGCGCCAACATCGCCATCCTCGCCAAGACCACCGAGCCGCATCCCAAGCTCGAAGGCACGATCTACATCGGCGGCCGAGCAGATCGAAAAAGCCGGCGGCAAGGCGCTGCCGCTGCCGGTCGACATCCGCGAGGAGAGCGCGGTGACCGACGCCATCGCGCGGACCGCGGCGACGTTCGGCGGCATCGACATCGTCGTCAACAATGCCAGCGCGATCCAGACCACGCCGGTCAGCCAGACCGACATGAAGCGTTACGACCTGATGCACGGCATCAATGCGCGCGGCACCTTCATGGTGTCGAAATATGCGATCCCGCATCTGGCGAAGGCGGCGAACCCGCACATCCTGATGATCTCGCCGCCGCTCGACATGCAGCAGAAATGGTTCGCGCCTTACACCGCCTACGCGATGGCGAAGTTCAACATGAGCATCATCGCGCTGGGACTCTCCGGCGAGCTGCGCGGCAAGATCGCGGTGAACACGCTGTGGCCGCGCACCACCATCGCGACCGCGGCGATCAAGAACCTGCTCGGCGGCGACATCGTCATGCAGCGCTCGCGCAAGCCGGAGATCATCGCCGACGCCGCTTATGCGCTTTTCCAGAAGCCGGTGAGCTTCAGCGGCAATTTTTTGATCGACGATACGTTCCTCGCCGGCGAGGGCGTGACCGATTTCGAGAAGTACCGGGTCGATCCCAGCCAGCCGTTGCAGGTCGACATCTTCATGCCGGACAGCCCGCCGCCGCCCAAGGGCGTCACGATCGGCGGCCGCGCTGTGAGGCTTTCGCCCACGGCGCGGAGGGTTTAAGTCATACGCGATGCCGACCCTCCTCCTCAGCCATTCCGCCTGTCTCAATCATCAGCCGCCCCGCGGGCCATCCCGAGCGGCCCGACCGTCTGCGCGCGATCGAACACGCGCTGGAAGACGAAAAGTTCAGCGCGCTGGTGCGCGAACAGGCGCCGCTCGCGCCGCTCGAGGCCGTGACCTCGTGTCATCCGCTCGATTATGCGCACGCGATCCAGGAGGCCTCGCCGGAGCAAGGCTTGATCCGGCTCGACGCCGATACCTCCATGTCGCCCGGGACGCTGGAGGCGGCGCTGCGCTGCGTCGGCGGCGCGCTGAAGGCGGTCGACGAGGTGATGACCGGCAAGGTCTCGAATGCCTTCGTGGCGACGCGTCCGCCGGGCCATCACGCCGAGACGGCGCGGCCGATGGGCTTCTGCCTGTTCAACAATGCGGCGATTGCGGCGCGCCACGCGCAGAAGCAGCACGGCGTCGACCAGCGTCGCCATCATCGATTTCGACGTGCATCACGGCAACGGCTCGCAGGAGATCTTCTGGGCCGACAAGACCGTGATGTACTGCTCGACCCACCAGATGCCGCTCTACCCCGGCACCGGCGCGAGGTCGCGAGCGCGGCGAGCACAAGACTGTCGTTAATGCGCCGCTCTCTGCGGGCGACGGCGGCGAGCCGTTTCGCGAAGCCTTCGAGACGGTGATCCTGCCGCGGCTGCGCGAGTACAAGCCCGGCCTCGTCATCATCTCGGCCGGCTTCGACGCGCATGCGCGCGACCCGCTCGCCAATCTCAATCTGGTCGAGGCGGATTTCGCCTGGGTGACGCAACAGCTGATGGACGTCGCGGATCAATATTGCGACGGCCGCGTCGTTTCGCTGCTCGAGGGCGGCTACGACCTGCAGGGCCTGTCGCAGCTCGCGTCGCCGCGCATGCACTGTGCTAGCGCGCAGCTGACGCAAAACCGCTGACACTTTTGCTGCCGCTCTAGCGCGCGGTCAGGCCGCCATCGATCGGATAATCCGCGCCGGTGATGAAGCCGGCGGCATCCGACAACAGGTACACCGCGAGCGCCGCGACTTCCTCCGGCCGGCCGAGCCGGCCGAGCGGAATGTCGGCGGTGAATTTCTCCCGCGCCCGTTCCGGATTTTTTGCATTGGCGATTGTGTAGTCGACCATCGGCCCTTCGATAAAGGCCGGACAGATGGCGTTGCAGCGCACCGGCGGCTTCAAGCGCGCGCCGTAAAGCGCCACCGATTTGGTGAGCAGCGACACGCCGCCTTTTGACGCATTGTAGGCGGCCAGATTGTGCCCGCCGATCAGCCCGGAGACCGACGACAGATTGACGATCGCGCCGCCGTTCTTGCGCAGCAGCGGCATCGCGTATTTGCAGCCGAGAAACGTGCCGTCGAGATTGATCGCCAGCACCCGCTTCCAGGTGGCGAAGTCGATATCCTCCACGGTTCCGAGCGCGACGATGCCGGCGGCATTGACGAGCCCATCGAGCCTGCCGTGCTCGCGGGCGATGTCGTCATGGGTGCGGCGCCACTCGTCCTCGGAGGTCACGTCGAGCGCGATGTCGGCATGACCTTCCAGATCGGAGGCCAGCGCGATCCCGCCGGCAGTCCGGATCGCGGCGCAGATCGCCGAGCCAATGCCGCCGGCCGCG
Source organism: uncultured Alphaproteobacteria bacterium (assembly GCA_963788805.1). Lineage (GTDB taxonomy): Bacteria > Pseudomonadota > Alphaproteobacteria > Rhizobiales > Xanthobacteraceae > Pseudolabrys. The sequence goes on from CAWBHU010000010.1 coordinate 343,982, forward strand.
CCTGTCACCAGCACGATCTTGCCGCCGAGATTCTGCATTTGCGCTCCGTTGCCCACGCGCTAGTTTGCGGGCCCGCATTGAGCCTGTCGAGCCTTGATGAAAAAGCCCGCCGCAAAGAAGAAGCTGACTCCGGTGACCCTGGTCACCGGCGCGTCGTCCGGCATTGGCGCGGCGCTGGCGGGCGTGTTCGGCGCCAACGGCCATCTGCTCGCCCTGACCGCACGCCGCAAAGGGCATCTGGAGGACGTGGCGTCGGCGATAGCAGCGGCCGGCGGAAAGCCGCCTATCGTCATTGTGGCCGACCTCGGCACACCGGGCGGGGCCGACAAGCTGGTTCGATCGCTGAAGACGCGCGACCTTGAGGTGGCCAATCTGATCAACGCGGCGGGGTTTGCTCGCGCGGGCGAGACGAGCGTCGCTGGACGCCGGAAGAGCAGCTCACGATGATCGATCTCAATGCCCGCGCGCTGACCGATCTTTGCCTGCGCTTCGCCGAGAGCATCGCGCGCCGGCGCGGCGGCATTCTCAACGTGGCGGCGGCGAGCACGCCTGCTGACGGGATGGCGGTTTATGCCGCGACGAAGGCCTATGTGCTCTCACTATCCGAAGCGCTGTTTAAGGAATTGGAGGGTCGGGTGCGGATCAGCGCGCTCTGCTTCGATCTGACGGCCACGCCCTTGCGCGAGATCGCCGAGGCCGGATATCGCGGCTTCAAGCGCGGCGACCGCGTGATCGCGCCGGGATTCGCCCAGCGGGCAAGATCATTCGCCGCCCGCCTCTCTCGCCGCCGCGCCTAAAGCGCACTATATTCGCGGCACGAAACGCAGGATTCTCATGGCCGACAACAACACCGACGTCAGCAAGATGCCGTTCGAGCGCGCGATCGAGGAGCTTGAATCGATCGTGAAGCGACTCGAAGAGGGCAAGGTGCCGCTGGAAGAATCCGTGGCGATCTACGAGCGCGGCGAAGTGCTCAAGCGCCGCTGCGAGGACCTGTTGCGGCAGGCCGAGGCGCGGGTGGAGAAGATCACGCTCGACGCGACCGGCAAGCCGACCGGCACCCAGCCGCTCGACGTCGATTAGGCTCCTCCGCGGAGTTCCTCCAGCACCGGTCCGGTCAGGACTTCCTCCAGCCGGGCCAGCACGCGCGCGACCGTCGCGCCGTCCATCACGCGATGGTCGTAGATGATGCGCACGTCCACCGAGCCGTCATCGGCAAACACACCGTAGTTGAGCACAGTGGTGACCGGCGCCAGCGGATGCAGCAACTCCGCCTTCAGCGCCGAATAGACCGAGACGCCGAACGTGCCGAAATAATTGCCGCGCTGACGGCCGATATTGAGGCCGAGCCACCAGATCAACCGCCGCAGCGGCCGCGGCAGCGACGAGATCGTCAGGTTGCGGCGAAAGTCCGGCACCTCGTCCACGGGTTTGTCCGCGATCGTTCCGAGCCGATCGCTGAGCGCCTTGAGCGAGAACCGCGTCGGATCTCGCAGCCGATATGAAAACAGCGACGGCTCGCCCTCATACTCGCGCTCGAACATGATGGTCGCGGTGCTGGCCGGATACTCATAGAGCTGCGGCCAGGGCAGCTTCACATAGGCGCGGCGCAGCACCGGATATTCCGCGGCGACCAGCGCGTAAGCCTTGGCGAAGATCGCGGTCCAGCGCGGCTTGTCGGCGCTCGCCGCACGCGCCGCGATCAACGGCGCAAGCTGCATCCGCCGCTGCACCGGCACGGTCGGGATCGCCCGCGCGAAATGCAGCAGGTCGACCGACCATGCGGCGTGATTTCGATAACCGGATTGCGCGCCCGCGCATCGCCTTTGCCCAGCTTCCCGGCCGACTATAGCAGCCAGGGAATGATGCGCGTCGTCTTCTCGCAATAGGCGCGGTATGCATCGCCGAACTGCTCGGCCATCATGCTTTCCTCGCGCCGGACGCGGAAAAGGTAGAGCACGAGCACGGCGACCAGCCCGGCGCCGCCGGCCAGCCAGTTCGGGATCAGCAGCAATTGCGCGAGCGCGAGCAGGAAGAACGACGTGTACATGGGATGACGCACATAGCGGTACACGCCGCCGGTCACGAGCTGGTGCTGCTCCCGCATCTTCAGGCTGGCCGACCAGTTGCGGCCGAGATCGGCGTGGCTGCGCCGGAACAGCCAGAGCGACAGCAGCAGGACGGCAATGCCGAGCCACGCCAAGGCGGGACTGAACGGCCGGTCGAGGCCGGCCGGAAAACCAGTGAAGATGTAGACCGCCGGAAGCACGAACAGGCCGAGCGTGAGCCCGCCGAGGATGCCCCATTCGCGCCGGTCGATCAGCGAAACCGCGACCTTCGCCTTCTTCGCGCGCCGCTCGAACGGATAGCGGATCGCGTACCAGAGCACGATCCCGGCAAGCCAGGCCGCAAAGGCAGCAGTCTTCGTCATTGTTCGAGACCGTGGTGCGAGGACGCCTGGAACGCCGCAGGCGTCATAATCCCGCCTGTCCAGTGCATTACCCCGGCCTGAACTCGCGTCAAGATGAATTGCCCCGCGGGCGAAAATCGTGTCATTTGCCAGTGGGCGACAGTGCCGGACCGTAGGTTGTGACGACAAGTACCCCGCTGCTCGATCAGATCAAAACACCTGCCGATCTGCGCCGGCTTGAGCCCGAACAGCTCCCTCAGCTTGTCGACGAGCTTCGCGCCGAGACGATCGACGCGGTGGCAAACACTGGCGGCCATCTCGGCGCCGGGCTCGGCGTCGTGGAACTCACGGTCGCGCTCCACCACGTGTTCGACACGCCGACCGACCGCCTGATCTGGGACGTCGGCCACCAGAGCTATCCGCACAAGATCCTCACCGGCCGCCGCGACCGCATCCGCACCCTGCGCCAGGGCGACGGGCTGTCCGGCTTCACCAAGCGCGCCGAGAGCGAATACGACCCGTTCGGCGCCGCGCACTCCTCGACCTCGATCTCGGCCGGGCTCGGCATGGCGGTGGCGCGCGACCTCGCCGGCGAAAAGCACAACGTGGTCTGCGTGATCGGCGACGGCGCGCTGTCGGCCGGCATGGCCTATGAGGCGATGAACAATGCCGGCGCGCGCAACGAGCGGCTGATCGTCATTCTCAACGACAACGACATGTCGATTGCGCCGCCGGTCGGCGCCATGTCGGCCTATCTGGCGCGGCTCGGCTCCGGGCGGACGTTCCTCAAGCTGCACGATTTCGGCAAGCAGCTCGCCAAGCACTTGCCGAAGGCGATCGAAGGCGCGCTCACCCGCGCGGTCGAGCACGCCCGCGGCTACATGATGGGCGGCACGCTGTTCGAGGAGATGGGCTTCTATTATTGCGGGCCGATCGACGGCCATAACCTCGACCACCTGTTGCCGGTGCTGCGCAATGTGCGCGACGCGGAGATCGGGCCGATCCTCGTCCACGTCGTCACGCAAAAGGGCAAGGGCTACGCGCCCGCCGAGACCTCGGCCGACAAATATCACGGCGTCGTCAAGTTCGACGTCGCGACCGGCACACAGGCGAAGTCGAAGCCCGGCGCGCCGCAATACACCAAGGTCTTTGCCGAGAGCCTGATCAAGGAGGCGCGCAAGGACGACAAGATCGTCGCCGTCACCGCAGCGATGCCGGCCGGGACCGGGCTCGACCTGTTCGAAAAAGAATTTCCGCAGCGCTTCTTCGATGTCGGCATCGCCGAGCAGCACGCGGTGACGTTTTGCGCGCGGGCTTGCGGCCGAAGGCTACAAGCCGTTCGCCGCGATCTACTCGACCTTCCTGCAACGCGCCTATGACCAGGTCGTGCACGACGTCGCCGTGCAGCAACTGCCGGTGCGCTTCGCCATCGACCGCGCCGGGCTGGTCGGCGCCGACGGCCCGACCCACGCCGGCTCGTTCGATGTCGCCTATCTCGGCTGCCTGCCCGGCTTTGTGGTGATGGCGGCCGCGGACGAGGCCGAGCTTGTGCATATGGTCGCGACCGCCGCCGCGATCAGCGACCGGCCATCCGCATTCCGTTATCCGCGCGGCGAAGGGCTCGGCATCCCGCTGCCGCAGGAAGGCGTGCCGCTCGAGATCGGCAAGGGCCGCATCCTGCGCGAGGGCCACAAGGTCGCGCTGCTGTCATTCGGCGCGCGGCTCGGCGAATGCCTGAAAGCCGCCGACGAGCTTGCGGCGCTTGGCCTCTCGACCACCGTCGCGGACGCGCGCTTTGCCAAGCCGCTCGACGTCGATCTCGTGCTGGAGCTGGCGCGCGAGCACGAAGTGCTGGTGACGATCGAGGAAGGCGCGGTCGGCGGCTTCGGCGCCTATGTGATGCAGGCGCTGGCCGAGCACGGCGCGCTCGACCGCGGCTTGCGCGTGCGGGCGATGGTCCTGCCGGACGTCTTTATCGATCAGGATGCGCCGGCGGCGATGTATGCCCGCGCCGGGCTCGATGCCAAAGGCATCGTCACCAAGGTGTTCGAGGCGCTCGGCAAGGACTGATGTCACTGCCGAGACCGTGCGCCTCGCCTAGCCCCTAGAGACGGCGCTTGCGCTTCGGCGCCTTGGCGCCCTGCGGCGCGCCTCGGACAATCCGATCGCGATCGCCTGCTTGCGGCTCTTGACCTTCTTGCCGCTGCCGCCGCTCTTGAGCGTGCCCTTCTTGCGTTTGCGCATCGCCTTCTTCACGTAACTTGATGCCTTCTTCGAATATTTGCGTGCCATGCTCGGCTCCGGATTGGATACGGATCAAATCTCCGCGATGGAACGTCGAAATAACCTTTTGCGCGCAACACGGTTCCCGCAACGGACATGACGAACCGCCTGCGCGCCGATCGATTGCTGGTCGAACGCGGCCTGTTCGAAAGCCGCGCCAAGGCGCAAGCCGCCATTGAAGCCGGTCTCGTCCGCGCCAATGGCGCCGTCGTGCGCAAAGCTTCGGATGAAATTGCGTTCGATGCCGAACTGATGCGCGACACCTGCGCATCCTTATGTCTCGCGTGGCGCGCTCAAGCTCAAGGCTGCGCTCGACCATTTCGGCTTCGATCCGGCGGGACGCATCTTGTCTCGATGTCGGCGCCTCGACCGGCGGCTTCACGGAACTGCTGCTGGAGCGCGGCGCCGCCAAGGTTTACGCGGTCGATGTCGGCACGCGGGCAGCTGCATGCGAAGCTGCGTGGCGATAGCCGGGTCGTTTCGCTCGAGCAGACCGATATCCGCAAGGTGACTGCCGCACAGCTCGACGCGCCAGCCGGATTTCGTCTGCATCGACGTGAGCTTCATCCCGTTGAAGCTGGTGCTGCCGCCGGCCCTCGCTCTGGCAGCGCCGGCCGCGCAACTTGTCGCGCTGATCAAGCCGCAATTCGAGGCCGGGCCCGAGCACAACAAGAAAGGCATCGTGCGCGACACCGGCTGTGCAACAAGGCGGTCTGCGCCGATATCGAGGCCTTCGTCGCCTCGCTCGGCTGGCGCGTGCTCGGCGTCATTCCCTCGCCGATCGAAGGCGGCGACGGCAACCGCGAATTCCTGCTCGGGAGCCGCGCGTGAGCTGAGCGACTGACAATCGACCGCATTGCGCACCGCGGCGACGGCGTTGCCGACACGCCGGCAGGCCCGGTCTATGTGCCGTATGCCCTGCCCGGCGAGACGGTGACGGTCGAAGCCGAGTCCGGGTCATCCCGACCGGCGGCAGCTCGTTCACGTCGATCAGCCGAGCCCCGATCGCGTCGCACCGATCTCGCCGTTTTTCGGCAGCTGCGGCGGCTGCGCCTTGCAGCATTGGGCGCTTCCCAAGCAGCAGGAATGGAAGCGCCAGCGCGTCATCGAGGCTTTGGCGCAGGCCGGCATCAAGGCGCGATGTCGCGCCAACGATCGACGCGCATGGCGAAGGCCGCCGCCGCATCGTGCTGCATGCGCGCCGGCGCAGCCATGACGTGCTCGAAGTCGGATTTGCCGCCGCGCGCAGCCACCAGATCGTGCCGATCGACCATTGCCCGATCCTGGCGCCTTCCATGGCGGGCGCGATCGAGGCGGCCTGGGCGATTGCCGGCGCACTCAAGAGCGGCAAGCCGCTCGATATCCAGATCACCGCAAGCCAGAGCGGGCTCGACATCGACGTGCGCGGCAGCGGGCCGATCGGCACGGGCGAAAGCACAGCGCTGGCTGCCGTTGCGGAGAAATACAGGCTGGCCCGCATCACCCGGCATGGCGAACTGGTCGCCCAGCGGGCGCAGCCGGCGGTGGCCATGGGCCGGGCCACTGTGCCCCTGCCTGCCGGGTCGTTCTTGCAGGCGACCGCGGCGGGTGAAGAGACGCTGGCGAGCCTTGTCCTGGGTCACGCAGCCAAAGCGAAGACCGTGGCCGACCTGTTCTGCGGCGTCGGTCCGTTCGCGCTGCGGCTCGCCGAACGGGCGCGCGTCACCGCGGTCGACAGCGACGCCGACGCCATCGCCGCGTTGAAAAAGGCCATCGCCGGCGCCAGCGGCCTGAAGCCCATCAACGCAGAGGTGCGCGATCTTTTTCGCCGGCCCTTGGTTGCGACCGAGCTCAAGAATTTCGATGCCGTGGTGTTCGATCCGCCGCGTCAGGGCGCACAGGCGCAGGCGCGCGAACTTGCGAAAAGCACTGTGCCGATCGTCATTGCCGTGTCGTGCAGCGCGGACACGTTCGCGCGCGACGCCCGCATCCTGATCGACCGCGGCTACACGCTCGAGACCGTGACGCCGGTCGACCAGTTCCGGTATTCAGCGCACGTGGAGATCGTGGCGCGCTTTGCGCGCTAGCGCCACTCGTAGCCGCCCCAGCGCTCCTGCCACATCCGCTCGCCGACCATGCAGGACATGCGCGGCTTGTCGGCGCTTGCGGGAATGACGCGCGGCTCCGGCGTGCGGCCGGCGATTTCCAGGATGAGCTTGGTGCGCGTCGCGGCGACGAACTGCGAGCGCTCGCGGATCGGGATCATGAATGCGCCGGGGCCGCCGATCACGCAGTCCTCGTAATATTCGTCCAGATTGATCAGATCCATCTGCCCGACGTTCGGCCGGTTCAGCAGGATCGGCAGGCCGTTGATCGTGATGCCTTCCGCGATCGCGCCGTCGCGCGCGACCGTGACCGGAGAGCCCGCATTGTTGGCGCCGTCGCCGGACACGTCGATGACGCGGCGCAGGCCGCGATAGCCGCTGGTCGCAAACAGCTCCTTGGAGAACAGGATCGCGCCCGACACCGATGTCCGCGCCGCGCGGCGCAACGGCACCCGGGCGATCTCGGAAGCCAGCGCATCCGCCGATTCCGGCCCTTCGACCAGACGCCACGGCACGATGATTCGTTGCTCCTGCGCGCCCGCCCATTCGACATAGGTGACGGCGATCTTGCCGTTGGCGCCTTCACGCAAGGCGCGCAGGAATTCCTGCGAGGTCAGCGCCTGCACGTAGCCTTCGCGCTGCAGCGCCTGCTCTTCAGGATCCATCGAATAGGAAATGTCGACCGCGAGAACGAGCTCGACATCGACGGGGACCGCGCCCGGACTTCTGTCGGCGAACAGGCGCCCCGGATTTGGCGCGGCGAAGCTCGCCGCTCCCGCAAAAACCGCGGCCGCCAATACGGCAGCCGCTATGCCGCGCCGTCCCATGCCGTCATGCTGCCATGCGGGCGGCGGCGGAAAAAGGGCCGCGGCGGACTAACTCTCCGGATTTTCCGTCGATGCGATTTCGATGCCGAAGCCGCCAAGGCCCACATAAGTGCGCTGGCTGGAGGCCAGCAGGCGGATCGACGAGATGCCGAGATCCTTGAGGATTTGCGCGCCCAATCCGACCTCGCGCCATTGCCGGGTCCGGGCCGCTTCGGTCTCGCTGGTGTCCTGGCGGAATGGCGGTGACCGGAACGCCGGCGGTGCCGTCGCGCAGATAAACGATGACGCCACGGCCTTCCTTCTTGAAGCGGGCCAAGGCGGCGCGAATCGTCTTGCCGCCCCCCAGCACGTCGCCGATCACATCGGCGCGGTGCAGGCGCGCCGGCACGTCCTTGCCGTCGCCGATATTGCCGTAAACGAAGGCGAAGTGGTGCACGCGATCGAACGGCGTCACATAGGCGTAGCCGGTCAGCGGCCCGATTTCGGAGCTGGCCTGGAATTCGCTGACGCGCTCGACCAGCTTGTCGCGCGCCTGGCGGTAAGCGATCAGATCCGCGATGGAAAGCCGCTTGAGCCCGTGCTTGTCGGCAAAGGCGGTGACTTGCGGGCCGCGCATGACGCTGCCGTCATCGTTCATGAGCTCGGAAAGAACGCCGACCGGCTCGAGGCCGGCCAGCCGGCAGAGATCGATGCACGCCTCGGTATGGCCGGAGCGCATCAGCACGCCACCCTCACGCGCCTACCAGCGGAAAGACGTGGCCGGGCCGCACGAAGTCGGACGCGCCCATATTGCCGTTGGCGAGCGCGCGCACCGTGTTGGTGCGCTCTTCCGCGGAGATGCCGGTGCTCAGCCCGTGCTTGACGTCGACCGAAACGGTGAACGCCGTGCCGAGCGGCGCATCGTTCAGCGCCACCATCGGATCGAGATGAAGCCGCCGCGCCTGATCGGCGGCGAGCGGCGCGCACACGATGCCCTGACGTGTGGCGGATCATGAACGCCATCTTCTCCGGCGTGCATAGCGAGGCGGCAACGAACAGGTCGCCTTCGTTCTCGCGGTCGTCGTCATCGGTGACAACGACCATCTCGCCTTGCTTGAAAGCGGCGATCAGAGCCTCGACGCGATTGTGAGTGTCCGGCACGTTAGTCTCAGGCCGTTGGCTTATGCGGCCAGGTTGGAGCACTCGGCGTGCTCTCGCCGACCTGGCCGCGATGGCGCAAATAGTGATCAGCCAGAACGCAGGCGAGCATCGCCTCGCCGATCGGCACCGCACGGATACCGACGCAAGGATCGTGACGGCCCTTGGTGGCGATTTCGGTGTCGCGGCCGTATTTGTCGACCGTTTTGCGCGGGATCAGGATCGACGATGTCGGCTTGACCGCAAAGCGCGCCACGATCGGCTGGCCGGTGGAAATGCCGCCAAGAATGCCGCCGGCGTGGTTGGACAGAAATACCGGCCGTTTGTCATTGCCCATGCGCATCTCGTCGGCGTTATCCTCGCCGCCGAGCGTGGCCGCGGCGAAGCCATCACCGATCTCGACGCCCTTCACCGCATTGATGCCCATCAGCGCACCGGCAATGTCGGCATCGAGCTTGCCGTAAACCGGGGCACCGAGGCCTGCGGGCACGCCTTCGGCCACAACCTCGATCACGGCGCCGACCGACGAGCCCGCCTTGCGGACGCCGTCGAGGAACTCCTCATAGAACTTGGCCTGTTTGGCGTCGGGGCAGAAGAAAGGATTGTTGCCGATCTCGTTCCAGTCCCAGCGGCTGCGGTCGATCTTGTGCTCGCCCATCTGCACCAGCGCGGCGCGCACCGACATGCCGGGCACGATCTTGCGCGCGATGGCGCCGGCGGCAACGCGTGCCGCGGTCTCGCGCGCGGAGGCGCGGCCGCCGCCGCGATAATCGTGCAGGCCGTATTTGACGTCGTAGGTGTAGCCGGCGTGGCCGGGCCGGTACTTGTCCTTGATGTCGGAATAGTCCTTCGAGCGCTGATCGACATTCTCGATCATCAGCATGATCGGCGTGCCGGTCGTCACCTGCCGGCCGCCCTCGTCGGTGAACACGCCCGACATGATCTTCACCGCGTCAGGCTCCTGGCGCTGGGTGGTGAAGCGCGACTGTCCAGGCCGGCGGCGGTCGAGCTCGCGCTGGATCTCTTCGGCGGTCAGCGGAATGCGCGGCGGGCAGCCATCGACCACGCAGCCGATCGCCGGGCCATGGCTTTCGCCAAAGCTGGTGAACCGAAACATGTGGCCGAAGGTGTTGAACGACATGCGGGATGTTCTAGGGGCCGCGTCGGCGGCGGTCAAATAAACGCGCCGAATTCAGGCGTAACGCGTCATCGCATTGCCGCGGAAAACGTAAACGACGCCCTGCACGATATCGACCAGCGGCGCGGCGGCAGGCGCGGCAATGCCGAGATAGGCGATCAGGCCACGCGCGGTGCCGCCATGCGCGGTGACAACCACGTCGCGCGTTAACGCTTCGTACCAAGCGCGCATGCGCGCCGACACCATCGCATAGCTTTCGCCGCCCGGCGGCACGAAGGCCCACTTGTCGTGCTCGCGCTGCGCCATGCGCTGCGGATCGCGATTGTGCAGTTGGGCGATGGTGAAGCCTTCCCAATCGCCAAAGGCGATTTCGATCAGCCGCTGCTCGACACGATATCCTTCCGGCGGCAGACCCAATTCGGTGCGCGCCAGCTCCATGGTCTTGCCGCGCGCGAACCAGCGGGCTCGAGACATAATCGAGCGCGCCGGGATCGACGCCATCGCGCACGAACAGGTCGCGCAGCACTTCGCCCGCAATGGATGGCTTGCGCCTGGCCGCGCGCATTGAGCGCGATGTCGTGATTGCCTTGCAGGCGGCCGGCCACGTTCCAATCCGTCTCGCCGTGGCGGACGTAGTACACAATTCTCGGCACGTCCGGCTTACTCGTCCTTGGCGACCGTGATGTCCGGCGCGTCGGGGTGCTTCATGCCGACGATGTGGTAGCCGCAGTCGACGTGCTGCACTTCGCCGGTCACGCCCTTGGACAGGTCGGAGAGCAGATAGGCGGCGGCGTTGCCGACCTCTTCGAGCGAGACGTTGCGGCGCAGCGGCGAGTTGTACTCGTTCCATTTCAGGATGTAGCGGAAGTCGCCGATGCCGGACGCCGCCAGCGTCTTGATCGGCCCGGCCGAGATCGCGTTGACGCGGATGTTCTTGGCACCGAGGTCGGCGGCGAGATAGCGCACCGAAGCTTCCAGCGCGGCCTTGGCCACGCCCATCACGTTGTAATGCGGCAGCCACTTCTCCGCGCCGTAATAGGTCAGCGTGAGCATCGCCCCGCCATTCGGCATCAGCTTTTCGGCGCGCTGCGCGATCGCGGTGAAGGAATAGCAACTGATCAGCATCGTGCTGGTGAAGTTGCCCTCGCTGGTATCGACGTAGCGCCCGGACAGCTCGCTGCGGTCGGAGAACGCCACCGCATGCACGACGAAATCGAGCGCGCCCCACTCTTTTCTCACAGTATCGAACACGGCATCGATCGAGGCCGCGTCGGTGACGTCGCAATGTCCGGCAACGAGCCCACCGACTTCCGCCGCCAGCGGCTCGACCCGCTTCTTGAGCGCATCGCCCTGATAGGTGAAAGCAAGCTCGGCGCCGTGCTCGCGGCAGGCCTTGGCGATGCCCCAGGCGATCGAGCGGTTATTGGCGACGCCCATCACCAATCCGCGCTTTCCGGCTCAGAAAACCCGTTGCAGCCATGTTGCCCTCATGCGCGGTATCGCGCGCCCGTTAACGAAGCTATTGGCATAGGGTTCTCCGAGCGGCAAGAAAACGGCCCATAGCGCGTGGCTTTGGGGGGCCTGGCGGAATAAACTTGCCCTTGATTTGTTTCACTTATGCACGGGGTTGAGGAATGGCCGTAGCGGGATTTCGCGAGAACGTCCAAGCGGCGATTCCGGCATTACGGCGATATGCGCGGGCGCTCGACGCGCAATGCGGATATTGCCGACGACCTCGTGCAGGACACGTTGGTGCGTGCGCTGCGCTCCGAGCACCTCTTCCTCGGCGGCGAGGTGCGCAGCTGGCTCTATACGATCCTGACCAACCTCAACCGGAATCGGTTGCGGTCATTGGCGCGGCGGCCGGCGCTGTCGCCGACTTGAAGACAACGACGCCCCGGATATGGCGGGGCCGGAAGCCGGTGGGAGGGATATTGAGCGGGCGCTTGCGACGCTGGTCGATGACCAGCGAACCGCACTGCTGCTCGTTGTGTTGGAAGGCCTGTCCTACCGGGAGGTCGCCGAGGTCCAGGGCGTCCCGATCGGAACGGTGATGTCCCGTCTGGCGCGTGCGCGTGCCCAGATCAAATCCTTTCTCGACGGCGAGCGCCCCGCGCTTCGCCGCGTGAAATAGAAGGCTAAAGGTGAAGAGATGACTGAAGATCGTTTGCCCGTCACCGAGGACGAGCTGCACGCTTATGTGGACGGCCAATTGCCGGCCGACCGGCTGGAGGCCGTCAGCGCGTGGCTTGCCACTCATCCCGATGCTGCCGCGCAGGTTGCCGCGTGGCGCGCCCAGGCCGAGGCGGTCCGCGCGCAGTACGGCGCCGTGATCAATGAGCCCGTGCCGGCACGTTTCAATTTCGACCGTGTGGTGCAAGGCAACCGCTCGTGGATCAGCATGGCTGCTGCCGCGGCGGTAGCGGCGTTCCTGATCGGCGGCGGCGTCGGCTGGTTTGCGCATGGCGCGACCGCGGCGACGCCGAGCCCGTTCGAGCGTCTCGCCACCGAAGCGCTGCACGCCCACAATCTCTACATCCGCGAAGTGCGCCACCCCGTCGAGGTGAATGCGCAGGAACATCCGCACATGACGGGCTGGCTGTCGCGGCGGGTGGGCTATGACCTGCCCGTTCCCGAGCTGCAGTCGATGGGCCTCAAGCTGGTCGGCGGCAGGCTGTTGCCGGGGCCGGATGGCAATCCCGCGGCCTTCTACATGTACGAAGGCCCGTCCGGCGAGCGGTTCACCATCTACTGCTCGAAGACCAACGCACCTGATACGGCACTGCGCTACAAGGACAGCGACCGCACTGCGGCGCTCTATTGGGTCGACGGCAAGCGCGGCTATGTGGTCAGCGGGCCGGCGGACCGGGAGCGGATGGAAAAGATCACCCAGTCGATCTACGAGCAGGTCGAACGCGCACCGGCCAGAACCCGCTCGTAACCCGCCAGCGAAGCGGCGCCCCAAAAGCAGCGGCGCCGGACTTTTGGTCCGGCGCCGCGCCGTCAGATCCCCAACTCCCCCGGGAATCTTCCCCCTCTAATTGCGAATGCTCAGCGCCATCTTTTGCGGTGAGAACGGCGAGTCGCCCTGATTGGGCGCCATCACGACCACCACCGCGCCCGGCTTCACCCGGTTGAACAGGTCGATGATGTCCTCATTGGTCAGGCGGATGCAGCCCGACGAAATCGCCTGGCCGATATATTCCGGCTGATTGGTGCCGTGGATGCGGTACAGCGTGTCCTTGTTGCCCTCGAACAGATAGAGCGCCCGGGCGCCCATCGGATTGTGCGGGCCCGGCCCGACGAAGTCCGGCACGTCCATGCGCTTCTTGATGTCGGCGGTCGGCGTCCAGCTCGGCCACTCTTCCTTGCGGCCGACCTTGGCGACGCCCGACCAGGCAAGAGCCTCTTCGCCCACCGTCACGCCGTAGCGGATCGCTTTGCCGCCATCGAGCACGTAGTAGAGGAAGCGCGCGTCGCTATCGATGACGACCGAGCCGGGCAATTCCTTGCGGTGATAATTGACGATGTGCCGCTTGTACGGCTCAGGAATGTTGACGTCCGCATAGGGCGCCTTCGCCAGAAGCTGCTTGTCGCGCGGCTTCAGATTGGCTTCTGACGCCGGCTCCAGGGTCGTTGACTGCATGCAGCCCCCGAGCGCCAAGCCGGCCAAAACGATCGCAAGTCCCCGCAGTCGCATCATTATTCCTCTTTTTGGTCTTGCCCCGGCCCTGAACCCGCCCCGACTCCACCACGCGGCTATTAACCCACAAACCCCAGCAATTTCCATGCTTCTTGCGCAATGCACACGAGAGACTGTGAACCTGTGGCACGAATGCCGCACTGTGAAACTCGGGCCGAGATCCAAGTCTCGGAGTGACATTGCCGCGAAGGCGTTAAGCAAAGGTTTACCATAACAGCCCTAGCAAAATGGGGCGTGGACAGGTGTCCACGCCATTGGCCACCGCCCCGTTAGCCAAATGTCACGATAGGACACGATTACCCGCGCATTTCCGCCCCAGTCCGCGCTTAAATCGGGGTCAGGGAAAAACGCAGCGACGGGAATGAGTAGTCACGTTATGGAAAGCAAGCACACCAACGAACAAGACCATCGGCGTTCGAGCTGCGAGCTCGATGACCGTTATGGCGAGATCGGCATCTCCGCGGTCGCCGCTGCGATCCGCTGCCGGGGCGAAGACCGCTCGGCAAAGCGCTCACGCCATCTGCCGCAAGATCCGATAGAGTCCGACTGACTCTGCGCGCCTCGCGGCGCCGTAAATTTTCGTCATTAAATTGTTGCGCTCGGCGCAATGATGGGGCCATGACTGTGCGCAACGCGCAGGTGGCTGATGCTTTCTGTCTACATTCCACAGGGGACGACGCTCGAGCGGCGGATCGTTAAATCCGGCACGCTGCCGGACGAGGCCGTGTGGATCGACCTCGTCTCGCCGACAACTCCCGAAGACAAGATGGTGGAGGAGTTGCTCGGGGTCGCGGTCCCGACCCGCGAAGAGATGCAGGAGATCGAGGTCTCCAGCCGGCTCTATGTCGAGAACGGCGCGCGTTACATGACCGCGACCTTGATGTGTCAATCGGACACCGCAAGCCCGAAAACGACTCCCGTCACCTTCATTCTGTCCGGGCACCGCCTCGTGACGGTGCGCTACGACGATCCGCGCCCCTTCGCCATCGTCGAGCACCGGCTATCGCGTAGCTGCCCCGCGAAGATCAATGGCGAAATCGTCCTTGTGGATTTGCTCGATGCGGTGATCGACCGTTCAGCCGACATTCTCGAGCGCATCGCCAGCGAGGTCGACCAGATCTCACGCACCATCTTCGAGCCCGATGACGACAGGGTCGACACGCGGGAATACAACGACATCCTCAAAGGACTGGGGCGCAAAGGCGACCTGACGTCGAAAGTGCGCGAAAGCGAGGTGTCGGTCGGCCGCCTCGTGCTGTTCCTGGCTAACGAAGCCGAGACGATGCGGTGGCCCAAGGACAAGAAGGCCCAGGTCAAGTCGATGCAGCGCGACGTGGTCTCGCTCTCTGACCACGCGACTTATCTCTCAAACAAGATCACGTTCTTGCTCGACGCGCTGCTCGGCAGCGTCACCATCCAGCAGAACAACGTGATCAAGCTGTTCTCGGTCGCAGCGGTTGTGTTCATGCCGCCGACCTTGGTGGCATCGATCTACGGCATGAACTTCCGGCACATGCCTGAGCTCGACTGGTATTTCGGCTATCCGCTGGCGCTCGTTCTGATGGTCGCAGCGGCGGTCGGGCCTTATTTCTTCTTCAAATGGAAGAAGTGGCTTTAGGCCTATCTTCTGCGCGTGAACTTATCCGAAAACCGGTGCCCACTTTTCGGGTTCACGCGCTAGACGTGCTGGCCGCCATTGATGTGGATTTCAGCGCCGTTCACGTATGACGACGTGTCGGTGCAAAGCACATAAATGATCTTCGCCACTTCGTCGGTGGTTCCGAGCCGTTGCATCGGAATCTGCTCGACGATCTTTTCCGTTCCCGGCGACAGGATTGACGTGTCGATTTCGCCGGGCGCAATCGCATTGACGCGAATGCCCTGACGGCCGAAATCAGACGGCCATTTCACGGGTCAGCGCGGCGAGCGCGGCCTTCGACGTCGCGTAGGCAGCGCCGGCAAAGGGGTGCACGCGCGAGCCTGCAATCGACGTCACGTTCACCACCGAGCCTTTGGCCTTCTGCAACTCATCCATCAGGCCGCGCGCCAGCATGATCGGCGCGAAGAAATTCGACGCGGAAGACCTGGCGCCAGACTTCAACCGTGGTGTCGAGCGAGCCGAGCCGCTTGCCGCTTTCGGCCTTCGGCGAGATCGCCGCATTGTTGACCAGCGCATGAAGCTCGCCATCATCGAGCCGCCGCTTGATCTCCGCGATCGCCTCGACCGTGTTGGCGTCGTCGGAGAGATCGACCTGGATGTGATCTTCCGGCCCGGCTTCCCACGGGCAGTTTTCCGGGAATGCGTGGCGCGAACAGGTGATGACGCGCCAGCCGGCCGCCGAGAAGCGCTTGACGGTCGCGTGGCCTATGCCGCGGCTCGCTCCCGTGAGCAGCAAGGTGCGGCGCGGCTCTTTCGCATTTGAAGTGGCCATGACGCCGACCCTAACTCACGGATAAAGCCGCGTCTTGTTCCACGGGCCGGCCGTATCCGCACGGCGGAATTCGACGCGGTCGTGCAGGCGGAACGGCCGGTCCTGCCAGAACTCGATCACCATCGGCAGGATCCGGTAGCCGAACCAGTAGGCCGGACGCGGCACGTCGCCGAGCGCGTATTTGGCGGCGTAGAGCGCAACGGCTTTCTCGAAGGCGAGCCGGCTCTCGAGCGGCCGCGATTGCTGGCTTGCCCAAGCGCCGATCTGCGCCTGCTTCGGCCGGCTGGCGAAATAAGCGTCGGCCTCTTGCGTGGTCACCTTCTCGACCGGGCCGCGAATGCGGATCTGGCGGTTGAGCGACTTCCAATAAAAAACCAGCGCCGCCCGCGGGTCGCGGTCGAGTTCGCGCCCCTTCTGACTTTCCATGTTGCTGTAGAAGACGAAGCCGCGATCGTCCGTCCCCTTGAGCAGGACCATGCGCGCATTCGGCATGCCCTCGGCGTCAATCGTTGCCAGGGTCATTGCCGTCGGGTCACGCGGTTCCGAGGCTGCCGCCTCCTTCAGCCAATGCTCGAAAAGCCGGAACGGCTCGTCGGCCTGGGTGAAATCACCACTTGTTAACCAGGATGGTTGTTCAATCGGCGTCGTGTCAGGCATGGTGCAACAGGTCTTGGGGACGGACCCGTTGAACGGGTCGGCGGCGTGGTTCCGTTATAATGGAACTACGATCTTGCGCCTATGCTCCATGCGGATGGTCGCAGCAGCCGCGCTCGCCTGTCTCGTAGCGGGCTGCAGCATGCCGCTGCACATGAACTCGCTGTTCAATTCCAAAAAATCCGACGTGACCGGATCGATCAGTAGCGCGACCCAGGCGCAAGCATCCGCAGATCTGCCTCCCGAGACCGACCTCGTCTTTACGCGGCGCGCGGTGTCCGAAGTGATGAGCCGCGGCCAGAAGGACGCCAGCGTGCCGTGGGAGAACCCGGCCAGTGGCGCGCGCGGCACTGTCACCGCCCTCGCCTCGGCCTACACGGTCGACCATGCCGAGTGCCGTGACTTCCTGGCCAGCCATGTAAAGGCCAGCAAGGAGTCGTGGCTGCGCGGCGAAGCCTGCAAGCGCGGCAAGGGTCCGTGGGAAGTGCGCGCCTTCAAGCCCTGGATCCGCTCATAGCCCGCTCGCGTTGCATAAGCGCGAAGTTCCCCCATATTGAGGCTCAGAGTCGCCTTCCGGCGAGGGGCATACTGGAGCAACGAACCGATGCGGAACCCCTATGAAGTTTTGGGGGTAGCGAAGAGTGCGGACGAAGCGCAGGTGAAAAGCGCCTTCCGCAAGCTCGCCAAGAAACTCCACCCCGACGCCAACAAGCACGACCCGAAGGCGGCCTCGCGCTTTGCCGAGCTGAACGCGGCCTACGAAATTCTCGGCGACGACAAGAAACGCAAAGCCTTCGACAACGGCGAGATCGATGGCGAGGGCAAGCCGCGCTTCCGCGGCTTCGAGGGTTTCGGCGGGCAGCCGGGCGGCGGTGGGCAGCAGGGCGGCCCTAATTTTAAGTCGTTCACATTCGGCTCCGATGGATTCCAGCGCGGTGGCGGCGCGGGCGCGGGTCGTGGCGGCTTTGAGGACATTCTCCGTGACGTGTTCGGCGGGCTCGGCGGCGGCGGCGCGCGCCGCGTGGACGCGGCGGACGCTCGGCCCAGTTCGAGCCGGAGGATTTCGTGCAGGAGGCGCCGCCGGCGCGCGACCTCGAAGCGACGCTGACGATCAGCCTGGAAGACGCCGCGCAAGGCGCCACCAAGCGCCTGCATCTGCCGACCGGCAAAGACGTCGACGTCAAGATTCCCGCCGGTATCACCAGCGGCCAGCAGATCAGGCTCAAGGGCCAAGGCTATGCCAGCCCATGGGGCGGCGGCGCGGCGGGTGACGCCAGGATCACCATAACAATTGCGCCGCATCCGCTGTTCAGCGTGGATGGCAGCGATCTCCGGCTCGACTTGCCGATCACGCTCTACGAAGCGGTGCTGGGCGGAAAAGTTCGCGTGCCGACGCTCGATGGCGCGGTCGAACTCGCCATTCCGGCGAATACGAATGGCGGGCGTACATTCCGGCTGCGCGGCAAAGGCTTGAGCGCCAAATCAGGAAACGGTGATCTGCTCGCCACGGTGCGCATCGTTCTTCCCGAAAAGACCGACGACGAGCTCAAAGAGCTGATGCGCAAGTGGCGCGACGACAAGTCCTACGATCCGCGGAATAATCAGGGCTGAAGCGGCCGCGGCGTCGGCAACGGAACCTGGGCGACGACCGTCGGCGGCGGTGGCGGGTCGCGAACGTCCCACTGACACATGCTCATGCCACGCCGGCGCTCCGCCAGGTCGAGGTGGACGTGCCCTTCATGGAAACCATCCGAGCCCGGGCCCAGCACGGTCTTGAAACGCGCGCAGGCTTCCTGCTTGAGCCGCTCGCGCAGATCGCGTGACGCTTTGGGATCGGTCGGCTCGACCGATGCTCCGCCGGCAAGCCGGAAGGCGCGAATGTCGATCGCATTGCCTTTGCCGTGCTCGCTGATCTTGGCGCCGATGATCCGGTTGCGGCCGCGGCACGAGTAAGCATCGAAATTCTCGACCGCTCGTCACCCGCACCGGCGCAAAGCTCGGCACGATCGTCTCGCGCACGAAGTCGGCGACCGCCTGCGCCATCGGGCAGCGCAGCTCGGCCGGCGGATTGATCGCGACCTTGCTGCCGTCGCCGACGCGGATCGCGGTGATGCGGACCATGTCATGGCCGCCGCATACGCCCGGGCCGACCATGGTCGGACGCCGTTCGATGTCGGCCTTGTCGGCAAGACGGATTTGGCAGTCCGAAGGGATCGGGCTCAGTTCGTGGACCTCGTGCGACCTTGGGCTCCTCGGCGACGGGCCGCGCACGCGGCAGCGGAACATTCTCCGCAAAGGCCGCCGTGCTAAACGCCAGCAGAAGGACTATGGCTGTTCCGCGCATCATGACGGATATAACTGTCGAAACAGCCACTTGCACTGCCTCCGGCCCCAGATAACCTAGCGCCGAGGGGAAATGCGGCTAATACGCGTTTAATAACCGGCTAACAGCCGGCCGAGAGGAGATGTTCCATGCTCGGTTTGATGCAGGATTGGCCCCTGCTCTGCCATCGCATCATCGACCACGCGGCGATCTATCACGCGGAACGGCCGGTCATCACCCGCTCGGTCGAGGGCCCGATCGTCGAAACCAACTACGCCGAAATCCGCAAGCGCGCGCTGAAAGTCGCGCAGGCGCTGGAGAAGGACGGCGTGAAGCTGGGCGACCGGGTCGCCACCATGGCGTGGAACACCTGGCGGCACCTCGAAGCCTGGTACGGCATCCTCGGCATCGGCGCGATCTATCACACCGTCAATCCGCGGCTGTTCGCCGACCAGCTCGTCTGGATCATGAACCACGCCGAAGACAAGGTGATGATGCTCGATCTCACCTTCGTGCCGCTGCTGGAAAAACTCGCCGACAAGCTGCCGACCATCAAGCGCTACATCGTGCTCACCGACAAAGCGCACATGCCGCAAACCACGCTGCCCAATGCGATCGCCTATGAGGAATGGATCGGCGCGGTCGACGGCGATTTCGAATGGAAGAGCTTCGACGAAAATACCGCGGCCGGCATGTGCTACACGTCAGGCACGACCGGCAATCCCAAGGGCGTGCTCTACTCGCACCGCTCCAATGTGCTGCACGCCTTCATGGCCGCGCTGCCGGATTCCAAGGATCTCAAAGCGACCGATGTGTGCCTGCCGGTGGTGCCGTTCTTTCACGCCAATGGCTGGTCGCTGGCATTCTCGACGCCGATGGTCGGCGCCACGTTCGTGCTTCCCGGCCCCAAGCTCGACGGCGCCTCGATCTATGAGCTGCTCGACAAATACAAGGTGACGTTCACCGCCGCGGTGCCGACCGTGTGGCTGATGCTGCTGCAGGACCTCGAAAAGACCGGCGGCAAGCTGCCGCATCTCAAGAAGGTCGTGATCGGCGGCTCGGCCTGCCCGCGCGCCATGACGCAGACCTTCCAGGAGAAGTACGGCGTCGAGGTCATTCACGCCTGGGGCATGACCGAGATGAGCCCGCTCGGCTCGCTCTGCACCATGAAACCGGAATATGCCGCGCTCGCAGGGCGACGCCAGGCTCGACGTGCAGATGAAGCAGGGCCACCCGCCGTTCGGCGTCGAGATGAAGATCACCGACGATGCCGGAAAGAAGCTGCCGTGGGACGGCAAGAAATTCGGCCGGCTCAAGGTCAAAGGCCCGGCGGTGACGCAGCACTACTTCAAGGCGGAGAACGAGAACATTCTCGACGACGAGGGTTTCTTCGACACCGGCGACGTCGCGACGATCGACCAGCACGGCTACATGCAGATCACCGACCGCGCCAAGGACGTGATCAAATCGGGCGGCGAATGGATTTCCTCGATCGACCTCGAAAACCTCGCGGTCGGGCACCCCAAGGTCGCGGAAGCGGCGGTGATCGGCGTCACCCATCCCAAATGGGATGAGCGGCCGCTGCTCGTCATCGTGCTCAAGAAGGGCGAGCACGCGACCAAGGAAGAGATCCTCGGCTTCATGCAAGGCAAGATCGCCAAGTGGTGGATGCCGGACGACGTGGTATTCGTTGACGAGATTCCTCATACCGCGACCGGCAAGATCCAGAAGATCACCCTGCGCCAGCAGTTTCGGGACTATCGGCTGCCGAACATCCAGGCCGCCGAATAAGCGGCTGTAAGCGAGCTTAAAACACGTGTTGCGGCGGTCGATCAGCGCAGAACCGATGTCGCGGCTGGCCGCCTGGTCGAACCGGCTGGCCTGGTTTGCGCTGGTGCTTGCCGGCCTCTCGGTCATCGTTCTGCGCGGCGACCTCCTCGAAATCGTGCCGGCGCTTGCCACCTTTGGCGCGGCTCTGGTGCTCGCGGGGCTGGCGATCCTGTGTTCGTTCGGCGCCGCGGTGACGATCTGGCGCCAGGGCCTGTCCGGGATCGGCCGCGCCGTCACCGGCTTCTTCCTGGGCGCGGCGCTGCTTGCCTATCCCGGCTACCTCGCCGCCCGCGCCTATCAGCTTCCGCCGGTGCGCGACGTCACGACCGACCTCGTCAACCCGCCGCGATTCGATGCGCTCAGCCGCCTGCGCCCGCGCGGCACCAGCGATTATCCCGGCTCCGAGGCGGCCAATCTGCAAAAGCTGGGCTATCCGGATCTCGGCTCGCTGCAGGTGCTGTCGAACACCCGGCAGACCTACGACGCGACGCTGGCGCTCGTGACCAAGCACAAATGGCGGGTGGTCGATGCGCGGCCGCCTTCGCCGCAGCGGCGCGACGGCACGATCGAGGCGGTGGCGCGCACGCTCGTCATGGGCTTTCGCGAAGACATCGCGATCCGCATCACGCCGCTGCAGACCGGCGCGCAGATCGATGTGCGCTCGGCATCGCGGTTCGGGCCGCACGATTTCGGCAGCAATGCGAGCCGGGTGCGCGGCCTGCTGGAAGAGATCGACGAGGCGGCGGGGACGCCGCCGGAGCCGCGGCGCGGAACCGGCGCGGCCGCAACAGCGACAGCAGCAGCAGCAGCAGCGTCAGCCGGCGAGGCGATAGACGCCGTCGATCGACGGGGTGCCGTCGGTTTCGACCACGCCGCGGGCGACCAGATCCTCGAGATGCGCCAGCACGGACAGCCCCGCCGCGCCGGTCAGGCGCGGGTCGATGCCGATATAGATGGCGCGCACCAAAGTCGGGATGTCGCTCTCGCCCTTCTCCAGCCGGTGCAGGATCGAGTTCTCGCGGGCGCGGCGGTGCTCGATGTAATAGTCGACGAAGCGCGGCGCGTCCGGGATCGCCGGGCCGTGGCCCGGATAATAGGTCGTCTCGCTCCGCCCCTGCAGCTTCTGCAGCGACGCCATGTAGTCGCTCATCGCGCCATCCGGCGGCGCCACGATCGAGGTCGACCACGCCATCACGTGATCGCCGGCAAACAGCGCGTTCGCCTCCTTGAACGCATAGGCCATGTGGTTGGCGGTGTGGCCCGGCGTCGTCACCGCTTCGAGCGTCCAGCCGTCGCCCTTGACGATCTCGCCGTCGCGCAACGCGACGTCCGGCCGGAAATCATGATCGCCGGCTGAGTCGAGCGGATTGTGCTCGCCGATATGAAGCGGCCGCGCCGGCCGGTGCGGCCCTTCGGCGTAAACCGTCGCGCCGGTCGCGCGCTTGATCGCCGGCACCGCCGGCGAATGGTCGCGATGCGTGTGCGTGACGAAAATATGCGTCACCGTCTCGCCGCGCACCGCATCGAGCAGCGCGCCGATATGCGCGGAGTCGTTCGGGCCCGGATCGATGATCGCGACCTTGCCGCGGCCGACGATGTAGCTGAGCGTGCCGGTGAAGGTGAACGGCCCGGGATTGTTGGCCAGGATGCGGCGGATGCCCGGCGCGACCTGGTCGACCACGTCAGGCTTGAGATCGAGCGTCTTGTCGAAGGGAATGTCACCGGCCATGGCCTGAGCTTTCGCCGGTTAGCGCCCTCGCCCGTCAACCGCATTCCTGCTCGCTTTGCACCGTCCCGTTTCAAGACAAAGCCCGCCATTTTCGCGCCATCACTTGCCCGCGAAAAAGTCCCGCCGCCCTGCTCGGATTCGCTTCCCGAGGGAGGACAGGATGAAGCGCATCGTTCTGATCGTGCTGGGGCTCGTGCTGGCGACTTACGCATCGGCGGCGCCCCGCCCAAAGCCGTCCTTCCACTCGCTCGAATCCGCGGTCGCCTGGATCAACGGTTATCCGGCAACACGCGAGCCCACCCACGCGCCGGCCGCGATCCGCGCGCTCAGCGCCTATGGCGGCTTCCGCGATGCCGATAGCAGCGGCATGTATGTCGGCTTCATCGCCGGCCTGCTGAGCTCGCACCCGGACAAGGCCGACGCGTTGGTCGACGCCATGCTGCCGGTGAGCGCGGCCGATGAATGGGTGATCGTGCGCGGCATCGCCTATTCCGGCCTGCCGGGCTGGAAGGACCTGCTGCGCAAATATTCGGATCGCCTGCCGGCGCGGCAGATCATGATCGCCGAATATCTCGCCGGCCGTTCGCCGACGCTCGGCGCGCTCACAATCGCGCAAAGCCCGAGCACCTGGCAGCGCATGCGCAATGCCTTCGCGATCGACTGGCCCGGCGCGAAGAAAAACGACAAGCCGCCGGTGCTCGAGCCCTCGCAAATCGTGCTCGACACGCTGTGGGGCTATTACCTCGCCAGCGGCTCCTACGGCCCGCTGCTGCGCATGGTCGAGCTGTTGCCGTGGTCGAAAGACCGCGACGACGCCGAGCGGCTGACGATCGGCAGCATGGCGAAATACACGCTCGCGGCGAATGCGCTGCGCGACCGCGACCTGCTCGCCAAGCTCAAGATCATCCGCAATGCCAAGTCGCAGCCGAAAGAGACCGTCGCTGTGCTCGACGAGACCATCAAGGCCGCCGAGACCGCGGAGATCAGCGCATTGCGCAAGAACGCGCTGAGCGCGATCGAGCAGCTCAAGACCAAGGGCCCGGCCTACAAGCGCGACGTCAACACCTGGGCCAAGGTCGGCCAGGGCGCGCTGGCGGTCGGCTGCGTGACGGCGGCGGTGATGGGACAGGTCGCGCTCGGCCTGCCCTGCGTGATCGGCGGCGGCGCCTCGAGCGCGGCGATGTATTACGTCAATCAGTAGCTAATGAATCTCCGGCTCGGGCGTCGGCGCGCCGGCCTTGAGGAAATCGAAGTCGCAGCCTTCGTCGGCCTGCCCGATATGGTCGGAGAACAGCGCGCCATAGCCGCGCTGATAGCGCGGCGGCGGCGCGGTCCATGCGGCCTTCCGCTTCGCCAGCTCCGCATCCGACACATGCAGGTGGATCTTGCGCCCCGGCACGTCGACCTCGATCTCGTCGCCGGTTTTCACGAAAGCCAGCGGGCCGCCGACGAAGCTCTCCGGCGCGACGTGCAGGATGCAGGCGCCATAGCTGGTGCCGCTCATGCGCGCGTCCGAGATGCGCAGCATGTCGCGCACGCCCTGCTGCAGCAGCTTTTTCGGGATCGGCAGCATGCCCCATTCCGGCATGCCCGGGCCGCCCTGCGGGCCGGCGTTCTTGAGGACGATGATGTGGTCGGGCGTGACGTCGAGATCGTCGCGGTCGATCTCGCGCGACATGTGGTTGTAATCGTCGAACGCGATCACCTTGCCGCGGTGCTTGTGCAGCCGCTTCTCCGCGGCCGATGGCTTCATCACGCAGCCGCGCGGCGCGAGATTGCCGGTCAGCACCGCGGTGGCGCCGTCGCGCGAGACCGGATCGTTCAGCGACTTGATGACGTCCGAATTATAGACCTCGGCGCCCTCGATGTTCTCGCCGAGCGTCTTGCCGGTCACGGTCGGGCGGCCGAGATCGAGCACGCTGCGCAACTGGCTCATCAGCGCGCGCAGGCCGCCGGCGTAATAGAAATCCTCCATCAGGAAATTGCCGGACGGCCGCACATTGGCGATCACCGGCACTTCGCGCGAAAGTTCGTCGAACCGCTTCATGTCGAGCGGGATGCCGGCGCGGCGCGCCATCGCGACGACATGGATGATGGCGTTGGTCGAGCCGCCCATCGCCATGTGCACCTTGATGGCGTTGTCGAACGCGGCGGGGCTCAGCAGTTTCTCCGGCGTGAGATCCTCCCACACCATCTCGACGATGCGGCGCCCGGAATTGCCGCACATGCGCGGATGCGCGGAATCGGCCGCCGGGATCGACGACGCGCCCGGCAGGCTGAAGCCGAGCGCTTCGGTGATCGCCATCATGGTGGCGGCGGTGCCCATCACCATGCAGGTGCCGAAGGTGCGCGCGATGCCGCCTTCGATCTCTTCCCAATCGTCCTGCGTGATGGTGCCGGCGCGGCGCTCGGCCCAGTACTTCCAGGCGTCGGAGCCCGAGCCGAGCGTCTCGCCGTGCCAGTTGCCGCGAAGCTGCGGCCCGGCCGGCACGAAGATCGACGGGAATGCCCATGCTGATCGCGCCCATCAGCAGGCCGGGCGTGGTCTTGTCGCAGCCGCCGAGCAGCACCGCGCCGTCGATCGGATGGCTGCGCAGCAGTTCCTCGGTCTCCATCGCCAGCAGATTGCGATAGAGCATCGTGGTCGGCTTCACGAACGGCTCGGCGAGCGAGATCGCCGGCAGCTCGACCGGGAAGCCGCCCGCCTGCCAGACGCCGCGCTTCACGTCCTCGGCGCGGGCGCGCAGATGGGTGTGGCAGAAATTGATGTCGCTCCAGGTGTTGATGATCCCGATCACCGGCTTGCCGTTCCAGTCCGGCAGGTCGAAGCCGCCCTGGCGGAACCGCGCGCGGTGGCCGAACGAGCGCAGGTCGTCGGGGCCCATCCAGCGCTGGCTGCGCAAGTCTTCCGGTCGTTTACGGCTCATTCCGCGCTCCGATAACGTCGCCGCGCGCTTTATCCGGCGCGGCTCATCCCATATGCCATACTCGATTGATGGGACGAAGACTCACCTTTCCGGGCGGGCGGGTCGCGTTCGCGCTGTGTGTATTCGTGGTGCTGGCCACCGCGATCTGGACGCGAACGCCGAAATGGCTGGGTGATTTCGACCAGTCATTCTACCTCACCATCGCCTATGACATGGAGCGCTACGGCGTCTTCAGCAACGGCGTTTTCGACGACGTCGACAGCACCGTGGCGGAGCCGCCGCCGGGAACGTTCTTTGCGCCCATCTACCCGACGCTGCTCTACGCGGTCGGCAAGATCGACCAGCGGTTCGGCCGCGCCACGGCCTGCGTGGTCGAATACAACTACAAAAGGCGGACCGCGAGCGAATGCGAGGTCTACGCCCGGCCGATCAATCTCATTCACGCGCTGTTCCTGACGCTCGGCGTGCTGGCGATCGCGCGCGCCGCCGAACTGATCCGGCCGGGCGATGCAAGCTTCTACAGCGCGGGCGCGGTGTCGGCATTGGCGCTGGTGACCGAGGCCAACCTGTTCTCTTTCGTGATGACCGAGGCGATCGTGTTTTCGCTCTACAGCGTGACCGCGCTCGCAATGCTCAAATCGTGGGTCACCAACGAGGCACGATGGCGCTACGCCGCGCTGTCCGGCCTGCTGCTCGGCATGCTGGTGCTCGCGCGCACCGCCTATGTGGTGCTGGCGCCGGTCCTGCTGATCTTGATCTTCTTCGCGGCGCGGATGTGGGACCGCCGGCGCTCCCCGCTCCCGCCAATGCTCGCCTTCACCGCGTGCTTCGTGATCATGGTGGTTCCATGGGCGCTGCGCAATCAGGTGCAGATCGGCAAGTTCACGCTGACTCAGGAGTATGGCGCGCTGTCGCTGATCGAGCGTTTCGCGTTCAACCGCATGACGCCGGGCGAGTTCGCGCTCGCCTTTCCCTATTGCGTGCCGGTGGCCGGCAAGCCGCTGGTGTCGCTCATTGCCGGTCCGCATGCGGTCGACCGCTTCGAGTGGAACACGCGCGATAGCTTCTTCGAGATCGGACGCGGCACCCGCGTGAAGCTGCGCAGCGAGCACAAGCTGATCGACCCGATCATCGGCCAGGTTTCGCGGGCGGAGCTGGCGGAGAATTGGTGGCGGCACATTCTGGTCAGCCTGCCGCTCGCCTGGTGCGGCATGTGGGCGGGCGGCTTCGTCGCGCTGCTGCTGGTGCCGGCTTTCGCCGTGGCCGGATTCCAGTCGGCGCGGCAACGCGCGCCACTGCTGCTGCTTTACGCCGTGCCGGCCTTCGCGATGCTCGGCCTGCACGCCGTGCTCGCCAATCATTACACGCGCTACAACATGATCCTGATCGGCCCGTTCGCGGCCGGCGTGGCGTGGCTTATCGCGGCTTGGCGGGAGCGCCGCTTCGTGCATTCGCGATCGCCAGCGCGCGCGCCAACTCGGTCATGACCTCCATCTGCATCCGCAATCGCAGATGCAGGTTGAGCAGCATCAGCAGGCTGATCACCACCCACAGATAGAGAAACAGGTCGACGCCGCGGCCGATCCCGGCGATTTCCGCGAGCCGCGTGGCCTGGCCCGGGCTCCAGACGAAATAGAGCCCGACCATCGCGGCAAGCATGGCGAAAGGCCGACCGCCGGGGCGCGGCGATATTGCCGCCACGCATAGAGCAACACGGCCAACAGAAGCATGGTGAGCGCGAACTGGGCGATCATCGGTGGACCCTCCGGGCGATCAGGTCGATCAGGATGGTGAGCGCATCGCCAAGCGACTGGCCCTTGGCGAGCGAATAGGCGCTGTACTGGATGGTGACCGGCACTTCGACGTAGCGCAGGCGGCTGTCGGCGATCTGCTGCAGCAGCTCGGAGGCGTGGGCCATGCGGTTCTGGCGCAGCTTGAGCGCCTGCGCGCCGCGCCTGGTCATGGCGCGAAGGCCGTTATGGGTGTCGGTGACGCGCATCCGCGTCGAAAGCCGGGTGAACCAGGTGGCGAGTTTGAGCAGGATGCGCCGGGACAGCGGGGCGTTGAGCGAGGCGCCGAGCACCCGGCTGCCGAGCGCGAATTCCGCCTGGTTTTGGCGAGCGCCTCGCAGAGCGCCGGGATGTCGGCGACGCGGTGTTGCCCGTCGGCGTCGAAGGTGACGATGGTTTCGGCGCCCTGCTCCAGCGCGAATTCGATGCCGGTCTGCAGCGCGGCGCCCTGGCCGAGATTGATCGGATGACGCACCACGATGGCGCCGGCGCTGGCGGCCGCTGCGGCGGTGCCGTCGGCCGAGCCGTCATCGACCACGACGACCGGATAGCCGGCGGCGCGAAGCTCGGCGACCACCGCGCCGATCACGCGGCTTTCATTATAGGCGGCGATGACGATGGAGGGCGCGGCCATGCTCATCCCGCCACGAACAGCAGGCCGCACAGGATCAGCGCGATGCCGATCGCGAGCCGGGTCGAGAACGGCTCGCCGAAAATGACGATGCCGAGCAGCGGCGTCAGCGCAAAGGCCAGCGCGACGAACGGATAGGCGCGCGACAGCGGCGTGAAGGTGAGCAGCCAGACCCAGAGCAGCGACAGCGCGGCGTAGAGCAGGACCGCGAGCACGAGATAGACATTGAGCAGGCCGAACAGGCGATCGCCAGCGCGCCGTCGACCGGGCGCGCGGCCGGCGGCGAGCTTGAACAGCAATTGCCCGCCGACCATCGCGGCGGCGTAGCCGACCAGCATGACGATCTGCGCGGCTGAGAGGCGCTCGCTCATGGCGCGGGCTTTCGCAGCACGACGCGCATCGCGTCGAACAGATTGACCGGAATGCCGATCGCGGCTCGTCGAGGATTGCGCGCGGCGGCGCAGGCCCGCCATGCGCGCGAGCTGAAATGCGATCAGCGACAGCGGCACTTTTTTCCAGGGATGCTCGAAGCGTTCCATCTGCAGGCCCAGCGATTTGCCGAGCCGCAGCATGCTCGTCCGGGTGAAAAACCACAAATGCTGCGGCGGCGTCATCAAGACGCCAGCGCGAGCCGAGCAGTTTCGCCGGCAGCGAGCCGAAGTCGCCGGTGGAAATGACAATGATGCCGCCGGGATTGAGATGGCGCTCGCACAAGGCGAGCGTGTCGCGCGGGTCCGGCAGGTGCTCGATGACGTCGAGCATGACGATGACGTCGAACATGCCGAGGCCGGCCAGGGTCGCCTCGTCGGCCACGCCGGAGATGATGCGAAGCCCCCGGCCCCGGCCGAATGCGCGCCGCATCGGCGGCGAGCTCGATGCCGGTGGCGTCGTAATGAGGCGCTGCTTCCGCGAGGAAGAAGCCATAGGCGCAGCCGAGCTCGAGCAGCCGCCCGCCCGGCTTGAGCGAGCGGATCAGGTCGACGGTCTGGCGGAATTCACGGCGCAGCACCGGCTCGGCGCCGAGATAATCGGCATAGCCGTCCGAGTGGCCGCCCTCGAAATAGTCGCCGGTGTAGTAGCTCGCCGGATCGAAGCCGGCCGCGTCGGTGCGGCCGAGCCCGCACTCCTCGCAGCGCAGGATGTCGCAATTGTTCTTGCGATAGAGCAGCGCGCTGCGCGGTGGCGCGGGCGCAGGCCGGACAGTCGAAGCGAGGGCACCCGGTCAGGCCGTCTTGACCGGGCTTTGCGCGGCGCGGCGGGCAAGCACCTGCGAGCCGATCACGATGGCGGCAATGCCCGCGCCGAGGATGTCGGTCACCAGACCCGGATCGATCAGCAACAGGCCGCCGACGACGAGCGCGACCCGCTGCCACAGCGTCGTCGCGGTGACGAAATAGCCGTGCAGTCCGGCCGCAAACAGCAGGATGCCGCAGGACGCGGTGATGAAGGCGCCGATCACATGCGGCCAGCTGCCGATCATCAGAAGCGCCGGCTCGTAGATCACCATGAACGGCACGATGAATCCGGCCGCGCCGATCTTCACCGCCGCCAGGCCGCTCCTCCACAGATCGGCCTTGGCGATGCCGGCAGCGGCAAACACCGCGAGCGCGACCGGCGGAGTAATCGCCGACAGCACGGCGAAATAGAGCGCGAACATGTGCGCGGCCGGCGGGATCACGCCGAGCTTGATGATGGCGGGCACCAGCAGCGCGGTCATGATGATGTAGGCCGGCGTGGTCGGCATGCCCATGCCGAGCACGATACCGGCCGCCATCGTCAGGATCAGCGCCAGAAGGAGCGCGTCCTGCGAGAGCTTGACGACGAACTGCGTGAACACGATGCCGAGGCCGGACAGGGTGACAACACCGATCACGACGCCGGCGCAGGCGCAGGCCGCTGCAACACCGAGCGCATTGCGCGCGCCGTCGACGAAAGCTTCGCGCAGATTGACGAGCGTTACGTATTGCCGGGTCGAGCGGCGCAAGGCAGCCACCGGAAAACAAGCGAGCGGTGCCGACCAGCGCCGCGAGCGGAGCGCTATAGCCGGAATACATCACCACCAGAATCAAGATCACCGGGATGAACAGGTGGCCCCTCACCCGCATCACCTCGCCAAGATGCGGCAACTCGGAGCGCGGCAGGCCCATCAGGCCGCGACGCTTCGCTTCGAAATGCACGGCGGCAAAACAGGCGACGTAATAGAGAATGGCCGGAATGATCGCCCAGATCACGACCTGGCCGTAGGAGACGGCGAGGAATTCCGCCATCACGAAGGCGGCGGCGCCCATGATCGGCGGCATGATCTGCCCGCCGGTCGAAGCGGTCGCCTCGACGCCCGCGGCGAAATGCGCCGGAAAGCCGGAGCGCTTCATCAGCGGAATCGAGATCGGCCCATCCACCATGACGTTGGCCACGGCGCTGCCGGAAATGGTGCCGAACAGGCTGGAGCTCACCACCGAGACCTTGCCCGGCCCGCCGGCGGTATGGCCGGTCAGGCTCATGGCAAAATCCATGAAGAGCTGACCGGTGCCGGTGCGCTCCATGAAAGCGCCGAACAGCACGAAGATCAGCACGTATCCGGCCGAGACCGACAGCGGAATCCCGAAAATGCCTTCCGTGGTCATGTAGAGCTGATCGAGCAGCCGCTCCGGCTCCAGCCGCGCGATGAACAGGCCGTAGAAAAGGAAAACCAGCGCGGTTACCGGAAGCGGCCAGCCAATGATGCGGCGCGTGCCTTCAAGCACCATCACCGTCATCAGCACACCCATCGCCATGTCCATCGGCGACAGGTCGTCGACGTAAAAGATGCGGTTGACGATGTAGTCGTAGTTGACGAACAGATAGATGATCGGCAGCGCCGCCAGAACGACGCAGAGATAGTCGATCAGACCCGGTAATCTGATCGCCGCTGCGGCCTTTTCCCGCCGACCGCGTTGGCAAGCGCCATATCTTCCGGTTTGCGAGGTGAAGCGGTAGATCAGGAATATCAGCACCAGCGCAAACAGCAGATGCGTGGCGCGGAACAGCACCGCTTCCGGCGCGCCGAAAACGATCATCCAGATGTGATAAATGCCCATCGCGATCGAAATCGCGATGAGCGCATAATCAAACAGCCTGCGATGGCTGAATGCGGTCGTCATCGGCTCCCCCGGCCAGGGCCGCCGGCTTTTGGCCGGCGGCAAGCTGGTTAGTTGGTTTTCACCGTGACGCCGGCTTCCTTGTAGAACTTGGCCGCGCCGGAATGGAACGGCACGCCAATATCCTCCGCCATGCCTTTCGGGGTGAGCCCGTCGATCGACTTGTTGACGGCGACCATGGACGAAATGTTCTGCGCCATGGCCTTGGTCATCGCATAAACGGTGTCGTCGGGCAGCTTGCATGACGCAACAATGTGCGTCGCATAGCCGATCACCTTCACGTCCTTGTCCTGCTTCGGATAGGTGCCCTTCGGGACCGTGACCAGCGTGTAGCCGGGATTGATCTTGCGCATCTCGTCGAGCTGATCGGAGAGATCGAGCAGCTTGATGTCACGCGCCGCCGCCAGATCCATCACGGCGCCGGACGGGATCGTGGTTCCGAGCGTGAAGGCGACGGCATGGCCGTCCTGCATCTGCGTCACGGAGTCGGTGTAGCCGACGAAGCTTGCCTTGACGTCATTGTAGGACAACCCGTTCACCTTGAGCAGCTGCGCGGTAATCAGCTCGCCGGTATTGCCGCGCTGTTGCGTGGTGACACCCTTGCCCTTGAGGTCCTTGATCGAATTGACGCCCGAGTCGGCGCGCACCACCACCTGGTAATACTGCGGATAGAGCGTCGCGACGTTGCAGACATTGGTCACGGCCTTCGGAAACGGCGCGATGCCTTTGAGGCCGTCGACCGTCGAGATTGAGTTGCCGAAGCCGACATCGGCTTTGCCTTCGTCGACGCCGCGGACATTGGCAATGCCCGCGCCCGGCAGCGCCTGCACGTTAAGTCCCGGGACGGCTTTCTCCCACATGTCCTTGAGCTGGCCGCCGAGCGGAATCCACACGCCACCCTGCGGGCCGGTCATCAATTTGAGATCGGCCGCATGAGCCGAACCCACCAGAGCCACCGCCAGGCCGGCGGCAATGCCGAATGATTTGAAATGCACCATGAGCGTCCTCCTCCATTGCCCGCCGCATGGCAGGCGTTCTTGTCGAAAGGGGTAAGCCCCCTTTTACGGCAAGGTTACGCGGGGTGGATGCACCGGCACAAGTGCGGTTGCGCTGCTGCAATCGCACTTGATCCGGGGAAGCCCGGCGAGGTCTGAGGACTGACGATCAACGTTGACTCCGCGGGGCGAAGCTCGCGCGGTTTGCTTTTTGGAAGGATTAAGCGGGAAATTGGTCGGAGTGGCAGGATTTGAACCTGCGACCCCCACGTCCCGAACGTGGTGCGCTACCAGACTGCGCTACACTCCGACTGCGGGGCGCGTTATAGCCTCGGCCCCATAGGGCCGCAAGTTCACGGCCTCGCACTGATCTAGGACACGACTGGTAGAGACGCAATGAGCGCGGAACCTGCAACGCGCGTGATAATGGCTGGCGCGCAAGCGAGCGACGACGCCGCGCGCGTGCTCGCGGCCGGCGGGCTCGTCGCGTTTCCGACCGAGACGGTGTACGGGCTCGGCGCCGACGCCACCAACGGCCAGGCCATCGCCCGGCTTTACGCCGCCAAGGGGCGGCCGCAATTCAATCCGCTGATTGCGCATGTGCTCGACCTCGCGGCCGCAAGCCGGCTCGCGGCCTTCAATGCAGCGGCGCAGCGCCTTGCGGAAAAATTCTGGCCGGGACCGCTGACACTCGTATTGCCAAAGGCGGCTGACTGTCCGGTCGCCGATCTGGCGACAGCCGGCCTCGACACCATCGCGTTGCGGGTGCCTGCGCATTCCGTCGCGCGTGAGCTTCTCGGCAAATTCGGCAAGCCGATCGTGGCGCCTTCTGCCAATCGCTCGGGTCATGTGTCGCCGACCACCGCCGCTCACGTGCTCGGCGATTTGCGCGGCCGGATCGATCTGATCGTCGATGGCGGCGCAACGCCGGTCGGACTGGAGTCGACCATCGTGAGTTGCGTGGGCGCGCCGACGCTGCTGCGGCCCGGCGCCCTGCCCCGCGAGACGATTGAAGCAGTGCTGGGAGTTTCGCTGGCAGAGGCCGCGCCGCGCGACAAGCCCGAGGCGCCGGGCATGCTGGCGTCGCATTATGCGCCGCGGGCCAAGCTGCGGCTCAATGCCGAGCGGAGCGCAGGCCGGCGAAACCTTGCTCGGCTTCGGCGCCGCGCCGGATGCCGCGCTCAACCTGTCGCTGAGCGGCGATCTGGTCGAAGCAGCCGCAAACCTGTTCTCGCATCTGCGCGCGCTCGATGCCAAAGGTGCTAAAGTGATTGCCGTCATGCCGATCCCGCGCGAAGGGCTTGGCGAAGCGATCAACGACCGCCTGGAACGCGCCGCAGCGCCAAGATCGTAAACTGGCCACGATGAAGAATGAACGTTCAGCCCAAGCCCACTCTGCCGCCTGACCTGCTCGGGCGCTTTCGCGCCATCGTCGGCGACAAATACGCCATTACCGACCCGCAGGCGCAGCAGGCCTACCTGGTCGAGATGCGCGATCTCTATCGCGGCTACACGCCGGTGGTGCTGCGGCCCGGCTCGGTGGCCGAGGTTGCGGCGATCCTCAAGCTCGCCAATGAAACGAAAACACCGATCGTGCCGCAGGCCGGCAATACCGGGCTGGTCGGCGGGCAGATTCCGCATCACGGCGAAGTGCTGCTGTCGCTGAGCCGGCTCGACAAGATCCGCGAAGTCGATCCGGCCTCCAACACGATCACCTGCGAGGCCGGCGTCACGCTGCAGCGCGCCCGCGAGGCTGCCGCCGCTGCCGACCGGCTCTATCCGCAACTCCTGCCGTCCGAAGGCACCTGCACGATCGGCGGCAACCTCTCGACCAATGCGGGCGGCGTCGCCGCGCTCGCTTACGGGGTCGCACGCTCGCACGCGCTCGGGCTCGAAGTCGTGCTCGCCGACGGCCGCGTGCTCAACAACCTCAACAAGCTCAAGAAGGACAATACCGGCTACGACCTCAAGAACCTGTTCATCGGCGCCGAGGGCACGCTCGGCATCATCACCGCGGCGGTGCTCAAGCTGATCGCGCGGCCGCGCTCGGTCGAGACGGCCTATGCCGGCGTAGCGTCACCGCAAGCGGCCTTGAGCCTGCTCATGCTGGCGCAGCAGCGGCTCGGCGACAGCGTGACGAGCTTTGAGCTGATGGCGCGCAGCGGGGTCGCGGCGGTGGTAACGCACGGCAACAATGTGCGCGATCCGCTCGGCAGCCCGCACCCCTGGTACGTGCTGTTCGAATTGTCGTCGCAATCAGAGTCAGGCCTGCGCCAGAGCATGGAAGAGCTGCTCGCCGATGCCGCCGAGAAGGGCTTCGTGCAGGACGCCACGATCGCCGACAGCCTCGAGCAGGCCAAGGCGTTCTGGTACATCCGCGAATTCTTCGGCGAGGTGCAGCGCCGGCTCGGCGCCTCGATCAAGCACGATATTTCCGTGCCGGTCTCGGCCGTGCCCGCCTTCATCGAGGAGGCCAATGCGGCGGTGATCAAGCTCATTCCCGGCTGCCAGCCGCTGCCGTTCGGCCATGCCGGCGATGGCAACATCCACTACAACGTCACCCAGCCGCCCGGCGCCGACAAGGAAGCCTTTCTGGCGCGTTGGCACGAGGTGAACGAGGTCGTGTTCGAAGTGGTCAAGAAGCTCGGCGGCTCGATCTCGGCCGAGCACGGCGTCGGCATCATGAAGCGCGACATCCTGCCGAAGTACAAGGACCAGACCGCGATCGAATTGATGCGCACGCTCAAGCGCACGCTCGATCCGAACAACATCCTCAATCCCGGCAAGGTGCTCTAGAACAGCGTCGGCTGGTCGTCTGTTCTTGGCGGCGCGCTTCGGCTTAGGCGGCGCGGGCTCGTTCCGCCGGCGGCTCATATGGGGCTGAACGAGTTGCGGATTGTCATTGAGCGCGTGATTGACGGCCGGCGAGACCGGATGCGGCGTCAGAACATCGTCCGGCGCATGGCGCGATCAAGCGCCGCCGCGGTCTCCGCATCGACCTTGGCGCAATCGAGCCACAGATCGAACGCGTCGGGCGGCACGACGGCCGGCATGCGGTCGTGCAATTCGGCAAGCCGCCGGTTGGCGCGGGTGGTCACGATCGCCGCGGTCTCGAGCTCCTCGCCGTTCGGCCCGGTCCAGCTCTCCCACAGCCCGGCGAACGCGACCGGCCCCGACGGACTGTGCGCGTAATAGGGCTGCTTGCGCGCGCCGTCGCGCTTCCATTCGTAGAAGCCGTCGGCCGGGATCAGGCAGCGCCGGTAACGCATCGCAT
Source organism: uncultured Alphaproteobacteria bacterium (assembly GCA_963788805.1). Classification (GTDB taxonomy): domain Bacteria; phylum Pseudomonadota; class Alphaproteobacteria; order Rhizobiales; family Xanthobacteraceae; genus Pseudolabrys. The sequence goes on from CAWBHU010000010.1 coordinate 379,286, forward strand.
TCTTGAAGGCCGGCTTGTCGAGCACGGATTCGCCGCGCGCATTGATCAGCAGCGCGAACGTCTTCGGGTCCTTGACCCAGGACGGCAGCAAGCCCCAGCGCACCAGCGCGAAGCGGCGCTTGCCGTTCTCGATGCGGACGATCGCAATCGGCTGGGTCGGCGCGATATTGTAGCGCGCCGGGAAGTTCGGCAGGTCGTCGTAACGAAACAGCGCCCGTATCGCTTCGGGCGAGGATGTCATGGCGTAACGCCCGCACATAAAGTTGTTCCTGGAGTTGCTCCCGCCGCTGGTTCATGAGCATTTAACGATCCACGACGCCACTGCAAGCCAAGCGCTGAGTTCTCCCGTGTCCGACATTCGCGCCTATCCGGAACGGCCTTTTCTCGCGGTGAGCGCCGCGATCGTTCGCGACGGCAAGGTGCTGATCGTGCGCCGCGCCCGTCCGCCGGCGCAGGATCTGTTCACGCTGCCGGGCGGCGCGGTCGAGACCGGCGAGCGGCTCACCGAAGCGGTGATGCGCGAGGTGCGCGAGGAGACCCAGCTCGAGATCGAGCCGGTCGCGCTGGCGGGTTTTCGCGAAGTGATCGTCCGCGACAAGAGCGGGCAAATCGAACGGCACTTCGTCGTGCTGTGCTTTGCCGCCCGCTATGTCTCCGGCGAACCCGTGCCCAACGAGGAACTGGCCGAGCTGCGCTGGATGAATCCAGCTGAACTTGCCGGTCTGCGCACCACCGAAGGCCTCGCCGAAATCATCGCGGAAGCTATCGAGAAGCTCGGCTTGGCGTGATATGAGGCGGCCGATGAAACGCCTGTTCGCCGCCGCTATCGTGATTCTGCTCGCCGTCTCGCCCGCGCGCGCGCAGAGCGCCGCGCCGTTCGACGGCGACCTGCAACGGCTCGCGGAAATCCTCGGCGCCCTGCACTACCTGCGCGCGCTGTGCGGTTCGAACGAAGGCCAGAAATGGCGTGAGCAGATGGAAGCCCTGGTCGATGCGGAAGCGCCGGCGGGCGAGCGCCGGCAGACAAATGGTGGCGAGCTTTAACCGTGGTTACCGCGGCTTCCAGCAGACTTACCGAAGCTGCACGCCGGCGGCTGACATTGCGATTCGCCGCTATCTCGACGAGGGCGCACGCATCGCGCGTGACATTACGGCACGCTACGCCAACTAATTGCCGCAGGAGTTAACCTTTCTGTGAGTTGCGGCGGGACGGCCGCTATCTCGCGTGATAACGTCGCTGCAGTGACGGGACGGCGCGCAGCGCCAATTCGAAAGCGCGAATGAAAAATCTGGGGTCATCGACAGGGGCTCGCGATCCGATTCCGGATCAGGAGCAGAAGCGGGTTGCGCTCGGCTATCTGCAAGAGGCTTGGGCGGAAGCCCAACTCGACGGGGTCGATCCGGATTGCCTCGCCCAAGCGAGCCTGTTCGTGGCCTTGGCCGAGTTCGTCGGCACCTACGGCGAGGACGCCGCGGCGACCTTCACGGAAAAGCTTCCGGCCCGCATCAAGAACGGCGAATTTTCGCTGGAAAAGCCGCGCCAGTAACGGCTCGCGAGCCTACGGTGTAGATCCGGTCCAGGATCTCGTCGATATCGGTCGGATAGAACGGCTTCCGCAGAAAGCCCGCAGCGCCCGACGCATGGGCCTGGGCCGCCAGCCTGATGCTTTCAGTCGAGGTCATGATCACGACGTTGACCTGCGGCGCAACACGCTTGATCTCGGTCAAGGTCTCGATGCCGTTGAAGCCCGGCATGTTGTAATCGAGCAGGACAAGATCGACGCCCCGATCGATGTTCTTGAGCGCCGCGATTCCCTCGTCGCGCCTCGGAGACATCGAGAGCATAACGGCTCCCCGACAGAATCTTGCGCACGATGCTCCGCATCGTGGTGGAATCGTCCACGATCAGAATGCGCTTGGGCGTGCGCATGCGCACGTATTGCTCGATGAACTTGCGGGCTTCCTCGGTGTTTTTCGGCCGCCGCACGATCGCGTCGGCACCTTCAAACTTCGCGGATGATGGGGTTGCAACGCTCACAATCGGGCGCGGCGTCAGAGCGCGCGCGGCCTGGATAAGCAGATCCCAGTTCTTCACTTCGCCATCGAGCACAACGACGTCGAGATGGCCGTTGCCCTCGATCGGAGAGGTTTCGCCCCTTTCGGTCGCTGTGATTTCGATTGGAACGGAAGCGAGCTTCGCAGCATCGCGCCAGATGTCGCGATCCTGCGCTTCGTCAGACACGACGATCATGCGCAGCGTGAAAAGATCGCCGCTCATTGCATCCCCGTCGGCTCGGTCAATTCCCCGGGTGCCTTTATCGCTCATAAATAATCACAAGCGCGAATCAATTTGCTGTCGGCTGGGGACAACAACCGAAATCGCTTAAAAGTCTTGCGGCTTCAGTTGGAAAGAACTTCTAAAAATTTAACGGCCTCGCCTGAGGCCATATCCTGCAATGTGTTTTCCCACATCACTTTTTTGCCTCGGACGAACGTGCCGACCGGCCAGCCCGAAACTTTCATGCCGTCATAGGGCGTCCAACCTACGCGGGAAGCGATCCAACTATTCGTGATCTGCTGGTGGCGCTTGAGATCGACCACCGTGAAGTCGGCATCGTAGCCGGCGGCGATTCGTCCCTTATTGGCGATGCCAAATACGCGTGCCGGACCCGCGCTGGTGAGATCGACGAAGCGCTCGAGCGAGAGCCGGCCTGCATTGACGTGATCGAGCATGAGCGGAACGAGCGTTTGAACGCCCGGCATGCCTGAATGCGTCTTCGGATAAGGCTGCGCCTTCTCCTCCCGCGTATGCGGCGAGTGGTCGGAGCCGACGCTGTCGATGACGCCTTGGGCGATGCCGCGCCAAAGCCCTTGCTGATGCTCGGCGTCGCGGATCGGTGGGTTGAGCTGCGCCAACGTGCCGATCCGCTCGTAACAATCCGGCGCCGCCAGCGTGAGATGAGCCGGTGTCGCTTCGGCGGTTGCGACATCCTTATAGCCGGCCAGGAATTCGGCCTCGTCTTTGGTCGTGACGTGCAGCACATGCACGCGCTTGCCGGTCTCCCGCGCCAGCTTCATCAGCCGCTGGGTGCACATCAGCGCTGCCTGCGCATCCCGCCACACCGGGTGCGATCGCGGGTCGCCCTCGACCCGCAAATGCATGCGCTCGCGCAGCCGATATTCATCCTCGGAGTGAAACGCGGCGCGGCGCCGGATAGACTTGAGGACGGCGCGCACGCTCTCGTCATCCTCGACCAGCAGCGAGCCGGTCGATGAGCCCATGAACACTTTCACCCCGGCCGCGCCGGGCAGCCGCTCGAGCTCGCCGAGCTCGCGGGTGTTCTCGCGGGTCGCGCCGACATAGAAGGCAAAGTCGCAGTGCATCCGGTGGTGGGCGCGCTTGACCTTGTCCGCCAGCGCCTCCGCAGTGGTCGTCGTCGGATCGGTGTTCGGCATGTCGAACACCGCCGTAACGCCGCCGAGCACCGCCGCGCGCGAGCCGGTTTCGAGATCTTCCTTGTGGGTCAGCCCCGGCTCGCGGAAATGCACATGGCTGTCGATCACGCCGGGCAGAACGTGCAGGCCCCGGCAGTCGGTGGTTTCGCCGGCTGAACTCCGGGACAGGTCGCCGATTGCCGCAATGCGGCCCGCGCGGACGCCAATATCGCGCGCGCCGACGCCGTCCTGATTGACGACGATCCCGCCTTTGAGGATCAGGTCGTAAGTCTCAGCCATGCTGCATTCTGGCGATAATGTTCAGAGCGCTTACGTTTCGCCGCAAGTTCTGGCAAGAGACTTCCGGCAGAACAAGCATGAAAGCAGCACTTCTCCCCGACCGCGGCGTCGTGAAGGTCGTCGGTGACGACGTCCGCAAATTCCTCAACGGCCTTATCACCGCCGACATGGACAAGGTGAAGCCCGGCACCGCGCGATTTGCGGCGCTGCTCACCCCGCAGGGCAAGATCGTTGCCGATTTCATCGTCACCGAACTCGAGCCGGCCGAAGGCGGCGGCTTCTTCCTGGATTGCCCCCGCGCGCTCGCGCCGACGCTCGTTGAGAAATTCAATTTCTACAAGCTGCGCGCCAAGATCATTGTCGAGGATCTGTCCGAAGTGCTGGGCGTCATGGCGGTCTGGGACAATCCCGGCGTGAGCGAGTACGGGCTCGCCTATGCCGATCCGCGCCTGCCGGCGCTTGGCACCCGCGTGATGTTGCCGCCTCACCTCACCGAGGAAGCCGCTTCCGATCTCGCGGCAGAATTGGCGACAGCGGACGACTACGAGGCACACCGCATCGCGCTCGGCATTTCGCGCGGCGGTATAGACTTCATGTACGGCGATATTTTTCCGCACGAAGCAGACATGGACCAGCTCGGCGGCATTGATTTCGACAAAGGCTGCTACGTCGGGCAGGAGGTCGTTTCGCGCGTCGAGCATCGCGCGACCGCGCGGAGCCGGCTGGTGCCGATCGCCTATGATGAATTTGCACCCGAGGACGGGCTTCCGGTCATGGCGGGTGAAAAGCAGGTCGGCACATTGGGCTCCACCGCCAACAAGCGCGGCATCGCGATGCTCAGGCTCGATCGCGTCGCCGATGCGATGGCGGCAGGCATACCGCTTCAGGCCGGCGGCGTTACAATCCGCGCGGTCAAACCCGACTGGGCCAAATTTCCGTTTCCGGGCGATACACACGCTGCGCAATGAAAGTCGTTCGCACCGCCATTCTGCATGACGACGGGCGGCATCGCTGTCCCTGGCCCGGCCGCGATCCGCTTTACCTCGCCTATCACGATGAAGAATGGGGCGTGCCGGAATATGACGACCGCGCGCTGTTCGAAAAGCTGATCCTCGACGGCTTTCAGGCCGGCCTGTCGTGGATCACAATCCTGCGCAAGCGCGAGAACTTTCGCCGCGCATTTTCCGAATTCGATCCTGAGAAGATCGCGCGCTACACGCCGAAGAAAGTCGAACGGCTGATGCAGGACGCCGGCATCATCCGCAACCGCGCCAAGATCGAGGGCACGGTGTCGTCGGCGCGCGCCTATCTCAAGATCATGGATGAGGGTCCGGGCTTTGCCGATCTGTTATGGGATCGGCTCGACGGCCGGCCATTGCAGAACAAGTTCAAGACGACGAAGCAGGTCCCGGCCGCGACCGACTTGTCACTCGCCATCTCGAAGGATCTCATCGGGCGCGGCTTCAAATTTGTCGGCCCGACCATCGTCTATGCGTTCATGCAGGCGGTCGGCATGGTCAACGACCATCTGGTGACCTGCCATCGTCACGCGGCCTGCGCCAAGCTCGCGCGCAAAAAATGAAAAAAGCACGCGGCCGCTCCAACAAGCCTCGCGCCTGGCAACGCATGCTGTCGGGCCGGCGGCTCGATTTGCTCGACCCCTCGCCGCTCGATGTCGAGATCGAGGACATTGCCCACGGCCTCGCCCGCGTCGCGCGCTGGAACGGGCAGACCAGCGGTGCGCATATTTTCTCGGTCGCCCAGCATGCGCTCCTGGTGGAACAGTTCGCGCGGGCGAAAGTGCCGCGGCTCGACCGCAGCGCACGGCTGATGGTGCTGCTGCACGACGCCCCCGAATACGTGGTCGGCGACATGATCTCGCCCTTCAAGGCGGTGATCGGCGACAGCTATAAGGCGGTCGAAGCCCGGCTGATGGCGGCAATCCATCTGCGGTTCGGGCTTCCACCGGTGCCGGCGGAAAGCCTGCGCAACCTGATCAAATCGGCCGATCGCAGCGCGGCTTTCTTTGAGGCCACCCGGCTCGCCGGCTTCGAAACCAGCGAGGCCCGCAAATTCTTCGGCGCCCCGATGCCCCTTTCAACCGCGCTGGAGCGCGACTATCTCACCCCATGGCCGGCCGCGACCGCCGAGAAGCGGTTCCGCGAACGGTTCGAATCCCTTGTGAAAGCCTGACCGGTCATGGAAATGACCGTCCACTGCAGTATGACTACGCAATGATTCACGTCTGTTCCCTCGCCCGCCTGCACGAAACCGTCGAGACCTGCGGTGCGCGCCACATCATCACGCTCTTGAAAAACACCGACCAGGTGGTGCGTCCGCCGGTCATCATCGAGCAGAACCATCTCATTCTGAGCATGGACGATATCGCCGAGCCGATGGACGGTTACGAAGCGCCGGCCGCGCATCAGGTCGAGACATTGATCGAGTTTGCGACGCGCTGGGACCGCACGGCTCCGCTCGTCGTGCACTGCTATGCCGGCATCAGCCGCTCGACCGCCGGCGCGTTTGTTGCCGCTTGCGCGATCAGTCCCAAGCGCGATGAGACGATCATCGCTCGTGCGATCCGTGAGGCGTCGCCGACGGCGGTGCCCAACCGGCGTATCGTTTCGCTGGCCGACGAGATCCTGGGACGCAAAGGCCGCATGGTGCGCGCGGTGGATGAGCTCGGACCCGGAACGATGGCCTATGAGGGCGTTCCCTTCCGACTCGATCTGGCGTAACCCGCCGGGCTAAACTGCGCATTGTTTTGGCGGGGGATGAAGTGAGCGAAAAGCAATACGGCGTCGTCGCGCCGGATGTCCTGTTGTCCTACAGCGGACTGGACTTCCTGCAAGCCATGATCGACGGCAAGGTCCCCAATCCGCCGATCAGCCAGGTCCTGAATTTCCATCTCGCCGAAGTGAGCGAAGGCCGCGCCGTATTCGAGGGCATGCCCGACGCATCGTTCTACAATCCGATCGGCACGGTGCACGGCGGCTTTGCCATGACGCTGCTCAACTCGGCGCTCGGCTGCGCAATCTTCACCACGCTCGCCAAGGGCGAGAAGTGGACGACGCTCGAGATGAAGGTGAACCTGGTGCGGCCGATCCTCGAAGGATACCGGACTGTTGCGGGCCGAAGGACGCGTGATCCATCGCGGCCGCACCGTCGCGACCTCCGAAGGCGAGCTGAAGGACAAAGCTGGAAAGCTTTACGCGCACGCCACAACGACGTGCATGATCTTTCCGAAGACGTGAAAGCTATTCGGCCGCGCTGAGCGAAGGCCGCAGTGTCATCGGCTTCTCGGCCGGCCGCTCGGAGACGCGCTCGACCATCAAGCGCGCGCGGATTGCTGTGCCTGAAGTCGCAATAGGCGAAACCGAGCCCGGAGACCGCTCCGCGGAAGCTGTTGGTGTCGGTCTTGATGAGATTAAAGCACGGCTCGATCGGCAGGCCCTTCACGGTTGCGCAAACAGCGCCGCCTTTGACCTGCAGCGTGTTGGCCGGAAGGAAAGCGCGGCGCACCGGGCCGCTGCCCTGGAATTGGATGGTGCCGATCACCGAGCCGTCGGCGAACACGCGGCCTGCGCCACGGGTGCCTTCGAAGCAGTTGTAGGAAAACAGCTTGCCGGTGACCCAGCGCTTGGCTTCGTCACCCGACATCTCGCCGGCCATTGCCGGAACTGCGGCAAGCATGGCCGCAGCCACCATCACCCCACGCAACATTACCGACGCTCCGATTGACGCCACTCAGCTTCTCAAGAGTAGCGCACTATGCCCAGACATTCGTCGCCAAATCCTGAACGCGTTTACGCGATCTTGACCACGATCCGGCCCCGGACCTCGCCTTTGAGGATCTTGGCGGCAGCGTCCGGAAGCTCGGAAAGGCCGATTTCGGTGGTGATGGTGGCGAGTTTTTGGCGGTCGAGGTCTTTTTCCAGCCTTTTCCAGGCCTCGTTGCGTTTGGGCAACGGGCACATGACCGAGTCGATGCCGTAGAGACACACGCCGCGCAAAATGAAGGGGGCGACCGATCCGGGCAGGTCCATGCCGCCGGCAAGCCCGCAGGCGGCGATGGCGCCGCCATAGCGGGTCATCGACAGGAGGTTGGCGAGCGTGGTCGAGCCGACCGAGTCGATGCCGCCGGCCCAGCGCTCCTTGGCGAGCGGCTTGGCGGGGGCGCTGAGCTCCTTGCGGTCGAGGATTTCCGAGGCGCCGAGGCCTTTGAGGTAGTCGGCCTCCTGGGTGCGGCCGGTGGTGGCGATCACGGTGAAGCCGAGCTTGGCGAGGATTGCGATGGCCACCGAGCCGACGCCGCCGGCGGCGCCGGTGACGACGATGGGGCCGCTGTCCGGCTTGAGCCCATGGCGCTCGAGCGCCATCACCGCGAGCATCGCGGTGTAGCCGGCGGTGCCGATCGCCATGGCGTCCCGCGCGCTCATGCCCGCGGGCAACCGGACCAGCCAATCGCCTTTGACGCGCGCCTTCTCGGCATAGGCGCCGAGATGGGTTTCACCGAGGCCCCAGCCGTTGAGGATGACCTTGTCGCCGGCTTTCCAGTTCGGATTGGTCGAGGACTCGACGGTGCCGGCGAGATCGATACCGGCGATCATCGGGAAGCGCCGCACCACCGGCGCAGAGCCGGTGACGGCGAGGCCGTCCTTGTAGTTCACGGTGGAGTATTCGACCCGGACGGTGACGTCGCCGTCCATCAGATTGGCTTCGTCGAATTCCGTCAGGGCGCCGGTTGTGCCCTTCTCGGCCTTCTCGATGACATACGCTTTGAACTTGCCCACGTGCCGACCCTCATCGTTTCGATGAGTTTGTGACGCGAGCCGTGAACGAGCGCAAGCCTAGGCGGCAGCTGCGGCGAGCCGCGGCGCCGGCTTCTCGACGATCGGCAGGTTGATCAGCGCCGAGAGCACGCCGAACAGCACCGAGAGCCACCACACCGGATTGTAGGAGCCGGAATACTCGAACACGAGGCCGCCGAGCCAGACGCCGAGGAAGCCGCCGACCTGGTGGCTGAAGAAGGCGAAGCCGAACAGCATGGCGAGCCAACGCACGCCGAACATGACGGCGATCAGCGACGACGTTGGTGGCACCGTGGAGAGCCAGAAAAAGCCGGTGACGGCGCCGAAGATCAGCGTGGCGGCCGGACTCGCCGGCAGCGAGATGAACGCCACCACCGCCATCGCCCGGCCGAAATAGATGAACGAGAGGATGAATCGCCGCGGCATCATGTTGCCGAGGTAACCGGACGTCAGCGAGCCGACGATGTTGAACAGGCCGATGATCGCCAGTGTCCAGCCGCCGATCTCGGCCGAAAGGCCGCGGTCGATCAGATAGGCCGGCAGGTGAACCGTGATGAAGGCAAGCTGGAACCCGCAGGTGAAGAAGCCGAGCACCAGCAGCACATAGCTGCGGTGGCCGAACGCTTCCGCCAGCGCGACCTTGAGCGACTGCGGCGCCGGGCCGCTCGGGATGGCGCCGGGCCCGACTGCGGGTGGGGTCGCGAGCGCCGTTGCAAGCGGGACAATGAGAAGCACGACGCCGGCGAAAATATAGAGCGCGACCTGATAGCCGAACGGCCCCATGATCGCGACGGCGATCGGCGAAAACAGGAATTGGCCGAATGAGCCTGCTGCGGTGCCGATGCCGAACGCCATCGAGCGCGAGCTCTCGGGCAACAATTTGCCGAACGCACCGAGCACGATGTTGAACGAACAGCCGGACAGCCCAAACCCGATCAGGACGCCGGCGCTCAGGGTGATCATGCCGGGCGAGGTGGAGATGGCCATCAGCGCGAGACCTGCGGCATAGAACAGCGAGCCCACGATCAACACGCGATTGGTGCCGAAGCGGTCCGCCACCGCGCCGGCAAATGGCTGGCCGATGCCCCACAGCAAATTCTGAATCGCGACAGCGAATGCGAAGACCTCACGGCCCCAGCCGTTCGCGGAAGACAGCGGCGTCAGGAAGAAGCCGAGTGACGAGCGAGGGCCGAAGGCCACCATGGCAATGATGCAGCCGCACACGGTCACGACGAGCGGAGTGCGCCAGCCGACCTGCCGCGCAGCCTGAGAAATTGTCATGTGGGTTGTCCGTACCGGCTGATGGAGCGCCTTCCTATAGAAGGTTCGGAACCATCACCAAAACGAATATTCGTGATGCTGGCCATACGAGTTCCGCATGACTCAGCGCCAGGACTAGAGTTGGGCGGCGATTTCTCTGGTCAGCTTGGCATCGCCCCAATGCGGCTCGTCCGAGCCGTCGCCCCAATTCAGCGGGCGATAGAACGTATGGACGCCAAGCTTGAGGATGCGTCGCATCTCTCCGGCCCAGCTCGGGCGCACCCAATAGGCATGATAGTGGGTCGACTTGGCCACCTCCGGCATCCACAGCTTGCCATCGAGCATGTCGGCCGCGATTCGCTTGGCGCGCTGCCACGCATCGGGCTCGGTGACGACGTCCGGAATCCCGTCGCAGGCGAAGGTGAACTGGCAGGCGCTGTGGCGGTGCGCGTTTTGATAGACCACCTCGCAGACCGTCTTCGGATAGTACGGCGTGAATACGCGGTTCATGACGACTTGCGCGACCGCGATCTGGCCGCGCACCTCTTCGCCGCGCAACTCGAAATAGACGGCGTTGGCCAGGCACTTTTCGGCCTTGGCGCGCGACGTATCGGAAAGACCGAGACGCTCAGCAGGAGACATCGGCCGCTGCAACGGTCCCGTCACCTCGCCTTTCGGCGCGACGCTTTCGGCCGGCTTTGCAACGTCTGCACTTTGCGCCGGCGGGCCGAGCGCGGCGAGCTTCATCTCCGGAGCAGGCGCGCTCTCGGGCGCAACGATTTCCGGCGCCTCGCCGGCACGCCACGGCGCAATGCCTTCGCGCGATGACCCCTACCGGATCGATGCCGAAATAGAGCTTGGCCTGATCGCCGGGCGTATCGTCCGCCGGCGCAAGCTTGCTGAAATCGGTGGGCGGCAGATCGACATAAGGCAGGTCGATGTCCGGCGTATGCGAGGCCCGGTCGGCCGTGACCGGCAACGCATAGTCTTCGTATTCGTCGAAACGCGGCGGTGACGTGCGCTGCACGTATTCCGCGATCACCTCGAACGGCGTCTCGCTTTCGATCGACGGCACCAGTTCATCCAGGGTCGGCGGCAGAGGCGGCAGCGGCTTGCGCTTGCGATTGACCTGGGAGTCGCCCTTGCCCTTGCGGTTGACCGAAGGAAACTGAAGCGGTCCGCGCGGATCGGCCATGAGCTCGCGGCCAAATCCGGTGATCTCGTTCGGGCTCACGCTCGCCAGCGCATAGAGCGGCGGACGCGGAATGGCGCTCACCATGGTCGGAACGCTGAACGTCGCCTGGATGGTGCGTGGCGGCGAGTTCAGGAAATGCGCACGCCAGCGCTCGCCGACGGCCGGCTGCCGGGCGAGCAGCGCGCCGAGATCCTGAAAGCCGATCTGGTTGGGAAGCAACGACAGCGCGAGCGCGCAGACCGCGACACGAGGGACGTAACGCCGACGCTTTGCCCGCACTGACTTCGACACGCGACGCACGCCACCACTACAACGCATTGCCTGCCGCCGGATGGCGACAAGTCGACAGGCTTTGTTATGGCCGGATTAACCTTGCGAAGGCGTTAAGCGCTTCGCGCCAAAGGCCCGTGGCTATTGGCATTCCCGCTATGCGCGAACGTCTCGTTAACCCTATGGCAAGCCCTGTGACCCAATAGTCGCGCCGTCACACGGAACTTTGCGTATGTCGGTCCAGCGTCGCCGGTCAGCTGATCATGATCGCTGCGCTGTCCCTCATGGCGCTGGCGGTCGGCGGCGCGCTGTTTCACCGCATGCAGGCGCAAAACCGCCGCCTGACCGACGCGATCGAGAACATGTCGCAAGGCCTGTGCATGTTCGACAGGCGTGCGCGGATCACGTTGGTCAACCGCCGCTATCTCGACATGTACCAGCTCGATCCCAAGGTCGTGCATCCGGGGATGACGCTCACCCAGCTCATCCGCGCGCGCAAAGACACCGGACTTTTCCAGGGCGATGTGGACGCCTACGTCGCCAAGATCATGGACGGCATAAAGACCGGCAGCAGCATCGGGCACGTTGTGCCGGCCGGCGGCGGCCGCCTCGTCCTCGCCAAGAACGAGGTCATGCCGGGCGGCGGCTGGGTCTCGACCCACGAGGACGTCACCGAGCAGCGCAAGGCCGAGGAAGAGCGCACCGCTATCCGCGATCAGGAGCGGCGGCGCAGCATCATCGACGACGCGATCAAGGCATTCCGCCCGAAAGTCGAAAGCCTGCTCTCCAGCGTGAGCGAGAACGCGGTGACGCTTGCGCAAACCGCAACGTCGTTGTTCAGCGCCTCCAGCCAGACAACCGAGCGCGCCGAAAGCGCGGTGTCGGCGTTCCACGAAGCCTCGGCCAACGTTGAGACCGCTGCCGTCGCCGCCGATGAGTTGTCCCACTCGATCGCGGAGATCAGCCGCCAGCTCAGCCACGCCACCGAGATCGTCGATCACGCGACCGGCGAGGCGCGCGCCACCGATGAACAGATCGCCGGACTCGCCACCGGGGCGCAGAAGATCGGCGACGTCATCAAGATGATCCGCGACATTGCCGGACAAACCAACCTTCTGGCGCTCAACGCCACCATCGAGGCCGCGCGCGCCGGCGAGGCCGGCAAGGGCTTCGCGGTCGTCGCGTCGGAGGTGAAGTCGCTCGCGGTGCAGACCGCGAAAGCGACCGAAGACATCGCCAGCCACATCAAGGGCGTGCAAAATTCAACGACCAGCGCGGTTGACGCGATCCGGCAGATCGCCAGCCGCATGCATGAAATCAACCAGTACACCACTGCGGTTGCCGCCGCCGTCGAGGAGCAAAACGCGGCGACCGGCGAAATCTCGCATAACGTGGCGAGCGCCGCGGCCGGCACCAACCATGTTCTATCGGTGCTTGGCGAAGTCTCCGGCGCGGCCACCGATACCCGCTCATCGGCCGAGATCGTGCTGGGCGCGTCGAATACCGTCTCAGCCGCGGTTTCCGATCTGCGCGGCGAGGTCGAGGACTTCCTGCAGAAGGTGGCGGTCTAGGCCTGGCTGGCGGCGTTCTTGCCGAGCGCGGCTTGAGCGGCGGCAAGGCGCGCGATCGGCACGCGGAACGGCGAGCACGACACATAATCGAGCTTCGCCTCGTGGCAGAACGCGACCGAGGCCGGGTCGCCGCCATGCTCGCCGCAAATGCCGACCTTGAGCTTCGGCCGCACCTTGCGGCCGCGCTCGACGCCGATCTTCACCAGCTCACCGACGCCGCTCTGGTCGATCGAAACGAACGGGTCGGCCGGCAAAATGCCGCGCTGGGTATAGATGCCGAGGAAGCTCGCAGCGTCGTCGCGTGAAATGCCGAACGTCGTCTGGGTGAGATCGTTGGTGCCGAACGAGAAGAACTCGGCGCCGTCTTTTCCTCCGCGATCTCGGCTGCCATCAGCGAGGCGCGCGGCAGCTCGATCATGGTGCCGACCTGATAGTCGAGCTTTGCACCGGTTTCCTGCTCCACCGCCTTCGCCATCGCATCGATGCGCGCCTTGACGATGTCGAACTCGGCGCGCGTGGCGATCAGCGGCACCATCACTTCCGGCACCACGGCCTCGCCGGTCTTCTTTGCGGCCTCGACGGCCGCTTCAAAGATGGCGCGCGCCTGCATCTCGGCGATTTCGGGATAGGCGATGGCGATGCGGCAGCCGCGGAAGCCGAGCATCGGATTGAACTCGTGCAGCTCGGCGGCGCGTTCCTTGAGCCGCTTGGCGTCGGTGCCCATCGCCTCCGCCACCTCGGCGATTTCCTTCTCGCCATGCGGCAGGAATTCGTGCAGCGGCGGATCGAGCAGCCGGATCGTCACCGGCTTGCCCGCCATGATCTCGAACAGCTCGACGAAGTCGGCGCGCTGCATCGGCAGGATCTTGGCGAGCGCGGCGCGGCGCTGCTTCTCGTCGTTCGAGAGGATCATCTCCCGCACCGCCTGGATGCGGTCTGCCTCGAAGAACATGTGCTCGGTGCGGCACAGCCCGATGCCTTCGGCGCCGAATTTCACGGCAGCGCGGGCATCGGCCGGCGTATCGGCATTGGCGCGCACGCCGAGCTTGCGCACCTTGTCGGCCCAGGCGATCAGCGTGGCGAACTCGCCGGACAGCTGCGCCTCGATCATGTCGACCTTGCCGGCCAAGACCTGGCCGTTCGAGCCATCGATGGTGATGAAGTCGCCTTCCTTGTAGGTCTTGCCGCCGACCGTCATCGTCTTGTTGGCGGGATCGACGCGCAACGCGCCCGCGCCGGAGACACAGGGCTTGCCCATGCCGCGCGCAACGACAGCCGCGTGCGAGGTCATGCCGCCGCGCGTCGTGAGGATGCCTTCGGCCGCATGCATGCCGTGAATGTCCTCGGGCGAGGTCTCGACCCGCACCAGAATGACCTTATGGCCGTCGGACTTGAGCTGAGCGGCCTCATCGGCGGTGAAGACAATCTCGCCGCCGGCCGCGCCCGGCGAGGCCGGCAGTCCGGTCGCGATCACGTTGCGATGCGCCTTCGGATTGATGGTCGGATGCAGAAGCTGGTCGAGCGAGGCCGGATCGACGCGCAGCACCGCCTCTTCCTTGGTGATCAGCTTCTCATTGGCGAGCTCGACCGCGATGCGGAGCGCCGCTTTGGCGGTGCGCTTGCCGGAGCGGGTCTGCAGCATCCACAGCTTGCCCTGCTCGACCGTGAACTCGAGGTCCTGCATGTCGCGGTAGTGCTTCTCGAGCTTGTTGTAGATGCGCTGCAAGTTCGGCAAAGGCCTTGGGCAGGGACTTTTCCATCGACGGCTTCTCGGAGCCGGCTTCCAGCCGCGCCTGTTCGGAAATCTCCTGCGGGGTGCGGATGCCGGCGACGACGTCCTCGCCCTGCGCATTGATGAGGAATTCGCCGTAGAGCTTCTTCTCGCCGGTCGACGGATTGCGCGTGAAGGCGACGCCGGTCGCCGAGGTCTCGCCCATATTGCCGAACACCATGGCCTGCACATTGACCGCGGTGCCCCAGCTTTCCGGGATGTTGTGGAGCCTGCGATAGGTGATCGCGCGCTGGTTCATCCACGACGAGAACACCGCGCCGATCGCGCCCCAAAGCTGCTCGTGCGGATCCTGCGGGAACGGCTTGCCGTGCTCTTCCTGGACGCGCTTCTTGTATTGAACGATCAGCGCCGCCCAGTCGTCGGCGGTGAGATCGGTGTCGAGCGAGTAGCCCTGCTGCTCCTTGTGGCGGTCGAGCAGCTCCTCGAAATGGTGGTGATCGACCCCGAGCACGACGTCGGAATACATCGTGATGAAGCGGCGGTATGAATCATAGGCGAAGCGCTTGTCGCCCGAGTTCGCCGCGATCGCCTCGACCGTCTCGTCGTTGAGGCCGAGGTTGAGCACGGTATCCATCATGCCCGGCATCGAGGCGCGCGCGCCGGAGCGCACCGAGACCAGCAGCGGATTTTTCGTGTCGCCGAACACCTTGCCGGTGAGCTTGCCGACCTGCGCCAGCGCCTTTTCGACCTGCGCCTTCAGATCCTTCGGATACTGCTTGTCGTTGGCGTAGTAGTAGGTGCAGACCTCGGTCGTGATGGTGAAGCCGGGCGGCACCGGCAGGCCGAGGCCCGCCATTTCGGCGAGGCCCGCGCCCTTGCCGCCGAGCAGATTGCGCGTCGTGCCTTTACCCTCGGCCTTGCCGTCGCCGAAGAAATAGACCCACTTGCCCTTCTGTCGGCGCCTTGGCCGGCGGAGCCGACGCGCGTTTACGCGCCGCTTTCTTCGGTTGTGCTTTTTTCTTCTTCGCCATGATCACTCGAAAAGGGAGACGAGCCCGCCGCTAGAAATCACGGCGGGACCGCGAAACGCAAGCCTCAAAAAGAAATCAGCTCAGCGGAAAAGGCCGAGGCCCAACAGACCGATCACGATCAAATAGATGGCGACGATGTAGTTGAGCAACCGCGGCATAATCAGGATCAGTATGCCGGCAAGAATGGAAATGACCGGCGATAGATGAGCAAAGCCAATGGTCATGATCGTCTCCCCTGTTAGGCAGCCAATAACGGTCCAATTGCCGGGCGGTTCCGGCTAGCCCTCGATGCGAGAGAAGTCGGCGACCGCCCGGGTAGCCTCACGAATTTCATTGAGCAGCTTCAGGCGGTTTTCCCGCAGCTTCTTGTCGTCGGCGTTGACGGTGACCTTGTCGAAGAAGGCATCGACCGTAGGCCGCAGCTTCGCCATCGCCGTCATGGCGGCGGCGAAATCTTCCTTGGCGACGGCGGCGGAAGCATCCTTCTTGGCGGTCGCGATGGCGGCGGCCAGCGCTTTTTCTTCCGGCTGCTGGAGCAGCGCGGGATCGGGCGCGCCGGTGTAGGATTTGTTGTCCTTCTTCTCCTCGATGCGCAGGATGTTGGCCGCGCGTTTGACGCCGGCCAGCAGGTTTTTGCCGTCGTCGGTGTCGAGGAATTTGCCCAGCGCCTCGACGCGGCGGACGATCAGGACGAGATCGTCCTGGCCTTCGAGCCCGAACACGGCGTCGACCAGATCGTGCCGCGCGCCCTGCTCGCGCAATTGAACCTTGAGGCGGTCGGCGAAGAAGGCGAGCAGGTCTGCATTGGCCCATTTGCGCAGCGACAGGCGTAAATTGTTGTCCAGCACGATGCGGATGACGCCCAGCGCCGCGCGTCGCAGCGCAAACGGATCCTTCGAGCCGGTCGGCTTCTCATCGATTGCCCAGAACGACACCAGCATGTCGATCTTGTCCGCCAGCGCGACCGCGATCGACACCGGATCGGACGGCACCAGATCCTTCGGGCCCTGCGGCTTGTAGTGGTCCTCGATGGCGTGCGCGACGGCTTCGTCCTCGCCCTGCGCTTGCGCGTAATAGCGGCCCATCAGGCCCTGCACTTCCGGGAATTCGCCGACCACTTCGGTGAGCAAATCCGCCTTGGCGAAGCTGCGCCGCGCGCTCGGCCTTGTTCGGATCGGCCTTCACCAGCGGCGCCAGCTCTTTCGCCAGCGCGACGATGCGCTCGATGCGCTCGGCCTGGGTGCCGAGCTTCTCGTGGAACACGATCTGCTCGAATTTCGGCAGCCGCGCTTCGAGCTTGGTCTTCAGGTCCGTCTCGTAGAAGAACTTGGCATCGCTCAGGCGCGCGCGGATGACGCGCTCATTGCCGGCGATGATCTGCTTGCCGCCGTCCGACGCCTCCTCATTCGCCACCAGGATGAACTTGTTGGTCGAGCTTGGCGGTCTGCGGGTCGCGCAGCACGAAGCATTTCTGGTTGTTGCGGATGGTGGCGCGGATCACCTCGTCCGGGATCGACAGGAACGCCTTGTCGAACGAGCCCATCAGCACGACCGGCCATTCGACCAGCCCGGCGACTTCCGCCACCAGCCCGTCGTCCTGAACCAGCTCGTAGCCCTGCGCGAAAGCGAGGTTCTTGGCGTCGGCTAAAATCATCTCGCGGCGGCGCGCCGGATCGAGCACCACCTTGGCGGCTTCGAGCTTCGCCACGTAATCCTCGAACCGCTTCACCTTGATCGGCGCCGGCGCCATGAAGCGATGGCCGCGCGTGTGGTCGCCGGATTCGATGCCGCCGACCGCAAAGCGCACCACCTCCGGCTCTTCGGTCTCCGGCCCGAACGTGGCGACGATGGAATGCAGCGGCCGCACCCAGATCAGCGCGCCCTCTTTCGCCGAAGCCGCGCCCCAGCGCATCGACTTCGGCCACGGGAAGCCCTTCGCCACCTTCGGCACGATGTCGGCGATCACGTCGATGGCCGGCCGCCCGGCCCTCTCCGTCACCGCGACGTAGAAATCGCCCTTCTTGTCCTGCTGCACCTTGGCGTCGGAGATCGACTTGAGCCCCGCCGCCTTCACGAAGCCGGCGATGGCCTGCTCCGGCGCGCCGACCTTGGGGCCCTTGCGCTCTTCCTTCTGGTCCGGCGATTTCACCGGCACGCCGTGCACCGACAGCGTGAGCCGGCGCGGCGTCACAAAGGCCTTGGCGCCCTCATAGACCAGCCCGGCCTCGACCAGCGCGTCGGTGACGAGCTTGCGCAGGTCGTCCGCCGCCTTCGCCTGCATGCGCGCGGGGATTTCCTCGGAGAAAAATTCAAGCAGAAGGTCGGGCATGCGGCGTGCCTAGCAAGGCGCACCACGCCTGTCACCAACCGCCGCCGCCCCCTCCACCGCCGCCGCCACCCGAGCCGCCGCCTCCGCCGAAGCCGGACGAGCTGGATGACGGCACCGGACGCCGCCAGCGCCGCTGCTCGCGCTGCTGACCGTGCGATGACACCGAATTGCCGAAGCTGGACCCCGACCAGCCGCTGCCGGTACGCCAGCGCGGATTGTAATGCCTCATCCAATCGGCATCGCCCGGATAGGCGCGCTGGAGCGCGGCCGCGAACGCTTCCGACCACGGCTTCTCGACGTCGAGCGCAACCGCGTAGGGCAGCAGCGTCTCGAAACGCTGGGCGGTGATCTCCGGCGCCTGCATGTTGAGCCGGTCCTGCTCCGCCGTCTCCATGTACATGCGAAAGCCCTCGAGCTGGTCCATCACCGGACGGCCGAGCGCGGTCGGCGCCTTCATCAGATAGAAGAACAGGCCGTTGAGCATGGCGAAGCCGCCGGCCAGCAGGAACGGGAATGGGTAGCTCTGGACGACGCGCTCGATCGCCGGCACCACTGCTCCGATGCCGCCGGGAGTCACGTCGCTCAGGAATCCGATGCCGAGGAAGAAAAAGATCGCGACAAAGACGATGCTCATGATGGTGCGGATCAGCGACTGAAACACCGCGCCGCTGAAGATGGCGGAGAGCACCGGATAGGCGAAGAAGCCGACGAACAGCAGACGAAGAACGCCGCGAACAGGATGAACAGGTCCTCGTCCTGCAGGCTGCCGGTCGCGATGATGCCGCCGATCACGATCGCGCTCATCGCGACACCGACCAGCATCCAGCCGAGATTGCGCTTGAAGAACTTGCCCTTGTTTTCCTTGACGATGCTTTCGGTGAAATCGTCGCCGACTTTTGCGACCGCGGTGCCGTTGGTCTTGGTGATTTGCGCCTCGCCGCCGGGCGATGTCTTCACCCAGTCGAAGATCGCAGCCTCGCCGGGCGGCAGTGCCTCGGCGGGCTGCTTGCCGGTCGCCTTGAGCCGCAGCCCCTCGTCCTTGTCGTCGAACAGGACCAGGCCGCGGGTCGCAAGCGAAATCGCCGCCGCGGTGAAGGCGCGCCACTTGTCGCGGCCGAAGCCCCAATTGTGGACGTAGTTGGCAAGCCCCGGCGACACGCCCTTGGGCGGATGGAACAGCGGGATGATGGTGCCGCGTCTGGGATCGCGGCCGACCGCGCTCCACGCCATCAGGTAGTAGATCGCCACGGCGACAAAGCCGATGCCGCCGATGATCCAGTGCCGGTTGTCCTTGAACCAGTAGTAATTCTCGTTGGGCGGATCGACCGCGCCGGCGGGAATTTCGGCCACGACGGTCAGGCCCGCATGCGGCGCCAGCAGCCTCGTCGTGTTGACGGTGAGCGCGCCGCTGGCGTCGATGGTGCCGCGCCAGTCCGTGCCCCGCGCGCCGAGCGGTCCCGTATAGGCGGTCCAGCGCACCGGCCGCACATTGCCGGGCAGCGTCAGGCGATAACTCGCGGCCAGGATCGGAAACGTCCAGAAATTGCCGGTGACGTTCCAGTTGAGCTCCGGCTTGCCGTCGATCCAGCGGATCTGCCGCCCGGTCGTGTAGCGAAGCACGTAGGTGTGGTCGCCGCGCGAGACGAACACGTCTTCCTTGCCGGCATAGATGCGAACGACGCCGGTGTTCGGCTTTTTGGTGAACCAGCTCTCCGGCTGGCCGTCGCGCGTGACCGACAGGACCTCGAAGTCGACCTCGCGGTTGCGGCCGGAAGCGTCACGGAAGCGCAGCGGAAAATCGCGGAAAATGCCGCGCTTGATCTCATTGCCCTCGGCGCGCACGCGGATCGTCTCGGTGACGGTGAGCGTGCCGTCCCTGGCAACTTCGACGACGGAATCGAAGCGGTGGATGACCTCG
Source organism: uncultured Alphaproteobacteria bacterium (assembly GCA_963788805.1). Classification (GTDB taxonomy): domain Bacteria; phylum Pseudomonadota; class Alphaproteobacteria; order Rhizobiales; family Xanthobacteraceae; genus Pseudolabrys. Next base: position 399,141 of record CAWBHU010000010.1, read on the forward strand.
GCAGCTTGCGCGGCCGTGGCGAGAACGAGCGCGACAGCGAGGGTCGCGATCCGGATCATCAGCGGCCCAATGCGACCTGCGGCACGGCGCGGTCCGCCTCGGCCGCCTCGAAATAAGGGCGCGACGTGAAGCCGCCGGCAGCCGCGATGAAATTGCTCGGCACGGTCTGAACCAGCGTATTCAGATTGCGCACGGTGCCGTTGTAGTAGCGCCGCGACATCTGGAGCTCGTTTTCCAGTTCGCTGAGCTGCTTCTGCAGCTCGAGGAAATTCGTGCTGGCCTTGAGCTCGGGATAGGCCTCGGCAACCATCATCAACTTGGCGAGACCCACCGTCAGGCGCTTTCCGCCCGCGCCCGCTGGGCGACGTCATCGGCCGGCGCGTTGCGCGCCCGCTCGCGCTGCTCGGTGACCTCTTCGAGCACGTTGCGCTCGTGCGACGGCATAGCCCTTCACGCTGTCGACCAGGTTCGGCACCAGGTCGGAGCGGCGCTTGAGCTGCACGTCGATGCCGCTCCAGCCTTCATTGGCGAGCTGGCGAAGCGAGACGAGCCGGTTGAAGACGTAGATCGCGTAGATGGCGACCGCAGCGACGATGGCCAGGATGATCCAGCCGGTCATAGGCCCGCCCCCTTGATTCCAGCGTGAAGCTCTACTTCCCGCCACCGGCTGTCGCCAGCCAGGCCTCGCCGCACGCCTTGGCCAACTCACGCACGCGCAGGATGTAGCTCTGCCGCTCGGTCACCGAGATGACGCCGCGCGCATCCAGCAGATTGAACACGTGGCTCGCCTTGATGCACTGGTCGTAGGCCGGCAGCGCCATCAGATGGCGTTCTTTCTTGCCGCCTTCCCAGCCCGCTTCGAGATATTTCCGGCACGCCGCCTCGGCCATCTTGAATTGCTCGAACAGCATCGCGGTGTCGGCAAATTCGAAATTGTGCCGCGAATATTCCTGCTCGGCCTGCAGGTACACGTCGCCGTAGGTCACCTTCTTGTCGCCTTCGGCGCCGTTGAAGTTGAGGTCGTAAACGTTCTCGACGCCCTGCACGTACATCGCCAGCCGCTCGAGGCCGTAAGTCAGCTCGCCCGACACCGGCGAACATTCAAAGCCGGCGACCTGCTGGAAGTAGGTGAACTGCGACACTTCCATTCCGTCGCACCAGCATTCCCAGCCGAGTCCCCACGCGCCGAGCGTCGGACTCTCCCAATCGTCTTCGACGAAACGGATGTCGTGCAGCTTGGCGTCGATGCCGATCGCGGAAAGCGAGTTGAGATAGAGATCCTGGATGTCAGGCGGCGACGGCTTGAGGATCACCTGGAACTGGTAGTAGTGCTGCAACCGGTTCGGGTTCTCGCCGTAGCGTCCATCTTTCGGACGACGCGACGGTTGCACGTAAGCCGCGTTCCAATGTTTCGGTCCGAGCGCGCGCAACGTCGTCGCCGGATGGAACGTGCCCGCGCCCATCTCCATGTCGTAGGGTTGCAGAATCACACATCCGTGTTCTGCCCAGTAGCGCTGCAAAGCGAGGATCAGGCCCTGGAACGATCGGCGCGGGTCTAGGTTATTCACGGGCGAATGAACAGGTTAAAGCGGCTTGAATCGCCGGCAATTTGCAAGCGTTCGTTAAGGACGTGAATCGCCGGCGACCCTATGGGTGAGGCGGAAAACCGGTCAAGCCAAGCGCGTGTTTACGGGTCGTTGAACCATAACTGTTAGACGAGCGACTAATAAAAAGACGACAGGCTGACAGGAGGATTCAAATGCTCGCTTTTGAGATCATCGGATTGGTGATGCTCGCGCTGTTTTTCGGCGCGATGATCAATCCCAGCGCAGACCGCAGCGCTAACCCACCCTCACAATCGGTATTCGCCGCTCAGCGGGTCGCGCCGTAATGTCGGCAGCGGCCGGTGCGGCGGAATTTCAGCGACACGGCGCGCGCGGTCCAGCTCTTCGTTGATGCGGCGCGCTTCCTTGACGACCCAGTGAACGACCATGGCGCCGCCTAGCGCGATCGCGGCCCATTTGATCACCGGCGACAAGAGAATTGGTGGCATGTGCTCCTCCGTCAGTACGGGCCAGTCTCGCTGCGATCAAGGCGAATTCGCGGCAGCCAACATTGCGATTCGTTTAGCTTAATCCTCAGAAACCGTACCGGCTCCAATAGGCCCGCTCCTCCAGCGTAGAGAGGAGATCGTCGGCGCCTGGCACCTTGATGTCGAGCCCAAGCTTGCGGCCGAGGAAACTGCGGTCCCCGGAAATGAGCGGCGTGCGCACCTTCTCGCCGTAGCGTTGGCGCAAGGTCGAGCGCAGGTCGCCGATGCCATCGATCAGGCCAAGCTCGAGCGCGTTCTGCGCGGTCCAGAATTCGCCGGAGAACAACGCCTTGTCCGCGCCATTGAGGCGCTTGCCGCGGCGCTCCTTCACCAGCGCGATGAATTCCTCGTGGATGTCCTTCTGGATTGCCTTGAGGCGTTTCACGTCTTCCGGCTTCTCGGGAAGGAACGGATCGAGCATCGCCTTGCGCTCGCCGGAGGTGTAGAGGCGCCGCTCGATGCCGAGCTTGTCGATCAGCTTGTCGAAACCGAAGCCGCCACCAAGCACGCCGATCGAACCAACCATGGAAAAGACGTCGGCAACGATCTCGTCTGCGGCGCAGGCGAGCATGTAGCCGCCCGATGCGCCGATGTCCTCGACGAAGGCGATGACCGGGATGTTCTTCTCGAGCGAGAGGTGCCTGATCCGCTGATAGATCAGGTGGGACTGCGCCGGCGAGCCACCCGGCGAATTGATGAGCAGCGCCACGGCCCGCGCGCCGCGGGTGTCGAACGCTTTCTGCAGGGTCTTGGCGAGACCGGCGAGGCCAAGCCCCTGCCGCAACGGCACGGCGGCCCCAATCACGCCGTTGAGACGAATCACCGGCACGACCGGCGTATCGCTGCGCCATCTGGCGGGAACCAGCGGGCCGAAAGCGTCGAGCACAGGTTTGAGAATGTTGGGCATCGGTTTTGCAGCAGGCATGGCGCGACGTTAGGCAGTGGCGGCGCCGCAAGTCAAAACTATGTCAGCGTCACGCCGTTAGCCGAACATTTACCGCTGGCATGAATTGTGCACAGCAGTGACCGCCTGACCGGGCGGCGTACCGGAACAAGAACAATGGATCCTAAACTGACACTGTTTGTCGTCCTTTTCGGCAGCATCATTGCGCTGTCGATCCTGCGCGTGGACCACCTCACGCGCTTGAAGGACGGGCTGTCGCTTCGCCGCTGGCGCAAGACCGATCCCGTTCCCGAATAAACCGGCTCCGCTGATCAGACGTTTGCGAGCGGCAGCGCCTCGGCGCCCCGCAACACCGCCTCGGCTGCGGCCGAAGGCTTTCCATTCGCGTCGTTGAGCTCAAGACCGGGCAGCAGCGCGAGCGGCGCCTGGCCGCTTTTTTGAGCACGCACCAGAACGCGGATCGCCGGAACACCCGGACGGGGATGCACCGGCAATACAACAAGGGCGCCAAAATCCGCGGCCAGCGCATTGACCACATCGGCCAGCCCGTCAGCACGCCAGATCAAGGTGAGAATGCCCTGCGGCTTGAGCAGCCGCGCGGCGGACTTCGCCCAGCTGCGCAAAGTGTCGGGATCGGCCGCGTGAGCCAGCGCGCGCGACGCGTCCGGTGAGACGTTCTGCTTCGCCGGATCGTTGAAGGGCGGATTCATCAGCACGCGATCGGCCGTTGCCGGCGGAAGGTCGAGATGCGCCGGCATCGGCGCGCACAATATCGACGCGCTCTTCGAACCGATTGAGGATGACGTTCTGGCGCGCCAATTCGCACAGCGCCTTGTCGATCTCGACGAGGGTGACGCGCAGCCCCGGAATGCGTCTCGCCAGCGCAAGCCCGGCCGACCCAACTCCGGCGCCGAGGTCGATTGCCCGCTCGCCATAGGCGCCGCCGGTCGCCGCCGCGAGCAGGATGGCATCGTGGCCGACGCGATGGCCGCGCCGCGGCTGGCGCAAATGCAGGCGGCCGCCGAGCACCGCATCTTCGGTGACGTCGGGATCAGCGAGCGCCATCGTCGGGCCGCAACTCTTTGCCCATGCCGGCGTCATGCAGCAAGCGCCGCGCACGGCTGACCTGCTCGTCGGCCACCAGCACGCGCCGCGGCAGGATGCCGAGCGAGCCTTCCAGCACGCTCATGTTCTGATCGAGCACGAGATGGTGGATGTTGGCGCCGTCCAGCAACGCGCCGATGGCGGAGACAAGAACCGGATCGTTGGTACGCACGATCTCTTTCATAACGCTACCGGTTACGGCGCTCCTCGCCGGGCGCGCGCAGCGCCAGATAGGCAAACAGCTTGGTCTCGCGGCGGCCCCGCGTCACGGTATCCAGAATGAGACCGGCAGCCGCGCACAGGAACGCCATCAGCATCAATCCCATCGACAGGATCGCGGTCGGCAGCCGCGGCACCAGGCCCGGTCTCGAAATAGGTGACCAGCAACCGGGATCGCCAACCCAACGGCAATTATGGCCAGCATGGCGCCGATGCGTACCGAAAAACCGCAGCGGCCGCTCGGCCCGGTAAAGCTTGAAGATGGTGCGCAGGATGCGAAAGCCGTCGCGCCAGGTGTTGAGCTTGGATGCCGAGCCCGAGACCCGCGCGTAATACGGCGTCGGCACTTCCGCGACCGGGAGCCCAAGCTCGAGCGCATGGACCGTGAGCTCGGTCTCGATCTCGAAGCCGCCGGACAGAACCGGGAACGACTTGACGAACCGCCGCGAGAACACCCGATAGCCCGACAGCATGTCGGTAAAGGCGCGGCCGAACACTTGCGCGACGAATGCCGTCAGCAGCCAATTGCCGGTGCGATGGCCTGTGCGATAGGCAGCCACTTCGCGATCGACGCGGGTGCCGACCACCATGTCGAGCCGCTCGCGCAGCAGCAGGTCGACCATCTTCGGCGCGCTCGGTGCGTCATAGGTCGCGTCGCCGTCGACCATGACGTAGATATCGGCCTCGACGTCGGTAAACATCCGGCGCACCACGTGGCCCTTGCCCTGGTGCGGCTCGGTGAAGACTTCAGCGCCTGCCGCGCCGCGCGACCTCGACGGTGCGGTCGGTCGAATTGTTGTCGAACACAAAAATCGTGGCGCTGGGCAAGGCGGCGCGGAAGTCGGCCACGACTTTGGCGATCGACTTCTCCTCGTTGTAGCAGGGCACCAGCACCGCGATCGCATAACGCGACAGCGCTTTTCCCGGCTTGGTTCTTGTTGTCGGCTTCTTCACCGCCCACTCCGAATCTGTCGCGGCAATCTAGCGCAATTGGCCCACCTCGGCGCGTGCTTGCGAGCAGCCGGACGGCCTTTCTATGGTGCGGCGCTTGCCTCGTGGAGAAGCCTGTGGCCGTCGTCGTCCCGTTCGAAAACCAGCCCTCGGCATCGATCGAGCGCCTCAACGCGCTGGTCGCGCCCGACATGGAGCGCGTCAACGCCACGATCCTGTCGCGCACCGGCTCCGAAGTGACGATGATCCCGGAAGTCGCCAACCACCTGATCTCCTCGGGCGGCAAAAGGCTGCGGCCGATGCTCACCTTGGCCATGGCGCAGCTCTCCGGATATTCCGGCGAAGGCCACATCAAATTCGCGGCGGCGGTCGAGTTCATGCACACCGCGACCCTGCTGCACGACGATGTCGTGGACGAAAGCGACATGCGGCGCGGCAAGCCGGCGGCGCGGCTGGTCTGGGGCAATGAGGCGAGCGTGCTGGTCGGCGATTTCCTGCTGGGCCAGGCCTTCAAGATGATGGTCGAGGTCGGCAATTTGCGCGCGCTGGAGATCCTGTCGAACGCCGCGGCGGTGATCGCCGAGGGCGAGGTCATGCAGCTTGCCGCCGCCAAGAACACGGCGACCAGCGAAGACGAATATCTCGCGGTGATCCGCGCCAAGACCGCCGAGCTGTTCGCCGCGGCCTGCGAGGTCTCGCCGGTGCTGGCCGGCCGGCCAAAGGCGGAGCAGACCGCCTGCCGCTCCTACGGCATGAACCTCGGCATCGCCTTCCAGCTGATCGACGATGCGCTCGACTACAGCGGCAAGTCTGCCAAGCTCGGCAAGAACGTCGGCGACGATTTCCGCGAGGGCAAGATCACCCTGCCCGTCGTGTTGTCATACCGGCGCGGCAGCAACCTCGAACGCGACTTCTGGAATCGCACCCTCGGCAAGGGCGACATCCGCGAGGGCGACCTCGAAAATGCGATGGCGCTGATGGTCAAGCACCGCGCCATCGACGACACGGTCAGCCGCGCTCGCCACTACGGCGAGATCGCGACTGACGCGTTGGCGCTGGCGCCGATTCAGAGATGAAGCAGGCACTGCTCGAAGCTGTCGAGTTCTGCATCGCCCGCGCGCATTAAACCGGCGCCTAACGCAGCGTCGTTTTACAGACCCACCACTCGGGGCGTTGGGATTGCAGCCGCTCGGCGGCGAGGCGCGCCTGATCAACCGACTCAAAGACACCGAAACAGGTCGCGCCCGAGCCGGACATGCGGGCCAGCTGGCAGCCGGGCTGAGCCTTGAGGGCTCGCAGAATGTCCGCGATCATTGGCACGCGAGATGTCGCTGCTCGCGTCAGATCGTTGTCGTAATGCTTCAACCAGTCGACAAAGCCCGCCAATTCGGTTGGCACGTCGGCAATTGATCGCGAACTGCCGGTGGTCTCGTCAAAGGCGGCGAACACGTCACGTGTGGCGAGCTCCACCCCCGGGTTGATCAGCAGGGCCGGCAACGCCGGCACGGTCACCGGCGGCGACAGCACATCGCCAATGCCGCGCATAATTCGCGCCTTCGGAACGAGGCACACCGGCACATCCGCGCCGCACTGCCGCGCCGCGTCGCGAATGCGTGGATTATCCGTGTCGGTCGAGCGCTCGCGCGCGATCAGCCGCAATGCGGCAGCGGCGTCCGCAGAGCCTCCGCCGAGCCCGGCTGCCACAGGGATGTTCTTCTCAAGGGTGAAACGGCCGCGATCGAGCCGCATGAGCCGTGCGGCCTCGAGGACGAGATTTTCGCCGGCAGGCCCCGTGGCCGCAGCAAAGGGTCCGGTCACCTCGATATCCGGCGGAGCGTCCGGATCGAACGTCACAACGTCGGCAAGGTCGGCGAACGCGACGAGACTTTCCAGCTCGTGATAGCCATCGGCGCGGCGCGACACGACGCGCAGGGTCAGATTGACCTTGGCAGGAGCAAGCTCGCGCAGCAGTTCGGCCACGCGCTCAGCCGCCGTTGCCGTCCTTCTTGGCGGCCTTGTCGCCGGCCTTGGCCTGGGAGGTGGTTTCGTCCGGAAGGCCGTTGGCGAGCTTTTCCATGATCTTCGGCAGTTCCTCAGCCTCGGGCTTGAGGTCGCGCGCATGCGCCCACTGGAATTGCGCCTCCAGCGTGCGGCCGGTCCGCCAATAGGCATCGCCGAGATGGTCGTTGACGGTGGGATCTTCCGGCTTGAGCTCGATCGCGCGCTCGAGCTGCTTCACCGCCTCTTCGTAATTGCCGATCCGGTAATACGCCCAGCCGAGCGAGTCGACGATGTAGCCGTCGTCGGGCCGCAGAGCGACCGCGCGCTTGACCATGTCCATTCCGGTGTCGAGGTTCACGCCCTGATCGACCCAGGAATAGCCGAGATAATTGAGGACGTGCGGCTGCTCCGGATAAAGCTCAAGTGCCTTCTTCAGGTCGGCCTCGGCGAGCGGCCACTGCTTCGAGCGCTCGTAGCAAATACCGCGGAAGTAGAACGTCACCCAGTTCGCTTTGGTCGGATTTGGAATGAGTGCAAGCGCGCGCGAATACGCATCCGCGCATTCCTTGTACTCTTTGTGCGCGCGATGGATGTTGCCGAGCGCCTGAATCGCCTCGACGTCGTTCGGCCGCTCCGCGAGCAGTCCCTGCAGCTTCTTCTTGGCTTCGTCGCCGCGCTCCATCGCGTCGAGATTGCCGGCCATCTGTATCGCCGCATTGCGATGCAAGGGCGAGCCCGCCGGCACGCGCTCGTAAACCCGCAGCGCAAGCTCGGGCTTCTTGAGCAACTCGTAGAGATCCGCAAGCGACAGCAAGGCCAGCGGGTGGTTCGGCACCAGATAGAGCGAGAGCTGGAGATAGACGAGGCCGAGATCTTCGCCGCCCCTTCGCCCAAGCGAGGCGCCCAGGCCATACAGCGCTTCGGAGGCGCCGGCCTGCACATTGTTCACCAGCACCGGCAGCTTTTCGCCGGCCTTGAGCTTCTTGATGTCGGCGGCGATCAGCGGGTGGTTCGGCAGCGTCTTCTCAAAGCCCTCCATGAGCTCGAGGGCCGCTTGGGTGGACTGATTGCGCGAACGCCAGCCGCCCAGCGCCTGGATCACCCGCAGCGCCGATGAATCGAGCTTGTGCGCCTGCTCAAGCCGCTTGCCTGCGTCCTTCGCATTGCCGGCGAGATCGAGAATGAGACCGGCGTGAAGCTCTTTGAAAATGCCGTACCAGTCGGGCCCGGTCAGCTTGTCGATTGCCGCGACGGCGCCCTTGGTATCGCCCGCGCCTGCCAGCGCCCATGCCGACAGCAAGGTCGCCGCGAGGTCGGTAATCGGACCGCGGATCGACTGGCCGATATCTTTTCGTGCATTGGCATATTGCTTCGACTTGATGTCGCGAACGCCAGTGACCAGCCGCGCGATGCGGTCGTTCTTGTCGCCCTGCAGAACGCGATCGGCGTAGCGCACCGCGTCGTTGACGTCGCCGCCGACCAGCAGCGACAGGAAGGTGCGGTCGAGCAATTCGCTATTCTTCGGATCGTGGCGAAGCGCGGAGCGGTAATAGGAGGCGGCAGTCTGCGCATCGCGCTGTTGTCCGGCGTGGCGCGCGGCGAGATAGCTGCCGGCGGCACTCACGCGCGCATCGAGGACGCCGAGGCCGGCGGTGCTGGGGGCGGGCCAGGCGCCTGGGCCGACAGCGTAACAGGCGCTGCGGTACCGATAGCCGAAAGCACGGCGATAGCCGCAGCGCGGTTAAGACGCGATCGTTTCACCAGGTAAGCTCCATGGGGCCGCGTACTACGTACTTATGACGCGTGGCCCGTGAGAATTAAGCGGCACAATGGCCTTTTTGCGGTGCACCCGCAACAAAAACGCTGTCGCAGCGGTGCAAAGCCGCAGGACGCTTACATATTGGGATAATTCGGTCCGCCGCCGCCCTCCGGCGGAACCCAAACGATGTTTTGATTCGGATCCTTGATGTCGCAGGTTTTGCAGTGGACGCAGTTCTGCGCGTTGATCACGAATTTCGGGTTGCCGCCTTCCTCGATCCACTCATACACACCGGCCGGGCAATACCGCGTCGACGGTCCTGCATAGACGTCATGCTCGGATGATTTTTGCATCGCCATGTCGCGCACGACGAGATGCGGCGGCTGGTCTTCCTCGTGATTGGTGTTGGAGAGAAAAACCGACGACAGCCGATCAAAGGTGAGCTTGCCGTCGGGCTTTGGATAACTGATCGGCGTGCACTCGGAAGCGGGCTTGAGCGACGCGTAATCCGGCTTGCCGTGGCTCACCGTGCCGAACAGCGAGAAGCCGAGCGTGTTGGTCCACATGTCCAATCCGCCGAGCGCGATGCCGGTGAGCGTGCCGAATTTCGACCACAGCGGCTTGGCGTTGCGCACGCGATAAAGATCGCGGCCGATCGCCGATGAGCGCCACGCTTCCTCGTATGGCGTGATCTCGTCATTGGCGCGTCCGCCCGCGAGCGCAGCCGCGACCTGCTCTGCCGCCAACATGCCGGACAGCATGGCGTTGTGGCTGCCTTTGATGCGCGGCACGTTCATGAAGCCGGCATCGCAGCCGATCAAAGCGCCACCCGGAAACGTGAGCTTCGGCACCGACTGGTAGCCGCCTTCGGTGAGCGCCCGCGCTCCATAACCAAGGCGCTTGCCGCCCTCGAATGTGCTCCGAACCAGCGGATGGGTTTTGAAGCGCTGGAATTCCTCGAACGGCGCGAGATAGGGATTTTGGTAGTTCAGATGGACGACAAACCCGACCGACACGAGGTTGTCGTCGAAGTGATAGAGAAACGACCCGCCGCCGGTTGAATTGTCGAGCGGCCAGCCGAACGAGTGCTGCACCAGCCCCTTGCGGTGCTTGTCCGGCGCGACCTGCCACAGCTCTTTCAGCCCGATGCCGTATTTCTGCGGCTCGCGGCCGTCCGACAGATTGAACTTGGCAATGAGTTGCTTGCCGAGATTGCCGCGCGCGCCTTCGGCAAAGAGCGTGTACTTGGCGCGCAGCTCCATGCCACGGGTGAAGCTGTCCTTGCGCTCGCCGGATTTGCCGATGCCCATATCGCCGGTGGCGACACCGGTAACGGCGCCGTTTTGGTCATACAGGACCTCGGCGGCGGCAAAGCCCGGATAAATCTCCACCCCAAGCGCCTCGGCCTTGGTGGCGAGCCATTTGCAAACCGCGCCGAGCGAGACGACGTAGTTGCCATGATTGCTCATCAGCGGCGGCATCATGAGGTTCGGGAGCCGGATCGAACCGCCTGCGCTGAGATAATAGAAACGGTCGTCGGTGACCTCGGTCTTGATCGGCGCGTCTTCGTTGCGCCAATCAGGCAATAGCTGGTTCAGCCCGGCCGGGTCGATCACAGCGCCGGAGAGAATATGGGCGCCGACTTCCGAGCCCTTCTCCACCACGACGACATTGATGTCGGAGGAAATCTGTTTGAGCTTGATCGCGGCAGCGAGACCGGCCGGCCCGGCGCCGACCACGACGACATCGAATTCCATTCCCTCGCGCGGCGGAAGGTCCTGGGGCGATGCCGGTTCGGCCATATTTGTCTCCTTAGTCTTGTTCTAATACCGACTTGCCCATGACCCGCCTAGCCGCATTTGCCTGCAGCGCGCTTCTACTCACAGCGCATGGAAGCTCGGCGCAACAGTCATCGAAACCGCCCCTCAATGTGAGCGACGCCACGATCGGCGAGCTGCGGGCGGGCCAGGTTGGCTCAATCATATTACCGGAGGGGTCGCCGCCCTTCGCCGCTGTCGTGGTGCTGCATGGCTGCAACGGCGTCTCGCAGAATACGCGCGTCTGGGCGCGGCGGCTCGCCTCGTGGGGCTATGCCGCGCTGATCCTCGACAGCTTCAGCCCGCGCGGAATCGACAATGTCTGCTCGCGCGGGATGCAATTTCCCGGCGCCGAGCGGGCCAAGGATGCTTTTGCCGCGGCGGCCTATCTGCGCACGCGCAAGGACATCGATCCGGATCGCGTCGGCCTGCTCGGCTATTCGCACGGCGGCTGGACCGCGCTCGCCGCCGCGCGTGAACGCGCCGCGGCCGAAAGCGGCACCAAGCCCTTCGCCGCGATCGTCGCCTATTATCCGAACTGCCCGCCGGGCGAGCCGCCATTGGCCAGCGACGTTCTCATTCTCGCCGCCGGCGCCGACGACTGGGCGCCGTCGCAGCGTTGCACCGATCTCATCGCCAGATATGCCAATGCAAGCGCGCACAAGCCGCTGTTGAAAATCTATCCGGGAGCATCGCACTCGTTCGACGCCAAGAGGCCGGAGCGGGTATATATGGGCCACAAGCTCGCCTACGATGAAAATGCCGCGCGTGACTCCTTCACGCTCGCCAAGCAATTTCTCGACGACCACCTCAAGCGCTGATGCCCGACATGAACGCCGCGCGCGAATTGCTCGAATTCTACGCCGAAGCCGGCGTCGATGCCCTCGTGGCCGAGGCGCCGGTCAACCGCTTCGCGCGAGCCGACGCTCCGGCTCCACGCGCCGCGCCGCAGGCACGGGCGCCGGAGGCCAAGAGCGCGCCGGCAGCGCCGCTCAACGTTCCGGCCTCACCGGATGCGGCCACGCTTGCCGCCCGCGAGATCGTCGAGAAAATCGCCACGCTCGAAGAGCTGCGCGCCGCGCTCGACAAATTTGAGGGCTGTGCGCTGCGCGCAACCGCAACCCAGCTCGTATTCGCGGACGGCAATCCGCAAGCGCGCGTGATGTTGGTCGGCGAGGCGCCCGGCCGCGATGAAGACATCGAGGGGCTCCCCTTCGTCGGCCGTTCCGGGAAGCTGCTCGACCGCATGCTTGCGGCAATCGGCCTCGACCGCACGCAAGTCTATATCGCCAACATCATTCCCTGGCGGCCGCCCGGCAATCGCACACCCACGCCGCAGGAATCCGCAATTTGCCTGCCGTTCGTGCGCAAGCAGATCGAGCTGGTGAACCCCGACGTGCTTGTCTGTCTCGGCGGCCCTTCAGCCACAACCTTGCTCGGCATGAAGGACGGCATCACCAAGACGCGCGGCCGCTGGTTCAACTTCAACACCGGCGCGCGTGAAATCCGCGCCATGCCGACATTCCACCCGGCCTTCCTGTTGCGCAGCCCGCTGCAAAAGCGGCTGGCGTGGCGGGATTTCCTCGCGGTGAAGAAGGCGCTCGCCGGATAGCTGCGCTACTGCAACGGCAGCCTATCACCGAGACAACACCGCGGCTATGATCGACTCCGTGCTTGCGCTTTCGTGATGACCGATCATCGGAATGCGACAGCAACCATGACCAATCGGTGACTTCACATGGAAATGGATGCAGTTTTCCTGGCGCGGCTGCAGTTCGCGTTCACCATCACCTTCCACATCATCTTCCCAAGCTTCACGATCGGGCTGTCCGCCTACATCGCGACGCTCGGCGTCCTGTGGTTGCGGCGTCGCGAGGAGCGCTACCACCGGCTGATGCGCTTCTGGACCAAGATCTTCGCGGTCTCGTTCGCGATGGGCGTCGTGTCCGGCATCGTGCTCTCCTATCAGTTCGGCACCAACTGGAGCCGCTTCTCGGTCGTGGTCGGCAACGTGGTCGGTCCGCTGATCGGCTACGAAGTGCTGACCGCATTTTTCCTCGAAGCGACGTTCCTCGGCATCCTGCTGTTCGGCTTCAACCGCGTGCCGCCGTGGCTCTACGTGTTGTCGGCGGCGGTCGTTGCTGTCGGCACCGCGATGTCGTCGTTCTGGATTCTCTCAGCCAATAGCTGGATGCAAACGCCGGTCGGCCATGAGGTGAAGAACGGCATCGCATATCCGGTCGACTGGATCGCGGTGATCTTCAACCCGAGCTTCCCGTACCGCCTCGCTCACATGGTCAATGCGGCCTACCTCACCACCGGCTTTGTGGTGCTGGCGGTCGGCGCCCGCTACCTGCTCGCCGGCCGTTTCGTCGAGGAAGGCCGCACCATGGTGCAGATGGCGATCGGGCTTCTGGCCATTCTTGCGCCGCTTCAGCTTTTGATCGGCGACCAGCACGGGCTCAACACGCTCAAGCATCAGCCGGTCAAGGTCGCGGCCATGGAGGCGCATTGGGACGGCTCCAAGCCCGGCGATTTCCATCTGTTCGCGTGGCCCGATGAGAAGAACGAAAAGAATTTGTTCGAGATTTCGATTCCGCGCGGCGCCTCGCTCATTCTCACCCACGACCCGAACGGCCTGTTCCCCGGCCTGACCAGCGTGCGGCCGAGCGAGCGCCCGCCGGTCAAGACCGTGTTCTTCGCCTTCCGCATCATGCTCTACATCGGCTTCTTCATGATCGCGGCGGCGCTGTTCGGCACGCTGTTGTGGTGGCTCGGCAGGCTGTTCGACACGCGCTGGTATCTGCACATCGATGGCGCATAGCTGGTGGACCGGTTTCGTGGCTGTCGTCGCCGGCTGGACCGTCACCGAAAGCGGCCGGCAGCCCTGGCTGGTCCATGGGCTGCTGCGCACGGCCGACGCAGTCTCGCCGGTGACCGCGAGTTCGGTCGCCATAACGCTCGCTCTGTTCGTCGTCGCTTACGGGATCGTGTTCTCGGCCGGCATTTATTACATCAACCGGCTGATCGCGGCCGGGCCGCAGCGGCGTAAAACCAAGGCCGAGGATGAGCAGCTCTCGGCCAATCCGCTCGCCGCGGCACGCGACGCCGGCCGTCAGGTGCTTGGCGGCGGCTGAGGGAGGAGCGCATGGAATGGTATCTCCCCGTCATCTGGGCCGGCCTGATCGGCACCGCGGTCGCGCTCTACGTCATCCTCGACGGCTTCGATCTCGGCCTCGGCATTCTGTTTCCGACCACAAGACGGAGCGGAGCGCGATCAGATCATGGCTTCGATCGCGCCGTTCTGGGACGGCAACGAAACCTGGCTGGTGCTCGGCGGCGCCGGCCTGCTGGTCGCGTTTCCGCTGGCTTACGCCGTCATCATGCCGGCCTTCTACCTGCCGGTGATCGTGATGCTGCTCGGACTGATCTTCCGCGGCGTCGCGTTCGAATTCCGCACGGTCTCGCGCAGCAAGACCTGGTGGAATTTCGCGTTCGTCGGCGGCTCGTCGATCGCCGCCCTGGCGCAAGGCGTCATCCTCGGTGCGCTCGATTCAAGGCATCAAAGTCGAGAATGGGCAATTTGCCGGCGGTACATTCGATTGGGCGACGCCGTTTGCGTTCTTGTGCGGCATTTCGCTGGTCGCCGGCTACGCGCTGCTCGGCGCCACCTGGCTGATCATGAAGACCGAAGGCACGGTCGCCGACCGCGCCAAGCAGCAGGCGCGCCTGGCTTTGCTGGCCGTGCTCGTCTGCATGGGGATCGTCAGCCTGTGGACGCCGTTCGCGCATGAGCGCATCGCGGCGCGCTGGTTCTCGCTGCCGAATTTCTACTATCTCGCGCCGGTGCCGATCGTCACCGCGCTCGCCGCGTTCCTGTGCTGGCGCTGGATCGAGACGCGGCGCGACGCTTTGCCCTTCCTCGCGGCGATCGCGCTCTTCCTGCTCGGCTATCTCGGCCTGGTGATCTCGAATTATCCGTTCCTGGTGCCGCCGACGCTGACCGTCTGGGACACGGCGGCGATACCGGCGAGCCAGATCTTCATGCTGATCGGCACGCTCGTCCTGCTGCCGATGATCATCGGCTACTTCATCCTGATTTTCTGGATCTTCCGCGGCAAGGTGCGCGAAGGCGACAGCTATCACTGACGCCCAAATCTAACGCGCTGCCGGACGCAGGACGGCCCAGCCGACACGCATCAAGGGCAAGCGGCCCTGGATCGGCCGGCCAAAAGCGCGCGGCAGTTCGGGCGTGATTTCCGGAAATGCGGCCTTGATGGCCGGTGGTGGCGTGCCGGTGGTGTCGGTCGCCGGCCAGATGAGGATCGCACCGTTCGCGCGCAAATCGGCCGCGTTGGCCCACGGGCTGCGTTCCGGGGTTTCCTGAAGATAGATGCGGGGCCGCCTGGGCGCGCTCACCGCGATCAAGGTGGCCAGCTTGGTGTCGCCGGCGACGAAAGGCAGCGGTTTGCCGATGCGGCGCTGAAACGTGTCGCCGAAGAAATCGCCCATCGCCCTGGCCGGCTGGTTGGTGCTGAACTCATGCGCCGTGATCCAGGGCGCGCCCAACACAGCGAGTGCGGTGAGCAAGGCCGGCATCGTCAGCAGCGCCATCCACGCCATGCTGACCATGCGTTCGCGGTAGAGATAAACCCGGCCACCGGCTGCCACGATGAGGCCAAGCGCCGTCACCAGCACGATCGGGGCGATGCGCGCCGTTGGCCCAAGTCCGCCGAGCCAGATTGTCAGCCGCAAGCGCGAGGAGGGTCGGCACCAGCGCAAGCACATAGACGTAGTTGCTGCCGGTCGGTTCGACCGGCAGCCGGTCGATCTCCGGCGCGCGTTCGCGCTCGCGCAGCCGCCACCCGCTCGCCAATAGCGCGAGCAGCGCAACACCGACGTGGCTCAGCGCGATGACCCACAGCAGCCGGACCGCCGGCATCCACAATCCGTCGCGCGGCAATTCCGTGAGCGTCGCGAATACGAGCTGCCAGGAATCCTTCAGCCACACCGCATGGGGGAAGACGACGATCGCCAGCAAGACGAGACCGAGCCCAGGCTCGACGTGCATGAGGCTGCGGCGGCCGCGCTTCGTCGCGAGAGTGAACAGCAGCAACACCGCAATCAGAATGATGCCGATGTAGTCGGCGAGCAGCAGCAATCCGAGATCGACACCGAGCAGGAACCAATAGCCGCGGCGGTCCTCTCCGATGGCGCGCCAGTAGTGCAGCATGGCGAGCGCCCATAACGGCAACGCGGCGATCGACGGACCGAACTCGGGCGACGGCACGTTGAACGCCGCGATGCCGGTCATCAGCAGGATCGCAAGCACCGCGTGCCGGGTGCCGACGATGGCGCGGCCCAGCGTGAACACCGCCCACAGCGCGATGACGATGCAGGCTTGCGACAATGCGTAGACGCCGACGATGCCGCCGGCGCGAAAGGCCAGCTCGCCGAGCCAGAACGCCAGCGGCGGCCCGAGATAAGAGCCGAGCCGGAATTCGTGACCGATGCCGAGCAGAAGCGCGAGATCGCCGGGCGGCGCGCTGTAGAACAGCGACGGGACAATGACCCACAATGCCGCTTGCGCGAGCGCCGCAAACCAGAAGACGACCGCTGGCCGCCCGCGCAGAAATTCAACGATCAGGGAAACGTAATGCATTGGCCCGCGCGGGGTAAAAACCAACGCGTCAGCAATAGAGAAGCGGGCCTAGCGAGGCAACCTACTCAGGCAGCAGGCCCTCAATCGCCTCATCGGCGTCGTCGATAAGCCCGAGCTTGGCGGCAACCGGCGCAAAGCTTCTGCGGTGATAGGGCGTGGGGCCGAGCGCCTGCAGCGCGCGATAATGTTCCGGCACGCTGTAGCCCATGTGCCGCTCGAATCCGTAGCCCGGATGCGCAAGGCCGAGCCGGGACATCAGCCGGTCGCGCGTCACTTTGGCGACAATCGAAGCTGCCGCAATCGACGCGACCAAAGCATCACCGGAAACGACCGCCTCGCAATCGCAGCCGCAATCGATCTTCATGTTGCCGTCGACAAAGACCAGCCTGGGCTTCACCGGCAGCGTCTTTACGGCGCGCGCCAGCGCCCACAGCGACGCGCGCAGGATGTTGTCGCGGTCAATTCGCGTCGGTGGAGCCGAATGCGATCGAGACCTGCGCGGTGGCGCAGATTTTCGCGTAAAGTTTTTCCCGGTCCGCCGCGTCGAGCTTCTTGGAATCGTTGAGGCCGCGCGGAATGTTCTCGGGATCGAGCACCACGGCGGCCGCGACCACCGGGCCGGCAAGTGGCCCCCGCCCCGCCTCGTCGCAGCCCGCCACCGGCCAAACGCCGCGCACCAGCCAGCGCCGCTCGCGCCGGAACGTCGGGCGCAGGATGATCGGCTCGTTCAGCGGCAGCCGCGGCGGTTTCTCCGCCTTGCCGTTCTTCCGGGCGGCTTTCTTTGGCGCGGATTTCCTGGCGGCGACGCGGCATGAGTCCGCTTGTGCGCGCCGGGCTTGAGTCAGTCAACGCGGAACATGGCCCCGGTGGAAAGCGGGGCTAAGCGAACAGCTTGAGCTGCCCGTCGTTCTGCTCCGGCCGGCGGAACTGGCTGACGTCGAGCGACAGCCGCCGCTCATTGAGGCCGAGCCGTTCGCAGGTCATCTGGAAGCGGCGGCCGATCAGCCAGGCATAGGGCCCGGTGCCCCGCCCCCGCTTGAACCAGGTCGAAGTCGTAGTCCTTGCCGCCCTGGGTCTCGCGCACGATGTGGATGACCTTGTCGGCGCGGTCCGGGAAGTGCTCGCGCACCCACTCGTGGAACAGGTCTTTCACTTCCAGCGGCAGGCGCAGCAGGACGTAGCCGGCTTCCTTCACGCCGGCCATCTTGCCGGCTTCGAGGATGCGCTCGATGTCCATGTCGTTGATCGCCGGGATGATCGGCGCGACCATGATCGTGGTCGGCACGCCCGCCTGCGACAATCGCCGCAGCGTCTCGAGCCGCCGCATCGGCGTCGCCGCGCGCGGCTCCATCTTGCGGGCAAGCATCGGGATCGAGCGTCGTCACCGACAGCGCGACCTTGACCAGGCCGCGCTCCGCCATGCGGGCCAGAATGTCGAGGTCGCGCAGCACCAGCGCCGACTTGGTCACGATGCCGACCGGATGATTGGTCCTGTCCAGCACTTCGAGGATTCGCCGCATCACTTTGTAGCGGCGCTCGATCGGCTGATACGGATCGGTGTTGGTGCCGATCGCCAGCACCGCCGGCGTGTATTTCGGATTGGACAGCTCCTTCTCCAGGAGCTCCGCCGCCTCGGGCTTCACGAACAGCTTGGATTCGAAGTCGAGCCCGGGCGACAGGCCGAGATAGGCATGGGTCGGCCGCGCAAAGCAGTACACGCAGCCGTGCTCGCAGCCGCGATAAGGATTGATCGAGCGGTCGAAGCCGATGTCCGGCGACTGGTTGCGGGTGATGATCTTGCGGGTGGCGTCGACCGTCACCTCGGTCTTGAAGGGCGGCAGCTCGTCGAGCGAGCGCCAGCCATCGTCAAAGGCGATCCGGGCGGTCGGCTCATAGCGGCCGGAGGCATTGGAGGTCGCGCCACGGCCGCGGCGGCGCTCGAATTCGACCGCAACGTCCAGCAGGCCGGTCGTGTCGGCAGTCATGCCGAGAGCCGATTTGGGCGCATCTGAGCCGCCCGCCGGCAGGGAGGGTTTGGGGGACACCACCGGCGGGTTGCTCAGGCTCACAGCCTTGGCTGCGTTTATGGCTGGGGACTTAGCCATGGTGTCGATCCTATGCGGGTGATGTGAACGAAACAAGAACATTCATTTAGGGGCTTTATGTCGTGGCGCGACGCGGTACCCAAGCCCACATATGGTGTGAATCCTCGCGGCGGCGGAAACGTTCCGCGAGCACGACCGAGCGAATCGGCGAGACGTCGCTGAGTGGCGTCGCTCGAGGCCGACAGATAGTTGACTCAGTCAAGTAACTGGCCGACGCTTGCTGCTCATGCCGGCGCAAGCTCAGAACGCGTCTCCGCGATACGCCGCTTCAATCGCTTTTACACGCGGCAGATCGGCGTGCTGCGCAAAGGCTATCTCGACAGCCCGTTCTCGCTCGCCGAGGCCCGCGTTCTGTATGAGCTGTTCACCCACCCCTCGCTCACGGCCAGCGATATCGCGGCGTCGCTCGATCTCGATCAGGGCTATCTCAGCCGCGTGCTTGCAGCCTTCGAGAAGCGCGGCCTGATCTCGCGCACCGCCTCAAAGCAGGATGCGCGGCAGAGCCACATCAGGCTGACCGCCAGCGGCAAGCGGGCCTTCGCCCCGCTGGAAAAACGCTCGCAAAACCACGCCGCCGCAATGCTGGAAAACCTCGATGGCGGAGACCAGTCGCGCCTGGTCGGCGCGATGAGCTCGATCGAGACGCTGCTCGGCGCGCCGGAGGCCAAGCGCGAATACATCCTGCGCGAGCCGCGTCATGGCGACTTCGGCTGGATCGTCAGCCGGCACGCCGAGCTCTACGCCAAGGAATATGGCTGGGTCGAGCCGTTCGAAGGCCTGTGCGCGCAGATCGTCGCCGACTACGTCAACAACTACGACCCGGAGAAAGAGCGCTGCTGGATCGCCGAGATGAACGGCGAGAATGTCGGCTGCGTGATGCTGGTGAAGGACAAGGAGCCGGGCGTCGCGCGGCTGCGGCTTCTCCTGGTCGATCCGAAAGGCCGCGGGCTTGGGCATCGGCAAGGCGCTGATCGATGAATGCATCAAGTTCGCCCGCACGGCCGGCTACAAGAAGATGACGTTATGGACGCATAGCGTGCTCACCGCCGCGCGCGCGATCTACGAGAAGGCCGGCTTCACGTTGACCGGCAGCGAGCCGCGCAACAGCTGGAGCAAGGACGTCGTCGCGGAGTATTGGGATCTGGAGCTTTATCTTCTCCTGCCCGTCCAATCATTTCGACGTGATGTGCTCGATCAGTTCAGACTCGTCCGCCGACTTTGTTCTACGGGAGAGAAACATGGAACGGATCGCGACGTGTTCGCGCAACGCGATCGGCTCATAGGCAAAACGCGAGATCGTTCGGAAAATACTTCGAAAATGAAAAACTGCTGGAATCGTTCTTCACATCGCCGTGGCCGGAGCCGAGTTCATGCTGCCCGCGTTGTCGCCATCCAACCCCGTGTCCTGGACGATCTTCGCCTGACAGCGCCTTGAGCGTGCCGGTGGTCCAGCCCTGCCGGCCCCAGGCATTCGGAATGGCCTGAAATGCATCCGGCGCCACCGTGCATTTGAGCGCCTGCTCATCCGGCGTGAACTTGAAGTTGGCGCTTTTCTTGTCGGGCGCCAGCGTCGCGTAGGTACGGTGAACCTTGAATGCGGTTCGGTCGAAATGCGGCGCGGTGGTCGTCCCCTCCAACGCCAACGCAAATTTGCGGAATTGCGCCGCCGTTGCCATTAGGCCGTCGCGCCGCGCGCCTTCGCCCGCCGCAGATGCTCATCGAGCCGCGGCATGATCTCGACGAAATTGCAGGGCCGGTAGCGGTAGTCGAGCTGGTGCACCAGGATCTCGTCCCAGGCGTCCTTGCAGGCGCCGGGCGAGCCCGGCAGGCAGAAGATGTAAGTCGATTTGGCGACGCCGGCGGTGGCGCGGGTCTGGACCGCAGACGTGCCGATCTTGCGCTCGCTCACCAGCAGAAACATCGTCGAGAAGCCGTCCATCTTCTTCTCGAACAGCGGCTCGACCGCCTCCGGCGTGACGTCGCGGCCGGTAAAGCCGGTGCCGCCGGTCGAAATGACGACGTCGATCTTCTTGTCGCCGATCCACTTCTTCACCTGCGCGCGGATTTTGCGCACGTCGTCTTTGACGAGCGCGCGGGCCTGCACGTAGTGGCCGGCCTTCTCGATCCGCTCCACCAGGGTCTGGCCCGACTTGTCGTGCACCATGTCGCGCGTATCGGACACGGTGAGGACCGCGATCCGCAACGGCACGAACTGTTTGGTCTCGTCGATCCCCGCCATTAAAGCTGCACGCCCTGCGCCAAGGTATTGCAGGAATCGATCTTACCCGTGTCGAAGCCGATCTTGAACCAGCGCTGGCGCTGCGCCGACGAGCCGTGGGTGAAGCTGTCCGGCACCACCCTCCCCTGGGTCTGCTGCTGCAGCCGGTCATCGCCGATCGCCGAAGCGGTTTGCAGCGCCGCTTCGATGTCGCCCGGATCGAGGAAGTTGTACTTGGTGTTGGACCGCTTCGCCCAGACGCCGGCGTAGCAGTCGGCCTGCAGCTCGACCCGGACCTGGATGTTGTTGGCCGCGGCGCGGCTTCCCGCCGCCTGCTGCGCGCGTTGCGCCCGCTGCAACGTGCCGCTCAGGAACTGGACGTGATGGCCGACCTCATGCGCAAGCACATAGGCGCGCGAGAACTCGCAGGCCTTGCCGGTGCAGCCGCGGAAGCGCCGCTCGATGTCACGGAAGAACGACGTGTCGATGTAGATGCGCTGGTCGTTCGGGCAGTAGAACGGGCCCATCGCGGCCTGCGCCATGCCGCAGCCGCCCTGCGACGCGCCGGAGAACAGAACGACGCGCGGCGGCCGGTAAGTTCGCCCGGCCTCCTGGAAGATTTCCTTCCAGGTATCCTCGGTGTTGCCGATCACCGCGGCGACGAACTTGCCGCTGTCGTCTTGCGGCACGGTGCGCGTGGTGCGCCGCTGGTCGGGTTGATACGGCTGCTCGTAACGCGGCCCCGCCCTGAATGATCTCGGCGCCGCCGATCAGGATGCGCGGGTCGATGCCGAGCGCCCAGCCGACGATGCCGAGCACGATGACCGTGCCGATACCGAGGCCGCCGCCGCGGCCCATCGGCATCCCGAAGCCGCCGCCGCCCGGAAAGCCGCCGCCAAATCCGCCGCCGCCTTCGCCGCGCACGTCTTCGATATTGTCGCTGTGGCGAAAATCATCCCAGCGCATTTGCACTCACCTCCCACATCGTGCGCGATGATTGCGCAGTCATTTGCGCGCGTCCAACGCGCTTAGGTCTGGTTAACCATATGGTGCCTAAGTCGTTCAGCGCTAGGCAGAATTTGCCGATTTGCCGGCGCTCTCCATAAACCGATTTTTCACTGTGCGCGCCCATAGTCCGCCTTGTCGGTTGTAGGTCCCGCGTCGCCGACCGCGTCGCCTGAGTCAGAGTTTTTGAGTCATGGTTGTGTCGCGTCGCGGGGCGCCCTCACGGGCGCCCCGTGGAGTTTCTGAGTCCGCCCATCGCATCGTGATCGGCGATTGTGTCGCCGAACTGGCGAAGCTCTCGGCCGGCTCCGTCGATCTGGTGTTTGCCGATCCTCCATACAATCTGCAGCTCCAGGGCGACCTCAAGCGCCCCGATGACAGCCGCGTCGATGCCGTCGACGACGACTGGGACAAGTTCGCCAGCTTTGCCGATTATGACGCCTTCACCCGCGAGTGGTTGCAGGCCTGCCGCCGCGTTTTGAAGCCGGCCGGCACGATCTGGGTGATCGGCAGCTATCACAACATCTTCCGCGTCGGCACGATCATGCAGGACCTCGGGTTCTGGATCCTCAATGACGTGATCTGGCGCAAGACCAATCCGATGCCGAATTTCCGCGGCCGCCGCTTCACCAATGCGCACGAGACGCTGATCTGGGCCTCGCGCGAGCCGGGCGGCAAGGGCTACACCTTCAACTACGAAGTGCTCAAAGCCGGCAATGAGGACATCCAGGTCCGCTCCGACTGGACCATCCCGCTCTGCACCGGCGAGGAACGCCTCAAGGGCAAGGACGGCAAGAAGCTGCATCCGACCCAGAAGCCGGAGTCGCTGCTCGCCCGCGTGATCCTGTCGTCATCCCGCGTCGACGATCTGGTGCTCGACCCGTTCAGCGGCACCGGCACCACCGGCGCGGTCGCCAAGCACCTCGGCCGCCGCTTCCTCGGCATCGAGCGCGACGCTGGCTACGCCAAGGCCGCCGAGAAGCGCATCGCCGGGGTGAAGCCGCTCGAGGCGCCGACGCTGGCGCCGTTCATGACCGCGCGCGACGCGCCGCGCGTTCCCTTCGCCGCGCTGATCGAGCGCGGCCTGATCAAGCCCGGCGCCAGGCTGGTGGACGAAAAAAAGCGCCATCGCGCGCTGGTACGCGCAGATGGCGCAGTTGCGCTCGGGCCCAATGTCGGATCGATTCACCGCATTGGAGCGCTGGCGCTGGGAGCCGAAGCCTGCAACGGCTGGACTTTCTGGCACGTCGAGACGCCGAAGGGCCTCACCCTGATCGACGACCTGCGCGCGAAAATCCGCGCCGAAATGGACGTTTAGTCAAAATCCCAGCGAAAGCACGCTTCAGCCTGGGCGCGCGACATGCTCGCCAGCGCGTAGGCTGAGTGGCAGTCGCCGGCGGCCTTGAGCTCGCCCTGGGCGGTGATCGCCGCCAAGGCGGCAATCACGACAAACAGGCCGCCGTACACCGAGATGGATTGAATTTGTTTCATGACGCGCTCCTGTCTTACTCGACGAGAGCGCAGATAGACCTGTGGCGGCCCCGGACGTGTGAGGCCGCTCACCTTCCGGCGAATTATTTTTCGCCGGCCGGGAGCGGCCTCTAAAGCGCTTTAAGCCGCGGTCTTACTGCAGCGGCTTGATCGCAACTTTACGAAACTTGATCGTACCGTTGCCGTGCTGGAGCCCGATCGGCCCTTCGGCGTACAGGCCGTTGTTGAGCTCGGCGGTCTTCGTGCCGTTGAGCGTCACGGTGAGCTGGCGGCCCTTCGCGGTGATCTCGTAGGTGCTCCACTTGCCCGCCGACCTTGATCTGCGGATTGGCCTCGGCGAAGTGCACGATGCCGCCGGTGCCGTAGGTCGGGTCCTTGCGCTCGTCGAAGATGTTGGCCTCGTAGCAGGTGCGGTCCGTCAGCTTCTCCGCATCGGCGCAGCGCATGTAGATGCCGCTGTTTGCGTCATTGCTGGCCCAGAACTCGATCACGAGCTGGAAGTCCTTGTACTTGTCCTTGCTGACAAGGAAGGCCGCATCCTTGCCGCCGAGCTTGTCGGCGACCACCGCGCCGTCCTCGACGCGCCAGTTGGTGTCACCGACCTTGTTCCAGCCATCCATGCTCTTGCCGTCGAGCAGCACCTTCCAGCCGTCGCCGGATTGCGCCGACGCTGGCGAGAACGGCATCGACGCCGCAAGCAAAACGAAAGTGGATGCGAGTAGTCGCCCGAAAGTCATCACTCCCTCCCTTGTACCGCTTGGTGCGGATTCTGTTGTCGCAGACAAAACACCCTGCGCGGACGTTTATTCTATCCGGGCGGCCCTAAAGGTCGCCATGGCCAAGCTGGCACAGGACGCGAAATACGCCGACCTCGGCAGTGGGAAACTGCCCCGCCAGGCGAGCACCAAGCTCTTCCGCGTCCGATTGCCGCAACGTATCGACCATAAGACACGCTCTGATCTTGCGGTCGCCACCGCGCAGCTTCTCCTCGGCTGCCATCGGCGCGCCGGGCTGATCGGCTGCGATCCAGATCTCGCCGCTGGCGATTGCAGGATCGTCGGCGAAGCCGCGCAGGCTTGCCGCGAGCGCCGCTTCATCGGGCGTCTCGTTGAACCGGGCCGTCACCGCGAATGCGCCGCGCACATTGGTGAGCCGCGCCGAACGGCGGCACACCGTGCGGCACATGTTCATGAACACTTCCGACATGATCTTTCGCGTCATCGGCGTCGGATCGTTGAGCCGATCGAGATACGGCTTCGCCGTCAGCACCGCCGGGCTTTCCGTCACATAGAAATTGAAAAAGCCGGACGATCCCGAGATCGCCTCGTGACGGCGCCCGAACAGAAAACCGGGCACGCTGAGCCGCTCTTCCAGATGCTCGCCCTGAAACCACTGCTCGAATTCGGCCTCACGGCCGGGCCGGCAGTCGTTCCAGATCGCGAGGATGCCTAGAGCGGCGGACGTCACTTCGCCGCGACCACCATGATCTCAACCTTGTAGTCCGGCGTGGCGAGCTTCGCCTCGACGGTGGCGCGCGCCGGCGTATTGCCCGGCGACACCCAGGCGTCCCACACCGAATTCATCTCGGCGAAGGTCGCCATGTCGGTGATCCAGATATTGGCCGACAGCAGCTTCGACTTGTCGGTGCCGGCCTTGGCGAGAAAGCCGTCGATCTGGCCAAGAATGTCCTTGGTCTGCTCGGCGGTCGACTTGCCCTTCGGCTCGTTGGCGACGATGCCCGCCAGGTAAACCGTGTCGCCGTGCACCACCACCTTGCTCATGCGCGCCGCGACGTCGTGACGTTCGATTTTCATTTTGCCTCCTCCCTTTATGTCCTGGCCGGAACCCTAGACCCCGCAAACGCTTATCCAACCAGTTCCACCTTGGACCCGGGAGATGCGCCATGGGCTGGTTTTCAGCCGATATCTCGACGATGAAAGACCTGTTTCTGCATACGATGCAGGACATCTACTACGCCGAGCACCAGATCGAGAAGTCACTGCCCGACATGATCAAGAAGGCGTCGGACGCCCAGCTCAAGAAGGGCTTCCAGATGCACCTGCGGCAGACCAAAGGCCAGATCAAGCGGCTCGACCGCGCCTTCAAGCTGCTCAAGGAAAAGCCGAAGGGCACCAAGTGCCCGGCCATCGACGGCATCCTCGACGAGGCCAAGGAGATCGCCGGCGAGGTCGACGACAAGGTCGTGCTCAACGCCGCGCTGATCGCCGCCGCTCAGGCGGTCGAGCATTATGAGATCACCCGCTACGGCACTTTGACCGCGTGGGCGAAGGCGCTCGGCTACAGCGGCGTGGCCAAGCTCCTGCACGCCAACCTCAACGAGGAAAAGGCGACCGACAAGAAGCTGAACATGCTGGCCAAGACCAAGGTCAACAAGAAGGCGATCGCCCGCAAGCCAAAGAAGCCGACCCGCGCCGAGCGGGAAGCGATGATGCAGGCGCAGGTCGGGATACCGGCGATCTAGGACCGCTCCACGTTCCGCTTCTCGCCGGCACGCCGAATTCCTTGCGGCAAACGTCGGCGAGAAGCGCGATCCCCTCGCGGATCTCCTCATGCGACGGGCTGGCGAAACACAGCCGCATGCGGCAGCGGCTGTATTCTTTATCGACGCACCATTCCGGTCCCGGATTGATCGCCACGCCGGCTTCGCGCGCAATGTCGCGCAGCTTCATGGTGTCGACATTGTCGGGCAGCTTCACCCAAAAAAAGATGCCGCCCGGCGGATAATCGAACTCGGCCGCGGTGCCGAACTGCTCGTTGAGCGCGGCCACCAGCGTGTCGAGCTTGGCGCGGAAGCGCTGCCGCAGCTCCTTCACGTGGCCGGTGAAGTGCGTCTCGCAATATTCGGCCAGCATCATCTGCTCGAGCCCGCCAGTGCCGGCATCGGTCTTGAGCGCCAGCATGCGCGAGAGGATCGCCCACGGCGCCACCACAAAGCCGAGCCGCAGCGCCGGCGCGATCGTCTTCGAGAACGAGCCGATATGGATGACGTTCTGCGACTTGCTCAGCGAATAGATCGCCGGCGGGCGCTCGCCGTCCCATGTGAGGTCGGCGTAGCAATCGTCCTCGACGATCGGCACGCCATACTCCTCGCGAGCGCGAGCAGCTTCTTGCGGCGATCGAGCGTCAGCACTGTTGCGGTCGGATTCTGCACCGTCGCGATTGTGTAGATGAATTTCGGCCGGATGCCCTTGCGCTTCAGAGCCGCAAGCTCGGCTTCGAGCGCATCCATCCGCATCCCGTCCTTGTCGAGCGGGATCGGAACGACGTTCACGCCACGCCGCGTGTAGCGGTTGAGCGTTCCTTCGTAATTGTCGCGCTCGCAGATCACCGTGTCGCCCGGCGCCAGCAGCGCGCCATTGATGAGGTCGAGTCCCTGCAACGAGCCTGAGACAATCAGGAGGTCGTCGATCGTGCAGTCGATCGCCGCATCCTGCTTCAGCTTCTTGACCAGGAATTCCCGCAGCGGCCGGTAGCCCTGCGGCCCCTGCTCGAGGCGATATTCGGCCAGCCTGCGGCCTTCACGCGCCAGCATCTTGTCGACCGCGGCACGCAGATCGTCGATCGGGACTTCTTCCGGCGCGTTGTTGCCGAAGGTGAAGTTGTATTTGGGCCAGCCCGGCCATTTCACCGCCGGCGCCGGAGCACCCGGCGCGATCAGCGGCGCGAAGTCGAACGCCATTCCAGAGTCCTTGTTGTTACTTAGCCGCCCGCCACGCCCTGCGTGTTCACGTAGAGCGAATAGAGCGAATGCGCCGCCGCCATGAACAGGCGGTTGCGGTGCCGGCCGCCGAAGCAGACATTGGCGCAGCGCTCCGGCAATGAGATGTGGCCGATCGGCTCGCCCTGCGGGCTGAACACGCGAACGCCGTCGAGCTCCGCCGTCATGCCCCAGCCGCACCACAGATTGCCGTCGACATCGACGCGGAAGCCGTCGGGCGTGCCGCTCGGGCCGGCGTCGATCAGCACCTTGCCGCCCGAAATCTTGTCGCCGCTTCCCGCAACATCATAAGTGAGAATGCGGCGCGGCTCGCTGCGCGACTCGACGATGTAGAGCTTCTTCTCGTCCGGCGAGAAGGCGAGCCCGTTCGGCGCCTTGATGCCGTCGGCGACCACGCTCAGCGCGCCGGTCTTGCCGTCGACGCGATAGACATTCATCGGCAATTCGGACTCGGCGATCTCGCCTTCGTAATTGCTGAGAATGCCGAAGTGCGGATCGGTGAACCAGATCGAGCCGTCTGATTTCACCACCACGTCGTTCGGCGAATTGAGCCGCTTGCCCTCGAACTTGTCGGCGATGACGGTGATCGCGCCGTCATATTCCGTGCGCACGACGCGGCGCGTCAGATGCTCGCAGGTGATAAGGCGGCCCTGGCGGTCGCGCGTATTGCCGTTGCCGTTGTTCGACGGCTTGCGGAACGGCGCGACCGCGCCGGTCTCCTCGTCCCAGCGATACATGACGTTGCCGGGCACATCGCTCCAGATCAGGCAGCGCGCATCGCCGAAACAGACCGGGCCCTCGCCCCAGCGCGTGCCGGTCCAGAGCCGCTCAACATTGGTGAGCGGCAGGTGATATTTCTTGAAGCGCGGATCGAGCGCGGTGATCGAGCGGGTCAGGATAGCGCAAGCTCGGCGTCCAGCCTGGCCTCGCGCGCGTTTTCGCTCATCCCCGCCCTCCAATGCATGCGCGACCACCTTGCGCATCACATTCGGCAAGGCCTCACCCGCGACCGCCGCAAGCTTAACCCATCGCGCGCCGTCAGGTGCAGGGGTGCCGCGCGGGACCCGGCCGACAAACACGGTCAGCTCCAGCGGAAAATGCGTGAAAACATGGGTGACGACGCCCGCGCGGCGGCGCCATTCGACCTTGCCGAGCCTGGGCGCAAGTTTCGATATTGCGAGCGCGCTTTGGCGATGTCGAAATCGGCGGCCCACTCGCTGCCCGGCACTTCGCTCATGCCGCCGAGCAGGCCTTTCTCCGGGCGGCGGCGCAGCAGGATGTGGCCATCCTCGCGCAGCGCGACGAAGGCGGCGCCGCGGCGGAGCGTGCCCTCGCGCTTGGGCGCCTTGCGCGGGAATGTCTCCTGATCGCCGCGTCTGCGCGCGACGCAGACATCGGACCAGGGACACAGCGAGCAGGCCGGCGTCTTCGGCGTGCAGATCGTGGCGCCGAGGTCCATCAGTGCCTGGGTGAAGTCGCCGAAGCGGGACGACGGCAGCAGCGACTCCGCGAGCTCGTGCAGCTTCGGCTTGGCGGCGGGCAGTTCCTCTTCGAGCGCGAACAGCCGCGCGACAACCCGCTCCACATTGCCATCGACCGCCGAGCAACGCCGATCGAAGGCGATGCTCGCGATCGCCGCGGCGGTGTATCTGCCGATGCCGGGAAGCTTGGTCAGTTCGTCGGCGGTGTCCGGAAACACGCCGCCGCGATCGGCCACGGTCTTCGCGCAGACATGCAGGTTTCTCGCCCGCGCGTAGTAGCCGAGGCCGGCCCAGGCGCGCAGAACGTCCTCGAGGTCTGCGTGCGCCAGCTTCTCTACCGTCGGCCACTGCTTCAGGAATCGCGCGTAATACGGCGCCACCGCCTTCACCGTGGTCTGCTGCAGCATGATCTCCGACAGCCAGACGCGGTACGGATCGGGCGTTTCGCCCTTGCGCGCCCGCCACGGCAGGACGCGGCGATGCCGGTCGTACCAGGCGAGCAGCACGCGCGGATCGGGCAACTTTGCCCGCAATTCACCGCCTGCCTTACGTCGTGAAGATCGTGCCGCCGCCGTCATGGTAAGACGATGCCACAGGCCAACGTCATATGAGCAAGCCCGCATCCAGTTTTCCCCGGCCGCTCGCCGATTTGCTGCGCAAGACCTTGAACGAGGGCTTCGCGCGGCAGGGCTTTGCGTCGAGCGAGATCGTGACGCGCTGGGCCGAGATCATCGGCCCGGACATCGCGCAACATTGCGAGCCGATCAAGATTCAATGGCCGCGCGGACCGCAGGACGACCCGCAGCCGGCGACCTTGGTGCTGCGGGTCGAGGGTCCCGCCGCGCTCGAGATCCAGCATATGTCCGGCGTGATCCTCGAGCGCGTGAACCGATTTTTCGGCTGGCAGGCGGTGGGCCAGATCGGGATCCGCCAGGCGCCGCTGCGCGGACGCCAGCAAGCCGCGCCCCCGCCCGGCCCGGATCCGGAAAAGACCGCCGCGCTCGCCGCCGAACTGACCGGTATCGTCGCCGATGATGAGCTGCGCGGGGCGCTGGCCCGGCTCGGCGCTTCGGTCAAACGAAAGTGACCGCTGAAAAATAAGGGCTTTTCGAACGCAGAATTGCCACGGTCGTGCGTTTCCGGATAGCCAAGATCGCAAATCGCGCTCGTTTTCAGGGAGTTTCCGGTGCACCTCACCCGTCGGCAATTTTGCGAAGGCACGGCTACACTGGCGCTTGCTTCGATGTTGGTCGGCAGCACCGCGCTTGTTCGCCCCGGAGCAGGCCCTTGCGCAACGCCTGTCCGACGCTGATCTGCTCAAGCCGAGCCCGCTCGGCGAGATGGTGCTCGGCCCGGCCAACGCGCCGGTGACCATCATCGAATATGCGTCGATGACGTGCGGTCACTGCGCGGCCTTCGAGATCCAGACTTTCCCGACCCTGAAGTCGAAATACATCGACACCGGCAAGGTGCGCTTCATCCTGCGCGAGTTCCCGCTCGATCCGCTCGCGGCCGCCGGTTTCATGATCGCGCGCTGCGCGGCGGGCGAGGACGCCAACAAATACTATGCGATGGTCGACACGCTCTTCCATCAGCAGAAGACCTGGGCGGTGCGCGAGCCGCTGGCGCCGCTCAAGACCATCGCCCGCCAGGCCGGCCTGTCCGAGCAGGCCTTCAACGCCTGCCTTTCGAATCAGCCGATGCTCGACAAGATCGAAGCGGTGCGAAAAGACGCGGTCGACAAGCTCGGGGTGAAGTCGACGCCGACCTTTTTCATCAACGGCGAGAAGCGCGAGGGCGCCCTCTCGGTTGACGAGATCAGCAAGGCGATCGACCAGTATCTCAAGGCGGGATAAGGGTTTTTCGCTTCTGAAGCCGGGTTCCCGAGCGGCGGTCGCGCGACCAGCGGCGGCAGAAACCGGGAATGTTCTGTAAAACCTGATACTTGCTGTTGCTCCTGACGTTCTGCCGATTCATTGTGCGGCAAATGCGGGGAAAGCGAATCAGGGGCGAAAGCCCGGTTCGATCAAACACTTCAATGACAGCTGAACCGCGCGAAAGCGCGTGAGGCAAAGTACGCGGCATGAAACTCACCAAGCTGCGCCTGCTTGGATTCAAATCGTTCGTCGAGCCGACCGATTTCCTGATCGAGCCGGGTCTCACCGGCGTGGTCGGGCCGAACGGCTGCGGCAAATCCAATCTGGTCGAAGCGCTGCGCTGGGTGATGGGCGAAAGCTCCTACAAGTCCATGCGCGCCTCGAACATGGACGACGTGATCTTCTCGGGCACCAACACCCGCCCGGCGCGCAACACCGCCGAAGTGGCGATGACGATCGACAACAAGGATCGCAGCGCGCCGTCCGCATTCAACGACGAAGAGCTGCTCAATATCGCGCGCCACATCGAGCGCGAGGCGGGCTCGACCTACCGCATCAACGGCAAGGAAGTGCGCGCCCGCGACGTGCAGATCCTGTTCGCCGACGCCTCGACCGGCTCGCGCTCCCCTGCCCTCGTTCATCAGGGCCGGATCGGCGAGATCATCCAGGCCAAGCCCGAGCAGCGCCGCCGCGTGCTGGAAGAAGCCGCCGGCGTCGCGGGCCTCCATGTCCGCCGCCACGAAGCGGAAATGCGCCTCAAGGCGCGCCGAGACCAACCTGCAGCGCGTCGAGGACGTGATCGGCCAGCTCGCCAGCCAGATCGACGGGCTGAAGAAGCAGGCGCGGCAGGCGATCCGCTACCGCACCGTCTCGGCGCAGGTTCGCAAGACCGAGGCGATGCTGTTCCATCTGCGCTACACCGGCGCGCAGGCCGAAGTCGCCGAGGCCGAAGCCGCCAAGCAGTCCGGCGCGCTCCTCGTCGCCGAGCGCACCGGGGCGCAGGCCGAGGCTTCGACGCGGCAGGCTGAAGCATTCTCCGCGCTGCCCGCGCTGCGCGATGCCGAGGCCAGAGCTGCCGCGGCGCTGCATCGCCTGAACCTCGCGATGCAGGAGATCGACCGCGAAGAGACGCGGGCGAAGGATCGCATCAGCGAACTCGACCTGCGGCTGGTTCAGCTCGCGGCCGACATCGAGCGCGAGCGCAAGATGGCGGCCGACGCCGAGCAGGCTTTGCAGCGGCTGGCCGGCGAGGAAGAGAGCATCCGCGCGCGAAGCGGCGGAAAGCGCGGCGCGCCGCTCCGGCATCGACACCCGCGTGGCGGACGCCGACACGCGATTTGTCAGGCGACGAGAAAATATTCGGCGATCTGACCTCCGAGCTCGCCGACCTCACCGCCAAGCGTCAGCAATTCGACAACGCAATCCGCGAGCATGACGAACGCGCGGGCCGGCTCGGCAGCGAAATGGCCGAGATCGAGCGCGAACTCGCCGGCTTGCAATTATCCGACACCGAGCGCGCGCAAGCGGCGTTGAGCGAGGCCGAAGCGGCCGCCGTCGCCGCCGAAGCGGCGCATGCAGCGGCCCGCGAGCAACTCGAAGCCGCAAGCGACCGCGCTCAGCGAAGCCGAGCGCCGCACGCAACGGCTCGAGACCGAAGCGAAAACGCTGTCGAAAGTTTTGGCGGTCGAGACGCGCAATCTCTGGCCGCCGGTGATCGACCACATCTCGGTCGAAAAGGGCTTCGAGAAGGCGCTGGGCGCGGCACTAGGCGACGATCTGGATGCGCCGGTCGATCCGTCCGCCCCAATGCGCTGGAGCCAGGTGGATCCGCACGAAACCGACCCTGCGCTGCCGGACGGCGTCATTGCCCTTGCAGCGCACGTCCAGGCACCGGCCGCACTCGCGCGCCGCCTGGCGCAGATCGGCGTGGTCGACAAGGACACCGGCAACCGTCTCGCCGCCTCGCTCAAGCCGGGCCAGCGCCTGGTTTCGACCGAGGGCGACCTGTGGCGCTGGGACGGCTTCGTTGCCGCGGCGCATGCCCCGACCGGCGCCGCGCGCCGCCTCGCCCAGCGCAGCCGCCTGTCCGAAATCGAAGGCGAATTGCCGGAGGCCAAGACCGACGCCGAAACCAGGCGCGCGCGCTCGAACAGGCGCAGGCCGCACTGGACGCTGCGCGCGCACACGCGCAGACCGAAACGCGCAGCCGCGAGCGCGAACTCAACCGCCAGACCGCGCGGCTCTCGGCGCTCTCGGAAGCGCGCAGCCGCCTGACCGCCAGCATCGACGAAACGACTGCCGCCAGGACCGAGGCCGCAGCGTTCGCTCTCCAGTCTCGCGCCCTCCGCCGACATCGAGCAGAAGCTCGCCGCCGTGCGCGAAGCCATCACCGGCAAGCGCGCCAAGGTTGCCGAGATCCGCGCCGAGCAGCAGGCGATCGTGCGCGACGCCGAGATGGCCGACCGCCGCCTGCAATCGATTGCCGCCGACCTCGCGAGCTGGACCGAGCGCCGCGACGGCGCGCGCACCCAGATCGCCACGCTCGAGCAGCGCACCGAGGACGCCAAGCGCGAGCGCGCCGGGCTGGAAAACGCGCCGGCGGTGTTCGCCGAGAAGCGCCAGGCGCTGTCCGGCGAGGTCGAAAGCGCGGAAGCCAATCGCCGCACCGCCGCCGACGCGCTCGCCGGCGGCGAAGAGACACTCGCGCAGGCGGACCGCGCGCAGCGCGAGGCGCTCGAAGCCGCAAGCCATGCCCGTGAAGAATTGGCGCGCTCGGAAGAGCGCTGCGGAAGGCGCCAAGCGCCGGCTGTCCGATGTCGGCCGCGAAATCCGCGAAGTGCTGGAAGTCGGGCCGGAAGACGCTGCCGGCGCTCGCCGAGCTCAATCCGGACAAGCCGGTGCCCGATCGTCGCCGACATCGAGGCGACGCTGGAGCGGCTGCGCCGCGAGCGCGAGCGGCTCGGCGCGGTCAATCTGCGCGCCGAAGAAGAGCTGCGCGAGGTCGAGGAGCAGCACAACAACCTCGCCGCCGAGCGCGACGACCTGGTCGCCGCGATCCACAAGCTGCGCCAGGGCATCCAGAGCCTGAACAAGCGAGGCGCGCGAGCGGCTGCTGACCTCGTTCGAGCTGGTCAACAAGCACTTCCAGGTGCTGTTCTCCAAGCTGTTCGGCGGCGGCGCAGCCGAGCTTCAGCTGATCGAAAGCGACGACCCGCTCGAAGCCGGTCTCGAAATCTTCGCCAAGCCGCCCGGCAAGAAGCCCTCGACGCTTTCGCTGCTCTCAGGCGGCGAGCAGGCGCTGACCGCGATGGCGCTGATCTTCGCGGTGTTCCTGACCAATCCGGCGCCGATCTGCGTGCTGGACGAAGTGGACGCGCCGCTCGACGACCATAACGTCGAGCGCTTCTGCGACCTGCTCGACCAGATGACCGAGACGACCGACACCCGCTTCGTGATCATCACCCACAATCCGATCACCATGGCGCGGATGAACCGGCTGTACGGGGTCACCATGGCCGAGCGCGGCGTTTCGCAGCTTGTGTCGGTGGACCTCGAAGAGGCGGTGAAGTTCCGCGAGGCGAGCTAGCGCCTCGCTCGACATCGCCTCGCGCCGCTGAAGCGGGCTGAAGATGCTGCCTAATCCAGAAAAAGTTCCATCTCCGTGCGCGGGCCAAATATTTTTCAGAATTTTGGAAACCGGCTGGAACGGAAATCGAGGAGCGCCGTTGTATGTCCGAGCTCTTGGCGATCCCCCCACCATCCCCCCAAATCGCCAAGCGCGAACCCCAAGCCCAGCTTGGGGTTTTCTTTTTCCGCCAGGCACTTGAGCTTGCCTTACGCCACCGCCGCCCTGCCCCGGAAAACGCATTTAGGCTAGGGTCGCGCCACGTTTTCAGGCGTTTCGGAGGAAAATCGATGTCCACCACCGGCTGGATCATTCTCGGCGTGATCGTCGCCTCGTCCTGTGGGCGATCACGATCTACAACGGCCTCGTCGCGCTGCGGCAGCGGGCCAACCAGGCCTTCGCCGACATCGACGTGCAGCTCAAGCAGCGCCACGACCTGATCCCGAATCTGGTCGAGACCGTGAAGGGTTACGCCGCGCACGAGCGCGGCACGCTCGAAGCCGTGGTGCAGGCGCGCAACGCCGCGATCGCCGCGCCGGGCGTCGAACAGAAGGTCGCCGCCGAGAACATGCTGACCGGCGCGCTGCGGCAATTGTTCGCGCTGTCCGAGGCCTATCCGGACCTCAAGGCC
Source organism: uncultured Alphaproteobacteria bacterium (assembly GCA_963788805.1). Lineage (GTDB taxonomy): Bacteria > Pseudomonadota > Alphaproteobacteria > Rhizobiales > Xanthobacteraceae > Pseudolabrys. The sequence goes on from CAWBHU010000010.1 coordinate 433,822, forward strand.
AACGCGAACTTCCAGCAGCTGCAGAGCGGAACTCACCGACATCGAGAACAAGCTCGCCGCCTCGCGCCGCTTCTTCAACAACGCGGTCCAGGAATACAACACCGGCATCGAGCAGTTCCCGGCGGCGCTGTTCGCCCGGCCGTTCGGCTTCCGCACCGCACGTTCTTCGATCTGGGCGAGAGCCGGCCGCAGCTCGAGCAGGCGCCGAGCGTGAAGTTCTAAGCCGGTCATGCCGGAGCGCGGCGCGATACGCGCCGGCGAGCCGGACACCTCCAGGGCATGGGCAATGGCCGCCTACGGTCTCTACACCCACATCCGCGCCAACCGGCGCCGCTCGATCATTCTGCTGATCGGCCTGTTCTTCCTCGTCTATGTGCTGGTGTTCGCCGGCGCGCTGGTCGCCGAGGTGTTCATCTATGGCGACGCGCCGCTCGATTATCTGCTCGCCGCCGCGCGCTACGATTTCCTCAAAGCCGCGCCGTTCGCGACCATCGCGGCGCTGATCTGGATCCTGATCGCCTACAAATTCCACCAGCGCATGATCGACGCGATGACCGACGGGCACGGCGTCACGCGCGAGGAAGAGCCCGAGCTCTACAATCTGCTGGAAAATCTCTGCATCTCGCGCGGCATTCCGATGCCGAAGCTCAAGATCGCGGAAGACGCCGCGCTCAACGCCTTCGCCACCGGCCTCAACCAGAAGCAATATTCGATCACGGTGACGCGCGGCCTGATGGAGGCGCTCAACCGCGACGAGCTGGAAGCCGTGCTCGGCCACGAGCTCACGCATATCCGCAACGGCGACGTGCGCATGCTGGTGATCGCGGTGGTGATCGCCGGCGTCATCTCGTTCTTCGGCGAGATGGTGTTCCGCATGTTCTTCCAGGGCCGGTATTACGGCGGCGGCTCGCGCAGCAGCAGCAGCAGCAGCGACCGCAAGGGCGGCGGCGCGGCGATCGCGATCCTGATCGCGGTGGCGCTGATCGTGGTCGCCTGGATCCTGTCGATCGTGATCCGCTTTGCGCTGTCGCGGCGGCGCGAATTCCTGGCCGATGCCGGCGCGGTGGAACTGACCAAAAATCCCGACGCGATGATCACGGCGCTGCGCAAGATCGAGAACCGCGGCGAGCTGCAAAGCGCGCCATCCGGCGTGATGGAGATGTGCATCGACAATCCGCGCTCAGGCTTCACCGACCTGTTCGCGACGCATCCGTCGGTCGATGCGCGCTGCAAGGCGATCGTCGAGTTCGCCGGCGGCCACGATCCGGGGCCGCTACAGCTCGAAGCGCCGGCCGAGGAAGGCCAGATCGAAGGCGAAACGCCTCCGCAATTGCCGGATCAAAGCGGCGATGCGCAGCCGCCGGCCGAAGGCCCATGGAGCGAGCCGCCGCCGCGCCGCGGGGGCCCATCATGGGGTCCCTGGCGGCGCAGCTAAAGGTCAGATAACGACGGCGTCTGACGCTTTCGCGCTAACCCGCGGCCGAAATACGAACCGGTGAGAGCGTGACTTCTTTCGCGGGCGTCGCGGATTTCTCAGCGGCGATCGGCGCGTCTTTTTCTTCTCGGCTTTCTTGGCCGGCTTCTTGGCCGAGCGCTTGCGACTTCTTCGTCCCCGCCGCCTGCATCTCTTTCACTTTGGCGCGCAGCTTCTTCAATTTCTTCTTCAGCAACTTGATGCGTTTGTCTTTGTTGGCCATGTCGTCCTCGCACTGACTCCCCACACGATGGCCGGCCGGCGGTCGCCGCGGCCAAGCGAACTCTAATTGAGGACATGGCCGGACGCCAAGCGGGGAGTCACGGAACGCGAACGCAGTATGACAGTTTCATGACAGTGGATTTCACGTTCCACAGCGGCGTGTGCACGACAATCGTTTTCGCTCGCAAACTCATGCATGAGATAAGATGATGCGATCATGAAGCGGGAGCGAGGGATGAATGCGGTCGAAGCGGCCGGCGGTATTTTGATGCGGCGTGGCCGCACGCCGCTGTTCGCGATCGTGCAGCGGCGCAAGGACAATGCCTGGGTGCTGCCCAAGGGGAAGCTGAAGCCGCGCGAGAGCGCAATTGCCGCGGCGCGGCGCGAAGTCGTGGAAGAAACCGGCCATGGCGCGCGCGTCCACGAATATCTCGGCGCGATCTCTTACAAGGCGGGCCGCCGCCCGAAGATCGTGGCGTTCTGGCGCATGCAAGAGACAACGGGCTCGACGCGCGACCACGCGCCGGACATCAAAGCGGTGGAGTGGCTCTCGCTCGACGCCGCGGTGGCGCGGCTGTCGCAGCCGCTCGAGCGTGCGTTCCTGGCTGAAGTCGGAGTGCGCGCTATCAAGTCGATGCGGCTCGCCGAGGTCGAGCGCACGCCGCGAAAGCTGGCGCGCCGGATAGCCAGAAAACGCAACGCCTCCAACGGCGCAAGTCCGGACGCGCCTGCCGCGGCCGTCCTCGCACCGCCGAAGCAGAATTTGCTGCGAAGATTTTTCGGCAAACGCCTTACCGCCGAGACATCGCCGCACTGAGGCTCAAGCCGTCAGAACAGCGCTGCGCCGTTGACGCGGATGATCTGGCCGGACAGCCAGCGCGCATCCGGTCCACACAGAAAAACCACGACATCGGCGATGTCGTCGGGCTTGGCGATGCGTCCGAATGGCGAGCGTTGCGCCGCCGCGGCGCGGCCGGCCTCGGTGCTGAGCCCGATGTAGAGCTCCGTTTCCGTTGCGCCGGGGCCAATCGTGTTGACGACAATGCCGCGCTTGCCGAGCTCCTTCGACGCCGCCAGGCCGAACTGCTCGATCGCGCCCTTGGTGCCGGCATAAAGCAGCGTGTTGTCGTAGCCGACCCGCGTCAGCGCCGCGGAGATGTTGACGATGCGGCCGCCGTCGGCCATGTGCGCGGCCGCCTGCTGGAAGGCGTAGAACGTGGCCTTCACGTTGGTTGCTATGGTGGCATCGACTTCCGCTTCGGTGACGGTGGCGACCGGGCCGAAGCGCGCGACCGAGGCATTGTTGACGAGAATATCGAGCCGGCCAAACGCGGACAGTGTTTTCTCGAACAACGTGCGCACCGGCGCTGCGCCGTCCAACAAGGCCTGCACCGCGACGGCCCGGCCGCCCCCATGGCTTCGATGGCGGCGACGGTGTCCTTCGCCGCATCGTGATTGCGCGCGTAGTTGACGACGACGGACGCGCCTTCGCGTCCCAGCGCCTTGGCGACCGCGCTGCCAATACCGCGGCCCTCCGCCGGTGACGATGGCAACTTTGCCGTCGAGCTTGCCTGTCATGCGCTAGTGCCCTTCGAACGTCACCAGCGTGCGCACCGGCACGTCAAGCTCCGCAACTTGTCGGCGCCGCCGAGCTGCTAGGCCTTGCCCTCGAACTTGAACGAGACCTTCACCTTGGCGCGATAGGCCTCGACCTTGCCGTTCTTGAGCTGCATGTCGAGTTGCACGACCTCCGCGACCCGAAGATCCCGCAAGGATTTCGCGGCTCTGTCGACCGCCGCTTTTGCGGCCTTCTCCCACGACTCGGCACTGGTGCCGACCAATTCAATGACTTTGTAAACAGATTCAGCCATGTCGTCCTCCCTGGTGAAATTCTGGCAGCTAGTGTCCCTCGAACGTGATCAATGTGCGCACCGGCACGTCGAGCTTGCGCAATTTGTCGGCGCCGCCGAGCTCCGGCAGGTCGATGATGAAACAGGCGGCGAGCACTTCGGCGCCGAGCTGGCGCAATAATTTCACCGCGCCTTCCGCCGTGCCGCCGGTCGCGATCAGGTCGTCGACCAGGATGACGCGCTCGCCTTTCGCGAGAGCGTCTTCATGGATCTCCATCTCGTCCATGCCGTATTCCAGCGAGTAGCCGATGGTGACGCGCTTGTGCGGGAGTTTCCCTTTCTTGCGGATCGGGATGAACCCGGCCGAGACCTGATGCGCCACCGCGCCGCCGATGATGAAGCCGCGCGCCTCGATGCCGGCGACCTTGTCGATCTTCATGCCGGCCCAGGGCTGCACCAGCTCATCAACCGCGCGGCGAAACGCGCGGGCGTCGCCGAGCAGCGTGGTGATGTCGCGAAAGACGATCCCGGGCTTTGGATAGTCCGGGATCGACCGGATCGCTTCGCGCAGGTCGTTGTCGAACGCCACGCTATTTCTTTGCCATCCGCTCTTCGAAGGTCTGGCCGCCCTTCATCTTGTTGATGAGCGCCGCTTCATTGATCTGCACAATGACCGCATCGGCCGGCACGTTGCAGTTCTTCATCACCGCCTGGGTGATGTCGAGCATGAGCTGCTTCTTCGCCTCACTGCTGCGGCCGGCGGCGAGATTGACGGTGACTTCAGGCATCGGTTCCTCCTGTTGAATTGGTCGGGCGCAGAATGCGCTGGCAGGCGCTAGGTCTTCAAGACCCTGCCCGCCACCGCATCGAGTTTGGCGAGCAGCGCCGGATCGCGGGCCTCCGGCGCGGTGATCAGGGCAGTATCGAGCGCGCGGTCGGAGCCGATCGGGCACGGCTCGTGCTCGCGCGGGAAATCGCGGGCCAGCCGCGCCACCAGCCGTTTGGCCTTCTCGGCGTTCTCCATCAGCACCTTGATGATGTCCTGGACGGTGACGGCGCTGTGGGTTTCGTGCCAGCAGTCGAAATCGGTCACCATCGCCACGGTCGCGTAACAAATCTCGGCTTCGCGGGCGAGCTTGGCCTCCGGCATGTTGGTCATGCCGATCACCGAATAGCCGAGCTCCTTGTAGGTCATGCTCTCGGCGTAGGTGGAGAATTGCGGGCCTTCGATGCAGACATAAGTGCCGCCCCAATTGGCCGGGATGTTCTCGGCGAGCGCGGCTTCGCCAAGCCGCTTGCGCAGCAGCGGCGCGACCGGATGCGCCATCGAGACATGCGCGACCATGCCCTTGCCGAAGAACGACGACTCGCGCGCGGTGCGTGCGATCGACGAACTGATCGACCAGAACGAAGGTGCCGGGCGGCAGCTCTTCCTTGAACGAGCCGCAGGCGGACAGCGAGACGAGATCGGTGACGCCGGCGCGTTTGAGCACGTCGATATTGGCGCGATAGTTGATGTCGGTGGGCGAAAGCCGGTGACCCTTGTCGTGACGCGACAGGAACACGACCGGCAGGCCGTCGATCTCGCCGATGCGCAGCGGCGCCGACGGCTCGCCCCACGGTGAAGCGACGCGCTCTTCACGCACATTGTGAAAGCCCGGCAGGTCGTAAATGCCGGAACCGCCGATGACGCCGAAAACTGCTTTCGCCATGGCCCACTGCCCGCACGATAAATTTCGCAGTGATTAGTGTCATAAAATTCGACACCGCGTCACCTTAAGTTCCTGCACCGCATTGTGTGAAATGACGTTTCCCTCGGCTTTGGTTTGAGGCATCGTCCCGCCCGGAAGCTTGGGGAAATCCATGAAAGCGACTTCGATCTGCGCGGCCGGCGCCGTGCTGGCCATTTTTGCCGTTGCGACAACGCCGGCCTTGGCCGCGTGCAAGGAGATCAAGACGGCCGCACAAGCTCAGGCAATGAAAGGCGGCAACCTGGCCGAGGACTATTGCCTGAGAACGACATCGACCTGAGCTCGATTGCGAACTTCACGCCGGTCGGGACGAGCCAATCCCATTCACCGGTTCGTTCGACGGCGGCGGCTTCATCATCCGCAACTTCAAGACCAACCACACCAACTTGGACCAGGTCGGACTGTTCGGCGTGACCGACGGCGCAACGATCATGAACGTGACGCTGGAAGGCGTGCAGGTGGTCAACCGCAAGAATTCGACCACGACCGGCGTGCTGGTCGGGACGGCACTGAGCACAACCCAGATCATCAACGTCAAAGTGACCAGCGGCGAGCTCGCCTACCTTGGCACGTGGCGGATCCGCGGGCGGTCTCGTCGGATTTGCCATGGGCGACACCATAATCGAAAACTCGTCGAGCATGGCCAACGTGGGAACGATGGGTAACAGTAACGGGGCGGCCTGGCCGGCACCATCGATACGAACTCGACAATAAGCAAAAGCTACGCGACGGGGTTTGTGTTTTGCTCCGGCGCGACATGCCACGGCGGCGGACTTGTCGGTGTGGCCGCGGGCCTCGGCGTCTCAATCACCAGATCGTTCGCGACCGGCAACGTGATTTGCTCCGCCTTTTGCGGCGGCCTGGTCGGCGATGGTGATGGGCAATTCTCGCAGGTCTATGCAAGCGGGCATATCCTTGGCGACTCCAGTGCGACCGAGGGCGGGTTGTTCGGCCAGCTTCGCAACTCGGCCGCCACCACGCTCGACCAGTCGTTCTCGGTCGGGCTGGTCGGCGGCGGCGCATCAACACTCGGCGGCTTGATTGGTGCCATCAATGGCGGTCCGAGCGTCACGCACAGCTAAGAAACGACACCAGCCATATCGCCACAAGCGCCGGATCGCGTTTTCCGGTGCTGTCATGATCGCATATTCGAGCGCCGTGTCGGAACCTGCGCTACAGGGCGGATGCTGCTCCGGAAAATCACGGGCAAGGCGCGTCACGAAGCGGCGCGCGTTCTCGCTGTTGCCTTTCATCGACCCTCAGCACCGAGAGGACATCGACCGCGCCGTGACCGACATGCCAGCAGTCATAGTCCGTGACCATCGCGGCGGTGCAGTAGGGAGATCTTGCCTCGCGCGCGAGTTTGGCTTCCGGCATGTTGGTCATGCCACCACGATGACGACTGCATCCCCAGGATCTGTAGAGATGTGACTCGGCGAGCGTCGAGAATTGCGGCCCTTCCATCACGAGATAGGTGCCGCCACGCGCATAACTCATGCCCTCGGCCTTGAGTGCGGCCTCCGCGATGTCCTGCAGCGTGGGAGATACCGGAAAGGCCAGCGACACATGGGCAACGCAGCCCGTGCCGAAGAAGCTTTTCTCGCGCGCAAAAGTCCGGTCGATGAATTGATCGGCAAGCACGAATGTGCCCGGCGGCAAGTCCTCGCTGAACGATCCGCACGCCGAGAGCGACACGATGTCGGTGACCCCGGCGCGTTTCAGGATATCGATGTTGGCGCGATAGTTTATGCTTGTCGGTCGAGAACCGGTGGCCGCGCCCGTGTCGCGGAAGAAATACGACGGGCGTCGTGCCGATAGGTCCCCTTCCTGATCTCGTCGGAAGGCTCACCCCATGGGCTGGCGATGGTCTGCCAGACCGCATCCGCCATTTCGATGTCGTAGACGCCCGAGCCGCCGATGCTCGAGCTCTTCGGGATGCAGCTCGACCGCCTTCCACACTTTCTTCTTGGTGAAGTAGAGCAGGCCCGCGAACACCAGCAGGAAGATCATCACCTGCAGGCCGAGGCGCTTGCGCGCCACCAGATGCGGCTCCGCCGCCCACATCAGGAAGGCTGAGACGTCCTTGGCATATTGATCGATCGTCGCCGGGCGCGCCGTCGTCATAGGTGACCTGGCCGTCCTGCAACGGCGGCGGCATGGCGATCGCAGTGGCCGGGGAATATCTCGTTGTAGTGGCCGCCCGGCGGCAGCTGCAAGCCCTGCCGGCGCCTGCTTGTAGCCCTTGAGCAGCGCGACGATGTAGTCCGGCCCCTGCTCCTGATACTGGGATGAACATATCGAACACGAACCAGGGGAAGCCGCGCTCATAGGTGCGCGCCTTGGCCATGGTCGAGAGATCGGGCGGCGCGACGCCGCCATTGGCGGCCTTGGCCGCAAGCTCGTTCGGGAACGGCGACGGGAAATAGTCGGCGACGCGCGCGGTCGCGCTCGATCGGCTGGCCCTGCTCGTCGAGGTCCTTGACCTTGTATTCGGAGGCGAGCGCGGCCGCTTGCGCCGGCGCAATAGCCGAGCCCGCCGGGATCGGCGAGGTTGCGGAACGCCACCATGCTCATGGAGTGGCAGGCCGCGCAGACGTCCTTGTAAACTTTGAGGCCGCGCTGGAGCTGCGCCGGATCGTATTTGCCGAACGGGCCGGCGAACGACCATTTCAGCGCGGCGGCTGCGGCGTCTCGTGCGAATGGTCCTCGGCGGCAAAGGCCGCGGCGGGCAGCGCCAGCGCGGCAGCAAGCAGCAAAGCGGTGAGCGTCTTTTTCATGTGCGTTGCTCCCGCTCACGCCGTTGCCCGTGGCGGCGGAGCCGACGCGCCGATCGGCACGTCGCCCTTGAGCACGGAATCCGCGATCGACTGCGGCAGCGGCTTGGTCTTCTCGAAGATGCCGAGCAGCGGCAGCACGATGAGGAAGAAGGCGAAGTAGTAGATCGTCAGGATGCGCGCCAGGATGACGTAGATGCCTTCCGGCGGCTTGGCGCCGAGCCAGCCGAGCAGGATGAAGCCGATCACCCACAGCCAGAAGAACTGCTTGTAGAGCGGCCGGTAGCGCGCCGAGCGCACGCGCGACGTGTCGAGCCACGGCATGAAGGCGAGGATCAGGATCGAGCCGAACAGCGCGACGACGCCGAGCAGCTTGTCCGGGATGGCGCGCAGGATCGCGTAGAACGGCAGGTAATACCATTCCGGCACGATGTGGGTCGGCGTCACCGCCGGATTGGCCGGGATGTAGTTGTCGGCGTGGCCGAGATAGTTCGGCAGGTAGAACACGAACCAGGCGAGCACGATCATGAAGCACACCATCAGGAAGCTGTCCTTGACGGTGGCGTAGGGCGTGAACGGCGACGGTGTCCTTGTCGGTCTTCGGCTCGATGCCGGTCGGATTGTTCTGGCCGACCACGTGCAGCGCCCAGACGTGCAGCACGACGACGCCGGCGATCACGAACGGCAGCAGGTAGTGCAGCGAATAGAAGCGGTTGAGCGTCGGATTGCCGACCGCATAGCCGCCCCACAGCCAGGTGACGACAGACTCGCCGACCAGCGGAATGGCCGAGAACAGATTGGTGATGACGGTGGCGGCCCAGAAGCTCATCTGGCCCCACGGCAGCACGTAGCCCATGAAGCCGGTCGCCATCATCAGCAGATAGATGATGACGCCGAGGATCCAGAGCACTTCGCGCGGCTCCTTGTAGGAGCCGTAATACATGCCGCGGAACATGTGGATGTAGACGGCGAGGAAGAACATCGACGCGCCGTTGGCGTGCAGGTAGCGCAACAGCCAGCCGTAATTGACGTCGCGCATGATGCCTTCGACCGACTTGAAGGCGAAGTCGACATGCGGCGTGTAATGCATCGCCAGCACGATGCCGGTGATGATCTGCACGCCGAGCATGAAGGAGAGGATGCCGCCGAACGTCCACCAGTAGTTCAGGTTGCGCGGCGTCGGATAGACGACGAAGGACGAATAGATCGAGCCCGCCGATCGGCAAGCGGCGCTCCATCCACTTCATGAAGGCGCTTTGCGGCTGGTAGGTCAGGTGTGCGCTCATGGTCGAACCTTGCTTGCCGGTCAGCCGATCTGGATCTTGGTGTCGGAGACGAACGTGTAGGGCGGGAGCTCGAGATTTTTCGGCGCGGGGCCTTTGCGGATGCGGCCGGAGGTGTCGTAGGCCGAGCCGTGGCACGGGCAGAACCAGCCGTTATACGGCCCTGAATTGGCGAGCGGGATGCAGCCGAGATGGGTGCAGATGCCGATCACGACCAGCCATTTGTCGTGGCCTTCCTTGACGCGCTTCTGGTCGGTCTCGGGATCGGGCAGGCTCGCGACATTGACCTTGCGCGCTTCCTCGATCTCTTTCGGGCTGCGATTGAAGATGAAGATCGGCTTCGAGCGCCAGAACACCTTGATCATCTGGCCTTCGGCGATTGGGCCGAGATCGACCTCGATCGGCGCGCCGGCCGCGATGGTCGAGGCATCCGGGTTCATCTGCGCGATGAGCGGCACCAGCACTGCGGCGGCGCCGACGGCGCCGACAGCTGCGGTGGCGATGTAAAGAAAGTCGCGTCGCGTGTGCTCCGCTGAAGACACGGTCGTCACGTCTGGCCCTCTCTCCCCCGGCTGGATCTCCAGGTCCATCCGCGGCTTGGGGCCACCAAGACTGAAGTCTCGCGGCAGGCGGACAGGCCGGTTGCGGCCACCCAAAGCGAAGCAGGACGGCGCCAACGGCGCGGTTTTATTGGCACCCTTGCCGTGCAAGCGCAAGCCCGCTATCCGCGAAAAAGCCGGAAGTCCCCACGACTTATCGGCCATTCTCGGGCGCTTCTAAGAAAGCCGTTGGCGGCATGGGGCCTATGATCCGGATCGCGCTCTATCAGCCCGACATCGCGCAGAACACCGGGACGATTCTCCGGCTCTGCGCGTGCCTCGGCCTGGAGGCGCACATCATTGAGCCGGCAGGATTTCCGGTCAGCGACCGCCATTTCCGGCGGGCCGGCATGGATTATCTCGATCAGGTGACCATCGTCCGCCACGTCGATTGGGCGGCGTTCGAGTCGTGGCGGCGCGGCAAAGCAGCGCGGCTGATCCTGTTCACCACCGGGGGAACCGTGAGCTATCTGGCCCACGGGTTTCGCGACGGCGACATCCTGCTGTTCGGCCGCGAAAGCGCCGGCGTGCCCGAGGCGGTGCACCAGGCCGCCGATGCGCGGCTGATCATTCCGCTGCAGGCGGGCATGCGCTCGCTCAATGTGGCGATGAGCGTGGCCATGGCGGCCGGCGAAGCGCTGCGGCAGACGGGCGGCATGCCGCCGCATACTATTCCGTCATGACGCTCGAAGACCGCAAAGCCAAGGCGCGCGCCTGGTTCGAGGCGCTGCGCGACGATATTTGCGCGGCGCTCGAGAAAGTCGAGGACGACGCGCCCTCCGCCTGACGAATGCAGCGGGCCGCTTCGTGCGCACGCCATGGCAGCGCACCGATCACAGCGGCGCGCCGGGCGGCGGCGGCGTCATGTCGATCATGCAGGGCCGCGTGTTCGAGAAAGTGGGCGTGCATTGCTCGACCGTTCACGGCGAGTTCGCGCCGGAGTTTCGCGGGCAAATTCCCGGCGCGGACAGCGATCCGCGTTTCTGGGCGAGCGGGATTTCGCTGATCGCGCATCCGCACAATCCGAACGTGCCGGCGGTGCACATGAACACGCGCTTTGTGGTGACGAGCAAGGCCTGGTTCGGCGGCGGCGCGGATCTTGACGCCGGTGCTCGATGCGCGGCGCACGCAGAGCGATCCCGACAGCGTTGCGTTTCATGCGGCGATGAAGCGCGCCTGCGACGCGCATCCCGCCGTCGCGCCTTACGAGAAATTCAAATCATGGTGCGACGAGTACTTCTTTCTCAAGCATCGCAACGAGCCGCGCGGCATCGGCGGCATTTTCTTCGATTATCTGGAGAGCGACTGGGACCAGACCTTTGCCTTCACGCAGGACGTCGGCCGCGCCTTCCTCGACATTTATCCGAAGCTGGTGCGAGCAAATTTCGGGAAGCCGTGGACCGAGGCGCAGCGCGAGGAGCAACTCATTCGCCGCGGCCGCTATGTCGAATTCAACCTGCTCTACGACCGCGGCACGATTTTCGGGCTCAAGACCGGCGGCAATGTGGAGTCGATCCTGTCGTCGCTGCCGCCGGTGGTGAAATGGCCGTAGCTACCGGAACGCTCCGACAATCAGGAAAGTCCCGCCAAGCAGCACGACCGCGTCGAGGATCGCCGTGTGAACATGCACCGGCATGCGCTCGACCAGCAGCCGCGCGATGTAGGCGCCCGGCATGGCGGCAAGCCCGATCAGGATTGCCAGCGCGATGATCTGCGGCGTCAGCACGCCGGCGAGCCCGAACACGGAAAGCTTCACCATGCTGATGACAATCGAAATCACCGCATCGGTCGCGACCACCGCGGCGCCTTGCAGCCCCGCCGCCATCAGCAGCGACAGCATGATCACGCCTGAGCCTGCCGTGCCGCCGACCAGCACGCCGTAGCCGGCGGCGCCCGCTGCAAAACCGGCATCGCTGAATCGTATGCCGCGATGCTTCATGAGCCGCCGCACCGGCACGCTGACGATCAGCATGGCGCCGATCACGATCGCGGCGCCCTTGCCGGTCAGGAACGTATAGCCCCAGGCGCCGAGCACGCAGGTCGGGATCGCGGCGACCAGCGCGATCGCTGCGCGGCGCCAATCGGCATAGCGGCGAAACGCCAGCAGCCGGCTCACATTGGTGAACAGCGCCGAGATGGTGATGATCGGCACCACCGGCAGCGCGCCGACCATCGGAACGAGAACCAGCGGCAGCAGCGCGCCGGTGCCGTAGCCGGCAATGCCGCCGAGAATATTGGCGCACAGCGCCACGGCCGCGACCAGCGCGAGCTGAGGCAGCGAGATGTCGCCAAAACCGGCGGCGAAATCCATCTAGCGCGCGGCCGCAGCTGAGGTCGGCGGGCGAGATCAACACGCTGAACTGTTCGCACCAGATGACGACGCTCGCATACTTCTTCAGGTCGACGCCGGCCGGAATGGCGTAGCGCTGGCTGCCCTGGAACGAGCGCAGCCGGCCAAGATCGATGAACATCGTGCCCGGCACGTCCGAGTTGGCGCGGATGTTGGCTTTCGGCACCAGATAGACGTGGAATTTCGGACCTGGCCCGACCTCGAAATCGCTTTCGAGAAACACGGTGCGCTCGTAAACGCTCACCCTGCCCTTGCCATAATGGATCGGATCGGACGGATTGGCGTGGATGAAGATGCCGGTGGCATAGAGCGGCGAGCGATCGGCCTCGGTGAGCTCTTCGGTGGCCGGCGGCGGCGCAAAGACGAACGGAAAAATCAACAGGCCAAGCGCGAGGCCGAACGCGGTGCCCAAAATCCCGCCGGTGAGGAAGATCAGAACGCCGCGCCAGAACCTACGCATGTCATTTGCCCTTGCGCATGATCTTGTCCGAAAACCGGTTTCCACTTTTCGGGATCATGCGCTAATCCGCCTCGGGAGCTGCGCATCGTGAATTCGATGCGGTCGCCGGGCAATTCGCGCCAGCTTTCGATCGCGGTCATGTAGGCGGTCTTCGGATAGCGCGTGAATATCTCTCGCGCCTTGGCGCGCGCCGCTTCGCGCGGCAGCGTGAAGGTCACGCGGCGGAACGCATCGGTGCGCGCGAGCTTGCGGCGGTCGCGGCTGTCAGCGACGCGCTTGGCGAGATCGGCGGGGCGGCGGGTGACCGGCATGCGCCTAATCTAGCCCTTCGCGGCGGCGTCTGCGATGGCGCCAAGCCGCGCTTTATCGTCGGGAAATCCGGCCTCGATCCAGGCGGCTTCTGCGGCGCTCAGCGCCGCGCCGAGCGCCGGGCCTCTGGCGACGCCGCGCTCCATCAAGTCGGCGGCCTTGATCGGGAATGATGGCACCGGCCAGCGCTGCGGCAGCGTCGACCAGCTCGTGCCAGTCCGCATCGTCGGCCGATGCGCCCGAGCGCGCACATGCCAGCAACACCTGATCGGTGTAATGCGTCGGCGACCTAGCCGATAGAGCCACGGCCTGCTGCGTGCTCCTCCACCGCCGGCGACAATCCGCCGCCACCAGCCTTCAGCCATCGACAGCAAGCCGGATGTGCTCGGCGTTGGAGAGCCGCAGCTTCTGCCACAGCCGCTCGGCATCCTCGGCGACCAGCACCGCAAGCGCGGCGAGCCGGCGCGTCGGATCGGCCGGCAAAGCCAGCGCGGTTTCCGCTGCCGCCATCGCCGTGAAATTCACCGCATTCGGCACGCCGGCGAGCAGCAGGCCGAGGATGCCGCAATCCGCCATGGCTTGCAGCACGCCGGACGCGCTGCGCGCCACCAGCAGCTTCATGATTTCCATGCGCACGCGCTCGCGCGACAATTGCGCGAGATCGTTTCGCGCCATGATGCAGGCGTGCAGCCCGTCCTTGTCGAGCGGCCCCTCGCCGTAAGCGGCGTGGAAGCGGAAGAAGCGCAGGACACGCAGGTAATCTTCGGCGATGCGCTGGCTGGCGTCGCCGATGAAGCGCACCCGCCGCGCTTCGAGATCGGCAAGCCCGCCGACATAGTCGTGGACCGTTCCATCTTTCGTCGCCGACAGCGCGTTCATGGTGAAATCGCGCCGCTCGGCGTCGGCTTTCCAGTCACGGCCGAACGCGACCTTGGCGTGACGGCCATAGGTCTCGACGTCCTGGCGCAGCGTGGTGACCTCGAACGGCGCGCCGTCGATCACGACCGTGACGGTGCCATGATCGATCCCGGTCGGCACGACCTTGAAGCCGGCCCCGCTGGCGCGCCGTATGACCTCGGGCGGCTCGGCGGTCGTTGCGATGTCGATTTCAACGACCGGCACATCGAGCAGCGCATTGCGCACCGCGCCGCCGACCACGCGGGCTTCTTCGCCGTCACGATCCAGAATGCCGAGCAGCTTCTGCGCGGCTCCGTCGCGCAGCCATTTCGCGTCAATGCGGCGCGGCGCCATCAGCGGATCTGGCCCGGCACGAAGTTGCCGCGCTCGTCCACATGCGCCGGAACGTATTCTCGTCCGACCGGGGCGCCGCCTTCATTGGCGAAATAGATGAAGCTGCCGATCACCAGCAGCATGGCGATGATGGCCGAGCGTCAGCACGCGCGACAGCGGCCAGTGCTCGACGTCGAGAACGCGGCTCTTGGTTGCCCAGATGAACGCCGCGTAGAGCGCGAACGGCGCCAGGAAGAGGATGACCTCGGTCGCGACAGGACGGATCATTTGTACAGCCGGTCGTACAGGTTACGCAGGATGCCTGCGGTGACGCCCCAGATGTAACGCTCACCATACGGGATTGCGTAATAATGGCGCGTCATGCCCTGCCATTCGCGCGAATGGCGCTGATGGTTGGCCTGATCCATCACGAAGGCAAGCGGCACCTCGAACACCTCGTCAACTTCGGCCTTGTTGAGCGCGAGCTGAAAATTCGCTTCGAGCTGCGCGATCACCGGCACGATCCGGAAGCCAAGCGTCGTCATGTAGAGGTCGAGATAGCCGATCGGCTTCGCCGCACTGCGGCTCAGGCCGATTTCTTCTTCGGCCTCGCGCAACGCTGCAGCGGCCGGGCTGTCATCCCCGCTGTCGATCTTGCCGCCAGGGAAAGAGACCTGCCCCGAATGATCGCGCAGATGCGCAGCGCGCTTGGTCAGCAGCACCATGGGCTGCTCGCGCGCGATGACCGGCACCAGCACCGCGGCAGGCCGGATCGGGCGGATGCTGGCGATCTTCTCCATCACCGGATCGGGCTCGTGGTCGCCGCGATCGGGATGATGTTCGGATCGTTCAGCCCGTGCGGCACATCCAGAGTGAGGCGCGCGCGTGCGCGCTCGAAGAATTGTTCGCCGGACAGAGCGTCGGGCGCTTCCTGATGCGCCTTCATCAAGCGAATTCCTTCAGCGCACCGGCTTCGGCCATCGCATAGAATTCGCTGCCCGAGCGCGACGCCGAACATGGCGCGGCCATCGACCATTCGCTCCTCGCCGCGCTCGACCAGCTCATAGAACAAAGCCCGCGTCAGCTTGGCCCAGAGATCGCGCCGCACATGAAGGTAAGGCTTGAGTCCGCCGGTCCCCTCTTCCGGCTCGAAGCGCAAGGCGTGGTCCGGACCAGCCGCGACCCACTCATCGACATTGGTACGGAAATTGAGGACTGCCGCCCTCGGCGCGAAGCTCGACCGCCAGGAACGGCGCATCGTCCACTTTGATGCCAACTTTCTCGACCGGGGTGACAAGAAAGTAATGTTCGCCTTCGCGCTTAAGGACGGAGGCAAAGAGCCGCACCAAGGCCGGACGGCCGATCGGCGTGCCCATGTAAAACCAGGTGCCGTCAGTGGCGATGCGCATGTCGATATCGCCGCAGAATGGCGGGATTCCACAGATGGACCGGCGGCAGGCCCTTGCTGCCATCGCGGGGCAGCGATGCCACCAGTCCATCAAGCCCGCCCTGCCCCGTCTTCGCCATTGTTTTCCTTGCCAATCCAGCGTTCTGGCCTGTTCGCATCTTCGTGATTCAACGCATCCGGCCCGGAAGATAGCGTAAGATTTGCAGGATAAACGAGCCAGAATCGCCGCGGAATGTCGCCGCGGCGCGGTTGTTGCATGTTGCGTGCGCGGGCTTCTGGTCCGTTAGCGCACAGACAGGGGAAGAAGATGGCCGTCGCCACCGGTGAGAATATCGAAAAACTGGACGAGATGATTGTGCGCAATGCGGAGGCGACCGCCGCCCATGTGCGCGCCGCCCGCGAAGGCATCATCGAAAGTGATCTTCGGCCAGGAGCAGGTGATCGACCGCGCGCTGATCACTGTTCTGTCCGGCGGTCACGGCCTGCTGGTCGGCGTCCCCGGCCTCGCCAAGACCAAGCTGGTCGAAACCATGGGCATCGCGCTCGGCCTCGATGCGCGCCGCGTTCAGTTCACGCCCGACCTGATGCCCTCCGACATTCTCGGCAGCGAAGTGCTGGAGGAAGGCGCCGGCGGCAAGCGCAACTTCCGCTTCATCTCCGGTCCGGTGTTCGCGCAGCTCCTGATGGCGGACGAGATCAACCGCGCTTCGCCGCGCACCCAATCGGCATTGCTGCAGGCGATGCAGGAGCAGCACGTCACGGTCGCCGGCGCGCGCCACGATCTGCCGAAGCCGTTCCATGTGCTCGCGACGCAGAATCCGCTGGAGCAGGAAGGCACCTATCCGCTTCCCGAAGCGCAGCTCGACCGCTTCCTGATGGAGATCGACGTCGATTATCCGAGCCAGGACGCCGAGCGCAAAATCCTGTTCGACACGACCGGCGCCGACGAGACGCGCGCCAAGGCCGCGATGAACGCGGACGACCTGATGGCGGCGCAACGGCTGGTTCGCCGTCTGCCGGTCGGCGAGAGCGTGGTCGAAGCGATCCTCGCTCTGGTGCGCTCGGCGCGTCCCGGGTCCGGAAGCCGGCGACATCGGCAAGCTGATTTCCTGGGGTCCCGGCCCGCGCGCCAGCCAGGCGCTGATGCTGGTGGTGCGCGCCAGCGCGCTGCTCGATGGCCGTTTCGCGCCATCGATCGACGACGTGCTGGAACTGGCCGAGCCGGTGCTCAAGCACCGCATGGCGCTGACTTTCGCGGCTCGTGCCGAAGGCGAGACGATCGGGAATGTCATCGCGCGCTTGAAGACGCGCATCGGATAACGAATGGCCGAAGTTCGAGCGCAGCGACAAAGAGCCGGTTGCGGTACAGGCGGCGATCGGCAAGAGCCGCAAGCTCGCCGCGCGCATTCCGCGCCTGATGCTGGACGCGCGCCGCGTCGCGGCGACCATCATTCACGGCGTGCACGGCCGCCGCCGCGCCGGTCCCGGCGAGAATTTCTGGCAGTACCGCCGCTTCGTGTCGCGGCGAGCCGTCGCGGCAATGTCGATTGGCGGCGTTCGGCGCGCGACGATCATCTTTATGTGCGCGAGCGCGAATGGGAAGCCTCGCACACGATCTGGCTGTGGCCGGACCGCTCGCCGTCGATGGAATTCCACTCCGACCTGACCGAATGGAGCAAGCTCGACCGCGCGCTGGTCGTGACTTTCGCGCTGGCCGAAGTGCTGGTGCAGGGCGGCGAACGGGTCGGCATTCCGGGCGTGATCCGGCCGACCTCGAACCGCAACATCATCGAAAAGATGGCGCAGGCGCATCGTGCACGACATCACGGAGCGGCCGAGCCTGCCGCCGCATTTCGCGCCGGCGCCGTTCTCCGAAGTGCTGTTGCTGTCGGACTTCTGGAGCCCGATCGCGGATTTCCGCACGCATCATCGGCCAGCTTGCCGCCAACGGCGCGCGCGGCCACGTCGTCCAGGTGGTCGATCCGGCGGAAGAGACTTTCCCGTATGGCGGCCGCGTCGAATTCGTCGAGCCCGAAGGGCTCGGCAGCATCACCGCCGGCCGCGCCGAAATGTGGCGCGCCGATTACCAGAAGCTCGTCGCCAATCACCGCGCCGCGCTGCGCGCCGAGATGCGAGCGATTCGGCTGGACCTTCACCATGCACCGCACTGACCGCGGCCCGACCGAGTGCTGTTGGCGATCCATGCCCGCATGGGCGCGGGCGCGCAGAAGCGGCTTCATGCCGCGCAAGGCCGACGGCCGCGAAACGGGGGCCACGCGTGATCGCCGGCCTTCCCCTCGCCTTCGCGCAGCCGCTCGTCCTGCTCGGCCTGCTCGGCCTGCCGGTGCTGTGGTGGCTGCTGCGGCTGGTGCCGCCGCGCCCGCGGCGCATCGATTTCCCGCCGACCCGATTGCTGTTCGAGATCGTGCCCAAGGAAGAGACGCCGTCGCGCACGCCGTGGTGGCTGACGCTGCTTCGGCTGCTGCTCGCCGACCCTGGTGATCATCGCCGCCGCCGGGCCGCTGTGGAATCCGCCGGTCGCCGCAACGAGCCGCAGCGCGCCGTTGCTGATCCTGCTCGATGACGGCTGGCGGCCGGCATCGAGTTGGGATGCGCGGCTGCGCACCGCCGACGAACTGATCGGCCGCGCCGAAGCCGACGGGCGCGGCGTCGCGGTGCTGCCGCTGTCGGAGACGACGCGCGATATCTCCATGCGACCCGAGCGCGGCGCGCGTCGCGGTCAAGACAGCTCAAGCCGAAGCCGCATGCGCGTCGAGCGCAGCGAAGCGCTGCCGGTGCATCGTCGCGCTTCCTGTCGAACGCGCCCGACGTCGAATTGATGTGGCTGTCCGACGGCGTCGATATCGGCAGGGCAACGAATTTCGTCGACGGGCTCGACGCAGCGATCGGCAACCGGCCGCTGACCGTCATCGACGGCGGCATCACGCCTGCCCATGCGCTGCCGCCGCGGACAACGCCGCCGGTGCGCTGACCGTCAAAGTGTTGCGCGCCGCAGACGCCGCGGTCCGGAGAGCGGCGCGGTCCACGCCATGGACCTCAAGGGATTGCCGCTCGGCGAGGCGCGCTTCGCCTTCCGCGGCGCCGAGCGCGAGACCGAGGCCGTGATCGACCTGCCGGTCGAGATCCGCAACGACGTGGCGCGGCTCGAGATCGCCGGCGAGCGCTCGGCCGGCGCGGTGCAACTGCTCGACAAGCGCTGGCGGCGCCGCACCGTCGGCGTGATTTCGGGCTCCACCGCCGAACCGCTCGCAGCCGCTGGTCGGCGCGAGCTATTACCTGCGCGCGCGCTCAATCCGTTTGCCGATGTGCGGCTCGCCGAAGGCGTCGCGCCGGCGGAAGCCGTCGGACGCTTCCTCGAGCAGAAGCTGCCGATGCTGATGCTTGCCGACGTCGGCAATGTCGGCGCGGCGCGCGAGCGGCTCAACGAGTGGATCGAGGATGGCGGCGTCTGGTGCGTTTCGCTGGCCCGCATCTGGCGCGGCGCGAGAGACGATCTCGTGCCGGTGCGGCTGCGCCGCGGCGGCCGCATCGCTCGGCGGCAGCCTGAGCTGGGACAAGCCGCAGAAGCTCCAGCGTTTTCGCGCGAGGGCCCGTTTCGGCGATGCCCGTGCCCGACGATGTCACGGTGACCCGGCAGGTGCTGGCGGAGCCGGATGCCGACCTCGCCGAGCGCACCTGGGCGACGCTGGCGACGGCACGCCGCTCGTCACCGGCGCAGCGCCGCGGCAAGGGCGCTGGTCGTGCTATTCCATGTGACCGCGGACACGCGCTGGTCGGATCTGCCGATCTCCGGCACGTTCGTCGACATGCTGCAGGCGGCTCGTCGCGATCGCCGGCTCTGCCGCAAGCGCCGACAGCGGCGAGCTGCCGGCACGACCGTCGCGTGCCTGCGACCGCGTGCTCGACGGCTTCGGCGCCTTCACCCGCCGCCGGCCGACGGCGCGGCCGATCCCGGCCAATTCGCAGCCGCCGACGCTTCGACCATCCGCCCGGCTTCTACGGTCCGCCGGAAGGGCTGCGTCGCCGTCAACACGCTGGCGCCGGCCGACCGGCCTGCTGCCGATCGACTTCGCGGCTTGAATGCAGCATCGACGTCTATCGCAAGGTCGAGCCGCTCGACCTGCGCGGTCCAGTGATGATGGCGCGCGCTCGGCCTGCTCGTGCTGGACGCCATCGTCATGCTGTTCCTGGCCGGCGCGATCGCCGGCGCTGACGCGTCGCCGCCGCGTGGCAACGGCCGTGCTGGCGCTCGCGCTCGTCTTGCCGGTGCTGACTGCCCTGCGCCGTTCAGCACCAGACTTCAGCGGCAAAGCCGGCCCGACGACTTCGCCATGAAGTCGACGCTGCAAACGCGCCTTGCCTATGTCGATCACCGGCGACACCGCAGTCGACGCGATCAGCAGGGCCGGGCTGCAAGGACTGACGCTGTTTCTCGGCCCAGCGCACCGCGCTCGAGGCCGGCGAGCCGATCGGCCTCGATCCGGCGCGCGACGAACTCGCCTTCTTCCCGCTGATCTACTGGCCGGTGCTGCCGAATGCGGCAAGCCGTCGCAGCAGGCGCTGGAACGGATCGACGCCTACATGAAGCACGGCGGCACGGTCCTGTTCGACACGCGCGACGCGATCGACGCGCCGCCCGGCCGGCGCGCAGAGCATCGGCCGGGCATGGTCGCGCTGCGCGAGATCTGTCCTCGCTCGACATCCCGGAACTCGAGCCGGTGCCGCGCGATCACGTGCTGACCAAGACTTCTTCCTGCTGCGCGACTTTCCCGGCCGCTACAATTCCGGCCAGCTCTGGGTCGAGGCGATGCCGGCCGACGAGGAAGAAGACGAACCGCCCGGCGCGCGCCGGCGACGGCGTCTCTTCGATCATGATCAGGTCGAACGATCTCGCCGGCGCCTGGGCGAGCGGCCGGACGGCCAGCCGATGCTGCCGCTGGTCCCGGGCGAACAGCGCCAGCGCGAATTCGCGTTCCGCGCCGGCGTCAACATCGTGATGTACACGCTGACCGGCAATTACAAGGCCGACCAGGTCCACATCCCGGCCCTGCTCGAGCGGTTGGGCCAGTGGGCGATGAACCTCGGCGTCTCATTCGCTCCGCTCGTGCCCGAATATGTGGTCTGGGCCGCGTTCGCCGTCGACCGCCTGCTGTCGCGGCGATGCTGCTGCTCGCGCGCAGCCGTGGCGCGCTGGTGCGCGCGGTCGCGCTGGCGCTGATGGTGCTGGCGCTCGCCAATCCGTCGTTCACGCGCGAGGATCGCGACCCGATCCCTCGGTCGCCGCCGTCATCGTCGACAAGAGCCCGAGCCAGGAGTTCGGCGACCGCGCCGAGCAGACCGAAGCGGCGCGCGCGGCACCTCGTCGAGCGGCTCAACCGCATCCCGGGCCTTGAGGTGCGCGTGGCCGAGGCCGGCAAGGCCGACGGCGAGACCGACGGCACCCGGCTGTTTTCGGCGCTGGCCTCGACGCTCGGCGGACGTGCCGCCGGATCGCGTGGCCGGCGCGATCATGATCACCGACGGCCGCATCCATGACGTGCCCGCCGATGCGGCCGCGCTCGGCATTCCGCGCCGCTGCATGCGCTGATCACCGGACGCGCCAGACGAACGCGACCGCCGCGTCGTGCTCACCAATGCGCCGCGCTTCGGCATTGTCGACAGTCGCAGACCATCGCATTCCGCGTCGAGGACCAGGGCGCCGCGGCGGGCGCGGCCAAAGTCACCGTGCGGCACGACGGCGAGGTGATCGAGCGCCGCACCGTGCATGTCGGCGCGAAATGCCGCGTCACCGTGCCGATCCCGCATGGCGGGCCGAACATCGTCAAGATCGAGGCCTCGGCGGTCGATGGCAACTGACCACCGTCAACGACCGCGCCGTCGTTCGATCGACGGCGTGCGCGACAAGCTGCGCGTGCTGCTGGTGTCCGGCGAGCCGCATGCCGGCGAGCGGACCTGGCGCAACACTGCTAAGTCGGACGCCTCGGTCGATCTCGTCCATTTCACGATCCTGCGGCCGCCGGAGAAGCAGGACGGCACGCCGATCAACGAGCTGTCGCTGATCGCATTCCCGACCCGCGAGCTGTTCCAGCAGAAGATCGGCGAATTCCAGCTGATGATCTCGATCGCTACACGCAGCAGGGCGTCGCTGCCGATCATCTA